>NZ_JAHZTC010000009.1 GCF_019599265.1 Pontibacter sp. HSC-14F20 | reverse complement strand
AGGTCCTGGTCAGGGATAAATGCCAGTAAATCCTTCGCCTTCATATCAGCCTCCTTTCATGTATGCCCGTTACATAATACGAACTTGACAAGGTTTCGAACAGTAGTGGCCCCTACCCCCATCAAGGAAAAAAGTGAGTGCCCGCCGCACAGACGAAACCCGCTAGCTATACCTGCAACAGCCCAAGCTGTATCTATAAATTCCCCTTACTAACAACTAAGGCTTCGTTGGGTACGGAGTGCCCACAATGAAGCCGTGGTTGCACCTAACCGGGCGACGCATTATGGGTTTTAAGTCGGAAGAGGCTTGCCCCTGAACTACTTGTTTGGGCTTTCAGGTAGCTGACTGGCCCATTGGAGGTGAGCCTGAAAGGGTAATAGTAGATACTTTCTGCTGTTTCCGGGGGAGAATTCCCGCTCTTTTCAAGGCATTTGCTGCCTAATGGGCATAGCTTCGCCAGGCCGCCTTGTCGGGCGGCTTTTTTTAGCTTCTTACTCGAACTCCTGGTAGGGGCGCTGCGTCCTCATCCCCTGTGGCGGCCCCCGTTTAGCCAGCACCTGCAGGGTGACCATCGTCTCCTTTTTGCAGCAGGGGCACTCGAGCGGATTGTACTCCTGGAGCTGGCGCACTTCTGCTTTCCGCCGTTTCTCCTCAGGCAATTGCTCCCGTATCACCGGAATGGCCACCCCCTTGGCAGTGCCGCTGAGTATGCCGTAGTGGCGGATGCGCACAAAGCCCCGGGGCAGGATGTGCAGGGCAAAGCGACGGATGAACTCCATGCCCTCGAGCTTCATCTCCAGCCTTTTGGCCCCCTGCCGGTAGTCCTTGTAGGAGAAGCTCACCGACTGCTCGTCCACGGCTGTGAGACGGTGGTTAGAGATAGCGATCTTGTGGGTATAGCGACCCAGGTACTCGACCACATGTTCGGGCCCCGAGAAGGGGCGCTTGGCATAGACCACCCACTGTTTGCCGAACAGTGCCTTTAGCAGCTCTTTCTCTACTGTTGGCAGTTTCTCCTTCAACACCTGCACGTACTTAGCTCTGTAGACCTGGCTCATGGCCTTGACCGGGAAGAGGTAGCGTCCCTTGCCGCGGGCCCCTCGCCACCTGCCGCTTTCACTGAGCCCGCCACCGGGCACGATGCAGTGCAGGTGCGGGTGCAGCGAGAGGGTCTGGCCCCAGGTGTGGAGCACGGCCACCATGCCCGGCCTTGCCCCCAGGTGCTTTGTGTCCGTGGCGAAGGCAAGCAGCGTCTGCCAGGCGGCCTCAAAGAGGGTGTCGTAGACAAGCTTTGGCTGCTGGAGGGCCAGCTGGTTGAGCGTGTCGGGCAGGGTGAAGACCACGTGGAAGTAGGGCACGGGCAAGAGCTCCTGCTCGCGGGCCTGGATCCACTGCTCGCGCTTGCGGCCCTGGCACTTGGGGCAGTGGCGGTTGCGGCAGGAGTTGTAGCTCACGCGCACCTGGCCGCAGTCTGAGCAGGCGTCCACGTGCCCGCCCATCTGCTGGGTGCGGCAGCGCAGGAGGGCCGAGAGCGTGCGCAGCTGCCAGGAATTGATGCCACCACAGTTCTCGACCTGGGGCCAGTGCAGACGCAAGACGTCTGCCACCTCGTGCTTGGCCCGCACTAGGCGTAGAGGGTGTCGAGCGGCGAGAAAGGCTTTTTCCTGCCGCTCTGGGCCACGTGCAGGTAGACCATCGTGGTCTGAATACTCTCGTGGCCCAGCAGGTCTTTGATGGAGATGATGTCCAGGCCGTCCTCGAGCAGGTGGGTGGCGAAGGTGTGGCGCAGCGTATGCGTGCTGACCTGCTTGGAGAGGCCGGCTTCATTACGTGCCGTTCGCACCACCCACTGCACCCCTTGTTGGGAATAGCGGGTGTCTGTCAGGCCCTCTTCACTCTGCTGCACCTGGCCGTTGAAGAGCCAGGTCTGCGGGCACTCTGACTGGATGTACTTTTAAAGCCCGCGGATCAGGTGCTCGCTCAGGGGCACGTAGCGGTCTTTGCCTCCCTTGCCCTGGCGCACGTGGAGCATGCGGCGGTCAAAGTCCAGGTCCGAAAGACGAAGGTTACGCACTTCGGCACAGCGCAGCCCGCAGTCGTAGAGGGTGGCAATAAGGACCCGGTGTTTTAACAGCTTTGGCGCCGAGAGCAGCCTTTTAACCTCGGGCTTGCTTAGAACAACAGGCAGCTTTTTGCTGCCCCTGAGGACAGGCAGCTCAATGCGCTTGTCCTTGAGGCCTTCCATGCGAAAGACGTAGCGCAGGGAGTAGACGGTGAACTTGAAGTAGGAGTTGGAGGGGGTGTTGTGCTCCCGCTTTACCAGGTAGAGGTAGTCGTTGAGCTGGTCGCAGTCCAGCTCGGTGGGCAGGCAGTTAAAGTGCAGGGCCACCTTGGCCAGGTGGTGGCTGTAGTTTTTGAGGGTGCTCTGGCCGCGGCCCGAGACGGTGATTTTTTTTCGGAACTTCTCGTAAAGCTCGCTGAATCCCGCTACATTAGTACAGGCAGTCTGGATAAGGGTAGGCTCTTTTTTTTCATCTTTATGTAAGGAATAAGTGTGAATCCAAAAGATAGCCCTTATCCGCTGCTTTTTAAAACCAGCTACCGAAGGTTTAGTGCAACAAGGTGTAACAGCACAATTTCCAAACGGCAACAATCTGTTTATTAATACTCTATACAAATAGCCCGGGAATTTTTTGATACAGAAACTGTTATAGGTACGTATAGCAAGTTTACATAACCTCATAAATCTCTATCTATGGCTATTGACATACAGCAAATCGGCAAAAGGTTCCGTTTTTATACCAGCATCAAAGAGTTGGAAATGCCGCAGCTCCTTGAGATGACGGGCAGCGATGAAGCAGTGCTTGCTAATATCCTGTCAGGGAAAAATTACCTCCTCGATGAGTTAGTGGCTATCGTTAAGAACTTTCAGGACCTGAACACGCAATGGCTTATCTATGGCGAGGGCAGTATGTTCAAACCCATGGATGAGGACGGCACCTGCAAAGACAACCACAAAGGCTGCCTTAAAAAGGACAAAGCCGCCTACCTGAAACAGATGCAGAACATGCTCATCGAGCTCGACGCTGCCGAAGTAGCCAAAGGACACCACGCCGATGTAGACGCGCTTAAGGCCAAGCTGGAAGAATACAAAGCTAGTAACCCCCAGGAGTAGAATCCCAGATTTCGCTCCAATCCACCCCTCAGTTTTGAAACGAATTTAGCCTGAACAGGCTTTAAATAATAATGCCCCAGGCAAACGGTTTGCCTGGGGCATTATGCATTCGCTGCCGTATCTTACTGGCTCACTTTACAGTTTTTCAGAAGTTCTGCAACTCCCTTTTTCAGTGCCTTATCTGTGGCTAGCGATGCCGTGGAAAGATTGACAGTGCTACTATTCCTATACCCATCTTCGTGCTTGTTGCCAGCTAATGTTACCCCACTCAGTTTAGTGGTTGTTGCCAAGGTATAGACTTGCTTTTTCTGGTCTGTTGAATGGAGTTTGAAGTGCACCGTAGCTTTCGAATCGTCCGCCCCGATTGTGCCGTAGCCTTGCTGTATCTCCTTCTGTTCCTGCGCGCTTGTCCGTGCATAGCCCATACCTGATGCAACATCTCCTACGGCCAGTTCCAGATAATAGGTATAGCCCGCCTTTCGCATTTGCACCAGTGTGATTGAATCCGGCGCTGGGTTCGGTTTTATACCTTGCCGGGCCAGGTCATACTCCTGCTCTGCTACATAGGCTGTTGAAATTCCTTTTTGACCAAACTCTTGTTCCAATTGCTGATACAACTGATGCGAGCGATGCGCCAAAAGTCCCGGGATTACGCCAACCAGTATGCGGTCATTTGCCTGCAGTGCCTGAGGGCAACCGCCAGGTATAGCCGCATGCCGGGTTGAGCCGATGCAGCTGCTTAGCAGCACGAGGCAACACAACAGATTGGCTGCTGCTTTTTTCAAAATCATAGTGACGTTAAGTATTGGATAGCTGGTAGCGCACGCCGTCTGCGGCTATCCCTTTACCCGTATACCTTCCAGAATCAGGTTTACGGTATACAGCACCTCGCGCTCTATTTTCTCAAAATTGATGGTGGGCAGGTTGTGGAACTGGGCGCGCTGAAACTCTTCGAACTGAATCAGGTCTTTGACTACCATAATGGAGTAACCTACGCGTTCGGCTTCGCAATCGAGAAAGGTGCCGTTGGCTATACCTTCTTTTATGACTGTGGCGTAGAAGTTTGTCTCCTTGGCACGCGATTCCTTGAAAAGCTCCTGAAACATAGTGCGCGTCTCGATGAGTACTTTGATGGAGATGGTGTGCTGCGTCACGATTTCCTGGTAGTAGCGCAACGATGAGCGGATGTAGCGCAACAGGCGCTCGCGGGGGTCTTTTTCCTGCTCGGCAATTTTCTTGATATGGTACAGGCTGCCTTTCCACTCCTGCGAGAAGGCCTCGATAAAAAGCACTTCCTTGCTTTTGTAGTAGTAGTAGAGCGTGGGTTTCTTGAGGCCGATGGCATGGGCAATATCATCCAAGGTAGCCTTGCTGTAGCCCATTTTACCGAACACCGCCTTGGCTGCCTCCAGTATCAGCTCTTTTTTTGCCTCTGCCTTTTTGCCCAATTTGCTTTTTTGCTATCGTTCCACGAGGAAAGACATAGCCTTTCTCCTTTCACCAAAGATATAGAGATAATCTATACTTGCAAGTTACTCCTTAATCGGAACCTCTACTATACCCTGGCGGTCTTCCGGGAACCACTCCACGTAAAAAGTTTCCAGCTCCAGATTTTTCTCCTTGGCATAGTCAAAAATGGCTTCGTAAAGTTTGTTCGGGGCCAGCATGTAATGAGCATTCACTTCGCTTCGCAGGGCACGGCGGCCACCCGGCACCACCCGCAGTTCGTAGTCGGCCGGCAACTGCACGGTGCTGTCAGGTATAACCACGCCGATAAAAGCGTTTACACTATCGGCACGCCCCTCCGGGTTGTTGTAGTAGATGTTGCCCAGCTGTCCTTGCAGTTCGTTTTTGTCGAGTACCTCAGCGGCTCTCCGGAAAGCATCATTAATCCCGCTGTCGTTTACAGAACCACTGAAGGCACGGCCTGCCACAAAAAGTCGTTCCGAGTTCACTTCGGATACACTTGTTGAACTAAAACCTCCCAGGTAGGCGTAAAAAGCCGCTACGATGGCCGAAAGGACCAACATCACTAACAAGAATTTCTTGTTCATAAGTCAATCATGTTTTTGTACTGCATGTGGTAGAGTTGGGCATAGTAACCATCGCGGCGCAGCAATTCCTCGTGGTTACCCATTTCTTTTATCTCGCCGCGGTCCATCACAATGATCTTATCGGCCTTTTGGATGGTAGACAAACGGTGGGCGATGACGATGGACGTACGACCGTGCATCAGCTGGTCGATGGCGTACTGTATCAGTTCTTCGGTTTCGGAATCGACGCTGGAAGTAGCCTCGTCCAGGATAATGATTTCCGGATTGTAGACCATAGCCCGCACAAACGAAATGAGCTGACGCTGGCCTACCGAAAGCGTGGCTCCGCGCTCCATTACCTGATAATGCAGCCCGCCCGGCAGTCGCTCAATGAACTTGCGGGCACCCACCAGGTCGGCGGCGTGCCACATTTGCTCTTCGGTAATAGTTTTGTTGCCCAGACTAATGTTGTCGGCGATGGTGCCGGAGAAAAGGAACACATCCTGCAATACCACGCCAATATGATGGCGCAGCACGCTCAGGTCATATTCTTTAATGTCGTGGCCATCAATCAGAATCTGGCCGCTGTTGATTTCGTAGAAGCGGTTGAGCAGGTTGATAACTGAAGTCTTACCCGCCCCCGTAGCTCCCACAAAGGCAACCGATTCGCCCGCTTTGACATCCAAAGAAATGTTGCGTAGCACCCAATCCTCGTCTTTGTAGGCAAACCACACGTCCTTGAAGGCCACATTGCCTTTTATTTTTTCAGGCTTGTAATCGCCGTTATCCGGAATCATCTCTTTGCTGTCGAGGAGGCGCATGAGGCGCTCGGTACTTACCACACCCAGCTGCAAGGTATTGAAGCGGTCGGCAATCATGCGAATCGGGCGGAAGAACATCTGGATGTAAAGGATAAACGCCATCAGCGTACCTAGCGATACGTCATTTTCAATAACCCCGTGGGCACCATACCATACGAGCAAGCCCAGACCCGCCGCACCAATAATCTCAGCCACCGGAAAATAAACCGAGTAATACAGCACAGAGCGGACGTTGGCGCGGGTATGCTCTTTGTTGATTTCCTTGAATTTCTCGAGCTCGCGCTTCTCGTTGTTGAAGATCTGCACGATGTTCATACCTGTGATATGCTCCTGCACAAAGGAGTTGAGTCGCGCCACGGCTGTACGCACATCCTGGAAAGTATCTTTGATCTTCTCCTTGAAAATGTAGGTACTCACCAGCATAATCGGGAAAGTGGACAAACTGACCAGTGCCAGCTCCCAATCGATGTAGAACATAAAGCCGAGAATGAACACCAGTTGCAGGATGTCGCCAATCATGGCAGCAAGGCCTTCGCTGAACACATCGGAAAGCGTCTCCACATCGGATACGTTACGGGTCACGAGCGTACCAATGGGTGTGCGGTCGAAGAATTTGAGGCGCAGGTTGAGGATGTGGCGGTAGAGCACGACCCGGATGTCGCGCACCACATGCTGCCCCAGCCAGCCAGCGAAGTAGGTATGGAGATACTGCACAATGGCATGCCCAATTAAGAGCACCGCGAGTATCACGAACATCTTGTTCAGCCCTTCCCAATCATTCTGCAGTATCTCGTTGTCGACGGTATACTGAATCAGGAAAGGACGCACGGCAGCCAGAATAGCCGAGGCAAATGTCAGGAACACGATGAAGTAGAAAATCCGGATATAGGGCTTCACGAACGTAAAGAGCCGCCGGATGACATCTGCATCGAATACCTTGCCTGTATTTTGTGGTTTATCTTCCAAGTTTGTTATATCAGGTTTTAGTTGTCTTCGGGGACGTTAACATCCCCCTGCCCCCTTCGAAGGGAGGCTTTTAGCCGCTGCTAGGTGTAAGGTATAGCTTCGTGTCACAGACCACTGGCAGGTATAGCAGACATACTTACCACAGCAGCTACGGAGCTAAGACAACCGCCAGGTGCACCAAACGACACTCCACTGTTGGGGGTGAAGGGGTCCCCCTGTCAAGAGCGTTCAGCGAGTTTGGAGCGTCTTGGTTTTTTTGCTTACTTTTTTTCATCAAGGAAAAAAGTAAGTGCCCGCCGCATGGCGATGCTACTAAGCAATACGCTTTGCTCTACCTGGGCCAGAGACCCCGCAATACCAGACACGAACGTGGACGCTCACACCATAGCGCCGAAATCTCACTCCGCCATTCTCCAGCTATACCCTTACGAGTACCACATGCTAACCGACCGCAAAGTTAATGGTTTTTGCATCAGGATTTTCGGGATTTATCAGGTATAGCAACTGCATCACAAGGTATAAAAAAGCCCTTCTCTGTTTGACAGAGAAGGGCTTCAAAAATGCAGGTCTATACCTATACCTCCGCTTCCGCAGGTATAGCAACTTTCTCAAGCGCCTGCGCGATGTCAGAGATAATATCCTCCGGGTGCTCCACGCCTACCGAGATACGAATCATGCCCTCGCCTATACCCATCACGGCACGGTCGGCCAGACAAATATCAGAGTGCGTCATAGAAGCCGGGTGCTCAGCCAGCGACTCCGTGCCGCCCAGACTCACGGCTAGTTTGATGAGTTTGAGGTTGTTCAAGAACGTAAAGGCCTCTTTTTCACCACCTTTAATGTCGAACGAAATCATAGAGCCCGCTGCCTTGCACTGCTTGTCGTAAATAGCCTGCTGCTGCGGATTGTCCTGCAGGTAGCCAAGGAAGTAAATCTTGTCTACTTTCGGATGCTCCTTCAGATAAGCAGCTACTACTTCAGCGCCACGTGCCTGACACTCCATGCGGATTTTCAGCGTCTCGAGGCTTCGCATCAGCATCCAGCCTGTCCACGGGCTCGCCATAGAACCCATGAAGGTACGCATACCTTTCACCTGCTTCATCAGGTCGGCCGGACCAGCGCAGGCACCTGCGATCAGGTCGGAGTGGCCGCCGATGTACTTGGTGGCAGAGTAAAGTACCAGGTCAGCGCCGTGCTTGAGCGGGTGCGAGAACACAGGGCCCAGGAACGTATTGTCCACGGCTAACACTACTTTTTTGTCGGCAGTCGAGTGCTTTTTGGCCATGGCGGCGCAGGCCTCGATGTCTACCAAGTGGTTGGTTGGGTTGGCTGGGGTTTCCAGGTATACCATCGCCAGTTTGTCGGCCATACCTGATTCTTCGAGCATTTGCTCTACTTCCTCTATTGGCGTGTTGGCACGAAAGCCCATGCTCTTCACGCCGAACTTTGGCAGGATGTTTTTGATGTAGTAGTCAGAACCACCATAGATAGGCTCGCTGTGCAGGATCAGGTCGCCGGGCTTGAGCAAGGCCAAGAGCGTGGTGCTGATGGCGGCCATACCGCTGGCAAAAACGGCTGCTTCTTCGGCACCATCCCAGAAGCGGAGGCGGTTCTCGAGGATTTCGAGGTCCGGGTTGTTCAGGCGGCTGTAAATGAGGCCGAGCTGCTCTTCGGCGTGCTTCTCACGCAGGCCATACGCTAGTTCAAAAAAGGCCTTCCCTTCTTCCGCGTTCTTGAAAACGAAAGTAGAGGTTTGGTAAATTGGCGCCTTCACAGCCATTTCTGACCACTCCGGGTTATACCCGTAGCTCATCATCAAGCTTTCAGGGCGAAGGTGTTTGCCGTTAAGATGTGGACCGTTCTGATCTTCTGGTAATTGCATGCTATAAAGGGTTTGTTTTGGGTGATGTCTTGAAAATATGCTCCGGATACGACACTTTGGCCAGGTATAGCCCCTCGGAAGGAGCCGCCCCGCTGGCTTTGCTGCGGTCCTGACTGGCCACAATCCGCTCAAAATCGGCTACTGTGAGCTTGCCACGGCCTACATCCAGCAAAGTGCCTACGACCAATCGTACCATACCTCTCAGGAAACGGTTAGCCCGGATGGTAAACACCAGCTCGTTGCCTTGCTGTCGCCATTTGGCTTCGTACATGTGGCAGCGATAATGTTTGGTGTCGCCTTTGACTTTGCTAAAGGTCGTGAAATCCTCGTAACGAAGCAAAACAGCGGCCGCCTCATTCATCTGCTCCACATCTACGGAACGCGGCAAATAGGTGGCGTAGTATCTTTTGAAGGGGTCTCTGGCTAAGGTGATGTGATAATGATAGGTACGCTCAAACGCGTCGAAACGGGCGTGTGCCTCATCGGTGACCAGGTATAGATGTTTCGCTACGATGTCGTTAGGCAACAGGCGGTTGAAGCGGTAGACCGTATGCTCCAGGTCAAGCTCCTGTTCCACATCCAAATGCACAAACTGCTGACTCGCGTGTACGCCTGTGTCGGTGCGGCCGCTCCCTATGGAGCTGATTGGCTGCCGCAGCACTTTGCTCAGGCAATCGTCGAGCACCTCTTGCACCGAGAGGGCATTGGGCTGCATCTGCCAGCCATGAAAACGAGTGCCGTCATAGGCTATCTCTAAAAAATACCGCATGAAGCAAAGATAAAAAAATAAACCCGCAGGCTCTGTAGTACCTGCGGGTTTAGCAATTTATACCTTCCAGACAGACTTTAGCTAGCCTCTACCTGCACTTTGCGTTTCAGGTAGCGGAGCTCTATTTCATCCATCACAATGGCAGCCAACTGCCCCAGCACTTTCTGGTCGGCTTCCGAAAAATCGCGTGGCTGCTTGTCTACGATGCAAAGCGTGCCCAGATTATACCCATCGGATGTCTTTAGCGGGGCGCCCGCATAAAAACGAAGTCCGAAATTGCCTGTCACCAGCGGGTTTGCCAGCAGGCAGGGCTCGTTTACGGCATCCGGAAATACAGTTGGACCCTCGTTCAGAATCGCAAGAGAGCACAAACTCACGCCCCGGCTCACGTTCTCCACACCCTCCATACCTACGTTGGCTTTAAACCACACGCGTTCAGAGTCAACCAACGCAACGAGGGCGATGGGTACATTAAACATGCGCGCAGCCATAGCCGCTATGTGATTGAAAGCTCCTTCTGGTGGCGTGTCCAATATATCGTACTCCTGCAGTTTCAGCAGTCTTTCCTCATCGTTCTGAGGAATCAGGTTCACCCCAATGAAGGTGTTTTTCATAATTTCCTTTCTGTTTCAATGCTCACGCAACGCGTGTAGACTATAACCGCTCAAAGTGCTTAACTGTTCCAGTTGTTTTGCTTTAAGCAGGCGCTTTCAGCTCACACTATTTTTAATGTGCTATACCTTGCTTACCATCAGTTGATTAACAAATAAAACAGGCAAACTATTTTTTCTAAAGCTTTTCGTAAATGATAGCAGCACCCTGGCCTACGCCTACGCACATGGTGGCCAAACCGTAGCGCACGTTATCGCGGCGCTTCATTTCGTGCAGCAAAGTGGCTGAGATGCGGGTACCGCTGGCGCCGAGCGGGTGACCAATGGCAATGGAGCCACCATTCATATTCACAATGTCCGGGTTAATGCCCAGCTCCTGCACACAAGGTATAGCCTGCGCTGCAAAAGCCTCGTTTATCTCTGCCAGACCAATATCATTGATGGTAAGCCCTGCACGTTTCAGAGCTTTCAGGGTTGCTGGTACGGGACCCATACCCATGTAAGCGGGCTCCACGCCTGCCACCGCCGCCGACACAATGCGTGCCATGGGCTTCAGGTTGAAGCGCTTCACAATTTCTTCACTCACGACCAGCGAAGCCGCCGCACCGTCGTTTATACCGGAGGCGTTGCCTGCCGTTACGGTGCCTCCTTTTTTGAAGGCTGCGCCCAATGTGCCCAGTTTCTCAACTGAAGAAAGGCGTGGGTGCTCGTCGGTGTCGAAGATGATCGGGTCGCCTTTGCGCTGCGGAACAGGTATAGGGATGATCTCATCTTTGAACTTCCCGGCTTCGGCAGCTGCCTTGTACTTAAGCTGCGAACCGTGGGCAAATTCGTCCTGCGCTTCACGTGAAACTCCGTAGCGTTCAGCCACATTCTCAGCTGTTTCGCCCATGGTATGCGGATAGTGCATCGACGAGAGCGTGTTGTTCACAAAGCGCCAGCCGATTGTTGTGTCGTAGATTTCAGGAGTACGGGCGAAAGCGGTTTCGGCTTTCGCCATCACGAAAGGGGCACGGGTCATGCTCTCCACGCCACCGGCCAGGTATACTTCACCATCGCCGCAGGTAATGGCACGGCCCGCATCGATGATGGACTGCAACCCCGAAGCGCAAAGGCGGTTCACGGTCACGCCGCCGATTTCGCTCGGAAGCCCGGCCAACAGGAGCGCCATTCGGGCCACGTTGCGATTGTCTTCCCCGGCTTGGTTAGCAGCCCCCAGCACTACATCCTCAATCAGGCTCGGGTCTACCTGCGGATTGCGGGCCATTAACTCCTTCAGAATAAAGGCTGCCATGTCGTCGGGGCGCACACTGCTGAGCGCTCCGGTAAACTTGCCAACGGGTGTTCTGACGATATCAATTATATAAGCTGTACTCATCAATTTTTGTTTTACAGGTCTTTGTCTAATTTTGCATCTCTTTGCAAGTTAAATTAACCCCCTTATGATACAAAGAATTCAAACCGTATTTCTGGCGCTCATCGTGGTTGCCATGGTGTCGCTGTTGTTTTTGCCACTCTGGTCTAAAGTAGATATTACTACCGGAGAAGAAGTCGTACTGACCGCCTGGAGCCTGTTCTTCCAGACCGTGAATGAACAGGGCGAGGCCGTGCAGGCGGGCGCTCAAACAGGCACGAGCACCATCGCGATTGGGATACTCGCTATTGTGGCCGCAGGTGTGGCTTTGTATGAAATTTTCCAGTACAAGAGCCGCCTCAATCAAATGAAGTTTGGCCTGATCAACTCAATGGTGTTGATCGCACTGTTTGGCACATCGTTTTACTATGCCAACTATGTAGGCAATGGCATGGCCTCTGGCAACGAAGGTAACTACGAGGCTGGTTTTTACATGCCCATCTTGGCGCTGCTGCTCAATGCCCTGGCTAACCGCTTCATCAAGCGTGACGAAGACCTGGTTCGCTCGGCAGACAGGTTGCGCTAAGGTATAGCTAACCGCATCAAAAAAGGCTTCTCTTAACCGGAGAAGCCTTTTTTGTTTTCTTCAGGTATAGCTTGCGATGGTGTTGCTGCTATACCTGCTAAATCTTATACCTGCTAAGCTGTCGCTCTTTTCGCCACAGGTATAGCACCCTTCTTCGACTTCTTGCGCAGTTTGTTGATCCAGATAATAGTACCTGTTATCGGCAAACTGGTCGCTACAAGGCAGGCGATGAAGTAAAGTATTTTGGAGAAAGTGCCATACACATTGCCCACGTGCAGCGGCTTGATAGACGAAATTATTTGCTCGTTGAACGGCTTGTCGGCAAAGATCTCTGCCTTCAGCACCTGGCCACTGTACTGATCAAGCTGCACTTTGTCTGATGCTGCCGGTGCGAAAAAGCCTACTTTGTTTATGTTGATGGAAACAGTAGCAGCTGAGTCGGCTGGCAACGAAATGCGGTAATCGCCTTTATAAGGCAGCGCGGTTTCGGCCGACTTCACATAATCTGCAATCGTAAGCGTAGCGGCCTGAGACTGGTCAGCCGGCACTTTTGACAAGAGTGGCTCTTCTTTGCGGTCTTTCTGCTGCTCTACGCCCAGCACTTTAAAGAAGCCCTCTTTATACCATTCAAATGACCAGGTGAGGCCGGTAAGCGACATTACCAGCAGCAGGAACGACGAGTAAAAACCCAGCGAGTTGTGCAGGTCATGATTCACGCGTTTCCAGTTGCCGCTCCATTTTATTTTGAGGCCCTGTCGCCAGTTTTTCACTTTCTGCGGAATCCAGATCACCAGCCCACTGATAACGATCAGCGTAAAAATAATGGTTGCCCAGCCTACAATCGGACGGCCTACTTCGGTATCGAGCAGCAGCCAGCGGTGCAGACGGAACATGGTCATGAAAAACTCGGAGGTCGGGCTTTCGGTCGTACCGATTACTTCTGCAGTATAAGGGTTCACGAGGTAGTTTGTGCCACGGTCGCGACCACCACCACCTCCACCTTTCCCGCCAGGACCAGCACCCGGACCGGCTTTGGCTACAGCGCCTTCCGGTCCTTTTTTGCCCTCGCCGCCTTTCTCACGGCCACCTTTTTCGCCACCACGGCCTTCAGCACCTTTTCCTTCATCACCTTTGTTCGCCTTTTTCACATTCACAGTGTAGGTACGGCTGGCATCGGCAGGTATAGTGATAGAACTTACTTTACCTCCCGTCTCGGCTGCTACTTTTGCAATGATTGCTTCAGCTGCCATGGGCTTAGCCCCCGCCTCTACCTGCACGGTAAATTTCTCCGGCTCCATAAACTCCTGCACCTCGGTATTGAAGGTATAGATGGTACCGCTCAGGCAGACCACAAACAGGATAAGGCCGCTTGCTATACCCATCCACAGGTGGAGGTCATTGAACAGCTTGCGCACCTTTTGCCAGGTTGATTTTTGTCTTGGATTCTGTTTCATGATAGAGAGATATTTAGCTAAAAAGCCCTCCTTGCTGTTGCCGGCAAAGAGGGGAGGTATTGTAGGGCTATTTTCAGTTTATTCGTTCCAGAACACGCGCGAGCGGAAAGGGTCAATTGCTCCCTGTTTCGCTACTTCGTCGCTGTTGGTATATACCTCCGACTGACGGTAAGTCAATCTTCGTGGCCTGAAATCCGGGTCAGCCGACGGGCTCTGCAGCGACTGTGGCAACCTGCTCAGGTAGCCCAATCTCCTGAAGTCATTCCAGACCTCGATGCTGCTGATGCTGTTCAGCGCCAACCATTTCTGCCCGATGATGCGCTCAATTTTATTTGGGGCAAGTGCAAAGTTAACAGATGGCTGAAGATTATAAACTGTAAATTCTCCTGCCGGCACGTTCATGTACTTAAAGGATTCTTTGATCGCCTCCTCATATAGTTGCTCTGCTCCGCTCAGCCAGCCCCTTTCGGCCGCCTCGGCCTGCAAGAACAAGCTCTCAAAAGAAGACAGCAACACGGATGGTTGTTGCGCACTTTTCAACAGGCCTGCCGGTTGGTTCCCGTTCTCGTTCGGTCCCAGCAAAGCCGATGTTTTTGCCATGGTAAAGTCAGCACTGGTGGCTCCGAGTGGTACGCCTACGTAGTCTCCATGCACACTGCGGTAGAGTTTGGGCAGGCGCGGGTCGTTGCGCTCTTTGTACTGCTGTACCA
Organism: Pontibacter sp. HSC-14F20; assembly: GCF_019599265.1. Lineage (GTDB taxonomy): Bacteria > Bacteroidota > Bacteroidia > Cytophagales > Hymenobacteraceae > Pontibacter. The sequence continues at coordinate 156,639 of NZ_JAHZTC010000009.1, read as the reverse complement.
GGTATGCCGTAGGGCGCAGGGTGTTGTAGCCTGTGGTAAGCGCTCCGGCCTGGTTGCGGTAGTAGGTGTCCCAGAAAGGATTTTGCAGACCGGCCGTAATCTGGTAGCCCGGATTCACCAAGGCACTCTCGCCAGCACCCAGAAAACCGCTTCCCTCCTGCTTGATCTTGGCCAGTTCATCGTTGATGTAGCCTGCTCTTCCGGCTTCAGACTGGCGAAGCAAAGCTCTCAGCTTAATGGTATTGGCAAACTTAATCCAGAGTGTCAGGTTGCCTTTGAAAACCACGTCGTCAGTCACCGGCTTTTTAGACAAGGCAGGAGCTGCTTTGATGTCCTGTATACCTGCTGTGATCAGGTTGATGGCACCGTCATACACCACCTGTCCGTCTTCGTACTTGGGCGTTACGTTTTTGCTGCCCTGCAGCGCATCCGAGAAAGGCACATTGTTGTAAAGATCTACAAGCCGCATGAAGTGCCAGCCCTGCATGATCTTCGCTATACCTACATAGGCTAGGTCGCCGGTGGTAGCGGCACTATTTTCAATGTCTTTGTAGTTCACCAGCGTGGTGTAGCTGTCTTCCCAGATCGGGCGACCATCGCGGTCAAAAGACATGGCCTCCACACCGTAGGTTTCCTCCAATCTAAACAGCGAGGTGTTTACCGGCCCGTCGGTGGCTTTGGCCCAGTAACCTACCCACACAGCACCCAGTTGGTTCAGGGTACCGGTTTCAAGGTTTACGGTCTTGACAAGAGCGGTCGGTAATTTTTGCTCCACCGGCACATCGGTCGGCGCATTAGGGTTGACATTTGTATCCAGAAAGCTGTCGCAGGCGGTAAAAGCCGTGCCGGTCAGTGCTATCAGGATAAAGGATAATAACTTTTTCATATCACAAAGTATGCAGAATGATCTTATTTAGAATGCCACATTTACATTGAAACCAAACGAACGGGTCGGGGGCAAGTGTCTCCAGCTCATGTAACCCTCGCTGCTTCCGCCGGCGTACACAAATTCCGGGTCGTTGTAGATGTTGTCTTTTGCCCATATAGAGAACAGGTTGCGGCCCACGAAGCCGATTGTCGCTTCTTTCACCAGGTTCTGACCATCCAGCCAGCCCATTGGCAAGGTATAGCTCAGGCTCAGCTCACGTATTTTAAAGAAGTCAGCGCTCACCGCGTAGTTCGACTGCACCGGAGCTACAAAATTTGCCCAGTAGTTGCGGTCGCCTTTGGTTTGTATCTCGGTGTTTGGCGTGAACACGCCCGGAGAAGTTTCAATGACTGAGTTAGGTATAACAAACGCCTCGCGGCCATACTGCGTTGTAAGCGGGCTCGTGCCATCTGATAGCATGCGGGCAGCTGCCTCGGTATAGACCACCGCTCCCATTCTCCAGTCGAATTGCGCACCTAACTGAAAGCCCTTGTACTGCACCGAAGTGTTGAGACCTAACTGGTACGGCGGTGTGCCGGTGCCGCCATAGTATAGCTCTGACGTGCTCGTCGGATTGCCGGTAGCCGGGTCCACGATCACTCTTCCCTGCGGGTCGCGTCTGTAGTCGGTGAACAGGTAGCTGTTGTATGGCTTGCCCACGATCAGGTAGTTCTGGCGGAAGTGGAACAGCTGATCGATTCCGCCATAGATTTCCTCTACCTCGCTTCTGATGTGCGTGAGGTTGGCGCCTACATTCCATACCAGGTGGCCACGCTGAATCACATCACCATTAATGTTCAGCTCGATGATCTTGTTGCTCGCTTTAAAGGCATTCACCCAGGCAGAAGTAAAGCCAGATCCGGCAGAAATGTCGGCCAGGATGGTACCGTCCGTTGTTTTGGCATCCACGTAGGCAGCCTCCAGGTTCAGGCGGTTCTGGAAGAAGCTCAGCTGCGTACCCACTTCAAGCGAGGTCACAAATTCAGGCTTCAGGTTCGGGTTGGCATCGGAAGTACCCAGGCTAAAACCAGGCAGGTTTGCGTATGGGAAACCGTCGGTCTGGCTATACACGTTCTGCAACTGGTAAGGGTCCACTACTACGTTGCCGGTCTTGTTGTAAGAGGCGTATACCTTGCCGTAAGAAAGCATGCTGTTGTTTTGGAGCGCAGGTATAGCATCGCTGAAAACAAACGACGAACTCACGCCCGGGTAAAAGTAGCTGCGGTTTTCAGGACTCAGCACCGACACGGATTCCTGGCGACCGGTAAAGGTCAGGAACAGGTAATTGTTGTAGCCGGCAGTAAACTCTCCGAAACCTGCCACCTGTCTTCTCTGGCTGATGCCGGACTTGCCACCCAACTGCCCCAAACGGTTGTCTTGATTGAACAGGCCGGGCACTACCAGCGCCGAGGCGCTCAGATTGGTTATTTTGCTGTCGTCGGTGCGCAGGTTGTTGCCCAACAGCAAACGGGTGCTGAACTTACCGAAGTCCTTGTGCAGGTCGAGGATGAAATCGCTGTTGATGCGACGGAAGGTGTTAGTAGCATCGTTCACGCTGCCCGGTATGTTGGTACGGCCCGGCGTGGTATAAGTAAATTTACCTACTGTGGTACGGGTGTCGGTGTTGCGGCTGTAAAGGCCCAGACGGTAGATGGCGCTGATCCAGGGAGCAATCTCGTAATTGAGCTCTATGTTTCCGGTCAGCGTCTGCTGCTCATTTACCGTGCGCTGGTTATCGGCGTTGAAGTATGGATTCGGTTGATTGGTGCTGAACCAGTAGTTCGGGTTGGCGTGCAGCGTGTTTTCCCAGTCTTTCAGGTCGGCAAAAGGCAGGCTAACCGGCAAACGGTATACTGTAGACCATGGCTCACTTTGCGTTACATCACTTTTGTTGAACACGTAATTAACGTTATAGCTGGTGCTCAGCTTGCCAAAAGAACGGGAACCGTTAAAGCGGGCGCCTGAGCGTCTGTTTTTGTCGCCTTCAATGATGCCTTTGGTCAGTACATCCTGCAGTGAGAAATAGTAGGTTGACTTCTCATCGCCACCCGAAAAGTTCAGGTCGTTTTGAGTGGTGAAGCCCGTGTTGAAGAATGCTTTTCTGCCGTCCGGGTGGGCGCTGTATGGTAGTTGCCATTGGCTACCGTCTGGTAGCACAGGTCCTACAGGGCGCAGTTCCCCATCGAAACGCGAACCCCAGGACTGGTACTGCAGCGGGTCATACACGCCGTTCAGGCCCTGCCCGAATTCTGTCTGCTGTTCCGGCAGGCGCGAGATTTTATCAAAAGTAGTTGTGTTCGTGAAATTGATTCGCTGTGCTCCTGCCCGGCCTTTTTTGGTCGTGATCATCAGTACACCATTTACCCCGTCAGAGCCGTATACCGCTGCTGCGTTGGCGCCCTTTAGCACATTGATGCTTTCAATATCATTCGGGTTGAGGCGATTAATGTCAGGTATAGGTACACCGTCCACCACGTAAAGCGGCGCGTTATTGCCGGTATGCGAGCGTATGCCGCGTAGGTTTACCTGTACATCCGGATCTACTTTACTGTCGAACAAGTTGATGCGCAGGCCTGATACCTTACTGGCCAACCCAAGTATAGGATTCACTACTTTACCCTGGTTCAGTTCGGCGGTGTTGAGTTGAGCACTGGCCGTACCTAGTTCGCGTGCGGGACGCTTAATGCCGAGTGCGCCTGTTACGACTACTTCAGATAGCTGTGTGTTGCCGGGCTGGAGCTCTACCTGCAGCGAACTTGCATTTCCGTTTACCGGCACTTCCTGAGAAGCATAACCAATGTATGAGAAAACGAGCACTTCCCCTTCTTTGGCACGAATCTGAAAAGTTCCGTTCGGGTTCGTCGTGGTTCCGTTGTTTGACTCTTTCACTCTAACCGTAACACCTGGCAGTGCTGTGCCGGTCGCCTGTTCTGTCACCTGCCCCGAAACGGCCAGGTCCTGTGCTGAAACTCCAAGCGCCATGAGTATGAGAAAAGCCGACGCCAGTAAATGTTTGAACATATCTTTATAAGGTATAGTATTTGGGTTTAAGGCAATGCTGATAAAGGCATTGCCTTTTTTTAGGTGACACACTATTTAGATATAGTCTAAATAAACGTAACTTGCGCAAAAGTATAACTTACAAAGCTATTTTGGTAACGGGTAAGGGAATTCTTTTATCAAATGAGGGAAAACATGGAGCAAGACGTGAGTGAACCGAGAAACAGTGAAAAAGACTGTACCAGTCAGCAATTGGCTGAGCAAAACCGGCCCACCTACTGCACCTGCCAGAGCCCAAATGCGCGTGCGGCTTCCGAGGTCAGCATGCGCTTTCCATCCGGCGAAATTCACTTCAGCCACACAGCCTTTAGTTTATCGAGTAAGAAAGTGGTAGGATGTTTTAACAGTGAGGACTTTGCGCAGCTATACTTTTCGATGCGCGGGAAGAGCTCTTTCAGAGTAGGAGACAACCCAAAAGCCTTTGCCAGTTTTGACGCCCAGCAGCATAACCTGCTCTTCTTCTCCGACGCACAGGCGCGACAGGAAATAAAGCCCGATCCGCAGGTGGAGATGATGACGGTATACATCCCTTCTGACTTTCTGCTGCATTATCTACCCGAGACAGGAAACCCTTTTTCAGAATTGCGGGAGCATATCCTGGCTGGTAAGCCTGCACGGCTCAGAAAAGGAAATTTGCCCATTACGCCAAAGATTATCTCGGTGCTGCAAGAGTTGCTCAACTGCATGTACACGGGCTACTGCAAGCGCATGTTTGTGCAGGCGAAGGTGATCGAGCTCCTCATGCTGCAGTTTGAGCAATGTGAGCAGGACGAAGCACCAAGCACGAACGGGCTGAAGCAAACGGATATCGAAAAGATGCTCCACGCCCGCGACCTGATCCTCAAGAATATGGAGTGCCCCTGCTCCCTGATTGACCTGGCCCACATGGTCGGCACAAACGAGTATTACCTTAAAAAGCACTTCAAGCAGGTGTTCGGCACCACGGTGTTTGGCTACCTGAACACTTACCGCATGGAGCAGGCCCGCAAGATGCTGCTCGAAGGTGACCAAAAAGTAGGCGATATTGCAAGTGCCCTGGGCTTTAAGTACGCCGCCCACTTCACAGCTGCTTTCAAAAAACACTTCGGCTACCTGCCCCAAAAGATTAAATCGTAGGCTTGCTCCGCCTCTCAGGTATAGGAGAGTCTCTTTCGGACAAAGGAGTTTTTGACAGAGGACAAAAGACCTTTCGGTATAGGCTCCTTTTCCTGCCGCTTAAGTTGGTCATGCCACTACTATCATGCTTTAAGCAACGTAATGCCCACGACGCTTAAGAAGTAAACAGGCAATGCGAACTCAGATCCTTTAAGACGCAATTTACGCTGAGTACTCTTATATTCTTTGTAAAAACTCCTTTGTCAAAATTTTACCCTCCCTCTTAAATAAGAAAGAGCAACAGGATTTTGTACCTGTTGCTCCCCCGGGTGTTTCTATTGACTTGGCTATACCTTAGCGTCTGCGGCTGGTATACTGCTCCAATTCCCGCACGTGGTGGTCTGACTGGAAGACGTCGTAGATGTAGTAGAAGCGCTCTTTGTCGCACACATTGTCGTAGGCGAACTTGGCAAACTCGAGTCGGGTGCTTTCAAACTCAAAAGCTAACAGCACGTTGCGCAGGTCCTCTGACAGGATGCTGCTATTACGCACCGCTTCGCGGGCAACAGTGAGGCGGGTACTCTCGAAGTCGCGGCCTTTCATAGCGTCGATCAGGCGCTCCACGTCGTAGCGCTCCAACAGGTTGCAGCCGTTGGCGGGTTCTTCGTAGCGGGGCGGAGCGGGTTCATACCTATCGGGGTAGCGCGGCGGCACGACCACTACCGGTGGCGGCCCCAGTGGTATCTCGCTGATCACGCGCAGACTCACTTTACGGCCCGACACGCGCACAGCATAATTCGTTTCGAAACCGGCGCGGGCCAGCACATTTATACCTGTCCTGTAAATACCATGGCGGCCTCTGATCCGGAACTCCACATAATGGTTGCCGGGCCGCAGGTGCGTGATGCGCACAAAGTTGGAAGCCGAACGGTTGATCAGGCGTCCATCCAGCGCCATCTGGAAGGGCTCGCCCCTGTGGGTGGTAAAGGTAACGACAGTGGGTTGTGCGAAAGCCGGCAGCGCCAGCAGCACAAACAAGAACGGTAGTAGAAGCTTTTTCATGGCTTATAGGTTTTAGCGTATACCTTCGCCAAGCCAATTATTGTGCCAGTTTATGGAACTAAAGTGCAGTGGGGTTTGTCTGCGGGGATTTTTGGTTTGCAGGTATAGGTATAAGAAAAAACCACAGGCGCTACACCTGTGGTTTTCCTTTAGAGCTTATTAAACTTTTACCCTTCGTAATAAAACTCTCCCTTATCAGTCTTAATTGTAAGTTCGTTGCGTTCGCTGGTTTCTACGCGGCCAACAATCTGTGCCTCCACACCAAACGACTTTGAAATATCGATCAGGTTTTGAGCGTGTTGCTCCGGCAGGTATATCTCCAGGCGGTGGCCCATGTTGAAGACCTTGTACATCTCTTTCCAGTCGGTGTGGCTCTGTTCCTGTATGATGCGGAACAGTGGCGGCACAGGGAAGAGGTTGTCTTTGATGATGTGTACCTTGTTGGTGAAGTGCAGCACTTTGGTCTGGGCGCCGCCGCTGCAGTGCACCATGCCATGTATGTGCGGGCGGTGCTGATTCAGGATTTCTTTCACGATTGGCGCATAGGTACGGGTTGGTGAAAGCACCAGTTTGCCTACTTCCATACCTGTTTTCTCCTCCACATCCGTCAGGCGGTAATTGCCGGCGTACACCAGATCCTTTGGCAGTTCCGGATCGTAGCTTTCCGGGTAAGAAGCTGACAGGTACGAGTGGAACACATCGTGGCGGGCAGAGGTAAGGCCGTTGCTGCCCATGCCACCGTTGTACTCGTCTTCATAAGTAGCCTGCCCGTGCGAGGCGAAGCCTACAATCACATCACCAGCTTGTATGTTGTCGTTTGAAATCACTTCGTCGCGGCGCATGCGGGCGGTCACGGTGCTGTCCACAATGATGGTCCGCACCAGGTCGCCTACGTCGGCTGTCTCGCCGCCTGTGCTGTAGATGCCGATGCCATTGTCGCGGAGCATTTGCAGCACCTCCTCGGTACCGTTGATAATGGCGGCAATCACTTCGCCAGGTATAAGATTCTTGTTGCGGCCGATGGTAGAAGAGAGCAGGATGTTATCCGTTGCGCCCACGCACATCAGATCGTCGGTGTTCATCACCACAGCGTCCTGCGCTATACCTTTCCATACGCTCAGGTCGCCGGTTTCTTTCCAGTACATGTAGGCCAGGGCCGACTTGGTTCCTGCGCCGTCGGCATGCATGATGGCACAGTACTCGGGGTCGCCGGTGAGGATGTCGGGGATGATCTTGCAGAATGCTTTCGGGAAAAGCCCTTTGTCGATGTTCTTGATGGCGTTGTGTACGTCTTCCTTGGAGGCGGACACGCCGCGCCGGAGGTATCTATTTTCCATTGTGCTGGTCTTGCTTGCTTTACAAATTTAAGAAAGGCCTTTGTATATACGGCAAAAAGAAATGCTTTTAAAAAGCTGTGGTGGCAATTATTAGTCGAGCCGGCATTTCACAGAGCCAAATCCAACAGGTATAATGTAGAGCGTTTCGAAAAAAAGCAGCCGCTATACCTTGCAAGCATCTTGTAATATATTGGCTCTTCTATATAAAGAAATTTAAATAAAATATAAAAAAAGAAATTGTTGATTTCATGCTTCAGCATGCTTGTATTTATATCTGCACGGGCACAGGACTCGCTGCAGGCGTAGCAGCGGTATAGAAACAGCATCGGCGGCTACAGTGCAAGACTATAGCCGCCGATTTTTATTTATTTATATAAGGTATAGCGCTATACCTTATACCTGCTACTCCTGAATGCGCACCACCTTAAACTCAGTGCGGCGGTTGCGTTGGTGTTCGTCTTCGGTCTTAGCATTGCGCACCACCGGGCGGCCCTCGCCATAACCTCTGGCCGTAATGCGCGACTTGTCTATACCTTTGGAGATGATGTAATTCACGGCAGACTGGGCACGGCGCTGCGACAGGTCCTGGTTGTAAATATCTACACCACGGGAGTCAGTGTGCGAGCTCAACTCGATGGAGATACGCGGATTATCTACCAGTATCTGCACCAGTTTATCGAGTTCTTCAGCAGCGTCCGGTCTGATGTCAGCTTTATCGAAATCGTAGAAGATGTTCTCGAGTACGATGGCTTTTTCTTTCACGATCTCGGTCAGCAAGAGGTCAGCAGTCAGGCGCACTTCGTTCACCTCGTTTGGCAACTGGTTCTGTGGCGGCATCTTACCTACAGTGCTCACGCGCTGGCGCGCCGCAAAGAAACCGGCTTTCTCGGCGAGTAAGGAATAAGTAGTAGCACTGTCGAGCGGGAATGAGAACTTGCCTTCTGCATCAGCTGTGGTTTCGGCTATTTTCTGCCCACTGTTGTCCTGCAACACCACTTGTGTGTTCGGTACCACCACTTGCTGCTTGTCCTTGTCGCGACGTTGGTAAACCGTGCCATCTACAAAGAAGTTCACCAGTTTACGCACCGATTTGGCAATTGCATAAATGTCGTCGCCCCCTTTGCCACCTTCGCGGTTAGAGGAAATATAGCCTGTAAGAGCATCCTGGAAAAAGATCCCAAAATCGTCGCCGCTGGAGTTAACCGGTACACCCATGTTCACGGGTTTGCCATCTTCAATCTTAAAAACATCGAGCCCGCCCAAGCCTGGCAGACCGTCAGAAGCGATGTATAGTGTGCCATCCGGCCCTATGTATACATAACTTTCGTTACCCGGCGTGTTGAAATCCGGACCCATATTTTCGGGAGCAGAGAAGCGTCCGTTGTCGTCGATGGTGGTTTTGTAGATATCGTTGCCTCCAAGTCCTCCTTTGCGGTCAGAGGAGAAGTAGAGCGTTTTGCCATCGGGCGTAAAAGCCGGAGAAGAATCCCAGGCGCGCGGGTCGCTGATGTTGAGCAGTTTGGGTTCTGTCCAGGCATTGGAGCGGTAGAACGAGATGAACAGGTCTACGTTGCGGCGGCCTTTCTTGGTACCTTCGTTGCCACGCGCAAAAACCATCGTGTTTCCCTCGTCAGCAAATGTCGCCAGGGCCTCGTGCAGGTCGTCGGTGTTTATACCTTCCAGCTTGCGCACGGCAGCTCCCAGATTGGCCGAGTCGCCCAATGTAGTCGCATACAGGTTCAAAAAGCCTTCGCCATTGCCCAGGTAGGTTTTGCCTGGTCCGCGGGAGGACGAGAAAACCAATTCGTTGCCACGCACAAAAGGTGCAAAGTCAGAGCCTTCTGTATTTAGTGCTTCTAGGTTATAAATTTCAAAACCTGTGTTTTTCTTCAGGATGCGGCTCAGTTGGCTCAGCGTTTCGACTTCGCGCAAGGCAAGGGTTTTGAGCTCCTGTTTGCTGCCGATGCGGGCATAATCCTGCATCTGGCCCAAAGCGGCTTCGTACTTGCCATTGGCTTTGAGCGCCATGCCGTAGTAAAAGAAACCTTCCTCTTTGCGATAGTTGTTGTCGAGCGCAGCCTTGTAATAAGTTTCGGCCTCCGCCAGTCGGTTAGACAAGCGGTATGACTCAGCAATGCGGTAGTTGATCTCGCCGGTATTCCTAGCCCCTTTCAGCGCCTGCTTGTAGTACTCGATGGCCCGCTCATACTGCTCTTCTTCAAAGCGCTTTTCGGCCTTGCTCAAGTACATGCCCGCGCCGCAGGAGCTGAGCACCACTGCCAGCAGCAGAACGGCTGCTGTAAACTTCAGGTAATTAGCCACTGACTGTGTCGATAGCGTCTGCTGCATGGGGGTAGTTTTTGAATTAGCGGATCTAAAAATACCTGGAGAGCCAGCTTTGCTGCGCCGGCCGTGGCCAGGCATCCTGCAGTTCTCCGTAATTATTTACCAATGTATCAAAATATAAGGTCTGTCCGTCAATCTCGCCGGCGGCCACTTTATTTTTCAGTTCGTTCATGCTCACCACCTGCATCTGGCCGTCTTTCAGGAAAGCCAGGCGGGTACGGTCGAAGAACGAAATGCCAAAGCGCTGCTCCAGTTCCCGCACAAAACTCACCGATGAGTCGATGGAACATCCACTGGCAGACGTAACGGCTTCGTTGTTAGCCAGCACCAGAAAACGATCGTGCAACAAACTGGCCGACGCCTGTAGCCCCGCCCCATGACTGCTCCAATCAGTAGCAAAACGCTCCAGCATTGGCTTTATTTCTTCCTGCTCTACCGCCGTCAAAGCCCTATCAGCCTGGTAAATCCAGAGCCGGGCATGCGGTGGCAATTGGTCAAAAGGGATATACATTTTTTAATTCTTGAACTGTTGATTGTTAAATTGTTGCCTCAAAAAACGTGCAGATTGTTGACGGCTGATTAGCTGATGGCTGTACGTGTTCCAGCACACTGGCTGATGATCAAACAAGCATGTGTCGATGGGCCTGTTTACCTAAACAACGATTAAACAACTTAACAATATAGCAATCTATTTACCCAGCCCCTCGGCTTGTGCGATCAGCTCGGCAATGTCAAAAACTTTTACGGTTTCTTCCTGCTCCTTGTTTTTCACGCCGTCGCTCATCATCACCATGCAGAATGGGCAGGCAGTTGCGATCACACCGTCGCCTGTACCGAGAGTGGCCAGGGCCTCTTCCGTACGCTCAATGTTGATGTCTTTGTTGCCCGTCTCCGGCTCCTTGAACATCTGGGCACCACCAGCACCACAGCAAAGTCCGTTGGCACGGCTGCGCTTCATTTCTACCAGGTCAGCATCGAGAGCGGCCAGTACGTCACGCGGGGCTTCGTAAATGTTGTTGGCGCGACCCAGGTAGCAGGAGTCGTGGAAGGTGATGCGCTTGCCTTTGAAGGCCTCACCGCCCTGCACTTTTACCTTGCCCTCGTTGATGAGCTGCTGTAGGAACGTGGAGTGGTGAATCACTTCATAGTTACCACCCAGATCCGGGTACTCATTTTTAAGCGTGTTAAAGCAGTGCGGACAAGCCGTTACGATCTTCTTCACATTGTAGGCATTGAGCACTTCGATGTTGGTGATCGCCTGCATCTGGAACAGGAACTCGTTACCGGCTCGCTTAGCCGGTTCGCCAGTGCAGCTTTCTTCGGTGCCCAGTACAGCATATTTTACGCCTACGTGCTCTAAAATTTGTACGAAGGCACGTGTTACGCGCTTGTAGCGGTCGTCGAACGAACCGGCACAGCCAACCCAGAACAGCACTTCCGGCTCTTCGCCCTTCGCAGCCATTTCCGCCATGGTCGGCACTTTCACTAATCTTTTATTTTCTTCCATCTGTGTATTTGAAAAGGACAAAGGACTGCTTGACGAAAGACAAAGGACATGTTTGTGAGTCCAGTATCATAAAGTCTTTTGCCCTATGTCTAAAAATTCTTTTGTCTAGTTCTTACTCGGCACATACAGGTCCTCCGCCCAGTTGAAGCGGTCGGATGGTGAGAAGGCCCATGGAGCACCGTTGTTCTCGATGTTGGTGAACATCGTGTTTATCGAAGCAGGGGCAGCAGATTCTTCCAGCACTAGGTAGCGGCGCAAGTCCATGATGGTGGACAGCTGGTCGATGTTCACTGGGCAGGACTCCACGCAGGCATTGCAGGTGGTACAGGCCCAAAGCTCTTCCGGTGTTATGTAGCCACGCAGCAATGTTTTTTCGTCTGTAGTCTGCACGCGTTCCACACCCAATTCTTTGTAGTGATTTGGCGCAAAGATAGCCGGATGTCCGCCTTTCTCTTCCATGCGGTCGCGGGTATCCATTACGATCTTACGCGGCGACAGCAGTTTGCCAGTCAGGTTAGCCGGACACACCGAGGTACAGCGGCCACACTCGGTACAGGTATAGGAATCCATCAGCTGTTTCCAGGTCAGGTCCTCTACGTCCTTGGCACCGAAGCGCTGCACAATCGGGTTTCCCTCTGCGTCCATTTCCGGTGCCGGCGGCTGGTAGCTTGGGTCCAGCATCGCTTTGATCTCGTGCGTGATAGCCGGGTTGGTCGTAAACTTACCCTTCGGCCACAGCTTGGAGAAGTACACGTTCGGGAAAGCCATGATGATGTGGAAGTGCTTGGAGCTCGGCAGGTAGTTCATAAATGCTAGGATGCCGATGATGTGGATCCACCAGCCAACGCTTGCTATCGTCGCCAGTGTACCGGTGTCGCTGCCAAAAATATCCATAAAGGAGCTGCTCACCGGAAAGGTGCCCGGCAAGGCATGGTTGTTGAGCGCAGCCAGTTTCAGGTCTGCTATGTTGAAGGCAAAGAGGGCAAACATCAGCACGATCTCGGTGATCAGGATCACGTTGGCATCCATCTTGGGCCAGGCGCGCATCTCCACGCCAGTTGCCAGGCGTGGCACTTTGGTCACATTGCGACGCCACAGGAAGATAACACAGGCAATAATCACAAGGGCAGCCAGAATCTCGTTCACGGCCATCAGCCCATCATAGAACGGGCCCAGGAAACCGAGCACCCGGTGCGTGCCGAAAATCCCGTCGATCATGATCTCCAGCACCTCGATGTTGATCACCAGGAAACCAACGTACACAAAAAGGTGCAGCACGGCCGGCAACATGCGCTTAAACATTTTCTGCTGGCCAAATGCCACCAGCAAGGTTTTGTTAATGCGCTCCGACGGATTATCGCTTAGATCGACGTCACGCCCTATCAGAATGTTCTTTCGAATCTTGCGGATCTGCCACACAAACAGGCCGATGCCCAGGCCTGCTACTATCAGGAAGATAATGTTCTCGAGTTGAATCACGGTGAATTATTCGTTATACATACCAATTCATAGATAAAGATAGCAGAATAGTGAGAATAAACGTATACAAGGGCACTTTTTTAAAATATTTTTGCCCGAAAGTTTGCGTCTTCGGATTTGGTTACTACTTTTGCATACTCTTTCGCAAGAGGGAGAAACAACAGAGCTGGTGATGTAGCTCAGTTGGTAGAGCAAAGGACTGAAAATCCTTGTGTCGTTGGTTCGATTCCAATCATCACCACCAGCTTGAACCCTTACCTTAACAGGTAAGGGTTTTTTGTTTTTATACCCTTCTCACTTTCCACTGCCCTACTATACTTCATAATAAGCTACTGGTTGTCTAAATCGATTTCGGGCTGCAATTCTTCCTGTATTTTAGTACCTTAGCTGTTACAACATCTATTAACGCCATGAAAAAACCCTACTGGAGCGCCATTTTTGCGGGCATGGCCGCCGGCATCGGCACTGTGCTTGTGCTGGCTCTTATCTATATGTTTTTCATCCAGAACATACAGCTTTAACCCATGACCCGACGAAAAACCTTCTGGGCTGCCTATGCCATGGGCTTTGCCGTTACAAGTATTATTGCCGTGTTTGCCTTCTACATGCTCAACCAGACTGTACCGCAACACGTGAACTGGCAGGCGCTGCAACTCACCAATCTACAGGGTGAGCCTACAACTATAGAAAAATATAAAGGGAGAGTAGTGGTGCTGAACGTGTGGGCTACCTGGTGCAAGCCCTGCATCGAAGAAATGCCTTCTATGGACCGCCTCCAGCAGCTATACCCTGATAAGATTGCCGTGGTGACCGTGTCGGACGAGGAAGTGGAAAAACTGCTGAAGTTCCGGAGCCGACAACCTTATACCTTTACCTACCTCAGGGCCAGCACCCCGCTTGCCAATCAGCAACTGACAGTATACCCGACTACCTACATATTGAACCCGAGCGGTGAGGTAAAGGAGATATACCTGGGAGGTCAGCCCTGGGACAGTGAGAAAATGCAGAAGAAGCTGCTAAAATACTACTAGGGACAATTGGCGCGAAGCTCCAGCAGCGCCGCGGAATAGCCAAGCCGATACGCTTCATTAAAGTGGGCGCAGGCAGAGTCGGGCTGCGCTTGTTCCAGCTCGGTGCGGCCAAGCAGGTAATACACCCGACCATTGGCGTTGTCAGCGCGGAGCACCTGGCGGTAGTCTGCCTCCGAGGCGGCATAATCTCCTGTTCTGTAGTACCCAAAGCCCCGGAAGGTCAGCGCACTGGCCCATGACTCGCCTTTAGAGGTATGGCGCAGAAAGTTGGTAAAATCGGCTATGGCTGGTTCGAACTTCTGCAGGTAAAATAAGCGCACCTCTCCCCTGTCCAGCTGGGCTGTATGCAGGGTGCTGTCAAGCGCGAGGGCTATACCAAAATCCCTTTCGGCTTCTTCATACTTTTCCAACTTGGCGAGGCTTTTACCTCGCATCATAAATACTTCCGCAGAGGGTCTATCCTGCAGCGCAATCACTTGGTTCAGGTCCTCCACAGCCGCCCGGTAATTTTCATTTACGTTCATCGAGATGCTCGCTCTCGTCAGGTAAGCATCCGCATGCTTTGGCCGAAAGTAGATGGCATCATTCAACAGGCTGTGGGCGCTGCTATACTTGCCGTGCTCGATGTAGCTGAGGGCCGTTTTATACCTGTCTTCGCCCGTGATGTAGTCCATGGTAGACTTGAGCAACACACTGAACACAAACATGAAAGCAAAAAAGCCGAGCGTGATATAGAGGTCCTTGCGCACAAAGCGGCGCCCTTCGCGGCGAGGTATGTTCTGGTAGTGCCGCTCCGACACGGGAGCAGGCGGCCGGGTTTGCCGGTAACGGGCGTGGTGGTGCGGCTGGTGCTGGCGAATGGCCTGCCGCTGCTCGTTCAGGTACTGCAGGCGCAGGTCATAGCGCGCGCGTTTGCCCGGATCCGACAAAGTCTGGTAAGCAGAGTTAGCGACCTTGAACAGCTCCTCAGCTCGTGCATCGCCCGGGTTTCGGTCAGGGTGATACTTCAAAGCAAGCCGTTTGTAAGCCAGTTTGATCTCCTGCGCCGAAGCTGTGGGGCTCACGCCTAGTATGCTATAAAGATTATGCTCCAAAGGGGCTGATGTAACAAAAAAATGATACTTGAGTTAAGTAAACACGGACAAGATACAGCAAATTCCGTACTACAACTTTAACTGATTGCATCTTCCGTAAATATTTCAATATACTACCGTATACATAAAAAGCACTAAAAAGCTGGCACTATGAACGACAACGGCACAAGAGAAAAAAGCACTAACCTTATTGAGAACCTGATGGGGTATATCGATACCCGCATAGACATTATACGGCTTGAGATACAGGAAAAGATGAAGGCAGCCATGGTGGGTGCCATACACGGTGTACTGCTGGGCTTTTTCGGCCTGATGAGTTTTCTGTTTGTGAGCATTTTCCTGGGGCTGCTGCTTAACCACCTGCTCGACAGTTCTTTCTGGGGCTTCGGAATTATTGCCTTGTTCTATGTAGTAGTGCTGGTCATACTGCTAGTAGGCCTCGATAAAAAAGTGTTCCAGGGTATGGCAGACAAGGCTTTGGATAATACCATCTATAAAACCGATAAACGAGAAAATCAGATATGAGCGAGATAACAAACCCCTTGTTCGACAGTGAACGGGAACTGCTGGAGCGCCAGAAAGAAGAATACAAGAAGGCCCTCATGGGTGATGTGGATCAGATAAAAACGCAGGGCCAGCAGATTGGCAAAAAGGTGGCCATAGCCGGCGGTGTGCTGGTAGCAGGGCTCTTGCTCCGGAGCATGTTCAGCGGCGGCAAAAAAAAAGTTAAAACGCTAAAGGGCAAGAAGGCTGCCAAGCAATCGAAATACGCTACAAAACAGCCGGACGGACTTGGCTTCCACAAATATGCATACGAACAGGAGGATAGCTATACCGCCAACAACGAGAACATGGTCGGCTATGACTCTTTTGTACACGAGCAGGAAGACGCCTACACCTTGTCCTCTGAGCGCATGTCGCCCGCACAACGTGAGCCAAATCAGCAGACCGGCGTGTCCAAAAGCTTTGTGAATTCTGAGCTGATGCACGTCATCAGTCAGCAGGTAATGGCCCTGCTCCTCGTATACCTGACTAAAAAGGTAGAGGAATACTTAAGCACTGTTTCTAAAAATAGCGATATTGCAGCAGCACCCATCGAGGTGACTGAAGTAGAAACCATTGCTTATACCATTCCGGAAGAGGATGCCATTCAACAACCTTTGTAACAGACAGCAGCATGAGCCAGGCAGAAAGCACTTCGCCCTCCTGATCGACCCCGATAACCTGGACGAAGCTTCCTGCCTGAACCTGCTCTCGATGAGCGAAACTCATCAGGTAGATTTTTTCTTTGTTGGCGGAAGTCTCATTACCACCGACAACCAGGCCGCTATTATCAAACTTATAAAAGATAACAGCGCTATACCTGTCATTCTCTTCCCGAGCAACAGCCTGCACATCGACAAGCAGGCCGACGGTATTTTGCTTCTTTCCCTTATCTCGGGTCGCAACCCTGACTTCCTGATCGGCCAGCACGTGCTTTCGGCCCCTATTCTCAAAGCCAGTGAGCTGCAGGTATACCCTACCGGCTACATACTCGTGGATACCGGCCGCCAGACCACAGCCTCTTACATGAGCGGCACCACGCCTATACCTTACGACAAGCCTGCTATTGCTGCCTGCACTGCTATGGCCGGTGAACTGCTGGGGTTGCGTTACATATACCTGGACGGTGGCAGCGGTGCGCTGTATCCTGTCAGCGCTGACATGATTAAAGCCGTGCGACAGTCGGTAGAGACGCCTATTATTGTAGGAGGAGGTATCGATACGGCGGCTAAGGCAAAGGCAGCACTGGAGGCTGGCGCCGATGTGATTGTGGTAGGTAACCACATAGAAAAAAACCCCGGCTTTCTGGCCGAGGTTTCTCATACTATAGCTTCTTATAATCTAGCCTTAGATGTTCATCGCTGATTCGCGACGGCGCATCTTACCGGCAGGTATACCAAACATCATCTTGAAGCGACGGCAGAAGTAAGCTGTATCTTTGTAGCCTACATCCTTACCGATTTCACGGATGCTCTTCTTCGTGGTACGAAGCAGGAACACGGCACGCTCCATACGCTGGTATTCAATATAATCCTGTGGGTTTATACCTGTCAGCATTTTGAAGTACTGACCTACATAGTCCTCAGAAACGTTGGCAACGTTAGAAAGCACTTTGTTAGACAAGTCGCCACCCAGGTTCTCCTTAATATAGTTGAACAGGTCGATGAGGCGAGGGTCTTTGAAGTACGTGCTGTTGGTAGCCAGTTGCTCCACAAACATTTTGTTGCGCAGGATGTGACGTACGATCTCTACCACGATGTTCTCGGTGTAGATGCTGATCAGACGCTCTTTGCCTGGCAGGTCCTGCATACTTTCTTCCACTACCTTAATCACCAGGTTAGCCAGTTTGTTGTTTCCTGAAATCAGGAACGCTGGCAGGTCAAGCGATGCAAAGAAGTTAACAGAATCGAACACTTTCGCTTCGAAGCTCACATAGCTGTGGCTCTCTTCCGCGTCGCCGATCAGGTCGAGGTCGTTGTTGCTCTTAAAGAACTTTTCTCTGTTGGTGATCAGATCGTCATTTGTGATAGACCTGCCATCGCCGGAACCATAGGTTACCTTTGTGCTTCGTCCACCCGGTATAAAGAGCAATTCGCCCTCCTCTACCATCTGTTCCTCCTCACCAAAGAAAATTGTACCTTTATGAAGCAGAATCAGGTTGTTGCCTACGTCGTAGTAATTGCGAACCGAGAACGGCTGCTGCAACACCAGATTTTTCGCTTTAATGAATCGCACCCCAAGCGACTCAATAATCTTATTGTAATCTTCCATGTGTGTTACCAACTAACTTTTATACTATAAACCCTTTGATTTTGGCCTAAAGCTAAGGTTTATCTTTATAAAATTCAAAATATTTTAAATATTTAATTTTAATTCAATAAACCCTATCCTTAGCCTAAATAACACAGGAACAAAGGTTTAAGTGCCAAATTACTTTAACAATTCTCTTGAAATTACTATTTTCTGAATCTCAGAAGTGCCCTCATATATTTGTGTAATTTTAGCATCGCGCATCAATCGCTCCACATGGTACTCTTTCACGAAACCGTAACCACCGTGAACTTGCACTGCTTCAACCGTTGTCTCCATTGCTACTTTAGAAGCAAAAAGTTTCGCCATGGCACCGGACATGCCGTAATCCTGGTGTGTGTCTTTATGGAAAGCAGCCTTCAGGCAAAGCATGCGGGCAGCCTCAATGTTTGTGGCCATGTCGGCCAGTTTGAACTGGATTGCCTGGTGCTTGGCAATCTCTACACCAAATGCCTTGCGCTCTTTCGAATATTTCACAGCCAGCTCGAAGGCACCTGAAGCTATACCTAGCGCCTGTGCAGCAATACCAATGCGGCCACCAGCCAGCGTAGACATCGCGAACTTAAAGCCAAAGCCGTCTTCACCGATGCGGTTTTCCTTCGGCACTTTCACATCCGTGAACATCAGGGAGTGCGTGTCAGAGCCACGGATACCCAGCTTGTTTTCTTTCAGCCCTACCTGGAAGCCTTCCATGCCGCGCTCTACGATAAACGCGTTGATGCCACGGTGCTTCTTCTCCGGATCTGTCTGCGCGATCACCAGGTATACAGAAGCGGTGCTACCGTTTGTAATCCAGTTTTTAGTCCCGTTCAGCAGATAATAGTCGCCTTTGTCTTCGGCAGTTGTGCGCTGCGACGTGGCATCAGAACCAGCCTCTGGCTCAGAAAGACAGAAAGCACCGATGATCTCGCCGGTTGCCAGGCGTGTCAGGTATTTCTGCTTTTGCTCTTCGGTACCGTATTTCTCAAGGCCCCAGCATACCAGCGAGTTGTTCACCGACATCACGACAGAAGCAGAAGCATCTACTTTAGAAATCTCTTCCATGGCCAGTACATAGGAGATCGTATCCATACCGCCGCCGTTGTATTTCGGGTCCACCATCATACCCAGGAAGCCAAGCTCTCCCATTTTTTTGATCTGCTCAGCCGGGAATTTCTGGTGCTCGTCGCGCTCGATTACGCCGGGCAGCAACTCTGTTTGTGCAAACTCACGGGCGGCAGCCTGTACTGCCAGGTGTTCTTCAGTTAATTGGAAATTCATGCTTTTATATATAAAAGGACTGTAATTAATGGATTATAGTACAAAATTATGAAATCTGGTAATATTTGTATAACTCTCCTTGCTAATATTTGTTAACCAACGTTTATAGTTAGTGCAATAAAACAAAAGCGCCACCCGCTCTACATGAACGGATGGCGCTTTGTGTGATCTAGATTTGCATAATACCCAGCTTAGTCCCGGCGGCCCATAAGCAGCGACACATAGTACAATAGCGTTGCCAGAGAACCCAGCGCTGCTACCACATAAGTCAGAGCGGCCCACTTGAGTGCGTCTTTCGACATGGCCAGTTCCTGCTGTGATACAATGTTATTGGAACTGATCCAGGCAAGCGCTCGCTTACTGGCGTCAAATTCAACGGGTAGTGTTACAAAGCTGAAGATAGTGGTCAGACCAAACAGCGCTACACCGATAGTCAGCGGAATTGGCGTAGTCTGCAGCATGAAAATACCGATCAGGATAATCCACTGCATGTAACGCGAGGCGATGCTCAACGCCGGCACCATGGCAGAGCGGAACTTGAGGAAACCATACGCCCTGGCGTGCTGCACGGCGTGGCCGCATTCGTGCGCTGCCACGGCTGCCGCAGCGGCACTGCGTGCTTCGTACACATATTCGCTCAGGTTCACGGTTTTGTCAGCAGGGTTGTAGTGGTCCGTCAGTCGGCCGGCTACCGATATTACTTTCACATCGTGTATGCCGTTATCGGCCAGCATCATTTCGGCAATCTCGCGGCCGGTGTAACCCGACTGCAACGGAATCTCCGAGTACTTTTTAAACTTGCTCTTCAGTCTCCAGCTCACCCACATGCTGAGGCCCATGAAGAGGATACCTATGAAATATATTCCTAACATCGCTTTCTCCTAATTATAACTTGTTCTGGTTTTCTATTTTTTTAACAACATTCGTGGTGGAGTAGCCCTTCACGAGCGGTACGGTTTTCACTTCGCCTCCCCGTGCCATAACGACATCCTGCCCCACTATATTTTCGATGGTATAATCGTCGCCTTTCACCAGTATATCCGGCTGCACAGCCTTGATCAGTTCAAGCGGCGTATCTTCATCGAAGAATACTACGGCATCCACAAACAAAAGCGATGCCATGACGCGCGCACGTGACATTTCGTCCTGAAGTGGGCGGCTTGGGCCTTTTATACGGCTTATTGACGCATCCGTGTTAAGTCCGAGCACCAGTTTATCGCCAAGTTGTCGTGCTTTTTCAAGGTAATCAACGTGGCCCAGGTGCAAGATATCGAAGCAGCCGTTTGTAAAAACTATCTTCTGGCCCTGACTGCGCCATACCTGCGTCAGCTCCTGCAAATCGGGCAGGGACAGGATTTTATCTTTCGAATTCATGTATAGATGGGTTTGCCTGTGTATGCTCCTCCGCCAGAGCCGGCTTTTGTAACATTCCTGCTATAAAGCTAAGTACTCCCATGGCAACTACCAAAAGTGTTTGCGAAGTATGCGCCACCAGGGCATAGGCCATTCCAGCCTCTTTGGGCACACCGTAAAGCAACAGTACAGTCTGTACAAGCAGATGGTAAACCCCTACCCCGCCCTGCACCGGGGCTGCCATACCTAGCGTCCCGATCACCAGCACCGAGAGCCCGGCTATGGGCGACAACCCGGATGTGGCAGGTATAGCATAGAAAACCACAAGGCTCATGCCATAGTACATGGTCCATACAAACAAGGTATGGCCCCAAAAAGCAAACTGGTTTTCAATTTTAGTGATGCTGAACACGCCCTGCAGCATGCCGCGCACAAAAGTAACGGACTTTCTGAAAAAAGTGTTTTGGCGCAGTTTGTTCAGGTATAGCAGCCCAAGGATTAGAAACACGGCCCCGACCGCCATTACCAACACAACCAGCAGGTATAGCGACCCGAAGCTTTGCTCCAGACTGGTATACTTATCCGTGAAAAGGCTGAAAAGGAAATCGCGGAGGCGGTTGACCTCCAGCAGAAAGGTGAGCCCTAGGAAAAGGAGCAACATCACCATGTCGATGATGCGCTCGGCAATGACTGTGCCGAAGGCTTTGTTGACAGGTATACCATCGCTGCGGCGGAGCATGCTACAACGCACGACCTCACCCATGCGGGGCAGCACCAGGTTGGCCACATAGCCCACCATCATGGCATTGTAGGTGTTCTTAAAAGAAGGGGTATAGCCTGTGGGCCGTATCTGCATATACCAGCGGTACGCCCGGCTCATGTAAGCTGCCAGGCCCATTAAGAGGGAGAGCGCAAGCCAGCTGTAGTCGATGTTTTGGAGCTCTGCCCACAGTTTCTCGAAGTCGAGCTCTTTGAGGGCATACCACATCAGAAATGCGGAAAGCCCCAGAAGCAGGCCGTACTTCAGAAAAGAGAGCAGTTTTCTCATGCAATGGCGTTACACCAATCGGTTATGCTGATCCGGGAACACGAGCGTGGGCTGGTGCTCCTTGGCGTCTTCGAACTTGATGGAGCAGTAAGAGATCACAATCACGATGTCGCCTACCTGCACTTTGCGAGCGGCCGGGCCGTTCAGACACACTGTGCCGGTACCGCGCTCACCCTTAATAACATAAGTCTCGAAGCGCTCCCCGTTGTTAATGTTGACGATCTGTACTTTCTCATTCTCCACCACGTTGGCGGCATCCATCAGGTCTTCATCAATGGTGATGCTCCCCACATAATGCAACTCAGCCTGCGTAACCCGGCAACGGTGGATTTTGGATTTTAAAACCTCAATATACATGGTTTATTTTTGTAATAGGCCGCAAAGTTATGCAATTCGCTGCATATAAACTATCAGCGCATCAGCATCTTCTCAGGCCTTTACCATCCAGAACAAATCAGCTTTCTTTTAGATTCACGAGCATATTGTCGATCAGGCGCACCTCCCCTACAAAAGCGGCAATGCAAAGGGCTACTTCATCCTGTCCGCTTATTTTTTCGAGCGGCTGCAGGGTAAGGGCATCTACCACTTCAAAGTATTCCAGCCTGATCTCGCTCGATTGATGCAGCTGCTGTGCCAGTTCGTTTTTGATGGTTTCGATGGGTTTCTGCTGTAGTTCGGCGGCGGCTAGTTGCAGCGCTTTGTACAGTTGCGGGGCCAGCTGTCGCTGGGCGTCGCTCAGGCGCTTGTTACGCGACGACATGGCTAACCCGTCGGCTTCGCGCACGGTTGGGAAGCACACCAGCTCCAGGTCGAAGCTCAGCGCCTGCACCAGTTGCCGCACGATGGCCACCTGCTGCAGATCCTTCTGCCCGAAATAAGCTTTATGCGGCTGCACAACATGAAACAACTTGCTCACCACTGTGGCTACCCCATTGAAGTGCCCCGGGCGGTGCTCCCCCTCCATCACGGCCTCCAGTGCACCGAAACTAAACTGCAGCACCGACTGTTGTGGATATATCTCTTCGGCACTCGGCGCAAACAGATAGTTGCAACCAACGGTTTGCAGCAGACTGATATCATGCTCAAGTGTACGAGGGTATAGTTTATAATCGGAGGCGTTGTTGAATTGAGTCGGATTCACGAACACACTACAAATCGTAATGTCATTTTCGCGGGTCGAGGCACGCAAAAGTTGCAGGTGCCCTTCGTGCAGGGCGCCCATGGTGGGCACAAAGCCTATGCGTTTGCCGCCGCAACGCAGCGCCCCCACAATGGCCCGAAGGGCTGACACCTGCTCTATAACTTCCATATTAATAGGTATAAATGATGCAATTGCTGAAAGCCAGCAAAAGTAGGTTATAGAACATTAAATTGAAAATTAGAATAAAAAATACTAATTTTGCACGTCCCATTACTGTTGCTCATTAATTTTTTAATTACATACCCATGTCTAAATTGCGAATCCTGTACGCCGCCACCGAGATCCTTCCTTTCCTTCAAACCACTAAAGTAGCAGAATTTCTGAACACGCTACCGCAGAGCATGCAGGAAAGAGGTATGGAGATCCGCATCTTTGTACCCAAGTTCGGTATAATAAACGAGCGTAAAAACCGTTTGCATGAGGTAGTGCGCCTTTCAGGCATTAATATCGCTGTGGGCGACGACGAGAAGCCACTTGTTATTAAAGTTGCTTCTATCCCGAATGCCAAGCTGCAGGTATATTTTATCGATAACGAAGACTATTTCCAGCGCAAGTCCGTTTTTGTGGATAAGAACAACAACTTCCACCAGGATAACGACGAGCGTGCCATCTTCTTCTGCAAGGGCGTGCTCGAAACAGTGAAGAAACTGGGCTGGCAGCCAGATATCGTGCATTGCAACGACTGGATGACCGGTCTGATTCCGATGTACCTGAAAACTACTTACAAGAAAGACCCGATTTTTAAAGATTCGAAGTCTATCTTTACGGTTTACAACCACGAGTACAAGCATAAGTTTAACGGTGACCTGCTCGAAAAAGTAAAAATGCTTGATATCGACGACAGCATGCTGGCCTCTTTGCAGGAAGCAGATCTGGACAGCTTTATCAAGGTGGGCATGGAGTACGCTGACTCTGTGATCAAGACAAACGAGAATTTCAGCGAGAACATCAATGCCCTGTTCAGCGAATTTGTTGAAACGAACAAAAACATCAATACCATTAGTGCCGACGACAACCTGTGTGATTCATACTTCAACCTATATAATGAACTCAGCCGCTAGAAGATTTCTCCTTTTCTTCTTTTCATTTGCCGCTCTCACAGCCTGCGAAGACCCAAAAGACATCGGACTCGAACTTCAGGATGAAAACCTGATAGGTACAGAGTTCACCGACACCCTTACTATCCAGACCGGAACCGTGTTTCAGGGGGATTCGATCTCCTCGTTCCGCTCACAGCCCCCTCTGCTAGGTCAGTATATTGATCCGGTGCTGGGTAAAGTGCGCGCCAGTACGATCACGGAGGTGTCGCTTAACGGAACCAGCCTGAACTTTGGCGCAGGTGCCAGAGCAGATTCCTTGGTGCTCACACTGGACTACTCGTTTAAGTTTGCGGATACTCTGGAAGCGATGCAGGTAAACGTGCACCGTGTTACGGGCGCTTTTGATGAGAGAACGTCATACTTTACGACCACTCCTTTCGCCTATGATGCTACCCCTATTGGTTCGAAGGCTTTTCTGCCTCGTATAGACACTGAAAAGAAGGAGAATGTAACCACCAAAACCACGAGACTGCTTAAGATTAAGTTGAGCAACGAACTGGCGAATGAATTTATGGCGCAATCCGGCCAGGCGGGTCTAGCTAGTCAGGCAGGGTTCCTGAACTTCTTTAAAGGTATTGCGCTAACGGTGCCAGAAGACGAAAATGCAAGTGTAGTAGGTCTGACCCTGAACAGCACCAACTCTAACCTGACGCTGCATTATACAACAACCGACGGCACGGCGAAACAGCATAACTTTTTGCTGGGCGGCGGCAATTACTTCACGCAGCTGGCATCTGACCGTACCGGTACTGCTGTTGCAGCACTGCAAGCTAACGGAGATTTTATACCTGCCACCGAAACAGGCGGCGACTCTTATGTGCAATCAGGCACGCAATTGCTCAGCAGGATCGACTTCCCTTACCTGGACAAGCTCAAGGATATACCTGGAAACCTGATCATCAACCGGGCAGAGTTGCTTATACCTGTTAAAGCAGCATCTTCGGCTAACAATCTGTCGAGACCGCCGCAATTGGTTTTGTATGAAACCAACAGCACAAACCAATTTTTAAGAGACATAACAGGCACTGTAAGAGCCGTGCAACAAGATGGCGCTTACCCATTGGATACCAGGTACCCAGCACTTGTGGCTAACAGCCGCAAAAACGGCGTAGATTACTATACCCTGAACATAACAAGTTACCTGCAAGGTGTTATGATGGGTATTAAGTCAAATAACGGCCTCATGCTGGGTGCTGTAAGCGGAGCTGCGAATTCAGACGGGTCAACTACTATACGCCCTGAAGTACGCCCATACCGCGCTATCATCACAAACAATGAGGCAAATCCGGTAAGACTACTGATATATTATTCAAAGTTGCAGTAGCAGGTCTTAAATATTAGTAAGAAATTTTATACATATTATAGAAAAGGGTACCTTTGCAGGTACCCTTTATTTTTTTAATGAAATTTTATACTGTATGTGCGGAATTGTAGCATATGTAGGGCATAGAGATGCTTGCCCTATTGTCCTAAAAGGCTTGAAACGACTTGAGTACAGAGGCTATGACAGCGCAGGAATAGCCCTGATGAACGGAGGACTGAACGTCTTCAAAAGAAAAGGCAAGGTAAGCGACCTTGAAGAGTTTATTGCAGATAAAGATGTGCACGGCAACATTGGTATGGGCCACACCCGCTGGGCTACCCACGGCGAGCCTAACGACGCAAATGCGCATCCGCACTTCTCTAGCTCCAAGAACATTGCCATCATCCACAACGGCATTATCGAGAACTATGCTTCCCTGAAGCAGCTCCTGATCGAGAAAGGCCATACCTTCCAGTCTGAGACAGACTCGGAGGTCTTCATCAACCTGATCGAAGACATTAAGCAGAACAGCAACTGTACGCTGGCCGAAGCAGTGCGCCTGGCCCTGCACGAAGTAGTAGGTGCTTATGCCATTGTGGTGCTTTCGAAAGATGACCAGAACCAACTTATTGCGGCTCGTAAAGGCAGTCCGCTGGTGGTAGGTATAGGCGAAGGCGAATACTTCCTTGCTTCTGACGCAACGCCTATAATTGAATATACCAACGATGTGGTATATGTGAACGACTACGAGCTGGTAGTGATCAAAAACGGCGAGCTGGAGATCCGTACCAAGGAAGACGTGGTGCAAACACCTTATGTACAGCGCCTTGAAATGGCCCTTGAGTCGATCGAGAAAGGCGGCTACCCGCACTTCATGCTGAAGGAAATTTTTGAGCAACCACGTTCTATCCTGGACAGCATGCGCGGCCGCATGATTGCGGAAAACAACCACATGATGATGGGTGGCATCCGTGAGTTCGAAAATAAATTCGTGAATGCAGAGCGGATCCTGATTGTAGCCTGCGGTACTTCGTGGCACGCCGGCCTGGTGGCCGAATATCTGATTGAAGACCTGGCCCGCATACCTGTAGAAGTAGAGTACGCCTCTGAGTTCCGTTACCGCAATCCTATCATCAGCGAGCGTGACATAGTAGTGGCTATTTCGCAGTCTGGTGAGACTGCTGATACACTGGCTGCACTGGAACTAGCCAAGTCGAAAGGTGCCACGATTTTTGGTATCTGCAACGTGGTAGGTTCTTCTATAGCACGTGCTACAGACGCGGGCGCTTATACCCATGCTGGTCCTGAGATTGGTGTAGCATCTACCAAGGCCTTTACCGCACAGGTAACGGTACTTTCGCTTATCGCTATGATCCTGGGTAGCAAGCGCGGTACTTTAGAAACGACCAAGCTGCACCAGCTGATGGTGGAACTGGAAAGCATTCCGGCCAAAGTAGAGAGGGCGCTGGAACTAAACGACCAGATCATTAAGATTTCTGAGCAGTACAAAGACGCGACGAACTTTCTATACCTGGGCCGCGGTTACAACTTCCCGGTTGCACTGGAAGGCGCCCTGAAACTGAAAGAGATTTCTTACATCCATGCTGAGGGCTACCCTGCCGCTGAGATGAAGCACGGCCCGATCGCCCTGATTGATGCGCAGATGCCAGTGGTAGTAATTGCTACAAAGGACAGCTCGTACGAGAAGATCGTGTCCAACATACAAGAGGTGAAGGCCCGTAAAGGAAAGATCATTGCTGTTGTGACAGAAGGTGACACCACTATACCTGCCATGGCTGACCACGTGATCGAGATTCCAGAGACGAGCGAGCACCTGGTGCCGTTGTTGTCTGTTATTCCGCTGCAGTTGCTGTCCTACCACATTGCGGTGATGCGCGGCTGCAACGTAGACCAGCCTCGTAATTTAGCGAAGTCTGTAACGGTAGAGTAACCGTCTGAAATGATAAAAGAGAAGGGGAAGCTAATGGGCTTCCCCTTTTTTGTTTACAGCTCAAACTTTTCTCCTCTCAGATACTTCGTCTTGAGCAGCGGGCAGATTTTGTAGCGTTCTTCTTTGGTGTCTTCGTACATCACCTCCAGCACTTTGTAGACATTGGCTATACCTATGGCATTGGCCCACTCAAATGGCCCGTGTGGGTAGTTGGTGCCGAGCTTCATACCTAAGTCTATGTCCTGAATAGAGGCGGTACCCTCCTGCAAGGTATAGCAGGCCTCGTTGATGATCATGCACAGGATGCGCGGCGTGGCCATACCTGCGCGGTCATCCACTACCTGATACTCTGTTCCGAGCTGCTCACATACCTGGTGCAACTTTTCGGCGTCGCTTTGCTTGTAGAGGCTCACCTCTAGCACGGGGCGATTGAAAAGCGTTGGCAGACCGTTGAAACCGAACAGGGTACAGCATGTGTCAAAACCTGAGGCATGCACCAGCGCAGCCAGTTGCTTCGTGACGGCCTGGCAGAATACGACTTGATGAGGCGCGTAATCGCCGAGGCGCTCCGGCTCTTCGTGCAGCAGGAAGTCGAATACGACATTGCCGGGCTTTAACTGATCGTCGGTGAGGTGGCGGCTGTGCAGGAAGGTATAGGTGTTGCCATTTGCTCCTTCCGGAAATTTCTGTTGGAACTCAGTGGCCATTTCATCGCCAGACAAAACAAGTATGTGCATATTTCTGTACTTTTGATGGGTAAAGATACACATTAAAACTAATCAGACTATGACTCACAGCATCATCACATCGGCCAATGCGCCAGCAGCTATAGGGCCTTACAGCCAGGCCACGCTTCACAACGGCACCATGTATGTTTCAGGACAAATCCCGCTGGACCCACAAACAGGTGAGCTGGTAAGCGGCACCATTGAGGAAGAAACACACCAGGTCATGAAAAACCTGTTTGCGATACTACAAGAAGCAGGTATGGGCTTCGATAATGTGCTCAAGTGTTCCATCTTCGTGAAAGACCTGGGCAACTTCGGCAAAATAAACGAGGTATACGGCAGCTACTTTAGCGCTAACCCGCCTGCCCGCGAAACGGTAGAGGTAAGCCGCCTGCCGAAAGATGTAAATGTGGAGATTTCCTGTATTGCGGCTCTGTAAGGGAGCTTATATTGATCATTGCTATACCTGCAGCCTCGTCTTTTGACGGTGGGGCTGCAGGTATAGTTTAAGGGATATATAGTATAATCGGTAATCCGGTTACGGTTATCTGTTGAAAACAACAAAAAACCGTATGTTTACTCTATTTAGCCACAAGTTGGGCAAAAGTTGAATTATGAAAAAACGCACTAAGGTTATATTAGGAATTTCTATATCTGTTGTAGCTGCTGTTGTATTCCTAATCGTGAACGGACTTCAATTGATGGCGATTGAAGACCACTACGGTGACCTGCAAATTGTTTACTATAGATCCGAAACGGGTGATTTAATTGTTGACAACAATAAAAGAGTAGGATACATCAAAAAGTACTCTGACAGAATTTATGTAGAAGAGGATAGCTTTATGAAAGACTTATATAATTGGGTTAATAATGATCAGCAGCCAGTAAGCATCAGAGTTTACAGACCAGAAATTTCAGAGACTTTAATAAAACAACCTTCTTATGAAGAAATAGAAAATCTGATACAAAAACAGGAGCTTGAGCCGATAATAAGTATTTAAAGAAAACCTTTGCCCAACAAAGTTCAGCTTTAACCCTTGCTGCGCTACGGGCTTCGGCTGCACGAGTAACGTTGAATTATAAGAAGTGTATCATGTGCCCTACTTACACCCATGATTGGGGAAGCAGTAAATTAGCATAAAAGCATATAAACTTTTACCAAATGGCGGGGGCACATGAAGTGACAAATCCAGATTCTTTTATCTCGGTTTGATTAGTGGTGCTTTCTTCGCTTTCGTTCGATTTAAATGTATTGCTACATTGACCAAGCACCACCCAAATAATTACAAAAATTAGAATCGTACTGAAGCATCCTCCACCTAGTTTTTTAGCACCATAGCCAGCAAGCAATCCTCTGAATAAGTTATTCATAGTAGTATTTTTATGTTTCTCGTTAGAAACGACATTTGGAATATGAAGTTTTACTTACTTGCCCAACCGTTCCTAAAAAGTTATTTGCACAAGGTTATATGGTAGGCTTGCTGCAATTATCCTGGTCTAAAGGAGTGGTAAGATGAAGTATGGGAGCTAAACTTAGAGATACTTGAAAATACGAAGGTTAGAAATTTCATTGGGTATAGAGCAGAACCCTACACCGAATAAATAAAGTGGTGAAAAATACGATACGCCAATACAGCACAGGGATTACGTTCGGCTAATGCCACACACATTGCCTGTACTAACCCGTTGGTGGCAATGCTATGAAAACCACTGGATTACTAACAAATAAAAAAATGGAACAAACGATAAGAATTCTAATCTACATACACGCTTTTTTCGGTGGACTTGGATTGATAACTGGCATGATAAGTATTTTAGTAAATAAAGGTGCTATAAATCATAAAAAGGCAGGAAATATATTTTCATATTCAATGGTGATAAGTTCTCTGATTTCTCTATTTATTGCAAGAATGCCAAACCACGAAAATCTATTTTTATTTTTAATCGGCATATTTACCATTTATCTAGTTCTTTCAGGTAATAGGGCACTGACATTAAAAAGCAAAATCAAAGGCAGACAATATTGACAAATCAATTTCAGGAGCAATGTTATTGACCTCGATAGTAATGACGCTTATTGGAATTATTGGAATGGCACAGAAAATAGACAACAGCGTTTTATTTGTTTTCTTTGGCTGTTTTGGTGGTTTTATGTCGTTAAAAGACTTTCAAACATTCAAGACTTTTACAGAAAACAAAAATGCCTGGATCAAAAGTCATATCGGACGGATAGTTAGAGCATTAATTGCATCTGTGACAGCTTTTATGGTTGCAGGACTTAATATAGGGACAACACTTGTTTGGATAACACCTACAATATTGGGGACAATTTATATTGTTTACTGGTCAAGGAAATTTAAAACAGTTAAATATCGGAAGATCAAAAGCACTGCCACCAACATTGTCTAAAGGTATGCTTCAGCCGGCAGCCTTGCACGTCTTTTACACGAGGCCGTTCACTCAGATTCCCTCCCCCGCTGACTTATCATGCTCATCGGACTTAGCGGCCTCTTTTGCTTCCGCTTCCCCATAAATATCTTTGGTGAACTTCCCCGGCTCGGCGTTCACGGCCGTGTGGCCTACTTCTATTTCCTGCCGGATGAAGCGCACCGCGTACTCGGCGGGGTAAATGTTGAAGCCATACTTGCGGGAGTATACAAAGGTGAACACGGCTCCGAAAAAGATGATTTGCGAGGTATAGAATACCCACAGCAGAATGACAATGACCGAACCTGCTGCTCCGTAAATGGATGTAATATTGCTTGTGCCCAGGTATAGCCCGATAATCTCACGGCCAATCGCAAACAGCACCGACGTCACCAACGCGCCCACCCATACATCTCGCCACTTTATTTTGGCGTCGGGCAGAAAACGGTAGATGCAGCCGAACATAAAAGTCATCAGCACGAAGCCCGACACCAGGTTGACGCCCCGCATAACATATACAATCCAGCCAGCCAGTCGAGCCGTCAGAAAATCACCGATGGCGACCAAAATGGCATTGGCCAGCAGCGACACGATCAGCAGAATAGCGATTGCCAGAATCATGGCGAAGGATAGAAAGCGGTCGAGGATCAGTTTGACGTAGCCGCGCTTGGGAGCGGGCCGCACATACCATACCTCATTAAGCGAGTCCTGCAGCGACACAAATACGCCTGTAGCCGCAATAAAAAGCGTGACGACAATGATGACGGTAGCGAGGTTGAAGGAGGTTATGTCGTTGATGCTCTCCACCATGCGTTGCACTGCAAAGGCCGCTTCCGAGCCGATCGTTTCCCGAATCTGGTAGTATACCTCTCCTGACACAGCCTGTTCTCCAAAAAAATAACCGGTAGCGTTGATGATGATCAGCAGAATAGGCGGCAGCGCGAAAATAGTATAATAGGCCAGCGCCGCCCCTTTTTGAAAGGAGTTGTTCTCGATGAACTCAAGGCCAGCCTCCTGGAGCAGGCACCATATCTTTTTCAGCGTCTTGCGGGGCATGGGGAGGTAAGGGATATTATTCTAAAACTGATACGCGGATGAAAGGTTATGTTTATACCTGCGCCTCGTACAGGTATAGTTTACAGCACGCAACACTTACCGAAACGATAATTTATTTTGTACCTTTGTGCCTGAATTAGCAATGCCTTTTTGAAATAACCATACATGGAAAGAGAAGTTAGAGTACGCTTTGCCCCGAGCCCGACAGGGCCTCTCCATATCGGCGGTGTTCGCACGGCCCTTTATAACTTTTTGCTGGCCAAGAAAACAGGCGGCAAAATGATTTTGCGCATCGAGGACACAGACCAGAACCGTTTTGTGCCCGGCGCTGAAGATTACATCCGTGAGTCGCTGCAGTGGTGCGGCATCGAGCTGGACGAAAGCCCTTGGGATGGTGGTCCCTATGCGCCTTACCGTCAGTCGGAGCGCAAGCCGATGTACATGCAGTACGCCATGCAACTGATCGAGAGCGGCCATGCTTACTACGCTTTCGATACGGCTGAGGAGCTGGACGAAATGCGCGAGCGCCTGAAAGCTGCCAAAGTAGCCACGCCGCAGTACAACGCTATCACCCGCATGACGATGAAAAACTCGCTCACGCTGCCGGAAGATGAAGTGAAGAAGCGTCTGGAATCTGGTGACCCTTACGTAATCCGCCTGAAAGTACCGCGCAAGGAAGAGGTTCGTTTAAAGGACATGATCCGCGGTTGGGTAATGGTACACTCTTCTGCCATCGACGATAAAGTATTGATGAAGTCGGACGGTATGCCGACCTACCACCTGGCCAACATCGTAGACGATCACCTGATGGAAATCACGCACGTAATCCGTGGGGAGGAGTGGTTGCCATCGGCGCCACTGCACGTGTTGCTATACCGCTACCTGGGTTGGGAAGACACCATGCCGAAGTTTGCGCACCTGCCGCTTTTGCTTAAGCCAGACGGCAACGGCAAACTGAGCAAGCGCGACGGCGATAAGCTGGGCTTCCCGGTATTCCCGCTGCATTGGGTAGATCCGTTTACCAGCGAAGTTTCTTCTGGCTACCGCGAGGCAGGTTATATTCCGGAAGCGTTCATTAACTTCCTCGCCTTTTTGGGCTGGAACCCGGGCACGCAGCAGGAAATCTTCTCTATGGAGGAGCTGGCAAATGAATTCTCTATCGAGCGTATCGGCAAGTCTGGTACCCGTTTCGACATACAGAAAGCACGTTGGTTCAACGAGCAGTACCTGCGCGCTAAGCCAGACGCTGAGTTGGCAGGCTACCTGCTGAAAGCACTGGAAGAGCAAAATATTACGTGCTCGCCTGAGAAAGCCGAGAAAATCGCTGGTCTGATGAAAGAGCGCGTGAGCTTCCCGCAGGAGTTCTGGCGTGAGGCTGCTTACTTCTTCGTGGCTCCTACCGAGTACAGCGAGAAGGTAGCTTCCAAGAAGTGGAACAGTCAGGCAGTGGCCGTGTTCACCGACTTCCGCAACGAGCTCTCTTCTCTGAGTGACTTCAATGCTGACACAGTAAAAGATTTGCTGGTAAACATTCTGGAGCGCCACGGCATGAAAATCGGCATGGTGATGCAGGCACTTCGCCTGGCTGTAACCGGTGCCGAGGCTGGTCCTGACCTGATGCAGATCATCGAGGTGATAGGCCGCGAGGAGACCGCAAACCGCATAGACGCTGCTATTAGCGCACTAAGCCAGTACGCAACAGCATAGGCTATACCTTATACCTTACAGAGGCGGCTATTCCGAAAGGGGTAGCCGCCTTTTTTATACCTCTGTGCTATACCTGTCTGAAACTATTTGGCCGTTTCGCCTTATACTTCAGTGAGAACAACAAGCACCAGACTATGGCTAAGAATAAAAAAGAGAACAAAAGCTCTAAAAAGAAAACCCGTGTACACAAAGATCTTGAGGGCTTTGAAATTAAGGTAAACCAGCAGGGCGAAATCAAATCGAACTACTCCATTGACCAGATAAACGAGTTCCTGAACAAAAACGTGGAAGACAAAAAACTTGTGAAACGCGACGCCGCCGAGCGTGCCAAGAAAGAGGAAGAAGAGTTTCATATAGAGGAGGGCGAAGAGGTAGAAGAAACCGACGAGGATTTCGTGAAAGGCACCAGTTCTGTTTCGGATGATGAGGATGATAAGGACCTGCCGAAGGCCCGACGAAAAAAAGGCCGCAGTGATGAAGACGAAGACGATGAAGAGGATTAGATAATTTACTATCTTGTCTGTCTGAACACTAAGTCCTAAAAACTATGAGAAACGCACACGAAATAGACTTCCGCATTTTCGGTAACGACATTCAGGTACTCGAAATAGAACTCGACCCTAACGAAACGGTGATTGCCGAAGCTGGCGCCATGGTTTACATGGAAGAAGGCATCGATTTCCAGACTAAAATGGGCGACGGCTCCAATCCCAGCCAAGGCTTTCTGGGTAAACTGGTTTCAATGGGCAGCCGCCTGATTACGGGCGAGTCGCTGTTTATGACACACTTTACGCACCGTGGTTACGGCAAAAGCCGGGTTGCTTTTTCAGCACCTTACCCCGGCACCATTTTACCCATCGACCTGCAGCAGCTGACCGGCAACACACTTATTGCACAGCGCGACGCTTTTCTGGCAGCAGCATTGGGCACTAAACTGGCCATGCACTTCAATCAGAAACTGGGCTCCGGACTGTTCGGTGGCGAGGGTTTTATCCTGCAGAAGCTAACCGGCGACGGACTGGCCTTTCTGCATGCGGGCGGCACTATTGTAGAGAAAGAACTCAACAACGAAACCCTGCGCGTCGACACGGGCTGTGTGGTAGCTTTTGAGCTAGGTATAGACTTTAGTATACAGCAGGCCGGCGGACTCAAATCCATGATCTTTGGCGGGGAAGGTATATTTTTAGCCACGTTGCGTGGCACCGGCAAGGTATGGCTGCAATCCATGCCAGTGAAGAAACTGATCCAAGCCTTGGTGCCACACGGTGAGAATGCGAAGAAGGAAGGCGGCTTTATGAGTAGTTTTCTGGAGTAATGCAGTTTAGTTTTCAGTCAGCCTAAAGCAAGTAAAGATGAAAGGATTTCATCAATTGCGCTATTATGGAAGTAGTAGGGTACTCCCCTATACCTATTTCATTGGATTGGCCGCATTTTGGTTCTTCGGAGATTTGTTTGCCAAACAGAACATCAGTTTTGTTGCTTTTGGCATAATGGCCGCGCTTACTATTCAAGCTCTATGGCAGAATGAAGTAGCAGGAACCTGCCTGGGCTTGTTCGCCTCAGCCGTTAGCTTCATGGTTTTTTTAGCAACTTTGTCTGAGTTTAGCGATTTTGAAGTTGTTAATGGGAGTGCTATACAGTTGATCGCTGTTGGCTCAATCCTTTCACTGGTCGGGCTCGCCATGGGGCTTGTTTTGACCATAACGAACATGCGAAAGCGGGCAATTTAAGTATAAAAAACCTATCCGATGACTTTAGAAATCAAGAATATCTGGAACGCCCTCAACAGAGTGTTGACTATTATTAACCTTGTCTTATTCATGGTGCTGAATGGCCAAGGCTTTGATTACACTAAAGTGAAAGGAAAGACGGTGCCGCTATACCTCAATGTGATTCTACTGTTGATCTTGGGTTCTGCAGTATTTATAACTCTTTACGGCTTGTTTAGCTGATCGCTATACCTGCGGCAGGCTTCAAAACCATAAAAAATGCTGTTGAGAAATCAGAAAAAGTGGATTTGTCCGCTATACTTAATGTCTTTTTACTTTACTCAAGGTATAAAATCAGGTATAGACTCTAACTTAGTTTTTAACTCCTGCCAATCCTGTCATCTCCATAATCTCCTCCAGATACTCGCGGGTATTGCTAAGCCTTGGCACTTTATGTTGCCCGCCTAGTTTGCCTTTTTTGCTGAGCCAGTCCATGAACGTACCCGTTGGGGCGGCATGCACAATGGGCTCCAGCAGGGCGATGTCGTTCTGGCGCTTGGCATCGTAGTCGGAGTTGATGTCGCGCAGGGTTTCGTCGAGCACTTGCGTGAAGCGGGGTAGGCTGTCTGGCGCTTTCTCGAACTCAATCAGCCATTCGTGACCGCCACGCTTGCCACTCTCCATATACACTGGGGCAGCTGTGAAGTTTGTAATAATGGCGCCAGTCGCATCGCAGGCCTTGGTAATGGCCACTTCGGCATTCTCCACGATCATCTCTTCGCCAAAGGCATTGATAAAATGCTTCGTACGACCCGATATTTTGATGCGATATGGACTGAGGTTAGTAAAACGTACGGTGTCACCGATTTTGTAACGCCACAGGCCGGCGTTTGTAGAGATCACGATGGCGTAGTTCTTGCCCAGTTCCACCTGGTCGAGCGTGAGCGTTTTGGGGTTCTCCTCCTCGAACAGGTCTATTGGAATGAACTCGTAGTACACGCCATAATCCAGCATCAGCAGCATTTCGTCTTCGGTGTTGCGCTGGTCCTGTATCCCAAAGAAGCCTTCCGAGGCATTGTATACCTCCAGGTAGTGCATTTGAGCGGAAGGTATAATCTCTTTGAATAGTTGACGGTACGGACCGAAAGCTACTGCGCCGTGCGTGAAAAGCTCCAGGTTTGGCCATACCTCCAGGATGTTTTTTTTGCCTGTTACCTCCAGAATGCGTTTTAACAATACATAGGTCCAGGTGGGCACACCGCTCAGGCTGGTCACGTTTTCCGGCACGGTCACCTCCAGCATCTTCTCGATCTTCTCCTCCCACTTGTCCATCAGGGCTACTTTGAGCGGTGGCGTACGCATAGCCTCGGCCCAGATGGGCAGGTTCTGCATGATCACCGCCGACACGTCGCCGCAGGAAGTCTTGGCATTGAATTCGTTGGGATGATGGCTGCCACCTATGGAGAGCCCTTTGCCCGTGAAAAGTTTGGTATCGGGGTAGTTATTGACGTAGAGCGAAAGCATGTCTTTGCCGCCCTTGTAGTGGCAGTCCTCCAGCGACTCCGGGCTGACAGGTATAAACTTGCTCCGGGCATTAGTGGTACCCGATGACTTGGCAAACCATTCGATCTTGCTTGGCCACAGGATATTCTGTTCGCCCTTCATTACCCGCTCTATGTAGGGGTACAGGTCTTCGTAGGTAGCAATCGGTACCCGCTCCTGGAAGGTCTTTACCGATTTGGTATCGTTAAAGCCATACTTCTTGCCAAACTCCGTGCCCTTCGCTGTGCTGATCAGGTCCTGAAACAGCTCGTTCTGCACGTCATGTGGGTACTTCCGAAACAGATCTATGTCATGAATCCGCTTCTTCATCACCCACGTCACGATTGAGTTTATTATTTCCAAAGGTTGAAGGCTAAATGGTTAAATTTTTGTTTGTCCATTTTATTAGGCTATTGATTGCTATTGGCAGCTTCTTCAACTCACCTAATATGTATAGGTATTGCTCTTCTGTGATCAGTTTACGTACTCTTGCTTTCTCCGTCTAATTAAATGACTCGTACATATAGCCCTGCGCATAGCGATAAAACTTTATTTTATCTTTCTTTCCATACCTCCCAAACCCTTCAGAAATATTTGCAGATATACTGTCAGCAGCAGTCGCATACTGTTGACCTACAGTGTTTTTTGGGGAAATGCTCCAGCTTATCACAATATCCCAGATATGATTACTTAATGCAAAGCTGATCTTATAGGCTTCAATGTCGTTCAATTTAAGATATTTTTTCTCTTCCATTTATCTCTCTCTGAGCAACAATTCAACCATTTAGCAGTTAAACAATTTAACCTAAATTTTCCTCTTCAACTCGAAATGTTTGCCCAGATATACGCGGCGCACCTGTTCGTCGGCGGCCAGTTCTTCGGCGGTGCCAGACTTTAGAATTTTGCCCTCGAAGAGCAGGTAGGCGCGGTCGGTGATGGAAAGGGTTTCGTTTACGTTGTGGTCGGTGATCAGGATGCCGATATTTTTGCTCTTGAGTTTGGCGACGATGCTCTGGATTTCTTCTACCGCAATCGGGTCTACGCCGGCGAAGGGTTCGTCGAGCAACACAAATTTGGGGTCAACGGCCAGGGCGCGGGCAATCTCGGTGCGGCGGCGCTCCCCACCTGACAGCACAATGCCTTTATTCTTGCGCACATGCGTCAGCGAAAACTCTTCCAACAGTTCCTCCACCTTCTCCAGCTGTTCCTTTTTCGAGCGATTGGTCATCTCGAGCGGAGCCAGAATGTTCTCCTCCACTGTCAGCTGCCGGAACACAGAGGCCTCCTGCGCCAGATAACCGACACCACGCTTGGCACGCTGGTACATAGGCAGGTCGGTTATGTCTTCTGTGTCGAGGTATATCCGGCCCTGATTTGGCTTTACCAGCCCCACGATCATGTAAAACGAGGTGGTTTTACCGGCACCATTCGGCCCCAGCAAACCCACAATCTCACCTTGGTTCACTTCCACGCTCACGTCGTTCACGACCATGCGCGACTTATATTTCTTATATAGATGTTCGGCTCTTAATATCATCGGGCTAATTTACACATTCTAGACCCGTCCTGCAATGCAGTAATCCTGCCAAGTTTATACTTATACCTGCCAAGTATAACATTAGATATACCTTTGTCTATATTCAGAAAATCTAATTTCAGAAATGAAATTATTCCGGGTATACTGTTGTTAGTGTCGCGTCTTCTTATTAGTTTGGAATTCCGATTAACCAGCCTTTATGATATTTTCTTTACTCTACCTGGCCGCCCACAAGTTGGCTTATTCCGGCTTACTGCTTTCGTTGATGCTTACCGGGCTTCTTTCCGGAAATTCCGATAATGCAAAAAACAACGGAGCCGCTGCCAAAAGCACGGGCGCTACCACCAAGACCACGCTTATAACTTCTTCGAGCCTGAAAGGTATAGACGTGTCGAAGTGGCAGAAAGAGGTGGACTGGGACCAGGTGCGGGATGCTGACGTGACGTTTGCATTTGTAAAGGCGACGCAGGACGATTACAGGCTGGACCCCTACTTTGCCCGTAACTGGGAAGAAACAAAGCGTGTGGGCATCAAACGGGGCGCTTATCATTTCTTTATACCTGCCGCTCCGGTGCAGGGCCAGATCGAGATGTTCATCAACACCGTGGAACTTCATGAAGGCGACCTGCCACCCGTGCTGGATGTAGAAGTGATCGAAAAGCACACCTCCCCTGCCGACATGCGGAAAAACATGCGCATCTGGCTGGAAGCCGTGACAGCCCATTATGGTGTAAAGCCTATCATCTATACCAATCAGAATTTTTACCGCCGCTGGCTGCAGGGCCATTTCAAGGATTATCATTTCTGGATTGCCCGCTACAATACTATTGAGCCCGAAATTCACCACGAAGACAAATGGCTTTTCTGGCAATATACCGACACAGGAAAACTAGCCGGTGTAAATGCAGCCATCGACCTCAATTACTTTGCAGGCGACCTCAATAGCCTCAACCTGATGTGTGTGCCTCCCAAACTTATACCTTACCCGGAGAAGATAATCTTAGCGGAACTGGAGCAACTACCTGCCGTGAAGCTTTTGGCAAGCAACAGCGAACAACCATAACACCCTATAAATGAAGCGAGCCCTGCAGTTGTAGGGCTCACTTCATTTATTTTTGCTGCCTGTGCGTAATCCTAAGTATATGAAAATGGGATTCGCTTCTGTATTGATCGGCCTGACAGGGCTCGTGGTGATCACTTATTTCTACTCTCAACTAGAAGAAAGCTTTGTGGACTTAGGTGATGTACAGCATGCTGTATCGAGCTATCCCATGAGCCAACCTATGCTGATCTCCCTGTTTACGTTGGAAGCGCTTGACATCTTACTTGGTTATTTTGCCTATAGGCGCCGACATGTTAAGCTTGGTTTGTCAGGTATAGGATTGTGCGCGCTTTGTCTGATCCTGCTATATGGATATGGTCTTTAGAGTTGGGCTAACCTTGTTTATACCTACGTTGAGATAGATACAATGCTCTCCTGTTACTACTTCATCATCCGGATGTCTTTGATGCGCAGTTGCAGCGTTACGTTCCCCCTAAATACGTTTTCTTCTATGGTATAGCATACATCAAACGGTATACCTTTGGAGATGTGCTTGAAAAAGTCGCCAAAGCCGAAGCCGATGGCATCGATGTCGTAAAAGCCGTCCTGCGTCAGGCGCAGCTTCAGGTGACTGTCACCAACCACGCGCACACTACCCGTATCGTACACGCACTCCGACACAAACACAGGTTTCATGTTGCCCGGCCCAAAGGGCTCCATCT
Organism: Pontibacter sp. HSC-14F20; assembly: GCF_019599265.1. Classification (GTDB taxonomy): domain Bacteria; phylum Bacteroidota; class Bacteroidia; order Cytophagales; family Hymenobacteraceae; genus Pontibacter. The sequence continues at coordinate 117,161 of NZ_JAHZTC010000009.1, read as the reverse complement.
GCTTTATGATTTTGCAAAAGTTCTGCGTGATCTGGTTGAGCCTGATTTTGGCATCTACTTCTATCTGCGGGATTTTCTGATCTTCGGTAATGGTGCGGGCTACCACCTCTTCAAAGCGCTGTCTGAAAGCGGGCACGTTCTCTACAGGCAACGTAAGGCCTGCAGCATACATATGGCCTCCGAACTGGTCGAGCAGGTCAGAGCAGCTTTCAATGGCGTCGTGCACGTTAAATCCGTGTACTGAACGGGCTGAGCCAGACGCCTTGCCGTTTGACTGCGTGAGGATGATCGTAGGGCGGTAGTAATGATCAATGCAGCGCGATGCCACAATACCGATCACGCCTTTATGCCAGTTTTCCTTGAAGAGAACTGTAGAATTCGCGTTGCGCAGAAAGTCATCTTCAGCGATCATCTGCAGCGCCTCTTTGGTAATATTGGAGTCTTTGTCGCGACGCTCTTTGTTGGACTCGTTGATGATATCGGCCATCTCAAAAGCCTCCACCTTCGTCTGGGCCAGTAGCATGCGTACAGAGCGCTTCGCATCGCCCATACGACCTGCCGCATTAATACGTGGCGCAAAGCCAAACACGACGCTGGTAATGTCCATCTCGCCTGCTATACCTGCCAGCTCCTTCAGTGCTTCGAGCCCCGGGCGCAATGGTCCCGGTCCGTTGATCTGTTGGAGACCATAATAAGCCAGGATGCGATTCTCGCCTGTGATCGGCACAATATCGGCAGCGATACTCACCACCAGCAGGTCCAGCAGCTTAAATGTTTCTTCTTGTGGGATGCCCTGTTGGATACAAAAAGCCTGCGCCAGCTTAAAGCCTACGCCACAACCCGAAAGCTCTTTATAAGGGTATGGGCAATCGATCTGTTTTGGATCGAGCACAGCCACTGCCTGCGGAATGTCCTCGTCGGGTAAGTGATGATCGCAGATGATGAAGTCTATACCTAGTGACTTGGCATAAGCTACTTTATCCGCAGACTTGATGCCGCAGTCGAGGCTGATGATGAGCGAAAAACCCTGCTCTTTGGCATAGTCTATACCTTGCGTGGATACGCCATAACCCTCCTTATACCTGTCCGGGATGTAATACTCGAGTTGGTCGGGTTGAGTGAATGGTTGCAGGAAGCTAAACATGAGCGCTACCGAGGTGGTGCCGTCTACGTCGTAGTCGCCGTATACCAGTATCTTCTCGGAGCCGTGCAGTGCCTCCGCCAGTCGGTCGACGGCGCGGTGCATGTCCTTCATCAGGAAAGGGTCGTGCAGGTGGTGCAGGCTGGGGCGGAAAAAGTCTTTGGCTTCCTCGAACGTGCAGATAGCGCGCTGGCACAGCACATCGGCCAGTGTAGTACTGATCCGGAGCGATTCGGCCAATTGATTGATTGCCTCTGGCGCTACGCTTTCGTTATAAACCCACCTTTTCTCCATATGCTGCTTCACAAATAAACCCGAGTGCAAAGGTAGTTAATTTAGCCTGGATTTGAAGTTGGATCAACCCATCACACAGCACCTTTCCGCTATTTTTTGTAATTTGCGGCTACACAATACCGCTGATTATGAAACGCATTAAAGAACTTTATGAGCAGTATAAGAATTACTCGCTTGACCTGATCATGTATGGTTTTTTCCTTATATTTATCTTGTTCCTGTTCCTTTTCTTCTCCTAGGAGTTCCAGCAGGGCAGCGTATAAACCTCTCACAAACACTACCTTGGCATGAACAGAAGACTCTGGATGATTGTAATCCTGACCTGCGTACTGGCCATTCTGTTCACCAATCTACCTTTTCTGCCGGGGCCTGCCCTCCTATACCTTCCTGCTCAGTTGTTTTTTTCGTTGGGCATGTTTGTAGGCATATTGGGCTTTTTGCTAATCCCAGTTACCCTGATATGGATGGTATGGGCTTTCCTAAGATATCCTGCACCAAGCCTGTCCAAAGCTTTTGCTATTTTGTGCTGGGCCCTGCCTGCCACTGCTTTGGTTTCCACTACCTGGCTTGCCAATCATACCCGTGATATAAGCTGTAACCTTGCCATGACCAATGCCGCTGCCTTGATTGAGCAGGTAGACAATTACTACCAGGAGCGAGGCGCCTATCCGGAAGCACTGGAAGAGCTAACTATGAGTCAGCCCGCTTCCTGGGTGATAGGAATTCCGGCTTATCAATACACCAAAACAGAAAAGGCCTATACCTTGTCCTTCACACAGAACGTGATTCTTGGCTTTAATTATGAAGTGGTGATATTCGATCCGTCGGGTTCTCATAAGGCGGAAGGGGAAGTGACCACCTTGTCTGATACCGGGCTTGATAACTGGAAGTATTACGTTTACGATTGAGCCCTATACCTGTCAGTTAACCACAGGCGCATCGCCGCGTAGTTTGCGGAATCGCTTGCGTGCCTCGGCTACAAAAATGCTTCCCTGGTGCTTGACCAAGAACTCATTGTATAGCTCCTGCGCTTTCTGGGTATCTTTCAGGTTCTCTTCGTAAATGTAGGCCATTTTATAGAGCGCATCATCACTTAGAATATCAGCGGGAGCACTCACCACTTTCTCCAGACTGGCAATGGCTTTATCAAACGCACCAGCCCGTTCATAGATGCTGGCTTTCCGGAAGTAGATCTCATCTGTCAGGCTGTGGCCCGGGAATTTCTGCAGCATGGCATCTAACCTGTTTTGCGCCTCGTCCAGCTTGTTCTGGAAAATCAGCAACTCAATAGCCGCATACTCCTCCATCGCTACGGTAGACGTATCCAGACCGGTATTATCGGTAATGAGCAAGCTCAGGTCCATAGCGTCGTTGGCGATCTCGCGGCTGGTGGCCAGCTTCAGGATGTCAAGGTGGGCCTGCGCCAGCTCGAAGTCGCCTTTGTAATAGTTGAGCCGAGCGTTTCGCAGCTTGGCTTCGTGCCCGATCGGTGTCTCTTTGTGCGATTTTTCTACCTGCGAGTAGAGCAGCGTCGATTCCCAGGGCTCCCCTTTCAGGAGGTATATATCGCCCAGCGTAAGTTTGCTCTCGGCCACAAAGTCGGCCTTTGCGCGGGGCGTTGCAATCGCCTCCTGCAACAAGGCAATGGCTTTGTCTTTTTCATCCAAGTGAAAGGCGTATAGGTTCGCCATGTGCTGCAACACCTCCACGGTCTGGGCATTGCGTCCCACCTCAGCCAGCAGCGCCTCATAGTCTGATATCAGCGTCCTGATCTTGTCCAGGTCAACGGGGAAGGTGTTTTCTACCTGCTCCTCACGAGCGTGTATAAGCCGCTGCCTGGCGATCAAATAGTAGGGACCATCAGGATATTCTTCGATGATGTACTCGTAGGCCTCGATGGCGCCCTGGTAGTCCTGGTTGCGGGCGCTGATGGCACCTAGTTCCATCACGCGGGTGCCACCACTGCGGGTACGCTTGTCCACGGAGCGGGCCTGCAGCAAGGCGCTGTAGAAGTCGCGGCGCTGGATGTAGAGCCAGATCAGCAGTTCGTTGTAAGCCAGCAGGTCGGGGTTTTGCTGCACCCGGGTAATCAGTTCTTTTTCCAGCGCATCCGTGGTCTTTTCGTCCTGCATGCTGTTCTGCAGCATGTTCTGCACATAGATCAGCTCACTTTCGTTTTCCTGCAGCAGGTTAAGTGCCTCTCCTATCAAATTCTCGTGCTTCTGCCGGAAGGTATAGAGAGCGATAAGCGAGCGGTTGTGCTCGTAAGGATTCTTACTTAGCTCGCGGCCACGCAAATAGGCTTTCTCTGCGTAGTCGAACAATTCGTGCTGCACAAATACGCTGGCTGCTACAATCACCTCCTCCGGCTTCAGTTGAGCAATCAGTTTGTCGAAGTGCTTCTCTGCACCAGTTTTGTCGCCGGCGGCTTGATATACTATACCTAGGTCGATGTTGTAGTTGATCTGCTCCGGGTGGCGCTTCATGGTGCGCTTTACCAGCTTTTCGGCTTCTTTGTGGTTATTCTGGGCCAGCAGGGTTTTCAGATAGTCGGGGTATACAACGGAGAAAAGGCGCTGGTCATCGATCAGCTTGCTGTAGATAACCTCTGCCTTCTGGTATTCGCCTTTGCTAAGGTACTCGCGTGCCAGCGCCAGTTCCTGGGTTTGCGCCATTGAAAAAGGCACTGCCAGTACCACAAACAGGAACACAAACAGCAGGCGCGACAAATAGGTATGAGCAGGTATAAACATCATCTATTACAACGTGTAGACGGGCTTTTTGATATGATCTTCTCTCCCGAAAATGAAGATAGCCAATAATTTCGGTTTAGCCATAAACAGCAAAGGGCTGCTCCTATCGGAGCAGCCCTTTGCTTATACCTGTCGTGCAGTTCTTAGAAGAACCTTACGCGGTTGTCTTTGATATCAGCTTTCTCTTTGATCGCTTCGAACGCATTGGTTTCTACACGTGAAGTGCGGGTATTTACCAGCTGCGCCTTCACGCCTGAAAGGTCTTGCGCATCCGGTGCATTAGTCAGGTTAACAAGCTCTGCGATCACCACACCACCCTGTCCTTCGATAGGAGCAGTACGGCTGCCTGGCTTCAGGCCAAACGCTTTGCCGATAGCCACTGGTTCCAGGCCCAGGCCAGGTATAGCACCAGAAGCAAGCGATACTTCCTCTGCATCTCTCACAATTGCATCCGGACCGTAGTTAGCCGCAATCTGGTCAAGTGAACCGGTAGCGCCTTTCAGCTTGTCCATGATCTGTTGTGCTTTCAGCTCGTTACGAACGGCGGCAGTCAGTTCTTCTTTCACGTCTTCCAACCTGGCGTAGCCTTTCTCACGCTGGCCGGTCAGGGTTGCGATTACATACTGGTCGTTGATTTCGAACACAGGCGATACATCACCTACGGATGTGTCTTTAGAATATGCCCAGCGCACCAGTTCTCTGGCATTGCTCAGGTTTCCTACAAGCACGTTATTCTTACCTATGCTTGGCGCTTCTTCAATAGAAAGTGCTTCGTTTTTCTTCACGTTCTCTCTGAACTCGTTGCTTGAACCGCTTGTGCCGGCCAGCTCATCAGCCATTGCATAGGCCTGATCGCGGGTGGCATCGCTTGCATCCAATGAGCGCTGCACGGCCGCTACTTTATAAGTACGCTTCGACTTAGGAGCCGTTATTTTGATGATGTGGTAGCCATACTCTGTTTCAACAGGAGCTGGCAACAAGCCTTCGGCAGTTGCGCCGAATACAGCCTTCTCGAAAGCTGGTACCATGCGGCCTTCTGTAAAGTAACCTAGGTCGCCACCTACTGCGGCAGTACCGTCAGAACCGTGCTGTGCAGCCATTGCCCCGAAATCAGCGCCATTTTTGATCTGCGTATGAATGTCTTTTGCTTTGGCAAGGGCAGCCTGCTTCGCCTCAGGCGAGTCATTCTCTGGCTTGATCAGGATGTGGCTGGCACGGGCAGTGTTTGTGCTGCCGTCTCTGATGTCCATGATCTTGTACATCGCATAAGTATCGCCCTGGTTGTAAGGACCGTATACCTTGCCTTCTTCCAGCGGCGCGATTTCGTGTAGTTTCTCAGGCAATTCTGCTGTGTGCAGGTATGTGCCGTCGTATGGCAGGTCTGAGTGCGTGTTCACAAAAGCAGAGTCGTTGGCCGATGCCGCGAACTGCTCAGTCAGGTCTTTCAACTCTTCCTGGAAGTAGTTCATGTCTTCGGTAGAAGCTGCAACCGGGATGGTCACATACTCCAGCGTACGGCCGTCTTCAACTTTATAAAGCTCTTTGTTGCGGTTATAGTAGTCTTTCAACTGCGCATCGGTTACACTCACAGCAGAATCAGCGATCGAGAAGTAAGGGATATACAACACTTTCATGTTGGCGATCGTGTTTTGTGCCTCGAAGTGCTTCTTCGCTTCAGCTGATGTTACGTACTCCGACTTGGTCAGCAGGTTGCTATACTTGGTCTGGATGCGGTCGTTGAGAATGCTCTGCTCAAAGTTAACCCACATCGGACGGCCACCGGTCTGGTCCAGGCTCTGCAGGTACTGAACAACCTGGTTGCGCTCAAACTCACCTGTCTGTGGATTGGTGAATGCCTGGCGCACTGAAGGGTGAATGTTGTTACCCTGCACCATGTCGGCCAGTTCTTCTTCTGACACCTCGATGCCCAGGCGGTCGTACTCCTTCTGCAAGGCAATCTGGAAGATTAGCTGGTTCCAGGCTTGCTCACGCATCATGGCCATTTCGCCCTCGGTGGCAGAACGCTGCACCTGTCCTTCGTACTGGGCTTTGATCTGCTGGAACACCATGTCGAAACGCTGGTAGTCAATTTCCTCACCGGCTATTTCGCCTACGGTAGTCGCATCGTTCCCCAAAAGTCTGGAGTTTGGCCCTAATAGGTCGCCGCCTACTACAAATACGCCAAGTCCAATGGCGATAGCGCCAACAGCCCAACCCGACTTTTCTCTAATCTTGTTAATTAATGCCATGTGTTATACGAATGATAAAGGATGTGCAAAATAAGGTTAATCGTGCAAAAATTCAAAATTTTGTGCGTATCTGTTTAAAATACGCCATCTGCCTGTAAGTCTGGGTCTTTGAAGAGCTTCACAGCGTTGATGCGGTTGTCATCCATGGACAGGATGGTAATGGTAAAAGGTCGCAGTTCCACCACATCGCCCGGTTTTGGTATTTCGCCCAGCACCGAAAAGATAAGTCCGCCCAGCGTCTCATAATCCCCTTCAGGCAGGCTGAGCTCGTATTTATCGTTGAGGTAGTCGATTTCGTGGCGGGCACTTAGCAGGTATAGGTGCTTGGCCGGGAATACTTGCTCGAGCAGAGCCTCGTAGTCATATTCATCCTGTATTTCCCCCACAATCTCCTCAATCACGTCCTCCACGGTTACTATACCTGACGTGCCGCCAAACTCGTCTACCACCACGGCCACAGTGCGATGCTCTGTGCCGAAACGCAAAAACAACTCGCTGGCCAGCATGCTCTCCGGTACCAGGCTTACCGGCGAAAGAATGTCGCGGATCTGGCTTGGCTGCTGAAACATGGCCAGCTGGTGACAGTACCCGATGATGTTGTCTATGGAGTCCTCGTATACCAGTATCTTGGAATGCCCTGTTTTGATAAAGGTGTCGCGCAACAGCTCTATTGGCTCGTTTACCTCCACAGCTTCTACTTCCGTGCGGGGCACCATGCATTCTTTCACACGCACTGTTTTAAAATCCATTGCATTATGAAATATCTCCTGGTCTACTTCCGGGGCGCCCTCCTCTACCGGGTGGTACAGTCTGTTTTTGATGTAGGTGTTCAGGTCTGTCGCTCCAAACACCGGGTACTCTTCTGAAAATTCGATCTTGAGGATGCGTTCGGCAATCCACTTGCTTATCCCCATCAGCACGATCACAACAGGGTATAGGAGGTAGTGCAGCACCAGCATAGGTATAGCCAGCAGGTCCAGCATGCGGTTGGGGTTAATGGCAAAGAGGCTGCGGGGAAGAAACTCGGCAGTGAGCAGCACAAAGACCGAAGCCACCAATACCTGCAGTACCAGAATAAGCGGTGCTAGTTGCAAAGACGCCGGCAGGAAGGCCTGAAGCAAGGTATAGATGATACCTGCTATCACAAAGCCGTACAGCACCAGCGAGAGAACGTAGCCGATCAGAGTCGTGCCCATCAGGCGGGCAGGGTGTTGCAGCAAGTGCGTCAGTATGCGCCCTGAAAGAACGTTGTTTTTCTCGTCGAGCTCTATCTGCAGTTTATTCGCTGCCATAAAAGCGATCTCCATACCTGAGAAGAATGCACAGGCCAACAGCGCAATAAACAGCAACAGTATCTGGTCGGGGTCTATCATAAGATGAGACTACTCGGTCTGTTTCTTCTTGCGGTAATGGTACACGATATAGAGCATAAAGCCGATCATGTAAATCCAGTAATTGCCTGCTATGTCAGACTCCTGAATGCTTTTGTGCACACCAATTACCATGGCTACAAAAGCCAACGCCAGTAAAATAGTATTAACCCGTTTTTGGTTCATTATTCTTTCAGGCTGAATACGCCCGTTACTTTTTTGATTCTATAATTACTAAAGTCCTGGTTTGCTTCCAGGCCGTGCCCCATCAGGATTTCCTCAGGCGTCGTTATCTTCACAAACTTGTCGGTGTAGATCTGGGCTTTGGCTTTGTTCCAGTAAAGCTCTTCTGTCTCAAGCTTTTCCTGCTTCTGCAGGTTGTGCACGATCACGTTGCCCCGCACCAGGTATAGGTCTTTGTTTCGTTCCTGCTTCCCGTAGTTGGCCCGCAGCGTCGATGTCACCTTCTCCCCTTCTTCCAGAAATTCTACGTCAATGCCATCCGGGAACACTACATCACCGTTTTCATAATCTTCCTGCATCGGAGTCTGCAGCCTCACCATCACTTTGGCTGAGTCGCTGTAAAGTGTCAGCACATTGGCTGTCTCCCGAAACGGGCCTTCGTATTTTTTCTCCTGGTCCGGGTCTTTCAGGTCTGTTCCGCAACCTGTTGCCAGTAAGGCAAACAAGACGATCAGCACTGAAAAAATAGATCTCGGCATGCTTTTATACTTATTCAAAAGTGAAGATACTAAAAATTAAAAAAGACCGTCGTCAGAACGGCCTGTTTTAATAATGCTTTTAAAGTCGGAATAGTTTATTCTATTCTGCGTTTTACAAACCAGCGGCTGTTGATGGTCACGCCTGCTCCGAACTGAAAGTAGTTTTCGGCAATCAGTCCATTGTCAGTTGTGCCCCTTTTGCCATAGCCCATCATCACATTCAGCTGAAAGGGTGGTTCAAAGTAACTGCCGCGGCCTAATGGCAAAGTGACACCACCTGTTACGGCCATATCTTTGATATTTTCGCCGTTAACGATGTACGGACTCTGTCCGTAGCGAAGGCCACCACGGTATGTAATGCGCTTAAAGTAGCTGTCGATGGCTGTTGGGTTAGGCGTATACTCGGCACCAAAACCAATTTTATAGCTTTTGCCCATCTGCTGCTCACCATTCAGGTTTCGGTAGTCCGACCAGTCTTGTGTCATGAACTCTGTACCGATCGTCAGGTTAGACCCATTGTCGTAGCTGATGGAGGCGCTCAGGCTTGGAGGAACATTTACAGAAGATTCCACACTGTCTGGCAGCATCGGTGTTCCTTTGAGGGCATCACCAAGGTCGCGGCGCTCGTAAGCGGAACTGCGCTTCGCATTCAGGTCGGTGCCCAGGGTATAAACTGCCCCTGCACTTACAAATGCTTTATCAGCTATTTTTTTGCGGTAATTGGCTCCACCTCTGAAAATAAAATCGGAGTAACGGGTACGCTCTACGTAAGCCACTCGCTCCAGCGAAGCATTGCTGATCGATGTATCCGCTACAATAGAAGAAGACTCCTGCGAAATAGTGCCAAACAGGTATGAGGCACTAGCGCCAATTGTCAGGCCGTCAGCGATTCTTACCCCGTGCCCAAAATAGAGCTCCGAGATGCCGCCTTCGCCACTGTATTCGCTGATCACCACAGCTTCCTGCCTGTTAGGCAAAGAACCCATGTTAACGATGTTATATTCAACTGAGCTATACGGCCTTAAGCTAACAGCAGAGCTCCAGCGCTTGGTTATAGGTACTCCCAAGGTCATGTAAGTCAGGTTGGCATCACCGTCGCGCTGCGACTGGGTGGCGTTTTTCAGAGTTTTATACCTGCCTGCTATACCTATATCAAATACCGTGATGCTATTATAGTATAGAAGTGCCGGATTAGCGGTATTGGAGTGGAAGCTGTTTCCGGTGCTTACGCCCACATCACCCATAGCCGCTGTTCGCAAATTGCCTAAGTTTGTGTTGAGTTCTCCTAATCCGTAGCGGGAATAAGGCGAGTTACCGATGCTTTGCGCCTGCACGCCCTGCGCCAGGCACAGTACGGATGCGCAAATAAGTAAACGGAGCGTTTTATACATTATGTCTTAATATTCTTTGAAGCCCAATCAGGACCAGTTCAGGAATTACAAAGATGGGGTGTTTTACGGTACTTTCAAAAAATCCTGCGTCTCCACCACAAAGTATAACCACCAGTTTGTCTGATTTTTGGCGATACGCGCTGATTATACCTTCTACTTCTGCCACTGTACCGCCCAGCACGCCGCTCTCCAGCGACTCCTGGGTGGTCTGCCCGATCAAAGGAAAATTTTCGTGGATTCCTTGTACTAACGGAAGGCGGCCTGTAAAATTATGCAGCGCTTTAAATTTCATTTGGATGCCAGGCGCTATACCTCCACCCTGGTAATGACCTTGCGCATCAATAAAGTCATACGTGATGGCTGTGCCTGCATCAATTATAAGGCAATTGCGCCCCGGGAAGAAATAGTGGGCTGCCACGGCCGCTGCAATGCGGTCGGCACCTAGTGTTGCGGGAGTCTTATAATCATTAGAAACAGGCAGGGCTGTCTGCGCCGAAAGCTCTATGATGCTTCCGGACACTGACAGCCCTGCTTTTATTTGTTCTACAGCACCCCCACTTACGGAGGCAATAATGGCGTTATCGAAAGTCTGGGATGCTAACTCCTGCGGCAGCCCTTCCTGCTCTTTGAAATTGCCCTGCGAGACAAGAGCATCCTCTTCAAACATGCCGTATTTGCCTCCTGTATTACCTAAGTCAATGGCGATGCTGCGCATATGCTTACATAAAGTATTTCAGACGAATCACTTCTTTTTCGGTGAGGTAACGCCATTCGCTGCGTGGCAGATCCTTCTTGATAAGTCCAGCATATTGCACGCGGTCCAGGCTTACCACTTCATAACCCAGGTGCTCGAAAATACGACGCACAATGCGGTTACGACCGATATGGATTTCCAGTCCGAGGAATTTTTTGGAGTCACCCAGCATCGCCACATCGTCTACCATCGCTTTGCCGTCTTCCAACTCCACGCCTTCCACTACTTTCTGGAAATCGTCTTTGGTAATTGGCTTGTCAAGCTCTACCTGGTAGATTTTTTTGATTTCGTTAGACGGGTGCGTCAGTTTCTGGGCCAGTTCGCCGTCGTTGGTGAACAACAATAGACCAGTGGTATTGCGGTCCAAGCGGCCTACCGGGAAGATGCGCTCTTTTGAGGATTTCTCCACGAGGCTCATCACGGTCTTGCGACCTTCCGGATCTTCTGTCGTCGTGATAAAGTCTTTCGGTTTATTGAGCAGCACGTATACCATCTTCTCGCGGCTCAACACTTTCTTGCCGTATGTCACGGTATCAGAAGGCTGTACCTTGAAGCCCATTTCGGTAACTGCTTCGCCATTTACTTTGATCTCGCCAGACAGAATCAGCTCATCCGCCTCACGACGTGAACATACCCCGGCATTGGCGATGTAACGGTTCAGACGGATACTTCCGTCCTCGTCTTCGCCCTTGCGGTTCGTTTTCTTGATACGCGGATTGTCTTTGTAGCGGCGCAGGTCATAGTTTGGCGTCTCAGGATTATGCTCTGAATCAGAGCTGCGGTCGAAGCTACGGCCACGACGCTCCTCACCGCCTTTGCTAAACTTGTCTTTGCGGTCAAATGATCTGCGTTCGCCTCCTTCGCGTCGATCACCAAAGCTGCGGCGCTCGCCACCTTCTTTGCGGTCTCCTCCGAAAGAACGTCTCTCACCACGGTCATCTCCTTCACGACGGTTGCCTCCGAAGCTGCGACGCTCGCCGCGCTCTTCTCTTTCACCACCTTCTCTGCGGTCGCCGTAGGATTTGCGCTCACGATCCCCTCCAAAAGAAAGGCCTTCACCGCCCTCTCTTCTGTCGCCGTATGGCTTACGGTCGCCGTATGATTTACGCTCTCTGTCACCGCCTTCGCGACGATCGCCATAAGGTTTGCGTTCTCTATCGCCACCAAATGAACGTCTTTCTCCGCCTTCACGACGATCATTGCCAAAAGAGCGGCGTTCGCCTCTTTCTTCACGGTTTTCATCGAACGAACGGCGCTCACCACCTTCTTCTCTGTTATCGCGGCCAAAGGATTTTCTTTCGCCACGCTCAGCGTCAAAGCGACGTTCACCGCCTTCACGACGATCGCCATATGATCTGCGTTCGCCACCTTCGTTGCGATCACCATAGGGTTTACGCTCACGGTCTCCTCCAAAAGAGCGACGTTCGCCACCCTCTCTTCTGTCGCCATAAGGCTTGCGCTCACGATCGCCGCCAAAAGAGCGTCTTTCTCCGCCTTCTTTGCGATCTCCGTAAGATTTTCTTTCACCGCCCTCGCGGCGCTCTCTGTCACCTCCGAAGCTGCGACGCTCACCACCTTCGCGACGGTCGCCGTATGGTTTGCGGTCTCCGCGGTCTTCTCTTCTATCGTTTCCGTAAGAGCGGCGCTCTCCGCCATCTCTTCCTTCGCCTTTATCTCTTCTGTTAAAGATTTTCTTTTCGCCGCGGTCATTATACGGCCTGCCTGACTCGTTTCTGTCAGACGATCTTCTGCCTTCGCCGTCGTTGCGGGATGGTCTTTCGTTTTCTGTTGCCATTGTCTAATAATTAATGATGCAGTATCGCTACTGTACCTCTGTGTGCAGTATATATAAGAATAGTATACTCTAATGAATGATGGGGGTTCGCTAATCGGCTATTTCGCCGATCATGTTCTCTTCTGAGGCGAAATCCTTTAGCTGTGGAAGGTCTTTGATGTGGTTAATACCGAAGTAATCCATGAACTTTTGAGACGTGCCGTACAGTACGGGTCTCCCAATGGTTTCGGCTTTACCCTTGATCTCGATAAGTTCTTTCTCTAGTAGTTTGTGAATGGCATAGTCGCAGCCCACGCCACGAATCTGCTCTACGGCCGAGCGGGTGATCGGCTGTTTGTAGGCAATAATTGCCAGCGTCTCCAGAGAAGACGCTGACAATTTCTTTTTTGATTTGTGCTTCAAGTAAGTGCTGACTGTTTCCTGGTACTCCGGCTTGGTCAGGAACTGGTACCCGCCCCCGATAGCGTATATCTGAAAGGCAAAACCTGACTCCGCCAGTTGCTGATTGATACTCTCAATAGCTTCCAGCACATCACTTACCAGCACCTCCATCTGCAGCGACTCCGTGAGGCAGCGCTGTATCTCTTCGATGCTTATGGGCGATTGGGCACAAAAAACCAGTGCCTGAATATGGTTCTGCAGTATATTCAAAGTATAAATTTACTAGTCTTTACGCTGAAGCTTGGCTTCGATGGTATGCTGGGTATGTGGCACGGCGCGCAGTCTCTCTTTCGGGATCAATTTGCCTGTAACGATACACACACCGTAAGTGCCGTTTTTGATGCGGATAAGCGCATTTTCCAGCTGCTGGATAAACTTCATCTGACGCGACGCCAGCTGGTTCAGACTTTCTTTCTCTGCTGTGTCTGCTCCGTCTTCCAACACTTTGGTAGGAGAAGCTGTGTTATCCGTACCCGAGTCATTTTTACGGCTCAGGGTTTCCTTGATAAAAGACACTTCCTTACGCGCATTGGTCAGTTTCTCCTGAATGATTGCTTCAAACTCTGCCAATTCCTCTCTGGAATACCGCTGTTTCTCTTCGTTTGTATTCATTATACTATCTTAGAACTAGGTTATAGTTTTTTTGTCTCGCAAGCTAAAAAAACCTTCCCCTGTTTGGAGCATTGCTCTTGTGCCTATTAACAGCAGCGGGGTAGATTTAGTTTAAAGCTCAAATGGTAAACCCAAAAACCGAACCACTCTGATGTTCAGGTTATTATTTAAGCTAAATTTCGTGCAAAAATAGAAGTTATATCTATAATTTGCTACCTGCCCTCTTTATTTTAATTTTAAATTTGTCTTTCCGCTATTTTGTTCGGTACGCTGCAAGACTGGAATGGAACTTGCTATGAGCTACAACCAGGCTATTTTAATTTTGTAATACGCACTTCAATATATGAAAAACAGCATCATACTCGCCTTTGCCGCTGCGGCACTTTTTTTTATACCTACTCAACAAGCTCATGCTCAGGCACAACAGCCAAAACGGGCCGTTATCAAGGTAAATCCTCTGAGTGCCTTTGCCCTTACAGGATCCGGTTTTCTAGAGTATGCCATCACCGATAACCTGAGTGCACAGCTTGGTGCTTCCCTAACCGGCGTTTCTATTTCTAATGTCAAATTCAGAGGTTATGGCTTTACTCCTGAGGTGCGGTATTATTTTTCTGAAAACAAAGTAGCGCCTATGGGACCTTATGTGGCAGGCTATGGCCGTATCAGGAGTTTTAAACTGACAGCAGAGAAAAAGGACGAAGAAGGCCGCGATTATAGCGCCACTTACAAACCGGTGGGAGCTGGTGTGGCCATTGGTAACCAGTGGATATTCAACAGTGGCCTCACCCTCGATGTATTTATGGGCGCCGGGTACAATGGCGGTAACCTGAAGGTGAATGCCGGAACAGAAGAAGACTTTGATACAGGTATAATCGGTGATATGCTTCTGGGAGGCGGCTTTTCTTTCCGGCCAGGTATAGCCATAGGGTATAACTTTTAAGTTTGCCTATACCTTAGTAACCTGGATAAACAACAAAGGCCCCTGCCAATTACGGCAAGGGCCTTTGTGTTATACCTGTATACCTGCTTAGGCCTAGAAGCTTAGCATATGAATAACAGCAGCGGCTGCTTCTACTCCTTTGTTGCCGTGCTTGCCGCCTGCTCTGTCCAGTGCCTGCTCCAGGTTATTGGTAGTAACCAGGCCAAATGCTACAGGCTTGTTAAACTTGAGCGACACATTGGTAAGCCCATTGGCGACCGCATGGTTGATATAGTCATCATGTTTAGTGTCGCCTTTGATCACTACTCCGATACAAATTACCGCGTCGATTTCTTCCTGCAGGGCCAGGAACTGTGCGCCCAATGTTAGCTCGAAGCTCCCGGGCACGGTATTCCTGAAAATGTTCTCCTTTTTAGCACCGTGCTGCAACAAAGTATCGATGGCACCAGCACATAGCACATCCGTGATTTCGCTATGCCAGTCGGCCACTACAATGCCGAATTTCTTTTCTGATATATCGCCGAAGCCTTCCTTCTTATAGTCATTCAGGTTTTTGAGTGAAGTAGCCATGTGATTAATTGTTGATGGTTAAATGGTTAATGGTTGAGCTCACAGGTATAGGAATGTAAACCTCCCGTACAGGTATAGCCCTTGGGAGCCAGTCCCGCCAGCTCAAAAAAAGAAGCGCTTCTGCCGGAAAGACAAAAGCGCTTTTATATCCAGGCGTTCGCCTATCGGATCTTAGTTAGCAGCTGCGCCGGACATTGCTTCAGCACGAGCCTTAAATTTTTTGGCTTCTGTTACTTCAGCCGACGTCACAAAGTCTTTGATGATCTTGTCGTACGTGTTGGCAGCAGCCTGGAAGTCGTTGGCAGCTTCGTAAGCTACGGCAGCTTTCATCAGGTACTGTGGCGAGAAGTAAGGGTTGCTGTTGTGGTTAGCCGCTTTGTTATACATATCAGCGGCCTCCTTGTACTTGCCCTGCTCCGAAAGTGCATCGCCTGTCAGGCTGTAAGCACGTGCCTGCATCAGGTAGTCATCTGACTTAAAACCTTCGAGGTGGGACTGTGCTTCGGCAAAGCTTCCCTGCTTCAGTAAAGCAACACCAGCATAGAATTTGGCCAGGTTGCCGGCTTCTGTTCCGCTATACTCATCAGAGATCTTCAACAGACCATCGTACTGACCGTCGCCGTTCAGAGCTTTGTTAAGCGAATCGGCTTCGAAGTAGTAAACTGCCTGGAACATGGCCTCGTGAGCCTCCTGGTTCTGGGTAGTGCGGTGGTTGTAATACAGGAAACCTGCAACGATGATAGCGGCAATTGCGGCAAACACACCGAGCAGCTTGGTCTTGTTTTTCTTCACAAAGTCCTCCGAATGCGCCAGGCGTTCAGCCAACACCTCCGGACTCTCTACCAGCTCCTCAAACTCGCTGTGCTTCTTTACTGTCTCTTTTGCCATTAGTTTAATTGAAATAAGAACTCAAAAATAGAAATTAAAAGCGATTCGTTCCAAATCTCATAAGACCAGAACATCAAATTTATGTTTTTTAATTCCTAATCCTTAATTATTTAAAATTTAGTCCATTATGTATGGATAGTCCGCCTCCACGTAGATGTCGGTGTAAAGCTCCGACGGATCCGGGAATGGCGAATCCTCGGCAAACTTCACTGCCTCAGCTACAATCTGCTTTTGCTTCTCGTCGATTTCCTCCAGTTCCTCTTCAGTTGCCCATCCGTTTTTCAGAATAGTCGCCTTTACAGATTCTATTGAGTCGCGACCTTTGTAGTCTTCCAATTCTTCTTTGGTTCTGTACTTGGCAGGGTCAGACATGGAGTGGCCTTTGTAGCGGTAGGTCTTGAACTCGAGCAGAGTAGGTCCTTCGCCGGCACGGGCACGCTCAGCAGCTTTCGCTACGGCATTGTGCACATTTTCTACGCTCATGGCCTCTACCGGCTCCGATGGCATTTCGTATGCATGGCCCAGTTTGTACAGGTCATTCACGTTAGAGGTACGTGTTACTGATGTACCCATCGCGTAGCCGTTGTTCTCGATCACGAAAATAACAGGCAGTTTCCAGGTCATGGCCATGTTCAGGGCCTCGTGGAATGCGCCTTGGCGCACGGCACCATCGCCCATGTAGCAGATGCACACGTTGCCGGTTTTGTTATACTTCTCGGCAAAGGCTATACCTGCGCCCAGCGGCACCTGACCGCCCACAATGCCGTGGCCGCCCATGAAGTTAACTTCTTTGTCGAACATGTGCATGGAGCCGCCTTTGCCTTTAGAGCAACCGGTTATTTTGGCGTACATTTCGGCCATAATAGCACCCGGAGAGGTGCCCAGCGCCAATGGATGCGCGTGGTCGCGGTATGCGGTAATCCACTTGTCATCTTTGTTGAGGGCTGTTACGGCGCCAGCCACACAGGCTTCCTGGCCAATGTAGAGGTGGCAAAAGCCTTTGATTTTCTGCTGGCCATACAGCTGGCCCGTTTTTTCTTCGAAGCGGCGCATGAGTTTCATGGACTCGTACCACCACATGTAAGTCTCTTTTGAAAATGTTGGTTCAGCCTGTACCTTTGCTTTCTGCGACTTTGCTTTTGCTTTTTCTTTCGTATCAGCCATGGGTATTTATGTATCGTTATTGTTGTCCGTACAGCATTTTTAGCGAAATTCGGGCCTCAATTAGCGGCAAATCAGCTTACTGTCGGGTTTTAGCATGCGAAATTAAGGAAAAAGAAATCAAAGAAGAAACTAATGCTCCTCGAAAATCTAAGTCTGCTGTTTTTCAAGAACTACGACGAAGCTAACATTAGTTTCTCGCCGCACATAAACTGCTTTATCGGCGACAACGGCAGCGGCAAGACCAACCTGCTCGATGCCATCCATTACCTCTCCATGACGCGCAGCGCTTTCAACAGCTCCGATGCCCTCAACATTAAGCAGGGCGAGGAGTATTTTATGGTGAAAGGCCGCTTTAAGATAGAGGAAGAGAAGCACACTGTGACCTGCAGCCTGAAGCAGGGCCAGAAGAAAACGGTGCTTCACAATAAGGTGGCTTATGAGAAAATGAGTGACCACATTGGCCGCTTTCCGGTGGTATTGATCTCGCCCTACGACACTGACCTGATCCGGGAAGGTAGCGAGGAACGTCGCAAATACTTCGACAGCCTGATCTCGCAGCTCAACCATACCTACCTGGAGCAGTTGATTCAGTACAACTACATCCTCAAGCAGCGCAACTCTTTGCTCAAGCAGTTTGCCGAGCGCCGCTACTACGACCGCGACTACCTGCACATCCTCAACGAGCAACTGGTGCCGCTTGGCGAACAGCTGGCGCAGGAGCGTATGGCTTTTCTGGAGACGTTTGAGCCGGTTTTCCAGAAGCACTACCGCCACATCTCTGACAGCAGCGAAACCGTAACCCTGACTTACAAAAGCCAACTGCCCGGCGCCGACTTTGCCACTTTGCTGGAACAAGCCGAGCAGAAGGACCGCACCTTGCAGCGTACCACTGTAGGCACACATAAAGACGACTTCGTTTTCCTGATGGATGGCAACCCGGTGAAAAGCTTTGGCTCGCAGGGCCAGCAGAAAAGTTATGTGATTGCCCTGAAGTTGGCGCACTTTGAAGTAATGGACGAGCGACAGCACCACAAGCCCCTCCTCCTCCTCGACGACATCTTCGACCGCCTCGACGAGAAGCGAATCACTAAGCTCATGCAAATGGTCGCAGCCCATACCTTCGGCCAGATATTTTTGACAGATACGCACCTGGGTCGGACAGATAAAATACTGGAGAACCTGTCGGAACAGATTCGTAGGTTTGAGGTGAAGGAGGGTACAGTAAAGGTGATTGCTTAATTGGAGAGTTCCTTGTTAAATCTTTTTACATGATAAGGCATATATCGATAATCCTTGCATTAGCTCTTTTATCTAGCTGCACCTATAAACCAAAGGATAAGCTGCTAGCAGATTTTAAGAACAACGACAGCAAAATTGTTAACACATTTTATAAAATTGATAATGACACTATCTTCTTTGAAAGGCTCCTGTCAAGTAAATCTGAATTAATCTTACAAAGCGGCAAAGTATTTCGTGGAGAGCATTATCATACTAATCAGGTAATTAACTCATCAAGAAGATTAGCTTATACTTACACCACTGTTGATTCATTAACTACTTATTTCATTAGCCAAGGATTATCAGCAAAGGCAGCGGATAGTCAAAGTGTTTTGTTTGTGCAGATCGTGCCTGATACTGCAATGGACAATATTGATGTTTTTAAGTTCTTAAATTTAAGATACCAAATTGAGGACAAAATCGATAAAAGCTTAAGAAATGAAATGCTGGGCGAATGGGTGGCAGGTGATCTTGGTGTAGGCGCAAATATGCTGTTCCATGTTAATGATTGGGATAAAGCTACCGAACTAGTGTTAGAAATATTAAAGGAAGAAGAGCTTATTGACCACGTATTAGTAACAAAGAGGATTATGATATCTGAGGAAGAATGGGATTATGAAATAATTTACCCTGTTGAGTATCAAGGAATCTTCAATTCAATGTGAGTAGTTTATAGCGTGTATATCCTTAATGATTTAGCCATACTTTTGTCTATACCTGCTACCCACCATCACCACAATTTCAGTAACTTCACACCACCAAATCACTCAACCACTCATTCAAAAACCACCCCCCGTGCGCTACTACAAGAAGAAAGAGGAGATTGCGAAGCGAAAGGCTGACGTGCAGACCATCGGCGATAGCATCAAAGGGTTGCTGAAGGCCTACCGGCTACAGGGCAAGCTCAATGAGGTGAACCTGGTGCAGCGCTGGGAGGAAATCATGGGCAAGCCCATTGCCATGAAAACGAAGGAGCTTTACTTCCGGGACCAAAAACTGTTTGTGCGCCTCACCTCTGCCCCCCTCAAGCACGAGCTCAACATGTCGAAAAGCAAAGTGGTAGAACTGCTCAACCGCGCTATGGGCGACGAAGTGGTGAAAGAAGTAGTATTTTTGTAGGCGCTATACCTGCTGCTTTTTTATGAGAAACCTTGCGTTTTTAATCCCACCGGTGCTGTTTTTGAGCATGAGCTTTGGTTGTGAGCAAAGTAAACGAAGCCTGACAGAAGCTGACGGCGTTACGATTGAGTCTGCAGAAGAAACAATAACGGATGCTCCCATTACGGAAGTTTCCTCTGAGCCTGAAGAACAGACAGCAACTGACAGCACGTCCACTGCGTGCGAGGAAAAAGACGAAGACAACCCGGGCTCCGAAGATCCGATCATTGTCAGAACCTGCACTTACCAAAATTATAGATCGGTGGCTACCGGCATGCCCGATTACAAAGGCCGCTACAGCTGGGAGTACGCCCTGTACAAGTTGGAAAATGAGGAATCTGTGCCGATCAAAAACGAACTCCTGTTCAACGAAAAACGAGACGATTTGCTTCGGCAAGTCAACCAACGGATTCAGGCGGAGTACCATCTCTTTTCAGACGACCCTGACTTTAGTGACTGCTTTGCTATGGTGGAGTCTATACCTGCGTTTGGTTTCGATGAGCTGAGTATTGGCTTCGAAGATGATCAGCTCGTTTTTCATGCCTCGCTTGGCCTGCCTGAAGCATGCCTGTCGATAGACGGTGCTTCTGTTTCTTTTAAGCTCTCCGAAGTAGCTCCTTATTTGCAGCAGTAGCGTACCCCCGCTTTTGCCGGACCCGTATACCTTGCCATAATCGATAAACAGAACATGGCTATACCTGCATTCCGACCTGTCTCCTATTCCCGCACCACCCTCACCGAACTCATGATTCCGAGCTACGCCAACTTCGGCGGCAAGATACACGGTGGCATTTTACTCTCGCTCATGGACAAAGTGGCCTATGCCTGCTCCGCCAAGCACGCCGGCAATTATTGTGTGACTGTAACAGTAGATGGAGTACATTTTCTGCAGCCCGTGGAGGTGGGAGAACTGGTATCGCTGCTGGCTTCGGTGAATTATGTGGGCAATACGTCGCTGATGGTAGGTATAAAAGTGATCGCCGAGAACGTGAAAACAGGTATAGTTAAACATACCAACACCTCATACTTTACCATGGTAGCCAAAGGCGACGATGACAAACCGACGCAGGTGCCGGGCCTCACGCTGGAAAGCCGAGAGGATGCCCGGCGTTTTCTGGAAGCCATCAAGCGTCGTGAACTGGCGCAGCGCTACCAAACAGAACTTACCGAGGCCAAACATGGCATTGCCGTTGAGGCAGAACTCTACAAACTCGAGGGCGAGCGCTGTCAGCTGAACTATATACCTTAATGTCTCGGAGTTTACATCTCAGCCTGGATTTCTCTGTTATACCTGCGCTTGCCTATACTTTGGCTCAGCCTTTCTTTTCATTCTTTCCTGAAGCTGCTTATATTTAGAATCTAAACTACTAAGCACTTAATCACCCTCACCTAACACCAATGACTTACAGAACAAAGTTCACCCGACTGCTCGCGCTTTGCCTGCTGGCTGGGCTATACCTTAGCCAAACCGTAGCAGCACAGGCCCCAGCTACCCACGACGAAGAAATCAAAAAAATGGTCAATGAAGTGTCGGCAGACAACCTGCGGGCACTGGTCGATAAAATGGTTTCGTTTGAGACTCGGCACTCTCTGAGCTCAACCACTGACAAGAAAAGAGGTATAGGTGCTGCCCGCGAGTGGGTGAAGTCAGAATTTGAGAAATACGCCAAAGCCTCTAACGGCCGCATGATCGTGGACATGGATCGCTATACCGTAAAGAGCGATGGCCGCCGCATACCGCAGGATGTGGAGATGGCCAACGTAGTCGCTACGCTTAAAGGTGCTGACCCGAATGATGATCGCGTGATCATTGTAGCCGGCCACCTTGACTCCCGCGCTACCGACGTGATGGACTCCAAAAGTAAAGCGCCCGGTGCTAACGACGATGCCTCTGGTGTAGCCATTGTGATGGAGATGGCCCGTGTGATGGCTTCGCGCCAGTTCCCGGCTACCCTGGTGTTTGTGGCTTTTCAGGGCGAAGAGCAGGGCTTGTACGGCTCCCGCCACATGGCGGAGCGCGTGAAGAAAGAGGGCTGGAACCTGGTAGCTGTTCTCAACAACGACATTGTGGGCAACTCTTACTCCTCTGAAATGGGCATCCACGACAACACCCGCGTGCGTGTTTTCAGCGAAGCCACTCCTTCCAACGAAACAGAAGAGCAGGCCCGTCTACGCCGTACCTTGGGTTCTGAAAACGATGGCCCAAGCCGCAACCTGGCCCGCTACATGAAAATGACTGGCGAGGCCTATGTTGACCAGATTGAGGTGGTGCTCGGCTACCGCCCGGACCGTTTTCTGCGCGGTGGTGATCATACGCCATTCAATCAGCAGGGCTATGCGGCTGTGCGCATGAGCGAGATGAACGAGGACTTCGATCACCAGCATCAAGACGTGCGCAAAGAGAACGGCAAGCAGTACGGCGACCTGACAGAGTTTATGGACTTCGAGTACTTGCGCAAGAACACGGCTGTGAACCTGGCGACGATGGCAAACCTGGGCAGAGCACCGCATGCTCCGGAGAAAATAGGCGTGCTCACCGCCAACCTCACTAACAAAACCGACCTGAAATGGGATGCCCCTCCTAAAGGTAAAAAACCAGCAGGCTACTACATCCTGATGCGTGAAACAAGCAGCCAAACCTGGAACAAGAAGTTCTTTGTGAAAGACACGAAAGTGACACTGCCTTACTCGAAAGACAATTATTTCTTTGCCGTACAGGCTACTGACGAACTGGGACATACCAGTCTGCCAGTGCTGCCGGTGCCGGTGCGCCAGTAGGTATAAAAAGTTAGCACATAAGAAAAGGGCAACCCAGCGGGCTGCCCTTTTCTTATGTGCAGTGTATTCTCTTACATTTTAGAAATTTTGGCTGCCGCCGACACATTTGACGATACACTTGGGTCGCCTTTGTAGGCCACTTTCGTAGCGCCTGAGGCATTCACGCTCAACTTGTTTTTGGCAAACACCTTTACATTGCTGGCACCACTGGCTTCCAGGTATACATCCTTAGCCTCCAGCCCGGAAGCGTCTACTTTAGAAGCTCCCGACATATCCATGCGCATTTCGTCGGCGCGGCCACTCAGCATCACTTTGCTGGCACCACTCATGTCGGCTGTCAATTTTTTAGTGTTAATTGTCAGCTCTACTTTAGAGCCCCCGCTCAGGTCCATCTTAAAAGCATCTGACTTAAAAGTGGAATTGCTTGTCACTTTCACCCCGCCACTTATATCAATCATATTTAGCTCCTTGATTGAAATATAAGCCTTCAGACCTTTGTTAGTGCTGATGTTGTCAGAGGTATAAATGTGGAGTACCCCATCCTTTACTTCTGTCTGTATACTGTTGAGCAGGTTCTCCTGCGCTTCGATGCGTACGCCTTCTTTGCCGCTCTGCGTTAATTCCACCGAAAAGCCGCCGCTCACATCTATTCCTTTGAACCCGGATACGGTTCTGTTCTGTGACACAGGCTCTCCCTCGCCTTTCAGGTTACGACGATCCTGCGCCATTGCAGTCAGGCTTGATAGCAGTAAGGCCATTACAAAAATAGAGGCTAGCGCTTTGTAGATGTTGATGGTGTTCATGGTTTTATCTGTTTGATGGTTTTGGTTAAGCGTGTGTCGGCTCAGCAGGCTATACCTCTCTGAAGCTTTTCACTGCCTAATAGATGCACAGATTACCGAAAGGTTGCTTGAACCTCAGAAAAAAAATCATACTTTTTGATACTCCCCTGCAAAAAGACATGGCAGAGTATAGGCTGGCGCCTGAGAGATGTTTGCCATGAAGGTATAGCAATGACAAACAGGGAGCAGTATGCCCCTTGTCGCCAACACAAGAATTTAGAAAAGCTGAATTGAAGAACTGGCTCGGACTTATAAATCCGAATCCCAATAGAGGGCCCTTACCCCCAACTGTTGTGGGTCTGGAGACGTGCGTGTGCTGGCACACGGGGATGTGGACATCCTTAGCAGTAAGCTTCGGGATTAGGAAATCCCAAAGAGCGTTTAGAGCATTCACTCAAGTTGAGGGCAGCACACCCAAGGTATAGGCCGCTACCTCTAATTGGTTAACACATCAAGCTGAATCGACAGTCACACTATTATAGCAGCCTATTTCTGTTTTGAAATTATTTCGACCACCCCGTTTTGGGCTTTCTCGCCATACTTGGCTACGGCCTCCTCTCCTTTCAAAACTGATATCGATTCAACATCATCTGGATGAATGATCTCTTCTACATCATTCAGATTCATTTGCTCCAGCGGTTCACCGTCTATCACAAATAAGGGCTTTGCGTCCGGGTCAAGTGTTTCCATCTTGTCTACCTCCACATCTACGGGTATCTCGCTTTCAGTTTCTTTCGACTCATGCTCCTCTCCTCCCCGCAATGCCTGTAGTTCCTGCACATACGTACCGATGGCCCACAGCACCCGTTGCTGCTTCTGGTGCATCCACGGCTTGTTGCTCTGTATATCGTCGCGCATCATGGTATAGGACGTTTTGCGCAGTTGTGTATAGCTTAGCAAAATCTCGACCTCTTTTGCCTGCTGTTCGCCCAGGTCCGACAACTCTTGTAGCGTTATCAGATCCTTGATGCTCTCATCCCACAGCGCTATACCTTGCTCCAGCCCCTGCAGGTACTTTCCCCCACTGATCAGAGTAGCATCCAACTCCATTTCCTTCATCACATCCATCGCCTTTGTCTCGCGCTCGCCAAAGCGGTCCAGCATGGTCAGGTATCGGGCATTCTCGGTTGGTATTTGCAGGTATAGGCCCACAAAAGCACCTAGCAACAATGCCACCGTCACGATGCTCCCGCGCAGATTATAGTGTTGCGTAAAGTATCTGCCTGAGCGTAGCATCAACACAGCACCATATGCTATACCCAGCAGCAGGCCTCCCGTGTGCGCCGCATTATCTATACCTCCTTTAAGACCAAAAACCAGGTTCAGCGCTATAACGCCCAGCATATTGAACACCATGCCTTTTTTCTCGGCCCAGGTCATGCGCTGCTCCAATAACACCATGGTCATAAACATACCGAACATGCCAAAAATAGCCCCCGAGGCGCCCGCACTGATGCGCTGCTGATCCCACCACAGACTCGCCAGACTGCCTGCCAGTCCGCAAAGTATATAGGCCGTGATGAATTGCTTGCGCCCCACCAGCGGCTCCAGCGCACCACCTATGCTAACCAGCGCATACATGTTCACGAGCAGGTGGATGATGCCGATGTGCAGGAACATGGACGTGAAAAGTCGCCAGGGCTCTCCTGTCAGGGTATAGGGGCCGAAGTTGGCGCCCGCATTCACCAGGTCTTCTCCTTCAGGCGAGAGCACGTGCATACCTGCCAGCGCCAGCAGCACGAAAATAACTATGTTGGTATTGACCAGGATAGGTGTGACAAAATAGTGCCGCTTTGGCACAAAGAACCCCCAAAAGTCTTTGAATTTATCTGTGAGCGAAGCCGGGCCTATGGGTTCAGGATTTAACTGTTGCTCACGTTGCAGGAGGTTTTGCAGGGTGTCCTGCTTTATTTGCTCCAGATTCGGAGCCTGTAGGTTTCTTTTTTCAATCTCAGCGATCACGGCCAGTATAGCTTCCGGCTCGTATGCTACATGTTCTTCTAAAATTCCCAGCAGTTGACTATCCTCTTTTTCAGAGGCCACTGCTGCGTAACTGTTTTCCATCTGTAAACCTTATTCTCTTCCTGTAAAGATAAGGCAGCAGACTCATTATACAAGCACAGAAGATGTTACCGGCTATGGGCAAGCATCACTCTGCCCACTAGTAAAGCTCCGGTTAGCCCGATGCCATACCACATGCCAAGCGCTAGGGTATCTGTCAGAAAGAGCCCCCCATGCCTGAGGCTATGCATGATCAGTACAATTAAGAAAATGGCAATAGCTAATAGCGCACTTTTGTAAATCTGACGCATGGGCACCTCTGGTTTAGGGTGAAACAATTGGTATATAGCTATACTTTATAGTAACTAAATTTGTTATAGACTTTTAAATCTATTTATTTATAATCAATCTGCAAACTATTTTGAGTTGAGCTTTCACTTAATCGACATAAATTGTTTGTGACTGAATATCAATGTGCAAACAAACATGCCTGTAGAATAACCTTAGGTATAATTATCGGGTAAAAGTTTCCAAAAAGATTCTATGCCTGACACCAAACAAAATCAACCTTACTATACCTTAACTTCCGGTCAAAGTCCCCTCATCGCCACTGCCATACATGACGGCCATACTGTGCGCGACAACATCAGTTCCTTCTTTTTACTTACGTCAGATGAACGGCTGCGCGAAGAAGACCCTTTCACGGCGGGCTGGGTAGGTATAACCGACAACCAAGTAATTGGTTTAAACTCCCGCTTCGAAATGGACCTGAACAGGGCACGGGAGAAGGCCATCTACCGCAAACCCGAAGACGCTTGGGGCCTCACCGTCTGGAAAGACGAGCTACCCGAGGAAATGGCACAGGAGTCACTGGCCCGTTACGACCAGTTTTATGCCGACGTGAAAAAGATGCTGCAAGGTATAGCGGACCGCCACGGTTGCTTAGTGGTATACGACCTCCATACCTACAACCACCGCCGCGATGGCGCTAACGGCCCCGAAGCTGACCCGCAGGAAAACCCCGAAGTGAACCTTGGCACCGGCAACATGAACCGCCAGCTTTGGGCGCCTGTGGTGGATGCTTTTACTCAAAGTCTGCAAGCGTACGATTACCAGGGCCGTCACCTCGATGTGCGCGAAAATGTAAAATTTGAAGGCGGCCACTTCATGCGCTGGATTCACGATACCTTCCCGGACCGTGCCTGCGTCATCTCCATCGAGTTCAAGAAATTTTTTATGGATGAGTGGACCGGCAGACCTGACGAAGCACAGCTGCAGGAAATCAGCAAAGCGCTGCAGCGCACCATAGCACCTGTATTGGCAGCGCGCGAACAGGTATGCAAAACCCTCTCCCTATGACCGACACCATCTCCGACATTTTCATAAAAGGCATCGTCCGGACTTTGAAGCGGGGCCGGCAGGTGCGTCGCCGACTGCCCGATGGCGGCTTGCTGCACATCGACCGGCCATTACCCTTTCTGGTACTCTTCCGCCACCCGGCAGGCCATCCCGACCATGCCACCGCCGACTTCGTAAAAGCCGAAGCCGCCTACATCATTGCCCGCAATGAGCAGACGCCCGAGCTGCGACAATTGATAGGCGAGATCGCCAAGGCCATGGCCGATGAGTTTGGGGCTTTTATGGTACTCGAGCTCTTTGCCGCACCCGACATTAGTGTTGCCGACAGCCCAACCTTCCGAGTGCTGGGTCCCGAACAGGCGCTGCCCGCCACCATTCGTACGCTTACAAACGAACTGGCCAACATTAAAATCAGCAATCTGCCTGTTACGGTGGCCACGGCCTCTAACCAGACTTTACTAGAGGGCTCCAACAGCCTGATGGGCGAAGAACAACTGAAACAGCACAGCTCGCTCATGCTCGGGCTCGAACTGAAACCTATCTATCGCCAGGCCGGCTCCGGACAGGTATACCCTTTGCTGCAGCGCACCCTGCGCAGCCATGTGTCGAGCGCTATCAAAAAAGCCGTGTTCGATTTCGTGCGCGTGCAGACCACGCATCAGCCTAAACACTTTCAGGCGCTGGGCAGGCAGGCGGTTGTGCCCGCCGTCTGGCGCATCGACAAGCAGCTCACTTCCATCAGCGACCAGTTCCGGTTTCTGTTGCTCGTCACGCCTATCAATGCCGAGGAGGCTTGGGAGGAGTTTCGCAGGAAGAAGTTCAAGCAGGCACCTAACTTCCATTACCGCCTGATGCCTGTGGATGCCGACCTGCTCAAGCGAAAGCTCTACAACATCCCCATTGAGAAGGTGGAGGACCCGACACTGGCTTTTCTGTTTCGGGACAAGCGCCACGAACTCGATAAGACCCTGAGCATGCTGGCTGACCGCAACACACCCGATTTCCTGTACAGCAGTCTGCAAGTGTTTGGCGGCGTGGATGAACAACTGCTCAAAGTAGCTGAAGGTATACTCGCCGCTATACCTGAGCCCGCCCGCCAGGAAGATGTGCCGCTTATACCTGTAGAGGAGTTTGCTGCTCTGGCCGAAGGCGAGATTGCCTTCCTCAAAAGCCAGTACCCGGCCCTCGACTCGGGTGTGGACATCCGCAAAGACATTGTCGGGTTGATCGTTTCCAAAGGCAGACTCAACATTGGTACTGATGCTAAAATACCCCGCCACCGCGCCGAAGCACTGATTCAGCACGAAGTGGGCACGCATATCCTCACGTACTTTAATGGCAAAGCCCAGCCACTGCAGCAGCTTTATGTAGGGGCACCTGGCTACGAGGAGTTGCAGGAAGGATTGGCTGTGTTGAGCGAGTACCTGGTAGGTGGTCTCGATCAGGATCGGTTGCGTATACTGGCTGCCCGCGTGGTGGCGGTGCATCACCTGACCAAAGGCTGCAGCTTTACCGACAACTTCTGCCGCCTAAAAGATGATTATAAATTCGATGAAGAAACGGCCTTTAACGTGACCATGCGCGTGCACCGGGGCGGTGGTCTCACCAAAGACGCCGTATACCTGCGCGGGCTTGTGCACCTGTTGCAGTATCTCAAAGATGGCAATGAACTGGAACCGCTCCTGATCGGTAAAATCCGGCAGGAATACATCCCCATTGTGCAGGAACTCATCTACCGGCAGGTGCTGCGGCCGGTGCCCATCCGGCCCCGTTACCTGACCGATCCGGCCGTACAACCCAAATTGGAAAAACTAAAAGAAGGGATATCAGTATTTAACTTACTGGAAAATTAATCCCAATAAATACTTATATATAGACATGACAATAGGATTCGTAGTAAACGACGTAAATACTGAAAAACCCGATCATACCACTATTTTTCTGGCGCAGCGCATGCATAATCTGGGGCATACGGTGCTGCTGATGGGTGTAGGCGACCTGGCCTACTACCCCGACGGCTACATGGGCGCCAACGCTGCCATCGCTGACTCTAAGCATAAGTATAAATCGCCGGCCACTTTTCTGGAAGCCATACAGGGCCCGAAGGCAAAGCGCACCCGCGTGACCGCACCCGATCTGGACGTACTGATGCTCCGCAACGACCCCTCATCGGAAGGCGAAGGCCGCGGCTGGGCCCAGAATGCCGGCATCATCTTCGGTCAGCTAGCTTTGCGCCATGGCGTGATCGTACTCAACGACCCGACTTCGCTCTCGGATGCTGTGAACAAGATGTACTTTCAGCATTTTCCCGAAGCTGTACGTCCGCGTACGCTCATCACCCGCGATAAGGATGAGATAAAGGAGTTCTTCAACGAGCAGAAAAACAACATCATCCTCAAACCGCTGCAAGGTTCGGGCGGCTCGGGTGTGTTTATGGTGAAGAAGAACGATTCCACCAACCTGAACCAGATTGTAGAAGCTATCAGCCGCGACGGCTACGTGATTGCACAGGAGTATCTGCCACAGGCCACTGAAGGCGACGTGCGCCTCTTTGTCGTGAATGGCGAGGCTTTGCAGCACAACGGAAAATACTGCGCCATGCGCCGCGTAAACAGTAAAGACGACATCCGCAGCAACATTCACGCCGGTGGCTCGGCTGTAGCCGCCAAAGTGGACCAGAGTATGCTGGACCTGGTTGAACTGGTGCGCCCAAAGCTCATTCAGGACGGTATGTTCATGGTAGGCCTCGACATTGTTGGCGATAAGCTGATGGAGATAAACGTGTTTAGTCCGGGCGGCATGCCTACTGCCAGTAACCTGGAGGGAGTTGACTTCTCTATACCTGTTATCGAAGCGCTGGAGCGTAAGGTGCACTACAAAAACACCTACGGCACTCAGATTGATAACAAAACGGTAGCGATGATTTAAGTTAGGAACGATAACCGACCAAGGTATAAGGCAAGCGAATGCGCTGTTGTAAAAGCAGCAAACCGCCTGCCTTTATTTTTGCTGGAAAATGGAGCCAAAGAGCAGAGAGTTACTCGCCTGATGTTAAGGTATAGGGCAGTGGAAAAGTGACTGTTTTGGGTAGTCTGGGATAGGAAATCGACCTTAATTTCAAGGTTGATTAAAAATTTTATTACTGATAACCAGGCGCTTACATAAAAGTAAAAAAAATTATGCAATACCCCTTGCTTTTAGGAAACTGAAACCATAATTTTGCACCCGATTTGAGAGAGACACTTAAACGGAAAGCTAATATGAAAAGCATTTCCTAAATACGCAAATCTCACTCCGATTTTCTTGAATTTTATTAGCTGTGTACAGCATATATATAAAAAAGTGATATAAAATCTGCTCCGGCAGGCATAAAGATAAGGTTAGTTAAAGTTTAGATTAGTTTGTTTTAAGGTGAGAGAAGGCCCCAGTCATTTTGACGGGGCTTTTCTCATTTCAGGGCTTTTCTGATTCGCATTTCTGTGTCCCGAATTTAAAAAAGAGCTGCCACCTTATACTTCAGGCATACAGTAAATAGGCTGTTCCCAGTGTTACAGGTATAGCGGCCAGCAGCAGTTTCAGGAACAAGCCCGGCGAAGGGGTACCCGCTCCCCACGATAGGTTGGTTTTGAACACGTAGCGGAGACTGGTCATTAAAGTTGCCATCGCCAGCAGGCCCGCCACGAGATGGGTGATGGCAATGGCCATATCGAAGGCGGAATCCTGGCTCATGCTGTGCTCAGCAGTGCGCAGATTCCAGTATAAAAGCACCAGCAGACTGGGCAGCGAGACGAGCGCACCTAACCGCATGCTGAACAAGGTAAGCCACGAAGTAAAGGCAAAAAGTGGAACTGCTGCCATCAGGCCCATTTTCCTGTAGAAAAGCGCCTCATCCCCTGTCAGGTCGGTGTAAAGCAGGATCAGGAGTGCGTGGGCAAAGCCCGTC
The DNA here is from genome assembly GCF_019599265.1 of Pontibacter sp. HSC-14F20. Lineage (GTDB taxonomy): Bacteria > Bacteroidota > Bacteroidia > Cytophagales > Hymenobacteraceae > Pontibacter. The sequence continues at coordinate 86,718 of NZ_JAHZTC010000009.1, read as the reverse complement.
AGGAAAAGCAGCAGGTAACGCGTCATACGCTACTATACTGCAGAAGCCGGCTTTCAGATTTCCTCCATGGTATAATAGGTATAGGTGCTTCGCAAAAGTGGTTGTTTTTCGGGCAGGTTTGTGTTGTATACCTGCACTTCGTGTGCCTGCCCTGCTTCGTCGTAGCGGTATACCTCCTCAATGTAAGGTTTACCACTTCTCAGAATGGTGCGTTGGCTTAGCTTGCCTGTTTCGTCATATACAAAATTTATCTCTTCGGATGCGCCTCTTGTATTTCTGATCCGGATCTGCTTTAATCGTCTGGCTGTATCGTAGTTGAACTCCATGCGCTTTTGTAGTATGCCGTCTCTGTGTAGTTCCCGTTCCACTACAAAGCCCTCCTGCATGCGGTGCGACCAGCCCGGTCCCCGCTCCTGCAAGTAGCGCATGGTATAGCCGCCAATGTAGTTGCTATAAATAAACGCCGCATTCTCACGCAGTTCATCCTTTGTTTTAAGATTTCCATCCGGCCAGTATGCCAGGTTGATCAACGGCTGGAAAGCGCCCGTCGTGGGGTCGTATATTTCAACCTGTTGGCTTTTGGGCATCAGGTTCGTGTCCAGATATTTCTTATACTTAATGGCGACTCCCGTCAGCGCACTCCAAGTGTCGGTGGTATACACATCGGATACAATGTTCTTTTCCTGGAGGACTACTGCATCGGCACCGTAGACCCTGGCTTTGTCCTGCAGATTTTTGATCATGTCGGCGTAGGGTACATTATCCCCACTTCTTGTCTCAAGCGCTGCCAGTTTAATGTACTCTTCGCGGGGCCACTCTCCTGCAAAAAATACTTCTATATCATAACCATGAGGTTGTGTAGGAATTTTGGTCAATCGTTCGTCCACTTCAGGGTGTAATGACGGAGAACAGGCATTTAGCGAAACAACTCCGGTCAGCAACATGAGTAGTACAGCTTTTTTCATAGGTCTTGACTATAAGGTTTTAACCTGAACCTGCTCAAACTTCGTGCTGCATTTAGCTAGGATAGGCTTGAAATAAAAAAATATAGTGAAAACCTATATTCAAGTGCCTTTTTCTTATTGAAGTGCAAACCGTAAGGGTAGGGTATAACGCACCGGTACGGGCTTGCCCTCCTGCTGCCCGGGTTTCCAGGTGGGCATGGCCTCTATAACTCTAACTGCCTCGGCATCTGCATCAGGATGGATTCCCTTGATCAGTTCTATATCTCCAATTTTTCCCTGTTCATCTATTACATACGAAAGGATCACCACGCCCTGTAGCTTTGCCTTTAGGGTAGTTTTCGGATATTTCAGATTCGAACTGATCCAACGTAACATGGCCTTCTCTCCTCCCGGAAACTCGGGCAGGACTTCCATTGGCAAAAAATCCAGCCGACTGCCACTTGCATCGTATACCTCGCCCAACACCATTTTACCCTGCTCATAAACCTCCACTCTGCGTAAAGCACCTGTTTCATAATATACCTTTAGGGTGTCCAGGGGTGTACCCATTTTATACTTGCTGCTCATCCTTACCTGACCGTTCTCATACCAGGTGGTATAAGCACCGTCCCATTTATTGGAATGATAAGCCATCTTCGTCTTCAGCTGTCCGTTAGGGTACCATTCGTAAACAGGCCCATGTTGCATTCCTAAGACAGCCCCATCTCTATAAATTATGTGGCTGTAATGCATCAGGCTTACCTTGGAGCTGTCTTTTGCCAGGTAACGCGTGCGGGTTCCTCCTCCAGAAGAGTACTCTTTTATTTCTTCGAAATAATGTGCTTCGGCAGCCGGCACTTCTTTCTGCATGGCTGACAGATATCTTGTTTTCACAGCTTGTGCGGTGGCCTGGTGCCCTGACAAGAGTGCCACGGCTAACATCAGGAACGAGTAAATTTGTTTCATGCCCTAAAAATAAGTACAATTATGAATTTAAGGTATAGGCAGTCAGGATTACCCTACAGCTTTTGTTAAGATTCAGGCCACAGAACAAAACATAAGCTTATTTTTTCGGTATAGGTATAGGTTTCAGGTATAGATAAACGATGAATAGACCAGGTAAAGGTGCCCTCAGGGCGAATCAGGCAGACGATAAGAAGAGCTTCCGCGAACAGGTGGGCGCACTGAAAAACTTGCCCAAGTTCTTCCGCCTGATCTGGAATACGAGCCCACGTATGACCATCGCCAACGTGCTGCTGCGCCTTGTCAAGTCGGCTATACCTTTGGCGATGCTCTATGTGGGCAAGCTCATCATTGACGAAGTGATCGGGCTGATTGCCGAAACAGGCGAACGGGATCTGAACTTTTTGTGGATACTGGTTGCAGCAGAATTGGGTCTGGCCATCCTTTCAGATATCATTAACCGGGGCATTACGCTGCTCGACAGTCTGCTGGGCGACCTGTTTTCCAATAACACCTCGGTACAACTCATTGAGCACGCTGCCCGGCTAGACCTGGCGCAGTTCGAGGACGCCACTTTCTACGACAAACTGGAGCGGGCACGCAGGCAAACCATTACACGGGTGGTACTCATGTCGCAGGTACTCTCGCAACTACAGGATATGGTCACAATTGCTTTTCTGGCCGTGGGTCTGATTGCCTTTAATCCTTGGCTGATCCTGATCTTACTCGTGGCCGTTATACCTTCTTTTCTGGGTGAGACGCACTTCAACGAACGCACCTATTCCCTTTCCCGCTCCTGGACGCCCGAGCGCCGCGAACTCGACTACCTGCGCTACATCGGCGCCTCCGATGAAACCGCAAAGGAAATCAAGACCTTTAACCTGTCCGGTTTTCTGGCGAATCGCTTCAAAGAACTCTCGGATCGCTATTATGCTATGAACAAAAGTCTTATCGTACGCCGGGCAGTATGGGGTAGCGCGCTCTCCTCACTTGGAACGCTGGCTTACTACGGGGCTTATATTTTTATACTGGCGCAGACAGTAGCAGGTGCTATTACAGTAGGTACGCTCACTTTCCTGGCCGGATCTTTCAGTAACATGCGGGGGCTATTGCAAGGCATCATGACCCGCTTTTCGCAGATTGCCGAGAGTGCACTATACCTGCAGGACCTTTTTGATTTTCTGGAGCTCAAGCCACAGATTACGCCGCCTGTCAATCCGCTGTCTATACCTCGTCCCATCCAACAGGGCTTTACCTTTGAGGATGTCGGATTTAAGTACCACAACAGCGAGAAATGGGCCGTGCGGCACCTCTCCTTCCTCCTGCGGGCTGGCGAAAAACTGGCATTGGTGGGCGAAAACGGAGCAGGCAAAACCACGCTGGTCAAGTTACTGGCCCGTTTGTACGAACCCACCGAAGGCCGCATCCTGCTCGACGGTATAGACTTGCGTGAGTACGACCTCAACGATTTGCGCCACCAGGTGGGCATTATTTTTCAGGATTATGTACGCTTCCAGATGACGGCCTCCGACAACATTGCCATCGGGCAGATCAGCAGCATCACTAACCGCGACCGCATACAGGGCTCCGCCCAGAAAAGCCTGGCAGACCCCGTGATCCAGCGCCTGCCGAATGGTTATGAACAGGTATTGGGTAAGCGATTTAACAAAGGTGTGGAACTGTCGGGTGGAGAATGGCAGAAGGTGGCGCTGGCCCGGGCCTACATGCGCGACGCACAGCTGTTAATATTGGACGAACCTACCTCTGCCCTGGATGCCCGCGCCGAGCACGAGGTGTTCCTGCGGTTCTCGGAACTGATTGCCGGCAAAACCGCTGTGCTTATCTCCCACCGCTTCTCTACGGTGCGTATGGCCGACCGCATCCTATTCCTGGAGCAGGGGCAACTCAAGGAGCTTGGTTCGCACGAAGAACTCTTAGCGCAGAACGGCAAGTATGCCGAGTTGTTTGCCTTGCAGGCGAAGGGGTATCTGTAGGCAAAAGAAATTTGATTAAGGGCAGAGGTGTTCTGCATGTAAAACTTCAATCCCAAATCTTTTTTAAGTTTTAAGACTGTTTTTTCGTCTCAGGCCAATTCTGGCTGTGTACTTAGCACAAATCGTACGGTTATACCTTACTCCTCTGCATCCTTTGGCTTTTTAGTCAGGTCAATTCGGTGGGAAATTGTCAAATTGATGATATGCCTGTTATAGAACTGATCGCCTGCTGGTCTTTGTTGGTACCAGTTCAGGTATCCCGCCTCCACCTCCAGATCGTTTAAAATCGCATAATTAAGGCCTGCATACATCCTGTTTTGGTCGAATCGGTTGTAAATGATGTTTTTGCCTGCATTGATTAGGAGTTCATCACTTACCTTGAGCTTAAGTGGCTGCTCTCTGATGTCTGTTAAATGGTATTCTATGCCTAGCCTATACCTAAAACGGTAGTTAGTATTATACCCGTCTGCCAGTTCCCCGTCGGCTGTATTCCGGAAGAAACGCTTTTCAGCTCTATACCTGTGCGTGATCATGAACCTAACGAGCGGTTGATTGTAGTTCAACTGCACATGCGGTCTCAGTTCAGGCACTACAAGTCTTTGTGTGGCATTAGGGTCGTTTGGGCTCTGCCGGAAATAAGTTAAGCCTGCCACAGCCTCCCAGTTCTCGCCCAGTGCATAGCGTGCCTGCGACCGCAGCACAAACTGGTGGTGCCTATCCGGGTTAATAAATCTCCTTTCATGTATCTCAGAGATCAACGCCCACTTCGGACTGAACTTAAGTGTATTGGTATAAGTAAACCAGATCAATTCCTGATGCGTGACCTTTTTACCGGAGGATTGCCCAAAGGTAGGACCTGCCAGGAAACATCCTGCCAGGAAGAGGTATACGCTGAAGATTTTCATGTAAGACATTTATTCAGCGAATATACGGGAGCGTACAGCACATGCAGCAGCGGGAACACATAATTTATTCGCTCATGCAGCCCTTTAGCTCACACACCCCAGGTATAAATACAGGCCTTACCTTATGTCTTCATCCTCCGCCATAAAATGCCACACCAGTATCACACAGGCCAGACTCAGTATTGCCAGAAAAATCAGGAACAGGTCTTCTCCCATGGTTAGTTTTAACAGGTCAGCTGGTTTTGGCGACTTCCAGTGTGGCTTTTCCCTGGCGAAGCAATCTGTGTGCAAGTGCTTTTGCCTGCTGCCTTATCTCTCGCAACGCAGTAGACTCGTAGAGCATCCCTTTCCTGGGAGGCCCGAGCGTGAACATACCACTTACAGGTTTGCCCGATGCATCTATTAGTTTGCCACCTGGTGTTGTTTTTATTCCGAGGCGCAGCACATCGGGTTGTGTCAGACCGTCTGCCAGCAGCTGCCTTACCAAGGGCGCCTCTACCTGGGTATAGTCGCATTGTGGACCCGTGCAATTGATGACCCTGCCTACCTCGATTTCCTCTGTTTCCTGGTAATGCCTTCTCCTGATAGAAACTCGGGCACCACTCTCTGTTTCGCGCATATCCAAGACAGCGGCGGCTATTACCTCCAGTTGCCCTTTTTCCTGTAGTTCCTGCAGCAGAGCAGCTGAGGAGGCAGGCATGCGGTGGCGGTGCACTTCCCAGTATGGCCGGATGTGGCGCAGAAAAGCTTTTTTCTCTTTCTCTGGCAATGATTGCCAGAGAACAGGTATATCATCGCGCAGGGCATCCAGCACACTTCGCCAGGGATAGCCCGCCGCTTCGGCCTGCTTTATCTCTTGCCGGACGAAGCGGAATAAACTTAAAGCAGATTGATATGCTCCTTCGGGAATCGCTGTTTTAGGATATGGCCGTGTGCTGACATCGAAAGGCTGCGGCAACAGCCCGTGGCGCGACACCACGTATACCTTGCCTTTATGACCTTGCGCCTGCAGGCTGCCCACCAAGTCTACCATGGTCAGGCTGGAACCAATCAATAAGAGCGATTCGTGCGTTTGCAGTCCACTCAGTCCTTTGGCCGACCAGGGCGAGGCGACATAACGCTGGCTTTTGTAAAAGCTTTTGTTAGGTATAGGCAAAAGCGCCGGCGGGAAATTACCCATGGCCAGCACTACTTTGTTAGCGCTCAAGGTACACTGGTTACTGCAATCAATAGTAAAATGTCGTCCCTGCCTGGCAACGGATAGCGCCTCTTCGTATACCCGCACCAGCGAAACTCCTTTTGCCGCACCCGCCTCTGCTTCCTGCAAGCGCGCTTTCAGGTAATCGCCAAAAATAGTACGTGGAATGAAGTCGGTGATCTGAACTGGCAGGGAAATCTGTCTTTTATAGAGTTGGGCATGCGCTTCCAGCCAGTTAAAAAAATCGAGTGGTTCGTCAGCAAACAGGCTCATGGCTGAAGCGGGTACATTGAGCGGCTGAAACGGCAACTGACTTGAATAGGCAACGCCACGGTTCATTCTATACCTGTCAGGTTCTATTAAGTATACAGTAGTGCCTGATGCGGCATTTTGCAATAGATGGATAGCCGTTAGCGTACCGCTTAGCCCTGCTCCTATTATAGCGATTGTCATGGTTGGTGTAGCTAAGGTATATACTTCTTGTGTGGACGAACGTGTGGCCAGGCGTTTACAAACTCCGTTTGAGTTTGTCAGGTGCCTGCATCTGTTTCAAAACAACATTTTGATTTTACGGTAATCCAAAAGCTGAGTTGATAAATTACGTCGCCAAATAGCGTTGGTTATAAGTCGTTTAACATTAATTTATACCTTCAGCCACCAAGCTTGTCACACGTGGAACAATTTAAAAAGGAAAGAAGAAAGGTATGATGATCGAAGCCACCAGCCACAGCAGCATATTGAGCGGCGTACCCACACGCAGGTAGTCCATAAATTTGTAATTGCCCGGCCCGTAAATCATGGTGTTGGTCTGATAGCCCATGGGGGTCATAAAACTAAGGGAAGCCGCATAGGTCACCGCCACCAGAAAAGGCCGAACACTCACCCCCATCTCCTTGGCCGCCACAATGGCAATAGGTGCCAGTAAGGCTGCCGTGGCGTTGTTCGACATAAAATTAGTAGACATAAAAGAGATGAAGAAGAAAGCCGACAAGAGCGCATGCGGCCCATAACTACCAATCGACTCCACCAGAAAGCCTGAAAGCAGACTAGCGGCGCCGGTCTTTTCGAGGGCTGTACCCATGGAGAGTACACCAGCCAGCATAAAAATCACTTTCCACTCAATGGACTTGTAGAGTTCGTCGAGGCGTATGGATTTGGTAAGCACCAGCAGTAGCACCCCTACCAAGGCACTGAGCACAATATGCGCCAGTCCTGTGGCTGCCGTTATCACCACGCCTGCTCCTATTACCAGTACAGGTATAATCTTGCTGTAGTCGTAGTGGCTGCGCTCTGTTTCGGAGATGAGCAAAATGTCTTCGTTGTTTCGCAGGTTCTGGGCCTGGCTTTTGTCGGCCGAAATGAGGAGCACATCACCAGCCGAGAGATGGGTATGGGTGAGTTTTTCGTGTAGGATTTCGTCGCGGTGCCGGATGGCGACCACCGTAGCCCCGTGGTTGTAGGCCCTGAAGTCGAGTTCTTTCAGGGACTTGCCCACCATGTAGGAGTTGGGCGTTACGATGGCCTCGAAGAGTTTTGAGTTGGCACTGTTCAAATCTTCATCTTTGAGCTTTCGCTCCGATTTCAACTTGATGCCCTTCTCCTCCTTCATTTTCTTGAGTTTCTCTACATCGCAACGCACCTTCAGCACATCGCCTGCTCGCAGCATGGTATAGGGTGTGGCGTTGAGTTTATACTTGTCGCGGGTGACTTGCAGCACGTCTATGTCCAGGTTCTGCACCAGACTAGAGCTCCTGAGCGGCATACCCACCGAGGGCGAATCGGGCAACAGCACAATTTCTGTCAGGTAGTCGCCCATGTTAAAATCTTCTGTCAGGTCTTCGGCCACCTTTCGGTTGGGTAACAGGAAACGGCCCACAAACAACATGTAAAGTACTCCGGTTATCAGGAAAAATATTCCGGCCGATGTGAGTTCAAACATGCCAATAGGTTCCTCGCCCTGCGCCTCGGCAATACCGCTCACCAGTATGTTAGTAGAAGTACCGATCAGGGTACAGACGCCACCCAGTAACGCACCGAAAGAGAGGGGCATCAGCAGTTTGGCAGGACTGATGCGGGTGTCGCGGGCTACTTGTATCACCATGGGCATCAGCAGGGCCACCACCGCCGTATCGTTAACAAAAGCGGACAGCATAGCTGCCACCAGCATCACCGCCAATAAACAAAGCAGGTTACTTTTGCGACCTATCCGGGTAAGCAACACGCCCACATTACTCAAAGAACCCGACTTGAAAATGGCAGAGCTGATGATGAACATGCAGGCTACCGTGATAGTGGCCGGGTTGCTGAAACCGGCTAGTCCTTCGGCCGGCGTGAGTATGCCGAGCATCATGAAGAGTGTCATTACCAGAATGGCCGTCGTGTCGATGGAGAGCTTCTCGCTGACGAAAAGCACTACAGCCACCGCTATCACAGATAGAACCACGCCAATCTCGTACGTCATGCTCGATAGTTAAGGATAGAACCGACCTTGTAAGCTGTCGGTCAGCAGGTATAGCGTTGCCACGGACTAGAGGCGAAATAATTGGTAGCTATAACTGTATTTGCGGCCAAACAGTTACAAAAGATAGAAAATAGCGGAAAGGGGAAAAAGTATTGCCGGAAAAAGAAATCCGGTAAGCGTCAAGATGTTACGCAATGGTTTCATTCAGCCATTGTTGGGCCGCTTCGCAGGTTTCAAAATGCTGAGAAGGCACTTCTATCTGCTTAACAATGTCTGCCACTTGCAAACTAGCAATTTTATCTACCGGCATCACGTTGGCAATTCTGCTTAATCCGGCAGCTTTCATCCTGCGCTGCGACTCTTCGTGGAGGCGGTTGAGCTGGTGCGGATGGGTAATCATGGTGCGCATGTCAACCAAAAGGGTAAAACCTGACCGAACCAGTTGCAATGCTTTGTCCCAGTCGTTCAAAAAATCAGGTACGCTGTCGGCATTTTTCCAAAAGCCCAGTATGCTGAAATATACTCTGTTCCGGATGCCGTCATAACCGATTTCGTAACATGAATTTCGGACAACATGCTGTTGGGCAGGTATAGAGGGGTCGTTATATTGTGTTTTGTTATCCATAGAAGGCTCCTGTATAGCATACGCAACCTACTGACGGATGCATTATACCTATCCAAGGAGTAATAGGCTGATTGAGAGTAAAAATGTGCAATTCTGAATTCGAGCAGGACGTTTTCTGTTTTTAAGGTTGCAACAGGCCTGTCAGTTCATGCACCGTTCCATTTCGCAGAGCAATATCTGTTGGGCGCAACTCCACGCCGTTCAGCAGGGTGTTTCCTTTTTTACGGCAAACATTCAGTGTCGCGCCGCTATAGGTCTGCAGGTTGCTGCCCTCTTTAAAGTCGGTTCCGGAGAGAGCGCCCTTCACCAGGTGCATCGCCATAACAGCGCGTATTTTCTCTACTGATTGCCCTTTTAGTTCCTGCAGGCGTGCTTCGGGGGGCATCAGCAAGGTATAGGATGTGCTGCCGGAGAGAGCAGGCGCCATACCTGCCGTAGTCAAAAGCTCGGCCAGCACAGGGCGCTCGTTAATGACATACTGCATAATAGTGGTGCGCTGCAGGGCAGCATCCTGCGCTACTGCCTGACTGCTCGTCAGGAAGAAGGCTACAAGAAGTACAATTCCAAGGTATAGATAGTATAGTTTCGATTTCATCAGTATAAATGCATGACTTTAGTATTTATACGGAATCCATCGGCTCTCAGCCTGATTTTAATATCGAAGAATCAGGCCAATAAAGTGCAATTGTACTTCCTCCTATAAAAAAGGTAAGCGCCAGTTGCTGATTTGCTCGATAAACAATGGGCCTGCCTTTGGTACTAAAGCCAGGCTTATGACCATGCCGTACACCGCACCGTAAAAGTGGGCATCGTGGTTGATGTTGTCGCCCATGCGCTTGCCCTGGAAGTAGGAGTACATCAGGTATAGAATGCCGAGGATGAAGCCAGGTATACAAAGAATAGCGTAGAGGCAAATATCCTGTGTCGGGTAAAAGAGTATGCTGGAGAACACGACCGAAGCCACACCACCCGAAGCACCTAAAGCCCGGTAAGACGGGTCGTCGCGGTGCTTCAGGAAAGTAGGTATATCTGACACGATAATGCCGCCCAGATAAATCAACATGTAGATAAGTATACCTGTTACATCTCCAAAAATTGCACCGAAAGTCATCTCCACGGCATTTCCAAAGAAATACAGCGTGAACATGTTAAAGAACAGGTGAGTATAATCCGCGTGCAGGAAGCCCGAAGTCAGGAAGCGATGCCACGAGTTGTCACGTGCCACGGAGTACGGATGAAAAATCCAGTTCTGCATCAGGTCGTGGTTCTTCCAGGCATACATCGAAATGCCCACTGTAATGATAATCAGGATGACGGTAACGCTCATTTTTTAATTTTGAATGAGTGGTTGAGTGAATGAGTGAATTATTGACAAATGATTACTCAAGAATGATGAATCATTTTCACTACTAAAAATCGGAATTTATTTCTGCCGCAAGTTTATAATGGGCGACTTTTTATGGCTTCAGAATTCTTGTAAACCAATTAAGGTCGGGCAAACTTTACAAGCCGGAAAAGCTTTATGCTATACCTGCGAATCTATACCTGAGGATTCAACACTAGCGAACCAACATTTTAACAATTCTAACTGTCCCTCTCCATTAGCTGCAGGGCCAGCCCATGAATGGTAGCTTTACGCTCGACTGGTACCTGCACGGCCTCTAAGTGATACAGGGCTTGCTGGAAATAGAAATCGATTTGCTGTTCGGTTTGCTTTCGGATGTTGAGCTGGTTGTAAACGGCGGTAATGGCCTGTACTTTTTCTTCGGCTATACCTGCATCAGTGTTGTCACGCCAGTCGAGTATGGTTTGCAGTTGTTCCTTGTTGGCTTGCTCCAGCGCCTTCAGCATCAGAAAGGTCTTCTTATCTGACAGAATATCGCCGCCGACCTGTTTGCCGAACTTGGCCTTATCGCCGTACACATCGAGCAAATCATCGCGCAGCTGGAAGGCTATACCTACGTTGTCTCCGAACCCCTTCAAGTGCTCGGCGTCGCTGTCAGGGGCTCCCTGCAGCATGGCACCCAACTCGAGACTGAAACCCAGCAGCACGGCTGTTTTGAGCGTGATCATGTGGATGTACTCTTCGATGCTCACCTGCTGTCGACGCTCGAAGTTCATGTCGAGTTGCTGGCCTTCGCATACCTCAGCGGCTGTTTTGCTGAAAAGCTGCAGCACTTTGCCCAGTTTGTCGGGGGCTATGCCTAACATCATTTCGTAAGCGCGTACCAGCATCACGTCTCCGCTCAGAATGGCGGTGTTGGCATTCCACTTTTCGTGCACGGTTGGGTTACCGCGGCGCAGTGGGGCCTTGTCCATGATGTCGTCGTGCATGAGCGTGAAGTTGTGGAAAACCTCTACCGCCGCAGCGGGCAATAGCACGTTTTCCACATCATCATCGTACATTTTTGCAGCCAAAAGCACCAGCAAGGGCCTTATCCGCTTTCCGCCCAACGACATAATGTAGCGGATGGGTTCGTACAATTCCGTTGGCTGGTCGCCAAAGCGGAGGGTATTCAGCGTTTGGTTAAGCTGGGTTGAAAGCTGCGTAATATCCACAGGTTGTATTAGTGTGTTTTAAGGGTTTCTACCAGTTCCATGTCGATGGTGCGCTCGGCCATGTTGGCGCTCACAATCTCGACCATCACTTCATCTCCAAACGAGATGATGCGTTTCGACTGACGACCAATGATGCGGTAGTTGTTGGCGTCCAGCTCGTAGTAGTCGTCGTTCAGACTTGAGAGGCGCACCATACCTTCGCACTTGTTTTCTTCAATCTCCACAAAGATACCCCATTCTGTCACACCAGACACAATTCCTTTGTATTGGTTGCCAATGGTGTCCTTCATAAACTCCACCTGCTTGTACTTAATGGAGGCACGCTCGGCATCAGCGGCACGTTTTTCCATCTCAGATGAATGGCGGCAACGTTCCTCAAAAGCCTCTTTGTCCTCCGAAGTACCACCATCCAGGTAATGCTGCAACAGGCGGTGCGCCATCATATCGGGGTAACGACGAATCGGTGACGTGAAGTGCGAGTAGTGGTCAAAGGCCAGACCAAAGTGGCCCTCGGGCTCGGTGCTATACTTGGCTTTGGCCATCGTCCGGATCGCCAGGTTCTGCAGCACGCTTTGTTCCGGCTTACCTTCAATTTCGTGCGTCAGGTTGTTCAGCTCTTCCGAAATATCGCCTTCAGGGTCTACTTTATACCCAAACTTGCGAGCGAAGAGTGAGAACGTGTTTAGCTTGTCAGGATCAGGAGAGCCGTGCGTACGGTATACCATAGTCGGGCGCTTTTTGCCTTTGCCTAAGCCGTAGACAAACTCAGCCACCTTTTTGTTTGCCAGGAGCATGAATTCCTCGATCAACTTGTGGGCATCTTTGCGCTCCTTCACATAGACAGAGAGCGGTTTCCCGTTTTCATCGAGCTTAAATTTCACTTCGGTTGTCTCGAAGCTGATGGCGCCATTTTTAAAGCGTTTGGCCTGCAGTTTCTTGGCAATGTTGTTCAGGACGTTGATCTCCTCGGCAAAGTCGCCTTCTCCGGACTCTATGCGCTCCTGTGCCTCTTCGTAAGCAAAGCGGCGATCAGAATACGTAATCGTGCGACCATACCAGGTGTCGTAGAGTTTGCCGTTGTCGTCAATCTCAAACACGACCGAGAAAGTCAGCTTCTCTTCGTTTGGTCTTAGCGAGCAAAGGCCATTTGAGAGACGCTCTGGCAACATCGGGATGGTTCTATCCACCAGGTATACCGAAGTAGCTCTGTGGAAAGCTTCCTTCTCCAGGATGCTGCGCGGATGCACGTAATGCGTCACGTCGGCAATGTGCACGCCTATTTCCCAGTTACCGTTTTCTAGCTTTTGGATGGAAAGTGCATCATCAAAGTCTTTGGCATCGGCAGGGTCAATGGTAAAGGTGGTCACATCGCGCATGTCGCGTCGCTTGGCAATCTCGCCTGCCGGTATTTTGTCAGATATCTGTTCAGCTTCTTCTTCCACAGCCTCCGGAAACTCGAACGGCAGTCCGAACTCGGCCATGATGGAGTGAATCTCAGCCTCGTGCTCGCCGGCCGGTCCAAACACACGAATTACCTCGCCCGTTGGGTTCTTGCCGGGCTCTTTTGGCCATTCAATGATCTTCACCAGCACCTTGTCGCCTGACTGGGCTCCATTCAGGTTACGCTCTCCCACAAATACGTCGAAATAGAGTCGCTTGAAGTCGGGCACTACGAAGCCAAAGTTTTTGGTAAGTTCCATCAGGCCTACCAGTTCGGTGCGCGAACGCTCCAGTACCTCGATCACCATACCTTCAGCACGTCCTCCATGCACTCTTGGCAGCACTTCCACTTTCACCAGGTCGCCGTCCATGGCATATTTCAGGTGCTCACGGAATACGCGTACATCGTCTTCTGTCTCTTCGGATACAATGTAGGCGTACTTGCTGTTGGCCAAATCTACGCGGCCCGTGATGATGTTGACGCGTAGGTTGAGTTGGTATTTGTCACCGTCTATCAGCAACAGTTTGTTCTCGCGCACCAGCTGGTTGACAATAACCTGTAGTTCATCGCGGCCTTTCTTGTCAACTATACCCAGCCTCCGGTTCATCTGACGCTGCGTGAATACGGTATCGGGGCTGCTGGAGAACATCTCCAGCACGATCCCTTTGGCAGAACGGTCTTTGCCGCCTTTACGTCCGTCGCCTCTGCGGGAGCCGCTACCTGCGGATGGTTCTCTTCTGGAAGACTCGCCTCTGCGGGAGCCGCCTTTTTCGTTGCGGCTGTCTTTATCTCTGCCGCCTTTGCTTGGTCTTTTACTTCTCATGTGTCTTGTTTCTATTGGCCGGTGCAGGTATGCCGCACCCGGGCCATGGCAATTCTTGATTGAAATAGTTTAGCCTCTATACGCCCGCAAGCCGGACTTAGGTTAAAGCCAAATCAATTTCAGGTGAATTTATAGAGAAAACTCTATATATGGGCTATACAGAAAGGTATATTAATCCTGATGCAGTGCTATACCTGTTTTCAGTATCATTCGCTTTTCCTGCGCCATCACAATGGATTCAGGATCACCGGCAGGTATAGCTTGCAGGAGAGAACGCGTGTAGTCGTGCTGCGGATTCTGGAAAAGCTGGGCAGGTATACCTTGCTCTACAATGCGGCCTTTGTGCATCACCAGTATACGGTCAGCCATGTGCTTGGCAACAGCCAGATCGTGCGTGATGAAGATATAGGTCATGTTGAAATCACGCCTGAGTTCGTTGAGCAGATTGAGCACCTGCGCCTGCACCGACACATCCAGCGCCGACACCGACTCATCGCATATCAACAGTTTGGGTTGCAGTGCCAAGGCTCGTGCTATGGCAATACGCTGCCGTTGTCCGCCCGAAAAAGCCTGTGGATAACGCTGCGCATACTCCGCCTTAAGTCCTACTTTTTCAAGGAGTTCCAGCATTTTAGATCGGCGTTCTTTATCGCTGCCGTAGAGTTTATGCACACGCATGGGTTCCAGTATGGCCTCCCCTACGGTGTGCATGGGGTTGAGCGAGGTATAGGGATCCTGGAAGATCATCTGGAAATGCCGGCGGCTTTTGCGTAGGGTTTCAGCGTCCATGCCGGCGATGTCCATCCCTTCGAATAGCACGCTCCCTGCAGTTGTCTCCAGCAGTCTTAAAATTGCCCGTCCCAGTGTCGTCTTGCCGCTTCCTGACTCGCCTACCAAGGCTATGGTTTGGGCGTGCTTTAACTCAAAGCTCACCCCGTCCACGGCTTTCACATGGCCTGTGGTGCGGGAGAAAATTCCTTTCTTGATGGGGAAGTATACCTGTAAATCCTGCACCTGCAACAAGGGCGGCTTCTGGCTGTTGTAGCGCTGCTGCTTTATACCTGAGACTGTACCCACATAGGCATTCACCACGTCCACCAACGACGGCTCGTATACCTGCGGCTTCTTTTCCTGAACTATACCTTGCTCGTCTTCCTCCATACAATCAGCGACCGTAGGCAACTTGGCTTGTGACTTGGTGCTGAGCGTTGGGCGACAGGCAAGCAAACCTTTGGTATAAGGATGCTGCGGATTGGTGAAAATATCGAGCACTTTACCTTGCTCCACTATGCGGCCTTTGTACATCACCAGCACACGGTCGGCAATCTCGGCTACTACCCCTAAATCATGACTGATCAATAGTACGGCCATGTTTTGCTTCACCCGCAGTTCATCGATCAGCGAGAGCATGCGGGCCTGCACCGTCACGTCTAAAGCAGTAGTCGGTTCGTCGGCAATCAGGATAGCAGGTTCGCAGGCCATGGCCATGGCGATCATCACCCGTTGCTTCTGTCCCCCGGAAATCTGATGTGGATAACTGTTATAAATTTGCTCCGGCCTAGGAAGCCTGGCTTGCTCAAAAAGTTGTAATACACGCTCTTTCGCCTCTTTTTTTGAAATTTTACGGTGCCACAAGAGCACCTCTGCCACCTGTTGTCCACAGGTATAGACGGGGTTGAGCGACGACATGGGATCTTGAAAAATCATGCCCATCTCGTTGCCACGAACCTGTTGCAATTGCTTTTCTTTCAGTTGTAACAAGTCTACCGCCCCTAGCCGTGCCGACTCAAATATGGCCTTCCCACTAACCTGCGCATTGGTGTCAATTAGCTGCATGAGCGACAGCGCCGTCACCGACTTCCCAGAACCCGACTCCCCTACTATCGCCACCGCCTCGCCCGGGTATACCGCAAACGACACCTGATTCACCGCACGGACTATACCCTGGCGAGTGGAAAAAGTGGTTCCGAGATCTGTGACCTGCAGTATGGGCGTAAGTATAGACAAAGGTGATGAGGTATGTGTTTCGGGTAAAAATAAGGTTTTTTGAATGATTGAGAAGCCTTTCTTGTTTTCGTTTTTCGCAGTACATTTAAGATTGAGCTTAAAACATATGAAAAACTCTTCTGAGAACAACTTCACTGGTAACAGCACCTCTACCGAAACTAATGCTAAAAGCACGATCATCTGGGATCTCGGTGCTGTGCTGATCGACTGGAACCCGCATCACCTGTACCGCAAAATTTTTGATGACGAAGCGCAAATGCTGCATTTCCTTGAAAACGTCTGCACGTTTGAGTGGAACGAAGAACAGGATGCCGGCCGCACCATACAGGAAGCCAACGACTACCTGATCGCAAAGCATCCCGAACACGAAGAACACATCAGAGCCTATTACGGGCGTTGGGAAGAAATGCTGGGCGGCCCGATTGAAGGCACTGTG
This sequence comes from Pontibacter sp. HSC-14F20, assembly GCF_019599265.1. GTDB lineage: Bacteria > Bacteroidota > Bacteroidia > Cytophagales > Hymenobacteraceae > Pontibacter. The sequence goes on along the minus strand of NZ_JAHZTC010000009.1, from coordinate 70,362 downwards.
GAGATTTTCCGGGAGATGAAGCATCGTGGCGAGCATAAGCTATACGCCCTCACCAATTGGTCAGCTGAGCTTTTCCCGATTGCCCTGGAGCGCTACGACTTCCTCGGCTGGTTCGACGGCATTGTGGTATCTGGCACTGAAAAGGACCGCAAACCCAACCCCAGTTTCTACCATACCTTGCTCAATAGGTATAACTTGCAACCATCCGAAGTGCTGTTCATCGACGATAACCTCCGCAATATTAAAGCCGCCGAGCAACTAGGTATAGATTCAATTCACTTTACCTCACCTGAGGATTTGAAAGTACGGCTGGAAAAATTGGGAGTTTTGTAATCAGAGCAGCGTTTTGTGCTGCAGGTATAATGACTGATGCTTCAGGTAAAACAAAATCCTGGATTAGTTCATGCTCAGCACAATATCCTTGCCTTTAGAGGTATAGCCATGTATAATCCCAAACCCTTCCTTTACATAAATTCCTTGTATGTAATCCAAAGCAGGATAGCGGTCGTGGATGTACTGTTCCTCCGGCCTGTAGTAGTTGGGTTGGTTTAGGTATAGATGGTATACGTTTTGGTGCTGCACACCACCAAGCGTCACGGTTGGTAAGAATTTCTGAGTATAGGTAGGATTCTCAATCGTGTGGGTTGTCGCGTCAGTAAGCAGGAAAGTGCGGCTCGTAATGAAATGGCTACTGCTGGAAGTGCCAGTCTGTATCGGCTGAGGAAATTTGTTATTGTAACCGATTGTGAATTCAATCACGTCCTCAACTTGAGCTTTATCTGTTATATTGTTGAACCGATCAGTGCTCGCATCTTTTCTGTAAGTGATACTGATACTGGTCAGGCTCTCGCCTTCTGTTTGGCTTGTGTATACCTTCTGGTCAGCTGTAAAAAACTCCTTGCAGGAATTCGGGTCAAATTTGCCGCTGTAATTTGTCTTTCTTACTGGTAGCTCAACGCTCATTATCCCAGCAGCATTAACATATTTCATTTTCCGGTTAATGCCCTCCTCCGCCATGTAATAACTCATACCTTGAGCTGGCTGAGCTGGCAAAAAGGATACTAATTCGTTGGTAAACTCGAGCTTACCCAGATGCACATCTTCACAACCACAGGCTGACAGCCCTATAGATAAGGCAACAACCGCTATAAGCTTACTTAATTTCATCAGGCTCAGGATTTGAGGTAGAGTAACCAGAAAAAGGCACGAAATATAAGCGGAAGTTTTCTAACCGCATCCAGTGGTTCGCAGAAAAAAGAAACTGTAATTCATCTAAACTATACCACACAAAAGCGGCTGCTCCACATGGAACAGCCGCTTTTTTTAGCTTTAATCTATACCTTATTAACCCTTTTGCTCGGCTGCAGGCTGCTTAGCCGGTTCGTCGTAGTGCGCGAAGAAGCGCTTCTGGTTGAAGAGGATAATCAGCACACCGATAAAAATAGCCGAATCCGCCACATTAAAGATAGGCCAGAGAGACATGGGTTTACCACCTAATAGCGGAACCCAGTTCGGCACGATGCCCTCCCATATGTCTATGTAGAACATGTCAATTACCTGACCGTGAAACCAGGGAGTGGAAGAGCCATAGGGATGATTGTCAAATAGAACACCGTAGAAGGTACTGTCGATCAGGTTGCCGATGGCGCCGCCCAGAATCAGGCCAATGCACCAGATCAGGCCTTTCGGAGCTTTCGTCTGGACAAGATGGTAGATGTAATAGGCTATACCGAACACCGCAACTAACCGGAACAGCGACAGCATCAGCTTGCCGTAGTCAGAGCCGAGTTCCACACCAAAGGCCATACCTGGGTTCAGAGTATAATGCAGCTTCAGCCAGTCGCCAAGGAGCACAATCTCGCCAGGCATCCCCATTTCCATGTTGTAATGCACGATAAGCTTCACAGCCTGGTCGATGATGATGACAATAAGGGCCACCAGGTAGTACTTCCAATATTTCATGTTTCGTCTATTAGGCTGCAGAGACTTTAATCAGCCGCCGCAGGATACAGGTATAAGGTATAGCCCCAGCCGTTTTATACAGCCGGGGCTTATTATTTATGCTAAACCGCTTCAGTGCGGATGTGGATGTTCACCTGGTAATCGTCCACCTCTAAGAGTGTGCCATCTACCACACTGTCAGTCAGTTCAAGGCTCAGCGCCTGTGTCTCGGCCTGGATGTAGTCGCGGAAGTTTTCCACAGCGGCATTTACTTCCGGCACCGATGCCTGCAGCACGATGTGTATCTTATCCTGCACTTCCAGGTTGCTGTCTTTGCGCAGGTTCTGGATTCGGTTCACCAACTCACGGGCGATACCTTCCTGCTTCAGCTCTTCGGTAATGGTCACGTCGAGTGCCACTGTCAGTTTGCCTTCGCTGGCTACCAACCAGCCTGGGATGTCCTCCGAAGAGATTTCCACGTCCTCCGGCGTCAGCACAGCGGTTTCCTCGTCGCTGATTTGCAGTTCGATTCCGCCTTCACGCTCTAAGAGCGCGATGTCCTCCTGGTTCATCTGCTGCACAGCGGCCGCCACCAGCTTCATTTTCGGACCGAAAACCTGACCCAGCTTCTTGAAGTTCGGCTTGATCTTCTTCACCAGTATACCGGACGTATCGTCGATGTACTCCACGTGCTTGATGTTCACTTCGCTCATGATCAGGTCTTCTACGGCCTGAATCTGCTGACGTGTCTTATCATTCAGCACAGGTATAAGGATACGCTGCAGCGGCTGACGCACCTTGATAAAGTGCTTCTTGCGCAGCGAGTGCACCAGCGACGAGATGGTCTGGGCCAGTGCCATGCGCTCTTCCAGGTCCTTGTCGATAGCAGAGTGTTCCACTTCCGGATAGTAAGCCAAATGAACCGATTCCTCTTTGTGCTTGCCGCTCACGTTGTTCAGGTCGCGGTAGAGTTGCTCGGCGTAGAATGGCGCGATAGGCGAAGCCAGTTTGGCGATCGTCTCCAGACAGGTATAGAGCGTCTGGTAAGCGGCCATCTTGTCTTCGTTGTACTCGCCTTTCCAGAAACGTTTGCGGTTCAGGCGCACGTACCAGTTGCTCAGGTCATCCACCACGAAATCCTGTATGGCTCGGGCAGCACGGGTTGGGTCGTAGTCTTCTAAGAAGGTGTCAACGTCAGCTACCAGCGTGTTCAGCTTGGAGATAATCCAGCGGTCGCTTTCGGTTCTGCGCTCTAGTGGCACCTCGTGCTCAGCAAAAGTGAAGTTATCCAGGTTGGCGTATAGCGCGAAGAAAGAGTAGGTATTCTGCAACGTTCCGAAGAAACGGCGCTGTGTCTCCACTACCCCCTCCGGGTTGAACTTCAGGTTGTCCCAAGGTGGCGCGTTGGCAATCATGTACCAGCGCACGGCGTCCGGACCATACTTGCCGATCATCTCAAACGGGTCGATGGCATTGCCAAGGCGCTTGCTCATCTTGTTACCGTTCTTATCGAGTACCAGACCATTCGCGATTACGTTCTTGTAAGCCACGCTATCCTCCAACATCACAGCCAAAGCATGCAGCGTAAAGAACCAACCACGCGTCTGGTCAACGCCCTCGGCGATGTAGTCGGCTGGGAAGTTCTGTTCGAAGATTTCCTTGTTCTCCAGCGGGTAGTGCCACTGTGCATAAGGCATAGCGCCTGAGTCGAACCAAACGTCGATCAGGTCTGTCTCTCTGTACATTGGCTTTCCTGAGTCGCTTACCAGCACGATGTTGTCCACATACGGACGGTGCAGGTCGTTTATCTCCACAGACGCTTCCATCAGGCCAGCGTCCACGGCACGGTCTATCTCGTCGCTCAGTTGCTGGATAGAGCCGATGCAGATTTCTTCTTCACCATCTTCTGTTCTCCAGATTGGCAGCGGCGTGCCCCAATAGCGGGAACGCGACAGGTTCCAATCCACCAGATTCTCGAGCCAGTTACCGAAACGACCTGTACCCGTAGATTCCGGTTTCCAATTGATGGTCTTGTTGAGCTCGATCAATCTATCTTTAACTGCCGTAGTCTTGATAAACCAGCTATCCAGCGGATAGTAAAGTACCGGCTTATCAGTTCTCCAGCAATGCGGATAGGTGTGCTCGTATTTCTCTACTTTAAAGGCTCTGCCCTCTTCTTTCAGTTTGATGGCAATCAGTACGTCGGTCGGCTTGTAGTCAGCAGCTGACTCATCTTCACCGGTATAGTTTTTCACATACATACCGGCAAAGTCAGTTACCTCTTTTACGAAGCGGCCTTGCTTGTCCACGAGCGGCATTGGTTTGCCATTCTCGTCTTCTACCAACAGCGCAGGTATATCGTTCTGGGCAGCTACCCTAAAGTCGTCCGCACCAAAGGTTGGCGAAATGTGCACGATACCGGTACCATCTTCTGTGGTCACGAAATCGCCTACCACTACTCTGAAGGCTGGCTTATCCGGCTGCACGTATGGCATCAATTGGTGATACTCTACACCGGCCAGATCAGCACCCGTAAATTCTTCTACTACCTTGAACGGGATCAGTTTATCGCCGGAACTATAGTCGGTCAGAGCCAGGTCGGCTGCTTTCGGATTGAAGAAGCGGCTTACCAGGTCTTTGGCGAGTATCACCGAAATCGGCTCGTAAGTATAGGGGTTGTAGGTACGCACTTTCACGTACTTGATGCCCTTGCCTACCGCCAGCGCCGTGTTCGCCGGAAGCGTCCAAGGCGTGGTTGTCCAGGCCAGGAAAAACACATTCTCCTCCTCGTACTCGAACAGGAACATGTTGCGTGTAATTTTTTTCACCTCGAACTGCGCCACGATGGTCGTGTCCTTCACCATTTTGTAGCAGCCCGGCTGGTTGAGTTCGTGTGAGCTCAGACCCGTGCCCGCTCCCGGTGAGTAAGGCTGTATGGTATAGCCCTTGTATAAGAAACCTTTGTCGTACAGGCGTTTCAGCAGCGCCCATACCGACTCGATGTAATTGTTCTCAAACGTGATATACGGATTGTCGAGGTCCACCCAGTAACCCATCTGCTCTGTCAGGTCGTCCCACTGGCCTTTGAAACGCATCACCGTTTCGCGGCAGCGCTGGTTGTATTCCTCCACCGTTATCTTCTTGCCGATATCCTCTTTTGTGATGCCCAGCTCCTTTTCTACCTGCAGCTCTACGGGCAGACCGTGCGTGTCCCAGCCGCCTTTGCGGTTCACCTGGAAGCCTTTTAACGTCTTGTAACGGCAGAAAATATCTTTCACGGCGCGGGCCATCACGTGGTGAATACCCGGCGTACCGTTGGCTGAAGGAGGTCCTTCATAAAACACGAAAGGCTTGTGCCCCTCTCTTGTCGACACCGACTTCTGAAAGATATTGTGTTCTTTCCAGAATGCCAGCACATCCTCGCCTACTTGCGCGTAGTTCAGGTTTTTGTATTCGTTATACTTTGCCATTTTCAGCACTTATTCTTACGATAATTCTTCGTCAAAATTCAAATCAGCTGGTTCAAGCTAATGTAGCTATTTAGCAAGATACTCAGGATTGATAACAGTACAATCCTGCCCGCTTGCACCTAAACCAAATATGCCGGTATCCTTAAATGGGCATTTAGCTAAAACCACAGTACAAAGCAGCATATTTTGCCCATGCTGCCTTGTGGGTCAGATACCGGAAATCAATCGTTATAAAACAGATCTCGTGTCTCGTTAAACTCTGGTAAAGAGCCCTTTTTACTCCGGATTTTCCAGCTGTAATACAAAGGTAAGTATTTTTAATTTTTTGATGCTTTCCACGTGGAAGCTTGCAGGACTTTTCTACCATCTTTTGCTATACCTATACCGGACACAGTGCATAAAACCTCGTGCTGCAGTCTGGCAAACATTGTGGAATAATTGCCTGTAAAGCACCTTTATGAAGCCAATTGGCAGTTTTAGAACAGCTTTTACACAGCCTGTTCTTTAGCCGTCATGCTCTAAAAAGTTTTCAAACCCATCAATATTATTAGGAGAAGCGTTTGTCATACTCGTAATTGCATCTAGTTCTTCGGCTATACCTAGCTAATTGCTTAAGCTGAATATCTGAAACCTATGTATAGACAATTTAAAATTGCGCCAAGACACGGTTGACCATTGTAACAGGTATAGCGGTAGCTTATTTTCAATCATGCATATCATAAAGCATTGGTTACCAAAGCACTGGCTGTATACCCTACTACTATTAACTATTAATTATCCACATCACCGAACACTCCATTTAACATAACAACAACACTTACGAGTATTTTCGGACATTTTTAGAGACAATTTAAGGTATAGCTATACCTATTGGGAGCCTCATACAGCTCCGCCCATAACTAATATCTGTCCCGGGACGGTTGGCTACAAAACAAAAACAGCCTGCGACTTAGTGCCGCAGGCTGTTTTCTATTAATGCTATACCTATACCTTAGGCCAACTTCTCAAATATGCTCTTGAAGTTAACAGCTTTGTCGATGTAGCTGTGCAGTTCGCTGATTGGCATGCGCACCTGCTCACGGGAGTCACGATCACGAACGGTTACCGTATTGTCTTCCAGCGTCTGGTGGTCTACGGCGATGCAGAACGGTGTACCGATCAAATCCTGACGGGTATAACGCTTACCAATGGAGTCACGCTCTTCGTAAATCATGTTGAAGTCGTAGCGCAGCGAGTTAAAAATCTCTGTCGCTTTCTCTGGCAAGCCGTCTTTCTTCGTGAGTGGCAGAATAGCAGCCTTAACAGGAGCCAGTGACGGGTGGAATTTCAGGAAGGTACGTGTCTTGGTTTGGTCACCTTCAGTGATTTCTTCTTCGGTATAGGCGCTGCAAAGCGTCATCAGGAACAGGCGGTCGGCGCCTACGGATGTTTCCACCACATAAGGGATGTAGTTGCCATATGGTTTGCCGTCTTCGCTCAGGTCGTTGTCGAAGTACTGCATTTTTTTGCGGCTCAACTCCTGGTGCTGGGTCAGGTCAAAGTCGGTGCGTGAGTGTATACCTTCCACCTCTTTGAAACCGAATGGGAATTTGAACTCAATGTCCACGGCAGCGTTGGCGTAGTGTGCCAGCTTTTCGTGGTCGTGGTAGCGCAGGCTGTCAGCAGGTATACCAATGGCTTCGTGCCATTTCTTACGGTTCTCTTTCCAAGTGTTGTACCATTCCATCTCGGTGCCAGGGCGCACGAAAAACTGCATTTCCATCTGCTCAAACTCGCGCATACGGAAGATGAACTGACGGGCCACAATCTCGTTACGGAAGGCCTTCCCGATTTGCGCGATACCAAACGGCACCTTCATGCGGCCGGTCTTCTGCACGTTCAGGAAGTTCACAAATATACCCTGAGCCGTTTCGGGGCGCAGGTAAATGGTGCTCGAGTCTTCGGCCACAGAACCTACCTGCGTCGAGAACATCAGGTTAAACTGACGTACTTCGGTCCAGTTGGTGGTGCCGGAAATCGGGCATTTAATATCTTCACGAATGATCAGCTCACGTACGGCATCGAGTTCTTCGGCACCGAGCAGCTTGCCCATCTCTACTAGTAGCTCGCTGGCTTTGTCGTAGTGTCCGTCGGCTTCGTACTGGGCGGCTTTCTCTTCTATCAGCACGTCGGCGCGGTAACGCTTCTTTGAGTCCTTGTTATCAATCATCGGGTCGTTGAAGCTGTCGATGTGACCGGAGGCCTTCCAGGTAAGCGGGTGCATGAAAATGGAAGCATCTATACCTACCACGTTCTGATGCAGCTGCGTCATCGACTTCCACCACAGGTTCTTGAGGTTGTTTTTCAGCTCTACGCCCATCTGGCCGTAATCGTACACGGCTTGCAGACCATCATAAATCTCACTTGACGGAAATACGAAGCCGTACTCCTTTGCGTGCGAGATGATATCTTTTAATTGCGCGTTTTCTACAGGGGTTTTCTCTTGTGTCGCCATGCTGCAAAGATAGAAGATTAAGGTGTGATTATGCCATACGCTTTTTACAGATTTTCGAGTATGCAAAAAACACTATACGCTAATTTTTTCTCGCTTTAGTATAACTATCAAAGGTATATCAGGTATAAACCAGCATCTGTTAATAATTTCTTAACATTAGACCGCTCAGTCTCTCGCCTATTTTATGATAACTTGCGGCGTTTTTAAAATCTCACCCAATTTTTGAAAATGGCTAAGAAGAAAAAGAAAGGGCCGAAGCATGTAGTGCCTACCCAACCCCATAAGTTTATGAAGCGAATCAGCTTCGTGGATGTGGTAGTTCAAAAAGAAAAGAAGTTCCTCTATTTTATTGCCTTTGCCCTGATTGCAGCGGGCGCGCTTTATCCTTATCCTTCCATTGCCATGTGGGTGGGCTTCGCTTTCGCAGGTTACTCGGCAATCGCCAACGACAGTATCCAGACCATCGGTACGTTCATTGGCTCCAATGAACATCGGAAGTGGTACTGGCAGTGGCTCTTTATGGGGCTTATTTTTGTGTTCACGGTATCGTATAGCTGGGTAGTGTTTGACGGTGACGTATCGTACCAACGCCTTGCCACACCTGGCCTCGACGTAGCACCATCCAAGTTTGTATACCTGCAGTTAGCTGCACCTATCATTCTGTTGCTCCTGACCAGGTTCCGTATACCTGTCTCCACCACGTTCATGCTGCTTAGCGTGTTCACGGCTACTTCGGGCACTATCCTGAGCATGCTCAATAAAAGTATAGCCGGTTATATCGTTGCCTTTATTTCTGCCCTGATTATATACCTGACCCTTACTAAAGTTATCAAGCGCTTCATAAAAGGCGAGGCACATGCGTTCTGGGTATGGGCACAGTGGATTATCAGTGGCTTTTTGTGGTACATCTGGTTGGCGCAAGACCTGGCTAACATTGCTGTATACCTGCCGCGCCAGTTGAATATATACGAGTTCCTGGTTTTCACGCTGTTTATCTTCCTGGGCCTTGGCTTCCTGTTCTTCAAAAAAGGCGACAAAATTCAGAACATTATCAACGAGAAATCGGAGGTACGCGATGTGCGTAGTGCCACCATCATCGACTTAGTTTATGCCCTGATCCTTTATGTTTTCAAGGAGGTGAACAACGTGCCGATGAGTACTACCTGGGTGTTTATTGGTTTGCTGGCCGGCCGTGAGTTAGGTATGCGCCTGAGAGCACAGGATAGCAGCACCAAGATTGCCAAAACGCTGAATTTGATAGGCAAGGATATCCTGTCAGTAACTATTGGTCTGATCATCTCCATGATACTGGCTATCGCTATTAACCCCGCTATTCAGGAAGAGATTTATAACTTCTTCTTCAACTAAGGTATAGCACCATTGCTGTTGAAAAGGCCCGGCTTACACCGGGCCTTTTTTATGCTCTCCTGTGTATAGCTATACCTGAAATAGTGCCTCCTATACCTGTAATCGCTGTTTTTGATTAGCTTTTCCACAGGCTATACCTGTCCGTCAGGTATAACGCTTTTCTTTAGTGATGAGTTATACCTATACTTGGAGCCTCAGGAATAGCTTGTCTTCTTTTCAGATCTATACCTTGTTGTGAGTAGCTTATCGAGGTTTAGGCAAAAAAAATCCCGGTTTCTTTGCAGAAGCCGGGATGTATGCAGAAACTGTTTTTCTTATTTCTCTGGCCAAACAACCTCCAGGTTGTCGTTGATGAACACGCCAAAGTTCACGGCTATTAGTTGGTCTTCGTCGAAGTACAGGTCGATCATTTCTTTTTCGTAAGAAACGCGTGTTTCGCCTGTTTCCATTTCTTCTTCTTCCAGATCTTCGTAACCGTGGTCAGCGAAAAGTCTTTTTAGCTGCTCCTGGCTCATCTCGAAAATACGCTCTTCCCACAACTTCACGTCGCGGTTGGCTGTTTCGATGCAGCTCAGTTTGTAATCGTCTTCCTTGTCGAAGTACAGCGAGTAGCCTTCTTCCCAGTAGTTCCAGGCCTGGTGCTCAAACTCATCTTCTTCATCGGACTCTTCTATCTCTTCAGGTTCGCCCAATAGTGCTTCTACTTCTTCCATTGTAAGGCCAAACTTGATCTTACCAAGCCCTTTGCCTAACCTGATTTCTTTGTTAACCATGTTATTCTCTAGTTTTATCTTGTATGCAAAGATATGTGATTTACTAATTTCTGAATTAAAAGGTTAATTGCTATACCTCATTTCCGTTTTTTTAGGCTTCATATTTTGCCCTGAAGTCTGCCATTAGCTTTTTATACGTTTCATTTTCTTTGGCTTCCTCCCATTTTTCTTTAAAAATACGTGCCGATTCTGCTTTTACCGGGTCAGGGTCTAGCGGCAACTGGTCTCGGCCGTGGGCTCCGCTCTGCCCTTTCTTATCTTCCGGCACAGGTCCCTTGTACTTCTGGCCTGTGCGGTGGTTGGCGTAGCGGCGCGATCGGGTATAGCCCATCTGCAAAAACTTGCGGGCCATATCGGCGCCCACAAAGTCGTTATGGCGGAGGTATTCCAAAAACAAGCCATAGATATGCTCCGATGATTCCTGTGCCACCTCGGGCGTTTTAAAGCGCCAATGCGGCAGTATCTCCGACTTATAGGGCTCTACCAGCAAAACACCCTGCTCTCCTTTTCCTATACGGTATAGCTCCGGAGTTTTTCTAAAGTCCGTCTTTTTGAAATCAAGTTCATAGTTAAAAGCCTTCGATTTCTCTCGCTTCATTGGTATAGTTCGTTGTCTTGAACTGGTTGTCCTGGTACATGTTCGGGTGCTGCTCCGGATAAATAATGATAAAGCTGTTGTCCTTATAATTTCGCGAAAGCACGCGTGGCACATTGTCTAGTACGCCATTGTAGGATACAGTTCCTTTTCGAGCCGAGATCACCACCACCATGTCGTCTTTGCCTATACCTGTCTGGTTGTTCGCAAACTCGGGCATGGTAGGGCGCGGCATATACGTGGCATCTATGGCTGGCTTACTGCTCGTCACGGTAGCTTTTATTTTATTATTCGTTCTTCTACCTGCCATAAAAACCACTTTTGCCCCCAGTTGTGTCGAGAGCAATCGTACGGCTCGCATCCAGCGCAAGAATCCTCTTTCAAGTTCTCCGTTGGCTGGTACGATCACTACCAGACGGTTGGTTGTATTCAGCGGCTGCATGATCTTACACACGAGTATCATTTGCTCAGTGTTTGCAAGCAGGTTATCGAGTATGGTACCAAATATCCGGTCACGTGTCGTGATCTTAGCATTCCAGCCCAGCACCACCTCCGTAATCATCAATTCTTTAATGGCTCGTAGTATCCCACTAGCCACGTTTATATCTATTTTGGATACCAATTGAACATCATGATCAGTTGCTGACGCATGTTTAATGGCTTCCTGCAGCATTTTGTTCTTCTTGTAGATCTCCTCATTTGCCTGTTCATTGTCTATTACCACGGCGAGTGGGTATATGGGCTCATGGTACTGTGGGTTTTTTAGCATGATAGCCAGATCCACCAGATTCTCGAGCGTTTTCGGATTCCCGATCGGCACCATAATTCTATCTGGCTTCTCGCTTAGGTCCGGCTGCTTTCGGCTTTCGATAATTGCCAGTATGCGTGCTGCTTTTTCTGTAATGAATGAACTGCTCAGTGAAGTGGCCAGGATTAGCACCACTGTTAGGTTAAGAGCCGTCTCCCCAATTATCTGCAACTCATATCCTACCAATATCACTGCTAGTGTAGCTGCAGCTCTTGCTGTACTGAGCCCAAACATCAGATTTCGCTGGGTGGAGGTATAGCCATAAAGCTTTTGTGTAATGTAAGCAGGCACCCATTTAGTTACCAGTGCCAGCACGATGATGACAACTGCCATGATTATGATCTCGATTCCCTCGAACAGCACCGTTACATCAACCAACATACCTACGCTTATGAGGAAGAATGGAACGAAGATGTTGTTGCCTACAAACTCCAGCCTGTTCATCAAAGCTGATGTATGGGGTATGAGTTGGTTAAGCGCCAATCCTGCCAGGAAGGCCCCTAATATTGCTTCCACTCCTGCCAGTTCAGCCAGAAATGCTGCTGCAAACACCAGTGTCAGCACAAAAATGAACTGTGCGCCTTTCTCACTTTCTATTTGCTTAAAAAACCATTTGGCTATGATTGGAAACACAAATACCACAATCGCTACAAACACGGAAAGCGATACCATCAGCTTTATCCAGTATCCTACTCCAATGTTGCCTTGTGCGACCCCTGCTACTACTGCCAGTACCAAAAGTACAGCTGTATCTGTAATGATTGTTCCTCCTATGGTTACTGTTACCGCTTCATTTTTGGTTAGCCCGAGTTTACTTACAATAGGATAAGCCAGCAAAGTGTGGGAGGCAAACATACACGACAGTAGTACTGCTGAATTTATCTCGTATTCATATCCATAGAAGAAAAGTATAGTACCTGATATTATAGGTATAAAGAATGTAAGCGCGCCATATACAATGCTTCTTACTTTAGTCTTCTTGAACCCTATCATATCCATTTCCAACCCTGCCAGAAACATGATATAAAGTATTCCTACTGTTCCGAAAAGGATCATGCTGGCGTCGCGCTGCAGCAGGTTGAACCCGTTTGGACCCACAATTACACCGGCCAATATAAGTCCGACTATGCCCGGAATTTTCAGTTTGTTTAATATGATGGGAGCAATCAGGATAATCAGCAGCACCAGCGTGAAAATCAGCACTGGGTCTTCAAAGGGTGGTACTAGTTTTAATAGTAATCTCATAGTTTTGTGTTAGCGTTCTCTTTTTCTCCCTATAAATATAGAGATTTTATTTTTTTGCTTTTTTGCCGCGCCTTTTCTCCCCGGGTTTTCAGCACTCTTTTTCTTTCTTTTTGAGCTGATTTATCCAGCTTTCCACATTATCCCTGACCTTATTAATTTTAATTAGATAAATCTTTAAATAAATCTTTTTTCATTATTAAGGCTGTTCATAAGTTTATAACTGTGGAACATCCGGACTTGTCCTCATTTTCATTTTATATACCTGCTCTGTGCACCTAACTTCCCACACTTTATTTTTTGGTTAGTTTTTATCTTCCAATCACTTAACTCGGTTTTCCACTTTTGCCCATTTTGTGTGCATTTCTTTTTTCACACTCCGGTGCTACCGTGGAAAAGCCATTTTACGGCATCTCTTTGTCAACCGCTTTCCACTTTTTAGGTGTTCCACACCCCTTTTGCTAAACCTGTGGAACAGTGGTGTATTGAGTTATCAGATTTGCTCCACATTTGTCCACACTTTTGCCCACGTATTTTGTGGATTTCTAAACATGTTTTCTAATTTCAGAAAAGAGCCTCTTTTCTATAGCGCCAGCATTCGGTTTTAGCTCTTACGGGAGCATGTTGATTTTATTTGCGCGGTATGTTCAGTTTATTCTAATCGCTTGTTCCACGCCTTGCTGCTAAAGCTATTAGTGACTTTTTACATACAGCTAATTAACGGTTAGGTTTACTGGCTGCACTCATCTATACCTGCACTGCTAGTTCTTTTGAAATGATTTTTTTGAATGTGCTGAATTGATCAAGTTGTATTCTTTCGGTGGGATTGTGAAGCAGGTTTAGGATCTGCATCTTTGATTGTATACTTGATTCTTTTAAATCCAGGGATTATTGGCTTAACTGTTGTTCTTTCGATGAGGAGTAAGTATTGTGAGATGGTTGTCAGATATGAACTCGACCTGTGCGTGATCATTTTAGGCAGGGCTTGCTTCCTCGATCTTTTGCATGACCCTTAGGTTCTTTATACCTGGGGGATTTTTTGGGTTATTCCAGTGCTGCTATACCTTGGCAGCACCTATTAATTCTAGCCGTATTAAGAACTTATTATTCTCTCTCTACCCATTTAGTTAATCGAGGTGCTGTTACCGTCAGAGTTTTATGTTTCTATTCAAAAGCATTTTCTGCCTTTCATTGAGGCATACAGCCTTATACCCTAATGTTGATATTCTTTAGTTTTATATGCTCTAAAGTATCTGTAGCGCTTTCATGTAGAATTTATCCACTGCACTTTTATGTGCTATGACTTATCTGGGCATAAAAAAGGAAGCTTAATCAGCAGGAGTGGTCGGAAGAAATTCCGACCACTTTTTTATGTTTTGAAGAGTTTGTCCAGGTCCCCCCGCACGCTGCCACGATGATGGCTATGGCCAGGTTTCTGACTTCCATGGCAAACCGGCGTTTGGCTGTTTTATAGCCGATGGCGTTGGCGTGTTTGTAGATAAGCAGCAGCATGGCCACAATCAGGGTCATGTAAAGCATCACCTGGATGCCGTTCTGGTTGAGCGAAACTAAATGGCTCAGGTGCAGCTCCTGCTTGAGGAAGCGAAAGAAGACTTCCATGTCCCACCTTTGCCGGTAAGCCCTGGCTACCTCTTCTGCGGACAGCTGCAGGGCATTGGTCAGCAGCCAGTAGCGCTGCCCCGGGTCTTGCTTGCTTTCCACGATGAGCAGGCGCAAATCCTGCTCCAGCAGGCTTTCCCGGTAGTGGACATTGCCTTTCTTGTTTTGGATGCGCTCCCCGCACTAAAGCCTGACCAGCTCATCGCTCAGCAGCACTCCTTCTCCCAGATCTGTCTGCTGGTCTTCCCCAAGCAGGTTGGACCTGAGCTCATACTTGCGCTTTTCCTTCAGCCGGCAGACAAAGGGCACCTGCTGCGCGGCAAAGGCCTCCAGGCTTTTGCCCGATTGCAGGCCCCGGTCCAGCACATACAGGTTCTGACCAGCACATACAGGTTCTGATGGCCCGCCTCCTGCCGGACATGCTGCCAGACCAGGTGGGGCAGGGCGACCGCTTCACTGTTATAGCTACGCCCGCTGAAAGCCTGGGCGCTGCAGGGCAGCACCCTATCGAAGGCCATGGTGTATTTGACTGCCTTCTTGCCGCTTGTATGCCCGATGCTGCTTTGCAGCTTGCCGGCTGTATCACTGACCAGGGTGCTGTCGACCCGGATCAACAGGTGCTTTTGCCGCTCACGCGCTGAATACAGGCGGGCATACTGCTCATAGATGCATTCATAGATCTGGCTGAAGTAGTGGGCATCTATTTGAGATAGACGCTCTGATATAGAGCTCCGTCGGACGCTTTCCCCAGCCTCCAGGTGAAAGAGCTGCTTGAAGAGCGGGTCGTTGAAGGTGTCTTCCAGGCTCCGCTGACTGAGCCGCTCGTTTTCCAGCATCCCATAGAGCAGCAGGTAGAACATCTTGCGCCCATGGAGTACCTTGGCATAGCGGTCTACCCGGTTTTGAAGAGCGAGTTGCTCCAGGTATTGCTCGGGGATAAGGGCCAGCAACTGGCTCACACTCATCCGGTGGTCTTTGAATAGGCGCATCATCTTGATCAGTTAGCCTATAAAGACAACAAAAAAAAGAAGCAGAGAGGTCAAGGAAGTGAAAAAATAGCCCCGAAACAAAAAATGGCCGGAAGATTTTATCTTCCGACCACTCCTGCTTAATCAGCTTCCTTTTTTCTTTTAAAATGCGATGTTCTCTTCCATATCCCAGTTCGCCCGGATTTCTAATGGTTTGTCATGAAGGTATACCTGTTCCGGTTCTTTGATCAGCTCCGGATCTCCTCCATCCCATTTGCCATTGTTATTGGCATCCAGAATTACCCGGATAAAATAGGTGCCTGGCTCTATGTTCTTAAAATTAAATGTTTTGGTATTACGTACCTGGTTCCTGACTTTGTATTGACTGTCCACTAACTGAACAATGTAATTGGTTTGCTCTGTTTTTACAGCCCCTCTTAAACTCCCGGCTCCGCGTGCTTCTGCTATTGTTATCTGCATGGCCGGTTTACTAAACTGTTCTCCCTGTACCGGCACAATACCGGCGCTGTCTAATAGAATAGCAGCCTCCCGGTTAGAGTTGGTCCAGCGCGGCATTGTGAAACTTATTTCTGTGGCTGAGCGATCTAGTTTCACTTGATCCGGATATGTCAGCCTGGCTACTTCTACACTGTCAGCCAGCAAACGAATTGGTTCTTTTGTCTGAATTCTGACCGGTGTCTCCAATTCAATTGTTACCTCCTGTCCTTCACTTATCGTGCTGTTGCTGCCATTTCCATTTGTTTTTATTCTAGCTCCGATTACACGTTGTGCTCTCTTTCCTTCAAATGCAATCTGTACCGTATCTACCGTGCGGTTTGCTGCCGAGTCAAGCGCAGTTAATACAGCTCTTCCACCGGTGAAACGATTGTCTCCAAACAAATCCACGATCTTTCCATCCGGCGATATTTTATGGATCAAGCTATCTTTGGGTGAGTCAACTGGTGTGGCAGTGAAGCTTTCTATACCCTCATTATAGTTCGCTACAAAGCGGTCATTATACCTTTCACGGCGCTGCAGGATCGGGCGTTTTGTATCTATTCGTACGGTCTGCAAAATTATTTCCTGTTCTTCACTAGTTATGCGTATCGGTTCTGCTCTATAGGCTATCCACTCCTCCTCGTTATCATATAGCGAGTTATTGTTCTTATCTGTCAGCGCATAAATTCTGTATTCGCCATCCTTTATGTTTTCAAACACAAACTCTCCGCTTGCATTGGCCTGTGTCTGGTAGTATGGTCTGCTTTTACGGATGCTCAGTGTATCGTTAGTCGGGTATAAAGCTACCACGGCTTCCTTTTCGGGTTGCTGTGTCAGTAGCCTGACCACCTGCCCGCTTACTCTACTTGAGTCGATAAATGTACCCGTACTAAATGTTAACACCAGTCCTTCCGCTATGTTCTTTTCCGTGATATCCTGTATACCTTTTCTGAAGTTCAAGGTATAGGTCGTATTTTCCTCTAAGGGCTTTTCAAAAACCAGTTCTAACCTGGTCTTGCTCGCTCTTATCTGGTACTTGTTATCGGTGAAAGGTGTGATCAGTAATTCCTTCTGTAAGTTGTTTGGCTGCACCTCTTCATTAAAATCCAGAGTGATCGTGCTGGTGCTGACCTGTAGTTCCTGCGGCTTGGGATTACTGTCGATTAGTTCAGGTGCATCCTCATCTTTTGGTCCCCCCTCCGGGTTGTTTATGCTTGCGCAGGATGTGAATACGACTAGGGAGGCGGCGAGAAAAATACTGTTGATAATTTTCATCTACTGTTCGTTTAAATGAAAAACAGGCAAACTTTCGCTTGCCTTGTTCTTATTTATTAACACTCATTCAGGGTGCTTATTTTCTTTTTGCTACAAAGATCAGGCTTGAATAATCATTGCCGTTTTTCTCTGCATAGCTATTTGATTTAAACCCATTCACTACACTACTGATGACCTTTGTCTTTCCCTCTTTCTGCTTCTCGCTCAGCATGCTCACATAGTAGGCATCAAATTTCATGGGAAGCACTTCTTCCAGTTTCATCTTATGTTTCTTGAGTAAGCGCTTCATGGTTGGCTGTGTGAAATGGTACAGGTGTCGCGGCACATCGTAGGCTGCCCAGTCTGCTTTGTATTGCTGCGCATCATGCGAATCAGCATTTGGTACAGCTATAATCAAAGTGCCGTCTTCCTGCAAAAGGTTGATGAGCTCTGCTAAAGTCTCGTTTAAGGCATGTATATGCTCGAGCACATGCCACATGGTAATGATGTCGAACTTTTCGCCTGAGATCTCGTCGTGTCCTTTGGCAATCAACTCTCCTGTCAGTGTCGATGCTTCCTCGCGTGCACGAGCATTTGGCTCCACCCCTCTTACGTCCCAGCCATCCTGTTTGCAGGCATTCAGAAATACACCTGTTCCGCAGCCATAGTCCAGTATAGCACCTTTAGCCGATGCATATCTGTTGATTAGCTCTACTTTTTGCTTCGTTGTAATGGAGCGGACCACATGATAGGCTCTGTTGATAATGCCTGTCTTAATGTTACTGTGCGATATGTATTCCTCAGATTCGTAATACTTATCAATACTGGCTGCGTCTGGACGCGGGTTCGTAAACTTGAATGAGCAGTTCTCGCATTCCACGATCACGAAGCTCTCTTTCGAGACCGCGTTGTCTGTTACTACCAGAAAATTTTTAAAATCCTCCTTGCCACATATCGGGCAATGCTCCAGTCTTTCGTAGCTCATTTATTTTCCAAGGTATACCATTAGTACCGATATGTCAGCCGGTGAGACGCCACTGATGCGCGATGCCTGCCCGATTGTTTCAGGCTGTATGCGCAGCAATTTCTCACGTGCTTCTGCTGACAAGGCAGGTATGTTGCGGTAGTCTATTTTTTCTTTGATATTATAGTTCTCGAGTTCGCCCATCTTGGCAGCCATGTTGTGCTCCTTTGCGATGTAGCTCTCGTATTTCACAGCAATTTCAGCCTGCTCTATACTATCAGCTTTGAATTTGCTCAGGTATTCAGCTACGACCGGCACGGCTTCAGCAATATGCTTTATCTCAATGTTTGGTCGCTTGATCAGTTGGCCAGCGCGCTGCTTCTCTACAATTGGAGCTGAGCCCATTTGCTCCAGCATGCTGTTGATATCTCCTGGCTCAATCGCCTTGTTATTCAAATAAGCAATGATATCTGCAGATTCAGTAATCTTCTTATCCACAGTTGCCAGGCGTTTTTCGTCAGCCAATCCAAGCTCATAGCCAAGCTTAGTCAGGCGAATATCAGCATTGTCTTGACGTAGCAAGATACGATGCTCTGCCCTTGATGTAAACATGCGGTAAGGCTCATCGGTACCTTTGTTCACTAGGTCATCAATTAATACACCAATGTAAGCCTCGGATCGCTTCAGTATAAACGGTGCTTTTTCGTTTATCTTGTTGTGGGCATTTATTCCTGCCATCAATCCCTGACAAGCTGCTTCCTCATACCCTGTTGTGCCATTTATCTGTCCTGCGAAGTATAGGTTCTGCACAAGTTTTGTTTCCAGTGTCAGGTTAAGCTGTGTCGGTGGAAAGAAATCATACTCGATGGCATAGCCTGGCCGGAACATCTTGGCATTCTCGAATCCCACGATCTTACGAAGCGCTTTTATCTGCACATCTTCAGGTAATGAGCTGGAGAAACCATTTACGTATACCTCTACCGTGTTCCATCCTTCCGGCTCTACAAATATCTGGTGTCGGTTACGATCGGCAAAGCGATTGATCTTGTCTTCAATAGATGGGCAGTAACGAGGCCCTAAGCCCTGGATGCGACCCTGGAACATAGGTGACTTCTCGAAGCCAGTCTTAAGTATCTCGTGTACGTCAGAATTGGTATAGGTAATAAAGCAGCTGCGTTGTTTTGCTAACGGTGTTGTTTCGGTATAAGAGAATTTTGAAGGGTTCTCGTCGCCGAACTGCTCTTCCATGCGGCTATAGTCTAGCGAGCGGCCATCAACACGCGGAGGAGTCCCGGTCTTCATACGGCCTGCTTCAAAACCTAACTGGATCAGTTGCTCCGTTATACCTTTAGCCGATTTCTCTGCAGAGCGGCCGCCACCCATTTGCTTCTCACCGATGTGGATAATACCATTCAGAAACGTGCCATTCGTTAAGATAACGGCCTTTCCTCGTATAGTTATCCCCAGGCTGGTACGGACTCCCACGGCTTTTCCATCCTCTACTTCTATACCTGTTACCATCTCCTGCCAGAAGTCTACATTCTCTGTCTGCTCCAGTGTCAGGCGCCAGGCTTCGGCAAATCGCATGCGGTCGCTCTGCGCGCGTGGGCTCCACATAGCAGGACCTTTAGACTTATTGAGCATGCGGAACTGGATCATGGTCTCATCAGTAATGATGCCGCTCATACCTCCCAGTGCATCTACTTCGCGCACAATTTGTCCTTTTGCCACGCCACCCATGGCTGGGTTGCAAGACATTTGAGCAATGGTGTTCATGTTCATGGTTGCCAACAGGACCATGGAGCCCATTTTGGCGGCAGCAGCGGCGGCTTCACAGCCTGCATGGCCCGCGCCTACAACTATGATATCGTATTCTGGAAACATGTATTCAGGATTTAGAGATGTTTCACGTGAAACATCAAAGGGAGGTTGGTAATTCCCTTGATTGCGATTAAAATTTCCGCAAAGATAAGGAAGAATCTTCGAGTTTGCGCATAGCTACTTCCTGCTCAGGGGTTTTATCCTTGAAACCTAGCAAGTGAAGAACACCATGGATGAGGACGCGGTGAAGTTCGTCTTGGAAAGAGGTACCATGCGTAGTGGCATTATCGCGCACACGGTCTATGCTTATAAAAACATCACCTTCGATAGTGCCTTCTATATCGGCATTGTCGAAGGTGATAATGTCTGTGAGGGTATCATGATCGAGATACTCTACATTGATCTGGTGCAAGTAATCATCAGAACAGAAAATGTAAGTCAGACTTACTAATTCATGCTTGTGCTGCTCTACGATGTCTGCGATCCAGACGGAAATCTGCTCTGGGTTTTCCAGCGAGAAGTCAATGTCCTCGCTGAAGAACTCAATTGGAAGATCCATTCTGTAAGGAAGTGATGTTAAATATGAGTTGTACTTTTTTACCGTTGTCCAGGAAATTAACCTCGTCACACAGGTTGCGCATCAAAAAGATACCGCGACCTCCAGGGTTCTCCAGGTTTTCAGGAGCGGTAGGATCTGGCAAAGTGTCATAATCAAAGCCAGGACCTTCGTCCTCGATTTCAAAAAGAAGCTGGTTGTTCTCTACCTGTAGTGTAAGGTATACTAGTTTTTCCTTGTCGAATTTATTGCCATGGCGGATGGCATTGTTTACAGACTCGGTAACGGCTACCATGATGTTGCCATACACGTCGTCTTCAAACTCGAATTCTTCCTTTGAATTGTCTATGAAGCTCTCTATAACCCGGATGTTCTCGATTAAGGAAGGAATCTGAATTTTAACCTGATTCATATAACTTGTTAGTGATGCTAAGGTGCGTATTAGTTACTCATATGCTGGAAATACTCGCTTACCTTTTGCTTATAGTAAGGCGTTAGAGCCGGCGGTACGGTCTGCAGTAATTCCGTTTGCTTTTCTTTTGTTCTTAAATACTTTTCAAAGGAAGGAGGAACCTTTCTGGCTAGGTCCTGAGCGCTTTTAGCCTCTCGTTTGTTGTCTAGTTCCCGCTCCTTCATAGATTTCTCTGCCTCCAGCAAACGAGTAAGTATCTCGCGCTGCCGCATGATGGTCTGCTCAGTCAAACGTTTATTAACGAGATCAGCCTCGCTTTGTTCCATCATCTTACTGATATTTCCTATCTCACCGCTGCCGCCCTTTTCACCAGGTTTTTGTCCCTGCTTCTCCATTTCCTTCAAGGCATTGCGCAAAGCCTCCTGCTCCGCAGCTAATTTAGCTAATTCTTCAGACAGTGCCTTACCCGACTTGCCACCTTTTTTCAATTCTTCGATTTTTTTGTTCAAAGCATCCTGCATTTGACCAAAATCGCCTGGCTGAGGCTTACTGCCCTTCTGTTTACTGGCCATACTACCCTGCATTTGCTGCATAGCCTGTTGCATTTGCTTCAACGCATCGTTGAGCATCAGGGCTAAATTGTTCATAGAAGTCATGGCCAATTGCTGCTGGGCAGTGGCGCGGCCAACGTTTCGGTCGCGGATCTCCTTCATGCTGTTGTCCATACTCTCGTTCATCTGCGCTACTTCGCGGGTCACAAAAGACTCAAGTTGGAACACTTTCTTGGCGAGAGCAAAAAGGCTGTCCTCGATTACTTTGGCATTATCACGGAGAGAGAGCTGCTGCTGTGACAAGGAGATGAAACGAGGATCGCTTTGGTTGACGCCCCGGAATGATTTCATGAGTCCCTCCTGGTCAAAAGAAAGCTTGATCAGGTTTTCCAGAATGTCGCGCAGGTTGTCGAGGTTCTGTTCCATGCCCTGCATACTCATACTGTTCTGCATTTGTTCCATTTGCTGCGCCATCTGCTTCATCTTCTCCCCTGCCTTCTGCTGCGACTCGCTGGCTTTTTTGTTCTGGTTCTTATCAAGCTGCTGCTGTCCCTGTTGCATGTCTTGCTCTATCTGCTGCTGTTCTTGCTGCATTTGCTGCTCGTCCATCTGATTTGGGTTCTGGAGCTTGTCGTTGAGTTCTTTCAGGTCCTTCATGTCCTGCTTCAGCTGCTCGAACTCATTCTGTATACCCTCCTGCTCCTGCTGCAGTTGTTTGTTGTCTTCCTGTTTCTGAGCAGTTTTGTCGGCCAGTTCTTCCTGCTCTTTGGCCATTTCTTCCAGCTTGTTGGTCACGTTATCGAGCTTCTGCTCAAACTGAAGCAGTTTGAATAGTTCTAATGCCCTTTCCAGTTCGCGCTCCAGGTTGCGCTCACGGTTGTCGAGTTTGCTCAGCAGCTTTTGTAGTTCGGAGTCTTTCGGACTTTGTTCCTGCAGCAGTTTTTCCAGTTCTTCATACAGCTTTTTGGTTTCCTCGTCGAGTAAGCTATCCATCAGTTTTTTCAGTTCCTGCGCCTTTTCGGCTAGTTGCTTGTCCTGTTCCGAGAGCATATTCTGCTTCTTATTGAGCTCATCGAACAACTCTTTCATGGAAGAGATGTCCTGCTCCAGTTGCTTGCGCTTCTCCGCCAGGTCTTCCAGCTGCTTTTTGTCCTGCCAGTTTAGGTCACGCTTCGTTTTTACTTTTTCTTCAGACTGGGCGAGCTCCTCCTTCAGCTTTGTGCTCTTTTCCAACGATTTGCTGAGTTGACTCTCTACCGACTGCGCATTGCTAATGAGCTCTTGTTCCATGTCACGGCGACTGGGCACCCGCAGCTCGAAAGAGCGGGTACGAGCGCTCTTCGGACCTTTCAGGCCGTCGTTGTCCCATACCTGCACAAAGTATTCCAGCTTGTCGCCGGGATTGAGCTGCAGACTGGCTGTGTTCCATTGGTGGTAATAGGTTTGGTTGAGTTGCTGTCGGTTCAGTCCTATTGTCAAGCTCTTATACCTGGCCTGAGGGTTTTTATCGTTGGTTACTTTATAGTTCAGCACTAATCGGGTCAGGCCATAGTCGTCTGAAATTTCGCCGGCAAGCACCACAAAGCGGTAAAGAGCAGAATCGTGATACTGCTCCAAAGTGATCTGCGGGTGGCGGTCAGGTATAGTGGTGATCTGGTAATTGATCTCTTCTTTGTTGCTGCTATGTGCATTTCGTAGATCAACTCCGTAGTTCTGGCTTTCGTTAAACTGCTTGCTGGCTGTGAATAAGTTTGCCTTAGATTTAGCTACAAGCGTTTCAGAGGGGTTTTGTAAATTGATTTCAACACGATCCGTTTCGGTAGCATCGAAGTTCCAGGTGATGGTACTGCCGGCAGGTATAGTGGCATTACCCGTATTTTGTATTAACTCCGGCTTCCGTTTCAGATAAACGGGATAAGCCACTTCCATGTGGAAGTTTTTCAAGTTTGGCCGGGAGAGCAGGTGCAGCTTGTAGTCGTCAGACATAAAGCCGGAGCCTTCCAGCTGAAACTCCACTGGGCGCTGCAATTGCTTAAAGGTATAGGTATAGCCATTGCCGCTCTTCTGCAGCCGCTGGCGTCTGCCGTTATAGTGAATGTATACCTCACTAGGTATAGTCTTGCCCTCCAGCTCCACTTTGAGCTCGAAGTCTTCTCCTCTGTAAGTCTGGAGCGACTCATTCTCCACCACAAATCGGAAAGGAGCCAGTGGGGTATAGTGCTTCTTATAATTGATGATGCGCTCTGTGCCCTGTACAAAAATCGTAGGGTATAGCAAAGCGATCAGGAGCATGACAACAGCTGGAAGCGCAATGTATTTGAGAAGTGGCTTGTTCTCGCGATAGGTAATAGCTTCTTCAAAAGGATAGTTGACAAGCTGGGATGAGCGTTGGGCTATACTGGCGGCAATAAGCTCATTGGTCCTGTCAAGGTCTTTTAGCTGAATGGCATTCAGTAGTTTGTCTTTTATTTCGGGATAGTGGTCCCCCACTCTGGCGGCGGCCTGCTCGTCGGAGAGTAGTTTCCGGAGGTTGGTTAAGGCTGAAAGCGGAAGAATGATCCAGCGAACGAGGGCGTAAATAGTGAGGGCGACAAATGAAAACAGCAAAAAGGCCCGCACAAACACCGGGAAATAAAAGATGTACTCCAGTAAACTGTACACGATGTATATGGACATCAGCAGGCCTATAGCAAAAATGCTCCCCCGTAACAATAAGTTGAGGTAGAACTTTTTCTTAAAGGCCTGCAGCTGGTATAACAGCTTGTCCATCGCATCGTGCTGATTCATCTGCCTGATTATTTAACCGGTACTAACCCATGCTTACAGGTAATGATTAACCTTAGAGGTATAAGTCTTTAAAATATAGAAATTTAAGAGAATCTCCTAAAGCCTTTACAATAAAACTGCCGGCACAGTCGATTTAGTATACGTGCGAAGCGTGCTACTATATAATATCCAATAAAACCGGGCAGTGATCAGAGTGTTTGGCCTCAGGCAAGATGGCTGCCCGTTGCATACGATCCTGCAAATTGCCAGTCACCATGTTGTAATCGATACGCCAGCCCAGGTTCTTGGCCCGTGCCCCTGCCCTGTAGCTCCACCAACTGTAGTTATGCGGCTCCTTGTTAAAATGGCGGAAGCTGTCCACAAAGCCACTCTCAATAAATTTGGTCATCCAGTTGCGCTCTTCAGGCAAAAAGCCGGAGCTGTTGGCGTTAGATTTCGGGTTGTGAATGTCGATTGCCTGATGACAAATATTATAGTCGCCACTAATGACTATACCTGGCAGTGTTTGTTTCAGGTCGCCAATGTAGCCATAGAAATCTTCGAGCCACTGCATCTTGAAGCCCTGACGCTCATCACCGCTGGATCCGGAAGGCATGTATACGCTCATCACTGAATAATCGTCGAAGTCTGCCCGGATCACGCGCCCCTCATTGTCGTAGCATTCCATGCCGCAACCTATCTCCACATGCTTGGGTTTCACTTTGCTGAGGATTGCCACTCCGCTATACCCTTTTTTCACAGCTGGGTGCAGGTATACGTTATAGCCCATGTCCTCAAAAATGGCCCGGTCAAATTTATCTTCGCAGGCCTTGATCTCCTGCAGGCAGAGTACATCCGGACTGGCAGCTTTCACCCAATCCTGAAATCCTTTGGAAATAGCGGCACGAATGCCGTTTACGTTATATGTAATAACCTTCATACGAACTGTTTCACTTCCATGCACAGGCAGCATGCCTACCCTTTAACTATAAGGAAAGACATGCTGCCAGCATAGATTTAATAATTGTTTTGAGATGTTAAATTTCGTCAGCTCTGTCAAAGTACTCCAGGATGTGCCATTTCAGCATTCGTTCCTGCTCTTTCAGATTGGTGAAAGGTATAGGTTTAGCAGAGCGGTAATGGGGCCAACCTTCTTCGTCGACCCGTTCTAATTCGTAGAAACCCGACAGACTGAATACCTTGCAGGTAGCAATGTGCATCAGGTCCTGTTTTTCTTCTTTAGTAAATTCCGAGATGCCTCTGCCCAATTCCTGTATACCTATCAGAAAGAGGATCGCATTCAAGTCAGGCTTTTTTCCGAAAGTCTTCATCATAGAAGCCCGCAGATTGGTCCATCTGTGCTCCAGGTTAGATGATTCGTCGGCCATATCAGTTAATTGTTAAATGGCTGAATTGTTAAATTGTTGATCTCAATAGCGTAAGGATCACAAAGAGCAGCAACAAGTGAACAGACCAGCACTTGGAAAACTTTATTTACGAAGCACTTTGCTGGGCTTTAAGTTCCTCCCAGTACTCGACTGCGCGGCGGAAGTGCGGGATCACGATGGAGCCTCCTACTAGGTTTGCTATGGAAAACACCTCAAACACCTGCTCATCCGAAACACCTTCGTCAAAGCATTTGCCCAGGTGATACTTAATGCAATCGTCGCAACGTAGCACCATGGATGCTACTAAGCCGAGCATTTCCTTGGTTTTTACATCAAGGGCACCCTCTGCGTAGGTGTTGGTGTCGAGGTTAAAAAAGCGCTTGATTACTTTGTTATCGTACGACATGATGCGTTCGTTCATGCGCGTACGGTATTCGTTGAATTCTTCTATCTGACTCATTGTTGTGTGTGCTGTGACTGTTTTATGCTTTTAAAAGTATAAGAGATAAAGTTAATCTAAATTATCAAGAATACCTTAATCACGCCAGCACCGCTATGTTACAGGATTTTCTGTCCCTGCTTTTCCCCGAAATTTGCAATGCATGCGACCAGCCACTGGCCCGGGGTGAGCGCTATATCTGCACAGAGTGCAACGTGAAACTTCCTTATACCGACCTGCATCTGCCGGGAGCTACTGAGCTGAACTACCTGCAACAGCGGTTCTGGGGGAAGGTACCAGTCAGGTTTGCGTTTTCTTATCTGCATTTCAGATCCAAAGGGCGAGTACAGCGTGTACTTCACAAACTTAAATACAAAGGAGCACAGGAACTCGGAGAACACTTGGGCAGGCGATATGGTACACTGTTGGCTGAACATGGGTATGCAGCACATTTTGATCTGGTTCTACCTGTGCCGCTTCACCGGTTGAAACTTCGGCGCCGGGGCTACAACCAGTCAGATGGTTTTGCCAAAGGTTTAGCAGAAGCCCTGCAAATAGCTTGGAGTAGCAAAGTGCTGGAGCGGGCAATTGACTCTGACACCCAGACAAAGAAAAGTCGCCTTGACCGGTAGCAAAACGTAGAGCAGGTATTTGTTTTAAAACAGGCGGATGAAGTAAGCGGCAAGCGTGTGCTTTTGGTTGATGACGTATTAACAACAGGTGCGACATTGGAAGCTTGTGCCTATGCACTGTTGCAGAGTGGCTTCAGCGAAGTAAGTGTGACTACTATTGCAGCAGCCTAGGTATAAATGCAAAAAGCCCGGGTAAACCCCGGGCCCTTTAAAATATAGTATTAACTGTTAGTTCTTATCTGTTAGATCCGGCATTGATCATCGCGCAACGGAAACCGATAGTTGCTGTAGATGAATCCTGAGCCATAAATCTTCTGGTTCCCGGAGATAGCCAGTAAGCTACGTCCTTCCATGAACCTCCTTTGAAAACGCGCACTTCGTTGCTGATCAGGGAGTGGAAGCCTTCAGCTGTGTCATAGTTTTCAGCTTCGTCCTGGTAGCCATCTCTACGGAACGGGTTCAGGTCTTCTACATCCTGGAATGAAAGCGGACGGTATACATCCTGCACCCACTCGTTTACGTTACCAGCCATGTTATACAGACCGAAATCGTTCGGCGGATAAGCGTAGATGTAATCCGTGATCATAGCACCGTCGTTGAGTGAACCAGCAATACCGGCATAGTCACCGCGGCCACGCTTGAAGTTAGCCAGGAACTGACCCATTTTCTTGCCGTGCGGGTTACGCAACTGATGACCATCCCAAGGATAAAGTCTTCTGTTGTTCTGGTTTTCGTCTTCGTTGTATTGCGTACCGATCAAAGCCTGTGCAGCATACTCCCACTCAGCCTCTGTTGGGAGACGGTAGTTCGGCAGCACATAGCCAGACTCGATGGAGAGGGCTGTTGCTTCAGTTGTTTCCTGTGTACGGTTTCTACCGAAAAGACCTCTTCTCTCGTTGCCACCACCTGCTTCTTTGGCCAGGTTTTCGTTTACCTTAGCTGTACGCCAAGTGCAATAGTCATTAGCCTGTAACCAGCTAACACCTACTACCGGGAAGAAACGGAAACCAGGGTAACGCAGGTAATACGTTACGTAAGGGTCGTTAAAAGAAAGCTGACGAGACCACACAGTTGTGTCCGGAAGAGCGGCTACGTATACCTCAGGTATAGAGTCACGCTTCAGGTAGTGCAGGTATTCCAGCCAGTGGATGTTAGCCACCTCAGTTTCGTCCATGTAAAACGAAGCTACTGTTACCGTGCGCTCAATATTGTCACGGGTCATGGCAATGTCCTCCTCCATAGAGCCCAGCGTGGTACGGCCACCTTCAATAAATACAAGACCTGGCGCTTGCGGGAAATCTTCGTAATCGTTTACCTGAAACGCAGTTTCGTCCTCGTTGTATTCTATACCCGTAGCCGAACTGAAATCGCCTGGGTCAGTGCTAGTTGGATAGCCGCCTCCTCTTCCGCATGATGCAAGGAGAGCCCCTCCTACTACAACGGCTGATACATACTTAATAAGCTTCATAGATTAGGACCTACTAATGATAAGGTTCTTTTAATGTAATTTAACGTGCAATTATAACTAAATTCAGAATGCCGGACAAACAATGTTATGGTTTATTTTGGACAATCGTCGGGGGGTGAACAAATTATTTAAGTTAAGTTGTTCAAAAACGAGCGAAATTTCATTTGCCCCTCCCGCCTGCCTGCCAAATCCCTTCACTCCCACGTCGTGGCTGAAGCCAATACGGAGCCTGCTAAGACTTACTCCTGCGATTATACCTAAGCTTTGATCCTGGTCGGCTCCTGTTACAGGAACTCCTTTATATATTACTCCTAACGCCAAAGGAGAATAGATAGTATACAAGGCGAAATCAACACGGTTAAAATTTTGCTGGTGAGTAAAATTCAGTGCCGGGCTTATGCTAAACTCCGCATTATTTCGCGTTAAACCAGTACTGAGATAAAACTTATACCCGGCGTTTGCCACGAATCGCAAAGGTAGTTGGGTGGTCTCATCAAAACCATAAGAAGGCTGATTGAGGTGCAATACGTTGAGCCCAGCCCAGAAATTGTTATTGTACAAGATGCTCCCTACGGCAAAACTAACATAACTGGTTGGGTCAAATTGATTGGCTTCAGCAGAAGTAAGGGCAGTTTGTCCGTAGTCGGAGAGTTGGTCGCCAAACACCAGGTTGTTGTAATTGACACGCAGCGAGGCAATAGTAGTTTGAAGGCCGGCTGAAAACGCCAGGTTGTCCGTAAAACGGGTATGGTAGCCATAAGCCAGGGAGGCCTGTAGTTTTTGTAATCCGCCAATACCGGCGCGGTCTTGCTGCAATACTACTCCAATTGCACTTTTGGTTTCCCCGAAACGGTAATCGGCCGAAAACTGGTTGGTGACAAAAGACCCGTTAAGCGAAGGCCACTGGTTGCGGTGCGCTACGGCTACACTCCAGTCTCGTCCGAGTCCGCTGAAGGCAGGGTTCAGGTATAGCCGGTTGGCGTACTGCTGCGTAAAATGTGCATCCTGTGCCACCGCTAAACCAGCGCTCAGCAGGTATAGAGTAAAAAGGAGACAATATTTTATTCGGGCTATGCACATACCTCCGTAAGCCCTAAAACGGTTATAGTTTTGAGCTTGTATAAATTCTGCATGGTTTTGGCTATAAAAATATCTAGTTTAGCTTTTAATAAACGCAACCACCTATATGAAAAAAGTAGTTATCGGTTTTTTTGTCTTTCTGGCAGTGCTGCTGGCCGCCGCCGCGCTGGTGCCTATGCTCTTCAAAGATAAAATTAAAGAAGCCCTGGACAAAGAGATCGCCAAGAATATCAATGCATCTGTTGTGTACGCGACAGACGACGTAAGCCTTTCGCTTTTCAGAGATTTCCCGAATATGTCGCTGGGCGTGGAGAATCTGCTTGTCGTTGGGCAGGATTCTTTTGCAACCGACACGCTGGCCAATGTGCCTTCTTTCCGGATGGGCCTTGACCTGATGAGTGTCATTACTGGCAACCGGGTTAAGATTAACAACATCAAACTCGATGACCCGACGATTCGTCTGCTCGTGCTCAAAAGCGGTAAGGCAAACTGGGACATCTTTATTACTGATACTACCACTACTGCCGAAGCCGACACAGCAGCCAGCGACTTCCGTATGGCGATCAAGCAATGGGATATCAACAACGGTACGCTTTTTTACGACGACCTGAGCATACCTTTCGGGTTGGCGGCTTACAATGTGCAGCACACCGGTAGCGGTGACTTTGAGAAAAGTGTGTTCGACATGAAATCGCAGACTACGGCCGACCGCTTTGTGATGACTTATGATGGGGTGAATTACATTGAAAACGCTTTACTGGACGCCGATGTGACCATGGCGATGGACCTCGACAAGTTCCTCTTTACCTTTAAAGATAACAACATCCGCATCAACGAACTGCCGGTGCAGTTTGCCGGTACCATTCTCATGCCGGAAGACGACATTGACCTCGACCTGACCTTTAAGGCTGCTGATACCGATTTCAGAAGTGTGCTCTCCGTGGTGCCAGGTATGTTCAAAAACGATTTCAAGGACATCAAGACTGAAGGTAACCTGAGTTTTGATGGTTATGTGAAAGGTCGCTTTAACGATACCCTGATGCCGGGCTTCGGCACGGAGCTGAAAGTATCAGAAGGTATGTTCAAGTACCCTGACCTGCCGCAGGCTGCCCGTAACATCAACGTAGACATGCGCATCGACAATCCGGATGGCGACATGGAAAACACGGTGGTAGATGTGCGCAAGTTCCACATGGATATGGGCAAAAACCCAATTGATGCCCGCGTGCTTGTGAAAGGTATAGAAGTGATGCAGGTAGACGGTAACGTGAGAGCCAGTATCGACCTAGATGAAGTAACCAAAGTGTTTCCCGTGGAAGGGATGACGCTGCGTGGTCTCCTGAGAGTAGACGCCGACGCAAAAGGCACCTACAGCGAAAAGAGCATGCCGGTAATAGACGCCGACATGCGCCTGACCAATGGCTACGTGAAGTCAGCTGACTTCCCCGCTCCCATCCAAAATCTGAACGCCTTGGTGAACATTCTCAACAAAACAGGCAACACCGACGACACCCGCATCAATGTAGAGCGCTTTAACATGACCTTGGACGGAGAGCCGCTGGAAGGTCGTATGCTGGTGCAAGGTATAGCGAGTCCTGCATTCGATGGGCAGATTAAAGGTATACTCGACCTGGAAAAGCTCACTAAAATTTTCCCGCAGGAAGGTATGACCGTAACCGGCCGCATTAACGCCAACGTGGCAGCTAAAGGCAAGATGTCGGATATAGAAGCAGAGAAGTATAGCAACGTGACGGCCAACGGTACCATGGGTATCAAAAACCTGAATTTTGTGAGCACCGACCTGCCGCAAGGTATAAAGATCAGCAGTGCCGATGCTGTATTCAACAACGAGCGCATCCAACTCAATAATATGAATGGCTTCCTGGGCCAAAGCGACTTTAGGGCCAACGGTTCGGTGTCGAACTACATAGGCTATGCCATGGCCGAGAACCAGTCGCTGCGCGGTAACTTTAACCTGAGCTCCAACACCTTTAATGTGAACGAGTGGATGGTGGACGAAAACACCGGACAGACAACAGATGCCAAAACGGAAGCCGAGGGTGTGGTGGAAGTTCCGGAAAATCTGGACATCACGCTGAACGTGGATGCCAAGCAGGTGCTTTACGATAACCTGAAGCTCAACAATGTGGGTGGCCGTGTACTTGTGAAGGACAAAGTGGCTCGACTGGAGTCTGTGAAATTTAACACGCTGGGTGGTGCCTTCGTGGCCAGCGGTAGCTACAATACCCAAAGCCTGAAACAGCCGCTCTTTGATATGAAGCTGGATGTGCAGAACCTGAGCTTTAAAGAAGCCTTCAACGCCTTTAATACTATCAAAGCGGTTGCTCCTATCGCTGGTTTGCTTGATGGCACGTTCTCTACCAAATTCAACTTTGCCGGAGAGATTGGCCAGGATATGACACCGATTTTCAGCACACTGGACGGCTCAGGTATAATTGATGTGGTGAAAGCCGCCGTGCGCGATGTAAAGATTGTGGACCAGATCAGCAGGCTGACTCATTTTGAAGAACTTCAGAACTTTGTGATCCAGAACAAGCGTATCGATGCCCAGATCATAGACGGCAGCCTGGTGATACGCCCGTTTGACCTGAAAATAGGCGATATGGAAATGACCGTAGGCGGCTCTAACAACGTGAATGGCAACATTGACTATGTTACTGCGCTCAATGTGCCAGCCGGCAAGATAGGACGTGAGCTGAATACCCGATTGGGCAGCCTGATTGGCAACGAGGCCCTGAAAACGTCGGACCGCATTACCCTTAACCTGAATATTGGCGGTACACTGTCTGATCCGCGCGTAGCGCTGGCTGGTGGTAGTGCCAAGGGACAGGTGAAAGATCTGGTGGAAAATGTGGTGAAGAGCAAAGTAGATAATGCTAAAATGCAACTGGAGCAAAAGAAGCAGCAGGTGCAGGATAGTGTGCGCAACGAACTTGATCGTCGCCGTCAGGAAGCCGAAGAGAAAGCTCGCCAAGAGTTGGAGAAAAAGCGTCAGGAGGCTGAGCAACAGATCAAAAAGAAGGCAACTGATAAGATAACGGACTTCCTGAAACCTAAGTCGAAGCCAGCTACCCCACCTGCCCAGCCTGATACTACGAAAGTGCAGGAGTAATGCTCGGGCTTCCGTAAATCTAAATAGGCCGCTTTGCATAGCTAAGCGGCCTATATTTTTTTATAGCTATATACTTTTGTGCAACTTTATCTCGTTCAATCGTATAATGGTTGCTATTTAGCACCGAAATGGTTTAAACTTAATCCAATTTCTATGAGAACTAAATTCCTGATTCCTTTTCTGATGAGTGGCCTTGTCTGGTTCAGCTCATGCGACAGCGAATCCGACGGCAGTGGTACTGCTCGTATGGAAGTGCGTATGACAGACGCGCCAGGCGACTATGAGGAGGTGAACGTGGACATCCGCTCTGTACAGATCCACAAAGAGGATACCGACAGCGAAAGCGGCTGGCAAACGCTTGACGAGATCAACCCAGGTATATACAACCTGCTTGACTTTGCCAATGGGCGCGATACGCTGCTTGCTTCTGCCAACTTGCCTGCAGGTACAATTTCCCAGATCAGGTTGGTGCTTGGAGAGAACAACTCACTTAAGCTTAAGAATGGTGAGGGGAAGAGCCTGAAAACTCCAAGTGGACAAACTTCGGGCGTAAAGTTGCAGCTGAACGCCGACCTGCGCGAAGATGTGACCTATGTGGTGTTGCTGGACTTTGATGCAGCCAAGTCGGTTGTAGCCAGAGGCAATGGACAGTATAACCTGAAGCCAGTGGTTCGCACCATTACCCAGGCAATAGCGGGTGGTATAAAAGGCAGCGTAACGCCAGCTGAGGCTAAGCCGGGTATTTATGTGATTTCTGCTGAAAATGATACAATAGGAGGGTTTGCCAATGATAACGGCGACTTCCTGATCAAAGGTGTGAAAGCTGGTACGTACTCGGTGAAGTTCTATACCGCAGGTGCTGCAAACGACACGACTCTGACAAACATCAGCGTATCACAGGATCAAATTAAAGACCTGGGTACGGTTAATTTGCCAACAAAATAAGTTTTTGAGACAAGCTATACCTGGCTTGTCTCATCTCTGAAGCCAACAAAAAGGGAGCTCTTCATTGTGAAGAGCTTCCTTTTCATTTAAAGTCTTATTTTCTTTTGTTTAAAAGCCTTTGTCAACCAATTAGTATACCTGTCCCATCAGCTCACGCACATACGTCACGTAGTCGGTGTTGGGTGGGTTGTGGCCGCACTTGCGCAGGTCAGTGGCTACCTGGGCGCGGTGGTAAGTGGCATGGTTAAAGGCGTGAGTCAGGATGTCGAGTACGCGCGTGCTATACTTGTGGCCCTGGCTGTTGGTGTAATCGATCAGGCGATTAAATTCGTCCTCATCGGAATTAGAAACCAGTTCGGCTATTTTGTATGAGGCGTACTGGTGCAGCTTGTGCAGTTCCTCGAGCGTGTGCTCCTGCCATACCTTCACGGGACTTTCGGTGCCGGTGATGCGGGCGATCCAGATGGCTTGCGCATTAAGGGCGTGGCTGAACAAGCGCCCCGAATTAGCTGGCAGCTCGGGCAGCGAGTCGAATACGTGTAGCATTGTCTGGTTGGCCCAGATGTTATATTCCGAAAGGTTTTTTAATACGTCGTTTCCAGTCATCTTTAATCTATTCTCTTTTATCTTCCCAAATTAAGGTCTCGTCTGTCCTTGCGTCCAAAAAATCCGTGCAGCGACCGTCGCCCTGGCCTGTTATACCGCCTTCGGGCTCGCACAGCAGGTTGCCGTCTGTGTCGTATACCTTAGAGGGGATATCGCAGCAACGGCTTGTCAGATAGTAAACTTCCTGCCCCTTATAGGTATAGCGGTATACCTTGGCTGGCGGATTGGCAACGTCTTCCTGCTCCAACTCCCGGATAAGTTCACTTAACCAGCCAGTCGGTCCAGCTTTTTCCTGTTCTACTTTGGTGGTAGCAGGACTGTCTGCTGTCTGGCAACCAACAGAAGCGATCATCAGCAAGCATACAGGCGCCCACGCAGGTAGTTTTGGTGCAGTCATAGCGGTTCGTTTTTCAGCCGAGGCGCAAAGGTAGGACATTTATGGCTAAACACCGATTCTAGCACGGCATTATACCTGTACCTGCCTTCTGCGGCAATTACAATTCAGTGTTTACGTACTCGACCCAATAAGGTATGAAGATGAACAAGCCGACAGCTACGGCAGTAATAGCAGCCATTAGCACGGCACCGGCAGCCAGGTCTTTTGTTTTGCCTGCCAGGATGTTATGCTCCGGCGACACCAGGTCAGTAAGCGTTTCGATGGAGGTGTTGAAGACTTCGGCCACCCACACCATACCGATGCAAAGAATAAGCAGGCACCACTCTACCCGGGTAACTTCAAAGCGATAGGCCATAACCAGTACAACCAGGCTGGCCAGCACGTGCAGGTGCATGTTGGGCTCGGAGCGGAATACGGCTGCCAGGCCATTGAAAGCAAACCGGAAACTATTAAAGCGGGTTCTGATAAAGGAGGGGCGGCTCATGATAGCATATATCAGGGTGAGAATATTCAGCTTTTGCTATGATATACTGAAGATATAGGTATAAAGTTAAGAGGCAGCCTCGCCTTGCTACTATGCAAAACGGATAGCTGCCTGATTGATACAGTAGCGAACTTGTGTGGGAGTGCGTACATCTTCGAAGAGGTGCCCTAAGTGCTGACCGCATGCGCTGCACAAAAGCTGCGTACGCTCCCGGTCGTAAGTGCTAAGCACCCTGTGGATAACATGGTCACTAATCTGCGCCCAGAAGCTTGGGAAGCCTGATCCGACCTCAAATTTCTTGCTAGCCTCAAACAAAGCATTTCCGCAACAGGTACAGACGTAAGAGCCAGTTTGATGTGCACGACCTCCGGCCGATACCTGTTGCCTGTGCTTGAACATTTGCCTGCTGCTATACCTGTAGTTTACTTTTCCAGATCTTCGACCGGTACAAATTTCATAGAAAGGGAATTGACGCAGTGGCGTATGTTTTTCGGCGTGAGGTATTCCCCTTCGAATACGTGGCCCAGGTGACCACCGCAGTTGGCACACACGATCTCGGTGCGGTGTCCGTCCGGGTCGGGTATACGCTTTACGGCGCCAGTTATCTCATCATCAAAGCTCGGCCAGCCGCAGTTTGACTCAAACTTGTACTCGGAGGTATAGAGCGGCGCATTGCAGCGGCGGCACAGGTATACGCCCTCTCCTTTAAAGCTGTTATACTCACCAGTGCCCGGATATTCGGTGCCCTTGCGCACAATAATGCGCTCTTCGTCTGGTGTCAGTTGGTTATATTCAGATGGTTCTTTCGCGATTTTCATAAGCTTAATTGTACTATAAGTTGTGTATACGAAGGTATACAAATAACGCACCGCAAAGGCATTGTATGACAGGATGACTGAGGTATAAGGTTAGGCTACGCCCCCTGCCCCATGTACTGCGACAAGCCCCCGTCCATAAAGTAGCTCGAGCCGGTAACATAGTCCGAGTCTGAAGAAGCCAGGAATAGCGCCACTTTGGCGATTTCCTCTGGTTTGCCAGCCCGCTTCATTGGTATGTTCTGCTCGCTTTCCTGACGGGCTTCCTTGTCGTCTACCGCCTCCTGGTTCATGGGTGTCAGGATCATGCCGGGGCAGATGTTGTTCACGTTGATGCCGTCTTCCGCCAGTTCCAAGGCAAGGGTACGGGTAAGGTTTCGCACACCGGCCTTCGAAGCGCAGTAGTCTGCCGTGCCCGCCGACACGATCTCCTCGTGCACCGACGAGACATTGACGATCTTGCCCCTGCCGCCCTGCTGTTTGCGATGCCTGATAAATGTGCGGGAGCAGAAGAAGGTACCGTACAAATTTGTCTTCATCGTTCTGTCGAAAACTTCGGTGTCCATGTCGGCTACGTTGATGCCAGAGCCGTTTACCGCTGCGTTATTCACAAGTATATCGATGGAGCCGAACTCTTTCAGGGCCTGTTCAAATAGCTTTTCCACAGCTTGCTCGTCACTGATATCTACCTGAAGCACCATCCCTTTCCGACCCTGATCTTTCACATTACGCAGCGTTTCTTCAGCGCCTTCCTTGTCAGTATGGTAAGTAACCACTATGTCAGCTCCTTGTTTTGCATATTCTATTGCGGTAGCCTGTCCTATACCTGAGTCGGATCCGGTGATCAAGGCAACTTTGTTTTTTAGTTTGTCCATAGGTATTTTTTTGGGTATAGCATTACTAAGCATACTTATGGAGGTGGCAGATGGTTATGCTGCTGTATGGAGTAAGTTAATGATACTAGAGCAGGTGCGTCACCAAAAGCGGCAAGATGGGTCTAATTTACTCCGTTAACCGGTAAATAAGCGGGAGCCGATGACTTACAAAGTGCGCTACGGCTTCGGCAGAGATGGTAGCGGGGTGAGACATGAGCAGCAAGGTAAGCGGCTCTTGCCCCGGGTGGTAAGGGGGCTGTTGGTAAAAGTGATGATTCAGAGTGAAGCCGCTTTTCTCATAAAAACGAACACGGCGCTGCTGCATTTCTTCGTGCGGAGGCTCCACTTCTAAAAGCACAGGCCTCGTATTGCGGCTGGTAAAGGACTCCAATATAAGTTTACCATAACCCCTGCCACGCAAAGCCGGAGCTGTGGCAAAGTGTTCTACAAAGCGTATTTCCTCAAAGCTCCACCACAGCAGTATACCTACCAGTGCATCCTCCTGCAGCAAGAGCTCGAAATGGTAATTGGCATAAGGCATAATATCGAGTTGCCAGTGTAAAGGGCGGCGCTCCTCTAGTGGGAAAGCCTGCTCGTACAGTTCCCAGGCTTCATTGAAGCGATGATGTGATGTATCGGTTAGTCTGATGTGCTCCATGATGGATCAGCTGTAATGGGATAGTATTTTACACTACTGCAAAGCTAAGCCCTATTTCTGGTTGCCGTTAGGAAAAGCTGCTTAACTACATACGCTCCGAGCGCTGCTTCTCAATTTTCAAAATACTATTCTGAATGTCCACCATGATCCATTTTCCCCATAGTCCAGCATAAAAGTTAAAAGTCGTGTTCATCTTAAAATAGCTGTACAAGTGCAGGCGGTGCATGCCGTTGGGCAACTTCTCAAGTTCGTACGTCCCGCTGAGCACATCAAAATAGTCTCCTCCTATAACCACGTGCTCGTCCAGTGTGGTAGACGGGATTTCGTGTGGATGTGCTTTGATGTTGAACACCATTTTCTGCTGGTCCTGGTATTCCGTTACCGTTTCATGAAAGACAAGGCCATTGGTGAAGATTGCTTTCCGGTAAGCGCCCACGCCTTCATAATTCAGCTCCGCTTTCACAGGCCTCGGGAAACCGAGTGCTCTGGTGAGGTAGCCGGTGTCTTCAGCTTCCGGGATCTCCGTTACCCTGGTCACGTTGCGCCAGATCTTGTCCGCCGGTGCATCAATGTCGATATAGGTATAAGCTTTGTAGGTACCAGGTATAGAATCGATCATGCTCTCAAGTGGAGACAGCAGCAGGGGAAGCAGCACAAGGATAGAGATGCTGAGTTTGTTGTTCGTGTTTCGTACTTTCAGGTAGCCCCCTAATAAGCCACCAAGCGAAGCAGCAATCAAAAATACAGGCAGTATCATCAGCCAGCATGCCCAGCCTTCTAACGACAACACGAGCGTAATCACAAAGAACAGGAAGACCGGTATCCAGGGAGCGAGTATTCTATAGCTGGTTTTCCTCGTTTTGCTTGCGTCGGACAGGTATACGGTCAGTGCGCCGACAATCGTTGGCAGGCAAAACAGGAAAGTAACCGTCATGACAGAAAACAACTTCTCCCACGTCTCAACCCCAAACAGGAGCCTCAGAACGAGGGCGTAAGCTGTGGGTACCCCAATTGCGATGAGTGTGGTGCGTAAACTTCTCTTGTTCATTTTTCGATGGCTTTAGCTATGCTACAGGTATAAGTTTATTGGCAATGGCTTAAAGGAAAGCAGCCCCTACCGGAGCTGCTCCAGACTTAAAATGCTTAGGCTTTTACTTCGCTGACCTGTACTTTTTCAGTCGCCTTGCGTTTACCCCGGAAGAACAGGTATAGATTAAGGAAAAGCATAATGCCGAGGTAGATAGAGAAGCCTCCTAATTTGTGGCTGAGTGCCTCGATCAGGTCTTGCGGCATGAAGATTCCATTCATCTTAAGAATGAGCAAGGCTGCCCCTATGTTCATTAAGTAGAAACCGATCTCGAAAAGCCTGTTGGTGGCCATGGCGATTTCCTCACGGCCGTTGAAAATGTCCAGCATAAAAATCTGGCTGTTTTTGAAGAGCGTACGGGCAACCAGCACGGTCATCAGCAAGGCGATTGGCAGATAGATCAGGTACCCTTTTACCATTAGTGTATTTTCCATGGCTTTGTCTGTTTATGGTTTATAGTTTATTTGTGATTTGATTTTTCCGGCTGATAAGGTATAACACGGTGAGGTTGAAGAGGTGAATGCCACCCAGTGAGACTAAAATGATACCGACCCGGCTGCTCAGTACTTCAATCAGCTGCTCATAGGTATAGATCGGCAACTGTTGTACCATCAGCACAAACACATAGCCCACATTGAGCAGGTAGTAGCCCGTGAGCAGCACCTTGTTGAGGGGGTCGATCAGCTGTTCGTTCTGCTGAAAGATCTGCTGCAGGTATAGCCTGCCGTTTTTGTACAGATTCTTCCCTACCCAGTATGTCACAAACACTCCTATCGGGAGGTAAATTGAATAAGCGAGGATGGTCAGGTCTTCCTTCATAATGATTCAGTATTTTCAATAATTATTGAAACATATCATCAAAAAAATTTAGCGCGTAATCTTGCCCAGGATCTTGAAGAACCAGTTCGAGTTAGACTGTATAAAAGTGTTAATCACAGAGTCGGCCTGTTTGGCAAAGCCCTTCAGATTGGTCGTCACTTTCTTAAATTCCTGCATCTCTTTGCCCTCGCCCTGCACAGCCGACACCTCATCCAGTAATCTAATGATCGGGTCAAGTTCTCGCTTCTTGCGTTCCTTGGCCACTTGGGTCGCCAACACCATCGGGTCTTTGTCTGTAGCGAAATACTCTTTGCGCTCACCTGGTTTCAGCACTTTTTTGGCTAGTCCCCAGTCGAGCAGTGCCCGGATGTTCATGTTGGCATTGCCCCTGGAAATCTTGAGATCCTCCATGATCTCCTCAGTAGAGAGCGGCTCGGTCGCAATCATCAAAAGCGCGTGTATTTGTGCCATCGTGCGGTTAACCCCCCAGCTTGACCCCAGGCTGCCCCATGCTTCAATGTAACGCTCCTTTGCTTCGCTGTATTCCATGACACAATGATACTGGTTATTTCATAACTTTCAAATATTATTGAAAATAAAATTACCTTTAATACGATGGGTTACCCTAAATGATTTGGGATGGACAGATTTAGTACCTGTTGCAAACAAAAAAAGCAGCCCTTCTCAGAGCTGCTTTCCTGTTTATGTATTTCCAATCTTACTCTTCTAACTTAAGCGGATAACTACCGCAACGGGCCTCTATTACCCGGAAGCTGCCATACTCTTTCTTCAAGGATGCAGTTGGGTCTGCTTTTACAGGTATAAGCTGCTTTTCGCCGCGTTGGGTTTTTATCTCAAGGGACTCACCCAAAGAATTAGCCTCTGTAGCTGCGATCTTAAATAGAGTACCTGGCTTCATACCTTTCGCTTCAAAAACCACGTTGCCGCTGTCCTTTTCCTGCACCGATTTAACAGTGACATTGGCAGGTCGCTGTCCGGTATACTCCAGCCACAAGGTGTGCACATCCTGGTAGCGGGCGTCATCGTAGCGCTGTGGACCCTCCACACACAGCTGCAGACGGGCAACAGCACCTGAGCCTACTTTGCTACGCTCATCGCCGAATGTCACGATGGCCTTGGCTACGGCAGGTATATTGTTAAAAGACACGATAACGGTTGAGTTTTTCTCTCCGGTTGGGATTTCCTTACTTTCCAGCAGCTGCCCGTTGCGGCTGTAGAGTTCTACCTTGGAGCCTTTGTCTTCAGCGGCAATATCAGTGAAAACCATCGTCTTCATGGTAACAGTGTTTACCGGTGAGAAGTCCAGTATTAGGCGGCCGCCCTGGCGATTAGCGTTCTGACCGGAGCCATCCCCTACTGTGAGCAGACTAGTCATCGCCAGCATACTGGCATCCATTCTGTTCACGAGATCAGTTGCCGGATCGTGCGCGTCGAGTAAAAGAGCTTGCGTCTCTTGCAGATATTTGCCGTTATGCCCTCTTTTCTGAGCTTTTACAATCATCACAGCTCCGTCTTCTTCAATTACATCAGCTGCGCGTGGCAGAGTACCTTCACCAAAAGACTGTACCAGGTTGCAGGTTGTCGGATCGTAGCCAATTAGGTTATCGTTTTGGGTAAGGGCCATAGGCTCAGCTATGTCGCGCTCCTCGTTGCGCTCACAGGAAAAAAGAAAAAGGGATGCGAAGGCAAAAGCAAATGTTTTTGTACTGAATGTTTTCATAGAAAATTATGCTAGGGTGAAAAAATAAGGATATACAGCCCATGGACTCATCATAGGTATAAGTATATGAATTGCATTATATATTGAAATTCGTTTAAATGAATGTCGCGTAAAGGCATACCTTTTGTGATAAGGTCCGGCTGACCAAATAGCTGTTTAGGCAATGCTAGGAGATGATATGATTGTTTGAAGCTTGTTGATTGGGATACGTGGCTTATTCCGGAACTGTTTAAAAAAATTGCATCAAAAATGTGATTTTTTTGAAAAGAGGGGCTGAAAGAAGCAGCAGGGAGGCTTTTTGGTAAACTATTCTTTATGGGCAACTGAGTTGTTCTTTATAAGCAAAAAAAAGGCAGCCCTGTAGAGGCTGCCTTTTGCAATAGTGTATGTTGAGTGTTAAGTCGGCCTACTTTTTCAAGCTGCCGATCATATCTTCTGGTTTTACCCATTCGTCGTACTGCTCGTTTGTCAGCAATTCGAGTGCGATGGCTGCCTGGCGAAGTGTGGTGCCTTCTTTATGAGCTTTCTTCGCGATTTTGGCAGCATTATCGTAACCGATATGCGGGTTCAGGGCTGTTACCAGCATCAGGGAGTTCTCGAGGTTCTCTTTAATGCGGGCCGTGTTCGGTTCTATACCTACGGCGCAGTGCTTGTCAAACGAGTCGCAGGCGTCGCCGATCAGTTGGGCGCTCATCAGCAGGTTGTAGATCATCACCGGCTTGAACACGTTCAGCTCGAAATGGCCGTTCATGCCGCCAACAGAGATAGCTACGTCGTTGCCAATTACCTGGGCACATACCATGGTCATAGCTTCTGCCTGTGTTGGGTTTACCTTACCAGGCATGATCGAAGAGCCCGGCTCATTTTCAGGTATAAGAATCTCGGCTATACCTGAGCGCGGACCAGAAGCCAGCAAGCGAATGTCGTTGGCGATTTTCATCAGCGACACAGCCAGTTGCTTCAAGGCGCCAGATGTTTCTACCATGGCATCGTGTGCGGCCAATGCCTCGAATTTGTTAGGAGCCGTGCGGAATTCGTGACCAGCGTATTTAGAAATCTTCTCAGCTACCAGTTCAGCGTAGCCAGCTGGTGTATTCAGGCCGGTACCTACAGCAGAACCACCCAGCGCAAGGTCTTTCAGGTGATCCAGCGTGTTGTTCAGTGCCTTCATACCATACTCCAGTTGCTTCACGTAGCCGGAAAGCTCCTGGCCCAGTGTCAGTGGTGTGGCGTCCATCAGGTGCGTACGACCGATCTTCACCACATCCATAAACTCCTCTGACTTCGCCTGCAGGGTGTCGTGCAGCTTCTTTACCATAGGCAGCGTGTGCTCCACCACTTTTTTGTAAGCGGCAATGTGCATGGCCGTCGGGAAGGTATCATTAGACGACTGCGACTTGTTTACATCATCGTTTGGGTGAATCTTCTTTTTCTCGTCCATCAGGTTGCCGCCCAGCACCACGTGCGCACGGTTAGCTACCACTTCGTTCACGTTCATGTTCGACTGTGTGCCTGAGCCTGTCTGCCATACCACCAGCGGGAATTGGTCGTCGAGCTTGCCTGCCAGGATCTCGTCGCATACCTGCGAGATGATGTCTGCTTTATCCTGTGCCAGCACACCCACTTCGGCATTAGCCTGCGCTGCCGATTTTTTTAGGATAGCGAAGGCCTCAATTACCTCTTTCGGCATCTGCTGACCACCGATGGTGAAGTTTTCTTTTGAGCGCTGTGTCTGCGCGCCCCAGTATTTGTCGGCAGGCACCTCGATCGGGCCCATCGTGTCTTTCTCTACGCGAACTTGCATATCGTTTATACTTAGGTTTAAAGGATCAGTTTAACTCCGGCAAAACTACGAAAAATATTCTTTTAAGGCCGCTTTGCAGGTATAATCCAGGTATAGGCTATACCTGCAAATTTATCGGATAACGCGCTTGCCCGAGCGGTCGGACATAAGGGCTATCATATCCAACGAAATAGGCTTAAGGTAAGATGTGTTCAGGGTGGTCTGGTCTTCGAAGGTGATAAAATACTCTCCTTCTACCCCCATGTAGTGAATACTCTCGATCGCGCTGTGCGGGTAGGTACGCTCCTGGTTGAGCAGGTTAGTAACCTGTACCTGGTTTTCGTCTACATTCACGTGCCAGCGCATAGCAAACCAAAGTACAACCAGCGAAAAGGCCAGCATGATACCAAACAGAATGCTGTAGAGACGGGTAGAATGAAGCCCCTCCTGCTGGTGCAGATACTGCTTGTACATGTCGTAGTCCTGGTTAAGTAGCGTACTTTGTGAAAGACGGAGTGGCAGCAGCGCTAGAGTCAGGCCCAGCAATAAACCCGGCGCAAAGAAGGCTTTGAAGTTCGGTGTCATCACAAACATTTGTTCAGAGGACATGTGCAGGATGCTGGAGAGCATCGCCAGCGCGCCCGAGAAGAACACGGACAGCACTGTAGCAAAAACAAAATAGGCAATGGTTAGTTGCCACTCTTTCTTTTGCATATAGCGGGCCTCGCCTTCACTTAACGGCGCCTGCTGCCCTGCTGGCGAAAGCTGGCGCAGCGCATAACGTAGCACAGGCAACATTATAGCCACAGCTACGAAACTCAACAGCAGGCTTTTCAGAATATCTATCATGGTAAAATAGTGTTTGACGTAAAATTAACACGCAAAGCCCAATATCCGGCTGTTAATAAGCATTATCCCTTTAATTAAGGGTAATTGAAATATTGTACCGGAGCGGGCTCGCATTGCCGTGACGGTGGATTATAAGCTTCTTAAATGTTGCAGCTGATACAATAAATTAGTTATTTTTGATGACCTAACCATT
Source organism: Pontibacter sp. HSC-14F20 (assembly GCF_019599265.1). GTDB lineage: Bacteria > Bacteroidota > Bacteroidia > Cytophagales > Hymenobacteraceae > Pontibacter. The sequence continues at coordinate 26,869 of NZ_JAHZTC010000009.1, read as the reverse complement.
GAACTAAGTGCTACTGTCGGCCGTTATTTTGCGCAAGGCCCGTGTTTTCGAATAGCCTGTTCATTCCATCTATGAAACTTTCCAAACTGGTAGCGTTTGTCCGGGAGTATCTTATCGCTATTTCGTCTTTTCTGCTTATTTTTCTATTAACACTCTTTATTTATGCAGAGACCAAAAAGAAGGCGCTGGAGCGAAACGAAAAACTCTTCGAACTCAAAGCGGTACAGGCTACACAGGCACTGGAACTGCGCATGCGCGATTATATCCAGATTTTGGTGGGCGCCAAGGCGCTTTTTGTAGCTTCTGACACGATAACCCGCGAGGACTGGGCGCAATACTACAACACACTGAAACTAGAGGAAAATTATCCTGGCATACAGGGTGTGGGCTATGCCCAGTTTGTAAAGCCTGGAGAACTACCTGCCCATATCAACCGCTTTCAAAAAGAAGGCTTCACAGAGTATGCTATTCGTCCGGACACTCCCCGGCCTATCTACACATCTATTATTTACCTGGAGCCGCTCGACAAACGCAACCGCCGGGCCATCGGCTACGACATGTTCAGCGACCCGGTGCGGCGCTCTGCTATGCAGATGGCCCGTGATACACGCAAGCCAGCCCTGTCGGGCAAGGTAAGGCTGGTACAGGAAACAGGCGTGGACGAGCAGTCCGGCTTTCTGATCTACTTGCCCATTTATGAAAACAATGCTGAGCCAGAAGCCATTCAGGAGCGTCAGCGCCTGATTGAAGGCTTTGTTTACAGCCCCTTTCGGGCCAAAGACCTGATGATGGCCACCTGGGGAAGTACTTATAACGACCTTGATATTGAGGTATACGATGGCACTGGCTTGAACAAGGATGCCCTGCTTTACAGCACGGACAGTGAACTGCATTATCATGCTGCCAAAAAGCGCGAGCTTGACATGCTGAACACGCTTAGCATCGGCAACAATACCTGGCGCATCTACTTTTCTGCGAAGCCTTCGTTTGCGCGCTCTGCCGATACCGAGCTTCCCTATTTCATTCTGTTGGGCGGTACCATCATCAGTTTGCTGATGTTCTTCATCATCTGGTCGCTCATCAATACGCGGCGCTCCAACAGCCTCAAACAGACAATCACTGACAATGCCACGGCCGCGCTGTTTATGATGGACGCCAACGGGTACTGTACCTTTATGAACCCCGCAGCGGAAGAAATGACGGGCTTTACGCTGGAGGAGATCAGGCGCAAGCCGCTCCACAACATGATTCACCATACCCATCCGGACGGCACGCCATACCCCATAACGGAATGTCCGCTTGAGAAGGCATTGCCAACAAACAGTGCCATACGCTCCAGTGAGGATGTGTTCATTCGCAAAAACGGGGAATTCTTCAGCGTTACAGTTTCCGCCCACCCGATCATCGAAAACGGACTGCCGACGGCCACTATCGTTGAAGTGCGGGATATCACAGAAGAGAAGAGAGCTCAGCAAGCCATTATCGAGAGTGAAGCCCGCTTCCGGACCATGGCCGACAATGCCCCTGTGATCATCAGCATCCTCGACATCTGGAAGCAGAGCGTGTACGTGAACCGGCAGTGGCTTGACTTTACCGGGCGCAGCTTCGAAGACAGCATCAACTTTGGATGGCAGCAGATCATCCACCCGCAGGACCTGCCAAGTTTTGAAGAGCAGTATAACAATGCACTTGCCTCAGAAAGCGGTTTCAGGATAGAGATCCGCATGCGTCGCCATGATGGGCAGTATCGCTGGATGGTGGCTACCTGTACGCCGCGTGTCGGCGCCGATGGAGACTTCCTGGGGCATATCAGCTCGATAATCGATATTACGGATATCAAAGAGGCGGACCGCAAAGTGAAGCAGAATGCCGAGCTGTTGCAGAAGCTGTTCCTTGAGGTGCCGGCGCTGGTAGGGCTGGTGCGTGCTTCAGACGAGCAGTACCTGTTGGCTAACCCACTTTACCGCAAGCTGTTCGGCAACCGCCTGCTGGTAGGCAAAACACTACGCGAGGCCCATGCCGAACTGGAGCATCAGGGCATATTCGAAGAGGTGAACAAAGTGTTTGAGAGCGGTTTGCCTTATGTAGGAAAAGAAGTGTCATTGATGATCGACCGCCACAACAACGGTAGCCTGACTCAGAACTACTTCAACATCGTGATACAACCGCTCATGGATGCCAAAGGTAAACCGGAGGCGGTCCTCATTTTTGCGGTGGAAGTGACAGAACTGGTAAAGGCCCGCACCAAACTAGTGTCGACCAACGAGGAGCTAAGCCTCAAAAACATGGAGCTGCTGCGCACCAACAACGACCTGGATAACTTCGTCTACACAGCTTCGCATGACCTGAAGTCTCCTATTGCCAACATGGAGGGCCTGTCTAACTTATTGCGCGACATACTGGAAGGCAAGCTGGAGAGCGAAGATAAACAGTTGCTTGACATGCTGGCAGAGGCTATCGACAAGCTGAAGCAAACGATCGCCGATCTGGCTGAGATCACCAAGGTGCAGAAAGGACTGCACGCCAAAGTAGAGCCGCTGGTGTTTGAGCATGTGTTGCAGGATGTGATGCTGGATATCGATGCGCTTGCAAAGGAATCCAATGCGAATGTGCAGTTTGATTTTCAGGTGAAGGACCTGCTGTATGCCCGCAAAAATCTGCGCAGTATCATCTACAACCTGGTGTCGAATGCACTCAAGTACCGGAAGCCGGATCTAAGGCCGGAAGTGCATATCAGCACCTACCCGGAAGGCGACTATGTAGTACTGAGCGTGCAGGATAACGGGCTCGGCATCAAAAAAGGGCAGGAGCAGAAGCTATTTAACATGTTTAAACGCCTGCACAATCACGTAGAAGGCACAGGTATAGGCCTGTATATTGTGAAGCGGATTATTGAAAACAATGGCGGCCGCATAGAAGTGGAAAGTGAGCTTGGTCAGGGTACCATCTTCAGGGTATACTTTAAGCAGGCGCCGGTGCAGGAAGCGGTAAAACCGTAGCAGGTATAGTTTCCTTTTTTAATCAATTTAAGAACACAATCGGCCCTGACTATTAGGGTTGTAGAGGTATAAAGCAGAATGGCTAAGATCAAAACATCATATTTTTGTCAGAACTGCGGTGCGCAATCGGCCAAATGGATTGGCAAGTGCCCCGCCTGTGGCGAGTGGAATACTTACGTGGAGGAAGTAGTGCAGCGCGAAGAGCTCACCCCCACCAGCGTCTGGAAAGTAGGCAACACCAGTAGTTCGGCGCAGGTAGCCAATAAGCCCAAGCCTATCGCTGACATCAACTACCAGGAGCAGCAGCGCATCCAGACCGTGGACCAGGAACTGAACCGGGTGCTGGGCGGCGGTATTGTGCCCGGCTCTATGGTGCTTATTGGCGGTGAGCCAGGTATAGGCAAGTCTACCCTGATGCTGCAGATCGCCCTGAGCCTGACAGGGCTGCGGGTGCTGTACGTGAGTGGTGAGGAAAGCGAACACCAGATCAAGATGCGGGCCGAGCGCCTCAATGCCCAGACCTCCGACTGCTTCATCCTGACCGAAACCGGCACCCAGAATATCTTCAAGCAAATAGAGCAGTTGCGCCCGCAGGTACTCATCATCGACTCCATCCAAACACTGCACTCATCCTTTATAGAGGCTGGAGCCGGCAGTGTAAGTCAGGTACGGGAGTGTACGGCGGAGTTGCTGAAGTTTGCCAAAGAGAGCGGTACGCCCGTTTTCTTGATCGGCCACATCACCAAAGAAGGTAACCTGGCCGGGCCAAAGATACTGGAGCATATGGTGGACACGGTCTTGACTTTTGAAGGCGACCGCCACATGACCTACCGCATCCTGCGCACCTCCAAGAACCGCTTCGGCTCTACCTCCGAGCTGGGCATTTACGAAATGCTGGGAACCGGCCTGCGCGAAGTGAGCAACCCATCCGAGATCCTGATCTCACAGCGTGAGGATTCATTCAGTGGGATAGCCATCGGCGCTACATTAGAGGGCAACCGGCCATTGCTGATTGAAGTGCAAAGCCTGGTAACGCCTGCTACGTATGGCACGCCACAGCGTACCAGCACCGGTTTTGATGGGAAGCGCCTGAACATGTTGCTGGCTGTGCTGGAGAAGCGCGGCGGGTATAGACTGGGTGCACAGGACGTGTTCCTGAACATTGCCGGTGGCCTGAAGGTAGAAGACCCTGCCCTCGACCTGGCTGTTTGCGCCTCCATCCTCTCATCTTTTGAAGACATTGCTATACCTAGCACCTCCTGTTTTGCAGCGGAAGTAGGCCTTGGGGGGGAGGTGAGAGCCGTTAACCGTATCGAGAGCCGCATTACCGAAGCTGAGAAGCTGGGCTTCCAGGATATCTATATTTCAAAATACAACAAGAAGGGAGTGGACCTGAGCAAATTCTCCATTAATGTGCATCCTTTTGGACGATTAGAAGAAGTGTTTGCTTCGCTCTTTGGTTAGAATTGTGCTTTTAGCGGGAAGTAGTTCTATCTTTCGTATAATTTAAAAGGTAGTATTGGGAATTGGGAATATAAACTATATAATTAATGTTGAGTGCGTTAGCTGTTGTCTTCTTTGCTAAGGACAGTAAGGTTGAACAGGCAGCTAATTGAACCCAAAATTAGATTTTATAAGACACCTCTACCCACCGTACCTATGAAACGAATGTTCATCCTATTGCTGGCATGTATGCTGGCAACACATTACCTGTTGGCTCAGGGCACCGTTACCATTACGGGCAAAGTTCAAAAGGGCCAGGAGGATAACATCTTTATCGCCTCGCTCCCCTCTTTATTATTTCCGGAAGAACAGCGCTCATTTACCAAGGTAAGTAAAGGGCAATTCAGGCTTGAGGTACCGGTTAGCAAACCCATGACGATGGAGTTGGTATACGGCAACGAATCAGTGCCGCTATACCTGGAGCCGGGTTTTGAGATGCAGGTGACATTTGTAGCCGGTAAAATGCTCAAGTCGCTGAAATACAGTGGAGAGGGCGCGAATGAAAACAACTACCTGGCACTGCATACCTATCGCTTCGATGAGGAGGAAGACTACCAGACCCTGCCCGACAATGTAAAGCTATCCGAGAAAGAGTTTCTGCAGTTTCTGGATTACCGCAAAGAAGATCAGCTAGCCATCTTTGAGAAGAAAATAAAAGCGAAACCGGTGAGCGAGCATTTCCGGCAACTGATACTGGCTGAGATTGAATACAGTTACGCCAACGACCGCCTCACTTTTTTTGACATGCGCGAGCTGATGCGGCTTCCGGTGCAGCTTCAACCCTCTCCTGAATATTTCGACTTTCTGGATTACCTGGACATGGAACAACCCGCAACGTTAGAGGCCATCAGCTTTCCGACATTTCTGCGCAACTACATCCGGTACATAGGGCAGCAGGCCCGGCTGGAGCTGAGCGATATACATTATTATAAAAAAGCATACTATGAGGTGAGCTATACCTTGCAGGGCCAGGCGCGCGTGATGGCACAGGCGCATCTCATTCGCCAGTCGTTGCAACAAGGCAACGTGCTGCACCTGCCTGCCATGCTGCAGGACTTTAGCCAAAACAAAGGTATAGCTCATGTGCACACCGCGTTGCAGCGCCAGTACGAAAGCCACCCGGGTTTAGGTATAGGCAGCACTGCGCCCGACTTCAGCCTGAAGGACATAAACGGGGAACTGGTGTCGCTCAGCGATTTTAGAGGCAAGGTTGTATACCTGAGTTTCTGGCGCACCGACTGCGGTTTGTGCATGGTGGAGCAGCCGCACGCGCAGGAGTTGGCCCGAAAGCTACAACATCACGATGTGGTCCTCATAAATATAGGAGTGGATGAAAACGAACAAGCCTGGCGCAGTGTGGTGAAATCGAGGGGCTTAAGAGGCGTGCAGCTATACCTGAAGGGGCAGGGCCATGAACTGGCCAAAAGGTATGGCCTTAAAGATGTGCCGGCTTACTTCCTGATAGACGATAATGGCACGATTCTGAGCACAAAGCCCCGCCGGCCCATAGACCGGGAAGTTGAAAAGGAAATCCTGCAGCATGTGATGAGCAGCAGAGCCTCCCGCAAATAATTTCTATACCTATAGCTTATACCTGAGCCGCCCATGTTTCACCAGCATGGGCGGCTTTGTTTTAGTGACAATGCCTCTGTTTGCAGAGTCATCAATAACCGTGTATTTGTTTAGTGCGTAATTAAAGCCTAACCCCCTATCGGTACGGTAGGGCTTCCACAGTATTTAATTGTTTGAGATATCCTTATTCATTTAACCGCTAGAAAATATGGCATTAATCAACAAAAGTGACATTGAGAAGTTGCTCAATGTGCAGAACAACACGAAAGGCGCACTTTGCATCTCCATTTACATACCTACACACCGAGCCGGACACGAAACCCTGAATGGTCAGGACCAGACGCTGTTTAAAAACAAACTGAAAGAAGCTCGCGCTCTGCTGGCCAGACACGATGTACCGGAGACGGAAATTAACGCTTACCTGCAACCAGCCGAGGAACTTATGAACGACACCGGATTCTGGCGACACCAGGCTGAAGGACTGGCCGTATTCATCACCAAGGGTTTCTCGGCGCACTATACCTTGCCGACCACCATGCCGGACGTGGTATATGTACTCGACCAGTTCTATTTCACACCGGTCCTGCCGATCCTAAGTCAGAACGGACGCTTCTTTATCTTGTCGCTTTACCGCGAGCGCATCGGCTTTTTTGAAGCCACCATTGAACGCATCCGCCAGATAGACATCAGCGCCTTTGCGCCGGAGAGTATGAACGAGGCGCTCAAGTTCACACTCAAAGGCAAAGACCAGGATTTCCATAACTCCACTACAACTGTAAACGGCTCTAACATTGTGCACGGGGCAGGTGCCAGCAAAGGCGACGAAGAGCATGACGAGGTAATTGAGTTTATTCACGAAATAGACAACAGTCTGCAGGAAATTCTGCACAACGCCACAGAGCCACTTGTTCTGGCCGGGGTAGACCACTATTGCGCTCTGTTCCGCAAGTTCAGCAAGTATAAGCACATCGTACCGCAACACATCAACCTGAACGAGAGCGCTGCAGGTATGAGTCCTCAGACGATACACGAGAAGGCACTGGAAGTGATGAAACCGCTGATGCAGCAAAGTCACACCGACTCGCTTAGCCGCTACGAAAACGTGGCGGGCACCGGCGTAACGTCCGAAGACATTGCCACGGTAGCCGCCGAAGCGGTGCATGGCCGCGTCGATACACTGTTTATTACGCCAAGCAGCCCGGTTTGGGGGCGCTACGATGCCAAGAGTGCCGTGGCCGAAGTGCACAAAGACTACCAGCGCGGCGATGACGACCTGATCAACCTGGCGGCCATCAAGACGCTGGCGCAGGGCGGTAAGGTATACGTGAGCAGCTACAATGGATTGGCTGAGGTGAGCGAAGATGGTGGCAGCGTGAAAGCGCTCTTCCGATACTAAACAGCGCGCACTTTTGGCCGTTAGCGCCAGATAGCATAATTTAGAGGGCAGCCTTTGGGCTGCCCTTTTTTTGCATACCTGTACATGAAGCTCCACCTTTCTGATAAGTTCAATTTTTTGTCGAAACTGACGCCACTGCGCCTGCTGAATGCCCTGCAGGTGGCGGGTAGCTATTGGTATGCACGCATGTCGCGCAAGGCAGTGCACTGGGGCGACCCGATCAGCATTTCGTTTGAACCGACTACCTCCTGCAACCTGCGCTGCCCCGAGTGCCCCAGCGGTCTTCGCTCCTTCACCAGACCCACCGGTATGCTGCAGAATGATTTGTTTAAAGAGACTATTGATCAGCTGCACAAGCGCCTGCTATACCTGATTTTCTACTTTCAGGGTGAGCCATACCTGCATAAGAGTTTTCTGGAGTTAGTGAAGTACGCATCAGACCGGGGCATCTATACCGCTACTTCCACCAACGCCCACTTCCTCGACAGCGACACCGCACGCAAGACCGTTGAGTCGGGCCTGGACCGCCTGATCGTGTCGATTGATGGCACCACGCAGGAAACGTATGCATCTTACCGCGTGGGAGGCAAACTCGACAAAGTGCTGGAAGGAACACGGCAGGTTGTGAAGTGGAAAAGAGAATTGAAGTCGCGCACGCCTCATATCATGTTTCAGTTTTTGGTGGTAAAACCCAACGAGCATCAGATTTCGGAAGTGCAGGCGCTGGCTGACGAACTGGGTGTAGACGAAGTGGTGTTTAAAACCGCCCAGATTTACGATTATGAGCAGGGCTCCCCGCTTATACCTACCATCGACTACTACTCCAGGTATAGAAACAACGGCGACGGCAGTTTTTCCATCAAAAACAAGCTGCTCAACCAGTGCTGGAAGATGTGGCACTCCTGTGTGATCACCTGGGATGGTCTGGTGGTGCCCTGCTGTTTCGACAAAGATGCCGAGTACCGAATGGGAGACGTGAAAACACAAAGCTTCCGGCAGGTATGGCGCAGTCCGGGTTATAACCAATTCCGTAAAAGTCTGTTACAATCTCGGGAGGAAATAGAGATGTGCCGCAACTGTACCGAAGGCACCAGGGTATGGGCCTGAGCTATACCTTGAATCGTCCTGAAATAGGTTGACAGATTTAACAAGGTCCCGGTTTGTTTAGGCAGGCCGGGATTTTTTCTTGGTGTACCTGCTGGGGTGTTCTCATTTTCAGGGCCAGGTGCGGCCTGTGCTCGTTGTAGAGTTCTACGGCTTGCTCCAATAAAAGCTCCACCTGCTCGAGGTTATCGAGCGTGCCGCCCAGCCCGAACTCCTCTTTGAGTGTGCGGTTCATGCGCTCGGCCAGGGCATTCTCATACGGGTCCGAGTCCTGGGTCATGCTCATCCGCAGGCCCCTTTCCGTGGCCAGGCCCACGTAGTGCCGGGAGCAGTATTGCAGCCCGCGGTCCGAGTGGTGGATCGTGTCGGTCGCCGTCTGCTTGGCCTTGAGGGCCATGGCAAGGGCACGGCCCATGCTCACCGCCTCCATGTTGGCCGCCGCCGCGTAGCCCATGATCCGGCGGCTGAAGGCGTCGGTGACCAGGTTCACGTAGCAGGTGCCCTGCCGGGTCCTGACGTAGGTGATGTCGCTTGCCCACACCTGCTCGGGATGCGTCACCGGCAGCCCCCTGACCAGGTTGGGGTACTTGCGCAGGTGGTGCCGCGACATGGTGGTCTGCACGTAGCGCCTGCCTGGCTTTATGAGCAGGCCAAACTCCCTGAGGCAGCCAAAGAGCCTGTCCCTGCCCACTTTGAGGCCCAGGCTCCTGAAGGCCGGCTGCAGCTTGGAGTACAGCTTGCGGGTGCCCAGGCGCGGCAAAAGCTTGCGCTGCTCACAGACCAGCTGCCGGACCCGCTGGTGGTGGAGGGCAGCCCTTTCCGACTCCTGCTTTCGCAGCTTGTAGAGGTACTGCCGGCTGTAGCCCAGTGAATGGGCTATCTGCTTTCGGGTGGTTCTGGCTGCCCCTTTGGCCGGAAAGCTGCTTGCCAGAGGGGCAAATACTTTTTTCGGATGTCGGTGCCCAACTGCTCGTCGGCAATGTCGATGGCCCGGTTGAGAATGAGCTTCTCCTGCTCTAAGCGTTTGATTTTGGCTTCCAGTTTGTGGATCCTGCTGCGGGGCGGCTGCTTTTCTTTCATGGGGCGCTTGCTTTTCCAGTCTAACTGCCCGTGTTTACGCAGCCAAACCAAAACAGTCGATCGCCCCTGGATGCCGTACCTGGCCTGGGCCTGCTTGTAGGTCAGCAGCCCTTTCTCGACCTGGTCCACAACACTCAGCTTGAAGGCCAGACTGTAGTCCTTTTGGCTCTTCCGTAAAAAGCCCTTCTTGCTTGTTCCTTCCATATAAGTCAACTTTTGTGTCAACTTATTTCAGGACGATACACCTCAGTTAAATTAAAAAGCGATACCACATTCGTATGAACGATATCAACAAAGCAATTGATCTCTTGCTGGGCAAGCTGCAGAATTGGGGTGAGCATCTGATCTTGATGCTGCCCAACATGGCCGTAGCGGTTATACTCATCATCATCACATTGGTGGTTGCCCGGTTTATCCGCAACGGACTAGACAAAGTAATAGGACGGATATCGCACAGCGCGGCACTCAACAACCTGATTTCGACTATTCTGTACATTGCCCTCCTGGCTGTCGGCTTCTTTTTTGTGCTCAGCGTGCTGCAACTCGATAAGGTGGTTATCTCGTTACTAGCCGGTGTAGGTATTATCGGTCTGGCACTGGGTTTCGCCTTTCAGGACATTGCTGCCAACTTTATTTCAGGTGTCATCATTGCCGTACAAAAGCCTTTTGGAGTAGGCGATATGATCGAGACCAACGATTATTTTGGAGTAATTGAGCGGGTATCGTTGCGCACACTGGATATAAGGCAAACCTCAGGAGAACTGGTGAAATTGCCCAACAAGATGGTCTTTGAAAACCCGGTAACCAACTATTCGAACGGCGGCACACGCCGCATCGATTTGGATGTGGGCGTGTCGTACGGAGAGGATTTGGAGCAGGTACAGCAGATTGTGATAGTGGCCTTGCAGGATGTGAAGAACCGTGTAAAGACGCGTGACATAGAGGTGATGTACGATGCCTTCGGGGACAGCTCCATTAATTTTAAGGCCCGCTTCTGGATTACTTACACACGGCAGGTAGATTTTGTATCAGCTAAGAGCGATGCTATTATTAAGATCAAAAAGGCTTTTGATGCAAACAACATCATGATTCCGTTTCCGATTCGCACACTGGACTTTGGTATAAAAGGTGGCGAGAAGCTGAGCGAACACCTGGAACAACTGCAAAACCAGGTAAAGGATAGGTCGGATAAATAAGGTATGGCCGGGACAGGTACAAAACAGAGCGGGCCGATTACTCGGCCCGCTCTGTTTTATTTATCTTTTTTGTCAAGGTCTTTGCCTAGGTCTTCCACTTGTTTTAGAAAATCATCCACTTTCGCATCGGCATAAGGGCCATAGGAGTTGGAGATGGTGCCGCGCAGCCCACTGGTGGTTTCCACGGCATAGAGTATCGACATATCATCCGGATCGCTTTCACCCTCGAAGCGGTAAAAGTCCACGATGCGTACCTGGTCCGGCCCGAAGGTGTGCTTGTCTTCCATGGTGCAGAGCCTGTTCTCGGCAGAAACTTTAAAGTCGTAGGTATAGCCGTCTTTACGGAGTCGGTTGAGCACGTTAACGAGGCTTCTTTCTTCTACTTTATCTTGCATAGCGTATAGTTTTAAGGGATATTCTATTTAGGTATAGAACTATACGCAAAATAAGCCGAGGGATACTAAAATGTGGCTGGAATTATTCAGAAGCTGCCCTCATGCCATTGAGCACGCGCCCGGAAGAGTCTGCCAAGCGGCGACAGGTATAGGGCTATACCTAAGGAAGCAGGTAAGACCTCCAAACCGAAGGCAGTAAGATCAGGAAAGCGAAAGGGTTATACCGCTTTCCTCTCGAGCTCCTTCTGGATTTTACTAAGGTCGATGGCGGAGCAGCCGCCACAGCCTTTGGCGCATCCGGCATTTTTGTTAGGCATAACGCTGCGGTAAATTACCCGCACCATGTAGGCTATTGCTACCGCGAATATCACGAAGATGATGATGTTCTGTACCATATGCTCTTATCAACTACACAAATTTACAAAAAGTTTAGGGAAGTGGCTCTTTCCAGTGCTCGGCAATTGTGTCGAGCATTTCCTGATGGATGTTACTGTTGCTTGCCACAATTTCACGGCCAAAAATATAGTCACCGCCAGCCGTGAATTTAGAAACATGACCTCCTGCTTCCTGCACGATAATGGCGCCTCCTGCCACATCCCAGGCATTCAGGTTAAACTCAAAGAAACCCTCAAAACGACCTACGGCCACATAAGCCAAATCTAGCGCAGCCGAGCCCAGCCGCCGCACGCCATGCGATTTGCCCATAAAAGCGCCCAGCACCTGCAGGTACTGCTGCGTGAGCCCAAACTCGTAATAAGGAAAGCCAGTGGCAATAAGCGAATTTTTCAGCCCTTCGGCAGGCGAAACCTGAATGGGACTGTCGTTTAAGAACGCGCCGTTGCCCTTTGTTGCATAAAAGCACTCGTCTTTGTTAATCTCATACACAATGCCCAGCACCACTTCATCGCCATCGAGCAGAGCCACGCTCACCGAGTACAGCGGCAGGCCATGGGTAAAGTTGGTAGTGCCATCCAGCGGATCGATGATCCAGTTGAAACGCTCGCCGCGGGTGTTGTCGGTTTCCTCTTCCGTAATAAAGCCTGCCTCGGGCAACAGATTGCGCAGTGCCTCTACCAGTTGCTTTTCGGCTTCTTTGTCTACGTACGATACCAGGTTGTTAAAGCCTTTCAGTTCTACCTTGCCCCTGTCGAAGGTGGTTGCTTCGTGCTTGATAAATGCGCCTACTCTTTTGACGATGATATTGGCATTCTGGCAAAGTTGCTGCAAGTTCATATCCGCTCTTTTATTTTAGTGTTCGTGTTGCTGATAACCATGGCTGTCTGGCAGCCCAAACCGTATACGCGGCTCTTACCAAGAGGGCTAAGGCAATCGGGAAAACAGCGGTATGTAATTGCTGCGGCCATACCAACCATAACAACAGCGTGATGAAAGCCAACACGGCCGTTACCAGCATGTACTTCTGCAACCAGCCCGGCAGCACCGGTCTGGCCAGGAAAGCTGCGGCTATAATGTGTGTAGGCAGTGCCCAAAGCAAATTAAAGTTGTTGGCAGCTGCCTGATGGTCGGTAGCAAACCAGAGCAGGAACAGCAGCACGCCCAGCAGACCCGTGATCAGGAACAGGAACACATCAAACATGCGGCTGCGCTTGCGGCGCTTGTAGTCGAGTGCGGTAATAGCCAGCACAATGCCGAAAAACAGCCACCACACCAGTACCGGATTTAACAGGCCACCAGTTGAGGCCGGCGTTGGGGTGTTCTGGAAAATAACTTTTGGCTCACCTACCAAAGGCACCTGCTGCCCGTTTTGCTGAATGGTGGCGCTGGCGAAACCCTTGGAAAGGTAATCGGGCAAAAACATGTATTCGTAAGGCGTAGCTTTCTGGTCGATCGGTGCGCCAAGGGCCAGGTCGATGCCAAAGTCGGACCAGGGCTGCGGTGGCAGGTATAGGTCGATCAGATTGCGGAAACTCATGTCTTGGTCCAGGTGCGCGATGTTGAAGGCCACTTGCTCGGGGAACGTAGCTTCTATGCCATCCCGGATGCGGGTGGCGCAGTTATCGAAGAAGAAGTCGTAGAGGTAAAAGCGGTTCTGGGGCAGGTAGTTGTTTGTGAGAAACTGCCAGTACTGATGCTTCTGCGCTTCTGTAAAGTTCATCTCCTGCTCGTAAATAGAGCGGTTGTCTAAGGTATAGCTGTAGGCGAAATCCTGGAAGTAGGCGATGGAAAGCTTGTAATTGAGCTTGCCCCGGATAAACTTGACGTAAAAGCCCGGCTCGTTGAAGTCGAAGGTGCCGTAGTTGAACACGATGTCCATACCTGTAGCGGGGTCGTTGACGCGCACGGCACTGTGCCCAAAAATGGCATAGAGCTCATCGCCCGGCGAGCAGGTGATCAGACTAATTTTAGCCTCAGGAGACAGGCGGGTGCCCTCAAATTGCGCCTGCACCTGCAAGGTAATGAGAAGCAAGGTAAATATGAGTGAAAGCTTTTTAAGGTATAGCTTCATAGTTATTTTCTTACCGCGACGCTTCTATCATGTGCCACGATTTTGTCAAAGTTTTTAATCTATTAAAAAACCGAAGCCCAATAGTCTGGCTATTCTGTTCCCCAAATTTGCTGCGCTTCCAACACAGGTATACTGTTCGTTGTGTTAGTCGTGTTCCTACTTCGCTCCCGCTCCGGAAACTACCAGCACAAATTCCCCTTTAATGGCTTTGGTAGTAAAGATTTCGATCAGTTCGTCTAGGGTACCGTTAATGGTCTCTTCAAACATCTTTGAGATTTCACGTGAAACAGAAGCCATGCGTTCGCCTCCGAAGTACTCCTTGAACTGTGTGAGCGTTTTAAGCAGCCGGTGCGGAGACTCATAGAAAATCATGGTGCGCTCCTCTGTTGCTAAACTGATCAGGCGTGTCTGCCGTCCTTTTTTCAAAGGCAGGAATCCCTCAAATGTAAAACGGTCGGTGCTAAAGCCAGATTTGACCAAAGCAGGCACAAAAGCGGTTGCCCCAGGAAGACACTCTACTTTGAGATCCGCCTTGAGGCATTCGCGCACGAGCAGGAAGCCCGGGTCAGATATACCTGGCGTGCCGGCATCTGAAATGAGGGCCATTACCTCGCCTGCCTTCATGCGCTCCGCCAAGTGGGCACTGGCTTTGTGCTCGTTGTGCAGGTGGTGGCTGTGCATGCGCTTCTCTATCCCTAAGTGCTGCAGCAGCTTGCCGCTGGTGCGGGTATCTTCGGCCAGAATCACGTCTACCTCCTTCAGAATGCGTATAGCTCGCAGCGTAATATCCTCCAGGTTGCCGATGGGTGTCGGCACCAGGTATAGGTTGGTTTTTTCAGGTTCCTGCATGCAGCAAAGGTATTACTTAATTGTCTATTGTACACCGCTGACTGCTTTGCCAGCTTACAAGTTATTACTGCTTCTGACGAATTATACCATCAAGTTATCATAAAGCACATCAATGCGGCGGGCCAGCTCCAGGTCTTTGTCTGTCACGGTGTTGCCGGCGTCGTGGGTGGTCAGCTCGATCTCTACTCTGTTGTATACATTGCTCCACCACGGGTGATGGTTAAGCTCCTCGGCCACATCGGCCACTTTATTCATAAAAGCCATCGCCGTCCTGAAGTCTTTGAACTGGAAGCTGCGGGTAAGTTTATTGTCTGTTTCTCTCCACATAATCTGGTGACATATTTAAGGTATAAACGGCCGGCTACAACGCAGGATATCGGGTTGCAGTAACTAGGCTAAAATTGCAGGCGTATAGGTATGGACTGCAATCACACTAAAACTATGAAAACTATGGCAAACAAACCAAAAGAAGTACCCGCTCAGGAACAGGAAGTGCAACCGGGCAAAGAGCACAAGATGACGCCGCAGCCCGAGTACATACGCGAAAACTACAAAGGCAGCGATAAACTGAAAGGCAAAAAAGCGCTGATTACAGGCGGCGACAGTGGTATAGGCCGTGCAGTGGCTGTGCATTTTGCCCGAGAAGGAGCTGATGTGGCTATCATATACTTGAACGAAGACAAGGATGCCAAAGACACGCTCCAACTTATCGAGAAAGAAGGGCGCAAAGGAGTGATCATTTCGGGTGATATTGGGGATGAAACCTTTTGCAGAAATGCAGTGAAACAAGCTGTAAAGGAACTTGGAGGGCTAGACATACTCGTAAACAACGCGGCCGAGCAACACGAGCAAACCGACTTGAAACACATCTCGAAAGACCAGTTGCAGCGCACTTTCCAGACCAACATCTTCTCGATGTTCTACATGACAAAAGCCGCGTTGGAACATATGAAGGAGGGCAGCGCCATTGTTAATTCCACATCTGTTACCTCGTACCGCGGCAGCCACCACCTCATGGACTACGCCTCTACCAAAGGAGCCATCACCGCTTTTACCCGCTCCCTGTCAGCCAACCTGGCTGAAAAGAAAATACGCGTAAATGCAGTGGCGCCCGGCCCGATCTGGACGCCTCTTATACCTGCCTCTTTTGATGAGAAGAAAGTAAAGGAGTTTGGGCAGGATGTTCCACTGAAGCGCCCTGGACAGCCATCAGAAGTAGCGCCCGCTTATGTTTTACTGGCATCGGAAGATGGCTCTTATATAACCGGGCAAGTGATTCATGTGAACGGCGGCGAACAGGTGGGCAGCTAATCAAACTAAACCATAGCAGCCGAATTGGAGTAAAAACAGGTATAGCTCCCGAGCGGGGCATGATAAAGACATAACTATGGAGAACAAAGAAAACGATAAACACGCAGGCGAATCAGAGCACAGCGAAGCCGCCAAAAACAGGCCGGTACGCGTGATTGAAGACGATACCACGGATCAGGAATTCCGGGCCGGGCATATCATACCGGGTGCAGATCCGCCCAAGAATGAACACCAGCGCGGCGGCTTCGGTAACCGCGACGGCAAAGAGGGCTTCGGCAGCGACACCGCTTCTGAGGGACCATCAGCCACCGGCGTCAACGATTTTGCTGACGACGGCACGCCACCACCGGACAATATGCGTACCGAAGACGAAGGTCGCGGCACCTGATCAACAGCATAGAATTTTACACAAGGTATAGCTGCTGGCAGGTATAGACCGAAGTAGCATACCTCATTATTTTTAACTTAAATACAAGGAGGACACATTATGCCATCATATAAGCATACCCAGCCTGGAGGGGAAAACTCAGGAAATCCTACTGGACGTGGTCAGGATAAGGCTGCTGGCGGTAAGCCAGTGGATCCAAACAGCACAAGAGCTGAGCACGAGGAGCTGGAAAAGAAGTATACCGTGGATGATGCGGATGAAACCGGAGCCAATGTGCGGGTTAATAATCCGAACCGTAACCACGACAAGCCCGGTTTAGACAATAACAAGTATAACTAATCAGAAAAACAGCTAAAAATAGCACCTGCCCATAATACAGGTGCTATTTTTTTAGTCAATTCAAACCGATTCAGACCAGACGCACCCCGCTATGGCCCGATACGCGATCAGTGATATACACGGTTGTGCCCGTACCTTTAAAGCACTCGTGCTCGAGCAGTTGCAGCTCAAAAAAACGGACGAACTATACCTGCTGGGCGACTACGTAAACAAGGGACCCGACAGCAAAGGTGTACTGGACTTTATCATCCATCTACAGAAGCAGCAATACCAGGTGCACTGCCTGCGCGGTAACCACGACCAGATGCTACTTAAAGCTGCCTCCAAAGGGGAATCGGCGCTGAACCTGTCAGACCAGGAAAAAGGTTTAGTACTCCAAAGCTTCGGAATGCATGACTTCAAAAAACTCCCCACCACCTACGCCAACTTCCTGGACTCTCTCCCCTATTACCTCGAATTACCAGATTATTTTTTGGTGCACGCCGGCTTTGACTTTCATCAGGATGATCTGTTCAGAGACAAAGAAGCCATGCTCAACATCAGGCACTATGACATCGACCGGAATAGGCTGCATAACAAGAGACTCCTGCACGGCCATACCCCAACACCCCTTCATACCCTAAAGAAAAGTGTTGCACACCAGGATGCCCGTATCAACCTCGATGCAGGCTGTGTGTACTACAAAAACGCCGCCTATGGCAATCTAATTTCCTTGGATTTAGACACTAATTTATTGAATATTCAGTGCAATTTAGATCGTCCTTATGGCGTACGCAGAAAGAGTTGATAATTAATTGTTTAAATCGTTATATGCAATATTTAATGACTTTAGGTTTGTTATTTAAAGATGTATTTCTGCATTAAACCTCGCTGAATCGGTGCAATTTGTGAAAATCCAATAAAATAATTAACATAAATAATGTGTGTTTTTATGATGCAATTCTTAATATTGCTTTATATAAATACTTTTTTATACTCAGTAGCTATAAGGCAACACAAAATTCCAGAATATTTAACTAGGCTTTAATCAGATTTGGTTAGCTGTAGCAAGTCCATTTGCTCTCTGACAAATTAGAAATGGGCTTTAAAATTTGCAGATGCAATTAATTGCTTGAACAAGCATGCTGGAATCGCTTTGCCTAAACTTTCCTGCTTTTAACGGCAGATATCACCTGAATCTTCTAAACAATTATCTTTTTATGAAACACTTCTACAGTTCAAACACAACTGCTGCTTTGCAGCCAAATGCTAAAGCCATGGGAACGGCGGTTAGCAGTAAGATCATTTTATTTTTGTTGCTTGGATTTTTCCTGCTATTGAGTGGGGAGGGGTTTGCTGCTACGTTTACTGCAACAACACAAAATAAGGCCTCTGGTGATTGGAATAGCCCATCTACCTGGGGTGTCACTGCTCCCGCAGTAGGTCAGCCGCTTATAGCTGGGATTCATTATCCAGGAGCTGATGATGATGTAATTATTAGAAACAGCTATATCGTAACAGTGCCAATTGATTTCATTGCTCATTGTAAAGCTTTATCAATGGACTTTGCACAAGGAAACGTAAACCCAAGTATAGTTATTAATGGCACCCTCACAATTGCTACTCTTACTCTTAACGCATCAAATCAAAGTAATCAAGCCTCTATGAACGTAACAGTGAATGGTAATCTAGTTGTTACAACATCCGCTACAGAAACTGGGAAATTAAACTTCATTTGCGGTTCTGCAAGTACTGTAAGGTATGGCCTAGGTGTTAATGTGATAACACCTAGAAGCTTTACTGTTGGTAGCAACACTCCTGTTACGACTCCACAACCTTTTCAAAATCTCATTATAGATGGAGATATAGGTACAGGAACTGCTGCAGCAACATTATATACAAATGTTACAGTAAATGGAAACTTATCACTAGTTAATGGAGGTAAACTTGCTATAGGGAATAATACTGCTGTCACTCCAGCTATACCTTATGTATTGACATTGGCAGAGGAAGCGAAAATTGCGACAACAGAAGACAAAGACAATTATATCACGGGAAATGTGCGGGCTGTAAGAGCTATTCCTGCAGGCGGTTCAGGGAACTTTGGAATGGGAGCTGTTATTGCTAATAACTCGACTAGTAGTGCAACTATTACTATTGTTCGTACGACTGGGGTAAATCCAATAAATGTTGAAGGTAATGAAAGTGCAAAACGCATTTACCAGGTAAGCGGTAGTACGGGAGCAAATATAATTGCAAACTTGATGTTTTTGAATCACGAGATTACGCAAGATATATCTGTTTACAAAATGTATAATGGAGACCAAGCATCAAGTCTTGCATTATCAACGGATTATACCCGTAGCGGCAACACATTTATTAAGACAGGATTAGGTAATGGTCTATACACTATAGCAGGCCCCCCAATTGTCCCCCTGCCAGTCGAGCTTATATCTTTTAAAGCACAGCGCGATACGAAAGGAGTTAAACTGACTTGGGCAACGGCATCAGAACTGGATAACAAGGGCTTCGAGGTGCAGGTGTCCTCTAATGCCAGAGACTTCGCAGCTATCGGCATTGTAGAGAGCAAAGTAGGAACCACCTCCCTGCGCCAAGAGTATAGCTTTATAGATACCAAAGCAGTTTCGGGCACTCGCTACTACCGCCTCAAGCAAATAGACTTTGATGGTACTTCATCCTTCTCGGTTGTACGCTCGGTGGCCCTGGAAGGCGACAACGGAACTGTATCGGCTTATCCTAACCCATTCGATGATGTAGTAACTGTGAAGCTGACGGGTGCAGAAGCGCGTCAAATAAGAGCCGTGCTGTCCGACACGATGGGCAAGGTTCTACTCGAAACAGTGGAAGAGACGGCGGGCAACTCGATTAGTGTGAGCATCGGGGGCATCACCACCAGTGGAATGTACATTCTAAACGTGTACGACAAAGGCAAGAAGTCCGCCTTCAAGCTCATGAAGCGATAGGCAGGCAAAGTCGTAACAATACATGAAGGGCTGTAGGAAACTGCAGCCCTTTTTTATGCAACGATTTTTAAGCTTTTTATGTGGCTTACTAATGTATGTGGGCCTATATAAATCATGCCCTTTCTTAAAAGAAATTTGCTTATAATCTACTAACTCATTCTGTACAGGAATATGCTTTCTGATGGTCAAAAGTCATGAAAGTACAGTTATATCCCAATAATTGAATCGTCCGTGATCTGTTTAATAGCAAACTCAGGTGCAATAAAGAAAGCAAGCTGATCGAATTTAAAAATGGATTCGTGCACTATTAAATTGAATATTTCGTGCAATTCCCAAGTTCGATCAATATTGATTATAAATCACTGATAGTGAATGATTCATGGTGTTAAATATCATTACTATTAGAGTGAAATAAAAGATAAGATGTGTTCAATTACGGTGCAATTTGTAAATATTCAATAAAAAAAATAACAATAATTGTATTGAAAATCCCTGTTCTCTAATTAATATTGCTTTATAGTAATAATAATTTAGACCAATTTGGTTAAAGGGCAAAATAATTCTTCCGAATATTTTAATGGTTAATAAGTGATAGCTATAAGGCAGTATATGGTTACTGCCTTATAGCTATCAAACTATACCTACCCGGTTAGTACTCTAGGATTAGAGTTCTAAAAAATACTGTGAAAAGTATATGCTGGATTACTGTGTCCATACCTAGACATTGGTCAAGTCGCTAAACTGAATCTTCTAATTTTTTTATCATTATGAAACACATCTACAATCCAACTAAGGTCGCTTACACCCAGCGACTATCTACCAAAGTTTCGGGAACTGCTGCGGTAAGTAAAATCTTCTCATTATTGTTGCTAAGCTTTTTCTTCTTAGTGAGCGGGGAAAGCGTGGGACAGCAGGTACCTGCAATTTCCGAAATTATACCACGTCGTGTTGTGTTTGGTCATGATGTAACCTTAACAATAAATGGGACAAATTTTAAGGATAACAATGGTAACCCATTAAGTATTAGAATTGGGAATAGTACAGACTATATTAAGCCAGTTGAAGTTGAAAATAATTACATCCGCATTGTAATTCCTAGTAATAGATTATTACTAGGAAGTATGGATATAAGTGTGCGGAAAGTAACTGGTAATAAAGATAGCTTTTCGAATTTATTTACTATTGAAGGTGTAATTCTCACAGCAGAATCAGGGCAACGTTGCGATAGGGGCTCAGTTACTCTTACTGCATCAGGCGGTGAACCGGGCGGGTATAGATGGTATCGTAACGATAACTCTTTTGTAGAAGGACAAAGAAACGGCACTTTAACTACAGGAAATTTGACCTCGGACCGAGTATACTATGTTAGTAGAATAGTGTCAGGATATGAAACGAATCGCATACCAGTATGGGCAAGAATTGGGAGTGTGAAACCTGTTGTAATAGATGGTTATAGTTGTGCGGGTGGCAGTATAGAAATGATGGCCTCAGGAGCTCCAACAAATGCAACATATCATTGGTATGACTCTAATTTAAATGGAGCTATAGAAGTCGCTCAAGGTAATACATTTAGTACTACTGTTGCTGTAGGTCAAACAAAAGAATTTTATGTAACTATTAAAGCCCCTGGTGGAGGGTGTGAAAGTGAAAAGGTTAAAGTGACTGCGACAGGAGGTAAACTTCAAACTCCAAGCATTTCTTCTAATTTGGATTGTAACTCTAAGGGAAAAGAAGTGATAACTTTTTATGCAAGTGGTGCTGGAGAAGGAGAAAAGTATGTATGGTATAGAGGCAATACTCCTCTATCTAATACGGGACCAACATTAATAGTAGAAACAGCAGGTAACCCAGTAATTTATTATGTATCTATTGCAAAAGAAGACAATAGTTGCGAGAGTGATAAACGAGATTTCGAAGTTCCTAGTAATGGTAATAAGTTACCTGCAGCTCCAAATGCATATACGGTAGAAGGTTGCTTAGGAAATCCAGTTACACTTTCTCCTGTGGTTCGGCCAGGTATGGTTTACAGATGGTATCATGACGGAGCAATAGTGGATGGATTAACATATACTTTCACTCCTACGAGTGCTACTTCGACGATTCAATTTAGTACTGTTAATATAGCTACCCGTTGTGAAAGTTCTACAACAGCGGCTGCAACAGTCAATGCTTTGCCTCAATTAATTTCTAATAATATAGATGGTTACGCTGTAGTGTGCCGAGGAGCTACAGGAGTGACTTATAGTGTGCCCAACGTTGCAGGTGCAGTTTATGCTTGGACAGTGACTCCTGAAGTAGGGTTTACAGCAACCCCAATTATAAATGGTGCAGCTACAAATCAAATAACTATTAATTATCCTTCTACAGATTACAGAGCAACAATTAAAGTTACTGTTTCAAACTCATGTAGTAACTATACTGAAGAATTAGCTGTACGAGCGACTAATAATAATATTGCCACGGGCGAAATTATTGAGCCACCTGTTTTAGCACTTGATGAGCCAGCGGTATTTAAATTTACAACCAACATTCCATCAGAAGAAGAAGAAATTGAGCGTGTCCAGTGGTTTGTACGAAGAGTAGGTTCCACTAATTGGGAGACAGGAGCAATAACTAGAGACTGGGAAATTGGTAAGATGGAAGGAAATATCGATGGATTTAGAGTTGCTGTGCGTGTGAAAGATCCTAGTAAATTCTGTTTTTCAAGTTTAGCCAGCAGTACTGGTAATCTAGGTATAAATGGTTTCGAAGCAAATTCATTTTACATTGATGATCTTCCAATCACCCCTCTCCCAGTCGAACTTATGTTCTTCAAAGCACAAGCGCAGACCCAAGGCGTGAGCCTGACCTGGGCTACTGCTTCAGAGTTGGAGAACAAAGGCTTCGAAGTGCAGGTGTCCAACAATGGCAGAGAATTCAAGGAGATTGGTTTTGTGGAAAGCAAGGTAGGAACCACTTCTCTGCGCCAGGACTACAACTTCCTGGATACAAAAGCAGTGTCTGGCACCCGTTACTACCGCCTGAAGCAAATGGACTTTGATGGTACTACTTCCTACTCACCCATCAGAGCTGTGGCTTTGGACGCAGGTAATGGAACAGTTTCAGTATATCCGAACCCATTTGATGATGCCGTTATCGTAACGCTCAATGGTACAGAAGCCCGCAATGTACAGGTCGTGTTAATGGACGCGATGGGCAAGGTGCTGCAACAGCGCACTGAGGAGACATCGGGCAACTCCATTACAGTCGATATGCGAAGCGTGAGAACTAAAGGCATATACATACTACATGTACTGGATAATGATACAAAGTATACCTTTAAGTTGATGAAGCGCTAGCCAAGTCATAACACCTAAAACAAGAAAGGGCTGCAGGAAACTGCAGCCCTTTCTTGTTATAACTTCTGCTCATGATTTATTAACACCAAAGCATTATAGTTAGTTATGAATGTAGTTTAGAGCATATCATAATTAAAAGAGCACTAAATAATCCGAATTATAAAATAAATAAATGCCGATTTCGGATAAGCACCAATAGCGCAATTATACTCGATCTTTTACAAGGTGATACCTAAAGTAATGAGCCTAACAAAATGTACCCATAATTTGGGATAGTTCAGGTGTTGTAAGAGCGTATTCAAGTATATAAAGACGAGCAGAATTGTTGTGGCAAAACCCAGAATATCTGGTGAAATTTAATCTATGCTTGCCTTTTGTGTATAAATCCCTGATAGCCAATAGCTTATATTTAAGTAGGAACTACTTTATACTTAAGGCAAATGCCAAAAGTATTAATCATTAGTACAATTTATGTATTTTTTATTGAAAAAATAATAATAATTGTGTGGGTATTTATCAATGTTATAACTAATATTGTTTTATGTAAATAGTTAATTATACATATATACCTCAAGGGCAAAATAATTTCTATAAATGTTTTAATAGGTAAAAGGGTGCTATAAGCTGATATGCCACATATTGTCTCATAGTTAGTCAAGATATACCTATAAGGTTAGCGCTCTCTAAATAGAGCACTAAAAAAATACTTTAGAAAAAAGTATTGCTGGGATTGCTATGCCTTTACTCGGGCTTTGGTCAAGCCACTAACTATCCTGAATCTTCTAACCTTAATATATACGATATGAAACACATCTACAATTTAATTCATGCCGGTATCGCAAACCAGTCAGTTGACAAAGTCTTAGGAATTGCTTGGAAAGGTAAATCTTTAACTACGTTTATATTTACAAGTATATTCTACTTCTTAATAATTGCAGCTTCAGCTCAAACAAAGACGATTTATGATAATAAGTTTGATGGCACTTATAATAATCATGTGAGCTCTGAAAATCTCACAGTAGGTAATGCAAGCATTAGTAATGAAAGGTTAACAGTGCAAGGGCAAGGGTTTGACATATTCATCTACTGGCAATACGAATATTCAGGTTTTATAGACTTGAATCCATCTCTTACGTTACAAGAGGGATATGAATATCAAGTGGCAGTAAAAGCACGAACTAGTGGAGTGAATGGTAGACTCAGAATAAGAAAAGGTACTAGCGCTGCTGCTGCGAGGAATGCTACTGGAGGAAATAGAATTTTGAATCCTTCAAATAATAATGTCCCTGTGTCTTCAGGTTATACAACATTTACATCTAGTAAGTTTAGAGTTACTAGTCAGCAGCCTCTATACCTATCTTTGCTTGTAAATAGACTTGCGATTTACTCTAGTCCAATCTCAATGATATTGGACGACTTAATTGTTACACGTACCTGTATAACCCCCTCTATTCCAACAGTTCAGAACAGAACTGTAACTAGTTGTAACGCTAGTGTTCAATTGTCAGCGACTGGCAACCTTAGTAGCTGGGAGCAATATAAGTGGTATGATCCAGATGGTAATGTAATTAGCGGCCAAACTGGAGCAACATATACTGCAAATAGGCCTGGAACTTATCGAGTAACCAAAGTTAACACCGCTTCTGAATGTTCGGTTGAGAGTGCACCTGTAACTATCCAAGTTACCTTAAATCCACCTTTTGCTCCAACGGTAGGAGATACAAAAGTAATTAGCTGTGTAAATAATGAAGCAACTTTAACTGCCTCGGGAGCCACTGCAAGCCAAAGCTACCGCTGGTATACCCAACCTACAGGCGGTACAGCTATTGCAGGAGCAAACGGCGCTACCTATTCCACTTCAATAGCAGGAAAATACTATGTTGCTATTGTAAATGGAACAAATTGCGAAAGTGCTAGGGTAGAAACTGAAGTTGAGATTCTAGATTGGCAAGATGCTTTAACTGAAATTATATATCCAACTTTAGAAGCAGGTGAATCCGCAACACTTACATTAAACTCAGCGTTGCGGGACAATAATCTAATTGCTGAGTATAAGTGGTCCATAAGTGTCAACGGAAGTGCTTTTGCTTCCATCGGAGAGAATTCATATGAATTAAATTTGGCAGTAGTACCCAACGGAGATGTAGTCTTCCAATGTGTTTTAATACCTAACGGATCTTATTGCTATACTGAAAATTCATTTATAGCAACTACAGAGTCCATCACGCCTCTCCCGGTTGAACTTATGTTCTTCAAAGCACAAGCGCAGACCCAAGGCGTGAGCCTGACCTGGGCTACTGCTTCAGAGTTGGAGAACAAAGGCTTCGAAGTGCAGGTGTCCAACAATGGCAGAGAATTCAAGGAGATTGGTTTTGTGGAAAGCAAGGTAGGAACCACTTCTCTGCGCCAGGACTACAACTTCCTGGATACAAAAGCAGTGTCTGGCACCCGTTACTACCGCCTGAAGCAAATGGACTTTGATGGTACTACTTCCTACTCACCCATCAGAGCTGTGGCTTTGGACGCAGGTAATGGAACAGTTTCAGTATATCCGAACCCATTTGATGATGCCGTTATCGTAACGCTCAATGGTACAGAAGCCCGCAATGTACAGGTCGTGTTAATGGACGCGATGGGCAAGGTGCTGCAACAGCGCACTGAGGAGACATCGGGCAACTCCATTACAGTCGATATGCGAAGCGTGAGAACTAAAGGCATATACATACTACATGTACTGGATAATGATACAAAGTATACCTTTAAGTTGATGAAGCGCTAGCCAAGTCATAACACCTAAAACAAGAAAGGGCTGCAGGAAACTGCAGCCCTTTCTTGTTTTAGGTGTAAGTATTTTTAACAGTAGCCGACCCAAGGCCTTAATTCTAAAAAGATTATCTACTAACCCTCTTTTCATATCTCTATGTACTAGTATAAGCCATTAGTAATTAACTATATAGGCGTTTTAGTTGACTGAATTCTAGTGCTGTGTTGGTGGTTATTAAATGAGGTTATGTCAATGGCTATTTTTACTTAGTGCAGTATTAATATAGGTGCGGCAAATATAAAACATCACATAATACTTGCATTTTTTTGTGAGATAACTAGATATTCCGGTGATGCTGACCCCCAATCCGGGCATACTGACCCCACGAGATAGGTTTTGTTTTTAGCGTCCGATGGACTGACAATTTTACTGCTTTTTTCTTAAACTTTCACCTCTTAGCTCGATTCTGTAAGAGGAGTGCACCAGCCGGTCGAGAATGGCATCGGCTATGGTTTCTTCTCCAATTACATCATACCAGCTGGCGACCGGTAACTGACTGGCAATAATGGTGGAGGCCTTGGCATGGCGGTCTTCGATGATCTCCATCAGATCCAGGCGCTGCTGTTGCTCCAGGTGCGTCAGCCCAAAGTCGTCGAGTATCAGCAGGTCCGTCTTGGAGAGCTTCTCCAGGAACTTATAGATGGTGCCGTCCAGGCGGGCCATCTTGGTGCGCAACAGCAGCTTCTGCACGTTGTAGTAAGCTACTTTGTAGCCCTGGGCACAGGCCTGGTGCCCCAGCGCCGAAGCCAGGAAGCTCTTGCCGCAGCCAGTGGCCCCGCTAATGAGCACGGACTCTGCCTTGGCCAGGTACTCCCCGGTGGCCAGGCCCAGGATCAGCCCCTTGTCCAGCCCCCGCGCAGCCTCCAGCCGCAGCTCCTCCACAGAGGCCTGATAGCGGAAGCGGGCATTCCGCTTTAGCTGCTCAAAACGCCGGTCGGATCTGTCTTCTTCCTCGGCCTGTAATAATAGTGCCAGCCCCTCGCTCAAGCTCAGCTCGTGGCTCTTTCGTGTTTCCAAAAGGGCCTGCCAGCTGCGGCTCATGCCATGCAGGCGCAGGCGGGTGAGTTGTGATTCAATCTGCATCATCATACTTTATGGTTTATAGTGGTTTAAAGTGGTTTATAGTGGTTTAAAGGGAAGGCTTG
>NZ_JAHZTC010000098.1 GCF_019599265.1 Pontibacter sp. HSC-14F20 | reverse complement strand
CGCATCTGGCCATGACAGAGGAGCGCATCATTGCCGCCGCCCTTGTCACCTCGGGCGAAAAAGGCGATGGCCCCCAACTTCCAAAGCTTGTGGAAATAAGCCGCGACAACGGCATTGAGGTGGACACCATCATCGGCGATGCGGCCTATTCAGGCAAGGAAAACCTCAAGCTCCAGGACAAGGAGGGCCGCAGTCTACAGC
>NZ_JAHZTC010000097.1 GCF_019599265.1 Pontibacter sp. HSC-14F20 | reverse complement strand
GCATCATTGCCGCCGCCCTTGTCACCTCGGGCGAAAAAGGCGATGGCCCCCAACTTCCAAAGCTTGTGGAAATAAGCCGCGCCAATGGCCTTCAGGTGGACACAGTAATCGGCGATGCGGCCTATTCAGGCAAGGAAAACCTCAAGCTCCAGGACAAGGAGGGCCGCAGTCTAAAGCTGGTGGCCAGACTCAACCCTGTCATCAGCCAGGGCA
>NZ_JAHZTC010000096.1 GCF_019599265.1 Pontibacter sp. HSC-14F20 | reverse complement strand
TGGCTGGATGCCTACCAGGTAGCGGCTATCTCCAGGGAGCGCAGGCAGATCGAGGTGCTCATCAAGTTCCTCAAGCAGCACCTGCAGCTCGAGCACCTGCAGCTCGAGCACCTGCTCACCCGGGACGTGAACGGCATCCAGGTCATGCGCTACATGACCCTGATCGTGGCCCTGCTGCTCATCGTCTACCGCAAGCTCAACAAGCTCGACAGCGACCG
>NZ_JAHZTC010000095.1 GCF_019599265.1 Pontibacter sp. HSC-14F20 | reverse complement strand
GCATCATTGCCGCCGCCCTTGTCACCTCGGGCGAAAAAGGCGATGGCCCCCAACTTCCAAAGCTTGTGGAAATAAGCCGCGCCAATGGCCTTCAGGTGGACACAGAAATCGGCGATGCGGCCTATTCGGGCAAGGAAAACCACACGCTCCAGGACAAGGATGGCCGCAGTCTAAAGCTGGTGGCCAAACTCAACCCTGTCATCAGCCAGGGCAGCCGAAA
>NZ_JAHZTC010000094.1 GCF_019599265.1 Pontibacter sp. HSC-14F20 | reverse complement strand
ACGCGGGTGGACCACCAGGTCAAGAAGCTCAGCGGGCGGGGGAGGTTTCAACTGCTGCTGCTCTCGCTGTTGGAGGGGGGCAAAGCAAGCCTTCGGGTGATGTAGGAGCTGCTGGCCGTGGGGCAGCGGCCCGAGGGGATGCCCCTCACCGTGCTGAGCGATGCCTGGGTGCGCTTCCGGGAAAAGCCCGGAAGCTACCTCGAAAAGCCCCTGCGCCTGGTCAAGGCCAC
>NZ_JAHZTC010000093.1 GCF_019599265.1 Pontibacter sp. HSC-14F20 | reverse complement strand
ATGGCCGCAGCGCCGAAAGCCCGGAGCGCATGTTCAAGTACTTGCAGCAGAAGACCATCTACACCCTCTCCGATGTGGACGTGGTGGAGCGCTCGCGCTACGACATGTCCTTCAAATACTTTCTCGAGCTCTCGCCCGAGGAGGCTCTGATCAACCCCAGCTCCCTGACCAAGTTCCGCAAGCTCCGCTTAAAGGACACCGACCTGCTGAACCTTCTGATCAGCAAGACGG
>NZ_JAHZTC010000092.1 GCF_019599265.1 Pontibacter sp. HSC-14F20 | reverse complement strand
GATGTCTTCATCGATGCTGCAAAGGGCTTTGCGCAGCAGCCTTGAGCGTTCCCTGAGCACCTCCAGGGCGGATTGTGGATTTGACCTGGCGTGCGAGTGGGTGGCGTCGACGTTAAGGGAGTGGGACCTGAGGTTGCCCTTTTCGAGGGCAATGGCGACCGTCTTGCTGATCTGAAGGTTCAGCAGGTCGGTGTCCTTTAAGCGGAGCTTACGGAACTTGGTCAGGGAGCTGG
>NZ_JAHZTC010000091.1 GCF_019599265.1 Pontibacter sp. HSC-14F20 | reverse complement strand
CCCCCCCCCCCCCCCCCCCCCCCCCCCCCCCCCCCCCCCCCCCCCCCCCCCCCCCCCCCCCCCCCCCCCCCCCCCCCCCCCCCCCCCCCCCCCCCCCCCCCCCCCCCCCCCCCCCCCCCCCCCCCCCCCCCCCCCCCCCCCCCCCCCCCCCCCCCCCCCCCCCCCCCCCCCCCCCCCCCCCCCCCCCCCCCCCCCCCCCCCCCCCCCCCCCCCCCCCCCCCCCCCCCCCCCCCCCCCCCCCCCCCCCCCCCCCCC
>NZ_JAHZTC010000090.1 GCF_019599265.1 Pontibacter sp. HSC-14F20 | reverse complement strand
GCCCGAGGAGAAAGCACCCGAGAAGGTGGATGCCCAGCGCCTGAGAGAAGAGATTCGCCAGCTCAACGAGCGGGTAAAGGAACTGGGCAAAAAGGAACAGAAGCAGGTCAAAAAGCTCGCTGAAGAGCACCTGCCGCGGCTGCAAAAATATGAAGAGCAGTTAGAAAAACTTGGGGAGCGCAACAGCTACAGCAAAACGGACGAGGAGGCCACCTTCATGCGCATGAAGGAGGATCACATGAAGAACGGGCAATT
>NZ_JAHZTC010000008.1 GCF_019599265.1 Pontibacter sp. HSC-14F20 | reverse complement strand
TGGTCACCCCGTTGAAGGTGTAACTCAGCGGCGAGGTGCCGCCGCTGGCGGTGATGGTCACCGTGGCCGTGCCACCCGAGCAGGTAATCACAGTCGTCACCTCCGCGCTGGCCACGATGGCGCTCGGAGATTCGACGTCGATCGTGCCAGTGGCAGGGCAGTCGTTGGCGTCGGCAACCGACCAGGCCAGGCCATTGCCCGCCGATACGCCCGTGAAGACGCCCGTCGCGTTGGTCACCCCGTTGAAGGTGTAACTCAGCGGCGAGGTGCCGCCGCTGGCGGTGATGGTCACCGTGGCCGTGCCACCCGAGCAGGTAATCACAGTCGTCACCTCCGCGCTGGCCACGATGGCGCTCGGCTGTGCAATAGTTGTACTTTCTGTAATTGAGCAATTATTCCCATCTGTTACAGTTACTGTATAAGTACCAGCTTTCAAACCAGTTAAATCCTGATTATTTGTCTGTCCACTAGGAATCTCACCCCCATTACTTGCAGTCCATAAATATGTGTAGGAGCCTGAGCCACCTGAAGGGGTCATGTTAATAGCACCATTACTACCGTTAAAACAGCTAACATTAGTATTTGTAAAGCTAGCGTCAACCCCTGTATTTACAACAATTTCAGGTAGTGTACCGCATTTAGGGTTTATAGTTGATGGATCTAGAGGACAAATTGCATTAGGAGAAGCTTCAGTCCATGCTAAATAGAGGTTAGTAATTTTTATTGCATCACCACAGGTATATGTAATCTGTCCATAAGGAAGAGGTGTAATACTATTTGGTGCTATTGGGCCATTACATCCTGTTATAGATCTTGAACTTTTAAAATTCCCGTTTGAATCATATATCTCCAATGTACCCCAGAAGGCGAATGAAGTTCTTTTTGATCCTGTTTTATTATAAATAGATAAAGTTAAGGTTCTAGTAATTTCAGTACCAGGTTGACAAGTGTTACACACATCTCCTCCGGTTAATTCAGCTTCAACTAACTCTAAATCCTTCGATGTACAGGAGCTTACAGGGGGAAAGGTTTGAGCAAATGTCTCATTTGAATATATCATAAAAGCTACCAGCACCATAGCATACCGCCATAGCCCTAGTAGCTGGTTCTTCGAGCGAGCATCCTTTGCCCTACCCGTGTAATTATTGAGATTTTCCATTAGTGTAAAGATTTTTGGTTGTGAGAATGTGGTTGAGTTGTGTTTGTAAAGCTGAAAAATTGGCAAAGCAGTGCCTGTCCAATTTTTATGTGTTCATCGGGGAGAAGCATGATATTGACAGATGAGACTTAAGTAGTCGAGTGCTACTCAATAAAATTGAAGTATTAAAATGGGCCTGGCCGTAGAAGGCAATGCCAATAATAGTATGCGTTTTGCATGATCGGTTGAGAAAATAATGTGAGTATTCCTTAATTGGAAATCAGAATTGGTATGGCGGGTGCAATTACCAATGGCTTATAGGGTAAGCAAGGAAGAGTAGTAGCGATTTTTCACAAGTTAACAGCTTAGCACTTGTAAACCACCTGTTAAATAGTTGAACTTAAACCTAATATACTATGAAATCTCAAATTAAAGTATGGGTTTTTCCTATTTATAGTTTAGATAGTGTAACGGCGGGTGAATGATGATGATTGCAGTGTAAGCAACTTTAACCAGAAATATATATCACGATTTGTGTATAAACTTTAATTATTAATATAGCTTGATCTGATTATGTTAGGCCTGTCCAGCGATACCTGCCAGATAATTTGCATTCTATAAATCAATGAAGATACTGAGCGCAAATTCAGATATAAAAAAAGCGGGAACACATTCTTTAAAATGTATTCCCGCTGTAATTTCTCTCTGTCAGGTTAGGTAAGACAGGTGATTTTAATTCTCTGTGAAGCTGTAATCATAAAAATTATACACCTCCACCTCCCTGGGGTGCCTATCACCGTGTTGACAGAGCATCAGGCGTTTAGGGCTCTCGTCCGGAGACTCGTATCCCCACTTCATACGGTTCTCATACTTGAGTTCATCCGGCAATTCAATCTTGTGGTTCTTCATACATAGTGTCGTTGTAAGCGTGGAACATAGGTACTCGCATACTTTGGCGCACTAAAATTCAACGATTGCCTCAGCTACACTCATGTACGGCACATACCATGCCATGACTGCATAAGATAGAAACATAAAATAGGATATTTCTAATAATCACTTTGTAACAGGAGCTGCAGCTTCCTTTTCCATATCCCGCTTCCAATCTAGATAGCCCATGGTAGCCAAAATCAGAAAGATGAAATAAAGGAAAGCTGTCAGGTATAATTCCTTGTAGGTAAATACGCCGATGTACACCACGTCCACAGCCAACCATACCAGCCAGTTCTCAAGTCGCTTTTTGGCCATCATCCAATAAGCCATCAAACTCACTGCTGTAGTAGCCGAGTCGGTATACGACAGATCGGCATCGGTATAATTATCCAGAAAATAGCCCAAGCTACCCGTAAACACCACCACAAGCGCAATCATTATACCTAACTCCCGCTGCCCCACTCTGGTAACTTTCCGCTCGGTATGCCCTTTGCCCCCGTATAGCCACTCGTACCAGCCATAAAAACTCGTGATGATATAAAAGGCATTCAACCCCATATCCGCATAAAGGCGGGCTTCATAGAAAACGAAAACATAAGCCGTTACGCTCACCACACTGATGGGCCAGGTCCAGATGTGCTGCCGGGCCGCCAGCCACACCCCGGCTATACCTGTAATTACCCCTATTGCTTCTACCAGGCTCATCGCCTGCAATGCTTCAAGAATACTATTGTAAAATTCTGCCATCTATACCTGTATAAGCCCATGCTTTAGGCTAATTTGTTGCTAAGTTTGCAAATCGAAACCAAAACGCCAAAGCTTAAGGTATAGCCTAGGCAACAGCACGACGACAATGGAAGAGATCACAGCACAGGAATTAAAAGAGAGACTGGTCCGCAGCGCAGAATTACATATCGTGGATGTGCGTGAGCCCCTGGAGTTTGAGATATGCAACCTGGGTGGCGAGCTCATACCTTTGGGCGATTTGCCGAAGCAGGTAAACCGTATCCGCCGCGACATTCCCGTGGTGATGGTTTGCCACCATGGCTACCGCAGCGCACAGGCTATTCTATACCTGACCCAACGTTTCGGCTACGACAATCTACTCAATCTCAAAGGCGGCATTCACGCCTGGGCAACGCAGGTAGACCCGACAATGCGGGTCTACTAGGTATATGGCACCAGGTCTTTTCTGAATCAGCGGCTTTCATCTCCTTTTTATAATATTCCCTAACGTTAAGCACTCAGAGGTATTAAAACGCACGGAATACGTTGAATGGAGGACTTGAATAAATTTCTCGCGACTCTTGCTAAATTATCCGGATTAATTTATGTAATTTTACGCGGCAAATAAGGACCCCTAAATTATTTGCCAATGATCGCAGATCAATCCAAAATAGTATTTGAGGCACTCACCTACGACGACGTGCTTCTGCTCCCGGCCTACTCCGAGGTGCTCCCCCACAACACTGATACTTCCACACAGCTTACACGCAATATCCGCATCAACATTCCGCTGCTTTCAGCCGCGATGGACACTGTTACCGAAACCGAACTGGCCATTTCGATGGCGCAGGAAGGAGGCATCGGCATCATTCACAAAAACATGTCGATCAAGGAGCAGGCAGAACAGGTACGCAAAGTGAAGCGCTCCGAGAGCGGTATGATCCTTGACCCAATTACGCTGCAGGAAGACGCTACCCTGGGTGATGCCGTACAGCTGATGGTCGAG
Organism: Pontibacter sp. HSC-14F20; assembly: GCF_019599265.1. GTDB lineage: Bacteria > Bacteroidota > Bacteroidia > Cytophagales > Hymenobacteraceae > Pontibacter. Next base: position 216,816 of record NZ_JAHZTC010000008.1, on the reverse strand, counting down.
AATAAGATTGGCGGTATACCTGTCATCAACAGAGAGGGCAAGCTAACGGGTATCATTACCAACCGCGACCTGCGCTTCGAGAAAGACCTGACTCAAAAAGTTACGGCGATTATGACCAGCAAAAATCTGATCACAGCCGAAAGAGGAACTGACCTGGCCAAAGCCGAAGATATCCTGCAGCAGTATAAGATCGAGAAGCTGCCGGTGGTGGACGAACGCGGCAACCTGGTAGGACTGATTACTTACAAAGACATCCTGAAAAAGAAAGACCGCCCGAACGCCTGCAAAGACGAGTACGGCCGTCTGCGCGTAGGTGCCGCCGTTGGCGTAACTCCTGACGTGATGGACCGCATCAAGGCGCTGGTTGAAGCTGGTGTTGACGTAATCAGCGTGGACACGGCGCACGGTCACTCCAAAGGAGTGCTCGACGTTGTCCGCAAGATCAAAGAGAACTTCCCGAAGCTGGAGGTGATTGCCGGTAACGTAGCCACAGCCGACGGCGCGAAAGCGCTGGCAGATGCAGGTGCCGATGCCGTGAAAGTGGGCGTTGGGCCGGGCAGTATCTGTACTACCCGCGTGATTGCAGGTATAGGTATGCCGCAGCTGTCTGCCGTAATGGAAGCCGCCAAAGGCTTGCAGGGCACCGGTGTACCGGTTATTGCCGACGGTGGTATCAAGTTCTCAGGCGACATCGTGAAAGCACTGGCCGGAGGCGCGAGTACCGTGATGGTAGGCTCCCTGCTGGCTGGCACCGAAGAGGCTCCGGGCGAGATGATCATTTACGAAGGACGTAAGTTCAAAACTTACCGCGGCATGGGCTCGATCGAAGCAATGGAAGAGGGCTCGAAAGACCGCTACTTTCAGGGCAACGAAAAAGACAGCAAGAAACTGGTACCGGAAGGTATAGTGGGCCGTGTAGCTTACAAAGGCCTGGTGTCGGAGGTGATCTACCAGTTGGTGGGTGGCATCCGCGCTGGCATGGGCTATTGCGGTACACCGACTATACCTACGCTGCAAGAAGCTAAGATGGTGAAAATAACAGGGGCTGGCCTGCGTGAAAGTCACCCGCACGATGTGCACATCATGCGCGAGGCTCCAAACTACAGCCGCTAGTCAATTCATAAAATCAGTAAAGAAGAAGTAGGTTGGCCTTTTGCTAACCTACTTCTTCTATTTTACGTTATGCAAGTTGTTCTTTCAAAACTCACCTTGACAACTTGGCCAAAGAGCAAAAATTTTTCTTACCTTACAAACTGATAAAGTATCGGGCAAGCCATTTTCAGCCGCCAATAAACTAAGCACGGTTTTCCGTTTTATGCTTTATAGAACCAACGCAAAATCTCTATTTATTACCTCGGCCCTGATCAGCTGGTCACTCCTGCTGGCGAATGTGCTGTTGGCGGCGGAGAGTATGCACCGGGAAAGCTCTCATGCGCTGGAACTGCCTTTCGTCAACAACTTCCTCATCGTTGTTTTCATCATATCTGTTTTTGGCTTCCAGCGCATGAGCGCTGACAATCTAAAAGGAATTGACTTTATTGGTTACCTCTGGAACATCTTTGCCAAAGGAGGTATAGCCGCCTACCTGAGTGTTGCCTTATACATGGTATACCGCATGGTTACCAACTACTCCAGTGTGCAGTCGCCGCTGCTGCTGCACATGGTCTACCAGGTAAATTTTGGCTTACTGGTGCTGTTTCTGGCGAAGGCCTTTTATGTATGGCGGCAGCTGATCCTCTACCATAAAAACAAGTTTATCCAGATTGCCTGGGACTGGTACGAAATCCTGCTCTTTGCTACGCTGATGCTCACGCTGCTCAACTTCAATTACAGCAGCCTGATCTTCCTGCCTTTGCTGGGCCTTATCGGACTCTATACCTTGTTCCTTTGCACCAACCTGAAGTGGGTCGCCTACCTGACGTTCAACAAAAAAGGAAGATCACTTATTTTGCTCATGGCCATCCTGCTGGCCTGCTTCATCTTTGCTGACTTCTTCAACGACTTTGCGGACAGCCCGCTGCTGGTGATCGATTACTCTGACGTGGGTTTCCTGCTGCTGGCCATGTTCTTTGTGGCACTCTATACCCTGGCTGCCTTTCTGGTAGCGCTTTTCAGTCTGCCTACCTCGAGTGTGTTTGAGCAAAAGAGCGAAGACCTGCTCAACTTCCAGCGCCTGAGCCAGTCTATACAGCAGGGCCAGAGCGAGAAGCAGGTATACGACATGCTCTTCGAGAGTACCGTAAAGGCAGCCGATGCCAGCGCCGCCTGGCTCGAGATTTTCAGAGGCGAGAAAAAAGATGGAATAGAGTTGTGCCACCAGCTCACCATAGAAGAAGAGCAGATCAAGCGTATACGGCACCTGCTGCTGGCCTACAACATCCAGCATATCGACTACATCAACAACAACCTCGACCGCAACCCCGGCTTTCGTGACCTCACGCTGCCCTGGAAGTCGTTAATTATCCTGCCGATCAAATCCAAGAAACATCTTTTTGGGGTGCTATACCTGTTGAAGGATATTGAACAGGGCTTTGACAGGGAAACCGTGAATGTACTGCGCACTTTTACCAACCAGACTATCCTCACGATCGAAAACCTGCGCCTGGTACACGAGTCGCTGCAAAATGAGCGTTATAAAGAAGAGCTCAAGATTGCCTCACTCGTACAGGACAGCCTGATCCCGAAAAAATTCCCGAGTGACAGCTGGTTTGAGATCGCGACTCATGCTAAAGCAGCCAAGGAAGTAGGTGGTGACTTCTATGACTTCCTGCAACTGAGCGAGTCGCGCATCGCCATCATCATAGGCGACGTGTCGGGCAAAGGTATTTCGGCAGCTTTCCACATGGCCCAGATGAAAGGTATCTTTCACGGCCTGATGCAACAGGATATGCCACCAAGTGAGTTCATGAAACAGGCCAACAACGCCCTGAGCCGCTGCCTTGAGAAAACCTCTTTTATCACTTCTGCGCTATACATCATTGATTATCGCATGAAGGGCTTTATGTTTGCCCGCGCGGGGCACTGCCATACCTTGTATTACAACTCCATGATGGACGACACCTTCTATTTTCAGACGGATGGATTGGGGCTTGGCATCATTCGTGATAAGAGCTACAACAACCATGTGCGGGAGATGTATTACGACTACAACCCCACCGATGTGATGGTGATCTACACAGATGGCATTGTGGAAGCCCGCAGCCCGACCAACGACGAGTACGGAGAAGATAGACTACGCTACATGCTCACTCAAACCTACCATCTGGAGGCCGAAGATATAAAATGCGCTATTATTAACGACCTCGAGGACTTTACCGGTCCCACAGAAAATATATATGATGACCAGACGCTGCTTGTCATCAAATTTAAACCGACTCAACCTAGTGAATAGTTATACGTAAAGGATGCCGATGAAAATTACAAACCAAATCAAAGACACAACGATCATCATTACCCTGGATGGTGAACTGGACGCAAGCTCATCTGTAATGCTCGATGAAGCACTTTCCGACCCTGAGATCATGACCTACAGCAAGATCCTGGTAGACTGCAATGACCTGAACTACATCTCGTCTGCCGGCCTCGGGGTATTCATTTCGCACCTGCAGCGCTTTGAAGATGCACAGATCAAACTCATATTTTACAATATGCAGGACAAAGTGCGCAACGTATTCGAAATCCTGGGCCTCGACCTGCTCATGACCATCGTTTCGGATTACGAGGAAGCCATGACTATTGCAGATGAATAACAAAATTTCAGTTAGCTGTACTAAAAAAAATCTGAAGCAAATACGGGACTTCGTTACAGAGTATCTGGCAGGGTATAAACTGACAGACATTCAGATGAACCAGATCGTATTGGCCGTGGATGAGATATGCGCGAACCTCATCATCCATGCCAACAGCGAAGACCCGTCTAAAAACATTTCCCTCTCCATCACGGAGAAGGCCGGCATGCTCAAATTTGAGATTGTCGACAACGGTGTGGCTTTCCGCCGCTCCGAGTATAAAGAGCCAAACATCGAAGAGCACATCCGGGTCGGAAAAAAGGGTGGCGTCGGCATCGCCCTGGTCAACCGTATCATGGATCGTGTGGAGTTTGAGTCTAACGCCAGGCAAAACACCTGCTTCCTGTACAAAAAAATTAAATAGGGCTGAACTGCACACTTTTAGCGGCCCATGTCCGTTATCCGGAACGAAATCGCATGCAATAGGATTATAGTGGTACTTTTTGACTAATCTGTCAGAAAAATTAACTAAAATTGCATGATCTGACCTCGTCAGGGCAAAACCAAGCGTTCGTTTATCATCTATTTATGCGCAGCAATCAACTACTTGTTGCGGCAGCAGCCCTTGTCATGGCTGGCTGTACCGCAACTAAGAAGAATGACAAACAGGAACCTATCATTGCGACCATTGGCTCCCAACCTATCTACACATCAGAGTTCCAGTATGTGTATGAGAAAAATAACGGGGACAATGAAGACGCCTATACCCGCCAGAGTGTAAGCGAGTACCTCGACCTCTATACCCGGTTCAAACTGAAGGTAATGGAAGGCGAGAGCCGTGGCCTGGACACCACCACCGCTTTTAAGCGCGAACTGGAGGGATACAAAGAACAACTTGCACAACCCTACCTCACTGAAAAAAGTGTAACCGACCAACTGGTGCGGGAGGCTTACGAGCGCCTGAAACAGGAGGTAAACGCATCACACATTTTGTTGGGTCTGCCAAACGACCCAAGTCCGCAGGACACACTAGCAGCCTACAACCAAGCCCTGGAGCTGCGCAAGCGACTCGAAGCCGGAGAACCTTTCGACAAGCTGGCCCGTGAGTTTTCGCAGGATCCATCCGCCAGTGAAAACGGAGGTAATCTGGGTTATTTTACGGCCATGCAGATGGTATACCGCTTCGAAGATGCCGCCTACAAAACACCGGTTGGCCAGATCTCGCAGCCGGTTCGCAGCCGGTTCGGTTATCACCTGATCAAGGTAAACGATAAGCGTGCCGCGCAGGGCGAAGTGAAGGTAGCCCACATTATGGTGCGTGCTACGCCAGGTATGCCCAAAGCCGATTCCCTAGCAGCCAAGCAGCGCGTCGACGCCATCTACAAGCGTGTGCAGCGTAACGAGAACTGGGACCGCCTGGCCGCTGAATTTTCGGAGGATGCCAACTCTGCTGCCAACGGCGGCGAGCTGCCCTGGTTCGGTACCGGTCGCATGATCCCTTCTTTTGAGGAGGTAGCGTTTGGTCTGAAGAAAGAGGGCGAAGTAGCTCCTCCGGTCCTGACACCTTACGGCTGGCACATCATCAAGCTGATCGGCAAGCAGACGCTTCCTTCGTTTGAAGACATGGAGCAGAACCTGCGCAACAAGATCGCCAAGGACTCTCGTTCTGAACTCAACAAAGCAGCCTTCCTGAAGCGCATTAAATCCGAAAATAACTTTAGCGAAGATGCTACTGTAAAAGCCGCCGCTATGGGCAAGGCTACAGATGATCTGCTGGAAGGCAAGTGGGACTTTGATGCCACCGACAAAACACTGAAGAATACACTTTTTACGATACAGGGCAAGCCTTATACCGTAGCTGACTTCTATACCTACGTAAAGGCTGAGCAGCGCCCGCGCGTAGCCGGCACCCCGCAGCACCACATGAACTCACTCTATGATAACTTTGTGCAGAAGAGTCTGCTGGCGTATGAGCGTGCCAACCTGGAGAATAAATACCCCGACTACCGTATGCTGGTGCGTGAGTATCATGACGGCATCCTGCTGTTCCAGTTAATGGACGAGAAGGTATGGTCGAAGGCGGTGGAAGATACCGCTGGTCTCAAAGCCTTCTTTGAGCAGAACCGCGACAAGTACCAGTGGAAGGAACGTGCACATGCTACGGTGATCAGCGCTGCCAATGCTGAGCTGCTTACTAAGGCACAACAGCAGCTAAACGAGCGCCGCTACGAAGTACGCAACGGCAAGCCAGCCGATATTACCTTTGAAACAAACAGCGCCACACCGGACCAGGCAAGTGTAGCCCGACTAAATGAGCTGGCTGACCGCCTGAACAACAACCCGAATCTGACGCTGGAAGTGAATGGGCATGCCGATGCCCGTGAGGCAACAGGCAAGCGTGATCTTTCTGCAGAGCGCTCTAAAGCCATTGTCACCTTCCTGACAAGCCGTGGTGTAGCAGCTGACCAACTCAGCCCCAAAGCACTGGGTAAAACCAAACAAGTTACCGCTGATAACACTGAAACCGGCCGCCGTCGCAACAGACGCGTATCGTTCATGCTTTATTCTTCTGAACTGAGCACACTGGCCGAAAACCTGAATGCCGGAAACCCGCTGGGTGTTCAGATTACGGAGAAGCGATTCCAGAAAGGCGAGAATAAAGCTGTAGATGCCGTGAAGTGGGAAAAAGGCACTTACAATACAGAACTGAACGGACGCCAGTACCTGGTGATCGTGCATGACGTGCTGGCACCTGCGCAAAAGCAGCTTGCTGAGGTAAGAGGTCAGGTAACCGCTGACTACCAGAACTACCTGGACGAGCAGTGGGTGAAGCAGCTGCAGGAAAAAACTCCGGTTAGCGTTAACCAGACAGAGGTCGATAAAATTATCAGAAAATAAAGCGGGTCCGCAACAAGAGAACCGATAGAAGTCAACATGCATAACACAATCTATAAAACGAAAAACCTGGCCCTGCTACTGCTCTGCCTGATTACAGCCTTTACAGCCACGGCGCAGGCCCCTACACAGAAGAAACTGGATGGCATCATAGCCAAGGTAGACAACCACGTGATCCTGCGCTCAGAGCTTGAGTTCAGCTACCTGCAGTACCTGGCGCAGAGCAAACAGCAGCCAAGCGCGCAAACTGAGCCTTTAAAATGCGAGATACTTAAGTCGATGGTGCAGGAAAAACTGTTGCTGGCCCGCGCCGAGATTGACTCTGTTGTAGTAGAAGAAACTGCCGTAACAGGCGAACTGAACCGCAGAATTGATTACCTGGCCTCGCAGGTAGGTGGCACAGAGCGCCTTGAGCAATATTACAATAAATCTGTCAAGCAGCTGCGCGACGAACTGCGCCGTTCTGTTCGCAACCAAATGGTATCTGAAAAGATGCAACGCGAAATCACGGACAAAGTAACTGTGACCCCGAAAGAGGTGCGCCGCTATTTCAACCAGATTCCTGCAGACAGCTTGCCTTACTTCTCCAGCGAAGTGCAGCTGAGCCACATTGTGAAGTACGCAGAGGTGAGCCGCCAGCAGAAGCAGGCTGCCCGCCAGAAGCTGGAAGAAATTCGCGCGCGTATTGTGGCCGGTGAAGACTTTGCCACACTGGCTCGTGAATACTCTGAAGATCCGGGCTCTGCCGAAGATGGCGGTGAACTGGGTTTCATGAAAAAGAAAGAACTGGTACCAGAGTATGAAGCTGCTGCACTGCGTCTCGAGCCAGGCCAGATGTCAAATGTGATAGAATCGATGTTCGGGTTTCACCTCATTCAGATGATCGAGCGCAAAGGACAGGAGTTCAACACACGTCACATCCTTATTAAGCCTGCCACTGCGCGTGTGGATGTGCAGGATGCCATTGCTGCGCTGGACAGTGTGCGTACCCTCATCTTGAACGATAGCATCAGCTTTGCGAAAGCTGCCAAAGATTTTTCAGACGATAAGAACACAAAAGACAACGGAGGTACCATCATTAGCCGTATGACTGGTAATTCGTACATTCCGATGGATGAAGTGGAGCCAGGTATATTCTTCGTGATCGATACCATGAAAGTGGGTGATGTGTCGAAGCCGGTGACCTTTACCACGCCTGATGGCAGAGAAGCAGCCCGTATCATTCAGCTCCGTTACAAATCATCGCCTCACATGGCCAACATGAGCGACGACTATCAGAAAATAGCCGCCGCCGCCCTGGCACAGAAAAGAGACAAGGCAGTGGACGAATGGTTCCGAAAAAACAAGGACACCGTATTCATTGAGATCGACCCGGATTACGACCAATGCAAAGTGCTTGAGTTAACGCAATAGACACGTACATGAAGCAGTATACCTCTGACAAAGAAGCAGCCGACGCGCTGTACCGCTCCTACCAGGACCTCACTTCTGAAATATCAAAAGTGATTGTAGGTCAGGAAGACGTCGTGCGCCTGGTACTTACAGCCGTTTTTTGTCAGGGGCACTGCCTCCTGGTTGGGGTTCCGGGACTCGCCAAAACACTTCTTATCCAGACCATCGCCTCCTCGCTTGACATGTCTTTCAGCCGGGTGCAGTTCACGCCGGATCTGATGCCGAGTGATATTGTGGGCGCTGAGACGTTGGACAAGGATCGTAATTTCAACTTTGTGACAGGCCCCATCTTCGCCAACATCATTCTGGCAGATGAGATTAACCGTACGCCTCCTAAAACGCAGGCAGCCCTGCTGGAAGCGATGCAGGAGTATGCTGTAACGGTTGCCGGCAAGCGTTACGAACTGCCCCGCCCCTTCTTTGTGCTGGCCACCCAAAACCCGATTGAGCAGGAAGGGACCTATCCCCTGCCTGAAGCACAGCTCGACCGCTTCATGTTCAACATCACGCTGGGTTACCCGAGCTACGAGTCGGAGCTGCAGATCGTGAAGAACACAACCGGCGCAGCCCGCGTAGCGCTCGATAAAATTTTGCACGCTGATGACATCATGGCTTTTCAGCAGTTGGTGCGTCGCGTACCGGTAGTGGACAATGTGGTAGAGTATGCCGTGAAACTGGTGCACAAGACCCGCCCTAACACAGCAATGGGATCTGAACGGGCCAGCCAATACCTGGAGTGGGGTGCCGGACCGCGTGCCTCCCAGCATTTGATTATCGGGGCAAAGTGCAATGCATTGCTTAACGGCAAATACTCGCCTGATATAGAAGACGTGCAGGCTGTTGCCTTACCAATTCTTCGTCACCGCATTGTGCGCAACTTTAAGGCCGAGGCAGAAGGTATAACAGTCGAGCAGTTGATACAGGAGCTGCTGTAAACTAAATTGCTGAATTGTTGATAATTAAATTGCTTAGAGCCGAATAAGGTATAGCTCTAGCTTTCTTTGCATAGCAGAAGCTAGCACCTTCAGTTATACCTTGTCAATCATCGCAGAACTCTAGCCAGTCAACAATCTCACAATTCAGCCATTTAACAATTTAACACTTCAACAATTCACCAAACAATTTAGCAATCTAAGCTTATTGGTGTAATTTTGCGCCTGTACTGATTTTTGAACACATTACCCTGAAACTTATGGAGGCGGCAGCGCTATACGTTCGCTTTAAAGAAAACCTGGCCACTATCATCGGAGCCCTGAACAGCAAACTGGAGGTTCGCTCCATGCCTTATAATGTATCTATTCCACTGGAGGTAGACCTGCTAGCCGACATTTTGCGCCTGCATGGCCTTGAGTTTAATTCTGAAACAGCGGGAGCAGCTCGCCTGGAGGATTTCACGCGCTGGTTTAAGCAGAACGAGAATACAGTGATGGACACCATGCAGCGTGTCATGGAAGACAAAAAAGCTTACATGAAAACGTCGGGTGGTGTGATACTGCAGAAAGAAATGCTGATCCGCAGACTGGAGTTTTTCAACGAAACGGCCCATACCCTGCAGGTGATGATGCGCCAGCAGCAGCTCAACAGCCCGAAACACTTCAAATACCCTTTCCTTTTGAATCAATAGCCAATAGCTATACCTTATAAAAGCAAAGGGCCTGCAGCCTTATACCTGCAGGCCCTTTGCTTTTATACATTTCCAAAAGCTTATTTATTCCGGATGGTGGTATGCCCTTCTTTGGAATGTTCCAGGTCAAGCTCGCCATCTGGCTGTTTCTTCATACTGGAGGCTGCCTCATCTCCTACCGGGCCTTTTGCAATTGTAATGCCGCCATCAACCATATAGAGTGCACCCGTCACATACGAGGCCTCATCTGAAGCCAGGAAGCAGTAAACATTCGCGACTTCTTCCGGGCTCCCCCTGCGGCCCATGGGTGTGGCTGCTTTCATGGTCTTCACCATTTTGCCATCCATCGGGCCGGTGCTTTCGTGCGTCCAGGCAGTGTCGATTGGTCCTGGCCCTACAATGTTGACCCGTACGCCGAACTGCGCCTGCTCCACGGCCAGCCCTTTCATAAAGGCATGGATAAAACCTTTGGTACCACCATAAGGTGTGTTCTGCGCTATACCTATCACGCCAGCCTCAGATCCGGCGGACACAATATTCCCTTTTGTTTTGTGCAACTCTGGCAGTGCGGCCTTGCTCATAGCAAAAGCTGACTTAATGTTGTTCTTGATCATGTAGTCCAGCGCCTCCTCGGTGTAGTCCTGCAGCAGGTTCACCTCCGGGAAGACCCCGGCATTGTTGACGAGGACGTCGAGCTGTCCGTATTGTTTTACCGCGAGCTCGACGCATGCCTTTGCGTTGGCTGCAGTGGAAATGTCACCATTATAGGCGATCGCTTCTCCGCCCTCTTTCTGGATTTCCTTCACTACATTTTCAACGGGGTCTTCGGGGAAGCCCGCTACTACAACACGGGCCCCTTCCTGCGCAAATTTCTTACAGATCGCCTCTCCTATACCTGTTCCGCCGCCCGTCACGATGGCGACTTTGCCTTCCAGTCTGTTTTTCATAGATCAATGGTTAAAAATTTTCAGTATTTACATTCTATAAAACCTATAACGGCCTTCACTCCTGATCGGTTGGTGCAGGCAGGCTTCTGAAGATTATCCTTACATTTTCGGACGGATAGCGTATGACAAAAAAAGCAGCAGAAGCGACGATCTAGCTGTTCCATTAAAACGAAACTATACCTATGAGCTTTTTATACAATACCCTGACAGATGCTTTTGATGAACAACTCAAGACGGATCATCTGGTACTCAGGCCTTATGCGGAGGGTGATGAGCAGGAGTTTATGCGCGTTATTCAGGAGGACACGGCAGCGCTGAACCCGGCCTTTACCGGAAGGGTAGCCCGCGTGCGCGCCCTGGAAGATGCCCGCACACAGCTGGCCCAACTTCGCAGCGACTGGGACAACCGCAAGCAATTTGACTTTGGCGTATGGCTCAAGGAAAGCAACACGTATATTGGCGACATCACGCTTAAGAACATAGACCGGTCGGTGCCGAAAGCGGAGGCAGCTTTATACTTTACCAGTTGGTCGGAGATGCTGAACCTGGCGCAGGAGGCCTTTAGAGCGGTGCTGCATTTTGCATTTGAGGATGTAAAGCTCAACAAGGTATACATGCGCTGCACACAGTATAATAATGTGTGTTCGCAGTTGGCTGAGAGTTGTGGCTTTGTGAAGGAAGGGGTGCTGCGAAGTGACTTCAGGGGTGCCGACTCCGAAGAGCTCCTGGACCTGATCTACTATGGCATGACCCGCGATGACTACGAGCAGACAACCCATCTAAAGCAACGCGATTCCCAAGAAGCAGTCTAAGCTGGTTTATTTGCGAGGCTTCGCGACAAAAAAGTCAGTATCAAACGTCAGATAGATCGCATTCGAAAATTCCAGCTTCGGATTATCCAGATCAATAACAGGTTCCAGGCGCAGCGTCAGGTATAGGTCGTCCATTACCTCAATATCCTTCATCAGGCGAAGTATCAGCACGTGTCGGTCTTCCTGTATGTAGTCAGGGTCTTTGTAAGTCGTGGAAGCCGACTGAAATAGCTTGCCACCCATTTCGGTAATATACCCGTCACCACGCCAATAGCTTAGCATCACATCCTGGTACCTGGTATCTATACCTGCATTCAGGTATACAGCACCGCCCTTCGTGAAAGGCAGTTGAAACGTGTTGGAAAAGTCATTAAAACCGAGCAGATAGTTTTTGGTGTATACCCGGTGAAGTATGCGATGCGGCAGTTGCCGTTCTAACTCAAAGCCTACTGCGGCATTAAACACGGTGAGCAGGGGCAAGGGTGAACTGTCGATCTGACCGCCTTTGTGCTGCGCCGTGAACTGCACAGGTATAGCCAGGCGTAGGGTATCGCCCGCCACGCTGCCGGGCTTGCTAAGCAGGCGTATGGCGGAACTGATGCCGCCCGCCACTTCCTCCCGCACCGGGTCAGCCGGGTAGATCATCTTGCTCCAGTCAACCCAGGCATCCAACTTTACCCGGTGAGTGTTGAGCAAAAACTGCAGCCCGTTTTCCAGCCGGTCATTGATCACCCGTTCAAAATCGTAGAGCGGCTCTATATAATTATGGCTGAGATTCCCCTCCAGCGTACCGAACACAAAAGCCCAGTTTTCCTGCTGCCACTTTACAGTAAAGGTCGGCTGAAAGTCCTGATAACCTGAGCTGCCGAAGTCCTTCCACAAGAAGGCACCCGCATCAATTCGCACCGCAGCAGACGGATAATAGCTTACCCGCGGCATGAGGTGATAGCCAAACAAGGTATAGCCATCGGCTATCTTATTGAAATACTCATTATTTTTAGAGAAGCCAAAAGCGTGCAGCCCAATCCTAATCTGATTAGCATTTTCAGGTTTAACAGGTATAGCCAGTTTAAGTGCGTCGTTGTTGAGCTGGCCATAAGCTAAAGAGCTGTATAGCACAGTAAACACACAAAATAAAAGCCTAAAATATCTCATAAAAAAGGGTGTAAGATGGCACAAAAGCCCGTCAGTATGTGTTGTAACAAGACAGCCATAGTCAACTAAAATATTTAGCAAAATACCTGCTACTTTTTTTGCAAATTGATTTTGAACGTCGTAATTTCACATCAATATAAAGCTATTTAATTAAACACACATGAGCGTAAGCAACGAAAAACTAAAAGCCCTGCAGCTGACGATAGACAAGCTTGACAAGACTTACGGTAAAGGAACCGTAATGAAGTTGAGCGATAACAAAGTGGAAGACATTCCGGCTATCTCTACCGGCTCGCTAGGACTTGACATTGCTTTAGGAATTGGCGGTTTACCGCGCGGCCGTGTCATCGAAATCTACGGTCCTGAATCGTCTGGTAAAACCACGCTTACCATGCATGCTATCGCAGAGGCGCAGCGCGCCGGTGGCCTGGCTGCCTTTATTGACGCAGAGCACGCATTTGACAAGGCATACGCCGAAAAACTTGGAATAGACACGGAGAACCTCCTGATCTCGCAGCCTGATAACGGTGAGCAGGCCCTGGAGATCGCCGATCACCTGATTCGCTCCGGAGCAATCGATATTATTGTAATTGACTCTGTGGCTGCACTGGTACCGAAAGGCGAACTGGAAGGCGACATGGGTGACAGCAAAATGGGTCTACAGGCACGTTTGATGTCGCAGGCATTACGTAAACTGACTGGAACGATCAACAAGACCGGCTGCTGCTGTATCTTCATCAACCAGCTTCGTGAGAAGATCGGTGTGATGTTCGGTAACCCGGAAACTACTACAGGTGGTAACGCACTGAAGTTCTACGCCTCTGTGCGTCTGGACATCCGTCGTATTGGCCAGATCAAAGAGTCTGCTGACAATATTACTGGTAACCGTACTCGCGTGAAGGTGGTGAAAAACAAAGTAGCGCCTCCGTTCAAAGTGGTAGAGTTTGACATCATGTATGGTGAGGGCATTTCTAAAGTAGGCGAGATTCTGGACCTTGGCGTTGAGTTAGGTGTAGTACAGAAATCAGGTTCCTGGTTCTCTTACAACGGCGACAAGCTAGGTCAGGGCCGCGACGGCGTGAAGCAGATTCTGCTTGACAACCCGGAACTGCAGGAAGAAATCGAGCTTAAGATCAGAGCAATTGTAAAAGGCGAGCCTGAAAAAGTGGCCGCTGCGCTGGAAGATACCAGCGGCGCCGAATGAACATTATTCCCTGTTAACAAGTAATCAAAAAGGTGCTATGTATTATAGCACCTTTTTGCGTTTTAAGTTGTTGGTAGAGTGAATATAAGATATTACCTTAGTGATGAGGCTTGATTTGGTATAATAGTTGGATGTAAACTGTAAACTACACATGCCTTACCCGTTTAGCTTATGAAAAGGATATTACCAATATTAGTGCTCGTGCTTGTTGTTCTCTCTGGCTTTGCAGCCAAGGAGTCGCTGCGCACTATACCTAACGAAAGCTTTAGTGCTGGTGAACTACTGAAGTATAAAGTGCATTATGGCCCGATTACGGCAGCTGAAGCCGTGATTGACATAGCGCCCAACCTGCACCGCGTCAACGACAGGCCAACATACAAAGCCACTGTGTATGGCAAAACCAGCAGCTCGTTCGACCTGTTCATCAGAATTCGTGACACCTGGCAATCTTACATCGATACGGCGGCTATACTGCCGCATCGCTCTTTCCGCAACATTGAGGAGGGTAGCTACCGCAAGCGCGAAACTGTGGACTTTAACCACTTCACAAACACGGCACAGGTAGAATCAAAGAAAAAGAACAGAGACAAAAGAGAAAGTACGCATAAAATCCCTTCCGGCGCTCAGGATATTGTAAGTGGTTTTTACTACCTGCGCACTTTGGATTATGACCGCTTCAAGCCGGGCGACAAGTTTACGATCAAAGGATTCTTCGATGAAGAGACGTTCGATATGTTGGTAACCTACCAGGGACGCGAAACGATCAGTACCAAAGCCGGCTCCTTCAAAGCCATTAAATTGGTGCCGCGCATGCCAAAAAACAAGCTGTTTAAGGGAGAAGATGCCATTACTGTATACCTTTCTGATGACAAAAATAAGATACCGGTGTTGATTTCAGCCAATATGTTTGTTGGATCCGTGAAGGTAGATCTCTACGAACACAGAAACCTGAAGCATAAACCTGCCCTGGTGGCACAGAAATAAAAGAAAAAGCCAGCCTAATCAGCTGGCTTTTTCTTTTACTGAAAAGCGAATGTTAAGAAAATATTATGATTTGACCGCCTGCTCCTTCTATACCTTCCGAAGTGATATCTTTGTATTGAAATGGACGCCGCCAAATGGCTTCCAGCAATAGCTATACCTGCCCGCTCTGTTGGCAGGACACCCAAATTATAAAGATGTGCAGACACCAACCCAAGCTCATTACAAAATACTGGTAGTTGACGACGACCCGGATATCGTGGAGCTGCTGCAGTATAACCTGGCCCGCGAAGGCTATGACGTAGCCCAGGCCGAAAACGGCAAAAAGGCAATAGAAGTAGCTCATACCTTTAAGCCCGACGTGATCCTGATGGACGTGATGATGCCGGTGCTGGACGGGATAGCCGCCTGCCGCCAACTGCGCGAAGAACAGGACTTCCGCCATACGCACATCATCTTTCTGACAGCCCGATCAGAGGAGTTTTCTGAAGTAGCCGCTTTCGACGCCGGTGCTGACGATTTCATCACAAAACCGATTAAGCCACGTGCCCTGCTCAGCCGCCTGGCAGCCTACGCCCGCCGCGATGCGCAGCAGGAAGAACAGGAGCAGGTGATCGAGATCGGAGGCCTGCGCATAGACCGCACCAGCTTTGCCGTGTACAAAGGCGGGGAAAAGATAACGCTCCCGAAAAAAGAATTTGAACTACTGGCCTTTCTGGCAGCTACGCCTAATAAAGTGTTCACGCGCGAAGAACTGCTCAACAACGTGTGGGGAAGCGACGTGTATGTGATTGCCCGCACCGTGGATGTGCACATCCGGAAAGTGCGCGAGAAGATAGGCGACGATCAGATCAGGACCATCAAGGGTGTTGGCTACAAGTTTAACACCGACTAAAACATGAATTTAAACTCCCGTACGCTTGCCCTTTTGGTATCGCTGGCTGTGGCCCTTGTGCTCACTGCCTTTTTGGCTTTAGCCAGCTCTTTTTCCTCAAAGGGCCTGATGGCGGCGCTGGTTCTGGTTTTCATCTGTTGCTTTCTTCTGATCTATTTCTCTTATGAAGCACTGGTGTTCCGGGAGATCAAAAACGTGTATTCCAGTCTCGAGAAAATAAAAAAACAGGAGTACCGCAAAGCGGAGGGCCGCTCCCTGTTCACAGCCGACCCGCTCCGCAAAATAAAAGACGACATCTTCCAGATTGCCGAGCGCAAGCAGCAGGAAATTGACGAACTCAAGCACCTGCAGGTAATGCGTCGCGAGTTTCTGGCCGACGTTTCGCACGAGCTCAAAACCCCGATCTTCGCAGCACAGGGCTTCATCCATACCTTGCTCGACGGCGCCATAGACGATCCCAGTGTGCGCGACAAGTTTTTACAGAAAGCAGCCAACAGCCTCGACGGCCTCGACACGCTGGTGCAGGACCTGATCAGCATTTCACAGTTCGAGAAAGGCGTTGTGAGAATGGAAAAGCAGAACTTTGACGCAGTGCAACTGGTGCACGAGGTATTTGAGCAGCTGGAGCAAAAAGCCACGAACAGTCAGACAAAACTACATCTGCTGGATGTAGAGCCTGGAGAGAAAATCATGCTGCACGCCGACCCCAATCGTATCCGTCAGGTGTTCATCAACCTCGTGGATAATGCCATTAAATACGGCCACACAGGCGGCAACATCTGGGTTTCGTTTACAGAAGGCCGCAAGCGCTATACGATTACGGTGAAAGACGATGGCCCGGGTATAGCACAGGAGCACATTAATCGCATTTTCGAACGTTTCTACCGCATCGACAAGAGCCGCTCCCGTGACAAAGGCGGCTCCGGTCTCGGCCTTGCCATCTCCAAGCACATCGTCGAAGCCCACCGCTCCTTCATCGCTGTTAAAAGCGAACTCGACAAGGGCACCATGCTCCGGTTTAAGCTATTAAAGGCGAAGAGTTAGTTGATTGAATTGTTAAATTGTTAATGGTTGAATTGTTGAAATCTCAAAACGATTGGCAGGTATAACCTCAGATAAGGAAAGAAAGGCAGAGGTTATACCTTATTCACCTCTAGGTAATCAACAACAAGCTATTAACAATTCATCCACCCAACAATACAACCATCAACCATTCAACCATAATTATAAGTATCTTTGCGGGCTGTGCGGCTAAGGTATAGCTGCGCGCATTAACGATACAGTACAGCATGAAATACCCGGTTTTTAAAGACCTGATCATATTTGAGAACGAGGACTTTCTGGTAGTGAACAAGCCGCCGTTTCTGGCTACACTCGAGGACCGTACTCCGAACACCACCAACCTGCTTAAGCTGGCAAAGCAACACAACCCAAATCTGCAAGCCTGCCACCGCCTCGACAAAGACACATCGGGCTGCCTGGTGTTTGCCAAAAGCCCCGAGGCTTACCGCCACGTGTCGATGCAGTTTGAGCACCGCGAGGTATACAAGGTATACCATGCCGTAGCCTGGGGCGTGCACAAATTTGAAGACCAACTAGTGAACCGTTCGATACTGGCAGGTGCCAAAGGTGTAGCTAAACTCACGCCGCAGGGCAAACCTGCCGAAACGTACTTTACTACGCTGGAAAGCTACAGTCGCCACACCTTGCTGGAATGTATGCCGGTGACAGGTCGCCTGCACCAGATTCGTGTGCACCTGGCGTTTTTGGGAGCACCTATTGTGGGGGATGAGTTGTATGGTGGAGAGCCGCTATACCTGAGCACCCTGAAGCGCAAGTTCAACCTAAAGCAGCAAACTGAAGAGCAGCCGCTTATCAAACGCTTTGCGCTGCACTCGCATGCCATTGGCTTCAGGCTGATGAACGAGGAGCCGATCAAAATTGAAGCACCCTATCCGAAAGACATGGCCGTGCTGATCAAGCAACTTCGGCAGTATAGTTAGTTTTTGACAATAGACCATTTGTCAAAGGACAAAGGACGCTTGAAAAATCGGGCTTCTTTTGTCCTTTTTGTTTTTAGCCTTTTGGACCGCCTATACCTTTACCTATACCTATGATCCAGGATTAATCCGCTATCATCAATACTCGGTCGTTAAATAGTATTTCGCAGAAAACTTACTTTGTCAAAAAATTAGCTTACACGCAGCACAATCTTCCCGATATTCTTATTCGCCTCCATGTAGCGGTGCGCCTCGGCCGCGTCTGCCCAATCGAATACAGAATCTACTACCGGCTTGATCGTGCCGTTCCTAAACAAAGGTATAGCAAAGGCGGCCATATCTTTCGTGAGTTTGATCTGGTAGTCGCGGGTACGGGAGCGCAGTGTGGAGCCGATCACCTGCAGGCGTTTGGTCAGGATCTTGCGAAGGTCAAACTCTTCTACTTTGCCACCGCCCAAACTCGCCAGCAACACCATTCTTCCATCCAGGCGCAGACATTCGATGTTTTGCATGAAGTAGGGCCCCGCGATAAAGTCCACGATCACGTCAACTCCTTCTGCGTGGGTATAAGCGAGTACCTCCTCTTCAAAAGGCACCTCTTTGTAGTTAATGGCTTTGTGCGCTCCAAGGTCCAGACAAGCCTGCACTTTCTTTTCAGAGGCTGTCACGAGCACTTCGGCGTTTAGGGCGCGGGCAAGCTGTATACCTGCTGTACCTACCCCGCTTGCTCCCGCATGGATAAGCAACCGCTCGCCAGCCTGCAGTTTGCCCAGCCATGAGATCGCCTGCCAGGCCGTGAGGAAGACTTCAGGTATAGCAGCGGCTTCTTCCATGCTCAGGTTTTCAGGTATAGCCATGGCCATTTCTTCGTGTATCACGGCGTATTCAGCATAGCCTCCGCCCGGCAGCAACCCCATGATTTTGTCACCTTTCTTGAAACGGGTGCAGCTTATACCTGCCTGCACCACCTCTCCGGCTATTTCGAGGCCCAGCAGCGGACTTTCTCCCTTCGGAGGCGGGTATTTACCTTGTCGCTGTAAGGTGTCGGCACGGTTGAGCGCAGTGGCGTGTACGCGCACCAGCAATTCGTAAGGTTTAGGCAGTGGCTGTTCGTATTCGCCCAGCTCCAGTTGCTCGGGTCCGCCGGGCTGCTTTACAAGTATGGCTTTCATATCAGATGATGGTTTGGTGGTGGCTATACCTTAAGACGCCAGCTAAAATTAGATGTTTCTGCTCTTCTATCAAAACAGCTTCCATTGGCTCTAGACAAACTTTCTAGACCTGACTGAAATAAATTTTGAAAGAATTATACCTCATCGCTTGACCTTATTACGAAACTTTCGTAACTATACGAAAACATCGTAGAAATATGGAAAAGCTGACACAACAAGAAGAAGAAGCGATGCAGGCGATTTGGTCGCTGGACGGCGGTTTCATCAAAGAATTTCTGGAGAAGCTGGAGGAGCCGAAGCCGCCCTATACCACACTGGCCTCTACGGTGAAGAACTTAGAGAAGAAGGGTTTTCTGCTGAGCGAGAAGTATGGCAACACCTACCGCTATACCCCGGCCATTAAAGAAGCAGACTATAAGAAGCGTTTCATGAAGGGTTTTGTCGGTGATTATTTCAAGAGTTCTTATAAAGAGCTGGTAGCATTTTTTGCGAAGGAGAAACAGATCAGCGCAGAGGAGCTGAAGGAGATTATTGACATGATCGAGAACAAAAAAACGAAATGATATGCCAGCCCTGCTCCTATACCTGCTGAAAGCGAACATAGCCTTGGTACTGTTCTACCTGGCTTACCACCTGGTGCTGCGCAAACTCACGTTCTATCACCTCAACCGGCTTTTCCTGGTATTCGGCATCCTCTTCTCGGCCGTCTATCCGCTGGTAGACCTCTCGGAGCTATTCAGCAAACACGATGAACTTGCAGCAATTCAAACCTATGCCGTTGTGTTGCCTGCCTGGTCACCGGCCCCTATACCTGAACAGGCGGCGTTCGACTACTGGCTTATACCTGTCGCGCTGTTCTGGCTCGGCTGCGGACTGATGCTGCTGCGGCTGGCCGTGCAGTTTGCCTCGCTTTACCGGATACACCGCACCTCGGTGCCCGCCTTTTACCAAGGGGTGGAATTCCGGAAGGTGCCAGGTATAAGCGAAGCCTTTTCGTTCTGGAAAACCATCTACCTGAACCCGGCCCAGCACAAGTCACCTGAGCTGGAATCGATATTGCGGCACGAGCAGATACATGTGAACGGCTGGCATACCCTGGATGTGCTGCTGGCTGAGCTGAGCACCGTGTTTTACTGGTTCAACCCGGGTGTGTGGCTCATGAAGCAGGCTATGAAAGAAAATCTTGAATTTATAGCCGATCAGCATGTTGTAAATGCTGGCGTCGACAGAGTAGCATACCAATACCTCTTACTGAAAGTTGTAGGCGCCACACAACCTCAGATTGCCAATCAGTTTAATTTTCCCTCACTTAAACGACGAATTGCCATGATGAACAAAATGCCCACAAATAAAGCCAACCGGCTCAGATTGCTGGTTGTGCTACCCCTCGTAACGGTGCTATTGGTTGCCTTCCGGAGCGCTTCCCAGGACGATATTGCCACTATGACGGAAGCCATATTCCCCGATGAAGCAACACAGGCTCCTACTGACCCAACTGACGAATACGCTGCCTTCTATGCCCGCAACCCTGAGGTAAACCGAATATCCTGGAGATCGAACAGGAAAATAGTAGTTGCGCTCAAGTCTGGTGCTGAAGAGGTCTATACCTTTGGTGACAGGCAAAGCATGGCCTCGGCCGAGCTGAAGTATGGCGAAATGCCAAGCGCACCACCCGTTGCCAGAAGGGACAATCCGGACCAAAACGAAAGAGCTAAAAAAGTGGCTGCAGAGCACAAGGCTTTTTATGCCCGCAATCCGCAGGTAAGTAAAATCGAATGGGTATCCAGTAACGAGATCAGAGTACGCCTGGAGTCGACGGAGGAAATCTACAACATGGCTGATAAGAAGAGTCGTGCTGTGGCTGAAAAAAAGTATGGTCAGTTTCCGTCAGGCCTTGGTGCTGCTCAGGTTATGTCCAGAGCAGAGTTTGAATCTCAGAATGATGATGCTGTACAGCAACAGAACGGAGAGCGTATTTTCTCGCCAACAGATATTGGCTACTACCAGGACCGGAACAACCTGCCAGTGGAGTATACCAACTTCCTGAAAAGAAACCCGACCATTGATAAAGTTGGCTGGAAGATTCATCCAGAGAAAGGTCCGCAAGCAGTAGTGCTATTCCTGAAATCGGGCACCACTGAAATGTATAACCTGAATGACCAGACGAGCATGGCCAAGGCAAAAAGTAAGTATGGCGCGTTTCCGGGCTTACTGCCCCCCCCACCGCCTGTGATGATAAAGGAGGAATTGCCTGCGCCACCTCATATCAGAAAAGAAGAATCTATAGGGGCGGAAGGGGCGATGCCAACCAACATATCCTACTTCATTGATGGGAAAAAGTCCAATAAAGAAGCCGCACTAGCCCTAACACGTGACCAGAAGGCTATTCACAGCACAAGCATCTTTAAGGACGAGGCCGCTCAACAACTACTAGGTGACAAAACTGTTACAGGGGTTGTTTCTATCATCACAAAGCAAAAAAAAGACTCCCGCCAGGTACAGGAGTTCAACAAAAAACTGAAGCATCTTGTGCCACCACCACCAGCTGCACCAGATGCTCCAGGCACACCACCTCCACCTCCTGCACCTGGCAAAGAGGCAATTCCACCCGTACCTCCGGCACCTTCTGGTGAGCAGCTTCCGCCGCCACCTCCAACCAGGTATGACGGTCCGGCTATACCTAAAGCAGGCGGAGCTCGACTGGTTGAAACCGAAGAGTTTGTTACCTATTTCCTTTGGCCAGAGGAGATTACAAAAAGAGAACTGGAAGTAGTACAAAGGGCATTCAGAGAAAATAACTTTGACCTTACTTTCAACGAGAAGTATGATGGTGGCAAGATTAGCAGCCTGAACATAGTGCTTGCTTCTCTAAATAAGAAGTCACGTGCTAGTGCCACCTACAATGCAGGCGCATTGAAAAATCTATTGGACGCTGATAATATTGTGATCGTGCAGGGAAACAAAAAGACAGGAGAAGTTCGCATTGCGACAACCCTTGCTCCGAGATAACCTACAGGTATAGATACTAGATTAGCTTATAGGCGGTGGCGCAGCTTTGTGCCACTGCCTTCTTTTCAGTATTCCTCTGTGTTCCAGCATATTTCTATACCAAGTATTGCATATCAAATAAAGAGTTTCTATCTTTGTGACCATTTTTCAAGAACCCTCGAGAGAAAAATTAATTGTTAAATAAATCGCTTACAACCACCAAAAATGGATCATTTAAGTTATAAGACCCTTACTGTCAATAAGAAGACAGCCAACAAAGGCTGGGTGATTATTGATGCAGGGCAAGGAAGCTTGGGTCGCGTGGCGTCTGAAATCGCCAAGATCCTGAGAGGCAAGAACAAGCCTTCGTACACGCCAAACGCTGACTGCGGCGACAACGTAATCGTTATCAATGCTGATGACACACGTTTCACTGGTCGCAAGTGGGATCAGAAGTACTACCTGTCGCACACTGGTTACCCAGGTGGTCAGCGCAAGACTTCTCCACGTGAGCTGAAGGCTAAATCATCAACGCTGCTCGTTGAGCGCGCTGTTCGTGGCATGTTGCCTAAAGGCCCACTAGGCCGCGAGCTATTCCGTAATCTTCATGTTTTTGCAGGAAGCGAGCATCCATTTGCAGCTCAGCAGCCTAAAGAATTAACCCTCAACATCTAATAATTAATGGAAGTTATCAATACATCTGGTAGAAGAAAAACCTCGGTGGCTCGTATCTACATGACGGCCGGGCAAGGGAATATCACTATTAACGGTAAAGATATCAAGGCATACTTCCCTGACGAAGTACTGCAAACTATTGTGAATCAGCCGTTTCAAACCTTAGAAGCTATTGGCAAGTACGATGTTACTGCTAATCTAAAAGGTGGTGGTGTAAGCGGCCAGGCTGAAGCACTTAGACTTGCTATCGCGAAAGCACTGGTAGTAGAAAACGCCGAGACTAAATCTGCACTCCGCAAAGAAGGATTCGTAACCAGAGATCCTCGTATGGTGGAGCGTAAGAAGTTCGGTAAGCGCAAAGCGCGTCGTTCATTCCAGTTCAGTAAACGTTAATATTAAAGGTGTATCAACAACATGGCAAGTACTAATTATAAAGAATTACTTGAGGCAGGTGTTCACTTCGGTCACCTTACCCGCAAGTGGGATCCGAAAATGGCTCCGTACATCTTCATGGAGAAGAACGGGATCCACATCATTGACCTGAACAAAACTTTGGTTGCCCTTGAAGAAGCTACTTCAGCTATCAAGAACATCGCTAAGTCTGGTCGCAAAATCCTTTTCGTAGCTACCAAAAAGCAGGCACAAGATATCGTAGCTGAAGAAGCACGTCGTCTGAAAATGCCTTATGTAACTGACCGTTGGTTGGGTGGTATGCTGACGAACTTCGCTACTGTGCGTAAGTCACTTAAGAAAATGTCTACGATCGACAAGATGGTAAAAGACAACACGGCTTATGCAGCGATTGCAAAGCGTGAGCGTCTGATGCTTTCTCGTGAGCGTGAGAAACTGGAGCGTGTACTGGGCGGTATTGCCGACTTGTCTCGCCTGCCAGCTGCTCTGTTCATTGTGGACGTGAAGCGTGAACACATTGCCGTGAAGGAAGCACAGAAGTTGAACCTGCCTGTATTCGCAGTTTGCGATACAAACTCTAACCCAGAGACGGTTGACTTCCCAATTCCAGCAAACGACGATGCGTCTAAATCTATTGCACTTATCGTTTCTATTATCGGTAAGGCAATCGAAGAAGGTCTGTCTGAGCGTAAAGTAGACAAAGAAGAGACTGAGCGTAAGCGTTCTGAAGAAGAAGGCATCAAAGCCAAGCAGGAAGCTGACGAGCAATAATCTCGCATGCATATAGCATAGTCAATAAACTGAACATTGGGCCCTTAAGCTTCAATGTTCAGTTTGTTTTAGGGGAGTAGTTAGAGCAGGAGAGCCAACGATAATTTTCAGGCAGCATTTCGCGCTAACTCCTTTTCACAAAGGATTTCTAATTTATAATTTTTAATTTCTAATTATAAGAAAGATGGCTATTACAGCACAAGACGTTAACAGACTTCGCCAGGAAACTGGTGCAGGTATGATGGATTGCAAAAAAGCACTTACAGAAGCCAACGGTGACTTCGAAGCTGCTAAAGATATTCTGCGTAAGCAAGGTCAGAAAATTGCCAGCAAGCGTGCTGACAATGCTACTTCTGAAGGTATCGTGTTGACAAACGTGAGCGAAGACGGCGCTACTGGTGTTGTAGTTGCACTTGCTTGCGAAACTGAGCCGGTATCTAAAGTGGAAGACTTCAAGAATCTGGCACAGTCTGTACTGGATGCAGCTGTTTCTACTGGCGCTTCTTCTAAAGAAGAATTGCTGGCAGCACCTCAGGCTGACGGTCGTTCACTGCAAGACCACATCACAGATCTGATGGGTAAAATCGGTGAGAAGATCGACGTAGTTTCTTACGAAACTGTGAAGGCTGAAAAAGTTGTAGCTTACAACCACTCTAATGGTAAGTTAGGTGTATTGGTAGGTATGAACAACACCAGCGGTACAGACGTGACTGAAGTTGGTAAGGACATCGCGATGCAAATCGCTGCCATGAAGCCAATCGCGCTGGACAAAGACGGTGTTGATGCTGCTACAATCGAGCGTGAGATTGAGATCGGCAAAGAGCAGGCACGTGCTGAAGGCAAGCCAGAGCAAATGCTGGAGAAAATCGCGCAGGGTAAACTGAACAAGTTCTACAAAGAGAGCACACTGTTGAACCAGGAGTTCGTAAAAGATTCTTCTCTTACAATCTCTCAACTGCTTGAGAAGACAAGCAAAGGTTTGACTGTAACCGAGTTCAAGCGAGTAGCTATCGGCTAATCCACGTTAGTTTTCATATTAAAAAAGGCTCTGAGAAATCAGAGCCTTTTTTGTTTGTCTATACCTGCAGGTATAGTAGGTTATCCCTGAAACAGATTTTGCAGAAACGCTGGGGTTTTAATGATACCTGTCAGCATCATCATGGTGGCTATGGCTATACCTGCAACTACCCGAAACAGATAACCTTTCACGACAGACGATCCTGCCTGCTTCTCCTGGTACACGCGCAAGGCAACTCCTACGAGCATCACGACTATACCTGCATACAGAAAAGCGGGGCTAACATTGTTTTCAAAATTCAGAGTGCCCAGCATTCGCAGCGCAGTGGGCCACATAATGAGCGCCATCCCACCATATAGCAGTAGCTGGGGCGTGAGGGTGCTTTGCAGGATAAGTCTTTTCATGGGAAGATTCAGATTAGCTGATGTGTAAGGTATAGCTCAAAACTATGCTTAGTAACTATACCTTGTAACCCGTTCAATTCCAGGCAAAAAAGCGCTGCCTATACCTTAGTTATTCCGTCTCACCGTACTCACAAAGGCATCACGCATGTCCTGGAATCGGTTAACCACCGCTTCGATGAACTCCTCGTCCAGTAAGGCCTTGGCGCCCTCGTCTCCTGCTACTTCGGTTTCCTCTATTTTATAAGTCTGCTCCAGGTTCGCTTTCTCCAGCTTCAGGATATACTTGCCGTTATAGGAATGCAGCGTGATTTTCACATGCGGATTAGGGATGTCGGCTACTACTCTCATAGGTTTATATGCTCGTTAAATGTGTTGCTATGCTAACGTAAAATCAGGCTTCAGGTACACGACTTATCCTGCCGCATCTGTCCGTTCCATCTCAATGCCCATTAGCTGCATCAGCTTGCTGGCGTTAAAACTGCGGCAGATGCCTCGGTGCAAGGTATAATCAAACAGTATCTTGTCGCCCTCGATGGTGCTGTTAAAGCTGAAATTCTCGACACTGCCCGGTAACTCCTGCTCCATGGCGCCTAGCTCCAGATCGTGCGTCGAGATGAGTCCAGAGGCATTGCGGCGGTGCAGCTGCCGGATCAGGGCCATCGCGCCGGCGTGGCGGTCACGGGAATTGGTTCCTTTGAGTATCTCATCTAACAGGTAAAAGACCGGCTCATCTCCTTCTGTCATGTTCAGGAGGATGCGCAGGCGCTTGAGCTCGGCGTAGAAAGAAGAGGTATTCTCAGCCAGATTGTCGGCGGTGCGCATGGCGGTGTATACCTGTGCGGGGGCTACTTTCAGGCGGCGAGCGCACACGGCTGCTCCCATAAAGGCAAGCACCATGTTGATGCCCACAGTGCGCAGGAAGGTCGTTTTACCGGACATGTTGGAGCCCGTTACCACAATGGTCTTGCCTGCTCCCTGCATATCGAAATCGTTAGCGATGCGCTCCACTGAAAAGATAAGCGGGTGGACCAGTTGCTCGGCATCCAACTCGAAAGGTATAGTACTCAGTTCAGGTATAGCGAAATGGGGTTGGGCATACTGGTAGGCTGCCATACTAGCCAGCGCTTCAAACTCTGCCAGCAAATCAAGCCCGTTCTCTACCTGATCCAGATGCTCGGCTTTCCAGGACTCTATCCGGTAGATGCACACAAAATCCCACATCAGGATGGTGTTCAGGAAAAAGCTCATCAGCGTGCTGAGTCGCCAGGAAAAGTAATCGATGATGGTGGCGACTTTGCCGATGGCTGTGGAAGCAGGCGTGTTGTCTTTGTAAAGTTCTGTCCTGATCTCCTCCAGAAGCGGCGCTTTAAATGTATGGGCCTCCAGGTGCTGCAGTTGGTCGGTATAACTTTGCATGGCCTCGTACATGCCGATGCTCTTGTCGTAGTAATCGTCGCGTTGCTTCTGGAATTTAAGACCCAACAGGTACTGGATAGCCAGGAACGCAACTGCGATATAACCCGAATAACCATAGAACCAGGCCGCAATTGAGGCTAAAGTCAGGACAGGCAGCGCAAATACTAAAAGCTTCAACCAAGGATGCGCTTTATACAAGTCCTGTGCACGTAGCCAGTCAAAGAACTCCTGAGTATTTGCTTGGGTGTGTTTGTAGTGCCTTGGCTTTACGATGGCCTGTTGCAGCCATTCCTGTTGCTCAGGCTGGGCTAGTTCTGCCACAGCCTCCTGCCTGCGCAACACTTCCGGAGCAGGTGCCGCCTGCCGGAACCACTGAGCAAGTCGTAGCTTCCCAATACTGGTCACCGAACGATTCATGAGTTGGAAAAGCGAATCCGGACCGAAAATGTCTAGATCGGAGGTATAGGGATGATGATCGTCTTTAAAGGCGTCACCCCCGTCAAAGCCATGTAACTTGCCCTGCAGCCGGTCGATTTCCTGCAGGTTGAGTTTGCCGAGCAACTGCAGCTGCTTATACCTGTAGTCGAGGCGACTGTGCCAGCGCATAGTAATCACAAAAAGGATATAGAACCCGACAATGCTGATAATGCCTGCGCTGTGGTTGCCGTCTCTGAAAAAGAGCCAGGCCGTTATAGCGCCAGCTATAAATACCACAACCCTCAGCCACGACACCGACTTCGAATTGCCGGCCGCTTTGTGTTCCTGTTCCGCATAGGCCTCGGCCCGCTGCTTAAATTCTTCTTCTCTACTGTTCACGTATAGTTGTTCTGTTTGCAGGTATAGGCTAGTCAATCGTGGCGATGCACTTCAACTCAATGGCAATGGGCGTTGGTAGTTTATTGATCTCCACGGTGGTGCGACAAGGCTGGTTGTCCTTGAAATACTCGGCGTAGATGCGGTTGTAAGTGGCAAAGTCGTCTTTCATGTTTGTCAGGTATACGGTCACGTCCACCAGGTTTGCCCAGCTAGTACCGGAGTCTTCGAGTATGTAGCGCACATTCTGGAACACGGAGCGGCACTGCGTTTCGATGTCGTACGAAGTGATGTTGCCAGCCTCGTCCAACTCTACACCCGGAATCTTTTTGGTACCTCGCTCCCGTGGTCCAACGCCGGACAGGAACAAAAAATTGCCCACGCGGCGGGCATGCGGGTATAGCCCCACCGGCTCCGGGGCTTTCGATGAATTGAGAAGCTCTTTGTCGTTTGTCATACTCAAATATAAAACATTCTTGCCAGCATTGTGCTTTAGTCACCGCTTCTATACCTATCAATAGAAAAAGCCGACCTAACAATTGGCCGGCTTCTCTTACCTTAAACAAACTCTATTATTCAACCTGATCGGTGCTAATATGTTTCAGATCAGGGAGTTATTTTGTAAACTTCACATCGTTGTACTTGGAGGTGATGTTGATGGTGCCTTTTGATGAGGCGTTGCCATACTTGCCCTTGTACTCCGCTGAGGTATGGCCTTTCTCCAGTGTCGTGAACTTCACCAGGTTACGGTCCACTTTAAAATCGGCAAACTGTACGTTTACATCAAAGTCAAAGGCAGAATCGCTCTCGAAGTTTAGCTGAATTGGTGTGAAGCCACCATTTACGTTGATGGACTTGAAATTCTTCTGCACGTTGTCTACTCTGAATGTGCCGTACTTCACCTCCATCTCCAGTGCTTCGGAGAGATTTCCGATCTTGAAGTCACTGAATTTAGACGAACCTTGCACGCCGTTGGTTTTACCCAAACTTAAGGTAGAGTAAGCTAATTCCACATTACCCTTGTTCAGAAAGCCGATCGTGTTGGAGGAACTGTTGCAGAATGAGGCTTTGATGCTATTGGATGAGTTAGTCAGATTACCTGCCTTAAACGCACCGTAACGCACATGCAGGTCCACTTTGCCTTTCATGTCAGGCAGGTATACGTTGCCAAAGCTATTCTTCACCATCAGATTGTTATCGGCAGGCATGTTCACTGTATAATTGATCTCAAAACTCTGGTGGCCGCTCTTGGAGTTCATAGATCCCATTTCGGTTCTCACAACGATGTTATTGCCGCTGCGATTATCTGTTACGTTGATCTTGTTCAGCATTTCCTGTGCCACTTGGTCAGAATTGGCACGGCTGATAATGTCGACCTTCACTTGTATTTCGCTGCGGTTCCAGGTGTTCACGTGCACGCTGCCGAACTTGTTGTCGATGTTCAGCACATCAGACTTGCTTACCTTATAGGTCTTGTCGAAGGTTTTGCGCTTTTCTGATTTGTAGGTATAGACCTCGGCTTCCGGCTGATGTGGCAACAGCACAGGAGGCGCTGGCGGTATGGGAGGGGTGGGTGGTAGTGTCTGCTGCACGACAGGAGTTGGTGGTGCAGGTAGCGTTTGGCTTGGACAAGGCTCCGGCGCATAAGGCTGTGCCAGGGCCAGGGCGGGCAGTATAACCAAAAGCGTGGCTATGCGGTAGCGCAATGTTTTAAATAGTAGTAGTTTCATTGTTCTGTGGTTCAGTAGTATCCTGTTCTTTTATAGCTTCTATTTTCTTAAGTACTTCCAGCTGACGGTTCAGCACATCGATCCGGATCTGCAGGTTTCGGATCATGGCGGCCATCACCTGGTCGGTGTTCGGCGTGGTATGCAATTGATTTTTGAGTCGGGTATAGCTGCTGTCGAGGCGGGCCAGTTCGCGGTCTATCTGGCGGGTTTCGTCCAGACCGAGCACTTTCAGATCGTACTCACTCAGTTCTTCGCGTTTGCTGTTGATCTGGCTGGTATAGTATACCTCCACCTCAGCAAGCTCCGGCGCCACCTGATATACCGAGGTAGGTTGACTTGTTTCGGTATTAGCGGCCAGGGTGTTGGTCGTAGTCGGGTTATTTTGTTTCACCATCCAGAGCGTAGCGCCACAGGCCAGCAAAAGCACAATAGTGGCGGCCACCCGCATGAACATGAAGTCGGCGGTGAAGTTGAGGCGCTCCCCGAAGTTGATGCTGATCACCTTGGCTTCTTTGCTGAGCTTTTCTTCCTGTGCCTTTTGTGTTTTCAGCTCGGAACAGATTTCCTGCCACAGCTCCGGTCTGGGCTCGAACACGTCGAACTCTTCCCGGTTTTCGCTCACAAATTCCTTTAATCTGTCTTTCATCTTTCTCTTCTTTATCATTAGCCACGGCTAGGCCATGGAATGTGTATCTTTCATAATCTCCAGGAGCTTCTTGCGGGCCCGGCTGTACTGCGACTTGGAGGTAGACTCGCTTATACCCAGCACCTCTCCTATTTCGGCATGGTCAAGGCCCTCCAGCAGGTATAGGCTCAGCACCACTCTGTAGCCATCAGGCAAACGTTGTATGGCGCGTCGCACCTGCTCTACCTGCCATTCGGTATCGTCGTGGTAGTCCTCGTCAGGTATGTCGCCTGCCAGCCGGTCTTCTAGTGGCACCAGTTCCGGGCGGCGTTTGCGCACAGCATTAACCGATGCATTAATCACGATCCGTTTGAGCCAGCTCCCGAATGAAGCTTCTGCTTTGTAAGAATGAAGGTTTTTGAAGGCGCTGATGAAGGCTTCCTGCAGCACATCCTCGGACTCGGCATAGTCGTTGGTGATGCGCATGCTCACGTTAAACATAGCTTTGGAATACAGTTTGTACAGTTCGTACTGGGCACGGTTATCCCCTTCCCTGCAGCGCTGCACCACTTGTGCGTTTACATCCTGAAAAGTGCCTTTTTCCAAAATCGCCTTGTTTATCGTTCTATTTGCCTTATTGGTCGACCTATTACCTTATTTCATCTTAATTTTTGTCCTCCCTTCATTCTATCTGCACTAAAGACAAAGGTAAATGCGTTGGGTTGCATCAAGTTGCAAAATAATTATTAAGAATTTTTCGTTACTCACCGCTGCATAGCACCGTTTGACTTATTTGTCAGGTATAGCTACAAAAAAACCAGCCCCGATTGGAGCTGGTTTCTAGGTTTTTTGACCTCACAGCGTCTTCCAGACCTGTGAGCGTCTTGCTGTTTATATCCTTTTACTGGCAAGTCTCCTACAGGTTTTGCAAGCACTGTGAGTTCATCGCATCATAAAGACATTAGCAAATTAAAAATCGGCAGACTACCCAATATCAAACTTGATGCCCTGTGCCAGTGGCAGCTCGCGGCTGTAGTTGATGGTGTTGGTCTGGCGGCGCATGTATATCCTCCAAGCGTCGGAACCCGACTCGCGGCCACCACCTGTGTCTTTCTCACCTCCGAAGGCACCACCAATTTCGGCACCGGACGTACCAATATTTACGTTAGCTATACCGCAGTCTGAGCCCCAATGACTCAGGAAAGCCTCTGTTTCCAGCATATTGGCAGAGAAAATAGACGAAGAAAGGCCTTGTTTCACACCATTTTGGATGTCGATAGCATTCTCCACGTCCCCGCTATACCTGATCAGGTATAGGATCGGGGCAAAAGTTTCTTCCTGCACCATGTGGTAATGGTTTTCCGCTTCTACAACAGCAGGCGTCACGTAAGTGCCAGTCGCATATTGCTCACCTTCCAGCACCTCGCCACCAATCAGTAGCTTGCCACCTTCGCTCTGTACTTCTTCAAGCGCTTTCTGGAAAGCCTTCACGGCGTCTTTGTCGATCAGCGGACCAACCAGCGTGGTGTTGCTCAGCGGATGACCGATCGGCAGGTTAGGGTAGATCTTGAGCAGACGGTCTCGAACCTGATCGAATACATTCTCGTGAACAATCAGGCGGCGGGTAGACGTACAGCGCTGTCCGCAGGTACCCACGGCACCAAATACCACCGCACGAAGTGCCATTTCGATGTCAGCATGCTCAGTAATGATGATGGCATTATTACCGCCCAGCTCCAGCAAAGACTTGCCCAGACGGGCGCCAACTGCTTCGCCTACTTTCTTACCCATGCGGGTAGAGCCAGTAGCGGACACAAGTGGTACGCGGGTGTCATGCGCCATCAGGCTGCCGACTTCCGCATCACCAATGATCACATTGAAGATACCCTCCGGCAGTTCGTTATCAGCCAGCACGTCGCGGATGATGTACTGACAGGCAATGGCCGTAAGCGGAGTTTTTTCAGATGGTTTCCAGATGGTCACGTCACCGCAAACAGCTGCCAGCATGGCATTCCAGCTCCAAACTGCTACCGGGAAGTTGAAGGCTGATATAACGCCCACAATGCCCAGTGGATGGTATTGCTCGTACATACGGTGTTGCGGACGCTCGGAGTGCATGGTATAGCCGTGCAACTGACGCGACAAGCCTACTGCAAAGTCGCATATGTCGATCATCTCCTGTACCTCGCCAAGGCCTTCCTGCAGGATTTTACCCATTTCGTAGCTCACCAGTTTGCCTAGCGCCTCTTTGTGCTCACGCAGCTTGTTTCCGATCTGGCGCACGATCTCGCCACGCTTCGGGGCCGGCACTGTGCGCCATACTTTAAAAGCTTCCTGCGCGGTCTTCACTATTTGCTCATAGTCGTCGGCAGTAGCCATATTTACACTCGCAATCAGGTTGCCGTCGGCAGGTGAGTAAATGTCGCGGGTAGTTTTGTTATTTTCGCCGCCCCAGTTCAGGCCAGTGCTGTAAGACGGGTTTAACTCTTTTATACCTAGTTGCTGCAATACATCGGCAATAGCTTTTGTCATTGGCATTTCATCTATGGCTTGTTTCATAATTTCACTCAGTATTTTTGGTTATAAGTGTTTTAACATCTTCTGGGCGCTATACCTGTATGCAGGAAACTCCACAGCATGAAGTTAAACCTTTTTCTATTCTATTAAAACAAAAAAGCTCCCACCATGTATGGAGGGCACTGAAAAAGTCTCCGTGAAAACTGGAGAATTACAGGAGCAGGAATTAAGTTTTCTGCTCCTTTTTTCGTATCTCCTAGTGGAATCAGAGAGCATTCAGATGGTAGCGCAACAGCAACAAATTCAACCAAGCCCCTATTCAGGGCTCTATGATCTGATTGTCCCCCAGGACAATCTGCTTCGTAAAATCAACGAGCTGATCGACTTCACTTTCATCTACGAGGAGCTGGCCAGTAAATACTGCACCACCAATGGCCGCAGGGCCGAAAGCCCGGTGCGCATGTTCAAATACTTGCTGCTGAAGACCATCTACACGATCTCCGATGTGGACGTGGTGGAGCGCTCGCGCTACGATATGTCCTTCAAATACTTTCTCGACCTCTCACCCGAGGAGGCGGTCATCAACCCCAGCTCCCTGACCAAGTTCCGTAAGCTCCGCTTAAAGGACACCGACCTGCTGAACCTTCTGATCAGCAAGACGGTCGCCATTGCCCTTGAAAAGGGCATCATCAGGTCCCACTCCCTTATCGTGGATGCCACCCACTCGCTCTCCAGGTCAAATCCACAATCCGCCCTGGAGGTGCTCAGGGAACGCTCAAGGCTGCTGCGCAAAGCCCTTTGCAGCATCGATGAAGACATCAAAGGCCGTATGCCCGAACAGCATGACTCGGGCGGGTTGGAAGAGCAGCTGGCTTACTGCCGCAGGCTTGAAAAGCTCGTTGAAGCGGACCAGGCGCTGTGTGTGATTCCCGCCGTTAGAGAGAAGCTCAACCTGCTCAGGGAAACGGTGGAGGATACCCAGGAGAGCCATACGCTCTCCAAAGACACGGATGCCAGGACGGGCCATAAATCGGCTGACAGCAGCTTCTTTGGCTACAAGACGCACCTGGCCATGACAGCGCATCTGGCCATGACAGAGGAGCGCATCATTGCCGCCGCCCTTGTCACCTCGGGCGAAAAAGGCGATGGCCCCCAACTTCCAAAGCTTGTGGAAATAAGCCGCGCCAATGGCCTTCAGGTGGACACAGTAATCGGCGATGCGGCCTATTCGGGCAAGGAAAACCTCAAGCTCCAGGACAAGGAGGGCCGCAGTCTAAAGCTGGTGGCCAAACTCAACCCTGTCATCAGCCAGGGCAGCCGAAAGGAGGAAGCCAGGTTTGAGTATAACAAAGACGCAGCTATGTTTGTGTGTCCTGCCGGGCATATGGCCATGCGAAAGGCACGTCAGGGGAAAAAGAACCGTGGCAAGAACCAGGCAACCGTCTACTACTTTGACGTTCAAAAATGCAGGAGCTGCCCCTTAAAAGAGGGTTGCTACAAACCAGGAGCCAAGTCAAAAACCTACGGAGTGACCATCAAGTCGCCTATCCATGTGGAGCAGCAGGCCTTTCAACAGACAGCCTACTTCAAGGAGAAGGCCAGGGAGCGCTATAAAATAGAAGCTAAGAACAGCGAGCTCAAAAACGTCCATGGCTATGGCAGGGCCATCTCCTATGGCATCACCAGCATGCAGCTGCAGGGAGCGCTGGCCATCTTCACAGTAAACCTGAAGCGAATCCTCAAACTAAGCGCTTAAGCCTCGGGAATTCCCCACAAAAGCGCCCAGGCGCCCTTCCTTTCCGACCCTACACACAATTGAAAGTCCGATTGGCTATACAAGTGATCGTTCGGTTGGCCAGCACGACTTCTGATAATAAAAGAAGCGATCAGGTAAAAACATGGTTTTACCTGATCGCTTCTAAGGGTTGCTCCTAAATGAGGGACTTTTTCAGTGCCCTCCCATGTATGGCAGGAGCTTTTAATTACCTAATTAATTCTTAGCGTTTCCCGATCGGGTAGTAAGCTTTCAGACCGTCAGGGTATACACCTTCTATGTACACAATGCCGGTTTCGAAGTTCTTCAGGTGACGCTCCACATCGGCAGGCACGTTTACCGCATACTTGTCGATTCGGGTGATGATGAAGCCATCTTTCATACCCGTGTCTCGGAACTTGCTCTTGGCTACGTTGGAGATTTTAGCACCGCCGTCTATACCTAGCTTATTCATTTCCTGCTTGCTCACTGCCTCAAAGGAAGCGCCGTCGAATGTTACAGCACTAGCATTGCTG
Source organism: Pontibacter sp. HSC-14F20 (assembly GCF_019599265.1). Classification (GTDB taxonomy): domain Bacteria; phylum Bacteroidota; class Bacteroidia; order Cytophagales; family Hymenobacteraceae; genus Pontibacter. The sequence goes on along the minus strand of NZ_JAHZTC010000008.1, from coordinate 182,294 downwards.
CGCTTCGATATCTCGGTGCTGTTGTTCAGGTTGCGGAGCGTTACGTTTGCTGTACGGGTCTTGCCGTCACGCAGGTATTCTACCTTCACCTTGTCGCCAGGGCGATAACGCGCTACCTGCTCGAGCAGTTGCGAAGTGCGAGCCACTTTTACATCGTTGATAGCTGTTACCACGTCACCATTCTGCAGACCTGCTTCTTTAGCGCCACCTTCACGCACTTCCTCCAGGTATACTCCGCTCAGTGTGTTAAGGCTTTTCTCTTTGGCAAGAGCTGCATCAATCTCACGAATAGTTGCCCCAAGCAGGGCACGCTGCACTTCTCCGTATTTCAGCAGGTCATCCACCACTTTGCTTACAATGGCAGAAGGCACCGCAAAAGAGTATCCTGCAAAAGAACCGGTCTGCGAAGCAATCGCTGTGTTTATACCTACCAGATCACCATTCAGGTTTACAAGAGCGCCGCCACTGTTACCAGGGTTTACCGCTGCATCAGTCTGAATAAAAGATTCGATGCTCAGGTCATCGGTGGCGCTGGTGCGCAGAATGTTAATGTTACGTCCCTTGGCGCTCACTATACCTGCTGTTACCGTAGAAGTCAGGTTCATGGGGTTACCTACGGCCAGCACCCACTCGCCTACCTGCAAATCATCGGAATTGCCGTAGCGAATAACCGGCAGTTTGTCGGCGTTAATCTTTAGTAAGGCAAGGTCTGTAGTAGGGTCAGTACCTACCAGGGTTGCCTCAAACTTACGCTTATCGTCCAGCGTCACTTCTATTTTATCGGCACGGTCAATTACGTGGTTGTTCGTGACGATGTAGCCATTCGAGGCGATGATCACGCCGGAGCCGGAACCCATCTGCGGACCGCGTGGCACCCGCTCACCAAAGCCATCACCGAAAAACTCCCGCAGGAAAGGATCCATTGGGGTATTCCTGCCCTGTGTGGTACGAGCACTGTACTCCGTCATCACGTGCACAACGGCTGGCGTAGTGACTTGCGCTGCATTAACAAAATTAAGACCTTCCGGCACGATCACGTTGCTGCTGCGCATGTCGCTCGTGTAGCGTACGGTCGGGTACTGCTGTTGATTCTCTACTCCCTGCGGACTATCACTCTCCAGCAACTTATAGCTGCCTACTGCCACTCCGCCGCCCATTAGCGCCGAAAGTGTAAGGCCAACAATAAACTGTTTCGTTTTCATGTATTGAACTCCTCCTGATTGGTGAATCTCTAATATTAAAAATTGTATATATAACAAACCTTTAACGCTAATATACTATACGGGAGTATACCGGGTCAAGGCAATTTGCATTCTTTAACATTTCTATAACAAAAAAGAGGCCAGTTTGGGTGGCCTCTTTTTTGTCAATTACTATACTTATTTCTCTTTGCCGTTCTCAGAAGCCACTACCCGTTTTTGCTTCACTGGTTGCTTGGCTTCCTCTCCACCAGCGATGGTGATCTGGCGCTTCATGGTTTTGTGCTCGTCTTTCGGCACGTTCACTAGCAGCAAACCATCCTGCAGTTGCGCCGAGATCTTGTCCGGGTCCACGTTGTCAGGCAAATAGAACGAGCGGGAGAAGGTACCGTACTGGGTTTCCAGCATCTGATAGCGGCGGCCTTCTTGCTTCTCGAAGCGGCGCTCTCCCGAAATTGTCAGCTTGCCTTCCTGAAAATCGATGGCAATGTCCTCTTTGTGAATACCAGGCAGGGCTACTTCAATTTCGTAACCATTCTCGGTTTCGCAGGCATCCACATGCGGCGTAAAACCGGCAAAGCCTCGTGAGTTTACAGACTCGTTGAAGAATCTGTCTAGCATTGAACTGAAAGTCTGCGGCATGTCATCCTGCATGCCATTGTATTTTCTAAGTACCATAGCTACCTCCTGTTTTTAAGTTGATGTTTTCACTTACACACAAGGTATAGCCAAAAGTTTGCCAGCCAGATTATTTTATAAAATCATGAAATAATGTCATTTAATATTAGGGGATAAACCTGACACTTCTGCCAATTTTTCAGCAATTTAATAGGTAGAGCTAGCGGTAGAAGTAGCTCTGTTGAAGGTATACTTCAGCTCAAGTCCAAAAACAGGCGAAATGCGGTTGCGCTTTGTGGTAAAGCCTTGTTCGGTCAACATCCCGTCTTCGTCATATTTCGGACTCATTTCCACAAAATAGTAATCGGTTTGCCGCATGAAGTAAGGCGTGATACGAATTTTGTCGTTGATCTCGTAGGTGGCGTCTAATCTAAAACGGGTACGGTCGATGGTGCGCTCCAGTAAATCATTTGTTTCATCTCCGAAATCCTTTACCACCAGCATCTCATAGGATAGGGACGGTGTGATAAAACGCTCACCTAATGGAAGGCGTTTGCCCAACTCCACCCCCAGCCTGAACCGTGCAAAAGGATCGCGACGGTCCTGATTCACATAATCGAGCGTCAACTGTTTGTTAAAGTATAAACCTTTAATGCTGCCGGCATGGCGCAAAAAAGCTGATGTGAAGTTGCTCGAAGGCATGTCCTCTTTCGCATAACGGAACATAGCGCCCGCCAGCCAGTGGTCGGTAAAGGTATGCTCATACCCTAGGGTAAACTCGATACGCTCAAAACTGCCTACGCCGTTGAAGCGGTCGTCGGTGTTAATGCGGTACTGGTTCTGCAGAAATACAAGGCCGCTCTCACCCAATCCGTAGCTCAACTGTAGTTCGGGCCAGATGGCAGTAGGTGCATTTATTTTGCTTTGAGCATGGCTCAGCAGCGGCAACATAGCCAGTGAGAGGATCAGGTATAATTTCTTCATATTTGTTTAGTCTACTGTTTGAACTACTAATTCCTGCACGGCAATCCAGGCCATTAAGCCGATGCTGGTTTCCAATGCTGTTTCGTCTATATCAAAGGTTGGGGTATGTACGCCTGAGGTGATGCCGCGTGCCTCGTTGCGTGTACCCAGGCGGTAGAAGCAGGCAGCCACTTCCTGCGAGTAATAGGCAAAGTCCTCTGCTCCCATCCACAGGTCAAGGTCCACCACGTTTTCCTCCCCAAGGTATACCACTGCGGCCTCGCGGGCACGGCCGGTCAGGTCAGGGTCGTTTTTCAGGAAAGGATAGCCAAACTTAATGTCGATGTCGCAGCTGCCGCCCATGCTTTCGCAAAGTCCTTCGGCCAGTTTGCGTATACGGCGGTGCGCTTCTTTGCGCCATACCTCATCCATGGTCCGGAAAGTGCCTTCTACCTTCACTTCATTCGGTATCACATTCGTAGCACCCAAGGCTTCCACCTTGCCAAAAGAGAGCACTGTGGGTACTTTGGGGCTGGCGTGGCGGCTCACGATCTGTTGCAGCGCCACAATCAGGTGCGACGTAATCAGCACCGGGTCCACATTAAGCTCCGGCAAGGCTGCATGACCACCTTTCCCTTTCACGGTAATATAGATTTCGTCCGCGCTGGCCATGTACATACCTGAACGGAAACCAACTTTACCGGTCGGCAGCATTGGGAACACGTGCTGGCCAATTATACCTAATGGCGCTGGCTGCTGCAGTACCCCCTCTTTGATCATGACAGAGGCTCCGCCCGGAAACTTCTCCTCACCCGGCTGGAACACTAACTTAACGGTGCCTTCAAACTCTCCGCGCAGGTCCTGCAAAATACGGGCAGCACCTAACAGAGAAGCTGTGTGCACATCGTGCCCGCAGGCATGCATCACGCCTTCGTTCTTCGATTTATAATCTACGGTATTCTGTTCCGTAATCGGCAAAGCATCCAAATCGGCACGCAGGGCAATCGTTTTGCTTTCCGGATTACGTCCTTTGATCAAAGCTACCACACCCGTATTGGCCATACGGACTGTTTCCAGGCCGTAGCTTTGCAACACCTTCTGCACGTAAGCGGCCGTATTGTGCTCTTCAAAGGAAAGCTCCGGATTAGCGTGAATGTGCCGGCGTATACCTACAGTATCCTGGGTATAGGTCGTGGCCAGCTCTTTTATTTTCTGTGCTAGTTGATTCATGTAAGTATTTCAGTGATAAGGCACTACTCACCTTATTACAAGCTCTCAAATATAAAAAGAAAAACGTTGCAGCCGCCTGAGCAACTGCAACGCTGTATACCTGTAGCAGGTCACTATACCTTAGTTCTTCGGTATGTTGATCTGATCCTGCACAATATGTGCGTTAGGAATCAGGTCGCCGATTTGGTTGAGCACTTGTTGCGCCTCCATGCGGCTAAAGTAGTCGCCAATCTTGAGCCGGAAGTTCGGTTGCTGGTAGGTCAGATAATCCTTCTGCTCCGGTACGCGGGCAATGATGGCCTTGCGCAGGTTCATCACGGTCTGGCGCTCCGAACCGTTATAAGCCAAAATGCGGTAGCCCTGTGCATAACGGATGTTCTTGTTTACGCTAGCCACCGAATCCATGAGTACAGCTACCTTGGCATTCGCATGGTTTGTTGGTTCTACTCTGGCGGTTGCCGGGGCATTGGCATCATCGGCCGGGTAGGTAGGACGGTATACGCTGATGTCGTCCACAACGCGGGCACTGGTTCTGTCTGGTGAACTTGTGCGGGCCGTTGCTGAGGGCTTGCAGGCCGACGACACTATCAGGGCAATGATAAAAAGGAAACTAAGCGCTCTGTTCATGCTTTACAATTTGGATACTGGCAGAGCAACCTAAACGGTCGGCTCCAGCCTCAATTAACGCTACGGCATCGGTGTATGTTTTAATGCCGCCCGATGCTTTTATTTTGATGTGGTTGGGCAGTACGCGGCGCATCAGTTGCACATCTTCCACCCGGGCTCCACCCGAAGCAAAGCCTGTTGATGTTTTAACAAAGTCTACTCCGGCCGCAGCGCAGATCTCACAGGCTTTGGTAATCTCGTCCTGCGAAAGCAACGCCGTCTCGATGATCACCTTCAGTTCTGCTTCTTTCAAATGACAAAAATTCGCCAGGTCACTCAACTCACTCTCTATCTCGCTATACCTGCCCGACTTGAAAAACGACACATTCATCACGACATCGATTTCGTTAGCGCCGTCGGCGATGGCCTGGTGGGTTTCCAGAAACTTTACTTTGGGATGGGTATAGCCCAACGGAAAACCTACCACAGTAGCTACCTTCACTAAAGATCCCGGCCCCAGCCGCTCGGCGGCGGCCTGCACATAGCTGGGCGGTACGCACACCGCTGCAAAGCCGTAGCTTCGTGCTTCGTCGCAAAGCTGCAGCACCTGATCCTGTGTAGCATCCGGACGCAGAATGGTGTGGTCTATATAAATAGCAAGTTCTTCTCCTGACATAGTTTTTGACAAAAGAGGTTTTTTAACAAAAGACAAAGGATATAAAGACTCGGTTCTGCACCCGCTTTTATATCCTTTGCTTTTAGATGATCATATAAAAAGTATAGCCGCCAGGCTTTTCAGAAGGCGGCTATCTTATCTTAGTCTTCAATCAGTACGCAGCGGTTCTGGAGCAAATCCTGCTCAACCGTTTTGAATTTCACGTCTTTCAGCACGCGGCCATCGTTGTACTGCACGCTTACACGGTCATTGCGACCGGCCAATTTCTGTGAGTGAGCCGGCATGATACGCTCCGGTTCCGGCGCTGGTATGGAAGACGCTCCGTCACTGCCCTCAAGCGATGAGTGCACTTCAGCTTTCTGTTCTTGCAAAACCGGTGGCTTTGGCATTTGCGGCACACGCGCCTCCTGCACCTGCTCTGGCGCCTGCACAGGTATAAAGGCATGGAACAGGAAGGAAACCGTCTCCTCATTCACTTTGCCGATCATGCGCTTGAACAGCTCAAACGACTCAAACTTGTAGATCAAAAGCGGGTCTTTCTGCTCGTACACCGCGTTCTGCACTACTTGCTTCAGGTCGTCCATCTGGCGCAGGTGGTCAGTCCAGGCCTGGTCGATGGTACCCAACGTAATAATCTTCTCCATTGCACGGATCAGCTCCATGCCATGCGATTCATACGTCTTGGTCAGGTTAGCCACAGCAGCGAGTTGGCGTTTACCGTCTGTGAACGGTACAGCCACATTCTCGATCATCGGTCCACGATTCAGGTGAATGTTCTCGATAATCGGGTATGCCTGCTCGGCGATCTGCTTGTTCTTGGCCAGATAATGGTTGAGTGCTTCGTTGTAAAGGCGCTCTACCAGGGCATTGGCCTGACCAGACTTAAAGTCATTTTCTGTGATGGTGGTATTGATACCGAATACCCGGATAATGTTCAGCTGGAAGTTGTCGTAGTCAGCTGTGTTTTTGTAGTTCACCACCATGTCCTCGCTGATATCATAGATCATGTTCCAGATATCGAGCTCCAGACGTTCGCCATACAGGGCGTTGCGGCGGCGCTTATACACAACCTCACGCTGTGCGTTCATCACGTCGTCGTACTCGAGTAGACGTTTACGCTGTCCGAAGTTGTTTTCCTCCACCTTCTTCTGCGCACGCTCAATCGAGTTCGTGATCATCGAGTGCTGAATCACCTCGCCTTCTTCCAGACCCATACGGTCCATCAGACGGGCAATACGATCCGAACCAAACAGACGCATCAGGTTATCTTCAAGCGACACGAAGAACTGCGAAGAACCCGGGTCACCCTGACGACCGGCACGACCACGCAACTGGCGGTCAACGCGACGGGACTCGTGGCGTTCTGTACCGATAATGGCCAGACCACCCGAAGCCTTGGACTCCGGCGTCAGCTTAATGTCGGTACCACGACCGGCCATGTTTGTCGCGATGGTTACGGTGCCTGGCTTACCAGCTTCAGCCACAATTTCGGCTTCTTTCTGGTGCATTTTGGCGTTCAGCACCTGGTGCCTGATCTTGCGCAGCGTCAGCATACGGCTCAGGAGCTCCGAGATCTCTACCGAAGTAGTACCTACCAGCACCGGACGGCCTTTTTCTGTCAGCTGCACGATCTCGTCGGCTACGGCATTGTATTTCTCACGCGTGGTCTTGTATACCTTGTCGTGCTCGTCTTGTCTGGAGATTGGGCGGTTAGTAGGTATAACCACTACATCCAGTTTGTAGATGTCCCAGAATTCGCCTGCTTCCGTTTCGGCTGTACCTGTCATACCTGACAGTTTGTGGTACATACGGAAGTAGTTCTGCAGCGTAACGGTGGCGTAAGTCTGTGTGGCATCTTCTACCTTCACATTCTCTTTCGCCTCAATAGCCTGGTGCAAACCGTCAGAATAGCGGCGACCTTCCATCACACGACCTGTTTGCTCGTCTACGATCTTCACCTTGTTGTCCGGTGTCACGATGTACTCCGTGTCTTTCTCGAACAAGGTATAGGCCTTGAGCAACTGGTTAATAGTATGCACACGCTTGGTCTTCTCCTGGAAGTCTGCGATCAGCTTTTCTTTAGCGTGCAGTGTTTCTTCTTCGCTAAGCGATTTGTCATTTTCGATGTTGGCGATCTCGGTGCCGATATCTGGCAGGATAAACAGCTGCGGATCTTCGCCCTGGCCTGTGATCAGGTCAATGCCGTTTTCGGTCAGTTCGATCTGGTTATGCTTCTCATCAATGGTGAAGTATAGCGGCTCATCGGCCTCCGGCATCATGCGGGAGTTATCCTGCAGGAAATGGTTCTCCACCTTCTGCATAATAGCACGGTTACCGGTTTCACTCAGGAATTTGATCAACGGCTTGCTCTTCGGCAGACCACGATAGGCGCGGAACAAGGCCAGACCACCTTCCTGCGTGTTTCCTTCTTTGATCAGGCGCTTGGCCTCGGTCAGGAAGTTCATCACCACTTTGCGCTGCGCATCCACCAGCATGGCAATACGTGGCTTAAGTTGGTAGAATTCGTGCTCGTCGCCACGTGGCACCGGGCCAGAAATGATAAGCGGCGTACGGGCATCGTCAATTAATACAGAGTCCACCTCATCGACCATGGCGTAGTGGTGCTTGCGCTGTACCAAGTCTTTTGTTTCGCGTGACATGTTGTCGCGCAAGTAATCAAAACCAAATTCGTTGTTGGTACCATACGTGATGTCGGCACGGTAGGCATTGCGACGGCCTTCGGAGTTTGGCTGGTGCTTGTCGATGCAGTCGATAGTGATGCCATGGAACTCGAACAACGGCGCCATCCACTCAGAGTCACGACGGGCGAGGTAGTCGTTTACAGTTACTACGTGCACACCGCGCTTTGAAAGGGCGTTCAGGAAGGCAGGCAGCGTCGCCACCAGGGTTTTACCCTCACCTGTAGCCATCTCCGCGATTTTGCCCTGGTGCAGCACGATACCACCGATCAGCTGGACATCGTAGTGCAGCATGTCCCAGGTAATTTCGTTGCCGGCAGCCATCCACTTGTTCGCCCAAACAGCTTTTTCGCCCTCAATCTGAACGTTTGGCTTGCGGGATGCAAACTGACGGTCCATGTCGTTAGCGGTTACCACCAGCTGACCGTTCTCTTTCCAGCGACGGGCTGTTTCTTTAACAATAGCAAAACCAACAGGCAGCACTTCCATCAGTACTACTTCCAGTTCTTTGTTGCGCTCTTTCTCCAGTTCGTCAATCTCCGAGAAGATAGCTTCCTTCTGCACAATGTTAAGTTCTGTCTCATCGACTACACGCTTATGCAGAGCGGCAATTTTCTCGTCGGTAGGCTTCAGGCGTTCATCAATGATGCCTTTAATCTCTATTGTTTTCAGACGAAGCTGGTCGTCGGTGAGGCTGGTGAGCTTGGCGTATTCCTCATTTATTTTGGATACGTAAGGCACTACCTCCTTTATATCTCTGTCGGACTTGGTTCCGAATATTTTCGCAACGGTTTTACCGAAAAAATCAAACATCTGTATTGGTTGTTCTTAAATGAAATTCTGCGTTCGCAATATCGTCAAAAATAAAGTGTTTTTCTGACATATCTAAGGCTATGCACCAAAACAATACCAGAATAACACGGGTATAGCCAATCTGCCATATTTACCGACAGGCTATACCTATCCCCTCAACAAAGCGCAGGCCGTGTAAATTCCTGTGGCAGAAAGGGAAAAAGGTTGTGGCATTGTGACAGGATGGGATGGTTAAGTTGCACTTGCTGGTTTGGTAATGACGGCTGTAGGTATAGCAACTTGCATTGCTTTGTAGCTTCGCCTGTGCGGCTGGCACCTACTTTTTCCCTTGATGGGGGTAGGGGCCCTCGATAAAGAAAAAATCGAGGGCCCCTACCCACTACTGTTCGAAACGTGTTCAGGTGACGAATTTCTCCATTTTAGCGGGGTCTCCCCCGCAGAGCAGCACGATTTGCCTCACCACCTCCACGTCCAGCTCCTGTGCAAAGCGCAGTTTGGCGCGACGGTCGCTGTCGAGCTTGTTGAGCTTGCGGTAGACGATGAGCAGCAGGGCCACGATCAGGGTCATGTAGAGCATGACCTGAATGCCGTTCTCGTTGCGGGTGACCAGGTGCTCGAGCTGCAGGTGCTGTTTTAAGAACTTGATGAGCACCTCGATCTGCCAGCGCTCCTTGTAGAGGGCAGCCACCTGGTAGGCATCCAGCCAGGCGATGTTGGTGACAAACCAGATCTGCTCCCCTGCGTCCAGGGTGGCCTTGACCAGGCGCAGGGGCTTTTCGAGGTAGCTTCCGGGCTTTTCCCGGAAGCTCACCCAGGCATCGCTCAGCACGGTGAGGGTCGTCCCCTCGGGCCGCTGCCCCACGGCCAGCCGCTCCTGCTCGATGCAGTGGGAGCCCACCTTGCAGCGCGTGACAAAGAGGCGGCCCCGCTCGTCGAGCGCCTTGAGCGCTTTGCGCGACTGCACGCCCCGCTCGAAGACCACGATGCCCGAGCGGGAGATCTCCTCCGAGAGGATCGTCTCAGGCAGGGCGCAGTCCTCGCTCAGAGCCTGCCGGTTGGTGAACACGCGCACCTGGCAGGGCAGGCTGCCTTTCATGGCCAACGTGCACTTGAGCTGGCCACTGTCCTTGCTGCCCGCACGCGTGCGCATGCTCCAGGCCACCAGCCGGGCCGAGACGGCGATCAGGGTAGAGTCGTAGCGCACCAGCGCCCCCTCTTGGCCCAGCAGGCGGTTGAAGCGCTTGAAGAGCAGCTCGAAGATGGCCCGAAAGAAGTCGGGCCGCATGGTCACGATCCGGTCGCGGATGGAATTGTGGCGTGTGGTCTGCCCCTGCCCCACATCGGCCAGGGTCCGGAACTGCATAGAGCAGTAGAGCTCCTCCATCACCCGAAGGCTTGCTTTGCCCCCCTCCAACAGCGAGAGCAGCAGCAGTTGGAACATCACCCGCCCGCTGAGCTTCTTGACCTGGTGGTCCACCCGCGTCCGGGCCGCCAGCTGAGAAAGGTCCTGGTCAGGGATAAATGCCAATAAGTCCTTTGCCTTCATATCAGCCTCCTTTCATGTATGCCCGTTACATAATACGAACTTGACAAGGTTTCGAACAGTAGTGGCCCCTACCCCCACTCGCTGAACGCTCTTGACAGGGGGACCCCTTCACCCCCAACAGTGGAGGTACTGTCTTAAAAGTCAAGGATTTTCTTTGTGTTTTTCTTATCTGTTTCCTATCTTCACTCTACCTGAAAGAGAGCTCCCGGGCCGACTGGCAGGGGAAGTTCATCTTGTGTAGCCCTGGCCTGAGCCGGGGCTATTTCTTTTTCTGCTGCCCGTGGCCTGGTTTCTTCCGTTCTTGGGTCTTTGTCAGCTGCGCTGACACCTGAAAGAGAGGCTCCGGCCTCCTGGATGAGGATGTTCTTTTCTGGTTCGGCTGGCTGCTGCCGGTAGTGTGGATCATAGGCTTCATTCTTGCGCCACAGCGTCCAGAGCAGCACCAGCAGCTTGCGCTGCACGGCCACGTAAGCCTGCATCTTGGCCTTGCCTTTTTTCACCAGCCGCTCATAGAGGGCCGTAAAGACTGGTTCCCCGAAGCGCACGGCCACCAGGGCCGGCATGTGCAGGGCCCGCCGGATGTGGGCGTTGCCCTTCTTGGATATTCTGGTCCTGCCCGCCCGCTGGCCCGACTGGTGCTCGACCACGTCGTAGCCGGCGTAGCTGACCAGCTGGCCCTGCCGCTCGAAGGTGGCAAAGCCGTTGGTCTCGGCCAGCAGCACGGCCACCGTCTTGAGGCCCACCCCTTTGATGGCCAGCATCCTGTCTACCCGCTCACTTAGCAGCGGATCCTGGTAGAGCAGCTCCCGGATGGCCTCCTCCAGCTCCTGGAGGCTCTTATCGAGCACGCGCACCAGCTTCTTGAGGTTTTTCTCCACCTGCCTTACTTGCAGCGCCCCGTGGTGCAGGGCGTGGAGCTGGTTGAGGCACACGGTGCGCTGGTTGGTAAAATCCTCCAGCTGGCGGGTCAACAGGCGCAGCCGGTAGATGTTTTTCGACAGGGGCTGCCAGAGCTCCAGGCGCTGCTCCAGGCCCATCTGGGCCAGGCCCCTGGCGTCGATGCTGTCATTTTTGCTCTTATTGCCCAGGGCCTGCAGATAGCGCTTGGCCTTGGTGGGCAGCAGCACCGAGACCTGGTAGCCTTCGCCGTGGAGGCACCAGGCCAGCTGCTCGTAGTACACGCCCGTGGCCTCCATCAGGAGACGCAATTCTACACCGGCTGCGCGTTTGCTCTCCAGCCAGCGCTGCAGCTGGCGGAAGCCTGTGGGGGTGTTGGAGAACTTGCGGGAGGCCTTCACCTTCACGCGCCGCTCCATATCTAGCGTGGAGAAGACCACCTCCAGGGCGTCTTTGCTCACGTCCACGCCCAGGTTCTGACAGAGTAAATTCTTCATAGCTCAAAGGGGCTTAAGTGGAAAAAAGGGTTCATCTTTTGGGCCTATACTCACAATTGATGCAAGGTCGTGCCTGCTAAAGAGGCAGCCTCTAGGTACTGTACTGGCTTTCAAGATGAGAAAAAGGTAAGGGATTCCTCCCACACAACATCCAGGTGTTTCGTGTCAAAAGATTATTCCTTACCTTTCCTGTGTATGGTAACTAAGATACGAAAATTGTACTCTTGGCTACTGCCTCAAAGATATGAGTGTCAAAAGGTGCACCTGGTTGAGCTATACCTTCGTAGCTAGCGTGCAGGTTAGTCTTGTTATACCTGCCAGTGAAATATGACACTTACGACAGGGCTTACCTATCAATAAGCAGTAGCGGAAACACCCTCTTTGAAGCGGGCAGGGGATGTCAATCATGTACAAGAATCCTGTTAATCCGTGGAGGGTAGGGCCTTCTTAAAGCCTTTAAATCCTGATTCAGACAGGAAATGGCCGCTGCAGTTCCACCACATTGTCCCAACTGCCGTCAGATTTCCGCAGCCATTCACGGCGTATACCTATTTCGGTGAATCCGGCATTCTTAAAAAGCTTGATACTAGTGTGATTGGTTGTGGTGATGCCGCAGTATACCTGATGTAGTTGTAAGGTATGCTGACAGTAGTTCAGCAAAAGTTGTAGCGCTTCGGCGGCATGCCCTTTGCCACGGTATGGCGCTGAAACGATTATACCTATACCTGCGCGGCGGTGCAGTGGGTCGAAGTCGAAGAGGTCAATGGCGCCGATGGCTTCGTGGGCGAGGTTGCAGATAACCAGTCGGAGTTGCTTGACGGTGTAGATGTCAAGGGCGGCATTTTCGAGGTACTGCTCCAGCACAAATCTGGAGTAAGGCACCAGCGTGTTGCCTACATGCCATGTAGCGGGATCGTTCTCTAAGGTATAGAGGAAATCCAGATCAGTAGGTTCGAGGGCCCGCAGGCAGGTATGGTCGCCTTTTAGGAACATGGGCTATACCTTCTCCGGAAGTGGTACTGTGCCTGAGAACACCAGTTTGGCAGGGCCCGTTAGGTATACGTACAGAAAATCATCGCCGTGCTGCTCGAAACTCACCTGCAGGTTACCTCCCGGGGTTCGCACGCGCACCGGGCTTTCCATGCCGCGCATACCTGCCACCAGGGCGCAGGCTGTCACACCGGTTCCGCACGAGAGGGTTTCGTCTTCCACGCCGCGTTCGTAGGTGCGGACGTAAATGGTGTCTTCGGAGAGGCGCTCTACAAAATTTACGTTGGTGCCTACTGCTTCAAAGCGTTCGTTATAGCGCACTTCGCGGCCCTCAGCGTATACATCCAGGTCGTGCACGCTGTCCACAAAGCGTACAAAGTGTGGCGAGCCGGTATTGAGGTAGAAGTCCTGGCCGATACGCTCCACTCCGGTCACATCACTCATTTTCAATTGAATTTCTTCGCGCTCGATAGTAGCCTGATGCTCTCCGTCAGCTGCCAGAAAGTAGGCCACGTCTTCTATCACGCCGAGCTGTTTGGCAAAGCGTACTGTGCAGCGGGCACCGTTTCCGCACATAGAACCCCGGCGACCGTCGGCGTTGAAATACACCATCTCGAAGTCGTAGTCGTCGTGGTCCTGCAACAGAATGAGGCCGTCGGCACCTATACCTTTGCGGCGGTTGCAAAGGTTTTTGATCAGTTGCTCGTCTTCTGCCGGGAAAGTCAGCTTCCGGTTGTCGACCATCACGAAATCGTTGCCAGTGCCCTGGTATTTATAAAAGCTAAGTGCCATACGGTAGAAACATTTAAACCAGCTCTTGCGTGCAATTTTCAGGCACGGCATATAATTCGTAATTTGCCAACCTTATACAGCCGGATATAAACAGCAAATATATGTATTCCTTTTTAACAACTGAAAACTGGTCTGACTACGAACTCGTTGACTCAGGTAATTTTGAAAAGCTGGAGCGCTTGGGCCAGTATTATGTGGCCCGCCCCGAGCCGCAGGCCATTTGGGATAAGCACCTGCCCGAGTCGGAGTGGCAGCGCATGGCCAATGCCGTGTTTACCCGCGACAAAGGTAGTCAGGATAAAGGCCAGTGGAAGCTCCAAAAGGGAATGCCCGAGCAATGGTACATTAACTACCAGTACAACGACCTGAAACTACGCTTCCGTTTGGGTTTGTCTTCGTTCAAGCATGTGGGCCTGTTTCCGGAGCAGGACAGCAACTGGAAATTCATCTACAACAAAACCCGCTCGCTCAAGACTAAAACGCCGAAAGTGCTCAATATGTTTGCCTACACCGGTGCCGCCACCCTGGCCGCCAAAGCCGCAGGTGCCGACGTAACGCACCTCGACTCGGTGAAGCAAGTCAACTTCTGGGCGCGTGACAACATGGAGGCCAGCGGCCTCGACAACGTACGCTGGATCGTGGAAGACGCTATGAAGTACGCCCGTCGCGAAGTGAAGCGCGGCAATACCTACAACGGCATCATTCTGGACCCTCCTGCCTACGGTCGTGGCCCGAACGGCGAGAAATGGCAACTGGAAAACGAGCTGAACGAACTCATCAAACTCTGTCATCAGATGCTCGACAAAACCGACTACTTTCTGGTGATCAACCTCTACTCTCTTGGCTTCTCCGCTCTTATCTTGGACAACCTGATGCGCCTGACATTCGGAGAACAGATCAGGAATGAAGAACTGGGCGAGATATACCTGCACGATCGCGGTGAACGAAAACTACCGTTGGGCACATTCTTTCGGTTTAGTTCAGCAGGAAGCTAGAATTGCCTCGGAGAAAGAATTGCCGGGCACTCCGGATTTCTGCAGCGCCTGCTAAAAAAGACAGCCCCTCTGCCTGACTATTGGCTGTGAAGCGGCTGTGCAAAACATTTTGAAAAATCATTAACCATACCTATACCTAATTTATACACGATGAGGTCAATACTTCAGTGGACCACTATCATCCCGGTGCTAGCCTGGATACTTTTCTTTTCCGGGCTTATTAACAATAGCAACTCATTTCAGATAATAGCAACCATACTCCTTATTTTCAGTGTGATGGCAGCAGTGCATCACTCTGAAGTGATCGCTGAAAAAGTTGGTGAGCCTTACGGTACCATTATCCTGGCTATATCTATTACAGTTATTGAAGTTTCGATCATCGTCTCGCTGATGATGACAGAAGGACAGGCAGCGGCTTCGCTGGCCAGAGACACGGTATATGCCGCCACCATGCTAATACTTAACGGTATAGTCGGGCTTTGCCTGCTGATCGGAAGCTTGAAGCATTATGAACAGGACTTTTCCAAACCCTCTGTTACCATCGCCCTGGTTTCGCTTATTTCCATTGTCGTATTCACGCTCGTGTTCCCTACTTTTACCGAGAGTGTTTCCGGTGCTTATTACTCTACCCCTCAGCTAGTTTTTGCCTCTCTTGCCTGTCTGGTTATTTACGGATGCTTCCTGTTTGCGCAGACCAGAAAATACCGCCAGTATTTCCTGACGGTTGGCAAGGACGAAGATGAAGAAAAAGCGGTGCCCATTATCATCAGTAAGCGGGTGTTTATGATCAGTCTGCTGTTTCTTATTGTTTGCTTAGGAATTGTTGTGCTACTGGCAAAAACGCTCTCCCCTACTATCGAAAGTATTATTACGAGCTACAATCTTCCAAAAACATTGGTGGGTATTGTCATTGCAGGCATCATTCTCTTGCCAGAAGGTATAGCCGCCATCAATGCTGCCAGAAAAAACAGATTGCAAACCAGTATAAACCTGTCGCTTGGCTCGGCCCTGGCAAGTATCGGTTTAACAATTCCGAGTGTAGCCGTGGTTTGCATTTACTACGATATTCCCGTTATCCTGGGGCTCGACATCAAATCCATTATCCTACTGGGGTTGTCCGTATTTACGGTAATGCTGTCGCTGAGCGGCGGTAAGACCAATATTGTGTACGGTGTTGTGCTCCTGGTTAACCTGTTCGCTTTCGTGTTTTTGATGATATACCCTTGATCTGAATTAGTCTGGCTTCGGCTGCGAAATGGTAGTTTAAGGCAGGCTATACCTGCAGGATAGAGGGGAACGGCAGTTGGAGGCGGGGACGTTTTTTGATTTTATTCGGAAGGGAATCCGATGCCTACTCTATGTTTCCAATCTTACGCTAATGCTGATTTTGCAACTGAAAATACATAGTACGAGTATCTCTATCTATGTAATTTTAAATAATAGAACAATATATTCAGTTGTAGAACATGAAAAAAATGATGGGTATGGCATTAATGATTATAGGAGTTGTTTGTTTTATTGCTGGCTATTTTACTTACTCTTCTTCAAAGGAACCTGTAGAAGAAAAAAAACAGGTCATGGCTACTACTGATACAATACCAGACACAGCCGCTACTACACAATCTAGCAGTCCACCTTCTTCGGATGCAGTCGTTAAGTCCGAGCCTAATACTAATTCAAAAAACGAACTTGAGAAAGTTATTGAAATGGCCATTGCTGATGGAGTTCTTACATCAAATGAGAGAAACATAATTAAAGATATTGCAAACACCCGAGGTCTTGACTACAATGTAATTATCAAGGATATCGAAAATAGAATAACGACATCAGGTACTGCAGAAACAGAGATTATTGATGTTAATAAAAGGAGCGGCGATGATTTTGAAAAATATGTTGTGCAGAAGTTCGACAAAAGATTTTTCAAAATTAAAGAGTGGGCTGGCGATAAGTATGTAACCGGGAGATATGCTCAAACAACTCAGCACCCCGACTTACTTTTAGAGCATTCTTATAAGGGGAAAAGTTCAGAATTTGCTGTCGAGTGCAAATGGAGGAGCAACTTTTATAAAGGAGGAATCGAATTTGGAACTCCAGAACAATTCAAAAGATATCAAAGCTTTGAGAGCAAAAGAGATATACCTGTATTTATTGTTATAGGTGTTAAGGGAACGGGTGGCGGCCCTGAAGAACTCTTCATAGTTCCCTTAAAGGAAATTAACTCAAATTTTATCCCACTTAGATCACTTAATAATTATAAAAAGAATACAGGTAAAAATTTTTATTTCGATGCTGCCACAAAAGAGCTTAAATAGATTAACAATTTAACATACTTATATTCAAGGTCCTATACCTAAGCAGCCTTCGGCTATTTCTTTTGTAGTACAATCTTCCTCCCCTATGACCAAACGCCTCGCACTCATCGACATGGGCACCAATACCTTTCATCTCCTCATCACCGAGGTAGATGAAAGTGGTAACCGTACAGACTTTGTTAAGACCAAATTGCCGGTTCGGCTTGGGCAGGGCGGCATCAGCAAGGGAGCTATTGCGCCGGAGGCTTACGAACGGGCATTGAAAACATTGCGGGAGTTCCGGAAGCAAATTGACGAGTACAGTGTGGAAACGGTGCGGGCCATGGCGACCAGCATGGTGCGCAACGCCAGCAACGGCGATGACTTTATCAAAGATATTTTCAAGGAAACCGACATACAGGTAGAGGTCATTGACGGCGACCGCGAGGCAGAACTAATATACCTTGGCGTGCGTTCGGCGGGTGTACTCGACGAGCAAACAGCCCTCATCATGGACATTGGTGGCGGCAGCGTAGAGTTTATCCTCTGCAACAATCAGGAGGTTTTCTGGAAACAAAGCTTCGAATTGGGGGCCCAGCGACTCATGGACAAGTTCTTTACCCAAGACCCTATACCTGTTGCGCAGGTGGAAGCCGAAAAAAGTTACCTTGCCCGTATGCTCCAACCCCTCACCGAGGCCGTGGCCAGGTATAAGCCCTCCCGGCTGGTAGGTGCATCCGGCACGTTCGACACCCTCTGCGACATTGATGCCCTGCGCCATGGCAACAACTCACGCCAGCTGAACCCTCCTGCTGCCTCCTCGCTTCAGATAGCCGACTACTACAAAATACACCAGGATCTGCTGCATAAAACCCACGACGAGCGCCTGGCTATACCTGGCATGTTGGAGATGCGGGTGGATATGATCGTGCTGGCAAGTATACTGGTCGATTTCGTGCTCGAAACCTATACCCTGCAGGAGATCCGTGTATCAGCTTACGCTTTAAAAGAAGGCGTACTGCAAAAAGTGCTACACGAAGAAAGTTCTAAAAGAGCGTAAATTGCGCGCTACTCAAATTATAATGACCAAAATGCTTCTTAAACAAATATCCCCAATCGGTTTCATGCTTTCGCTCGTCCTGCTGCTCTCGGGTTGTGATGACCACAAGGAGGAGTCATCGCCCCTGGCAAACCAGACGGTGTATGGCAAGCGCATCAGTGTAGGGGAAGGCACGGCCTATAGTTGGGCTACTTTTGATGCCGATGGCAATCCGGCTGCTGTTGGTGTAAACATTTCGGAAAGCGCCGTGAGCACACTCCCGCAGGAAGACGACTCGCATGGGCATGGGCACATGATCTATTATGAAATGGAATTGCCAGAAGAGATTACTCGCCAGACGCCTTTCAACCACATCGTGATGGATTGGAACCCGATGGGCCATCCGCCTGCCCTGTATGAACTGCCTCACTTTGATGCACACTTCTACATGATCTCCTCAGACGAGCGCAAGGCCATTGGCGACGAAGCCAGCGACCCTAAACTTGTCATGACTCCGGCTCCCCGTTTTCTGCCGGCTGACTATATTGATGTGCAGGTGAACGTGCCGCAAATGGGCAAGCACTGGGTTGACAGGTATAGCCCTGAACTGAAAGGTGAGGAATTTACCCAAACCATGATTTACGGTTCTTATGATGGCCGCGTCATCTTTTTCGAGCCGATGTATACAGTAGAATACCTGCAGTCGAAGCCAGATGATACTTTTGAACTGAAGCAGCCGGAAGAGTTTCAGCTGAAGAACCTCTACTACCCTACCCGCTACGGTTTCCGATACGATGCAGACAAGCAGGAGTATGTCATCTGGCTCGATAACATGCAGCTGAAGTAAACCGCTATACCTATACGGAAACAAAAAAGCCTGCTTAATTAGCAGGCTTTTTCATTGTTGATAATGCGCTCAGATATAGCTTACCCTTTCGCCAGTTTCTTACGCTCTTTTTCGTAGGCCTTGCCAAGCTGCTTCAGTTTCTTGTCTCCCTGGGTATAGCTGGCAGCCATTACCTTGGCTGCTTCGGTCTGGCCGCTGCTCACGTCAAGTATCGCCAACTGTATACCTAGCTGCTGCTGAACTTTCTTGGTTTTGCCTTTGGAATAGCCTTGGTCGAGCAGGTTGGTGAGCAGTTGTAGCGCAGCTTTTTCCTGATGGATGCTGGTGAAATGATCTACCACACTCGCGGTGAAGGCCAACTGGCTTTGCTCCTTGGCGAAGTTGTAAAGCGAAATATGGTCCAGACCAAAACGAGCAACTGTTTTACTCAGGTATAGCTGTTCGGCATCGTTGTATCGTTGTATCGCATCGGTATAGCGACCAGTTTTTACTATCCGGTTTGCCTCTTCAAGCATGCGCTGGTAGGCTGCGGCATCGGCAATGGTGACACGGCCATCTTCGGCGGTAAAAGTAGCGATGATACACGTCACTTTCGTCCCCGCAGCATTGATAGCAGCCTGATAGGCTTGGTCGGCAGCAATGAATTTCTTTTCCTGCACCAGCGCCTGTGCATTCTGGTAGTGACGGTCGTAATCGGCCTGCACATTCAGACACTCCTGCGTGAAGATGCGATCGCGCAACTCTACATACCTGGCCTGCACTTCGGTATCACGCTCCAGGGCGTAACGGCTGCGCATATTCTCAGCCGTGCTGGCTACAGTTCTGGCATCACTCAACCGATTGTTCATAGCCAGGGTATAGCCCTCTGCCAGCTGACTCAGCAGCACAGGCTTGGCCGCCTGCTGCAACAAGCCACTAAGCTCCCGCACAGGCTGAAAGGTATAGCCCTGCTCCAGCGCCAATGCCGATTCAAACTGCTCCAGCGCATAGCGGTAATCTTTTGACTTCATGGCCTGACGGCCTTTGTCGATGTGCTGCACATAATACTGGTATTTCACTTGCCCCAGTAGCTCTGCTGCTTCGGTCGCGTCGTGCAACAGGTAGTCGTACTGGCGCTGGAAGGTATAGGCTTCGTCGGCCAGCTGCTCAGCCTGCACCAGGTTGCCACTGCTCAGGGCACGCTTGCCCTCTTCCACTACACCACGGTAAAAACCATACACGGCACGGCCTTCGCCGTCGTTCAGGGCGGGCATGTTGCAGCGCAGTCCGCCCAGGGTGCTGCACAGTTCGCGGGCATCAGCATAAGCGGCTACGGCACTACGGTAATCGCCGCGGCCGTTGTGGGCATGACCTTCTGCCATGAACGAACTGTAGATATCGTGCGCCAGCCCTAGCGCCATCTGCTGGGTTTCAGGGTCTACACGCATTTGGGTGAGGATGTCGCGGGTACGGCCGGCTGCTTCGTGCAAATTACCGCTCATGAAATCCAGGCGGGCCAGTTGCAGGTGCGCAGGCGCAAAGCGTGGGTTCACTTCCAGCGATTTCACAAAATAAGTACTTGCAGCCGCCAGGTTGTTGCGGCTCATCAGGCTGATGCCTCTGTTATAAAATTGCTGGTCAAGGGTAGCCAGAGTATGGTTCATGGCTTTGCGACGCTCTTTCAGCAACTGGTTCAGTTGGTTTGACCTAGCCACAAAGCGCTGCGGGTCATACTGGTTCAGACTCAACTTGTCAGCAAAGCGCTTGTCCTGGAGTTTTTCCAACATTTCTTCCATATCGCGCAGGCGCTGGTCCTGCTGCTTGATGCGATCTACATCATCTGCCTTTACCAAAGTTGCATCCTGCAGCATTTTGTTCAGCGTGGCATCGGCGGCATAATAGTCTTTGATCAGGCGAATCCGCGCTTCCAGTTCCTGCACATCGGTGTGAGTATACACCAGCTCCAGACCATCCACTTTTAAGGTATAGCCCTCGCTGTTGGCAGTATCCGGCACAGAGGTTTCCAGCGCCACGATGCCGCCTGGCTTCAAGTTTAGGGCAGGCAGGCTGTAGCGCTTTACTTCCTTCTGCTGACTGTTGAGCAAACGTACCGTCATCTTGGCCTGTTCTGGCAGGAGCACATTCCCCAGGTCGAAACCACGGTAATGCACATCGCCGCTCACGCTAACCTGCTGTAGCTGTACCTTGAGCTGCAACTGGTCGCCGGCTTTGGCAATGCGAGCCTGCTGCTCCAATCGCACTACAAACTCAGGCTTGCGGCTAGGTCGCCCGCCGGTTTTGCTGGCCGTCGTGCCGCCTTCTGTTAGCAGCTGTATCATTTTATTGCTGTTTACCTGACTGCTATTGCCAGCCGCCTCCTGCCTGAAAAGGAAGGATACAGGTACAACTTCGTTAAACACAAGCCGGCTTTGTGCCTGTACAGCAACAGCTGCTGTGAATATCCAGATCAGAAGTAGCGCTCTTTTCATAATCGTATCGTTTTAGCCTACATTGGCCAAGTCAAAATCTATTCCAGTTTTTACCAAACTCCGAAAGTATAGAAAAAAGGGTATATAAATGGTGCTCAAAGGTATAATTTCCGTGAAGGATAATCGCTGGCCAAATTGCGAGGCATTGGCCCGATAATTTTTTAATTTGCGGCCCTAATCTGATTACTATGTACCCATATCGACACCTCTTTGACTTCACCCGCGAGATTTTCCTGAACATAGGCTGTTCTTTGGATGATGCACAGCTAGCGACCCAAGTTTTGCTAGAAGCTGACCTGCGCGGCGTAGACTCCCACGGCGTGGCCCGATTGAGCGGCTACATTCGCCTTTGGGAAGCCGGCCGCATCAATCCGAAACCCACCATTTCCATCGTGCACGAAACGCCCAGCACTGCTACAGTAGACGGTGACGCCGGACTTGGCCTGGTGGTAGCGCCACGCGCCATGGAAATTGCGATGAAGAAGGCAGAGAATGTAGGCTCAGGCTGGGTGTCGGTGCGAAACTCAAACCACTTCGGTATAGCAGGCTACCATGCCATGCAGGCCCTGCAGCGCGATATGATCGGAATGGCTATGACGAATGCCAGTCCGCTGGTGGCCCCTACCTACTCGACGCAGCGCATGCTGGGCACCAACCCGATTGCGGTAGCCGTGCCTGCCAACGAGCAGCCGCCTTTTGTAGCCGATCTGGCCACGACCACTGCCGCCAACGGCAAACTGGAAATCCTGCAGCGCAAGCAAAAGAAAACACCGAGCGGATGGGTACAAACGGCTACAGGGCTGGGCTCTACCAACGCCTTTGAAGTACAGTCAGGCGGGGCCTTGCTCCCACTGGGTAGCACTAAAAACCGTGGTAGCCACAAAGGTTATGCACTTGGTTCAATTGTTGATATTTTTTCGGGTGTGCTGTCAGGCGCCAACTATGGCCCTTGGGTACCGCCTTTTGTAAGCTTCCTGGCTCCTCCTGCCGACCCGGTTGGCCAAGGTATAGGGCATTTCTTCGGAGCGATGCGCATCGACGCTTTCCGCCCGGCCGACGAGTTTAAGCAGCACATGGACAACTGGATCACAGCCTTCCGTAACGCGCATGTAAAGCGTGGCCATAAAGCCGTGCTTATACCTGGCGACCCGGAGCGCATCATGACAGCCAGACGCCTGCAGAAAGGTATACCGCTGTTGCCGCCCGTGGAGAAAGACCTGTCAGAAGTCGGTAAAAAGTTTGGCGTAAAATTTTAAGCGATGCCGACCGATAAAGGTATAGCCTTGTTCCGGGTGCTTGGGCTGGGCTCTACGCGGCAAAGCATTCTGATGCTGATCGTGGCCTGGACGCTGAATGTGGCCTGGATCGGTTTCAATTATTTCTGGCGACTTGTATCAGAGTCGGTATTGATTGCTATACCTGTGCTGCTGCTTATTTATGGTGTACTCGCCTTGGTCGCTTATGTATACTGGGGCATCAAAGGCGTGCGCGAACAAGACGAGCCTTATGCCGGTGTGCTCGTCGGGGTGACTGTGGCTATTACGCTGCTATACCTGAATTATACCTTGCTCGACGCATTGCATTCGCTTAGTCAATAAAAAAGAGAAGAGCTGGCCACCAGGGTCAGCTCTTCTCTTTTCAGGTATAGGCAACAGATATAGCCTACTCTATTTTCTTACCTGCCATGGCTTGCTTAATGGAGATTTGCATCACGCGCTCCGCAAACGGGCTGGTCTGCTCTTCTAAAGTATCCACTGCTTTCAGAATCTGATCTTTGTCGCCGCTCGGCAGCACATCGCGCAGCTTTTGCAGATTCTCGCGTGTCAGGTTTATTTCGTCTTCAGTCAGGTGTTGGCCATTTTTCTCCACGAAACGCTCCACCTGGTAGAGCATCTGCTCGGCTGTAGTGCGTGCTTCAATCACCATACGTGCCGATACGTCTTCGCGTGCGTGCGTAATCGAGTCCATCAGCATCTGCTCTACCTGCGAATCCGTCAGGCCGTACTGTGGCTTCACCTCTACCTCCTGGCGTACACCCGAGCGTAGTTCAAGCGCTTCTACTTTCAGGATACCATCGGCGTTAAGTATAAAGTTCACATCCACTTTCGGGAAGCCTGCCGGCATGGCCGGTATACCTTTCAGGTCGAACTCGGCTAATTTTCGGTTTTCCTTCACGAGATCGCGCTCGCCCTGGTAAACGGATATCTTCATGTTCACCTGCCCGTCTACAGATGTAGTGTACTGGCGTCCGGCTTTGGTGGGAATTTTGGAGTTGCGTGGGATGATCGAGTCCATCAGTCCGCCCATGGTTTCTATACCTAGCGTGAGCGGCGTGACGTCCAGCAGAAGGATGTCTTTGCGGTTACCGGCTAGGATATCGGCCTGGATGGCGGCTCCCAGGGAAACAACTTCATCAGGATTGAGGGAAATGTTCGCAGGTTTTCCAAAAAATTCGGATACCGCTTCGTATACCAGTGGCACACGGGTAGAACCTCCCACCATGATCACGGCATCAATCTGCTCCGCCTTTAATTTGGCATCGCCCATTGCCTGTCGGCAACTGTCAATGGTCTTGGCTACGATCGGGGCAATCAACTCCTCAAACTTGTGCCGTGTGATGCCGCATTCTATTGTGCCGTTCACCTTACTGGTGTAGATCTGCTGCTGACTCAGCGCTTTCTTGGCTTCCTCAGCTTTCAGGCGCAGTTCCTGCTGTAGTTTTTTGTCCTGGTTCAGGGTATCTGCTACCAATTGGTTTTCCTGAATCCAGTAGTTGATTATGGCCCGGTCCATGTCGTCGCCGCCCAGGTAGGTATCGCCGTGCGTGGAAAGCACCTCAAATATACCCTGGTGCAGGCTCAGGATAGAGATGTCAAAAGTACCGCCACCGAGGTCGTACACGGCAATGGTCTTCTCTTCTGAAGGATCTATACCTATACCGTAGGCAAGCGAGGCAGCAGTCGGCTCGTTTACGATACGCAGTACTTCCAGACCAGCCAGTTTGCCGGCATCGCGGGTAGCCTGGCGCTGGGAGTCGTTGAAATAAGCCGGCACTGTGATCACCGCTCTGTTTACCGGAGTTTTCAGGGCATGTTCAGCACGCTCACGCAGCTCTTTCAGTATCTCTGCCGACAGCTCGATCGGTGAGTAAAACTTATCTCCTACCCTGATTTTCACCAGCCCCTCGCTATCATCATCAATAATCTTGTAGCCGAAATAATCTTTGTGCTCACCCAGGTCTTTGTAGGATTTGCCCAGCAGGCGCTTCACAGAGTAAATGGTGTTGGCAGGATCGGTGGTCAGGTAGTCTTTCGCTTCCGTGCCAATAATCGTCTCTCCGCTCTGGGTGAAATGCACAACGGAAGGCACAATGGTACCGCGACCTAGGTCGTTTATAGCAACTGGTTTTTTGGATTCGGGATGTATATAGGCTACCAGGCTGTTGGTAGTCCCGAGGTCTATACCTACAATTACCTCTTCCTGCTGGAGGGCTCCTGTAGAAAGGTTTATCGCAACTTTTGCCATGTTTGTATACGTTAGTGAGGCCGCCCTATACCTGGGCAGCGCTATACGCAAAGTTACGAAAAAATAAGGGGAGGTGTGGACATGGAACAGGTTTATACCTGATACCCGGACTTATGCCTTTAATATGTTAAACGAGAATGGGTAAGGATCGTGTGTCGTTTCCTTGCTGATCAGCCAGCATACTCTGACAACATTGAGCGCATTGAGGAAGTACAGCACGATGTAGGTAACAAACACATACCACCAGCCAGGATAATGCATAATTTTCATCCACCCCATAACTATTATCAGCGGATAAGTGAGTAAAGACCACGTGATCTGAAAATTCAACAGGCTGATACCCTGCTCCTGCACACGGAGCACTTTCTTTTTCTGTGTTATCCAGATGATCAACGGAAAAATGAGATTGCCGAGCGGCATTAACAAATACGACAGTACTGACAAGTGCATCAACAGCAACACACTTTTATCTGGCTCC
The DNA here is from genome assembly GCF_019599265.1 of Pontibacter sp. HSC-14F20. Classification (GTDB taxonomy): domain Bacteria; phylum Bacteroidota; class Bacteroidia; order Cytophagales; family Hymenobacteraceae; genus Pontibacter. Next base: position 157,125 of record NZ_JAHZTC010000008.1, on the reverse strand, counting down.
TTGCTGTAGTCGTATACCTCCTCTACATCTATACCAAGTGCCCGGCAGATGGATTTCAAGGTATAGCCGCGTGGTTCGGTTTCTCCTTTCTCTAGACGCTGCAAAGTCCGCAGGCTTATACCTGCCATCTCGGATAGCTCCTCCTGGCTCAGACCTTTTCGCTTTCGTATTTCGAGAATCTTGTTTCCTGACTGCTTCATGGTGTCTTCGGGTTTGTTTCTCAATACTACAGTAAAAGTATAATGCAGGCTTGCGGTTTTTCTACGTCATTGCTATGACATTAATGACTTTTGTGCTCTAATGGGCTATAAATGCAGAAAGCTGTTCCTATAAAACAGCTTTCTGCACATCCATCTGTGGATCTATACCTTATTTCACTTTCTTGGGCACAACAATAAACACGTCCTCACTTGGACGCTTCATCAGGTATTTCTCTCTGGCAAATTTCTCGAGCAGTTCTGGGTTACCCATCAGTTCCTCACGGTCCTGCTGCACTTCGGCCATCTTTTCCAGGTAGTACTCCTTGTCTTTCTCTTTATTGCGCAACTCCCTGCTCATGCGGTACTGCGTAATAAAATCGTTTGAGTCGAAAAATAACATCCACACCAAAAACAGCATACCTGTTATGAAATAGAAACTGCGAACAAATTTAGGTATCCGATTTAGCATATATAGAAGACTATAGATATTACACTGAGGGCTTTACACAAAAATAAGGCTGTGAGTCATAAACCCACAGCCTTATGCCTAAAATATTTTCATGACGTTCGTTAGAACTTCTTTCCCGGGTAATATGCTACTTCACCGAGTTCCTCTTCAATGCGGAGCAATTGGTTGTACTTAGCCATACGGTCAGAGCGCGAAGCCGAACCAGTCTTGATCTGGCCTGTGTTAAGTGCCACTGCCAGGTCGGCAATCGTGTTATCTTCCGTTTCACCTGAGCGGTGCGACATCACACTCTTATACCCGTGGCGCAGGCCCAGGTTAATAGCATTGATAGTTTCAGTAAGTGTACCAATCTGGTTCACCTTGATCAGGATAGAGTTGGCTACGCCCTGGTCTATACCTTGCTGCAGACGGTTCACGTTCGTCACAAACAGGTCATCACCTACCAACTGTACTTTGCTACCGATTGACTCAGTCAACTCTTTCCAGCCTTTCCAGTCATCTTCGTCCATACCATCTTCAATCGAAGCGATCGGGTACTTCTCCGTCCACTCTTTCCAGTAACTCACCATTTCAGAAGACGTCAGCTTATCGCCAGTAGACTTCTTGAAAGTATAGAGTCCGGTAGACTTATCGTAAAATTCAGAGCTGGCAGCATCCATCGCGATCATCATGTCGTCGCCTGGCTTGTAACCTGCCGCCTCAATCGCCTGTAGTACCACTTCAATCGCCTCTACGTTAGAAGCAATGTTCGGAGCAAAACCACCCTCATCACCTACGTTCGTAGAAAGGCCTTTCTTCTTGAGTACATTCTTCAAGTGATGGAACACTTCCGAGCCCATACGTAGTGCCTCTGAGAAAGAGGGTGCACCAACCGGCATGATCATGAACTCCTGGAAGTCGATCGCGTTGTCGGCATGGCTACCACCGTTCAGGATGTTCATCATCGGTACAGGCAGTGTGTTAGCATTTACACCACCTACGTAGCGGTATAGCGGCATACCTAGTTCCTGTGCAGCGGCACGAGCAATTGCCAGCGAAACACCCAGAATAGCATTAGCTCCCAGGTTGCCTTTGTTCTCGGTGCCATCCAGTTCAATCATGATCTTGTCGAGCAGATTCTGCTCAAACACCGGAAATCCGACAAGCTCTTCAGCTATTTTATCATTTACATTCTGAACGGCCTGCAGAACACCTTTGCCCATGTATCTGCCTTTATCACCATCGCGAAGTTCAATAGCCTCGTGCACACCCGTAGAAGCGCCTGAAGGAACAGCAGCACGGCCTAACACGCCGCTCTCTGTAAACACATCAACTTCCACTGTCGGGTTGCCTCTTGAATCAAAGATCTGGCGGGCTTTAATATCTGTAATTATGCTCATCGGTTTGTTTTTATATAGTTTTACTTGTTTTGTTCTAGCAGGGCGATAAAATCATCGAACAGGTATACGGAATCGTGTGGGCCCGGAGAAGATTCTGGGTGATACTGTACCGAGAACGCTGGCTTCGTCTTCATGCGTATACCTTCCACGGTGTTATCGTTTAGGTTGATATGTGTCACTTCTACGTCCGGATGGTTTTTCAGCTGTTCTGAATCTACCACAAAGCCGTGGTTTTGGGAAGTGATCTCACTCAGACCCGTGATCAGGTTTTTCACAGGGTGGTTCAATCCTCTATGACCGTTGTGCATCTTGTAGGTCGCAATACCATTGGCCTGCGCCAGCATCTGATGCCCCATACAAATACCAAACATCGGTCTGCTCTTATCCAGTATTTGCTTCACACTGTTAATAGCAATGATTGTTGCAGCAGGATCGCCAGGTCCGTTTGAAATGAAGTACCCATCGGGGTTCCACTTCTCCATTTCTTCAAAAGGCGTGTCATATGGGAATACCTTTACTTCACACCCACGCGACACCAAGTTATGCAAACTATTACGCTTCACACCGAGATCTAGCACAGCCACTTTATACTTCACCTCCTCAGGCTTCATATGGTATACCTCTGATGTGCTTACATGCGACGAAAGTTCAAGTCCATCCATAGAGGGTACCTCGGCCAGTCTTTGCTTCAAAGCTGTCACATCAGTAGTTTCAGAAGAGACGATACCGTTCATGGCACCTTTATCACGTATGTGACGCACCAGGGCACGGGTGTCGATTTCACAGATCCCAACGATACCTGCTTTTTCAAAATAATCCTGCAGAGAACCTTCTGCTTGCTTACGAGAAAAGAAATGAGAGAATTCTTTACATACAAGCCCATTGATCTGCACTTTATCCGATTCTACCTCATCAGGCTGTACACCATAATTGCCTATATGCGAAAACGTGGTGACAACTAACTGACCGTAGTAAGAAGGATCTGTAAAGATTTCCTGATAACCAGTCATACCTGTGTTAAAGCATAACTCACCACCTGTCGTACCAATACGTCCCAGGCTCTTGCCTGTAAAGACGGTACCATCTTGCAATAAAAGAATAGCTTCGGAAGTTGTGTGTTTCTTCATTTTGATAATTTGATACAAAAATAAAAAAGGGACACGACTTCCGTCATGTCCCTTTGTAATATTTCACAAATGAAGCTTATTCAGCATCTTTTGTTTCTTCTTTAGTACCCACTGCATCTGGAGTTGCAGGAGTTGAAGCCTCAGTAGACTCAGCGCCTTTTTTCTTAGAAGAAGTACGACGACGAGTTTTCTTCGCACCACCGGCAGTACCTGTTGTAGTCAGCATATCTTCGTTGTAATCAACAAGTTCGATCACACACATTTCAGCATTGTCACCAAGTCTGTAACCAGTCTTCAAGATACGAGTGTAGCCACCAGGTCTGTTAGCAATTTTTACAGCTACTTCGTCGAACAACTCTTTCACAGAATCCTTGTCTTGCAGATAAGCAAAAACAGTTCTTCTTGAGTGAGTAGTGTCGTTTTTAGATTTTGTCAGTAGAGGCTCCACATACTTGCGTAGTGCTTTTGCTTTGGCTACTGTCGTAGAAAGACGCTTGTGCAGGATAAGCGAAGCAGCCATATTTGACAGCATTGCTTTACGGTGCGAAGCGGTTCTTCCTAAGTGATTAAATTTTTTACCGTGTCTCATTATTTTTGATTGTGCACGTGCATACCGTCGATCAACCCACCCGGGGATCGGGAATTATGCCGCAGGATTATTAATCTTCTTCTAATTTATACTTAGAGAGGTCCATACCAAATGTCAGGCCTTTCTCTTGCACCAGATTCTCAAGCTCTGTCAAAGACTTCTTACCAAAGTTACGGAACTTCATCATATCAGAGATATCAAGCTGTACCAGGTCGCCAAGCGTTTTGATGTCGGCAGCCTTAAGACAGTTGTACGCTCTAACTGAAAGATCCATATCCTGAAGAGAAGTCTTCAGTACTTTACGCATATGCAGCAGTTCTTCATCCACAGCTTCTTCTTCTTCAGGTTTAGCTGTTTCAAAAGTCATTGTGTTGTCAGAGAAGAGCATGAAGTGCTGTATCAAAATGTTGGCAGCACCTTTCAAAGCATCTTCCGGATGAATGGAACCATCAGTCTGTAGGTCAAGCACTAGCTTTTCATAGTCAGTCTTCTGCTCCACACGTGTATTCTCTACACTAAACTTCACATTCTTGATCGGCGTGAAGATAGCATCGATCGGAATAAGACCAAACACCTGGTCTGCTGGCTTGTTCTCCTCAGCAGGAACGTAGCCACGTCCTTTCTGAATAGTCAGCTCAACTTCCAGTGTCATGTTCTTATCCAGGTTGCAAATTACCAACTCTGGGTTTAGCACCTCGAAGCTTGTAGAAAACTTGCTAATATCGCCAGCTACAAACTTATCCTGACCTGAAATGGAAACAGTAATTTTATCATCGATAACTTCACTGATTTTTTTGAAACGAACCATTTTCAGGTTGAGGATAATATCAGATACATCCTCCACTACGCCTTCAACAGACGAGAACTCATGCAGTACACCAGGTATGCGAACGCTAGTAATTGCGAATCCTTCCAGAGAAGAAAGCAAAATTCTTCGCAGAGCATTACCGATGGTTACTCCGTAACCTTTTTCAAGCGGCTTGAATTCAAATAAACCATGAAAGTCGTCGGCTTTTTCCATCACAACTTTCTCTGGCATTTGAAATGCTAATATTGACATACTTGCAGTGTTAAAGGTTAAAAATTGATTAAGCGGGGCTTACTTAGAGTAGAACTCTACGATCAGCTGCTCCTGAATTTTCTCAGGGATCTGGTCACGCTGAGGCGCAGACACAAATTTACCAACCATCTCGGCTCCGTCCCACTCTAACCAGCTAAATGCACGTGCATTACGAACACTTAAGCTAGTAGTAATTGCTTCTAGAGATTTAGATTTCTCTCTAACAGCTACCGTATCACCAACTTTTAAGCTATATGAAGGTATGTTTACAATCTCACCGTTAACAGTGATATGCTTGTGCAATACAAGCTGACGAGCAGCTCTTCTTGTTGGAGCAATTCCCAATCTGTAAACTGTGTTGTCAAGTCTTGACTCCAACAGAGTCAAAAATTGCTCACCAGTTACACCACCTTTTCTGGCAGCTTTCTCAAACAGATTTGCAAATTGCTTCTCCAGCATACCATAAATGAATTTGGCTTTTTGCTTTTCTGTCAGCTGAAGCGCGTACTCAGACTGCTTCTTACGACGACCACGGCCGTGCTGCCCTGGAGGATAGCTTTTCTTTTTTAATGCTTTGCTTGGGCCGAAAATCTCCTCATTAAACTTTCTGGAGATTTTGCTTTTAGGACCAGTATATCTTGCCATTTTATTTAATCTGAATTACTAATTAAACTCTTCTGCGTTTAGGAGGACGACATCCGTTGTGAGGGAGTGGCGTAACATCTTTAATAGTTGTTACTTCGATGCCAGTATTCTGTACAGTACGGATGGCGGACTCTCTACCTGCACCAGGACCTTTAACGAAAACCTCAGCTTTACGCATACCCAGGTCATAAGCAACCTTTGCGCAATCTGAAGCTGCCATTTGTGCAGCGTAAGGAGTGTTCTTTTTAGAACCTTTAAAACCCATTTTACCAGCAGAAGCCCAAGAGATAACTTGTCCTGCGTTATTGGTTACTGAGATAATGATATTGTTGAAAGAAGCTTTGATGTGTACCTGGCCTGTTGATTCAACAATTACAACACGCTTCTTAGCTTTGTCTTTTCTTTTCTGAGCCATGATCAAAAGTTATTTAGAAGCTTTCTTCTTGTTTGCTACTGTCTTACGCTTACCTTTTCTGGTGCGTGAGTTATTTTTCGTGCGCTGACCTCGTACAGGTAGACCTTTACGGTGTCTCAAACCACGGTAGCAGCCAATATCAAGAAGACGCTTAATATGCAATTGCACTTCTGATCTCAGAACACCTTCTGTTTTGATCTCAGCTGCAATGATATTTCTGATCTCATTAGCTTCATCTTCGGTCCAGTCTTTCACCTTTTTGTCAAGATCCACCCCGGCTTTGTTTAGGATTTGCACAGAGAGATTACGACCTATACCAAAAATGTAAGTCAAAGAGATCTCTCCTCTTTTGTTGTCCGGAATATCAACTCCTGCTATTCTTGCCATAATTAATAATTATCCTTGTCTTTGTTTATATCTTGGATTTTTTTTGTTGATAACGTAAAGCTTACCCTTGCGACGGATAATCTTACAGTCAACACTTCTCTTTTTTACTGATGCTTTGACTTTCATTGTAGTTATTTATAACGATAAACAATTCTTCCTTTAGTTAAATCATAGGGTGACATCTCTAACTTAACGCGGTCACCTGGTAAAATTTTGATGTAATTCATTCTCATTTTACCTGAGATGTGAGCGACCACCTGATGACCATTTTCTAACTCTACCCGGAACATTGCATTTGATAATGCTTCGATGATGGTACCGTCTTGCTCGATAGAGGACTGCTTCGCCATTTATTGTTGTTTAGCTTTATCTATATAATCAAAAGTTGTTAACACTTCTGCTTTATCTTTTCTTATAACCACTGTGTGCTCAAAATGAGCAGAAGGCTTATTATCGCGGGTACGGATTGTCCATCCATCCTCTTCTTGTATAATATACCTGGTACCGAGATTAACCATAGGCTCAATCGCAAGTACTAAACCATTTTGCAGTTTTAAACCCTGTCCACGCTTTCCATAGTTTGCAACTTCTGGAGATTCATGCAAGTTACGACCAATACCGTGTCCAACCAACTCACGAACAACACCATATTTAGAGGCTTCAGCGTGAGTCTGAATAGCATGGCTAATGTCACCAAGTCTGTTCCCAATAATCGCTTTTTCAATACCCATGTAGAGGGACTCTTTGGTAACTTTTAGTAGATGAGCAACATCTTCTGAAACATTCCCAACTGCATGAGTATAAGCACAGTCGCTATGGAAACCGTTATAATAGACACCACCGTCAACAGAAATTATGTCGCCATCGTTCAAAACGTAATTGCTCGGCATCCCATGCACGACAGTAGAGTTTACCGAAATGCAAAGGCTAAATGGAAAGCCATTGTAGTTTTTAAAGGATGGGACAGCGCCGTTGTCTCTAATGAACTCTTCAGCTCGCTTATCCAATGCAAGGGTAGATACCCCTTCTTTTATAAGAAGAGCTATTTCGCCATGTGCTTTACTTAATATTAAAGCACTCTGGCGAATTAGCTCTATTTCTTCTTCAGTCTTGTAAAAAACCATTTATTAAGATACCATGGCTATATTCTCTGTTCTGCCTCTAAGCTTTCCAGATTTCATCATGCCATCATAATGACGCATCAGTAAATAACTTTCAATTTGCTGCAGCGTGTCAAGTACTACGCCAACCATAATGATAAGCGATGTACCACCGTAGAACTGAGCAAACTCTCTGGTTACACCAAATAGCATGGCGATTGCAGGAAAGATTGCAACAAGGGCCAGATAGATAGCACCAGGAAGCGTTATTTTAGTAAGAATATTGTCAATATATTCAGACGTAGCACGACCAGGTTTCACGCCAGGCACAAACCCACCGCTACGCTTTAAATCGTCTGCAATCTGGTTCGGATTAACAGTAATCGCTGTGTAGAAATAAGTAAATATCAGGATCATTAAACCAAACACTACATTATACTGCCATGAAGTGAAATCAGAGAATGTAGCACCAATATAACTCGCTGTTTCATTCGAATCTGCCCAGATTGAAGCAATCATAGAAGGCAAGAACATAAGTGATTGAGCGAAAATGATAGGCATTACGCCAGCAGCATTTACTTTCAGTGGAATGAACTGACGCTGACCACTATAGAGTGAACTACCTCCAACTTGCTTTGCATACTGCACAGGAATTCTTCTGACAGCTTGCGTAAGCATGACAACAGACATTACTACAAAGAAGAGGACAATCATTTCGAAAATAAATAGCAATGCGCCATTCAATTCTTTTGATAGTGCCTCAGCAACAATAGCCCCAGGGAAACGAGAGATAATGCCAATCATAATCAGCATTGATATACCGTTGCCTATACCTTTGTCTGTTATTCTTTCTCCAAGCCACATACAGAATATGGTACCTGAAGTCAATACAATCATTGAACTGATTGTAAATAGTGTAGTATTGATGACAATCGCCTCGCTGTTAATAGTAGCAACAAAGCCAACTGCTTGAGCAAGTGTAATAATAATAGTAAGAACTCGGGTGATTTGGTTGATTTTCTTTCTACCAGACTCACCCTCCTTCTGCATCTTTTGGAAATAAGGAACGGCTATAGTAAGCAGTTGTAATACGATAGAAGCTGATATATATGGCATGATACCCAACGCAAAGATGGAAGCATTACTAAATGCTCCACCTAAGAACGTATCCAACAGACCGAATATACCATCCGTGTTGGCCTTGAGCTGGTTAGGATCTATACCAGGAAGAACAACATAAGAACCTAATCTGAAAATAGCTATAAAACCTAAGGTATTGAGTATACGTACCCTTAGATCATCAATAGCAAAAATGTTCTTAATTGTTGTTATAAACTTCTTCATAAAAATTAAAGGGCTACTGTTTTACCGCCTGCTTTTTCGATGGATGAAATGGCAGTCTGAGAAAAAGCATGAGCATGTACTTCTACAGCTTTCGAAATCTCTCCTCTACCTAAGATTTTAACTTTGTCATTCTTGGACACCAAACCATGTGCCTTGAAGAAATCAAAGTTAAAAACTTTTTCATTAGTATCTGCAGCCAATGACTCCAGAACATCTAAATTTATTCCTTTATACTCTACTCTGTTGAAGTTTTTGAAACCAAACTTAGGAACACGCCTCTGGAGTGGCATCTGGCCACCTTCGAAACCAGACTTCTGCGAGTAACCTGAACGAGACTTGGCACCTTTGTGACCTCTGGTAGAAGTTCCACCTCTACCTGAGCCAGTTCCTCTGCCGATTCTCTTTCTGTTCTTAACAGACCCTTCTGCAGGTTTTAATGAATTCAAATACATATTAAATGTCCTTTACTTCTACTAAATTGTGAACCTTGTTAATCATACCAGCAATCTGAGGCGTTTTCTCAACAGTTACTGATTTATTGATTTTACCAAGACCTAAAGCTTGAATTGTAAGCTTTTGGCTCTTTGGTCTGTCAATAATGCTTTTAACTTGTGTGATTGTTACTTTAGCCATCTCAATTAACCGTTAAATACTTTCTGCAAATTAACACCACGCTGCTGAGCTACGGCCAAAGGATCACGCATTTTAGACAGAGCATCAAATGTCGCCTTTACCACGTTATGTGGATTAGAAGAACCTTTAGACTTACAAAGTACATCCTTTATACCAGCACTCTCAAGTACAGCACGCATTGCGCCACCGGCAATTACACCAGTACCTGGAGCTGCAGGTTTAACAAGTACGAAACCGCCTGAGTATTTACCTTCCATCGCATGTGGTACAGTGTGATGATAAAGCGGAACCTTTACCAGGTTCTTCTTAGCATCGTCGATACCTTTAGCAATAGCATCAGTTACTTCGTTTGCTTTGCCAAGTCCGTAACCAACTACACCGTTACCGTCTCCAACTACGACGATTGCAGCGAAGCTAAATCTTCTACCACCTTTTACAACTTTAGCCACACGATTGATCGCAACAACTCTTTCTTTGAGTTCGATCTCGCTAGCCTTTACACTACGAATATTATTTTTCAACATAATTCTTAGAATTTAAGGCCTGCCTCGCGAGCGCCTTCAGCCAATGATTTTACGTTACCATGGTAAAGGTATCCAGAACGGTCAAACACCACCTGAGAGATACCCATCTCGAGAGCTTTAGCTCCTATTTCTTTTCCAACCTGATTGGACACTGAAATATTAGCGTTGGTTACACCGTCAAGCTTCGCAGAAGAGGCAGCCGCCAAAGTTTTCCCTGTAGTGTCATCGATCAACTGTGCATAGATAGCTTTATTGCTTCTAAAAACAGATAATCTCGGTCTGGCAGAAGTACCAGAAATCTTGTTTCTGATACTTCTTTTAATTCTAAGTCTTCTTGATACTTTATTAACAGACATGATGATGATTATTTAGACGCTGTCTTACCAGCTTTTCTTCTTACAACTTCACCTACAAAACGGATACCTTTACCTTTGTAAGGCTCGATTTTGCGTAGTGATCTGATTTTAGCTGCTACCTGGCCAATTAATTGCTTGTCATTACTTTCAAGCGTAATAACTGGTGCCTTACCTTTTTCTGTTACTGCAGTAGCCGTAACTTCTGCAGGCATTGAAACAAAGATATTGTGTGAGTAACCTAGCGCAAGCTCAAGTACATTACCCTGTACAGTCGCTTTATAACCTACACCTACTAGCTCTAATTGTTCTTTGTAGCCTTCGCTCACACCAACAACCATATTATTGATCAGTGATCGGTATAGACCGTGCATAGCTTTATGACGCTTTTGCTCAGTAGGACGCTCCACCACAATTTGGTTTTCCTCCTGCTTTACAATAATGTCTTTATCTATCGGCGTTGTAAGTGAACCTTTAGGACCTTTTACAGTAACAACGTTGTCCTTTGCCACAGCAAATTCAACATTATTTGGCAGAGTGATTGGCAATTTTCCTATACGTGACATTGTCTATCCTCCTATTAGTAAACGTAACACAATACCTCACCACCTACATTCAGTGATTTGGCTTCTTTTTCAGTCATTACACCTTTGGAAGTTGACAGGATAGCAATACCCAACCCGTTCAAAACGCGTGGCAAGCTGTCATTTCCGGTATACTTGCGAAGCCCTGGCTTACTAATCCTCTCAAGTTTCACAATAGCAGATTGCTTAGTGGTAGGATTGTATTTCAGAGCGATCTTAATAGTACCTTGTACTGAAGAATCATCAAACTTATAGCTTTGAATGTATCCTTTGTCGTACAATACTTTTGTTATCTCTTTCTTGATATTGCTAGATGGTATTTCAACTACTCTGTGGTTTGCCTTGATGGCGTTACGCACTCTAGTTAAATAATCTGCTATTGGATCTGAGTTCATTATGAATCACTTAAATCTTGATTGCTTTTTTCTAAGCGAGCGGCAAAGATAGGAATATCTTTTCTTCTTTCTTAGTTTCTTAAGAAAAAATTACCAGCTGGACTTTGTTACTCCAGGGATTTTACCAGCAGAAGCAAGCTCTCTGAAAGTAACACGAGAAATACCGAACTTTCTCATGTAGCCACGTGGCCTTCCGGTTAACTTGCAACGATTGTGTAGTCTTACAGGAGAAGAGTTCTTAGGAAGCTTGTCGAGTCCTTCGTAATCTCCTTTAGCTTTGAGTTCTGCACGCTTCGCAGCGTACTTAGCAACTAATTTCTGTCTTTTAAGCTCTCTCGCTTTTACTGCTTCTTTAGCCATTTTTCTTATTTCTTAATATTAGTGAAAGGCATACCAAACGCTTTAAGCAACTCGTAGCTCTCCTCATCTGTCTGAGCAGTAGTTACGAAGGTAATATCCATACCACTAATGGCTTTGATTTTATCAATACTGATTTCAGGGAAAATGATCTGCTCCTTAACACCTAGTGTATAGTTACCACGACCATCAAAACCTTTATCGTTAACCCCTCTGAAGTCACGGACACGAGGGAGAGCGATTGTCAAAAGGCGATCCATGAATTCGTACATACGCTGACCTCTAAGGGTCACGCGGGCACCAATCGGCATTCCTTCACGAAGCTTGAAGTTTGAAACTGACTTCTTAGCAATTGTAGCAACAGCCTTCTGTCCAGAAATAGTTGTAAGCTCTTCTACCCCGATATCAACCAGTTTTTTGTCAGCTACAGCAGCGCCGATACCTTTGTTAATAGAGATCTTAGTGATCTTAGGCACCTGCATCACGTTCTTATACTGGAACTTCTCTTTCAGAGCAGGTATAACCTCCTTCTGATATTTTTCTTTAAATCTTGCAGTTGCCATATTAGATTACTTCTCCTGATTTTTTAGAATAACGCTCTGTTTTACCTTCGCTGTTTTTTCTTCTGCCTGCCTTAGTAGTTTCTCCTGATTTAGAGTCTACCAAAGCTACATTGCTGGCGTGAATAGGAGCTTCCATTTTAGAGATTCCGCCCTGAGGATTTTTGGCGCTAGGCTTAGCATGCTTTGTCACCATGTTGATACCCTCTACAGTTACTCTTTGCTTCTCTATATTAACAGCTGTAATGCGGCCTGTCTTTCCGCGGTCGTCACCGGCAATTACTTTTACTGTATCGCCAGTTTTTACATGAAGTTTTTTCTTATTCATCTTGATGTCTGAATTAATGATTAAAGAACTTCAGGTGCCAACGAAACAATTTTCATGAATTGCTTTTCACGAAGCTCACGCGCTACTGGTCCGAAGATACGTGTACCACGCGGCTCGTTGTTAGCGTTCAGAAGTACAGCGGCATTGTCGTCAAAACGGATATAAGAACCGTCTTTTCTTCTGATTTCTTTCTTAGTTCTTACAATAACTGCCTTCGAAACAGTTCCCTTTTTAACGTTACCAGAAGAAAGGGCTGACTTTACAGTTACAACGATTCTATCTCCGATAGAAGCGTATTTCTTACCTGTACCACCTAAAACACGGATGCAAAGAACTTCTTTAGCTCCACTGTTGTCGGCTACGTTCAATCTTGATTCCTGCTGTATCATTTTATTTCGCCCTTTCTATAATTTCTACTAAACGCCAGTTCTTGGTTTTGCTTAGAGGACGCGTCTCCTGAATGCGAACGGTATCACCGATGTTGCATTCGTTTTTCTCGTCATGAGCCATGAATTTGGTGGACTTGCTAACGAATTTACCGTAGATCGGGTGTTTCATTCTGCTTTCCACTAACACAGTGATAGACTTGTCCATCTTGTTGCTAACAACCTTACCACTTCTTTCTTTTCTAAGATTTCTCTCTTCCATGATTTCTATTAAGTATTAAGAGTTAGCTTCAATTTCACGGCGACGAATCTCAGTATTCAGACGAGCGATAGATTTCTTCGTCTCACGGATTTTCATCGGATTTTCTAACGGAGAGATAGCATGTGCGAAACGTAGGTTCTGCATGGTTGTGTGCTCCGTATTAAGCTTCTCTTTCAGCTCTTCTAAAGACAAAGCTTTAATCTCTGAATTTTTCATATACTATTTCTCAACGTAATCTCTACGTACTACAAACTTTGTTTTAACTGGCAGCTTCTGTGCAGCAAGTCTCAATGACTCCTGTGCTACTTCCAGAGGTACACCGTCGGATTCGAACATGATGGTACCTGGCTTAACAACGGCTACCCAATACTCAGGTGAACCTTTACCCTTACCCATACGAACCTCAGCCGGCTTCTTCGTTATAGGTTTGTCAGGGAAAATACGGATCCATACCTGACCCTCACGTTTCATTGCTCTTGTCATGGCAATACGAGCGGCTTCAATCTGACGGCTGGTAATCCACGATGCTTCAAGAGATTTGATGGCAAAAGAACCAAATGAAATAGTACTGCCTCTATGAGCCAGACCTTTCACGCGGCCTTTTTGCATTTTTCTATATTTAGTCCTTTTAGGCTGTAACATTTTCTAAAACTTAATAATGTTATCAATCAATTATTGACGACGCTTACGCGGCTTAGCTGCTCCGTCCGTTTTCTTACGGTCGCCACGCTCGCCACCACGGCTTCTTCTGTCTCCACTTCCACCCGGTGCACCTGGTCCACCTTTGGTATCTAAGCCAGCGTTTGGAGTAAGATCTTTCTTACCGTAAACTTCGCCTTTAAAGATCCATACTTTGATACCAAGCTTACCATATACTGTCTGAGCTTCAGACAATGCATAGTCGATATCAGCACGAAGTGTGTGCAGAGGAGTTCTTCCCTCCTTGTAGTGCTCAGTACGGGCCATTTCAGCACCGCCTAGACGACCTGAAACCTGCACCTTTATACCTTCAGCACCAACACGCAGCGCAGAAGCAATAGCCTGCTTCATAGCGCGACGGAAAGAGATACGAGCCTGCAACTGCTGAGCGATTGACTCGCCTACCAATTTCGCATCAAGCTCCGGACGCTTAATCTCAAAGATATTGATTTGAACATCTTTGTTAGTAAGCTTCTTAAGCTCTTCCTTGATCTTATCTACTTCCTGACCGCCTTTACCAATAACAACACCCGGACGGGCAGTGTTAACAGTGATGGTAATGCGCTTAAGCGTTCTCTCAATAATGATTTTAGAAATACCACCTTTAGGGATACGCGCTAAAATATATTTTCTGATTTTCTCGTCTTCAACTAGCTTCTCAGCGAAATCTTTGCCACCATACCAGTTAGAATCCCAACCTTTGATAACTCCTAGGCGAAAACCGATCGGATTTACTTTCTGTCCCATATTCTTACTTATTGGCTTTTTTAGATTTCTTAGTTTGCTGTTGCTCGAGTTGCTCTTCAGTCATGCTATCAATCACAAGTGTGACGTGATTTGATCTCTTTCTGATGCGGTAACCACGACCTTGTGGAGCCGGGCGAAGACGCTTCAGCATTTTGCCTTCATCTACAAAGATTTCTTTGATGAAAAGATTAGCATCTTCGATGCGTGAATCTTCATTCTTCTGTTGCCAGTTTGATAAGGCAGATAAAAGAAGTTTCTCAATTCTGGCAGCACCTGAGTTTGCTTCGAATTTCAATAAGCCTAGGGCTTTATTTACGCTTTTACCGCGTACCAAACCTGCTACTAATCGCATTTTGCGAGGAGAAGTAGGCACGTTCTTAAGTCTTGCTACTGCTTCCATTATCGCTTGCCTTTATCTTTTTTAGCTACGTGACCTCTAAAGTTTCTGGTTGGAGCAAACTCGCCGAGTTTATGTCCTACCATGTTCTCAGTCACATACACTGGTATGAATTTGTTACCGTTATGAACTGCAAATGTATGTCCAACGAAATCCGGAGAAATCATGGATCTGCGTGACCAAGTCTTGATAACAGTCTTCTTACCAGACTCGTTCATCACGTCTACTTTCTTCTCGAGCCTATAGTCAATATAAGGCCCTTTTTTTAATGATCTAGCCATTTATTATTTCTTTCCTCTATTAACTATAAGTTTCTCAGAATGCTTCTTCTTGCTGCGGGTCTTCAGACCTTTCGACAGTAAGCCCTTGCGTGAACGTGGGTGACCACCTGAAGACTTACCTTCACCACCACCCATTGGGTGATCGACTGGGTTCATCGCAACACCACGTACTCTTGGACGTCTGCCTAACCATCTGTTACGGCCAGCCTTACCAAGCTTTACGTTCATGTGGTCTGAGTTAGAAACTGTACCTACAGTAGCATAACACTTAACCAGTACCATGCGAAGCTCACCAGATGGAAGTTTGATAGTGGCATAACGGCCTTCTCTTGCTACCAACTGCGCGTAAGAGCCAGCGCTTCTTGCAAGGGTTGCGCCGTTGCCTGGCTGTAGTTCGATGTTGTGTACAATAGTACCTAGAGGAATATCAGATAATGGAAGGCAGTTACCTACCTCTGGTGCAACACCAGGGCCGGACACGATTACCGTGCCTACCTCTATACCTGCCGGTGCGGTGATGTAACTCTTCTCACCATCCGCGTAGTACAGCAGAGCAATTCGAGCAGTTCTGTTCGGATCATACTCAATAGTCTTCACAGTTGCCGGCACGCCGTGCTTGCTGCGCTTGAAGTCTATTATTCTGTACTTCTGCTTATGACCACCGCCCAAATAGCGCAAAGTCATTTTACCTGAGTTATTGCGTCCACCAGATTTTTTACTCGGTGCCAACAAAGATTTCTCTGGAGTAGCTGTCGTGATCTCATCGAACGCCGGCGCTACGCGGAATCTTTGACCTGGTGTTGTTGGTCTTAACTTCTTTAAAGCCATTGTTAATTAATTAAATGCTGCTGTAAAAGTCTATTACTTCGCCCTCTTTCAAGGTAACGATTGCTTTTTTCTTGGAAGACGTGCGGCCAGTTACAGCACCAGACTTGGTGTATTTGCTTTTAACTTTGCCTTGCGTTTTCATGGTAGCTACTTTCTCAACAGTAACTCCATAAAGTTTTTCAACTGCCTTCTTGATTTCTACTTTGTTGGCTTTGATGTTCACCTCGAAAGCATACTTTCCAACCTCATTCATGGCAGCGAATTTTTCCGTCAGAAGTGGTTTCTTCAGTATCATAATATTATGCGCTTAGGAGGTTTTCAATAATGTTAACTGAATCTTCAACCAGCAATACACGGTCTGTATTCAACAGATCATATGTATTCAAATCGCCAGCTGTAGAAATCTTCACCTTATTCAGGTTACGGCCAGAAAGAACAACATTCTTATCAACTGCAGGTAACACTAGCAATGTCTTGCCTTCCACCTTTAGGTTGCTTAGTATGCTTTTGAATTCTTTCGTTTTTGGAGCTTCAAATGTGAAAGATTCTAAAAGAGAAACTTTGTTGTCTTTAGCCAGCAATGAAAGGGCTGAAACACGTGCAACTTCTTTCAGTTTTTTGTTCAGTTTAAAGCTGTAGTTCCTTGGTTTAGGACCAAAAACTCTACCGCCACCTACAAAAAGAGGAGCTTTCAAGCTGCCTGCACGAGCACCACCAGTACCTTTTTGCTTTTTGATCTTCTTTGTAGATCCAGCAACTTCGTTTCTTTCTTTAGACTTGTGCGTTCCCTGTCTCTGATTAGCCAGGTACTGCTTTACGTCAAGATACATTGCATGCTCGTTTGGTGTAGCACCAAACACAGCATCAGAAAGTGTTACCTTTCTACCTGTATCCTCACCTTTAATATTCAATACAGAAAGCTCCATTTTATTTCTCAATTAACACGTAAGAATTTTTGGCACCTGGAACAGAGCCACTAACTACTAACAGATTTTTATCTGCGATAACACGCACAACCGTCAAGTTTTGAATCTTTACACGGTTACCGCCCATACGGCCGGCCATGCGCATGCCTTTAAATACTCTTGATGGCCAAGAGCATGCACCTATTGAACCAGGGTGTCTTGCTCTGTTGTGCTGACCGTGCGTCTGACCACCAACACCGGCAAAGTTATGGCGCTTAACAACACCTTGAAAACCTTTACCTTTTGATGTGCCAACCACGTCAATAAACTCTCCTTCTTCGAACAGATTCACATCTACTGTATCTCCAAGATTCAGTGACACTCCTTCTGTATCGAATTCAGCAACTTTTTTCTTAGCTGACGTATTAGCTTTTTTGTAATGACCAGCTTCTGCTTTCGTTACTCTCTTAAGCTTTTTATCGCCGTAGCCAAGCTGTACAGCTGCGTAGCCATCAGTCTCAACCGTCTTCACCTGAGTAACTACACATGGTCCTGCTTGAATAAGCGTAACTGGTGTGTATTTACCATCTGCTGTGAAGAGGCTTGTCATTCCGATTTTTTTACCGATAATTCCAGGCATTCAACTTGTTTTTTAAAAGATGGATATAATGATTTTACCCTTCAGCTTTTGCTAAGGGAGTGCAAAGTTAATGAATTTTAATATGTATTAACAACATTTGTCTAAAATATTATTAATCAGCGCATAAAAAAAAGAGAACCCTTAGGGTTCTCTTTTTTATCAAGTGTGATCTTATCAAACTTTGATCTCTACATCTACACCACTTGGAAGCTCAAGCTTCATTAGGGCGTCAACTGTTTTAGAACTAGTAGAGTAGATATCAACCAGTCGCTTATAGGTGCAAAGCTGGAACTGCTCTCTTGACTTCTTGTTAACGTGTGGTGAACGTAGTACAGTGAATTTATCCTTCTCTGTTGGAAGAGGAATAGGACCGCTTACGATTGCGCCAGTAGCCTTTACAGCTTTAACAATCTTCTCTGAAGATTTGTCTACCAGGTTGTGGTCGTAAGACTTAAGTTTAATTCTGATTTTCTGATTCATTATCTTTTACGACTATTTAGCTGCAGTTCCTTTTAATTTAGCAATGATGCCATCGGCCAGGTTTTGTGGTACTTGCTCATAGTGAGCGAAAGTAAGAGAAGCAGTAGCTCTACCTGAAGTAATGGTACGAAGGTCTGTTACGTAACCAAACAGTTCAGAAAGCGGAACATCTGCTTTAACTACTGTTGAGGTTCCCTTTGTATCCATACCTTTCATGATGCCTCTTCTTCTGTTCAAGTCACCCGTTACCGGACCAGTGTATTCGTCAGGAGTCACAACGTCTACAGCCATAATAGGCTCCAGTAGTTTCGGAGCACACTGCTTACCTGCCTCTTTAAAGCCCTGACGTGCTGCCAGTTCAAAAGAGAGTGAGTCAGAGTCAACGTCGTGGAATGAACCGTGGAATAGACGAACTTTCATAGAGTCGATCGGGAAGCCGGCCAGAATACCATTCTTCATGGCTTCTTCGAAACCTTTCTGAATTGCTGGGATGAATTCTCTTGGAATAACACCACCTACAATTGCGTTCTCGAATTCCAAGCCTTGCTTACCATCTTCACGTGGCCCCATGGTGAACACAATATCGGCAAACTTACCACGACCACCAGACTGCTTCTTGAACACCTCTCTGTGCTCTACAGATTTGGTGATCGTTTCTTTATAGGCTACCTGAGGAGCACCTTGGTTCAGCTCAACTTTGAACTCACGCTTCATACGGTCGATGATGATCTCCAAGTGGAGTTCACCCATACCTCTAAGGATGGTCTGACCAGTTTCCTCGTCAGTATTTACCTGAAGCGTAGGATCCTCTTCAACAAGTTTGGCAATGGCCATACCCATCTTATCAGAGTCAGCCTGTGTTTTAGGCTCAATTGCGTAACCGATTACTGGCTCTGGGAAGTCCATGGATTCCAGAACTATCTTAGAACCTTGCTCGCAAAGTGTATCGCCTGTCTTGATGTCTTTGAAACCAACTACTGCAGCAATATCACCAGCTTCCAATCTTTCGATCTGGTTCTGCTTGTTCGCATGCATCTGGAAGATACGAGAAATACGCTCTTTGTTATTTGAACGAGAGTTGTATACATAAGATCCTGCCTCAAGTACGCCAGAATAGGCACGCACAAAGCAAAGACGACCTACGTAAGGGTCGGTAGCGATTTTGAATGCCAGACCAGCGAATGGCTCAGTAGCAGATGGCTTTCTTGCAACTTCAGCTCCTGTATCAGGGTTTGTACCTACAATGCTTTCTTTGTCCATTGGAGATGGAAGCAATGCCATCACATAGTCCAGCATTGTTTGTACACCTTTGTTTTTAAAAGATGATCCACAAAGCATTGGCACGATTGCCATGTCAATAGTAGCGGCACGTAGTGCGTTAAGAATCTCAGCTTCTGTAATAGAGTTTGGATCTTCGAAGTATTTTTCCATCAAAGACTCATCGTATTCTGCTACAGCTTCTAAAAGCTTCTCTCTATACTCTTCGGCCTCTTCCATCATATCATCCGGAATCGGCACTTCAGTAAAGGTCATGCCTTTATCTTCTGTATTCCAAACCAAGGCTCTGAAGTTAACCAGATCTACTACACCTTTGAAATCATCTTCCGCACCAATTGGCAACTGAAGTGCTACGGCATTACTACCCAGCATTTCTTTCACCTGCTTACATACAGCAAGGAAATCCGCACCAGAACGGTCCATTTTATTTACGAACCCTAGACGCGCAACTTTATAGTTGTCAGCTAGTCTCCAGTTAGTCTCAGACTGTGGCTCTACGCCATCTACTGCACTAAAAAGGAATACCAGACCATCCAGTACACGAAGTGAACGGTTTACTTCTACAGTAAAGTCTACGTGACCTGGTGTATCAATAATGTTAATATGATAGTCATTCCCTCTGTATGGCCAGTTTACTGTTACAGCTGCTGAAGTAATTGTAATACCACGCTCCTGCTCCTGCTCCATCCAGTCAGTAGTAGCTGACCCTTCGTGCGTCTCTCCCAGTTTGTGAGATTTACCTGTGTAGTATAGTATACGCTCTGTTGTGGTTGTTTTACCAGCATCAATGTGAGCGGCAATACCAATATTACGCGTGTATTTTAAGTCTCTTGCCATTAATTAGAATCTAAAGTGTGAGAATGCTTTGTTTGCCTCGGCCATTCTGTGCGTGTCGTCCTTCTTCTTCACGGCAGCACCTTCACCTTTTGCAGCTGCGATAATTTCGCCAGCCAATTTGTCTTTCATTGTTTTCTCACCTCTTCTGCGAGCGTAAGAAATCATCCACTTGATACCAAGAGATACTCTGCGGTCCGGACGAACCTCAGTCGGCACTTGGAAAGTAGCACCACCCACGCGGCGGCTTTTAACCTCTACACTTGGCATCACATTGTTCAATGCTTTTTTCCAAGTTTCAAGGCCGTTCTCTTTCGTTCTTTGCTCTACTAATTCTACAGCATCATAGAAGATACCATAAGCAATACTTTTCTTACCATCTTCCATCAGATAGTTTACGAAACGTGTTACCAGGGTCTCTTTGAACTTTGGATCTGGAAGGAGAACTCTACTTTTCGGCTTTGCTTTTCTCATTATATTATAACTCTATCAATTATTTTTTCTTACCACCTTTACCTGCGGCAGCTGCTGGCTGTCCTGGCTTAGGTCTCTTAGCACCGTACTTAGAGCGCGACTGCAGACGGCCGTTTACACCGGCAGTATCCAATGCACCACGTACAATGTGATAACGAACACCTGGAAGGTCTTTCACTCTACCACCTCTGATCAGCACAATAGAGTGCTCCTGAAGGTTGTGACCTTCACCAGGGATATAAGCGTTCACTTCCTTACCGTTTGTAAGTCTTACCCTAGCTACTTTACGCATAGCTGAGTTTGGCTTCTTAGGAGTGGTTGTGTACACTCTCGTACATACACCACGACGTTGTGGGCATGAATCTAAGGCAGGAGACTTAGAATTATAAGTCAACTTCTCTCTACCTTTTCTTACTAATTGCTGTATAGTAGGCATTTATAATTTGTTAATTATAAGATATTTTTCACTCTAAAATTTGGTCTGCAAAGGTATGAAATTCGCCTTGCAATTTCAAAATTTTAATTCACTAATTATTAGCACCTTAGGCTTCTCCTACTGTTCCTCCGAAGTTCATCGGGAAGGATGGTGCCTCATTTACCGGCTTAATTTCCCCAAAGCTATCCTCAAATTTCTGGATGTTATCAGCCAGAGCTGCCAATAGTCTCTTGGCATGCTCCGGCGTAATAACAATTCTGGATTTCACTTTTGCTTTAGGCAACCCTGGCATCAGTCTTATAAAATCAATCACAAATTCACCACTTGAATGAGCGATCATCGCCAGATTGGCATATTCACCCTCAGCTATCTCTTCAGAAAGCTCAATGCTAATTTGGTTCTGATTTTTTTGTCCTTCTGCCATACCTGCTTATCTGTTGTTCTGTAGTTCCTGCTGCTTGGCGCGGCTTCCTACTCCAGATTTTTTTGATTCTACCAATGAGTCATATTCTTCCTGGCTACCAACAATCAGGCTTTGGTATTCACGCAAACCTGTACCAGCTGGAATCAAGTGACCCACGATCACGTTTTCTTTCAAACCTAACAGTTCATCAGCTTTACCTTTAATTGCTGCTTCGCTCAGTACCTTTGTAGTTTCCTGGAACGATGCTGCTGATATAAAGCTTTGTGTACCCAAAGAAGCCTGGGTTATACCTTGCAACGTTGGACGCGAAACTGCTGGAGACGCATCACGCACTGTAACCAATCTCAGATCTCTGCGCTTCAGGCTGGAGTTCTCGTCACGCAATCTTCTCGCTGTCACGATCTGACCTGGCTTCATATTTGTAGAATCACCTGCTTCCTCAACCACTTTCATGTCGATGATGCGGTCGTTCTCTTCCATGAAGTTAACCTTGTCTACCACCTGATGCTCCAGGAAGCTGGTATCACCTGCATCAATGATCACTACTTTCTGCATCATCTGGCGAACTACAACCTCAATGTGCTTATCGTTGATCTTCACACCTTGCAGACGGTATACTTCCTGAATCTCATTTACCAGGTACTCTTGTACCGCACCAGGGCCCTGAATATTCAGAATGTCTGTAGGTGTAATTGCTCCATCTGACAGCGGCATACCTGCACGTACAAAGTCATTGTCCTGCACCAGGATGTGCTTAGAAAGCGGCACCATATACTTCTTCTTTACGCCGTCTTTTGACTCAATGAAGATTTCACGGTTACCACGCTTCACACTACCATAAGTTACCACACCGTCGATTTCAGAAACAACTGCCGGGTTAGACGGGTTACGTGCTTCAAACAACTCTGTCACCCGTGGAAGACCACCTGTAATGTCTCTTGTTTTACCAATCGCTCGAGGGATTTTCACCAAAATCTGACCGGCTTTTATTTTTTCGCCGTTCTCTACTGTTAAGTGAGCTCCTACAGGAATGTTGTAGCCTTTTGACTCTCCACTCTTTGGATTCACGATAATAGCAGGGTTCTGTGTCTTATCTTTTGTATCGATGATTACCTTCTCACGGTAGCCAGTCTGCTCATCTGATTCCTCACGATAAGTTATACCTTCAATGATCGACTCGTAAGCAATCTCACCGTCAAACTCAGAAAGAATAACTGCGTTGTATGGATCCCACATACACAGTTGGTCGTTTTTCTCAACTTCCTGGCCATCATTCACTGTGATGAATGAACCGTAAGGTACGTGGTTGCTGATAAGTAGCTTTCCAGTAGCTGGGTCAACTATCTTAACTTCTCCTGAACGTCCCATTACTACTTTCACAGGCTCACCCTCGTTGTTGATGGTATCGATCGTACGAACATCTTCGAATTCGATCTTTCCTGCGAATTTCGCACGGATCATTGCATCTACCGCAATGTTAGATGCTGTACCACCCACGTGGAAGGTACGGAGCGTCAGCTGTGTACCTGGCTCACCAATGGATTGAGCTGCGATTACACCAACAGCCTCGCCTTTCTGCACCATAAAACCTGTTGCCAGGTTACGTCCGTAGCATTTAGCACAGATACCGCGCTTAGACTCACATGTAAGTACTGAGCGGATCTCAACTGTTTCAATCGATGTGTTCTCAATAGCACGTGCAACTTCTTCCGTTACTTCAGAACCTGATTCTACAATCAGCTCGTTTGTAATCGGATTGTATACATCGTGTACCGTCACACGACCCAGGATACGCTCAGACAGAGACTCCACGATATCTTCGTTGTCTTTCAGTGCACTCACTTCCAGACCTCTCAGTGTACCGCAATCTTCCTCATTCACGATTACGTCCTGGGATACGTCTACCAGACGACGTGTCAGGTAACCAGCATCTGCAGTTTTAAGGGCTGTATCGGCAAGACCTTTACGAGCACCGTGTGTAGAAATGAAGTACTCGATTACATCCAGACCTTCCTTAAAGTTAGAAAGGATCGGGTTCTCGATAATTTCACCTACAGAGCCTTGCAGTGATTTCTGAGGCTTAGCCATCAGACCACGCATACCACCTAACTGACGAATCTGCTCTCTCGAACCACGCGCACCAGAGTGCATCATCATGAAGATCGAGTTAAAGCCTTGGTCATCATTCTCCAGACGGCGCATCAACGTTTCAGTAATCTGGTTGTTGATACGGGTCCAAATATCAATCACCTGGTTGTAACGCTCGTTATCAGTGATCAGACCCATGGAGTAGTTCTGCCATACAGCATCTACGTCTTTCTTAGCCTGCGCTACCAGAATGTCCTTCTCTGCCGGAATCTGGATGTCGCCCAGACCCATTGACAGACCGCCTTTGTAGGCAGACTGGAATCCTAGTGTTTTGATATCGTCCAGGAAGTGAGCGGTACGTGCCATACCTGTCTCTTTGAATACTCTAGAGATGATCTGCTGAAGTTTCTTCTTAGTCAACAGTTCATCGATGTATCCAACCTCTTCTGGTACAAACTGGTTGAAGATTACGCGGCCGGCAACTGTCTCGATCAGTTTTGTCTCGAGTTCACCTTTTTCGTTCTTAACCTTCGCTCTTACTTTAATATAGGCCTGCTTAGACAGACGCCCTTCATTGATGGCGATAATTACTTCCTCCGCAGAGTAGAAGCTCATACCTTCACCAGGTATATTTTCCTTTTCTGTGCTACGTTTTCCTTTTGATACATAGTATAGACCAAGTACCATGTCCTGAGAAGGTACCGCGATAGGCGCACCGTTAGCAGGGTTCAAGATGTTATGCGAAGCAAGCATCAGCATAGAGGCTTCCAGTACAGCAGCAGGTCCGAGTGGAACGTGCACCGCCATCTGGTCACCGTCAAAGTCGGCGTTGAATGCCGTACACACTAATGGGTGTAGCTGAATTGCCTTACCTTCGATCAGTTTTGGCTGGAATGCCTGTATACCTAATCTGTGGAGTGTAGGAGCACGGTTTAGGAGCACCGGGTGGCCTTTCAGCACGTTCTCTAGGATATCCCAAACTACAGGATCCTTACGGTCAACTATTTTCTTTGCTGACTTTACAGTCTTAACAATGCCTCTTTCGATCAACTTGCGGATAATGAACGGCTTGAAGAGCTCAGCTGCCATGTTCTTAGGCAGACCGCACTCATGTAGCTTCAGTTCAGGACCAACCACAATTACTGAACGGCCTGAGTAGTCAACACGCTTACCAAGCAAGTTCTGACGGAAACGTCCTTGCTTACCTTTCAGCATGTCAGAAAGTGATTTCAGCGCACGGTTACCTTCTGCACGGACAGCGTTCACTTTACGTGAGTTGTCGAACAAAGAGTCAACCGCTTCCTGGAGCATACGCTTCTCGTTACGAAGGATTACTTCCGGAGCTTTGATCTCGATAAGACGCTTCAGTCGGTTGTTACGAATAATAACACGACGGTAAAGGTCGTTCAAGTCAGACGTTGCGAAACGGCCACCATCCAAAGGAACAAGCGGACGAAGTTCTGGCGGAATCACAGGCACCATGCGGATAATCATCCACTCTGGTCTGTTCTCGATTCTGGTTGTCGCATCACGGAATGCTTCTACTACACGAAGCCGCTTCAGAGCATCAGCTTTACGCTGCTGAGAAGTTTCGTGAGCAGCAGCGTGACGAAGCTCATAAGACAGGTCGTCCAGGTTCGTGCGCTCTAGCAGCATTTGCAATGCCTCAGCACCCATTTTCGCGATGAACTTGTTTGGATCGTTGTTGTCCAACATCTGGTTCTCGCGTGGTAGCTTGTCTATCATATCCAGGTACTCATCTTCGGTCAGGAAGTCCAGCGTGTTCACACCGTCCTCTGCCAAAATACCTGGTTGAATTACCACATATCTTTCATAGTAGATGATCTGGTCAAGCTTCTTGGTTGGTAAGCCCAGCAGATAACCAATTTTGTTCGGAAGAGATTTGAAATACCAGATATGTGCAACCGGAACTACAAGCTCAATATGGCCCATACGCTCACGACGTACTTTCTTCTCGGTAACTTCTACACCGCAACGGTCGCAGATAATACCTTTATACCTGATTCTCTTATACTTTCCGCAGTGGCATTCCCAGTCCTTTACGGGTCCGAATATTCTTTCGCAGAACAGACCACCCATCTCAGGCTTATAGGTTCTATAGTTGATTGTCTCAGGCTTTGTAACCTCGCCATTTGATCTCTCTAGAATCGACTCTGGAGAAGCCAGGCTTATCGTTACTTTGGAGAAGTCCTGAGTTAGCTTTTTGTTTTTTGCAAATGCCATATTATTACAATAATGTCGATACAATGAATTGCCTTACAGCTAATCTGTATAAAGTGAGCTGAGCACCCCGACTTTTGCCAGGGCGCTCAACTTATACTTTATTACTCTAAGGTGATCTCGAGTGCCAGACCTCTTAACTCGTGAATCAATACGTTGAATGATTCCGGGATATTTGGCTTTGGCAACACGTCGCCCTTCACAATTGCCTCGTAGGCTTTCGCACGGCCAATCACGTCGTCAGATTTCACTGTAAGTATTTCCTGCAGTACGTTCGAAGCACCGAATGCTTCCAATGCCCACACCTCCATCTCACCAAAACGCTGACCACCGAACTGGGCTTTACCACCCAATGGTTGCTGTGTGATGAGTGAGTATGGTCCGATAGAACGAGCGTGCATCTTATCGTCAACCAAGTGACCCAGTTTCAGCATATAGATGACACCAACCGTTACTGGCTGATCGAAACGATCGCCTGATAATCCATCGTACAGGTATGTACGGCCAAAGCTTGGCAGACCCGCCTCATTCAATTCAGCCTGTACCTGGTCTTCAGTCGCACCGTCAAAGATCGGAGTAGCATATGTTCTACCCAGCTTCTTGCCAGCCCAACCAAGAACAGTCTCATAAATCTGACCGATGTTCATCCTTGAAGGTACACCCAGTGGGTTCAGTACGATATCCATTGGTTCACCTGTTTCCAGGAATGGCATATCCTCCTCACGCACGATACGGGCAACTACACCCTTGTTACCGTGACGACCAGCCATCTTATCACCCACTTTCAGCTTACGCTTCTTCGCGATGTATACCTTAGCGAGTTGTACTATACCTGCTGGTAACTCATCTCCTACCTCCAGTGTGAAACGCTCACGCTTGAAGTGTGCAGAAGTGATGTTGCGACGCTTGTTGTAATTTTTCACAAGCTCCACCAGCATGCTGTTAGACTTCTCGTCAGCTGTCCAATTTTCCAGGATCAGATCCTTGAACATATTCACTTCTTCCGGAACCGCATAGTTACTTTCGTCCTTATATGGGTTCTTCTCAGGGAACAGGGCTTCAATGATGTTCTTTCTAGAAAACTTAACACCCTTTGTCAAGATTTCATCGCCGAACTTATGCTTGATACCCTGAGATGTCTTGCCTTCCAGCAAAGCCACCAGTTTATCAACCATCACATTCTTGATGGCGTTCAGATCCTTAGAGTATTTTACTTTCAGCTCTTCAACCTCTTTCTTAGACTTAGCACGTAGGTTTTTGTCTTTCTTAGGTCTGGAGAAAAGCTTGGTCTCAATGACTACACCGTTCAATGATGGTGGCGCCTTAAGCGAGGCATCTTTCACATCTCCGGCTTTGTCACCAAAGATCGCACGCAGAAGTTTCTCTTCCGGAGTTGGGTCAGTTTCACCTTTGGGTGTGATCTTACCGATCAGGATATCCCCTTCACGAACCTCAGCACCTATTCGGATGATACCATTCTCGTCTAGGTTCTTAACAGCTTCTTCGCTTACGTTCGGAATCTCAGAAGTAAGTTCCTCTTCACCACGCTTCGTTTCACGAACCTCTAGCTCGAATTCTTCGATGTGGATAGAAGTAAAGATATCATCTCTTACTACTTTTTCAGAGATAACAATAGCATCCTCAAAGTTGTATCCTTGCCATGGCATGAACGCCACTTGCATGTTACGGCCGATTGCAAGCTCACCATTGTTAGTGGCATAACCTTCGCAAAGCGGTTGACCTTTTACTACACGCTGACCTGTATAAACAATCGGCGTTAAGTTAATGCAGGTATCCTGGTTAGTTCTTCTGAACTTGATCAGGTTATAAGTAACATACTCCGCATCAAAAGCAACCAACTTCTCATCATCTGTCAGATCGTATTTTACAACAATCTTGTTTGCATCTACAAAGTCAATTACACCGTCACCTTCAGCGATAACAAGCGCTCTTGAGTCAATAGCGGCTCTTTTTTCCAGACCTGTACCAACAATTGGGGCTTCAGCTTTCAGTAACGGAACGGCCTGGCGTTGCATGTTTGAACCCATTAGGGCACGGTTAGCGTCATCGTGCTCCAGGAATGGAATCAACGAAGCCGCCACCGACACGATTTGGTTCGGTGCAACGTCCATATAGGTATAGGTATTAGGTTCCTCCACAGGGAAGTCACCTTCAAATCTACCTTTTACTCTATCATTAATAAAGTTACCCTTGTCATCAATAATGGCATTAGCCTGAGCGATGTGGTGGGTATCTTCTTCTTCTGCAGTCAGATACTCTACTGTACCATCCATCTCTACTATACCTTCATTTACTTTCCGGTATGGGGTTTCGATGAAGCCCATGTGGTTCACGCGAGCATGCACGCACAGAGAAGATATCAGACCGATGTTCGGACCTTCCGGTGTTTCAATGGTACATAGACGGCCATAGTGGGTATAGTGAACGTCACGAACCTCGAAACCAGCACGTTCTCTCGACAGACCGCCTGGCCCCAGTGCAGAAACACGACGCTTGTGCGTCACTTCTGCCAACGGGTTGGTCTGGTCCATGAATTGAGACAACTGGTTTGTTCCGAAGAACGAGTTGATCACAGAAGAAAGCGTACGCGCATTAATCAGGTCAACCGGCTTGAAGTCCTCATTGTCGCGCACGTTCATACGCTCCTTGATGGTTCTAGCCATACGAGCCAAACCAACACCAAACTGGGCGTAAAGTTGCTCACCTACCGTTCTTACACGGCGGTTACTCAAGTGGTCAATATCATCCACTACAGCTCTTGAGTTGATCAATCCGATCAGATATTTCACGATCAGAACGATGTCCTCATTTGTGAGAACTTTTGCATCCCAGTTAGTATCAAGACCTAACTTCTTGTTGATTCTGTAACGACCAACTTCACCCAGATCGTAACGCTTATCAGAGAAGAACAGCTTCTGAATGATATCTCGCGCAGTTTCTTCGTCTGGCGCTTCCGTATTACGGAGCTGACGATAAATTTGCTCTACTGCCTCTTTCTCAGAGTTCGAGTTATCTTTCTGAAGGGTGTTGTATATAATGGCATAGTCTGCAATGTTCACATTCTCACGGTGGAGAATAATAGACTTAGTACCAGAATCAACAATTACATCGATATCGTCCTGCGTGATTTCAGAATCACGTTCCAGAAGCACTTCGTTGCGGTCTATGGAAACTACTTCACCTGTATCTTCATCCACGAAATCTTCTGTCCAAGTGCGGAGCACGCGTGCAGCCAATTTTCTACCGATCGCATTCTTCAAATTAGTCTTGGTAGCAGGTAATTCTTCTGAGAGCCCAAACAGATCAAGAATATCTTTATCTGTTCCATAACCTATGGCACGCAGAAGTGTCGTTACCGGAAACTTCTTTTTTCGGTCAATGTAAGCATACATCACATTATTCACGTCTGTTGCAAACTCAACCCAAGATCCTTTAAAAGGAATTATTCTGGCAGAATAAAGTTTAGTACCGTTTGTATGTTTGCTCTGTGCAAAGAATACACCCGGAGATCTGTGCAACTGAGATACAATAACACGTTCAGCACCATTGATCACAAATGAGCCTTTCTCAGTCATGTATGGGATGTTACCCAAAAACACTTCCTGCTCAATTGTTTCAAAGTCCTCATTGTCCTCATCGTTACAAATCAGACGAAGCTTTGCCTTAAGTGGAACCGAGTAAGTTAGCCCCCTGTCAATACACTCATCAACAGAGTATTTCGGAGGGTCTATATGATAGTCGATAAATTCGAGAACAAAGTTTTCCCGAGAATCAGAAATAGGGAAGTTCTCGGCAAACACCTTGAACAATCCTTCCTGTGCCCTGTTTTCTGCCGGAGTTTCCAGCTGAAAGAAATCCTGAAAAGACTGCAACTGAACATCTAGGAAGTCAGGGTAGTCGATAACTGGATTAATTGAGGCAAAATTGATTCGCTCTGTCGTTTTATTCTTAGCCAAAGCCATGGAATTTTAACGTTTACAATATGATTCCAGCACATAACCATCCAATTTGGTTACGGGCAAAAAAAGGATTCAAATTTGAATCCGTATACAAACAGGAAAAGACCTGACGAATCTGCCAGGTCTACCTGTTGTCGGTATGTTGGTAAGTGAGATTATTTAACCTCTACTTCAGCACCAGCTTCTTCCAAAGATTTCTTCAGTGATTCAGCTTCGTTTTTGTCCACACCTTCTTTCAAAGGCTTAGGAGCGCCGTCTACCAATTCTTTAGCTTCTTTCAGGCCAAGACCAGTCAATTCTTTTACAAGCTTAACAACTGCAAGCTTAGATGCACCAGCTGACTTAAGAATTACGTCAAAAGAAGTTTTCTCTTCTGCAGCAGCTCCACCATCAGCAGCACCACCACCAGCCATCATAACTGGAGCAGCAGCAGCTGGCTCGATACCATACTCATCCTTAAGAATTGTAGCTAGTTCATTAACCTCTTTCACAGTTAAGTTTACTAACTGCTCAGCGAATGCTTTCAAATCTGCCATTTTATTGAAATTAAAAGTTACTTATTGATTACGTTTTTAAATTATTCTTTTTCAGATAGGGTTTTCAGGATTCCGGCTAGTTTGCCACCGCTGCTCTGAAGAGCGGAAACAACATTCTTAGCTGGAGACTGAAGCAAGCCAATGATATCGCCGATAAGCTCGTTCTTAGACTTGATGCTGGCCAATGTGTCCAGTTGGCTTTCACCAATATAGATACCGCCATCAATGTAAGCACCCTTCAACAATGGAAGTGGGTTGCCTTTTTTTCTAAAGTCTTTAAGAAGCTTACCAGGAGCATTTCCTGATTCAGTAGAAAACAAGATACCAGACGAACCTTTCAGAATCTCTTCCAGATTAGCAGTATCTGCCTCTAGTGTATCCAGTGCTTTCTTAATGAAAGTGTTTTTGTAAACTTTGTACTCCAGGCCTCTATCAAAGGCCATTCTCCTGAACTGGTTAATGCTTGCTACACTCATGGTAGACGCATCTGTGATATAGAAATAGTTAGTGTTCGCTAACTTCTCGCTCAGGTCTTTAACAATTATCTCTTTTTCTTCCCTGGTCATGTTCTTAGATAGTTGCGTTCTTGTCAACGATTACGGCCGGGCTCATTGTGCTAGACAATGTTATGCTCTTAATGTAAGTACCCTTTGCTGAAGATGGCTTCAGGCGGTTCAGTGTAGCAATTACTTCAGCAGCGTTAGCAGCTAGTTGCTCTGGAGAGAAAGAAACTTTGCCAACACTAGTATGGATAATACCATACTTGTCAACTTTAAAGTCTATTTTACCAGCTTTAACTTCTTTAACTGCTTTAGCAACGTCTTGTGTAACTGTACCAGACTTAGGGTTTGGCATCAGGTTACGAGGACCTAGAATTCTACCTAAACGACCAACTTTTGCCATTACAGCAGGCATTGTGATGATCACATCTACGTCTGTCCAGCCTTTTTCAATCTTTTGGATATAGTCATCCAGACCGACGAAGTCAGCGCCTGCATCTTTCGCCTCCTGCTCTTTGTCAGGGGTTACCAGCGCCAGTACTTTAACGTCTTTACCGGTGCCATGAGGAAGGGTAACAATACCACGAACCATTTGGTCGGCTTTGCGAGGGTCAACGCCTAAGCGTACGTCAATATCAACAGAGGCATCGAACTTGGTAAAAGTGATATCTTTTACTACTGAAGCCGCATCTGTTAAAGAATACTCTTTTGTCAGGTCAGCCTTTTCTAAAGCTGCTTTCCTGTTCTTTGAAATCTTCGCCATTATCCTTTAACTCTAATTATTCGTTCCACGGAGCGTTTCCAGATACTGTAATACCCATGCTTCTTGCTGTACCAGCTACCATTTTCATAGCGGCTTCCAGTTTGAAAGCATTTAAGTCAGGCATTTTCAGCTCTGCAATCTCTCTTACCTGATCCCATGTAACTGAACCCACTTTGTTACGGTTTGGCTCTTTAGAACCACCCTTAATTTTAGCAGCATCCATTAACAATACTGGAGCAGGAGGCGTTTTAATAACGAAGTCGAAGGACTTATCTGCGTATATTGTAATCAACACTGGTAACACTTGTCCTGGCTTATCCTGTGTTCTAGCATTAAACTGCTTACAGAACTCCATGATGTTAAGACCTTTAGAACCAAGTGCAGGTCCAATCGGTGGCGATGGGTTCGCGGCACCTCCCTTTACCTGAAGTTTCAGGTAACCTTTTATTTCCTTTGCCATTATTTGTATTTACTACGATTCTTTTTCTACCTGCATGTAATTCAACTCAACTGGTGTGTTACGGCCGAAAATTTTCACCATAACATTGAGTTTCTTACGTTCTTCGAATACCTCTTCCACAGTACCTGAGAATCCACTGAAAGGACCATCCATCACTTTCACCATTTCTCCAACTAAGAATGGAGTATCCAGCACTTCGGCTTGTTCTTCTGCCTCATCTACCGTACCCAGAATTCTATTTACTTCTGTTTGGCGCAGTGGAACCGGCTTTTTGTTCTGACCTCCTTCGTTTGAACCAAGGAAACCAATTACGCCTGGTGTGCTTATGATAATGTGCTCTGCTTCACCATGTGATAGATCAGCCTGTACCAGCACATATCCCGGGAAGAAGTTTCTCTCTCTGATCTTTTTCTTCCCACCTCGCATCTCATACACCTTTTCAGCAGGTATGAGCACCTGAGGAACGTACTCTCCCAGATTTTGCCTTATAACTTCGTTCTCCAGATACGCCTTTGCCTTTTTCTCCTGTCCGCTAACTGCGCGAACCACATACCATTTTAAATCAGCCATAGACTTAAGTTAAAACTGGTTGTAAAACCAAGACAACGAAGAGTCAAAAACAAAATCCATAGCTCCAACTACAAGAGCAAATATTAAAGACCCTATCAACACTAATACAGAGCTATTCTGTAGTTCAGAATATGCAGGCCATGAAACTTTATTTTTCATTTCCTCCACTGTCTCGTCTATGTAGCCTTTTACTTTGCTCATTGCCTTCGCTTTAATAGATTTAAATTGCACGGGTGGAGAGACTCGAACTCCCAGCCAATGGTTTTGGAGACCACTACTCTACCAATTGAGCTACACCCGTAAAAAAATGCACACCAATTTTAATTGGAGTGCAAATTTATTTAAAAGAATATTAAAAACAAACCCGTTCCCGAAAAAGATTCCAGAAACGGGCTTGTTTAATATTATTTAGGCAATGATTTCAGTTACCTGACCGGCACCTACTGTTCTACCACCCTCACGGATAGCGAAACGAAGGCCTTTTTCCATTGCCACAGCGTTGATCAAAGTTACGTCGATAGTGATGTTATCACCTGGCATAACCATTTCTACACCTTCTGGCAGCATGATCTCTCCTGTAACGTCTGTCGTTCTGAAGTAGAACTGTGGACGGTACTTGTTGAAGAATGGCGTGTGACGGCCACCTTCTTCTTTAGAAAGAACGTAAACTTCTGCTTTGAATTTTGTGTGAGGCTTCACAGAACCTGGCTTACAGATAACCATACCACGACGGATATCAGTTTTCTCAATACCACGAAGAAGAAGACCTACGTTATCACCAGCTTCACCTCTGTCAAGGATTTTGCGGAACATCTCAACACCAGTAACTACTGATTTCAAGTTTTCAGCGCCCATACCTAGGATCTCAACCTGCTCACCAGAGTTGATTACACCACGCTCGATACGGCCTGTAGCTACAGTACCACGACCAGTGATTGAGAACACGTCCTCAACTGGCATCAAGAAAGGAAGGTCAGTCAGACGAGCAGGGATTGGAATCCAGCTATCAACTGCAGCCATCAACTCTTCGATCGTTTTAACCCACTTGTCATCACCGTTCAAGCCACCAAGTGCTGAACCCTGAATAACTGGGATGTTGTCACCGTCGAAGTCATAGAAAGAAAGAAGCTCACGGATTTCCATTTCAACAAGCTCAAGAAGCTCTGGGTCATCCACCATGTCCACTTTGTTCATGAACACTACAAGCTGAGGTACACCTACCTGACGAGCAAGAAGGATGTGCTCACGAGTTTGTGGCATCGGACCATCAGTAGCAGCAACCACCAGAATAGCACCGTCCATCTGAGCAGCACCTGTAACCATGTTCTTCACGTAGTCAGCGTGACCTGGGCAGTCAACGTGAGCGTAGTGACGGTTCTCAGTAGCATACTCTACGTGAGAAGTATTGATAGTAATACCTCTTTCTTTTTCTTCAGGAGCGTTATCAATTGAAGAGAAGTCGCGTAGTTGAGCAAGACCTTTATTAGCCAATACAGTTGTAATGGCAGCAGTCAAAGTTGTTTTGCCGTGGTCAACGTGACCGATAGTACCGATGTTAACGTGCGGTTTGGAACGGTCAAATGTTTCTTTAGCCATTGTATGATAATTAAATTAAGGTTAAAACGTTTAAGTATGTTGCGTTAATTATACACGTAACGGACTTTGAGCCAACGATGGGAATTGAACCCACGACCCCTTCCTTACCAAGGAAGTACTCTACCCCTGAGCTACGTCGGCTTTTTCCATCACTTATCTTAAAAATGAGTTTATACTAAAAAGGAAATCCATCTGCATGAAATTCCTTACAAAGCAACCCATATTTGATAAGCAGCACGCCATTTGCTTATTGAGCGGGAGACGAGGGTCGAACTCGCGGCCTATAGCTTGGAAGGCTATCGCTCTACCAACTGAGCTACTCCCGCTTTTAATGAAGCAAACCATTAAATAGCGTGGTCTTAATTGTGGGGAGAGCAGGATTCGAACCTGCGAAGTATCACTACAACGGAGTTACAGTCCGTCCCATTTGGCCGCTCTGGAATCTCCCCAAATATTTAACCAGACTGACTTATTCAGCCTTTCCTTAGCTCTTAAAAACTGCCTTTCAGCACGCTGTTCGTTCTAAGGAGATGCAAAATTAAGCGCTTTTTCTTTCCAGTCAAATATTCTCTGAAAAATAATTCATTTTTTTTCCTGGTGCACTACAAGGAAACCTGATTATATAGCTCCAATAGTCTTTTATCCTGTTCATTTGCTCTTATTTCCTTGAGCAGTTCCACTATCTCGGGGCGCTCAGAGTTTACCATAAGTGTCTGGAAGGCAGCCATACGCACGTAATACAGTTGGTGTTCCTGCGCCAGGTCTGCCAGCATACTGATGGCTTCCGGTGTGTAGGCCTCCGGATTGACAGCCATAAAGGCGCCATAGCTTTGCAACAGATAGTATAAGCCGCCACCTTTTGCACTTTTCATCTGCTTCATGAACCAGTCAATCTTTCCCGCCCCTCCCTTCACGGCATAATAGGATGCCAGTGCCAACACGATCTCTTCGTTCGTCTCTTTCTCAAAGGCAGCCAGGCGCTGGTTGATATCCGGTGCCTCCGTCATGGCATAGCCCAGTATCCCTGCTGCTGCTACTTTATAAGACTTATCCTGCATTGCCGTCTTATACAGTGCACTATATTCATCATCACCCCATTCTGATAGTAGCATGATAGCTCCAGCTCTCACTTCTCCTTTATCATCGTTTTCAGCTATCTGCTTCACGACCGGCTCTAATGCTTCAGCGTGCTTGCCTGGTAGACGCCCTGCTACATCCAAAGCCAGGTTTCGAACTGCCCAGAAATCGGCTTTCAATGCGCCCTGCAATAAGGTCACCATCTCCTGCTGACTTAACTCCTGCTCCAGCTCTTCCAGTGCTTCTAATCGTGGCGCCAGGGCCTTTGCTTTTTCAAATTGAAACACCAGTTCTTCTGTCGTCTTTGTGTGCTCTACGGTGCCAAGCAACTGCTGCTCGCTATCAAACAGTACAAGCTGAGGCTCAGTGCTCACCGGCAAAGTGAATACATGATGGGCTTTCGTGATTTCGATGGCATGCTCCTTCTTTTGCCCATTCTCCCAGACTCCTACTTTCAAAGGCAGTCTGTATATTGGTTGGTATAGGGTGTCTTGCTGCTGCCATACCTGCAGCTTTAGTGCGCCATTCTGGTAGGTATGGCTTACCTTAAGTTCCGGATGACCGGCACGTAGAAACCACTGATCAAAGAACCACATCAGGTCTTCGCCGGTCGTATCTTCAAAGGCCATACGCAGTTCGGCTACTTCCACATCCGAAAACTTGTTTTGGGTCAGGTAACGGTTAAGTGAAGCAAAAAAAGCTTCATCTCCCACATACTTGCGAAGCATGTGCAGCACACGTCCGCCTTTGGCGTAAGAATGGCTGTCGAACATGTCTTCGCGGTCGGCGTAGCGGTAGCGGATCAGCGGTTCCCGTTTGGTTTCGGACTCATCCAGGTACTGGCCTAATTCTTCCAGGTGATGGTAGGCAGCCTCTTCGGCTCCATACTTATGCTCTGTCCAAAGGTATTCCGAATAGTTGGCAAAGGCCTCATTAAGCGGCAGGTTAGCCCAGGACTCCGTGGTAACGTAGTTGCCAAACCACTGATGAAACAGTTCGTGCGCAATGATGCCATCCCAGTGCTTGTCCAGCAACTCACGTTCATTCAGCTGCAGATCCTCCATAAAAGTAGAGGCAGATGTGTTTTCCATAGCTCCCGATACAAAGTCGCGTACCACTACCTGCGAGTACTTCGACCAGGGATAATCCACCCCTAGTTTCTTCGAGAAGAACTCCAGCATTTCGGGTGTGTTTCCGAATATCTTTTTGGCGGTCTTCTCATAAGCAGGCTCCACATAATAGTTGACTTCCAGGTCACGCCACTTGTCTTTCACAACAGCATACTCTCCTATCGCCATCATGGTCAGGTATGGCGCATGCGGCAGCTCCATTTTCCAGTAGTCGGTTTTGGTGCCGTTCGTGTTTTTGCGTGAATAGATAAAGGTACCATTTGAGAGCGTGGTATATTTCTGGTCTACGGTGATGTATAGCTCCTGCGTCATACGCTCGTTTGGCGAGTCAATCGTTGGAAACCAGGCGGAGTTGGCTTCAGTCTCGCCCTGTGTCCAGATCTGGCGTGGCTTGTTCGGTTCCTCTCCTTTCGGATTAATGAAGTATAGGCCTTTGTCCTGGGTGATGGCATCACTGCCGCCTACTGCCAGCTCATTTGGCTTGGCTGTATAATCTATCTCAATGGTGTACTTACTGTTCCGGGTATAGGACCTGCCCAGGTCAATTGTTAGTTTCATCCCATCGTAGGTATACTGGAGTTCCTTCGAGTCAGAGTTGTCGACTACCAGGTTTACGCTGTGGATATCAAAGCCTTTGGCATCGAGCACGAGCCGGTTCTGCGGATAGAAATAAGGCTTAAGAGTAAGCTCGGCAATCCCATGCAGGTGCTGCTTTTCCCAGTCGAAGCTGACGCGCAGCTTGGTATGCAACAGGTCGTGAACACGGGTTCTGGCAGGGTTAAAGGCATGGTTCTTCGGAGCCCACACGGGCAGCTCGGCCACCTCCAGAGCCGGCTTGCCTGCTACTGGCTCAACCACAGCAGTCGCCCCGGTTTGATTATTCACACTGCAACCTCCTGTAAAAGCCATAGCGGCGACAAGGCCAACTATGCTCAGAAACCTATGATTCATGATGGAATGTTTTAATTTTGAGCTCAATTTCTAAAAATACTCTGATAAATCAATTATCTTTAAGCTTCCAAAATCTGATTTATAAAGATGCTCCAGATAAAAACCGCTAACGACAAGACATGGCAGGTTGATATTCAAAAAGATGCCATTCTTCTCAACGGATCACCTTTCAACTGGGACATTTCGCCCCTTGGCCCTAACAAATATCACATCATAAAAGATGACAAGTCGTATACCGCAGAGCTGGTAGAAGCTGATTATCAGGCCAAAACATTCATTTTTAAGATAAACGGCGTCAAGCAAACCGTAAGCGCGAAGGACCGCTTCGACCTGCTGCTCGACAAGCTAGGTATGAGCAATACCAACGCCCAGAAAGTGAACGATGTGAAAGCGCCGATGCCAGGATTGATACTTGAAATAAAAGTGCAGCCCGGCCAGGAAGTAAAGAAGGGCGACCCGATCATGATCCTGGAGGCGATGAAAATGGAGAATATCCTCAAATCGCCTGGCGACGGCATCGTGAAGGAGATAAAGGTAGCTGTAAAACAGAACGTGGAGAAAAACCAGATCTTGATTCTATTTTAATTTTTTTGTGTTGCCAACTGGGCAGCACGTACTGCCTTTCCGCAACATGAGCACCATAAACGTTAACATTACTATAAAACGACCGTGAAGTATAAAAGAATATTGCTGAAGTTAAGCGGCGAAGCGCTGATGGGAGAACAGCAGTACGGCATTGACTCAGACAGACTGATGCAGTACTCGCAGGAGATTAAGGAAGTAGCCGCACTTGGCGTAGAGGTAGCAGTTGTGATCGGTGGAGGCAACATCTTTAGGGGTGTTCAGGCTGAGCAGGTGGGCCTTGACCGCGTTCAAGGTGACTACATGGGTATGCTTGCTACTGTCATCAACAGTATGGCTTTGCAGAGTGCGCTCGAAAAGCTGGGTGTTTATACCCGTTTGCTGTCTGGTCTGAACATTCAGCAGGTATGCGAACCTTATATCCGCCGTCGCGCCGTACGCCACCTCGAGAAAGGACGTGTCGTTATTTTCGGTGCAGGCACTGGCAATCCTTACTTCACAACAGACTCAGCTGCCAGCCTTCGCGCTATCGAGATTGAGGCGGATGTTGTGCTGAAGGGTACCCGTGTAGACGGTATTTACTCAGCTGACCCTGAAAAAGACCCGAACGCCATCTTCTATTCAAACATTTCCTTTAAAGATGTGTTTGAGAAAGGCCTGAACGTAATGGATATGACCGCCTTTACACTGTGCAAAGAAAATGGTCTGCCCATCATTGTGTTCGACATGAACACTGGAGGCAATCTGAAGCGATTGGTACAGGGTGAGAAAATTGGCACACTTGTATCCATGGAAGACCTGGCTGAGTCGATTGAGGATGCCGTAAATGAGATACAGGCTTCGGAAGGCGGAAGAATTTCAGACAAAAATTAATATTTTTGCAGCATTCTTTAATTATCACAAAACAGAAGAACTTTATTAAGCTAAAATTGATATGACGGAAGAAATTCAGTTTTACCTCAGCGAAGCCGAGGAGTCTATGCAGAAAGCGTTGCAGCACACAAACTCCGAGCTGCTAAAAATCAGGGCTGGCAAAGCATCCCCTGCCATGGTGGAAGACCTGCGTGTAGATTACTACGGGACTCCAACACCTATCTCCCAGGTAGCCAACGTTATGGTACCCGACGCCCGTACCCTGATGATCAAGCCATGGGAGAAGCAAATGGTAGCAGAAATCGGCAAGGCTATTAAGAACAGTGACCTGAACCTTAACCCGCTTGTAGAGGCCGACGGTGTTCGTTTGAACATACCGCCGCTTACAGAAGAGCGTCGCCGTGACCTGGTAAAGCAGGCAAAAAATGAGACTGAAGGTGGCAAGATTGCTGTCCGTAACATCCGCAAAGACGTGAACGACTCGCTGCGTAAGCTGCAGAAAGAAGGAACTTCTGAGGATGCCGTGCGCGATGCGGAGGCCAAAGTACAGAAGATGACTGATAGCTACATCGTAAAGATCGACGAGCTTCTGACGAAGAAAGAAGCTGAGATCATGACCGTATAAGCTGCAGAGCTATACCTTAAAAAGGAGAAGCCCGCTGATTGTTCAGCGGGCTTCTCCTTTTTAAATGCGATGCTTACAGGTATAGCTTGTGTACCTTGATGTATTCGGCCACTTCGTCAGGCACCATATATTTAATAGACTTTTCTTCTTTAATGCATTTTCGGATAAATGTAGCCGAGATATCCAACACAGGAGCCTTGACAAATGTTACACTTGACATTGGAGACAGCTCAGTAGTAGTAGATCCGGACCGCGGGTATACATATACGCGGTGATACTCCAGGATGCGCTCCGAATTTTTCCACTTCGGGAAGAGTGGCAGATTGTCCTCACCCATGATCAGCACAAACTCGTAGCTCGGGTACTTCTCCTGTAGGTATGTGAGGGTGTCGATAGTATAGCTCGGCTTGGGCATGTTAAACTCGATGTTCGATACGCCCAGGTTCGGGTTGTCGGCCACTGCCAGCGACACCATGTGCAAACGGTCGAACTCGTGTAGCAGTGTGTTGCTAGGTTTAAAAGGATTCTGGGGCGACACGACCAGCCATACCGTATCCAGGTCTGTATTGCTGGCCATATAATTGGCCAGTATCAGGTGCCCGATATGGATAGGGTTGAAGGAGCCGAACAGCAGCCCTACTTTCATACAATAGCCGGTTCAGCGTTCAGAAACTCGTTTACCAGTTTTTCTGCCTTAATGCAGGCTTCTTCCAGGTTGTCGTTTACGATTACCTTATCAAACTGGTCTTCAAACTTCATTTCAAACTCCGCTTTAAATACCCGGCTCGAAATGCTCGACGCCGAGTCGGTGTTGCGGGCCTGCAGGCGTTTGGCCAGTTCCGCTATGGAAGGCGGCTTAACGAATACCGCCAGTGCTCTCTCTTTGTAAAAATGTTTTATACTTAGTCCTCCTTTTACATCCACGTCTAGTATCACGTGTTTGCCGCTTTCCCAGATACGCTCTATTTCAGATTTCAAAGTGCCGTAGAAGGCGCCTTCGTATACCTCTTCCCACTCTACAAATTCGTCTTTCGCGATCTTCTGCTTGAATTCTTCCGGTGTTATGAAGTAGTAGTCTTTTCCGTTTTCTTCGGTACGGCCGCGCTTATCGCGTGTGCAGGCCGAAATAGAGAAGGCAAGTGATGGGGTTACCTGTAAGAGGTGCTTTACAATAGTAGTTTTGCCGGCACCGGAGGGAGCCGAAAAAATGATAATCTTTCCTTGCATCAGAGGTTATACAGTTTCTTGAATTCTGGCTTTAATGGACAAAGCTAAGCTTTCCGGCACAATTACGCGCTTAAGATGACCACTTACAAGCCCTTTGAGGAGTTTTTGCTTTTGATGGCTTTCGAAGCAGGGAACGCACTCTTCGATGTGGGTATTAAAATAAGATTGTTCTTCAGTGGAGGCTTCTCCATCAATCATCAGGTCCAATAGCTTGACAATCTTGTCACATTCCGACTCATGCCCGTCTTCGGAAAGTTTCTGGTGCGTTTCTGTAAATCTTGATTCCATCTTAACTCAAAGTCTTTAGGTTATTCTAACTGTTATATCCCATGCTCTTCGCATACTTTTCCAACTTCTCTTTCAAAGAGTTACGGGCTCGGTGCAGCCTAGAGCGCACGGTACCGATAGGTATATCCAGAATTTTAGCCATTTCCTCGTAGGTGAAGCCTTCAAGATCGCAAAGGATGATCACTGTCCTGAAGTCTACCGGTAATGCGTTTAGGGCGCTGGCCACCTCGTCGCCAATCAGGTCCTGTACACTTTCGGTGCGCATGTCGGTGGTGGAGGCTACGCCGCCCTCGCCTTCTACGTCGTCCGAATTGTAGTATCCCTCGACCTCACTATAGTCTACCTTGGCAGGTTGCTTGCTCTTTTTCCGGAACTCATTTATGAAAGAGTTCTTCAGGATTCGGAACAGCCAGGCTTTTGCATTAGTTCCTTGCTCAAAGTAATCGAAAAAGCGATAAGCCTTCAGATATGTCTCCTGCACCAGGTCATTGGCATCATCTTCATCGAGGGTGAGCCTGTAGGCAAAATTGTACAGAGGATCCAGCACAGGCAGCAACTCCGCCTCGAACCGGGCGTCTTTTTCCTCTTTACTCAACTGTTTACCTGTTTGCTCGCTCATTTGACTTGATTTTGTAATTTATAAAGTCGTAATCGCGTAATTATACGCAAATATAGAAATTTTAATTACATACCTCCCTTGCCGCATTTGGGTTGCATGGATCTGCATCGGCATGTATAGAACAGGGGCATTTACCCACTCTCGTTCTGTTCTTTATTAGAAACATACGGAATTTCCGTACTTTCAGTAGTTCCTGAGCTTTTTTTAATTGATTTAAGCGTTAAAACTTAATTTTGCAGTTCTAACCACTCAGGGTATTTCCAGACATGAGCCAAGCCATATCCGTTACCGTTCTCACTAAAAACAGCCAGCAGCATCTTGCCCAATGCTTGCACGCATTGCATCGCTTTGCCGAGGTACTGGTACTCGATAATGGCTCTACGGACGAAACACTGGCTATCGCCGCCCGCTTTGCGAATGTGCGTATCGTAGAGCATGCTTTTCTCGGATTTGGACCGATGAAGAACCTGGCCGCGCAGCATGCTACCCACCCGTGGGTCCTTTCTATTGACAGCGACGAGGTGCTTTCCTCTGAGCTAACGGAAGAAATACTGCAACTCGACCTCCGCGACACCCACAAGGTATATAGCTTCCTACGCCACAACTTTTACGGCAAAAAGCACATCAAGGCCTGTGGCTGGGACAACGATTATGTATTGCGCCTCTACCACAAAGGCACTACCCGCTTTGCCGACCTGCCCGTACACGAGTACATTCAGACAGATGGATTGCAGATACATACCTTACAAGGCACCATGGACCATTTCTCTTTCAACAGCATTTCGCAGCTGATCGCCAAGATGGACCATTACACGACTCTTTTTGCCCAAGAGAAACGTTTTCACAAAAGCTCCTCTCCTGCCAAAAGCTATTTCAAGTGGGCTTTCTCGCTTTTCAGGAACTATGTGCTGCAGCGCGGGTTTCTGTATGGGTATGAAGGTATGGCCATTTCCTTTTCGAACGCCAACGGCACTTTTTACAAATACATGAAACTGCACGAAGAAAACCAGCGCCTGGGCATTAGCCTGATCATCACCACCTACAACTGGAAAGAAGCGCTTGCTACTGTTTTGAAGAGTGCCTTCCGGCAGAGCGAACTGCCACGCGAAATTATTGTGGCCGATGATGGTTCCCGTGACGATACACGTGCCCTTATAGAGAGCATGGCGAAGGAATCGCCGGTGCCATTGCTGCATAGCTGGCAGGAAGACATAGGTTTTAGGGCTGCTGAGAGCCGAAACAGGGCCATCGCGATGGCAACTGGCGAGTATGTGGTGATCATTGATGGCGATATGGTGCTGCACCCCGATTTTTTAAAGGGTCACCGCCGGGCGGCCCGCAAAGGTTATTTCACGCAGGGCAAGCGCGTGCTTCTGAGTCCTGAGCTGAGCCAGGACCTGATTAACCGCGGTCCTGCTCCTTTCTCTCCCTTTTCTGCAGGTATAACGAACAGGTTTAACGCTACTAATTCGCCTTTTCTGTCAAGACTTTTCAGCAAAGACAAAACTGGCATCGCGTCTATCAAGAGCTGCAACATGAGCTTCTGGATGGAGGACATTATTCGGGTGAATGGCTTTAATGAGGACTTTGTGGGTTGGGGACGTGAAGACAGCGAGTTTGCTGTCCGGTTGCTCAATAGTGGCACCAAACGACAGAACCTTGCCTTCGGCGGCGTGGCATACCACCTGCATCACCAGGAAAACTCACGCCAGAGCCTGCCCGCTAACGATACCATATTAGAAAAAGCCATTACTGATAAAAGTACCTTCTGCCCTAACGGTATCGGCAAACACCTCCCAAACTAGTAAACAAGCTCCATATGATTGATGCCTATACCTGCTGACTGGTTATTGCTCAGTAGGTATAGGCATCTCTTTTACATAGCCCAGCCTATGTCCCAGACAACGTTATAACAATAGGTATAGCGGAGAGGCAACAAATATTAAACTTTACAGTAATATAAATATTAAGCTATTTTTTATTACAAAATATATTAGCTTTATGTATTGTTCTCTCTAATGTTCTTGCTTTCGGATGCGCCCCCTTGCTCTCTTAATTTTGCTGGTAGTTTCGCTCCACTCACAGGCGCAGCAGTTCAACTTCCGAAACTGGTCGCTGGAGCAGGGCTTGCCCCAATCGCAGGTAAACCACATTCTGCAGGATCACAAAGGACAGCTTTGGGTCGCCACCCTCGGAGGCCTCAGTCGCTTTGATGGGTCTACTTTTCATACCTATACCAAGCGGGATGGCATGAGCAGCAACAGTATAAGCTGCCTGTTGCTTGACAGCCGGAACCGTATCTGGATCGGGACAACTGACAAAGGATTGATGCTGTTTACAGGTAACAGTTTTTATGTGTATGACCTGGAAGCCGGATTGCCACCCGGAGGTATCTACAGTATAACAGAAGACAACCAGGGCACTATTTGGGCTGCTTCAGACAGCGGCGTTTACTCCCTGGCCAAAAACAGATTTGCGCAGCACACCGACTTACCAGCTATCCGTTACAATGACATACTCTTTACAGCTACAAATGAGCTTTGGGCAGGAAGCGACTCGCAGGGCCTATACAGACTAAATGCTAAAGGGATAAGCAACTACACTGTAGCTAACAGTGAGTTGCCCTACAACAGCATCAATGCACTTGACCAGTCACCTGACGGCACCATCTGGATTGGAACAGCTGACGGGGTGGCAACTTTCAGGTTAGACAAGCTGGAGGAATTTGAGCTACCGGCAGGTATAGTAAGCCCTAACATAGGAGAC
Source organism: Pontibacter sp. HSC-14F20 (assembly GCF_019599265.1). Lineage (GTDB taxonomy): Bacteria > Bacteroidota > Bacteroidia > Cytophagales > Hymenobacteraceae > Pontibacter. The sequence goes on along the minus strand of NZ_JAHZTC010000008.1, from coordinate 112,733 downwards.
TTTACTACGGACAATTACGGTCATCAATGGTTGAGTCTGCGTTTAAATGGCGTGCTCAAATACGACGGCAAGGAGTTTCAGCACCTGACCCGCTATAGTGGCTTACGCACGGACCGAGTAAACTGCATTACAACAGACCGTGAAGGCAATATCTGGATCGGCACAACCGGTCATGGGCTTATGCAATACCGGAACCCCTGGTTCGTACATTTTTTTGACATGGGGCAGGTAAAGGAACCCGTGATATCTGCCCTGGCACAGGATACCCAAGGCAGGGTATGGCTGGGTACCGACGATGGTTATGCCGCATTTATGGAGGGTGGCATTCTGAACTGGCTAGAGACCAACATCTGGCCAAAAGGCACCACCCTGCATAGTATGTGGGTAGCCCATCAAAATGATGTTTGGGTATGTACCAGCAAAGGGCTATACCGCTTGGGGCCAGGCAAGGTAGCGCATTATGGCACAGCGCAGGGCTTACCCTCAGCTGAGGTATACCAGGCCATGCCCTTGCAAAATGGAGACATGCTGCTTGCCACAGCGGCCGGATTGGCTATACTTCAATCGAATCAACAGCGCATAAAGCTCTTGCACAAGCCGCAGCTTACAGGTAAAGTACATGCCCTGCACCGCGACAGAAGCGGAAGGATATGGATGGGAGCTGAAAAAGGGGTATTCCAATACGAGAACAACACGATAGCTGCTGCGAAAGGGTTGGGAGAGCCAGGTTTTCGGGCGATCTTAACCATCGCAGAAGATGAGTCAGGCACGCTATATTTTGGCGGCTTTAATTACGGCATCATGGCCTGGCATGACAAATGGAAGGCTCCCAAGGTATACAACTCCCGGAACGGGCTCCCCAACGAAGGTATAAAAAGTTTGTTCGTCGATAATACTAACCACCTGTGGGTTGGTACCAGCCGGGGCGTTTTAAAAGTACAACTCGACCAGCTCCATGACCGGGGTCGCCTGAGCATCCGATCCTATGCAAATCAGGAAGGATTCAGGGGCCTTGAAGTGAGTAACAGGGGGATTACGCAAACGCCTGACGGTACCGTATGGTTTGCCACAGCCAAAGGCCTAACCATGTACCTGCCCGACATGGACCGCCGCAACCAGGTATACCCGAATACAATTCTGGCTGATATCATGCTCTTTCTGAAGCCTACTGACTGGTCAAGCCTGGGCTATACCACCGACTCAGCTACCGGGCTCCCGGTTAACCTGCGGCTTCCGCACAACAGAAATCACCTTACATTCGACTTTCATGGTATCTCGCTAACGGCACCAGACCGGGTGCGTTACCGTTACCGGCTCAAAGGGCACGACGACAACTGGTCAGCTGTCACAGATCACTCATTTGCCACTTACGCCAGCCTCGATCCAGGCACCTATACCTTTCAGTTGCTGGCTGCTAACAGCGATGGCTACTGGACTCCAAGCCCGCTCACCTATACCTTCACGATCGTGCCTCCGGTGTGGCGGCGGGAATGGTTTATCGTCTTGCTGGTACTCATTGCCACCGGTGCTACCATCAGCGTGGTAAGGTTGCGCGAAAGAAGCCTGGTAAAACTCAATAGCCTGCTGGAGCAAAAGGTACAGCACCGCACACAGCTCCTGGAAGGAAAAAATAGGGAGAAGGAAATTCTGCTGAAAGAGATCCATCACCGCGTGAAGAACAATCTGCAGATCATCATGAGTATGCTCAACCTACAGGCCCGGCATGTGCAGGATCCCAAGGCCCTTGAGGTAATGCAGTCTGTACGGGGGCGGGTCAGGTCGATGGCCATTTTGCATGAGCGACTTTACCAACACGAGGATCTGGCTTCGATAGACCTGAATGCCTACATACAGGATATATGTGAGGGCTTATGCGCTACCTACGGCACAACAGAACGGCACATCAAAATTAAGCTCGACATCCCGACGACCATGGTGGAGGCTGATACAGCACTTTCACTGGGGCTGATTGTCAATGAACTTGTTTCCAACTCCATCAAATACGCTTTCCCAAACCAGTACGGGCAGGTTGCTGTATACCTGAGACCACAACAGCACAACACCTATACCCTGACAGTGCATGATGATGGAATCGGCTTACCAACTGACTTTGAAGAGCGCCGAAAGAAGTCGTTTGGTTTGCAGTTGGTCTCATCACTCGCCAAAAAACTTGGCGGTAATATAGAGTTCCAAAACAATAATGGTACAAAATCAATATTGTATTTTGTTTTGGCATCGTAAGTTGCTACTTTTACGTATGAGTTTAATGCTATGACGAAACCAAAGATCCTTATTTCGGAAGACGAAATTATTATCGCAGAAGACCTGGCGGCTTGTTTAGAGGAGCTGGGTTACCAGACGTGTGCCATCGACTCCGGTGAGAACACTCTTGACATAATCCGAACCATGCAACCAGACCTGGTTTTGCTCGATGTGAACCTGAAAGGGGATATAGATGGTATAGAAATCGGCTCTAAAATTCGGGAAGAATTCGACGTTCCATTTATCTACCTGACCGCCTACGCAGACAAGGACACGCTGGACAGAGCAAAAAAAACGGAACCTGATGGCTTTCTGGCTAAACCTTTCGACGAAAAAAACCTGCGCTCCGCCATTGAGCTGGCTCTTTACAAGCACGGTTCCGGCCAAAAAGTAGTTGATAATGGTGGTGGCAAAGCACCAAAGGAAGCGGAACCGCAAACCGATTACATTTTTGTAAAGGTAAAGCATCGTATCATCAAGGTACATTACAGCGACATCCTCTGGGTGGAGGCGTATGACAACTACTCTTTTATCGTTACAGTGGATCAGAAGTACCTTGTCAGTTCTACCCTCAAAGACATGGAGCATAAGCTGCCGTCGAGCAATTTTGTGCGGGTGCACCGTTCCTACATCGCTAACCTCGACAAAGTAGAAGCTCTGGAGGAAAACGCGGTCGTGTTCTCTAAAGGCGATATTCCAATTGGAAAATCCTACAAAAAGGCGCTGATGTCGCGCTTTAATATTATCTGATAGAAACTGCCAAAAAGCGATATTTGCCCTGACTTTAATTGAAAGGACAGCCTAAATATTTTACTTGTCTGGCAATCTTTGTGTAAACCCGGAGCAATTGGGCAAGTAAAAGTTGCCATAACAGAAAAGCCGGAGCAGATGCCCCGGCTTTCTTGTTTATACCTTGAATCCTAAGATTAGTATCTGTAGTATTCCGGCTTGTAAGGACCTTCTACTTCTACACCAATGTAAGCGGCCTGATCCGGACGAAGCTCATCCAGTTCTACGCCAATCTTGCTTAGGTGCAGACGGGCTACTTTCTCGTCGAGGTGCTTCGGCAAGGTATATACCTTGTTCTCGTAGGCATCCGCGTTAGTCCAAAGCTCGATCTGAGCCAGTGTCTGGTTCGAGAAAGAGTTCGACATTACAAACGAAGGGTGACCAGTCGCGCAACCCAGGTTCACCAGGCGGCCTTCAGCCAGCACGATAACGTCTTTGCCATCAATATTATAAAGATCTACCTGCGGCTTGATGGTGTCTTTAGTATGACCGTAAGCACCGTTCAACCAGGCCATGTCGATCTCGTTGTCGAAGTGACCAATGTTACAAACGATCGCTTTATCTTTCAGGCTGCGGAAATGCTGCTCAGAGATGATGTCTTTGTTACCAGTAGCGGTTACCACGATATCAGCTTCTTTTATAGCATCAACCATTTTCTTCACCGCAAAGCCATCCATAGCAGCCTGCAGGGCGCAGATTGGGTCAATTTCTGTAACGATAACACGGGCACCGGCACCACGAAGTGAAGCAGCAGAACCTTTACCAACGTCACCGTAGCCAGCTACAACAGCTACTTTTCCGGCCATCATCACGTCTGTAGCACGACGAATTGCATCTACCAACGACTCTTTACAGCCATACTTGTTATCAAACTTCGACTTAGTAACCGAGTCGTTTACGTTAATAGCAGGCATCGGCAATGTGCCGTTTTTCACACGCTCATACAGACGGTGAACACCAGTTGTTGTTTCTTCAGAAAGTCCTTTGATGGCATCAGCAAGTTCCGGATACTTGTCAAGCACCATGTTTGTCAGGTCACCACCATCGTCCAGGATCATGTTGAGTGGTTTGCGGTCTTCACCGAAAAACAAAGTCTGCTCAATGCACCAGTCAAACTCTTCGGCCGTCATACCTTTCCAGGCATACACAGAGATACCGGCAGCGGCAATGGCAGCGGCGGCATGGTCCTGCGTAGAGAAGATGTTGCAGGAAGACCAGGTTACTTCAGCGCCCAGCTCTACCAATGTTTCGATAAGCACAGCAGTCTGGATGGTCATGTGCAGACAGCCGGCGATACGGGCACCTGCCAGTGGCTTGCTTGGGCCATACTCTTCACGGATAGCCATCAGACCGGGCATTTCGGCCTCTGCCAATCTGATCTCTTTGCGGCCCCACTCGGCCAGCGAAATATCTTTTACTTTGTACTTGAGTGTTGTATCGATCATATTCTACTTTTTTCTTAAGGAAGCACAAAATTACAAAATTTATCCCTCATCTTCAATAGAAGAGCATTACTCAACTGAAAATCAAGCAGTTTAGTTTCCTGTTAAATACAGAAGCCCGTGCCAATGGCACAGGCTTCTTATAGGTATAGTCTTCTTCGCAGTTATCGGTTGATGATTATTTCGGCACCAAGTGAGTTTGTATTGCTTGCCGGTGGCGCCACAAAGCCTCTTGCAAAAACAGTGTAGATGCGGCCGCCGCTCACTTGTACATTTGGTAAGGCCAACACTACGGTTTCGGTTCCAGCCAGGCGTACTTCCAGGTTATATGAACCTGCTGGCACAGGAGTAAAGGCAGAAGCTTGTTTAAACGAACTGTTACTGAACAGCACTGGTCCATCAGTTACAGCAATATCCACTGCCGGAGCATCTGGCGAGAGGTGCACAAAACGCACGTGCGCATTTCCGGAGGCCGGGGCAGTCAGGTCGTCCATCAAGACCAACGGCTCGATATTACTCAAAGTGTTAATCGCGAATACAGAGTAGTTCATGTTGCGCTCCAGATCTAGATTAGCGTTTATCACTGTTGTGCTGGTACCTGCGGCATTCACTTTTACATTGCGACGGCCAGCTGGCACTTCGAGGTAGCCGGTGTTGTTAGGAAAAGTAAGGGCAGCTGTGTTTACCTTGTTATTATCCACCAACAGATCGACTCCCGGTGCGTCAGGTGAGGCGTGCACCACCATTACATTGGCACTTTCGATAACGGCCATATCATCATCGTCATCATCGCAGCTTGTAAGCACCAGAACCGGCAGCATGGCCAGCATCATGATTTTCATCCATTTCTTCATAGTATTCTGATAAATTATTTTAGTAAAAGTTTCTTTTAGCTGTGTATACAACCAGCAGGCATAAGGATTGTTTGCGGATGGCCAATTTTTATGAAAGAAAACAGGGCTGATTAAATTTGTACCTTTGCAGCGCACCATGAAGCACTATACTCCGGAAGAGAAAGATTTTATACAGCAGCACCAGCATCGTAACCCCGCCGAGCTGATGCTGCAGGCAAGCCGTTACCCGCAGCTGCCGGTTACTGACCTGGTCAAGCAGATCCAGGCGCGGCAAAAAGCTGCTGATAAATTGCCGACCTGGGCGGCAAATTCGGATGTGGTGTTTCCAACGGCGGTGTCAGTAGAGCAGACCTCTTCGGAGCCAGCAGCGGCTTTTAAAGCTTCACTAGTGAAGGGTAAACTACTCGTTGACCTGACAGGCGGTTTTGGAGTGGACAGTTTCTTTTTTGCAAAGCAATTTGAGCAGGTGGTGCACGTAGAGCAGAACAGCGCGCTTTCAGAAATAGCCGCTTATAATTTCAAATTACTGGGTGTCCCGAATATCGAAACGGTTAATACCACGACTGAGCATTTTTTGCAACACTTTACCGGCCACGCCGATGTGCTGTACCTGGATCCGGCGCGGCGGGGCGAAAGACACGAAAAGGTGCACCTGCTGAAAGATTGTGAACCAGATGTGTTGCAATTACTCCCGGTGCTGTTTGAAAAGGCGAACGCAGTGCTGCTCAAAACATCCCCCATGCTCGATATTGAGCTTGCGCTCGAACAATTGGGCGCTGTGGCGAAGGTATGGGTGATCGCGCTGCACAACGAGTGCAAGGAAGTGTTATACCTGCTACAGCCCCGGGCAACTGCTAACCCCGAGCGCCAGTCCGTCAACCTACTGCCTGACGGCAGTATACAGACGCTTACCTTTACTAAAGAACAGGAAGAGCAGGCGACCGTCATCTTTGCCGACCCAAAGACATACCTTTACGAACCCAACTCAGCTATACTTAAATCAGGGGCTTACCGCAGTGTGGCCAGTCAGTTTGGGCTTTACAAGCTCCATCCCAACAGTCACCTCTATACCTCCGATCAGCTTATACCTGATTTTCCGGGCCGCGCGTTTGTCTGCCAGGGTATAGGGCGCTATAATAAGAAAGAGATTTTAGCCAGGTTGCCGCAACGCAAGGCTAACATAACGGTTCGCAATTTTCTGGAGTCGGTAGCCGATATCCGCAAAAAGACAGGTATAAAAGAAGGTGGCGAAGACTATCTTTTCTTTACAACAGATATGCACCAAAAGCCTTTAGTGATTTATTGCCACAAAGCGGTACTCCCTTCCAACTAATTTTTTTTCATAATATTTAAGGTATTTTCGTTTTTCTTCCTCTTTGTATAGTCCAAGCCAACACTTGGTTCTCTCTGGCATTTCAGCTTCTCAAGCTGTTCAGGCACAACTACATACATCCGCTGTTATACTTCTGTAGTGCTATATACCCATACTAGTTAAAATCGGTTTTATTGCTATACCTATGCCTATATCGACTGGGCTAAATTGCTAACTGTTAAAAGTTTAACTCGTAAAACAGAGAGTCCCGTCTGGCACGGCGACAGTATGTTTAATTTAAATACACGAAAGCTATGAAACGCAATAATGAAGAGAATCAGGACATGAATCGTAAGAACGAAGACAACCTAAATCAAAATCAGAACCAGAATAGAAACAATAATCAGAATCAGCCTAGAAACGAGTCCGGTGAGTTTGAGAGCACTTCACGTTCTCAGAACAATCCTTCGGGACAGAGCAATCAGGGTTCGCAGGCAAGAAGCGGCAACCAGGGCCAGGGCTGGCACGGTGATTCGCAAGGTCATGCAGAAGCCGGTCGACAGAGCCATAAGAACGAAAGTTCATCCTCTTCGAGCAGCAACTCATCGCAGAGTGGACAAACCCAGGCCAGAAGTGGCAACCAGTCACAGGCCAGGAGCAGCAGTCAGAACCAAGGTAAAGGCTGGCATGGCGACTCTGAGGGACATGCAGAAGCAGGACGCCAGAGCAACAAGAATAACAGCAATTCAGGCTCCAGCAACGATAATTCCTAATATAGTTTAGCTGCATATAATACAGAAAAGCCCGTGGCAACTGCTGCGGGCTTTTCTGTTGGCATCAACCAGTGCTACAAGGCTTCGTAAACTGAGTATGAGACTCATTTTGTAATCAAACTGAAATTTTAAAACTATGAAAAACGAGAAAGAAAATAAGAATCTGCCGGAAAACCAGCAGTCCAACACAGGCAAGTCGGGTTCTAAAAAAGATATAGGTAACGACCTGCACAAGGACGCAGTGGGGAAAATGGGCTCTAATAACCCAACGCCACAGGCCCGCACCGACAACGAGCAGAAGAACCAAAGGCAGTAGAACAAAAAACAGAATGATAATCTGTATATTAGGCCAGCCACAGCAGTTGTATGTTGTGGCTGGCCATTTCGTATCTATACCTGTTACATCCTCCAATCCATGACTGCATACGAACAGCACGCTATACATGAACTCAGAAACTGGCAACATGAAATGCGCGGCAGACCTTCGTTGGTCAATAAGCTGGCGAAGCGTATGCAGGACAAGATTAACAGCTACATTCCCGAGAAGGTGCATCAGGCTATTACGGCCACTATAAAGCAGATGGTGCGTGCCGTGCTTTTTGGGTCTGAGCTTACCACCAGAAAGCCTTATCCTTTTACTTCTCTGCAGCTCACCGAATCCATCGTGCTGGAACGCATAAATTTCTATAGAAAAGCAGCTGCCGCAGAAGGAGGTATTACCGGAGCAGGCGGCTTTCTGTTAGGTATGGCGGACTTCCCGCTCCTGCTGGGCCTGAAACTGAAAATGCTTTTTGAGATAGCCGCGCTCTATGGCTATTCTGCCGATGATTACCGGGAGCGCGTATACCTGCTCCACATTTTTCAGCTTGCCTTTAGCAGCCAGGAGCGCCGCCGGGAGGTATACCTACAGATTGAGCACTGGCAGCAGCAGGCACAGCACCTTCCCGAAGACATCCACCAATTTGATTGGCGCACGTTTCAGCAGGAGTACCGCGACCACATCGACCTGGCTAAGATGGCGCAGCTCATACCTATTGTAGGAGCACCAATCGGAGCTGTGGTTAATTACCGGCTCATCAACAAACTAGGCACAACTGCCATGAACGCTTACCGCATGCGGTGGCTGGAAGAGAAAAAGCAGCTACATCATTAGGCACTCATCTTCGTACTTTGTATAAGTGGTTCAGATAAAGTCTGCTTGCCAAACCATATAAAACCAAAAAGATGAATAGCGTTACGATTCTGGAGTTTCCATCTAATCTTGGGCTGAAAGAGCCTTCGCAGGGGCACGAGCCAGGTGTCAGGAAACTACCGGAATGGCTACGCCAGCATCATTTTCATCAGCTAATAGAGCCAGAAGCTACTCGGGTACTTCCCCCGCCTCCCTACCGCATGCACCACGATCTGGAATCGGCGGTGCTGAATGCAGATGCGCTTGCACAATATGCCCGGGAAGAAGCGAAGCTCCTGAACGAGGTGCTTTCTGAACAGAAATTTCCATTGATCCTGGGCGGGGACTGCAGTATTCTGATCGGAAACGCACTCGCCTTAAAACAAAAAGGTGACTATGCGCTGTTTTACCTGGACGGGCATACAGACTTTATTGAACCACCACAATCTGGTACCGGAGGTGCCGGAGGTATGGCAGCAGCCCTTGCAGCCGGCCGAGGTCCCAAGAAGCTTACTGACATTCAGGGGCAGTCGCCATACATACGCGAAGAATATGTTTGGTGTGTAGGCAACCGTGAGTACGATGACGAATATGAGCAAATACTACGGGACTCACAGGCTACTTACTTTACCTTGGATTTACTTCGTGAGACAGGTATAGATAAGGGCGTGAACTCTTTCCTGAACATGGTAGAGATTAATAACCTGGATGGATTCTGGATTCACCTGGATGTAGACGTCCTGGATGACGAGATCATGCCAGCCGTTGACAGCCGGACTCCCGGTGGGCTGAGCTACGAGGAGTTTGACCGTATCCTATACCTTCTTTTGTCCAGTCCGAAAGCCACTGGGATAGAAATTACCATTTTGGACCCTGACCTGGATCCGAGCGGGAAGTATACGAAACTGTTTGTCCAACATTTTACAGATACCTTCCAGAAAGCCCGTATAGCAAAGTAAAGCTACTTTTTCCGGCTCACCCATTTGTTACCTTTCAGCCAGAAGCGCCAGGGCAGCAGCGCATCTTCGCCGGCATAATCTATACCTATACGGGGGCCAATAGCTATATCTTGGGCAGGTATGGCTATACCTTTGTCTTCTACCCAAATAGTGCCACCGGTGAGGGGAGCGCCGTAGTGGCTGCGGTTTATACCTAAGGCGATGCTGAGCACGCCTGGTCCGGCGGTCAGGTTAGGCTTTGGCGTGACCATGTTGCGGCGCAGCAGCATTTCTTCTATACCTTCTATTGGTTCGATGGCGCGCACCAGCACGGCGTCGGCGTTTCCTTCTATGTTAGTGATGATATTAAACAAGTTGTAGATGCCATACACCAGGTATACATAGGCCACGCCGCCTTCGTGGTACATAATTTCGGTGCGTTGCGTCCGGCGGTTCATGTGGGCATGGCAGGCTTTGTCGTTCGTGCCGGAATACGCCTCCGTTTCCACGATCATGCCGCCGGTGAGGATGCCATCGTGGTTCGTATACAGGTACTTCCCCAACAGGTCCTGCGCCACTTGCACGACATCCGGCCGGGTATAAAAGTCTTTGTTGAGTTTCACGGATTCAATGCGTAATGATGATTGAGTAATTAATTGAGTATACGCCTTACAAAAATGTCCGCTGCAGGCAAATGATGAACAGGTATACGTGAAGTAACCGCTGCAGCCAACCATTCCCGTTATCCCGCATTGTTGTTCATTACTTATTTTCTACTCACCGAAATCGGGTTACTCGGTACTCACCCTCATAAACCTGCGTTCGCTATTCATTATTTATTACTCATTCATAATTATTCTATACCTTTGCCTTCAGATTGGTGGCCTTGTTATATCCAACGCAAAGCCTTAAAAGGGAAATAGGTGAGATACCTATGCTGTTCCCGCAACTGTAATCTTCTTAAAAAAGGGTGAGCCAAACCACCGCCACTGTGCCGCACAACGCATGGGAAGGCTGGCTGACCTGAAGAGAGCCAGGAGACCTGCCAGTTCGACCAAAATTGTCGTATGCTTTCGGGTAAAAAGCTGCACGGCCTCGCTATACCTGCGCGCGCTGTTCCTGCCCTATACCTGCCTGCATGCTTCGGGATTTAAGCAAGCGTATACGTGGCAAAGTTTCACTACCGTCTTTTATCGTGCCTGGCGCTTTCGCTGGGTATAACTTCTTCTGCTTTTGCGCAGCAGGATACTACGTTGTACCACCTGCGCACCGTCGAGATTTTTGGCAAACCCGCTGAGGTTTTTGCCTCTGGCAGCCGCGTGAGCACCCTCGACAGCAGTTTCATCCGCACATACGCCTCCGGTTCAATAGCAGATGCTCTGCAGGCCCGCACGCCGGTATTTCTGAAAACGAACGGACCGAGTGGCATTTCCACTCCCTCCTTCCGGGGTACCAGTGCGACACATACCGCCGTGCTGTGGAACGGACTCAACATCAGTCAGCCTGCTTTGGGGCTGAGCGACATGTCCTTGTTGCCTTTGAGCAGCATCGGGAGTATAGCGGTGCAGCACGGAGCGGCAGGTGCTACGTATGGCAGTGGCGCGATTGGCGGAGCTGTTCTACTTAACTCTCCAACACAACAAGAGCCGGGCTTTGGTGCGGAAGTGTTGCAGGAGGTCGGTAGTTTTGGGCGTTACTTCTCCAGTGCCAGTGCCCGTTACAGTGGCCAAAAGGTATCTGTTGCTTTAGGTGGGTATTATTTGGCGGCAGAGAACAACTTTTTTTTCCGGGATTATGGTCGCATCGGGGCGCCTACTCGTCGGCAGGACCAGGCGCAGGTAGCACAGCATGGTTTTACGCAAGATGTAAACTGGCAACTCTCACCCAATACCCGTCTGGCTTTGCACGGCTGGTATACCTACGCCAACCGCGAAGTGCCGCCAGCCTTAGGCGCAGCCAACACCAACGCCAAACAAATCGACCGCAACCTGCGCCTGATGACAGCGCTTAACCACAGCAGCAACTGGGGCGAAACAACCGTGAGGGCAGCCGTCTTCAACGATTATCTCCGCTATACCGACAACAGCAACAACTCCCTCACCGACATCAACACCTACCAGGTGCAGGCCGAGCAGACCTATACCTATGCCCGCCGTTGGAGTTTGCGGGGTGGCCTTAATCTACAGCACTTCGAGGCCGATGTACAGGGATATGGCCGACAGGTAACCGAAGACCGCGCCTCTGCTTTCCTGCTTTTCCGCTACGACCCGAGCAAGCGACTCGACCTGAGCCTGAATTTGCGCCAGGCTTTTGTGAAAGGCTATAACCCCACTCCTGCCCCTACCTTGGGTGCCAACTGGCTGCTGCTGGAACAAAACGAGCACAAGCTATACCTGAAAGGCAATGTATCGGGCAGCTACCGGGTACCGACGCTGAATGAGCGCTTCTGGCAACCGGGGGGCAATCCGGATATCAAACCGGAGCAGGGCTGGAGCTATGAAACCGGGCTGCGCCACCGCTATACCTGGGGTCGTGTGCAACTTGAGTCTGAACTGTCTGTTTACCGCATGCTCGTAGACAACTGGATACAGTGGATGCCTGTCACGTCCAGCTTCTGGACTCCCCGCAACCTGCAGAAAGTACGTTCCCAAGGTATAGAACTTAGCAGCAGCGCCAGCACCTCGTTCGGCGATTGGCAACTCGCTGCCACAGGTGCTTATACCTATACCTCTTCTGAGCAGGTGAAAGCCTACGAAGGAACCCAGGAACTGAACCGGCAAATCGCGCAGGTGCCGCTGCATAAAGTACAGTTAGGTGCCGACCTCTCCTTCCGCACCTGGACAATGCTTGGTAACCTGACGCATACAGGGCTTCGCTATACCGACAACAGTAATGCCGGTAGCCTGCCAAGCTATACCTTGCTCAACCTCGCTGTTCATAAAAAATTCACCCTTGGTCAGTATCAGTTTATCGCTTCGGTGCGCAGTGATAATGTAACTAACCGCGCCTATACCGTGCTCGAAAATGTGCCGATGCCTCCGCGCAGCTTGACTGCCGGCTTACGCTTTGTTATACCTTAATTTCATATCCATACCTTTCAACAACATGAAAAAAATTACCTGTTTCCGCAGCTATTTTCTGTCCGCGGCTTTTGCCTTAGGCGCGCTTGCTTTTACTAGCTGTGACGATGATAACAATACTGGCCCCGCCGGAGAATATGCCCGCAATGGAGTGCTCATCTCTAACGAAGGCGCCATGACCAAATCAAATGCGTCGGTGAGTTTCTACAGCCACGGCAGCAAATCAGTGGAAAATGAATCGTTCAAGAAAGTGAATGCTCCGCTTGTAATGGGTGATGTATTGCAGCACATGACACAACACGGCGACCAGCTATACCTGGTGATGAATAACAGCGGCAAGGTGGTAGTGACCAATGCTCAGACCCTAAAGGCCGAAGGCGAGATTGCCGGACTGGAAGCTCCCCGCTATTTTGCTGCCCTGAACGATGACAAGGCTTATGTAACCGAGTGGTTGGGTTATGACCCCGCTACTTTTGTATATAGCAACGGTCGTGTGGCCGTAATTGACCTGAAAACCAATACCGTGACTAAAACTATTACGGTTGGCGTGCAGCCGGAGCAGATTGTAATAGCCGGTGGTAAACTTTATGTAGCGAACAACGGCGGAAATACCGTAACGGTCATCAACACCGCGACAGACGCCATCGAAACTACTATTGCCGTAAATGAAGGCCCCAACAGCTTGGCCCTGGACCGTAACAATATGCTTTGGGTGAGCAGCCGGGGTATAAAAGCTTATGACCCGGTTGACTGGTCGGTGAGTGAAGAGAGCAGCACACCTGGCTCGCTTGCTAAAATCAACCCGACCAGCAACTCTGTAGTGGCTACGCTTACCTTCAGCCAAAACGCACCGGCTCCGGGCAAACTCACACCAAACCTGAACGGCGATAAACTCTACTATGTGTTCAACAACAAGGTATGGGTACAGGATGTGAACGCGACTTCACTGGCTTCTCAGCCGCTAATCGACCGGGGCACTTATGTAGCTTATGGTTTCAATGGATTGGGTGTGGAACCTACTAGCGGCACCATTTACGCCGGCAAAGCAACCGACTATGCTTCCAATGGCTGGGTAGTGCGTTACAATCCGCAGAGCGGCGCTGCTGTAGATTCCTTCCGGGTAGGTATAGCTCCGAACGGGTTTCTATTCCGGTAATAATTACCTTTCCTGAAAAACACAACGCCCGGCGCTCACTAACAGAGCGCCGGGCGTTGTGTTTCCATACCTGAGCCAGCTTACTGGTTCGGATCCGGTTTCAGATTTTCGTCGTAGCGTTTATCGCGCTTGCCTTCCTGGTTGTAGGCGCTGTCGCCGATGGCGGTGCCTTCACGGCCTTCGTAAATGTCCTCGTAATTTCCGGTGGTGTCGTTGTCTATGCTGCTGCGGTCCATTTCTTCGGTGCGTTCATAATCGCTGCGTTCCGTATTTGTCTCACCGGGGTCGGTGCCCGTGTTACAGGATGCCATACCTATACCTAGCAATACGCCCAGCACAGCAGCCGTTGTCTTTATCGATTTCATAGTTCTTCTGTTTAAGATTTTCAAAGTGCAATACCTCCTCAGGGTATAGCTCTTTAATGTACGACCACCCTACAATTAGAGTTAAAAAAAGCTACATCAACCAGAGTTTTGCCGTATGACATAGCATACCACAACTTGAAGACATGATGAACGGGAAAAGTAAGTCGGATCAGGAGAAGAGCTCCAAAGAAATGTCGTCGGACACAAAAAAAGTAGCGGCCGAAAAGCAAACGCCGCCGCCGCAGGGCACAGGCGCAAACGATCCGCACCATACCAAGGATGACAGCTCGGACGCCGAAGCACAAAAAGGCCACGCCTGATGATGCAGTAACCCGGCTATACCTTAACTTTGCGGCTATACCTGGTCTGCTATGAAAAAGAAATTCTTGAACCCGGCGCTCAAACGCAAGCTGCTGGTCATCTCCCTGCTGTGCCTGCTCATAGCCTCCGCCCTACAACTCTATACCTTCGGTTTTGCCGATAACTTCTTTATAAACTGGCTTCGTATGTTTGTAGTGCTGTTTGTGCTGGTGGCAGGCACTGTGCTGGCCATTGTGCCCGGGGCAAATTACCTAGTCAATAAAACGTCGCAGCTGCTCAGTTAAGCAAAGCTATATCTTACATGGCAGTTAGAAGTAATGTATAGGCCCTATGAAGAAATATTTAAGAGAAAGCCTGATTTCAGGGTCACGTATACCATCTTTTCACAAGAAGAAGGAGGAAGGTATAATCTCCCAAATCAAGGGATAAGGTGGGACTTCTGGTATGAACATCCAGCACATCCTAAAGGAATGCTTTTCATAATTTACCCAGAATTCGAAGATTTTAGTGGAAATATAATCACCGACCCTACTTTGACAGTATCCAAGTATGGAACTGCAAGGATGTGGATTTTAGCAGATGAAAAGACTGAATATCACAGAAACAAAATAATAGTCGGCACCCGCGGGTTTTTCATGGAAGGCAGTAAAAAGGTTGGAGAATGTGAAGTAATAGAATTGATAAATCTGAAACAGAACTTTGTTTGCCTCACATAAGCTATATCTCTTACAAACGAAAAGCCCGCGATAACACCGCGGGCCTTTTGTTTTGGGGAACAATTGAAACACTTACACCATCACAAGCCATTGCTCCAGGTCTTTAAATTCATGAGATCTGTCTTCATCAATTAAACCCTGGCTTTTACGCCCAGAAGCATTCAACTATAGATGATAATAATGCAAATATAAGAATATAAAAATAGATTTATATAATTCAATATCGCATTAGTGCATAATTTTTTCAACCTGATTGGTGATCAGATCTAATCTCCTCATTCCCAATGCCTCTATACTGAACCCTGTTCGGAGCAGAACTGTTAACCTGACAACATCTGTTTAGAAAGCGCTACAGAATCAGTAGTTTTGTAGTCCGCGCCCTGTGGGGCGTTTGTTATTTTAAGATTCCCGAGACTTGAAGAAGCCCACCATACTGCTCATCACACCGCCGCTCACGCAGCTCAACACGCCATACCCTGCCACTGCCTACATCAAGGGCTTTCTCGCAGGTCAGGGTTATTCTGTTACCCAAGCTGATTTTGGCATTGAGCTGGTATTGCGCATGTTCACCCGAAATGGTTTGTCAAGGATTTTCCAGGCGGTGGAAGCAGGCGATTTTGAATTGTCAGACAACAGCCGACGCATCCTGCGGCTGAAGCGGGAGTACCTGAACACCATCGAGCCGGTCATCCGCTTTTTACAGAACAAGGACACAACCCTGGCCCAGCAGATCAGCTACAGCCGTTACCTGCCCGAGGCCTCCCGTTTCGATCAGGTAGAGGACATCGACTGGGCTTTTGGCAGCATGGGCATCACGGACCGTGCCCGTTACCTGGCCACGCTATACCTCGAGGATCTGGGTGATCTGATCAAAGAAACAATCTGCCCTTATTTTGCCTTCAGTCGATACGCCGAGAAACTGGCTCTGTCGGCTACTTCTTTTGATCCGCTGGAAGAGTCGTTGCAACAGGAGCCGAACCTGGTAGACCAGCTACTGCTGGAACTGCTGGAAGAGCGCCTGCAGGAGGTG
Source organism: Pontibacter sp. HSC-14F20 (assembly GCF_019599265.1). Classification (GTDB taxonomy): domain Bacteria; phylum Bacteroidota; class Bacteroidia; order Cytophagales; family Hymenobacteraceae; genus Pontibacter. The sequence goes on along the minus strand of NZ_JAHZTC010000008.1, from coordinate 96,524 downwards.
CAGCCAGATGTAGTGGGTTTTTCTATACCTTTCCCGGGCAACCTGTATGGCGGTCTGCGGCTGGCACAGTACATCAAGCAAAAATACCCGCACATCCATACCCTGATGGGAGGTGGCTACCCCAATACCGAGCTGCGCACACTCCGGGAGCCCCGTCTGTTCAAGTACATCGATTTTGTGACCTTGGATGATGGCGAAGGCCCGTGGCTGAAACTACTGGAATACCTGCAAGGTGAGCGCCAATTGGATTTTCTGCAACGCACCTTCCTGCTACAGAACGGCGAAGTGGACTACATCAACGGCTGCCTCGACAAAGATATTCCGCATACCGAAGTCGGCACACCCGACTATAGCGACCTGCCGTTGCAAGAGTACCTCTCGGTGATTGATGTGATCAACCCGATGCACCGCCTCTGGAGCGATGGCCGTTGGAACAAGCTGACCGTGGCGCACGGCTGCTACTGGAAACGCTGCTCTTTCTGCGACATCACCCTCGATTATATTTCCCGTTACGAAACAGCTCCGGCTGCTTTGCTGGTCGACCGCATTGAACAGATTATTGCCCAAACCGGCCAAACCGGCTTTCACTTTGTAGACGAAGCCGCGCCACCTGCCGCCCTGCGCGACCTGGCCATCGAGCTGATTCGTCGCGGCGTGAAAATTACCTGGTGGGGAAACATCCGATTCGAAAAAACCTTTTCGCCTGACCTTTGCCATCTGTTGGCAGCTTCAGGCTGCATCGCCGTTTCGGGTGGTCTGGAAGTAGCCTCGGACCGCCTGCTTGACCTGATGAAGAAAGGTGTGAGCATTGCGCAGGTAGCCCGTGTGACCGATGGTTTTACGCAGGCCGGCATTATGGTGCATGCTTACCTGATGTATGGTTTTCCGACTCAAACGGCTCAGGAAACCATCGATTCGCTGGAAGTGGTGCGACAACTGTTCCTGACCGGCGTGATACAGTCCGGTTACTGGCACCGCTTTAGTATGACGGCACACAGCCCGGTAGGCAAGCACCCGGAGAAGTTTGGCGTAGTGAAAGTTGGTCCGCCGGAAGGTTCCTTTGCCAACAACGACCTCTGGCACGACGACCCGCAGGGCACCGATCACGAAATGTTCGGCCCGGGACTGGCCAAGGCGCTCTACAATTTCATGCACGGCGTGGGACTGGAAGAGCCGCTGTCTTTCTGGTTCGACTTCAAGGTACCGCGCGTGACCATTGACCGCGACCTGATTGCCAACGCCATACAGGAACCTGCCAAACCAGACAGTGAGCGCAAACTGGCACGTGTTTTCTGGCTGGGCAATGTACCTGAGATCGACTTTATGATGTACGCCAAGAAAGGCCAGACCATTGAACGCTGTGTGCTGACTTTCTATGAGAAGGCAGAGGATTTCCAGATCAAAACCACCGCCAACATCGGGCAGTGGCTCCTGGAACAACTCACGCTACTGGCTTCCGAAGATGCGCCGAGCATAACGCTGAAGCAACTGGAAGAAACCTACCCGCTGGACGCGCACCTGAACTTCACGGAGTTTCTGGCCTCGCCGGTTTGGTTTGAGCTTAGGGAGAAGGGATTGTTACTGCTGTAAAACAATAGTGGATTCACAAAAGGCATAAACAAAGCGGGCGCTGGTGAGGCGCCCGTTTTGTTTATGTTCCAGTATCAATCTAATCCCTATACCTTCACACTTGAAAAAGCGCTCAAAGTGACCATGTTAGTTGCCTGACTCCAGTATTATTTGCTCTGCTTTCATGGTCTTGGCTGAAACATTTAACCCATACGATTTCAAGCTATTCACTACTTCTTTGGCAGAATTCGTTTTAATGATGAAATCATACTTCGCTTCGTCATCGCCAGTATATTGAAAAGGCACAGACAGCACTTTGGAAAGCTCCTTTAAGGTGCTTTGGATGGTGTAGGCCGTGAATAGTGTTTTATCGTCGGCGTCCGATTTAGCAGCGAACCCCTCCTCTCCCATCGTTTTCTCCAACAGGGATTTGTTTTTAACCGAAACTTGGTAGCCTTTCACCTTAACTGGCTGTACTTTTTTAACCAGGTTTATTTCTTTCAACATCTCCTGCTCCAGGTCTAGCAGGTTCTGGGCATCGCCTTTATTGTTCTTATAAAGTACATCAAATTTCTTCTCCTTAAAAAGAGCAGGTATCTCCATATTGGAGCTGTTTATACCCAATACCTGCGCATAAATTTCTTCGAGGGTATGTGCTTTCATTTCCATAATCTGCGTCCCTATCGCCATTTTTGACTTCGGTGCCCCCTGGTTTTCCTGCATCGTAAAGTAAAAAGTTGTTTCCTTGTCCTTCATCAGCGACATCAGGCTAGCAAATCGTTTCTTTACTGTATCGTCACTTTTTGCCTCTATTGGTACAATAGCGTGAATATTGGTTGCAGTTGGGGCCTCGGCGACCAATTGGCCATTCAAAAAGGCTGTCATTACTTCTTTGGTCAACTGATTAGGCAACCCGATCCATTTCACGATTCCCTGCTTATCTATCAGTATCGTCAGGGGAATTGCCTGCAAGCCCTTTTGGGCATCGCCAAAGTTTTTGTGGGTCTGACCATTCTCGTCTGTTACAACTATGGAGTGAAAATCAACGCGATTTAATGTTCTCTTTATCTTTTCAACGGGCTCGTCTGAGATGGAAATGTAATACAGGTCTGCCGCGTTAAATTCTTTCTGAAGCTCGTTCATGTGGGGTACAGCTGCAATGCAGGGACCGCACCAGGTTGCCCAAAACTCCAGTACTATATTTTTGCCTGTCAGGTCTTTATCAGCAGGAGCATTCTTAATCCAGTTAGTAATCTGTATTTCTGGTGCTTTTTCACCTACCTGTACACTTACCTGAGCAAATGCCTGCCCGTTCAATAAAAGGAAAAGTACCAGGAATAAGTGTCTTAAGTTTGTCTTTGCCATCCGTGAATTTTATAAGTAAAAGAGCTTCAGGTATAATTTAAGTTAAATATAGTTTCTCTAAGGTTAATTCCCTATTAAATATCTCCGAAGTTCTATTATGGCGAATAAAAGAAACGCACCTACATCCTGGGGATGTAGGTGCATCTTTAATCATACAGGCTGTACGTCTATACCTACGCACAGCCTTTAGTTATTTTTTCATGTAACTATCACGTACCGCCTTGAACTCAGATCCTGACTTCCACTGCGGCCACTCTTCTGAACCAGCCAGATGCTTGCCTACCTGGTAGAGTAGCTTCAAATCTTCAACTACTCCATCCACTTTGTAATCGGGGTGCATTTGGTCGGCTGCTTTGTGATAGTAGTTGGCGTAGTACTCGTCCAGCTTCTTCTTGCCTGCTTCTTTGCCGCCTTCTACCAGGTCGACACCCGGGCCGATGAACAAAGCAGGTATACCTATTTTGGCAAAGTTGAAGTGGTCAGAGCGGTAGTATAAACCCGCCTCCGGATTCTCTTCCGGCGCAATGTAACGCCCTGCCGCTTCAGCCTCTACTGTAATATAATCCTCCAATTCGGATTGGCCCATACCGTACAGCACCACGTCTTTTGTCTTTCCGTAAGGGTTCATCATGTCCATGTTGATATTGGCAACCGTCTTCTCTTTCGGGAATACCGGGTTCTCGGCATAGTAGGCCGAGCCCCACAGTCCCTGCTCCTCCGCGGTTACAGCCAGAAAAACGACCGTTCGCTCTGGCTGCACCGGCTGGGACTTAAATGCTTTGGCGATCTCCAGCAAACCAGCTACCCCGCTGGCATTATCCACGGCTCCGTTATAGATACTGTCGCCAGCTGCGTCGGGCTTGCCTATACCCAGGTGGTCCCAGTGACCGGTATAGATGATGGTCTCGTCCGGACGGCTGCTGCCGGTGATCTTGGCAATGAAGTTGGAAGTTTTGTCGTAACGGGTCTTCACTTTCATAGAAGTGCTGGCCTGCAGGTTGAGCGGGAAAGGTTTGTTACTTGGCTGATGCGCTTTGCTTAGTACAGCCTTATAATCTATACCTGCAGCAGCAAACAGTTTCTCGGCAATAGGTGTGGTGATCCAGCCTTCCATGGCGCAACGATAGGTCTCTTTGCCACGGCTGTCGAGATACATCTTGGATGTGTTCCAGTTGTTCTGCACCACCTGGAAGCCATAGCCAGCCGGTTCAGTGTCGTGTATGATCAGCGCTCCTTTTGCACCCTGACGGGCGGCTTCTTCGAATTTGTAAGTCCAGCGACCATAATAAGTCATAGCTTTTCCATTGAACACAGCCGCATCCTGCGCGTAGAAGCCCGGATCGTTCACCAGCACCACTACAATCTTGTCCTTCACGTCCAGACCGGCGTAGTCGTTCCAGTTATATTCGGGGGCCACAATACCGAAGCCGGCGAACACCATCTCGGTCGGGTCGATATTAATGTTCTCGTCTGTGCGGCGGGTCCAGATCACGTAGTCGTTGCGGCCTTCGAGTTTCAGTTCCTGCTGCTTGCCTTTGATAATCATGTTCGGGCTGGCAGTAGTGTTCACTTCCACCATCGGCACCTCCTGGAAATAGCTGTCGCCATTGCCCGGTTCCACGCCCAGCGCTTTGAATTCCCGCTCCAGATAATCAAGTGTTTTCTGCTCGCCGGAAGTAAAAGGTTTGCGGCCCTCCATGTCATCAGCGGCCAGTGCGCTCAGGTAGTTGCCGTAGCTTTTGGTGGTTAACGTGGTCACATTTTCGGCGCCGGCTTCTCCTGTTTCAGGGCTGGAGGATTGGCAGGCAGAAAACAAACCCGCCATCAGGGCAGGCAATAAGATTGGTTTGATTCTTTTGATCATCGTGCTATCAGGTTGATGGAACTAGCCGAAGCTAAGGAATAGCGGCTATGAAAGTGGTAAAGTACAGAAAGCTGTGCAAGAAAAAAAGCAATTCGGCCGGGGCTATACCTTATACCTTATACCTTATACCTTATACCTTATACCTTATACCTTATACCTTATACCTTATACCTTATACCTTATACCTTATACCTTATACCTTATACCTTATACCTTATACCTTATTGCTGCGTAGCTGGCTGCTAGTTGCTTTTTCTGAAATTGGAATCAGGTATAGCCGTGGCCTGCGGTATAGAAATTTGCGGGTATGGCAGGCAGAGCGAGGTATGGCAAAGCAACATCTTTAACAAGAAAGAGCACCCACAGCTTTTCGCCTTGAGTGCTCTTAAACTTTCTAATTCCTAAACTTTCTAACTTATCAGTCCCGCTTCGATTTAAGCAACTGGCGCAGTTCAGCCAGTTCATCGCGATACTTGGCGGCTTGCAGGAAGTCGAGGTCTTTGGCGGCGGCTTCCATCTGCTTCTCGGTTTTCTTGATCAGCTTCTCAAGTTCGTCTCGCTTCATCATCTGGATCACCGGTTCTGCCGCAATCGATACATCTTCCGGACCAGCGTATATCTTCACATCCTTCTTCTTAGAATCCGCTACCGATGTCTGCTCAAATATCTCGTCCTTGGTCTTGAGGATCGTGCGTGGTGTAATGCCATGCTCTTCGTTATAGGCCATCTGCGTCGCGCGGCGGCGGGTGGTTTCGTCAATTGCCCGTTGCATAGAGCCCGTGATACGGTCAGCGTACATAATTACACGTCCCCGTTCGTTACGGGCGGCACGCCCCATGGTCTGTATCAGGGAACGCTGGTCACGCAGGAAACCTTCTTTATCGGCATCAAGGATGGCTACCAGACTCACTTCCGGCAAGTCAAGTCCCTCGCGGAGGAGGTTCACACCCACCAGTACGTCGATCTCACCCAAACGCAGTTCACGCAGAATTTCCACGCGGTCCAGCGTTTTCACCTCCGAGTGCAGGTATTTCACTTTGATGTTGAGGCGGTCCATATATTTGGTCAGTTCCTCGGACATACGCTTGGTCAGGGTTGTTACCAGTACACGCTCTTTGCGCTTGATACGCTCGTCTACCTCGTCCAGCAAATCATCTACCTGGTTAGCGCTTGGCCTGATCTCGATCTCCGGATCCAGCAGACCGGTCGGACGAATAATCTGCTCCACGATCACGCCTTCTGATTTCTGAATCTCATAATCGCCTGGCGTGGCACTTACGAAAACCACCTGGTGCATCAGGCTTTCAAACTCATTAAAAGTGAGCGGGCGGTTGTCCATGGCGGCCGGCAAACGGAAACCATACTCTACCAGCGCCACTTTGCGGGAGCGGTCGCCACCCCACATGGCGCGCACTTGCGGCACCGTCACGTGGCTCTCGTCGATCACCATCAGGAAATCATCCGGAAAATAATCGAGCAGACAGAACGGACGCGCACCCGGGGCACGGCGGTCGAAGTAGCGGGAGTAGTTTTCTATACCTGAGCAGTAGCCCAGTTCCCGGATCATCTCCAGGTCAAACTCAGTCCGCTCCTTAATGCGCTTAGCCTCCACCGGCCTATCCTCTTTCAGGAAGTAGTCGTGCTGGGCTACCATGTCGAACTGTATCTCATGGATGGCTTGCTGCAGCGTGTCCTTGCCCGTCACGAAGAGGTTGGCAGGGTATAGCGTCACGGCTTTTTCGTCGGCTATTTTTTTACCTGACTCCGGATCGATGCGGTGAATTTGCTCCAACTCATCACCAAAGAAGTACAGTCTGTAGGCGAAGTCAGCATAGGCCGGGAAGATATCCACCGTATCACCCTTCACGCGGAATGTTCCACGTGTGAACTCGGCCTCAGTGCGGCTATAGAGAATCTGTACAAAGGTATAGAGCAGGTTGTTGCGGCTATACCTTTGCCCCGGCGCCAGGTAGATTACGTTCTTGCCAAACTCCTCGGGGTTACCGATACCGTAAATACACGATACCGACGCCACCACGATCACATCGCGGCGCCCGGAGAGCAAAGCGGAAGTAGTATGCAGACGCAGTTTTTCGATTTCCTCATTGATTTGCAGATCCTTCTCGATGAACACATCCGAAGAAGCGATGTATGCTTCCGGCTGGTAGTAGTCGTAGTAGGAGATAAAATACTCGACCGCATTATCAGGGAAAAATTGCTTGAATTCGCCGTAGAGCTGCGCGGCCAGGGTCTTGTTGTGGCAAAGCACGAGCGTTGGTTTACCCGTATTTTTGATCACATTTGCCATAGTAAAGGTCTTACCTGTACCAGTGGCTCCTAGCAACACCTGCACAGGCTCTCCCTTGTTAACGCCCTCGGTGAGTTGGGCGATCGCTTTCGGCTGGTCGCCGGTCGGTTGAAATTCTGATGTTAGCTTAAAATCCATTCGTTGGTTTTACAACTTGTAAAGATATACTATAACATGAAAAATGGGCTGTAAGTTTAGCTTTTGTCATTATAATAGAACGCACAACACGAATATCCCGGAAACAAAAAGCCTGCTCTAGTGAGCAGGCTTTTGCATGTTTAACTATTCCTAACAATTAATAAAAATTAGGCACTTTGTAAAAACTGTTCTATTCATCTGAACATACCTGCTTTACCCGCACCGGCGGGAATATCATGTAGTTGGCAGTGCAACGTGGCCCATACTTGGTGTTGCGCTCAAGCGATAGGTAAGCTACTTTACCGGAATGCCTTAAGTCTTCAGGCAGATTGTCGGTGGTGACAAAGCCGCTCTGCAATTGTCCAATATACTGGTTACTGCGCTGTTCGCCTGTGCCGTCGGCATCCATTATCTGGAGCACATACCAGCCGGCTTCGCAGTCAGGTCCCACCACTTCCACCTGCAGGCAGGCCGGAACCGCCTCTTCCTGGTCGGCGCAGCTCACAAGCAACAGCGCCAACAGCAAGTATAGCACAATAATGGACAGGACACTCTTCATAGTTTTGTGTTGTACTAACGGCTTTGGTGAGCAGGGCTACCTAACACGGGCATCGGTTTCCGGACTTTTTAAGGTAGTAGTCTTCTTCATTTGCCAGAAACTTTGCCTTGTGTTAGGAGCCCCTTTATTTATACAAGTAATATGTGTCTGTAAAAATGGCACTTGGGTCTGATCCATAATAGGTCCCTTCCAGCACCAGCCTGCGTGCATCCCGATGCATTAGCCTGAACCGGGCTGACCATCCGAAATTGCTTAGCACAAACGCATTTGGCTGCGAGTAGTCGGCCTTAAAGCTGTCGCGGTACACGCTCCTGTCGTGCTGCTGGCTTGCCCGCTGCAGGTAAGCGCTATCAGCTTTAAACTCAAAGTAGTCGGTCTCGGTGCCCGTGTACATCACAGAGGTACAGCTACCACTGCGGCAAAGTTTGTTGTTGACGCGCTCAATACGCCACTTGCCCTGCACGGACTCACGCAGCCCGCTTTCAATTACAACCGGTTGCATGTTTTCATCTGATTTTGAGCAGCCTGTTGCCAGCCCCAACAGGACGATGGCCATGGCCGCAAGCCCCAACATTTTTTTCATAGCGTGGAAAGGGGCTGGTTTAGAAGCCGCCTAAAAAGGAATTGTCTTGCATTGCACAGCCCGAGAGCAGCACAGAAAGAAATAAGAGCGCCAGCAATACATACCACCCAGATATATTTTCGCGGCCGGCCGCCACCAAGGCCACCAGCGTCTGCAGAACGGATCTCATGAACAGCATCATTTGCATAGCGCTTTTATTTAAAATCAACCAATCACTTTACACTAATATGAGTCCGATAAGCACCAAAGGGTTGCAAGGCTTTTAAAAAAAATAAGAAATTATTTTCGGGAGCTGCTCAGCTGGTAATTTAGGCTCATGTTCATACCAATTGCATAGGGTTTGCCCTGCGGAGCGGCGGCCTGGTCCGGGTCTGCTATCAGCGTGCTGAAGTAGTGACGCACCTCCGGCCCAAGTGCCAGTGTCAGGTTTGGCGAAATGCGCTTACCAACGCCCACAGAGCCATTGCCGGAGAACTGCACGTTGCGGAAAGGCGAGTCGTTGTCATCGGCCGTGTAACTCACTGACTGTACCTGCTGGTTAGAAGCCGTCACGCTGGACTCCAGCAGGAAGTTGGCGGCTACACCCGCGGCAGCATATACAAACCAGTCTTTGTTGATGTCATGTTCGTACTGCAAGCCTACCGGCACGGTCAAGTGGCGGTACTTGTACTCGGTAGCAAACGCATCGCCTGTACGGGCCACACTCACAGAGTCAGATGAGAAGCCGTCGTTTAAAGAGGAAACGAAGAAGGTGGATGGGTTGAGTTCGTAACGCTCGTTGGAGCGTGGTTTCACCCAGAACTGGCGCACGACATAGTTTGATTTGGAGCGGGATCTGCTCTCGCTATACCCTATACCTGTCAATAGCTTCAATTTCTCTTTTAACCTGAAACCAGCCTTGGCCTCCACAGCAAAAGAAAGGGCCGGCTGCGTACTTTCCTTAAACTCCTCACGCGCAGCTGATATGTTCTGGTAAGACTCTTTTGACGCGTTGACACTTGGTCCTGATGCCGCAATACCGAACATGTTTCCTCCGGAGCGTGGCATCGCGAGCGGGTCTGGCAAACCAATGTTCTGATCGAATACAGACGGCACGTAAGCCAGGTTCAGGCTCCAGCGGCTGCTTGCATTGGTTGCTGCCTCCACGGCTTTCGGTTGCTGATCAGCAAGTTTTACCTGCGACGCCTCCGCTGCCTGCTGCGCCTGCTGGCGACCGGCCTGGTGCGCTTCGCTCATGTCAGCAAACGACTGCGGCCTGGCTGCCAACGATTGGCTACGCAAAGGGTATTGCTGGCCTGGAGCTTGTGTGTTGTTCCCGAAGGTGATGGTTACGCTTTCCCAGGTAATGATCTGGGTATAGCGGTTACCGGAAGCAAAAGGATTGCCTTGTACAGCGCCAGCGTTATTGCCTGGGAAACCACCCGACACGTAGCCTCGGCTACGAGACGGCATCGGTGTATAGCCCAGGTATGGACTGTAGCCCGGTGCCACGTTGAAATAATCACCTACCTGTGGGCCGTCATTAGTTTCGGAAGTCTCAGCAACAACCTGGTTTTTGGTCTGTTGCATACCTGTTGTGCTTACCACTTTCTGGGTGGCTTCTGATTCTACGGTTTCCGGGGTATACGCTATCGCAGTTTCTTCCTGCTGTGCGGCATAGGCTTTCATGGCCTCCTCTACAGTTATGGCAGCATTTGTTGAGTTGGTTGCCGGCGTGGCGGCTATACCTGGCTGAGTCCCGGATTGGTTCAGGCTGCTGTTGTAGTAATAGGCCAGCAGGGTGCCGGTCAGGGCGAACAGCACGAAGCAGGCTGCGGCCAGTTGTCGGTAAAACAGCACGCGTTTCTTGTAATCCTGGTTTTCCTGCACGGTCAGGTCGTGGTCGATGCGGGCCCATAGGTCCGGGGCAGGCCTGGCCTCAGCATCGAACAGGCGGCGCTGGAATTCGTCTTCCAGACTGTTTCGCTTTGGGTTATTGGCTGATGACATGCTCTTGATATGTTTTATCCTGGCGCTCGAGCATACCTTGGAGTATGGCCCGCGCACGTGAATACTGTGACTTTGATGTACCTTCGGAAATGCCGAGCATCTCCCCTATTTCTTTGTGATTGTAACCCTCGATGGCGTACAGGTTGAACACCATGCGGTAACGTGGAGCGAGGCTTTGGATCATGCTGAGCAACTCGTCCATAGAGTAGCCCGTCAGGTTAACATCTGCTGACGCGATGTTGCTGACCTCCTCCGTTTCATGTGAAACGGTCATGAGCGACTTCTGCCGCAGCTGTTTCAGGGCGGTGTTGATCATAATGCGGCGCACCCAAAACTCCAGCGGACAGTCCCGCTTGAATTTCTCCATGTTAGCAAACACTTTCACAAACCCTTCCTGCATCATATCCTCTGCCTCAAAGCTAGTGGGGGCATAGCGCATACAAACCGCCATCATCTTGCGCGAGTAAAGGTCATAGAGCAGTCGCTGCATATCCCGCTTGCCGGCTATGCACCCCTCTATGAGTTTCTCCTCGTCTGACTTAGGTTTTGTAAAAAGCTTCAAACACCTCTTCTTTTAGCTTCACTCCTATGATTCCCATAGCGAGGCAATGGTTGCAAGGATAAAAAAATATATTTTCACCTTAATCGGCTGGTATAAAAGCACACCGACAACATTTGCACAGTAAATATATTGAGATTAAATATGCTAACAATACAAAATCTGAGTATAAACAGCGAAGGCCTCTCCGAAATGGAAAGGCCTTCGCCGGGTTTGTTTTAAGGTGAGAGAAGTTTTAGAGTACTGTTAGGAACAAAAGTTTGTAGAGCATGATAGCGAAAAGTGCAGCGATCAAAACCCAGGTATAGCCGATGATCTGGTAAGCGGCAGTGGTTTCCTCGCCTTCCTGGCTCAGCACTTCGTAAGCCTGCAGACGGGCCTGCCCCAGTATGCTTTTCGATACCAGCTGATAGGCCGTGTGTATACCCAGCACCACCAATACCACATCATCCAGGAAACCGAAGACCGGCACCAGGTCAGGAATCAGATCGATGGGGGAAATAGCATAACCGATGACCACAGCCAGCAGGAACGGCACATACCATCTTACGTCCGGGTGACGGGCAGACAGGTATAGGGCGTAAATCTCCGCATTTATCTCATGCGCTTTCTGGCGTAGATAGGTCAACTGCATCATGGGTGTAAGGGTAAGGGGTGATTTAATTCTCCTTACGCAGCAGCCCTACCACAAAGTTTCAAAATAACATAAAATAAACGCAATATTTTATCCGGGATTTTCGTTCGACCAGATTTTCCAGGCGGCATCGGCCTGTGCGTAGAGCATCGGCAATCCGTTTATGGTCTGTGCACCAGCCAGGCGGCCTTTTTGCAGGAACAGAGTTTCTTGGGGATTGTAGACTAGGTCGTAGAGGTAATGACGTGGACTCAGGGCCTCGTAAGGTATAGCCGGAGCGGTATCTGTAGCAGGAGCCATCCCTAACGGTGTCGTATTGATAATCAAAGTATAAGCCTGCAGTACCTCTGGTGTTATGGCCTCGTAAGTCAGCTGATTTTGGGCAGGATTCCGGGAGACGCAGGTATGGGGTATAGCCAACTCGTCCAGGGCAGCCCACACGGCTTTTGCCGCGCCGCCTGTCCCGAGCACCAGGGCTTTGGCAGCTTCATCCGCTGGGTAAAATTGCTGCAACGTGTCCCTGAATCCTATAAAGTCGGTGTTGTAGCCTGTCGTTCTGCCGTCCTCAATTTTGATGGTATTCACGGCGCCGATACGGGCAGCACTTTTGTCGAGCCTGTGCAGGTATGGGATAATGGCTTCTTTGTAAGGAACCGTCACATTCAGGCCAACTAACTCAGGTTCACTGGCCAGCAGCGCAGGGAAATCAGCAATAGCAGCTAACTCATAGAGCTCGTAAGCAGCGTCGGCTATACCTTCCCGTGCAAACTTCTCTGAGAAGTAGCGCTTTGAGAAGGAGTGCCCCAGCTTTTTGCCAATGAGTCCGAATCTGTGCATCCGTTTATATTGTAGTAACCTATACCTTGCCAGCAGGTTGTTCTGCCATACGGTCGAGCAGGTATACCAGCAGGAAACCGAAAATGGCCAGCAATACTGTGTAGAGCAGGTATGAGCTCTCTCCTGTCATTTGAGAAAACTGCCCCGGCAATACGTTTTCCTGTAGCAGCGGCTTCACTTCGCCGTGGCGGTCTGTATATGTTTCGAGCGTGTTTTTCCAGGGCCATACCTTGTTCAGTGAGCCAAGCATAAAGCCAGTCAGGAGCGCCACTGTCACGTTGTGGTACTTCTTCAGCATCCAGTTAAGTACATGCGAAAAAGTTAGCAGACCAGTTACGCAACCTACACCGAACACTAGAATGATGTCAAGCTTAAATTCCTTGAGTGCATTCATGATGAACTCGTATTTGGCCATGAGCAGCAGCAGGAAACTCCCCGAAATCCCCGGCAGGATCATAGCACAAATCGCGATGGCACCCGCTATAAAAACGAACCAGTGTGCCTCAGGTGTTTGCATTGGCACGGCCACCGTAATATAATACGCCATGGCCGCCCCAATAAGCCCGAACAGGACAGTGGCAGGCCGCCAGTGCGTTATCTTTTTAGCTACCACCAAAACAGACGCGACGATCAAACCAAAAAAGAAACCCCAGACCATAATCGGGTAGGTCGCCAGCAGGTATACCACCAGATTAGACAACGTCAAGATGGAAGTGAAAATACCCGCCAGCAGCACCAGCAGAAAATTCCCGTTGATGTGCTTCCAGAAACCTTTGATATCGAAACGTGATAGCAGTTGCAGCGCCTCACCGTTAACAGAACGGATGGAATCCAGCAGTTCTTCGTAAATGCCCGATATAAAGGCAATAGTACCTCCGGAAACGCCAGGCACCACGTCAGCAGCACCCATACTCATACCTTTCAAATAGAGGAGCAGGTGTTCTTTTAAAGATCGTCGTTTCATGCTTTTAATAATCTGGATTTGGCTAAACACAAAAAAATTGCCCGTCGGGTTTACCAATGGGCAATTTTTTTGAATCTTTTTGTATTAAGCGTCTATGATCGGCTGTCCGTTGTTGATGAAATGCGTGAAGGTATCACCGCGCAATCCCAGTCGGATGGTCTCGAGCGGAATCACTTCGCTTGGCGCAATGTTACCCAGGTTCACGTTGGCACCCAACAGTTTGATAAACCATACCTGCTGTGCTTTCTGAGGCGCTTCCCAAAGGATTTTCTCAAACGGAATTTTGGTCAGGATCTCTTCTACCAGTCCGCTGCGCACCTCACCGGTGGAACGGAACAGACCTACGTTACCTCCTTCACGAGCCTCCCCGATCACTTTCCAGGCACCTGCATCCAGCTCAGCCTGCATCAGCCTGATCCACATGTAAGGCGGTATGATCTTCTCGGCGTCCTTAGAACCAACTTCTGAAAGCACCGTCACTTGCTCTGAAAGCGTCTGGATGTAGCCACACTTTTTCTCGTGGTTCATTTCGATAGAACCATCCGATACCTCCGCAAATGTCATCTTATACTTGTCCAGCACACGGCGGTAGTCTTCGAACTGGTTGCGGGCGATAAATGCCTCGAATAAAGTGCCTCCGAAGTAAACAGGTATACCAGCGGCGCGGTAGGCGTCCAGCTTCCTCTGCAGGTTAGGCACCACATACGAAGTAGCCCAGCCCAGTTTTACAATGTCTACATACTCGCCGGCTACGTCCAGAAAGTCTTCTACTTCACGAATGCTCAGGCCTTTGTCCATAGCCATGGTAAAACCACGCTCACGTGGCTTCGCCTCGCGCTCTGGCAGGCCGTTCAGAATATAATTACTGTTCATTATTTGCGATATTGGTCAATTAATCGGGATAATGCGCGCTGTGACTCAAGCTCAGGGAAGAACTCGAACAACAACTTATGTTTTTCGAAGTCCAAAATTAATGCATTTTCCAGATAATTGTATGCTTCGCGGTATTTTCCTGCCGAAAGCATGTAGGCACAAGCCCTGTAATACAGCTCTGCTTCGTCAGGTTGCAACTCTATCGCATTCAGAATTATTTCAGTTGCTTCCTCAAAATTGCCCTGCTCGTACAGTATAATTGACCAATTAAGGTATATGTCTTTGTCTTCCGGCTGGATTTCAGCGGCACGTGCATAGCTTTCCAGCGCCGACACCACATGCCCCACATGGTACTCAGCTGATGCCAAAGCCACCCAGTAGTCCACGCTGTCATCATAGAGGGTAACAGCTTTTTTAAAGAAGTGTACTGACTCATACCACTTGCCTTGCGCATCCAGCACCACGCCGATGCCAAACCAGGCCTCGTCCATCTCCGGATCCAGGTCAATAGCTTTTTGGTAATAGCGGCGCGAAAGGTCCCACTGCTGCATTTTCTCGTAGCACTCACCTATATTGCAAAACACTTCCGCCGAAGGCGAACCGTGCTCCAGCATCCCGTTAAAGGCTTCGATGGCTTTGGTATACTCCCCGATAAACACATAAGCATTGGCCATGTTGTTGTAAGCCGTGATAAAATCGGGCTTGATGATGGTGGAGTAGTCGTAAGCGGCGATGGCCTTGTCGTACGAACCCAGTTTATTGTACACGTTGCCCAGGTTAAACCAGGCTACATACGAGTAAGGATCTTTGTCGATGAAGGCCTGAAAGAATGGAAGCTCCTCGCGCATAGAACCAGTTATCTCCATGCAGTAAATAATCTCCTGCATAGCAGCCTCGTTCTCTACATTCAGTTCAATGCACTTCTTATAGTACTTAATGGCCGAGCTGAACTTACCCCAGCTCTGGTATGTCAGGCCGATGTTGAAATAAATATCGTCGCGGTCCTCAGCAAAGGCAAGCGCTTTTTTAAAATGGTCTACGGCGTCGCGGTACTCGCCACGTTGCGTAAAGATAATGCCCCGGGTCAGAAGCACATCGGGGTTCTGCGGCTCCACTTCGGCTACCTGGTCGATGAGCACCATGGCGTCCTCGAAGTTGCCGGACATGGCCAGCAGCTGCGCCTTGTCTATTTGAAGCCCGGTCGAGAAAGGATACTGTGCTATAGCGGATTCACAGGCCAATAGCGCCTTCTTATAATCAAAGTTAGCGGTATAGTGGTCTATGATATATTCAAAATCTGTCAGGTCAAAAAAAACGGTCTCGTTTGTTCCCAGCATCTGCTCGAACCGGATGATCAGTTCGGAATCCTCGCTGTGCTCGTCAAAATTCTCTTTCATCTCCTATATCCCACAAACTGCAAAAGGCAGCTCTTGTCTTTTAACTACATTTATAAACTGCAAATAGTTTAGTTTGCGCGGGTCAGTTCCGGACCTCTCTGATTCTGTGCTATTTGCAGCAAACCCTGGCAAGTCCAGGCAATAGATTCGGTCAGTGGCCTGAACTCCATACCTGTTGTTTTGCGAACTTTCTGATTGTCAAACATGTGGCTTATTGTGGTCACGCGGGCAGTGTCTTTTGTGATGAGCGGCCGCCCACCCGTAAGCCAGGCGCGGGCATGCTCCAGTCGCCATACCACCTCGGCCAGCGCCGGCGAAACTCTGAAAGAGGGCACCTTTTTGCCAAAGCACCGGGCGGCCTCCCCGAAGAACTCTTTATAAGTAAGCTGCCCGGCATTCAGGATAAATCTTTCGCCGGAAACATTTGAAAACGTCAAACGCAGCATGGCCTCCACCACGTCGCGTACATCCACAAAATTGGCACTGCCCGGCGTATAGAATGGTCGCTGCTGGTACACATACTTGAACAGACGGGTGCTGCTGCGGTTCCAGTCAGCCGGCCCCAGCACCACGGAGGGGTTCACGATCACGGCCTGCAGCCCTTCGGCTATACCTCGCCATACCTCCAGTTCACCGTAGTGCTTCGATTCGGCATAGGCTGATTGCTTCTCCCCAGCATCCCATTTGCTGGTTTCGTTCAGTGAAGCTGCTTCTTTGCTGCGGCCAATAGCTGCTATCGAGCTGACATGGCAAAGCTTGATTTCCTCGTCTGCTTCCAGACAGGCATCTACGATATTGGCAGTGCCTTCCACATTTACTTGCTGCAGCAACTCGGCATCCTGCGGCGCATAGGACACCAGACCGGCACTATGAAACACGTACGCTACGCCCTGCAAGGCTTTTCTCAGTAAGGCTATGTCCAAAATATCACCTTCTACCCAGTCAACCAGGTCAGCCTGTGCAACAGCGGGCACCTTGCCCCGGTATAGCGCACGCACACGGTGGCCCTGCGCGACGAGTGCCGGTATAAGATAGCTGCCAATCAGGCCGCTGCCGCCTGTCACAAAAACCGTGGCCATAGGTAGTGGGGAAATGGGGATTAGAGTTTACTGTTGAGTAGCGGAAGCTGCAGGGCCTTCACCAGGTACTTGGAACAAAGCACTTTCTGCAGATTCGCAATGTGCTTCAGGCTATGCGCATCAGAGCCTAGAAAATCAACCAAGCCGGCGTCAATAAGTTTTTCGATGACCATTTTGGCGCCTGGCGAATAATAGCCAGTGAGCGAGTTAAGGTTTGGTTGTAACAGCACGCCCTGCTCCCGCAACTTTACCAAGTCGTCGAACTTGCCATAGAAATAGGTATAGCGCTCCGGGTGCGCCAGCACCGGCTTGTAACCCAGCGACTGCATCCGAAAAATGGCCTCCCGCAGGTTCAATGGCTCGTTTAGGAAAGAGGTTTCGAAAAGCAGGTAATTATCGCCGAACGTGAGCAGTTCCTCGTTGTCTTCCAGTTTTTGCAGCAGGGCCTCGTCCAGGTAATGCTCGGCGGCACAGGCCAGTTCCATCTCTATACCTTCGGCGGTTACGACATCCTGCAGCACTTTTAGCTGCGTGCGTATAATCTCGGGTGTATTGCGGTAGAAATCGCTCATGATGTGCGGCGTCATGATCAGCTTACGGTAACCCATCTCCTGCATACCGCGCACCAGTTCCAGCGACTGCTCCAGGGTGGCAGCGCCGTCGTCTATACCTGGCAGAATGTGCGAGTGCATGTCTACGCCAAGTATACCCAGCGATTCAACCTGCACTTCTTCCTTGCCAAACAGATTCTGGAAAAATTTTATCATTGGCCTATCTCTACCGTATGTACACGGCACAAAACACAAACGTTGCCAAACACGGCAACGCAACATCAAAATAACGCAAATATTATACGCTATCAAAATAAACGGAGCCGGTTTGGGTTTAATATAAAGTGAGGCGGAAAAGCCTCTGATTACCGGTACCCGAAGTCGTCATAAAGTAAGTTCATAGTCAGCATTAAGGCATTAACTAAATCAAACTAAAACCCCGAATTTGCCAATCAGGCTAATTTGGTTAGTTTTGTAAACCCTTTATTCAGTTTTCAGTTTAATACACGCGACTTAAAAACAAAAAACTTAAATGGAATTTAACTATACAGAAAACCAGCGCATGATTGCCGACATGATCCGTGACTTCGGAGCCAAGCACATCAAACCAAAAATGATGGAGTGGGACGAAAGCCAGGAATTTCCGGTGGAGGTGTTCAGGAAGTTGGGCGAACTGGGCCTGATGGGTGTGCTGGTACCGACTGAGTATGGTGGCTCTGGCTTTGGCTACCTAGAATATGTAACGGCGATCGCTGAGCTTTCTAAGATCGACGGTTCAATTGGCCTGTCTATGGCGGCACACAACTCGCTTTGCACAGGGCATATCCTGCAGTTCGGCAACGAGGCGCAGAAAAAGCAATACCTTCCAAGACTAGCCACCGCTGAATGGATCGGTGCCTGGGGCCTGACAGAGCCTAATACAGGTTCTGATGCCGGCAACATGCGCACTGTGGCCGTACAGGACGGTGATTACTGGGTAATCAATGGCGCTAAAAACTTCATCACGCACGGTAAAACAGGCAATGTGGCTGTTGTGATCGTGCGCACCGGTGATGTGGGCGACTCCCATGGCATGACGGCTTTCATTATTGAGAAAGGTACTCCGGGCTTTAGCGCTGGCCGCAAAGAAGACAAACTAGGTATGCGCGCTTCTGAAACCACCGAGCTGATCTTCGAAGACTGCCGCGTGCACAAAGACCAGATTTTGGGCAATGTGGGCGAAGGCTTCATTCAGGCTATGAAAGTGCTGGACGGCGGACGTATTTCGATTGCAGCGCTTTCGCTAGGTATAGCACAAGGGGCTTTCGAGGCGGCACTGGCTTACTCTCAGGAGCGTCATCAGTTCAACAAGTCCATCTCCAGCTTCCAGGGCATCGCCTTTAAGCTGGCCGATATGGCTACAGAAATCGAAGCAGCATCGCTCCTCACCTACCAGGCAGCCGACATGAAAAACCGCGGCCTGAACGTGAACAAAGAATCAGCTATGGCAAAACTATATGCCTCTGAGGTATCGGTGCGAGTGGCGAACGAGGGCGTGCAGATTTTCGGCGGCTACGGTTTCACTAAAGACTACCCGGCCGAGAAATATTACCGCGACGCCAAGCTTTGCACCATCGGCGAAGGAACAAGCGAGATCCAAAAACTGGTTATATCCAGAGCGATTTTAAAATAAAGATCATCAAAAAGAGTTGCCTGTAGGTGCAAAACCCATCTATACGCAACTCTTTTCACTGACTTGCGGAATTATTTTCGCCAAACTATTGATTTTTAAGTAAAACATTAACTAAATTTGCATCCCTAAATATCAGAAGAAGCGAGGAAAAACATGATTATTGTAAACGTAAAAGATAACGAGTCTGTAGACCGTGCCCTGAAGAGATTCAAGAAGAAATTTGAAAGAACTGGTGTTCTGAAAGAGCTGAGATCAAGAACGTTCTTCGAGAAGCCATCTGTTTCTAAGAGAAAGCAAAAAGAAAGAGCGAGATATAAGCAACAGCTTTTCGCTAACGAAAACTACTAGTCTTTCTTTAAAGATATTTTATTTTTCCATACCTTGGTATAAATGGCAGACCCATCTGTCGTTTATACCAAGGTATGGAATTATTTTTTAAGTATCTCGAGTACGAGAAGCGGTACAGCCCGCACACCCTTACATCTTACCACACCGATCTGGGGCAGTTCACGCAGTACCTGCTAGACACTTACCAGATCACCGATCCCGCTGAGGCAGACCATACCATCATCCGGTCGTGGATCCTGACACTTGTGCACAAAAATCTGGAGGCCCGTTCTGTTAACCGCAAAATCGCCTGCCTCCGTTCCTACTATAAATTCCTGCTGAGCCAGCAGCGTATTACGGCCAACCCCATGCTGCGCATCAAGGCACCTAAAGTGTCGAAGAAGCTGCCTGCTTTTGTGCCGGAAGAGCCTTTCAACCATTTCCTGGACAGCTTTACCTTCGAGGATAACTTTGAAGGCCAGCGCGACCGCCTGATACTAGAGTTTCTGTATGGCACTGGCATGCGACTGGCCGAACTCATAGGTATTGCGCCTGAGGACGTGGACCTGCACGCCAAAACGGTGCGGGTTCTCGGCAAGGGAAATAAGGTCCGCATCATCCCGCTAAACGATACGCTTGTAGCTTCCATTAAGCAATATTCGGCGCACAAGAAAAGCGAATTTGGCAATAACAATTCGGAAAGGCTGCTCGTTACTAATAAAGAACGGCCTCTCTATCCGAAGTTCGTTTATCGTGTCGCTAAAAAGTACATCAGCTTGGTTACCACTTCTGAACATAACAGCCCGCATGTGCTGCGACACTCCTTCGCTACTCACCTTCTCAATAAAGGCGCTGATCTCAATGCCATCAAAGACTTGCTCGGGCATGCCAGCCTGGCTGCAACACAAGTATACACGCACAATTCAATAGAAAAGCTTAAATCGATTTTCGAGAAAGCACATCCAAAAGCATAAAGTTTAACCATAAAATGTTACGATTATGAAGCTACAGATGCATTCCATCCACTTCGAGGCTGACAGACAGCTGACCGATTTCATCCAGCAGAAAGTAGATAAACTGGAAACATTCTACGACCGTGTTGTAGAGGGCGAGGTGTTTCTTAAACATAATAACAACGACGGCACGGCCAACAAAACGGTAGAGATCAAACTTTACGTACCCGGCTCCACTCTTTTCTCCAAAGAAGACGCACCATCTTTTGAAGCCGCAGCGGACGCGGCAGTAGAGGCCATGCGCCGTCAGCTCAAAAAATTCAAACAAAAACAACTGGCTCATAACTAAGCCCGTTTGACACTCGCTATACCTGACACAGGTATAAAAAAATAGGCCTGCTGAGAAATCAGCAGGCCTATTTTGTGGCTCAAGGTTTAGCCGACTACAAGCCGAACTCTGCCTTAATCTTATCTACGTAGTCGAGCTTCTCCCAGGTAAAAGTCTCGAACTCTCTTACTTCCTTCTGACCGTTTACAGAGACTTCTACGGTCTTCTTGCCCGGGGTTCTACCCATGTGGCCATAAGCCGCTGTTTCAGAGAAGATCGGGTTCTGCAGTCCAAAGCGATGCACGATCGCGTACGGACGCATATCGAACAGCTTGTTTACCTTTTCGGCAATTTCACCATCACTCATCACGTTACCGCTAGCATCTTTCACTTTGGTAGAGCCATACGTCGTTACATATAGGCCAACCGGCTTGGCCACACCAATGGCATATGCTACCTGCACCAGCGCCTGATCGGCTACTCCGGCAGCTACCAGGTTTTTAGCGATGTGACGTGCTGCGTACGCGGCAGAGCGGTCTACTTTAGAAGAGTCTTTGCCTGAGAAGGCACCACCACCATGCGCACCTTTACCACCGTAAGTGTCTACGATGATCTTACGACCAGTCAGGCCGGTATCGCCGTGCGGGCCACCGATTACGAACTTGCCGGTTGGGTTGATGTGGTAGGTAATTTCATTATCGAAAAGTTTCTGGATGCGCTCCGAAAGTTTCTTCAGCACACGTGGCATCAGAATGCTGTCCACATCGGCTTTGATCTGGGCCACCATCTGCTTTTCGGCTGCCAGTTTAGCTTCGTTACTGTCAGTTTCGGGAAGCACAAACTCGTCATGCTGGGTTGAAATTACAATCGTGTCGATCTTCTCCGGCACGTGGTTGTCGCTGTAGCGGATGGTCACCTGCGATTTGGCATCCGGACGCAAGTAAGTCATCTCCTTACCTTCCTTGCGGATAGCAGAGAGCTCCTCCAGCAGCAAATGCGAAATGCTCAGCGCCAACGGCATGTAGTTGTCGGTTTCGTTTGTGGCATAGCCAAACATCATACCTTGGTCGCCAGCTCCCTGGTCTTCAGGATTAGTCCGCTCCACGCCTTGGTTAATGTCCGGAGACTGTTCGTGTATAGCCGATATCACACCACAGGCGTCGGCGTCGAACATATATTCTGATTTGGTATAGCCAATACGCTTAATTACATCGCGGGCGATCTTCTGCACGTCTACATATGCTTCTGTCTTCACTTCGCCGCTGAGCACAACAAGCCCTGTTGTAACCAGTGTTTCGCAAGCCACTTTAGACTGTGGGTCCTGCTTTAAAAATGCATCTAAGAGGGCATCAGAAATCTGATCCGCTACTTTATCCGGGTGTCCTTCTGAAACAGACTCGGAGGTGAACAAATATGGCATCTCAATGATGGGTTTAGGTACAAAGTATAAACCAGCTGCCGAAAAGGACAGCGATTGCAAAGCTACGGCAATTCCACCACAATAAAAACGATCATTTAAACAAGGTATACCTGCATTCAGATTCTATTTACTTAAGCGGGCCTTCAACATTGAAAATTGTATCTAACTAATAAAAACTAGTTGATCTCTTGCAAGGCCTTTCACAAGTTAAAACATACCTACAAGTGGAATCAACAAAACAAAAGCAATACAAAACCTTTTATATATAGGCCCGTTTCAATCATTAAAATTGCACATTTAAGATTAAACGATGAAGAAATATATTCTAATGATATGGTGCCTGGTCATGACAGCACAGGTCAGCCAGGCTCAAAATGACTCCCCTTACAGAACCAAATTTGTTGTAGATGCTCCTATAACAGCGGCAGGTATGGGCCTCAGTTATTACGGCCTTACCCGCATGCAGGACAAAGACGGACTGACGGAAGAGCAGATCGCCAACCTGAACAAAAACCAGGTAAACAGTTTTGATCGCTTCTCTGCTGGCTGGGACTCCGATCAGGCCAAAAAAGTCAGTGACTTCCCGTTCTATGGCTCCTTCGCGCTTCCTTTTTTACTGGCTTTTGACGACGATGTGCGCAGTAATGCAGGACAGGTGTTCGGCATGTACGTGCAAACCATGGCCATAACAGGCGCCCTGTTTACGATGTCGAACGCTTATAATCCGCGTATCAGACCAATGGTATACAGCCCGGATGTGGAGATGGAGGAAAAAACGCGTGCCAATGCACGCAACTCATTTTACGCTGGACACACTGCAGCGTCGGCGGCGGCTTCTTTCTTCTTTGCCAAAGTGTTTCATGATTTCAATCCAGATTCGCCTGCCCGTAAGTATGTCTGGCTTGGAGCGGCTGCTGTACCTGCTACGGTAGGTTACCTGCGTCTGCGAGCTGGCAAGCACTTCCTGAGTGACAACCTGCTGGGCTACGCAGTAGGTGCGGCTGTTGGTATTGTGGTGCCACAACTACATAAAAAGTCTGATAACAACGGTTTCTCGCTAAATCCAACCATCATCCCAACGTTTAATGGCACTGCTTCGCAAGGAGCTAATCTGAGCTATACCTTTTAAGCGAAGGTATAAGGTTCTAAATAAAAGAAAAGGCTGCCTCGTTGGAGGCAGCCTTTTCTTTTATTTAGAGCTAGAATTATGGATTCTGCTCAGCATTTGGATTTGCGTCCATCTCTCCTTGCGGAAGCTGGTGGATAAACAGATCTGAGTTGGCAGGAGTTACACCTAGCACAGCGGTGTGGTTACCTTCACGTAGCAGAGGCTTCTGCAGACGCTTGATATCGAACAAGCCAAAGCCTTCGCCGTACAGCTCTTTTCTTCTCTCTACATAGATTTCTTCCAGCAAAGCATCGCCGATAGCCAGCGTTGGCAGCACAACAGTACCAGCCTCGTAACGCTGCTGACGCAACTCAAGCAAAAGCAACTGCGCTTCTACCGGATTGTTCAGCCTAGCCTGAGCCTCTGCTTCAATCAAAAGCATCTCTGCAGAACGCATCAGCGGAATGTGGCCGCCCAAGTTAGCCAAATCCTTAAACTTGGTGATTGTAAAGCGGTCGTAGCTCCAGATCTTCTCGCCTTTACTGTTGAGCGTAAAGGCTTCTTCATCTTCCTGGAATTCACGCCGAACATCATTCTCATCAAACAGTTCTACGAATTTATCATTCGCACGGAAATTGTTATAGCCTCTGCGGACATATTCGCGACTTCCATCATCCAGTACCGTATAACGGCCATCAATGAAAGAGTAGAACGATGCATAAGCGCTGTTCTGGTCAGCAGACTGAGGAAGCCCCCAAATCCATTCAGCGTTACCATAGTTGTTGAAACCAGCTTGGTACTCAGTAGAAGTCATTAGCGGATAGCCAGTACGAGCTTTACGTGCAAACTCAGCTGCTTTTTCCCACTGCCCCATTTCTAGGTATACCCTGGCTAGAAGACCTTGCGCCACATTCTTGTTAATACGGCTTTTGCTTGGTCTTCCACTAGTCAGGGCTTGCTCAGCATCAATCAGGTCAGCCAGAATCTGGCTGTATACCTGCTCAAGCGTTGCTCTTTCTTTACCTTGCGTTGTTGGCGTAGTAGGTTCAAGCATCAGCGGTACGGCCGGTGCATTCTTATCTTTGAGGTAAGTGTGCTGATACACACGTGCCAGGTTGAAATAAGAGAATGCTCTGATCACCTTAGCTTCGGCCTCAAACGTCGCTTTCTCCTGATCGTTAGCGTCTGTCAGGTTTTTAGCGTTGGCAATGATACTGTTCGCGTTAGTGATCAGGTTATAAGAATGTCCCCAAAGAATGCGGGTGCCGCGGTAAGTATCCAGCTTGTTATCAAGCTCATACTGGTATACATACCAGTTGGTGTTGGCCATTACGTCCTGTCCCATCACATCAAAGGTCAGCATCATAGCTGG
This sequence comes from Pontibacter sp. HSC-14F20, assembly GCF_019599265.1. Taxonomy (GTDB): domain Bacteria; phylum Bacteroidota; class Bacteroidia; order Cytophagales; family Hymenobacteraceae; genus Pontibacter. The sequence goes on along the minus strand of NZ_JAHZTC010000008.1, from coordinate 72,075 downwards.
CACACCGTAGCTGTCGTGGCTTACGGCTCCTTGGTTTACCGGGGCCTGGCGCATCAAACGAATGATACCTGTTAGGGCAGCCTCCATACCTTCTTTGGTCGTGTTTACCTCTTCAGCAGGCACGCTATTAGAAGGCACGGCTTCGAGGAAATCCTTCTCGCATGCAGTTAAACTCAATGTGACTCCGAGAATAGCTGCAACAAACTTTATATTTTTAATCTTCATTTTTCTCTACTGAAATAAGTTTTTACAGAGTTGCACGCACACCTACCGATACAGTTTTCTGTGTTGGGAAGCGGCTGTTTGTGATACCATCAATGCTTTGCTCTGGGTCCAGACCTGGTGTTTTGAACAGTGTCCACAGGTTGTCACCCTGTACAAAGATTCTGGCATTCTTCAGACCAACTTTATCCTGCAGATTCTGAGGCAGTGTATAGCCCAACGTCACGTTACGCAGACGCAGGTACGAAGCATCTACAAGGAATCTGGATGAAGTAGCGTTCGTGTTTAGTGTCTGTGCTGTTCCTAATCTTGGTACATCAGTGCTGGTATTCTCAGGCGTCCATCTGTTCAGGATGTCTGTGTGCCAGTTATTTCCACGTCTATCCCCACCGTGCAGCAAGTTACTGTAGTCAGTATTCAGTATCTCGCCACCAACGCTGTATGTGAAAAACACGCTTAGATCGAAGTTCTTATAGGCAAAGTTGTTGGTAACACCACCTGTCAGATCTGGCAGTGCTGTGCCCACATAGTAACGGCCAGCTTCGTTGTAGTTTGAAGTCGTAACCTTATCAACTACATTACCTTCAGCGTCTTTTACGTCTTTGTACCACATGCTCAGACCAGTATTAGGATCAACACCTGCGAAATCCTGGATAAAGAAGTCATAGATAGAACGGCCTACTTTCAGCTGCTTTGTACCCATCAAGATAGTTTCTTGTGGCAGCTCTGTCAGTTCGTTTCTGTTGTGCGCAGCGTTCACGTTGGCAGACCACTTAAAGCTCTCACCATCAATGATTCTCGCATCCACGTTCAATTCAACACCTCTGTTTCTCATGGCTCCCAAGTTGTCAAACACAGATGTGAAACCACTTGAGGGAGACAGCGGCTTGTTGAACAACAAGTCCTTGGAAGTTCTGTTGTAGTAGTCGAAGGAAACATCCAGCCTGTCGAAGATTGTCGCGTCGATACCTACGTTAAAGGCAGCCTGCTTTTCCCATGAAAGTACACGGTTTTCCAGTTTGTCCAGGATGATACCAGGAGCACCCAGGTCGCTGTAGCCTGAGGTATACAGGCCTCTGTAAGCGTAGTAGTCTACACCGCCACCAGAAGTTAACAGGCCTTCGTTACCGGAAGTACCGTAGCTGGCACGCAGTTTCGCATCGTTTACCCAAGGCAGTGCGCTCATGAAATCTTCCTGCGTAATTCTGTAAGAACCACCAATAGAGAAGAAGTTACCCCAACGGTGGTCTGTATGGAAGCGAGAAGAACCGTCACGACGGAATGAGCCAGACAGGTAGTACTTGTCCATGAAGTTGTAGTTAACCTGACCCAGGTAGCTCATCAGTGAGCGTCTGTCTGACTGGCTGCTCAAATCAGTGATAGTCGAAGCATTATCTAGCTCAGTATAGCCAGGCAGTGCCAGGAAGTTGGTCTTCTGACCATAAATGTAGTCATACTGGTAGTTGAATGCCTCAAAACCACCCAAGGCGTCGATCTGGTGCTGACCAAATGCTTTGCTGTAGCTCAGGATGTGGTTGATGGTGTACTCTACGAAAGAGCTTCTCCACTGCGTACCACGACCGCCTACACCGGCGCCGTCACCAAAGTTCGGGTTGTAGAACGTGAAGTCCTTAGTGTTGTCACCTGTCAGCGCAAAAGTAGTCTTGTATTTCAGGTCTAGAGGAAGTGTAACTTCACCAAAAGTGTTCAGGCTCCAGGTAAGTACATTGCGCTTCAGCATGTCCAGTTCTGTTGTACCTACCGGGTTGCTGTTACCGCCGTAAGGACGGGTTGCGTTAAAGTCGAACTCAGATGGGTTAGAAATAAACGTACCATCAGCACTTCTTCTTCTGTAGATTGGATAAACAGACCCGATGTTTCTACCCCATGATACCACGTTTCTGAAAGAGGTACCGCTGGAAGTAGGGGCATTCTGGTCTGTATTAGCGATCAGGGCATTTACACCAAACTTGATTCTGTCTGTAACTTGTGAGCTTACGCGCAGACGGGAAGTATAGCGCTTGAAGCCGGAAGTAATAAAGGCACCTTCCTGATTCAGGTAGTTACCGGAGAAGTAGTAGTTGGTTTTGTCGTTACCACCCTGGATGCCGAAATCGTACTCCTGACGGGTAGCCTTTCTGTAAAGCGCGTCTCTCCAGTCGTCTTCCCAGGCTGGCGTAAGCCCTCCTTTCAGTCTACCGTCAAGGCCAATTGGCTCTGCATCGCTGTAAGGGTTGTACTGCTGGCCGTTTGCTGATCCGCCTGCAATCTGGCTTACAACATTCTTTGAGGCATACTCCTCAGGAGAAGCAAACTTACCTTCCCATAGGGTTTTGTTTGACTTTGCATCGTTACGCAGCGCTTCCCAGGTTAACTCATAGAACTGCTGCGGATTAACTGTTTTGTAATCTTTTACAGCGAAGTCAGAGATACCATAGGTGGCACCAAAAGTGATGGTTGGCTTCTTAGGAGCATTGCCGCCTTTTGTCGTGATCACCACTACACCGTTGGCTGCACGTGAACCGTAAAGAGCAGCAGCACTTGCATCTTTCAGCACTGTCATCGATTCGATGTCGTTCGGGTTGATGGCATTCAGGTCACCAGAGTAAGGCGCACCATCCACTACGTAAAGCGGAGTAGAAGAAGAGGCAACTGAACCGATACCACGTATACGGATCTGACCAGTAGAGCCTGGCTGACCGCTGTTCTGCACAACCTGTACACCTGGTGTTAAACCACCCAGCGCTTTGGTCACATCGTTTACCTGTAGTTTCTCAATCGACTCAGACTTGATTGCGGAAGCGGAACCCGTAAATGATTTCTGATCCGCAGTACCGTAGGCAACCACCATTACTTCCGACAGCGTTTTGCTGTCTTCCTGTAGCTGCACATTGATGGTAGTTCGACCAGTCGTGCTGATTTCCTGCTTAACATAACCCAAGTAGGAAACTATAAGGGTAGCATCGTCTCCGTTCACGTTCACGGTGAAGTCACCTTCAACTCCAGTGTACGTTCCAACGGTAGTACCTTTCACTGCCACACCTACACCTGGTAGTGGTTGTCCTGTCCCAGCATCGGTTACCCGACCTGAGATGGTTCGGCTTTGCGCCCACGCCTGGTTAACCAGGGCGAACAACATCACCAAGCCCATTAATAGAACTTTTTTCATAAAGTAAGATTAGGTAAATTGGTAAAATTGTGTTTGAATAGATACCTAAAGTTACAACATCAAATACTTAATGTAAACTGACATCGAAAAAAACATGCCCCTATCTCTACTGAACACATTTTTCCCGTTATTGCAGCCCCTAACAAGAATGTAATTATCTAATATTAAGTAATATACAAAAACCCTATACAGACTTCATTCAAATATAAATTTTCCAACTCAAAATCTTGTCATTATATTTAAATAAGAACTACCTGCACTTTTACTTTCATCTTTAAATTGGAAAAACGGCCGAAAACCGTTTGTATACCTACAATAAGCCCCAAACTCAATTGGATATTTTTTACCTACACAACTTTGTACTACCTATATAGGATGCCTGCAACATAGAAAATAGTTGTTGGAACCAGCTGCCTTTTTCATCTATCCTAATTAAACCTACACTACTTGATTTGCTTACAGCAAGCAAAAAGCCTGTGCAAAATCACAGTAGCTGCGCAGTTAGAAAAGCAGACCAGATGCCATAAAAAAAGCGTGAAGCACTTTCGCACTTCACGCTTTTAATTAGTTGAAACGATTAGTTTACTTCTTCAAGTTTTCCTCGAAGAGTTTGTAGATGCGCTTGTATTCGTCGGTCCAGCTGGCTGGCTCCGTAAAGCCATGGTCCTCTACCGGGTAGACAGCTAGTTCCCAATTGTCTTTGCCTAGCTCGATCAGGCGCTGCGTCAGGCGTACCACATCCTGGAAGTGCACATTCGTATCCACCATACCGTGGCAGATCAGGAGCGCTCCTTTCAGGCCTTCCGCATAATAGATCGGTGAGCTTTTAGCATAAGCCAGGCTATCTAGCTGTGGTACGTTCAAGATGTTGGAGGTATAACCGTGGTTATAGTGAGCCCAGTCTGTAACGGATCGCAAGGCTGCACCGGCTGCAAACACATCCGGCTCTGTGAACATAGCCATCAGTGTGATGAAGCCGCCGTATGAACCACCGTAAATGCCGATGCGTTTTGGATCAACGTTATACTTGTCCACAAGCAGTTTGGCACCATCCACGTGGTCGCTCAGGTCTTTGCCACCCATGAACTGGTAGATACCGGTACGCACATCGCGGCCATAGCCAGCGCTGCCGCGGTAATCGATATCCAGCACCGTATAGCCATTGTCGGCCAGGAAGTTGTGGAACATATACTCTCTAAAGTAAGAGCTCCACCATTTGTGGGCGTTCTGCAGGTAGCCGGCTCCATGCACAAAGACCACAGCTGGCCCGTTCGCCACCGCCTTCTCCGGACGATACAGTCGGGCATACACATCTTCTCCGTCACTCGCCTTGAAACTGATTACCTCCGGCTCACGCCAGTTGTAAGATTTAAATTCCTCGGTAAGTGATTGCGTTACCTGCCGTGGCTTGGCTCCTTTTTTATTGTCCTGTACAAATAATTCCCAAGGCTTGTTGCTATACGAGTAGCGTATGGCCATGTTCTTCTCGTCCGGCGACAGTGTTACTTCGTGCGCACCAACACCAAAAGTCAGCTGGGTCATCTCTCCTCCATTGATCGGCATTTTGTAGAAATGCTTCTCCCCTGGGTGTACCTTATTTGCTGTGAAGTACCAGCTCTTTTTGTCTTTGGAAATCTGAGGACCGGAAACTTCGAACTTGCCACTCGTAAGGGCTTTCTTGCTGCCATTGTTCAGGTTTACGGTATATAGGTGCGAGTAACCACTTTCCTCTGACTGAAACCAAACATGCTCATTATCCGGCATGAAACCTACATCGCCGGTGCCGTAGCCTATACCTGGTCCGCTGATCCAAGCTTCGTCACGCTGTCGGTCCAGGGTACTCAGCTTGCCAGAAGCCGGGTCGAGTTTCAGAATCCAGCGGTCCTTGTTATCGGCTGCCCGGGCCACCATCACGGCATGCTTGCCATTGTCTGACCAAACGGGACCAAACATGGTTACGGTGCGAACTTCTGATTTAGCAGTTTTGGAGGCCGGCTCTTTGGCTATGCTTGCTTTTGTATCACGGTCGCGCAGGTAGGCCGGTTGATCGTTTATACCTTCTATACCTGCTACCTGTAGCGCATAAGTGGTGTCGCTGCCAATGTCATACACAAATGACTCAAAAGTAGCTTGGGCATCTCCTACCTTTGTGCGGGTGTTGATATCCTCGGTATACCCTGATTCAGTCACAAAATCAGGCACAATTGCCACTTTAGCATTTTTAGGGCGCGTCACCATGCGGTAGCTGATGTAGCGCTCATCAGGACTCAGCACAATGTTGTCAACAGATTTGTCACCTATGTAAATTTTTTTTGGTCTGGCCGGAGAATCAGCTTTTTGTTGCTTTTTAGCTGCTTCTCTGTCTGCTTCACGGTCGCGTGCAATCTGTAGAAGAGCCAGTTGTTGCTCCTTCAGCCAGTCACGCTGTGGGTTTTTGCCTTCCGCTGCTGGTTTGTTTCCCTTTTTGAAGTCTGTTAGCTGAACTAACTGGCCATTTGCAATCGTCCACAGGTATAGATTGCCATCCTTTACGAAGGCCACCTTTTTCTCGTCATGGCTAAACGAAGGGCTGTTCTCACGCTCTACTGTATTGGTGATCTGCTGCGTCTTACCGCTCTTAACATCTAACAGGTATAGGTCGCCGTTCTTTTCGTATACCTTTTGTGTTTTGGCTCTGTTATAGCGGGCATTCCAGGTTCCAGGCAGAGCACGTCGTTCCTGTGCACTCACCTTTTGCAGGTTACCACCGTTTGCTGACACGCTGTAGAGCGAATCTCTGCGGTTAGCCTCCGGGTTCCAGTTAAAGTAAATCTTCTTGCCGTCCTCTGACCAGAAAACGTTGCTCGGTGAGGTGCCAATCCAGGTTGGGTCGCGCATGATCTTTTCCACACTCAGTTTGCTGCTGTTTTCCTGCGCCTGTATAGTGGCGCCGCCAGCCAGCATGAGCCAGGACACCAGGAGAAGGGCTTTCTTCTTAAGAAGCATATTAGATGATTTGATTAGATTGTTGTTTGAGATAAAAATAAGCTATAAAATCCAAAATTACCAAAAAGTGGTTCTTATCGACTTTTGTTTAGGGCCATACTATTTACTGTTTGTCAGTAAGCGCCATAGGCGGGCGCTGTTCGTCGAAGTTTGTCAGGTCCTGGTATAGCTTGGCCAGCGCCAGTACTTTTGCCTCACCATAGAGTTGCCCCATGAAGGTGATCGTAGTCGGCATGCCATTTTTCTGGAAACCGTTCGGCAGCACCACACACGGATGGCCACTCAGGTTTGTCATCACCAGGTTACTGCCCGCAAAAGATGGACTCAGGTATACGTCTATACCTTTCAGTTTCTCATGCATCTGCTGAATGATCAGAGAGCGTACCCGTTGCGCCTGCAAATACTCTACAGCGGTAACAAAACGACCTGCCCGGAAAATATTTGGCCAGGCATTCTTATGCTGCTGCACCATCAGGCTATCGCGGCCGCTGCGGGTCAGTTCGTCGAAAGCTGCCGCTCCTTCCACCGAAATGGTCATCGTCAGATCGCGTGCAGGCAGATTCGGCAGTTCGATTGGCACCAGTTCTATACCTGCTTTCCGAAGTACTTCCAGCGTAGCTTTGTCGTTTTCTTTAAAAGGGTAGTCCCGCTCAAAGTCTTTTTGCAGATAACCTACACGCAGCTTTTTTACATCAATGTTCTTGTTGTAATTAAAAGGAGCATCTACTACGGTCAGGTCTTTTCCATCTGGCCCATAAATGACACTGAACACAATAGCACAGTCTTCCGCAGAGCGGGCAATAGGTCCGATTTTATCCATTGACCAACTCAAAGCCATAGCCCCATGCCGGCTCACCCGACCGAAGGTTGGACGCAGTCCTGTTGTACCACAGGCTGTTGAAGGTGACACAATAGAGCCTAACGTTTCGGTACCGATAGCAAAGGGCAGCAAGCCTGCTGCTACAGCTGCAGCTGATCCGGCTGATGAGCCGCTAGAGCCTTTTGAGATGTCCCAAGGTGAGCGGGTTTTGCCGCCATACCACACGTCCCCCATCGCCAGTTCACCTAGTGTGAGCTTGGCAACCAGTACTGCGCCTGCCTGTTCCAGTCGTTCTACAACCGTGGCATCCTGGTCAATTTGTTGATCTTTATAAGGTACAGAGCCCCAGGTTGTTTTGTAACGTTTAGTGGCCAGCAGGTCTTTCACGCCATAAGGTATACCGTGTAGCATCCCTTTGTATTTCCCGGCTTTTATTTCCTGATCTGCACGTCGGGCTTGTTCTAGGGCTAGTTCTTCCGTCAGGCTCGTTACGCATTGCAACGTAGGCCCGTGCTGTTTCAGACGATTTATAAAGAATTTGGTAAGTTCCTCAGAGCTGATCTGCTTCGTACGTACTAATTCAGCTAGTTGAGCCACTGAATAAAAAGCGAGCTCTTCTCTGTTGGCAGGTAGTTTTATACCTTTCCTGCGCACCACTTCAAACTTTTCCCGCTTCTGCTCAAATTCAAACCCGACAGGTATAGGGTTAAACTGCAGAGCAGGTGCCACATCGTTCGATAATGGTTGTTTTCTTACACGCTGATAGCTTTCCCGGAACTCTGCGACACTGGCAGTTGCTGAATCCAGTTGCGCATCCGTGAAACTCAGCCCTATCATTTGTTGGGCGCTACGCAGCATGTTGACTGTTAACTTGTCATCAGCCAGCTTCATCACAAAGGCACCTGACAAGAAGCAGGCCGCACCGAGCGCGGTATAGATATAGGATTTCCTCATTTAGAATATGTCATGTTACAGTTAAGGCCTAAACACAATGCTTCTTCCATAAATTTACATAAAAAAATAAGCCGTCCTCTTTCGAAGACGGCTTATCTATTTTTATACAACTAAAGATTAGTCGTTTAGCACTGGGTTATTAATAACCTCTGCTTGTGGTATATTGAATGTTAATTCATCGGCATCCCATGTGAATGTCTGGTTCGGGAAGAACAAATGGTTTTCACCTCTTGTCACTGAAGTTTTGTTACGCTTCAAAGACAGGTATGACTTACCCTCACCCCACAGCTCGATACGAGTCTGTAGATGTATTTCATCAACAAGCGCCTGACCAGCTAAATTATCAACATAGCTGTAATCTTCTATGCGTTTAGCTAGAAGTTCTTTCAGACGATCTCTAGCTGGACCATCCTGCCCCATCTTCGCTTTGGCTTCAGCATTTAGCAGGTACATTTCTTCTATACGCATGTATACGTAGTCGGTCGTGATGTAACGCTGTCCGCCAATAACTCTTGCAGGATCGAAGAATTTGTTGCGTGGCTGAAGATTAGTAGCACCAAACTGTTTCTTACGGATATCATCTGCACGGATAGCGTCATACAGGTTCTGGTCAATTTCCTTAGGATCACCTGCCCATGCATAGCTATATGAGAACATATCCACCTGACCCCACCAGGAGATTAGGTTCAGACCATAGTCAAGTACTAAGTCCATACCCCACATCCAGCTCGGGCTTGCTATATTGTTGAAACCAGCTTTCGAACCATTAGTAAGTTGACCAGCTTCGTTAAACATAGCTACTACTTCGTCTTTCTCAAGCAGCTTGAATCCACCAGTTGCAATCACTTCGTCAGTTACCTGAGCTGTACGAGCGAGATCCTGAGCTGTACCTCTTGCCATCAGGGCATAAGAAAGCAGTCCTTTGGCAACACTCTGGTTTATCTCAAACTTAGCTCCTGCAGTTCTGCTGTAACCCTCTAGCCTTACAACGGCATCCTCAAGGTCGCTTATGATAAGGTCAAAAACTTCAGCTGAGGTACTTTTAGGCTGAGACGGCGTTTTAGTATCCGTGTATACTGGCAGGATTTTTTCTGATCCAGTACCATAGCCTTTTGAGTAAAGCTGCGTCAAGTAGAAGTAAGCATAGGCTCGCAGTGCTTTGGCTTGTCCAAAGGCTTGGCTCTGCTGAGGTGTCAGGGTTTCTGCTGACTCCAGCAGTTCAATCAAACCGTTTGCAGCAAAGATAATACGGTAGTAGTATCTCCAAGGTATGTAAGCAGCATTCTGTGTGAAGTCTTGGGTAACCTGGTAACGGGCAACACCCGAATACCAGCCGTAAGTTACACCACCTAACACCAAGTCCGAAGCAAGCATATCCATGTAGATGTCGTAGCCTTTCTGACCAAAGTCATCATGCCCTGTTGTGCCGCCCGTACCAGTCAGGTACATAGTAGAGTAGATGCCCGACAGATAGGCGTTCAGGAGCTTAGGGTCTTTAGCTGACGCCTCAGAAATTAGCTCAGGCGTGATGTCTGCAGTAGGCTGCTCGTCTAGGAACTCCTTCTCACAGCCAGTTGAAACCAGTGTGAGAGCAGCTATACCAAGTATATATAAACTTTTTCTCATTTTGAAACTCAAATTAAATTAGATTTTTATTCTCAGGCCTGCAGTTACTGTAGAAAGAGGCGAATAACGGTATGTGTTAGAGCTACCAGCTTCTGCAGTAGATGGGTTAAATCCATCGCGAACAGTGCTCAGCCACAAGTTGTCGCCAGATACCCATACTGAAAGTCCACCTACGCCATATTTGCTTATCAATGAAGTAGGCAATGTGTAAGTTAAGCGTACGTTGTTAAGTACCAAGTAGTCAGCTCTTGTTAGGAAGCGAGTTGACTGAGAAATCACGTTAGCATCCTGGTTGTTAGCAAGACGAGGAACATCAGTAATGTCACCCGGCTGCTGCCATCTGCCCGTAATATCCTGGTGCCAGTTGTTGCTGCCTATTGCACCACTGTGCATTAAGCTCGCATAAGCACCATCATATGCATAACCTCCAAGGCTATACAGCATCTGCACACCCAGGTCAAATCCTTTGTAACCTGCTGACAGGTTGAATGCACCTCTCACTTTAGGTATAGCTGACTTGCCTACAAATTTCTGAGTTGCTTGAGAATATGTCTTAGTAGTACTTTCCAGAATATTGTTAGCCTGCTCTGGATTTTTCACCAAATAATCGGTTAAGCTGCCAATCTGCTCACCATTGTCAAATGCACCATTACCGTTAGCATCAACATAGTGAACGTTCCACATGCTTCTACCATCTTGCGGATCAACTCCAGCAAACTCACGCATATAAAAATCGAAGATAGAGTGATCCACAGCCCATCCATAAGGAGCCTGAACGTCGATAGCTTTCTCCTTGCCAGTCTCTGGGTCAATCGGCATTGCTGTCAGTTTGTTTGTGAACATTTCACCATTCACTGACAGGTCTAGACGCCAGTCGCTAGTTTTTAAGATATGACCAGTAAGGTCAAACTCAAGTCCTTGGTTTTTTAAAGATCCTTCGTTAGAAGTGATGATTGCATAACCCAGGGAAGTTGCAGTACGCTTGCTAAAAATCAGGTCATCTGTATTCTTGATGTAGTAGTCGATGCTACCAGACAGATAATTGCCTAATCCAAATTCTACGCCAGTCTGGAACATCTTAGACGTTTCCCAAGTCAGGTCCGGATTTCCTTTCGTGTCGAAATTAAAGCCAGGCTGGTTGTTTACGTTATTAATGTTGTAGATATCATAACCAGGGTAGTAGCCTACACCTGCCTGGTCTCCGATCAGACCGTAGCTAGCCTTCAATTTCAATGAGCTTAGAATGGTTTGGCTTTCCATGAAGTCTTCGTTAGACACCATCCAGGCAGCACCTAATGAACCGAAAGTACCCCATTTATCTTTTGTAAATCGAGATGAACCATCACGACGGATTGTAGCAGACAGGAAGTATTTCTTATCTAGGTCATAGTTGGCCTGAGCGAAATAACTTTCAAGTGCATATGCGTTTGTGTAAGAGTCTTGTGTTGGGTTTTTCACAACAGTGTTGCTCAATTCCAACAAATCGTCACGAACTAGGTTGTAGCCCGATGCAGAGAATACATTTTGACTCCATCTGGTTGCTTCGTGGGCAGCCATTACTTCAATTGAATGCTGACCAAAAGATCTGTTATAACGCAGCAAGTTCAACAGGTTATAGTTGAAAAGCTCTGTTCTAGTCAGACCAAGGCTACCGTTTTGAGAAGCCGATGAACCATAGAACTTGTTGTTCAACCAGCCATATTTGTTGTTATAGTACTGCGCACCGATTCTGTTTTCAAAAGTCAGGCCTTCAGTAATATTGAAATCAAGAGAAGCACTACCATTTAACTCATCACGGTTTGTCTTTCTGGTATTATAAGTAGCGTCGGCAATTGCGTTTGTCAGACCACCGAAACCGCGTGCAAAATTGCCCTCAGCACCGTAGTCGAACTGGTTGCCACCAAAGATTGGGTCTGCAATAAAGTTGCCTTCACCGTCTCTTCTGAAAAGAGGGTAAATAGAAGGAATATTATCAACGAACCAGAAAATGCTTCCTGAGTCACTAGTCTGACCGCCTGCATTAGTTTCAGATCTGGCATAGTTGAAGCTTAAGCTACCATTTAACCATTTATTGATCTCTTGTCTCAAATTCAAACGCGCTGAGAGACGCTCATAGTCAGAATTGATCGAGTAACCTTTATCGTCAAGGTAGCCGAACGATGTAAAGTAGCTTGTCTTACCTGCAGAGCCACCAAACTTCACATTGTATTCTCTACGGGCAGAGTTTTGGAAAGCGTAATCTTCCCATCTCTCCGGATCGTATTTTCTTGTTACGCCTGATCTTACCGTTCTGGTAGCAGGATCGATCAGATCAGCTGCTGTACCATTCCACATGTTGTAGCCAGTACGTATACCTGAAGTAGAGAACAGACGGTCGTTAGCATACGTTACAGGGTCCGCATTGTTAATGATCGAACCGTGGTTGTAAAGAGATTCCCAGCTCAGCCCAATATACTGCTCTGGTGAGCTGATAGTGTTATAACGCGGCAATAAAGCCATGTTAGTACCAAAATTTGCATCAGCCTCTATGTAAGACTTCTGGTTACGGCCGCTTTTAGTTGTAATTACAACTACACCGTTGGCACCTCTTGATCCGTAAATAGCAGTTGCAGCTGCATCTTTCAACACAGTCGTTGACTCAATGTCTGCTGGGTTAATAGAGTTCAGACCTCCTGAGAAAGGAACGCCATCCACTACATACAAAGGATCTCTGTTACCATTTACAGATCCCAGACCGCGAATACGAATGGTTGCAACCGAACCTGGCTGACCACTTGTATTGATTACACGAACACCTGCAACCTCACCGGCAAGCGCCTGAGAGATGTTTGGCACATTTTTACGCTCCAGTTTTTCAGCAGTCACCACTTTCGCAGTACCCGTGAAAGACTCTTTTGTAGAGCTGCCATAGCCTGTCGTAATCACAACTTCAGATAGTTGCTGATTATCGAGATCTAGAACTACGTTTAAAGTAGCGTTCGAACCAACTGCTACTTCTTTCGTCATGAAGCCGATATAACGGAACACCAAAGTGTTCGCATTATCTGGCACGTTTACGCTGAATGAACCGTCTGCATTAGTTGCTGTACCAGTAGCGGTACCCTTCACAACTACAGACACCCCAGGAAGAGGTGCTCCGTCCCCTGCCCCTGTAACTTTACCTGTTATCGTTCGACTCTGAGCCGTTACTTGGCCCAAAAGCGCAAACAAAAACAAGAAGTTAAGTAGTAATACTTTCTTCATAAACTACACTTGTTTTGTTAGGTTGTTGATAAATAGATTAGATAATAGAATAGTTTTATCTCCAAATATAGGCATTAAAAACATTTAACAAAACCTTAACAAAGATTCTTCGTAATATTTTCCTACCCTTTTAAAATATGCTCTGAGAGTGTTTAAAGCCACAAAATGAGGTTTGCAATAAACTGAAGGCCAAATCATTCCATAATTCTGATATTTTTCCAACAAAAGATTTAGAATTTAATCCTATCCCCTCACCAAATCTGTTTTACAGAAAAATGCGCGTTCTGTACACAAGGTGTTATAACAGCGAACTCAGTATTTGTAACAAAAGCTAAACACCGTAATCACCGGAGCTACCGTAAGCACCTGACTGAGCCATCACAATTGCGTGGGCCTGCTGCGCTTCCTTAATATTGTATTCAAATGCTAATCGCTTGTAGTTAATCACGTCCACAATAGTGCCTATGAAACACAGGCCACCAGTAAAGAGGTATAGCAAGCCCATCCCTATATGACCCAATACAAAACGGTGCACACCGGCCACCCCAAAAAAACCTATAACTGCTGTTATGAGCACCAGCAACGGCTCCCGGCGCCGGGCTCTGTAAACGGACACAAACTGCTGCGCCTCGTAATCCGCCATAGAATTCAGCAGGCCTTGAACATAAGCCATCTCATCGGGCTCTAGTTCGGGCATTAAATTAAATACATTAGCCATAGTTTATAATTTAGAGTGATGCAGGTATAGTTTACAGGAATGAGCCAACAATCCCGTCACACGCCAGCTTAGAAGCAACAATGCAGGTACTCCCAGCGGATGGGCCTGCCAGGAAGACATAATTTCTCCTCTAAACAGATAAGCGATACTACGCCCCAGGCCACAACCCGGACAACCACTCTGCCATACCCAACTTACAGGACACAAACTGAATAGGTGCTCACCCCCAGGCTCCAAACCGGCCAGCAACAGCAGGCCCAGCATCCAGGCGCCAGTCTCTGGTAATACACTCCGGGCTGCATAAAAGGCACTATTTCTGTTTATTGCTTGCATTGCCACTATAAGGTATACTTTATATCCCGATTGTCCAAATTATAATAGAACCAATTTAGAACATCTCCCCGCAGGTCTCTCGTATGACAGTAGAAAGTATAGAAAGATAAGAGTATGGAATGTAACGTAGGATTGACTGAACAAAAGATTCGTGTATTGGCAGGCCTTGCCATTATTGGTGTGGGCGCATTTTATAATATCAAAGCCTTGTCCGCTATCGGGGTTATACCTATTGTGACAGGTATGCTGCGCTACTGCCCCGTAAACAAGGCAATCGGCTACAATGGCTGTACAGGGGAACAGCACCGAGTAAAAAGTGCTGTGCTTTAATTATAATACCTCACCTGCTATACCTGAGCGCCGGCATTACGTACCTATAGCGCTATGAGAAAGATCATCCTTTACATTGCAGTCAGCACCGACGGGTATATAGCCCGATCTGACGGAAATATCGACTGGCTGCACGACAAGAAATACAACATTCCGGACGAAGACTTCGGCTATACCGCTTTTCTGCAAACCATCGACACCACCCTAATGGGGCACAATACCTACCGCGAAATCCTGGGTTTCGAAATGCCGTTCCCTTACCCGGAGCTGACCAATTACGTATTTAGCCGCTCGGAGCAGATAAATACGGAGCATGTCTCTTTTGTGAAAGAACAGGTGGTAGACTTCATCGAGAAACTGAAAGAGCAACCGGGGAAGGACATTTGGCTGATAGGCGGCGGACAACTGAACGCTACTGTGCTGAATGCAGGTTTGTTAGATGAGATCATCCTGACCTATATTCCGATTGTGTTGGGCAAAGGCATTCCACTATTCTCAGCAGAAACCGAGGAACATAAGTTGAAGCTGATTCCAACCGAAAACAAATTATACCGCAACGGCTTCCTGCAAGTCAGGTATAGCTGTTAAAGGTATCGTGTCGGAAGGCAATTGCTCCTATGTATTTATACCTAGCCCTGTTTATAAAAGAAGCCTGCCAAACAAGATCGTCTGGCAGGCTTCTTTTATATAGTATAGATAGCTAAAATTACTTCTTCTTTTTAGCCTTGGCTTTTGCTTTTTTGGCTTTAGCAGCTTTCACTTTCGACTCTGTTTCTTCTGCTTCTTTCATTAGGGCTTTCCAGTCAAATTTGGCCTCAGCACTGAAGTCGATGGTGGCTTCGCGGTCTTCGGGGTCAAGCTGCAGCACTTTGATGTCTTTGGTCAGGTAGGTCTGAATTTCGTCGAGTATCGGTTTTTCCTCGGCGCTGCAAAACGACACGGCTATACCTTTGGCCATACCCCGGCCCGTACGACCGACGCGGTGTACGTAGTTTTCGGGTTGCTCCGGCAGGTCATAGTTCACTACGTAGTCTACGCTCGGGATGTCGATACCGCGCGCACTCACGTCTGTAGCGATCAAAAGCTTTACCTCGCCTTTCTTAAATTTTTTCAGCGCTTCAAGCCGGTCTTTTTGCTCTTTGCCGCCGTGAATGCTCATGGCCGCGATCTCTACGCGCTCCATCGCCGCCACTACGCGCTCAGCCCGCACCTGCGTGCGCACAAAGGCCAGTATCTTCTTATCCGGATTCTCCTTCACGACACGCTCCAAAAAGAAGCGCTTCTCGTCCATCTCCACATACATCACCGAGTGGTCTACATTTTTAGCAACCGGATCCTTCGGGGAAATCTGGATGCGGACCGGTTTGTTCACGAGCGAATAAGCCAGGTCCTTGATCTTTTCGTTGATGGTTGCCGAGAAGAAGAGTGTTTGGCGCTTGCGTGGCAGTTTGGTAATCAGTTGCCGGATGTCGTGAATAAAACCGAGGTCAAGCATGTGGTCTGCTTCATCGAGCACCAGTGTCTCTACCCGTTCGAGACGGATATAGCCTTGGCTAACGAGGTCGAACAGGCGCCCCGGAGTAGCGACCAATACGTCTATACCTGCCTCCAGTTTGGCAATTTGCGGGCCTTGCTCTACCCCTCCGAACACGCAAAAAGTCTTAACACGGGTATGGCGACCAATCTCCTCAAACACCTCGGTAATCTGTAAAGCCAGTTCGCGGGTAGGCACCATCACTACGCACTTAATGCCATCGGAGCGACGGCGGTTAATGGCGTACTGCAGTTTGTCCAGCACAGGTATAGCAAAGGCGGCGGTTTTGCCCGTACCCGTTTGGGCAATGGCCAGCACATCCTCTCCTTTCATGATCGGGGGAATCGCTTTGAACTGTATATCGGTTGGCTTCCGGAAACCAAGCTTGTCCAGGCTCTTCTTGATCTCGTCGGATATGCGGTAGTCTTCAAACTTCATGGCAATGCGTTGCTGATTGGCTACTGGTCTTTACGTAAGGCTGCAGCGAATTGCAAAGGTACAGCTTCTTTTTCTGATTCGCGTTAGGTATAGCCCTGGCCTGTCTTGCCAATTATCGGCTCAACCGGCCACACTTCAGGTAAAGTAATAACAGAGTCCGGCTCATGGAACTATTTTAAGTTAAATTTATCTGCAGGTATAAGTACTATACCTGCTACTCAACCCACACTTCTTAGCAGATTAAAGTGATGTTGCTGATCAATATATTGGAGTCATAAGCAAGGCGGCATCACCTGCGCAGCCAATACGCTAAAATTAAAGCCCAGCTTTATGGGGCGGCTGGTAATATACAGCAGAAGTAAACGTATATTCTAAAAAAAATAGCAAGCCTATGTGGATAAGTGCGAGTTATCAACATAGTTGCTAACATACTTAGCCATCTTCTAAAAAGGTTAGTTTAAGAGGTTTAAATATAAGTTTGAGGGGATGGCTATACCTTTCGTGGCTTAACATTTTTAAACTACTGACTGTCAGGATCAGGCGAACATGGCTTCATGCCGCTAACTTAAGCACCAACACCTTAAGCTGTAAATTTGAATGCGTGGAAAAAGCTCGAATACCCCGGAGTAAAGTCATTGTTCCAGATTTTCCCGGGCGCCGAAATGACAGAAAGACCTTTCAGTTAGCTACGTTAGACCGCTACCAGTCCTTAAAAACTATACCTTCCTAAATCCTTACAGCCTTCCTCCTATAACTACCCGTTCTTTGTGCACGCTCTTTTGTCCGTCTAAGCCAAACAACTCGATGTAAAACAGGTAGTAACCGATTGCGGCTTTGGTGCCATCCTGCCGGATGCCGTCCCAGTGGAAAAAGCCTTCGGAGGCCAGCAGTTCATTGGGAACCAGCTTGCGCACCTCCCGCCCCTGCGCATCAAACACAATGATATTGGCTACGAAGCCGGTTTGGTCTGTGCTGTAATTGATAGTAGTGAAATTTTGTAGCCATCGCCATCCGGAGAGAAGCCCCTGGGCTCTATCGTGAACATGCGTTGCGCCGCTATACCTGGCTGCGATTGTGAATTGGGGTAACCCGGTGTAGCAAAGACTGGGGTCGCGGCCGAATGAAAGTTATCTGGCGTAGTAGGGCCATCCAGCCGGATGCGCTCCAGCGAGATGCCATTGCGATCGTCGATCAGGCTGAAGTGCATGCGTTCGCTGTAATCGAAGCGATCGGTAATTCGACGGTCGGGTTGCAACACGATAACCGAGCCCGCCGCATCGGGGTAGGACGGCAGTGAAGCCATCTGTAGAAATGTCTCTTCGCGCGCTGCCGGGTAATTGGCTTTGATGTTCTCGGGATTGGTCGTGAGCACCACATATTGACCGGGCTCCAGTACATAAGGGGCCGATGTGATCACACGCCGGTTGGCGATGCTGTCGTTGCTGGTATTGGCTAGCTGCCAGTTTTGCAGGTTAATGTATTTGTCGCTGCGGTTAACGAGCTCCACAAAATCTATGCCGCCGGGCCTAGGGTTGAATAACACTTCGTTGATTACCACATCGCCGGTCTCTGGGGCAGAAGGCAGGGCAAAAGTAGCCGTCAGAGGTTGAAAACTCAGATTGCCGGCGCAGTCGCGTATACCTGTGGCGGTTAAGGGATAGCGCTGCCGCTCCTGCAGTGGCGCACCGAGTTGCAACACCACCTCCTCAAACAAAGGCGAGACAACCTGTACGGCTGCCATACCTATACCTGCCGGACTGAAGGTATAGCGACCGGCATCTGCAACCTGTGCGCTGTCGAGCCGCTCGTTGAAACGCAGCAGCCGGTCAGGTGCCAGCGCGGTGACATTCAATAGTGTTGGAGGCGTGTTGTCAGGTATACACGTGGCTACGGACTTAGGTTGAGCGGGCGTACCGCCTCGCGGGTCGTTAGAAGCCATCCAATTCTAAGAGCCGGCACAGGGGTTGGTCACGTCGATCATCTCCAGGCTCCAGCCGCCGTTACGCTTGGCATTGTCGTGGTACCAGGTGTCTTTGTAGTTTACGGCGTAGATCAATCGACCATTGGGCTGGCGCAACTGCAGAAGTTCGCCGGTGTTATTAAGGCTCGGGAAATTGCTGATACCGATTACGTGACCGTATTCTGTAAAATTGGCCACCTGCGTGTTGGGCGCCACCACGGCATACTCGCCGGGCTGCAGCAGCACGTTGGGCAGGACCGTTGTAGAGGTGACATCAGCATAGCGTATACCTTGTAGTGTAAGCACCGTAGTGTAAGCACCTTTTCGGTTGGATTGTACAGCTCGATATATTCAACGGCTGGCAGCCCGATGGACGGTGTCTCGCGGGACATGATCTCAGTAATGAGCAGTTCGTTATACCCGGGCAACACAGGCGGCAGCACATACTGGAAAATCCTTTCGACAAGGCTCGGCAAGGCATTGCCATAAAGATCAGCTATACCTGAAACTGCAATTGTATTTGGCCCATTTCGCAGCGATTGCGCAAACGTAAGCAGTACCGTACTGCTCTCAATGAGTTCGACGGAAGTTGGTTTGATACTGCCATTCAAGGTATAGTGATCCGGATTTTGGGCCTGCTCCTGGCCCAGCGGCTCATTAAAGCGTAGTTCCAGCGTTTCCGTACTCAGTGGCTGGGCGCTTTCCAGCACGGGCGGGTTTGTATCGGTTATCCGGAAATCATCAAAATAAAAACGCTCACGGTTGCCGAGCTATACCTGACCAGCACCTCGAAATAAGCCGATTGCCTGTGTGTAGCATCTGTTACCGTGCCTTGGCTTCGGTAGCTTTGCCCCGTGCCGGTCACATCGAGCTCGAGTTGCCAGGTATAGTCGAGATTGCGCGTTACCCGCACCCGCACGGTGTTGTTAGAAGTTGCTACCGTTTTGTCCTCGCCGTTGATGATAAGAACCGGTGCTTGCCGACGTCTTTCCGGTATAAACTTACCTCATCGGCCATGGAGCCGATCCGCACAAAATAGCCATTCACATCAGCGGCTTTGAGCGCTTCTTTGTCCGAGATCAGAAAAACATCCGCATAATTGCTCGCCGAGGTAGCCAGGCGCAGGTTAGCCCAGAACTCCCAAACCGCATCCACTGCGGCCTGCGCGGGTGTGGCCAGGTATAGCACCGTGCCAGTGACGGCAGGCCCGCTACTCTGCAACTGGTTTTGCGGATTCACAACAAAGCCACTCACATTGCCTGTCCAGGTAGGATTTTGGGTGAAGTTGCCGTCAGAGAAATCATCCTGGAGCTGGGCGCTGGCCAGGTATGGAAGAAAAAGCAGAAGCCCTGCAACCAGCGTTCTTTGAGCAATTGCTGACTTGATGGCAAGAGAAATGAAGTGGCTTATACCTGTAATCAGGACCAGCACATAATTTATCATTCTGAAAGAATATTGGTTAATAGCTTGAGGAGCGCTCCTAATTCCGGTTACTTGATCCTTCGTTATCCTTTCACTTAAGAGCGGAAACTTACGTGCTGTATTTACAAATGCCTGGTGTAAAGTTTGTTTCATCCGCAAATATTGTGGTGAAAACTTACGAACTTCGCAGCCGCAAAAGGCACAGCAAGGGCAAACGCAGAGACACTCACAGGTCTGTAAGACAATGTGAGGGCAGAAAACAGACTGCTTTTGTAAGATGCAGAACTTTTATGCGACCTTAAAGAGTTAGTTTGAGAGTTGATGAGTTTGAGAATTTAATAAGTCAGGAATCACGTAGGCACAGGCCGCGACCTTTCCGAATCGTGCACAGGTATAATTGGCCGTACTTCGGAATAGCCATCGCGCCGGGATAGACTCTAATTAACAATTTAGCTTTCAACCATTATACAATTAATAATATACCCTAAACAATGAAAGTAGCAGTAGTAGGCGCCACTGGACTAGTGGGCGGCGAGATTTTGAAAGTACTGGCGGAGCGTGACTTCCCGGTAACGGAACTGTTGTTGGTTGCTTCTGAGAGATCTGTTGGTAAACAGATGGAGTTTAAGGGTAAACAGATAAAGGTGATCGGGATGCAGGTCGCGATTGCGGCTGCCCCGCAAATTGCCATTTTCTCAGCAGGAGGCAGCACCTCCACCGAGTGGGCGCCAAAGTTTGCCGAAGCAGGCATCGTAGTAGTCGACAACTCCTCAGCCTGGCGCATGGACCCGACAAAAAAGCTGGTGGTCCCCGAGATCAACGCCAAAGAACTGACCAAAGAAGATAAGATTATTGCAAACCCGAACTGCTCGACCATCCAAATGGTAGTAGCCCTGAACAAGCTGCACGAAGAGCTGCAGGCAAAGCGCATTGTGGTGAGCACCTACCAGTCCGTAACAGGCACCGGCGTGAAGGCAGTGGAGCAGCTCATGAACGAGCGCGCAGGCAAAGAAGGCGAGAAAGCCTACCCTTACCCGATCGACCTGAACGTGCTGCCGCACATCGACGTGTTTCAGGACAACGGCTATACCAAAGAGGAAATGAAAATGATCCTCGAAACCAGGAAGATCATGGGCGACGACTCTATCCGGGTAACGGCCACTGCGGTGCGTATCCCTGTGATGGGCGGCCACTCGGAGTCGGTAAACGTGGAGTTCGAAAAGGACTTTACGCTGGACGAGGTATACCGTATCCTGCATGAAACCGAGGGCGTGAAAGTAGTGGACGACGTAAAAAACCTGCAATACCCGATGCCGAAAGACGCACACGGCAAAGATGAAGTACTCGTAGGCCGCATCCGCTTAGATGAAACCCAGCCAAGAACTTTAAATATGTGGATTGTGGCAGACAACCTTCGTAAGGGCGCTGCAACGAATGCGGTGCAGATTGCGGAGTATTTAGTGAAGCAGGGGTTAGTGTAGATTTATTCTGAGTTAACAATCTTTTTTATAAAAAATGGAAGCTCGTGTGGGCTTCCATTTTTTATTCTCTCCTGTTACATCCGATATTGTATAAACCAGAGGTTGACTATAGTTTCTATATAAATTATCATATATTTAAAGCAATAGTAAGTAGCCTCTTTATCAGGACTCCGATGAGCGAAATTTTTAAATACAAGTATGATGACCTGTTTACACCAACCCTCCAGGCATTACAAAGGCTTGGAGGGTCCGGTTCTGTTAGAGAAATAGAGGAGCAAGTAAGTGAGTTATTGAAGCTTACTGAAGAAGAGATAAACGACATACATCGAGAAAGTACAACCAAACTTACCTATCGCTTAGCTTGGTCAAGAAATTACTTGAAGCGGTATGGGCTGCTTGAAAACTCAAGCAGAGGTGTTTGGGCTTTAACGGAAAAAGGGAAAGAAACGAAATCCATAGATAAAGGCGCTGTTAAGAAAGCTGTACTAGAACTTGATAAAAAAGATCGCAATGCTGATAAAAAATCTTTATTAACAGATATTGAAAATAGCAGCGAGGAGTTAATTGAGTTTTCCTGGCAGGAAGAACTCTTAGAATCTATCAAGAAAATAACGCCTGAAAACTTCGAGAGGTTATGTCAGAGAGTTCTTCGTGAATTAGGCTTCCTGAACGTAGAAGTGACGCAACGCTCCAATGACGGAGGTATAGACGGACAAGGACTTATCAGACTAGGAGGCGTTCTTTCCTTTCATGTTGTCTTTCAGGCCAAACGTTATCAAGGAAGCGTAGGCTCCAGCATTGTAAGAGACTTTAGGGGCGCGATGATTGGCAGAGCAGACAAAGGCCTTATCATTACGACAGGTAGCTTTACAAGAGAGGCAAGAAGAGAAGCTAACAAAGATGGCGCCCCTCCTATCGATCTGATAGATGGAAATGAATTTGCTGAAAAGCTGAAAGAACTGAAGCTTGGTGTAGAGATAGAGTTCATTGAAAAAGTCAAGGTTAAAAAAAAGTGGTTCGCTAATTTCTAGCAGTCAAGCGTAGCAATTTCAGCGTAATTTTACTTATCATCCGTCAATACTGTTGATTCATCATCACAGAAATCCTAAATAATGCCCATCCAACCCATCTATACCCAGCGACTAGCTCTAGTCCCTTTCACGCTTCCGGTAGCACAGGCACTATATGCCTTCAACACAGGTATACTGACCGAAATCGGTCTGCAACCCACCCGCTTCTGGCCTGACCAGGAGAGCATGGATACGCTGCCCCGCATCATTAAAAGGCTGGAGCAGCTACCGGAGCCGACAGGCTTTGAATCGTGGATGATCGTGCTGAAACACAACGCCACTGTGATAGGCGATGCCGGTTTTAAAGGCGGGCCGAATAAGGAAGGGGTTGTAGACATCGGCTACTCTATTATTGAACAGGAACAACAGCAAGGTTACGGACTGGAAACGGCTAGAGCCTTGGTAGAGTGGGCCTTCTGGCATCCGGAAGTGAAAGCTGTCACGGCAAACTGCTTGGTGGAAAATATTCCTTCTGCCCGCATACTTCAGAAAGTAGGTATGGAAGAAGTGGTTCGGGATGATGAATTGGTTTACTGGAGGCTACTCCGCCCGCAAACTACCAGCTAAAAAGCAGGTATACTTAAAAATCCACCTTATACAAGTCCTCCATCTGCCGTTGGGTCACGAACTTGGGCATGGCACGAAAAAGCGTGTTCCGGAGCTTGCCCAGCAACGGATTCTGCCAGTGAGCAACTGCCCCTAACGTTCTGGACAACTGAATTACCTTGGCGGTGCGGGCCTTGCGGCGTTTTTCGTAGCGTTTCAAAGCATTATACACAACAGGTTCCTGCTTCAAACATTGGGCTAACACTACGGCATCTTCTATTGCCTGGCAGGCGCCCTGCCCCATATTGGGCGTTGTAGCGTGGGCGGCATCACCGAGCAGCACCACACGACCATATACAAAATGCCTGAGTGGTTTCAGGTCAGCAATATCGTTCCAGATGAGTTGGTCTTGCGAAGTGGAGGCCAGCACGGCTTCTACAGGCGAGTGCACTGACTCAAAGTGGCGGGCTAGCTTCTCGGGCGTCATCAGGCGCATTTTCTCGTCGCGCTGCGGGGCGTTGATGCAGGCATACCAGTAAATTTTGTCGCCCTGCAGCGGCGCTATACCTACACGGCCCTGCGGCGCCCAGGTTTCTGCCGAAATCATTTTGTTGATGTCTACTCCCGGATTGTCGACCACGGCCCTCCAACAGGTATAGCCGGCGTAGCGGGGTATGCTGTCGTGTACCAATTGTTGGCGCACCACCGAGCTGATCCCATCGGCGGCGATGAGCAAATCGGCTGTGGCATGGCTTCCGTCGGCAAATGTTACCTGCACCTGATCGCTGCTTTGTGCCATTTCTTCGCAGCGCTTGCCCAGCACAACAGAACCAGGCTGAAGGTGGCTCAAAAGTACTTCGTGCAGGTCGGCGCGGTGAATCACAAAATTGTTAATGCCATACCTGCTGCTCAAGGGGCGGGTATCCATGTTGCTGATTTCGCGGCCGTGCTCATCAAAGATAACCAACGCATCGAGTTGCTTCCCTCTTGCCACCACGTCATCCATCACGCCTAACCGCTGAAGCCCCTGCATGGCATTGGCAGCCAGTCCTACGCCCGCTCCCAGCCCTTTGAACTTAGAAGCCGCTTCGTATACCGTGGTATCTATACCTGCCTGCTGCAAGGCAAGCGCCGTACACAGCCCTCCGATTCCGCCTCCTACAATAATGGCTTTCATACTTATACCTGCTTATACCTTCACTTCATCTTCTACCGAAGACCTGCCAAACACTTTCGCTATCCATTTCGGCAGGAAGAATGAGCCCAGCACCAGGTATGGGTAGTAGGTAATGAGACGGTAGAGCACCACCACAATATTGCTGAAACGGCCCAGGAACAAGCCAAAGAAACTCGGAAAAGCCATTTCCACGATTCCGGCACCGCCCGGTGTTATCGCCACGAGCATCACGATCCAGAAAATGAGGTTGCGCGAAATGATGAGCATATGCTCGGCAAGGGTGACATCGGTAAAAGCCGCGATCAGGCAGTTGAGTAGGAAGTAGCGGGCGCTCCACACAAAAACAGTAGAGATAATGGCCCGGGCCCAGTAGTTTAAGTCCTTGCCACGCAACTGCTGCGAAGCCCACACAATTTCGTTGCCATGATGAAAAGCATTGATACGCCACTTGCGCAGCAGTTTCCAACCCGTCAGTCTCAGTAAAATCCACTTGAAAGCACGTGGGCGTACAAACAGCGCGTAGATCATCACGAAGGTATACACGGCAATCAGCGAGTAGCTGATGTAAAAGGCGGTTTTAAGGGCGTTGACATCCGCAGTCGACAAGCCAAAATCAGGGAAAACCTCGCCCTGTATAGCCAGCAGCGCAATTGGTGCCGCTATGATAAAGAACATGTTGTCGAGTACGGCTGTGAGCATAACATAAGCCAGCGACTTGCCCAGCGGTATACCTTCTTTGTTGAGCACGATGGTGGCAATGGTGGTACCGCCTACTACCGAGGGCGTAATGGCCGAAGCGAACTCCCATAGCATGATCACGTCGAGGCTGTTGCGCCAGGTCAGGAACTTGTCGGTCAGGCTGCGGATGCGGTACATATAGCCCAGGTCACGGATCACAAGCACCAGCAGCGCCGCTGCCAGCCACCACCAGTTGGCCTCGGCTATACCTTTCAGATCGCTGAGCTTGTCGTCTTTGATGAACAGCCAAGCCGTAGCGCCCAAACCCAGTAGCACCGGAATCAGGATCTTGATCGGACTGAAACTCCTTAGTATGGTTTTTTTATTCTCATCCATGTAGGCGGCTATTGTAACCCAGTTCTTCGGTGCGTGCTCTTAAATAGCTGACGTGCAAAACTACTTAACTATTCGGCAACTCGGGAAAACAGGTTGGCTTTTTAAGGATTTTCGGGATTCCTACTCGAGGATGAGCTGCGTCACCTGGGCTGCCTGTCCTTCGGCCCTAGTAATAATAAAGTCATTGAAACCATCGCCCACCTCAATCCCGATCAGGTTGAGCTGCAACATATCCAATATCGCCAGAAAGTTGAAAATCATTCCAATTTTATCTGGAAAGGCGGAGATCAGCTCTGAAAAACGAACATGGTCTTTTTCTGCAATCAGCCCTGAAATATAATCGCGCTGCTCCTCGATGGTATAGGGATACGTAAGCACGGTATGTTTCGGCCGGCTCTGTTCCTCTTCAAAACGCAGCATCACCTTATCGAACACGCGCATGAGTTTGTAGAGGCTCAGGTCCTGCAGTTCGTACTCAAAGTGGTTGGCATTCGCGATCTGCTGCAATTCATCGTGTACGTTACCACGGTTTTCCTGCGCCAGACGGAAATCTTCCATCTGCCCGAGGTCGCCGAGCACGGCTTTGTATTTCTTATACTCCAGCAGGTGCTGCACCAGTTCATGACGCGGATCTATCTCATTACCTTCCTCGTCTTTTTCGGTGCGGGGCAGCAGCATTTTAGCCTTAATGCGCATGAGCGTGGCGGCAGTCAGGATAAAGTCGCTGGCCACCTCAATATTGAGCTGCTCCATTTGCCGAATATAGCCCATAAACTCGTTGGTGATCTGGAAGATCGGAATATCATGAATATCCAGCTCGTCACGCTCGATAAAGAAGAGCAATAGGTCGAACGGCCCCTCAAACAACGGTAATTTTATTTCGAAACTCACTTCTCTGGCCTTTGGTTAATGCGCTGATCGCAACTGATGGACAAAAATACTAATTTATTCGGATGAAATACCAGCCCGAATGCTATGTTACAGATGCTTAGACAGCCCGATTTCTGAACAAAATAAACTCACAACTGTATAAGTGTAGCATTATCAAGAAGCATGATTGCCATTAAGTTCCCTTAAATATCCCACTTATTGACAATCATTCACTTAGCACACTTACACCACACACCACCGACGGTTGCCGTGACAGGATAGAGAGGAGAATTAGCAGCTTGTGTTCTGATTTTTACTAACTTTACGTTTTGTCCGGCATACTGTATTTTGCACAATGCAAACTTTTGCCTAAAAAATTTGTTGGAAGTCTATAATAAAGACATTTCTATGATCATCAAACCAGGAGAGCTCCTTGCCTCTATCAATTCGCCTGCCGACCTCCGCGCCCTTAAGCCAGAGCAGTTATTGCAGGTTAGCCAGGAGCTAAGGCAATACATCATCGATGTGGTATCGATCCACGGCGGTCATTTTGGGGCCAGCCTTGGGGTGGTAGAACTGACCACAGCACTGCACTATGTGTTTCAGACGCCTTACGACCAATTGGTATGGGATGTTGGCCACCAGGCTTACGGTCACAAGATCCTGACCGGTCGTCGCGATAATTTCCACACCAACCGCAAGTATGGCGGACTCTCTGGTTTTCCGAAGCGTAAAGAAAGCGAATACGATACTTTTGGCGTAGGCCACTCAAGCACGTCTATTTCGGCGGCGCTGGGTATGGCTGTTGCGTCACAATATAAAAAAGAAGACGATCGTCACCACATCGCCGTGATCGGCGATGGCGCTATGACGGGCGGTATGGCCTTCGAAGCCCTCAACCACGGCGGCGCCACCAACGCCAACCTGCTGGTAGTCCTCAATGACAATTGCATGAGTATCGACCCGAATGTGGGCGCTCTGAAAGAATATTTAACTGACATCACCACTTCCCGCACTTACAACAAGCTGCGCGATGAACTGTGGAATGTACTTGGCAAGATCAGCAAATTCGGTCCGAACGCACAGCATATTGCCTCCAAGGTAGAAAGTGGTATCAAAGCCACGCTCTCTAAGCAGAGCAATTTGTTTGAAGGCCTGAACTTCCGCTATTTCGGCCCGATCGACGGTCACGACATCAACCACCTTGTGTCGGTGATGGAAGACCTGAAGCGTATACCTGGTCCGAAAATCCTGCACGTGCTTACCACCAAAGGCAAAGGCTTTGCACTGGCTGAAAAAGACCAGACCAAATGGCACGCGCCGGGACTATTCGACAAGATAACAGGCGAAATTTACAAAACGCATCACGACACGCCACAACCGCCTAAGTACCAGGATGTGTTTGGCCACACGATTGTGGAGCTTGCTGAGCAGAACGACAAGATCATGGGCGTCACGCCTGCGATGCCGTCCGGATGCTCACTCAACATCATGATGAAGGCCATGCCCGATCGTGCTTTTGACGTAGGTATAGCTGAGCAGCATGCGGTGACTTTCTCCGCTGGCCTGGCCACGCAGGGTTTAGTACCTTTCTGTAACATCTACAGCACGTTCATGCAGCGTGGCTACGACCAGGTGGTGCACGATGTGTGTCTCCAGAACCTGCATGTGGTGTTCTGCCTCGACCGTGCCGGTTTCGCCGGAGCTGATGGACCGACGCACCACGGTGCTTACGACATTGCCTACATGCGCTGCATCCCGAACATGGTGGTAGCCGCCCCGATGAACGAGCAAGAACTGCGTAACATGATGTATACTGCTTCGCAGGAAGGTGCTGGTCCGTTCACGATCCGTTACCCACGTGGCGAAGGTGTGATGCCAAACTGGCGTACCCCGCTGGAACTGCAGCAAATCGGTAAAGGCCGCACCGTGCAGGAAGGCGAAGAAGTAGCGATCCTGACATTTGGCCATATCGGCAACTACGCCGTGGATGTTTGCCAGAAACTGACCTATGACGGCATCAACCCGGGCCACTACGACATGCGCTACTGCAAGCCGCTGGATGGGGAGCTGTTGCACCACATATTCAGCAAGTACAGCAAAGTGATCACTGTAGAAGATGGCTGTCTGCAAGGTGGTTTCGGAAGCGCTGTGCTGGAGTTTATGGTCGACAACAACTATACCTCGCAAGTAAAGCGCCTCGGTATGCCGGACCAGGTCTTCGAGCACGGTTCGCAGTTGGAGCTACACCGCGACGCTGGCTTCGACCCGGCTGCCATCGAGAACACCGTGAGAGAAATGATCGGTGTGGCAGTGAAGGTATAGTTTTCTGACCAAGGACCTTTTGAAAAAAGACAAACCCCGCAGTTCTTCAGGAAACGCGGGGTTTTTGTTTATACTTTGTAGTGACAGGACGCGATCTTTCCGCGGCTGTATAGCCACTGCAATGAAACAAGAAATTATCCTTTGCGATACACATTCCAACACATACTTTTATAACGACACAATTATTCAGGCATGATTCGGATAGGTTGCGACCCAATGCCGTCAACTTAAGGGTTTTCGTATACTATCCAATGGAAGCAGATAAGAGGATGACAGTAAAAAAAGGGTGCTCGGCTTTTGGAAGGCCTTCGGGAGTTGATGAACAGTGAGCGTTTCAAAGCCGCTTACCGGCGGCGTCCTCCAGGACTTCCACGCAGCCGTGCTGTGCGCCAATATAAGTGCTTTACTGGTGGAGGAGGCCCAGCAGGAGCTCGACCGGGAGCAGGAGGGCAAGGGCAACAGGCACCGCTACCAGATCAACCGCGCGGTGGCCTTGGGGCTGGTCAAGGACAACCTGGCCGGCCTGCTGTTGGGGACCCAGCCTATGGAAACCGCCTACCAGAGGCTGAAGCTTAAAATAAAGCGCCGAAGGGAGGCCGTCAAGCCTGGCAGGAAATTTAAAAGAAAACGGCACCGAGGGCATAAAGTCAAAAGCAATAAGCGAAAAGTTATTTAACATCTCCTTAAGTTGACGGCATTGGGTTGAGACCTGTCCCTACAAAGTAAACACCATAAACTATGACAAAACACACTACTTATACCTCTGCCGGCTCCGGCGACACACTCGTTTTCCTGCATGGCTTCTGCGAAAGCAAAGAAGTATGGGATGAGTTCACAAAACCGCTGCAAAAGCAGTTCCGGACAGTGGCGCTGGACCTGCCCGGCTTCGGCGACAATACCTCAGGTATAGCCGATTACAGTATGGAGGGTATGGCCGATTATGTGAAAGCAAACTTGGAGGAACTCGGTATTAAAAAATGCATTCTGATAGGTCACTCCATGGGCGGCTATGTGAGTATGGCTTTAGCTGAGAAGTATAGCAGCATGCTCAACGGCGTTTGCCTTT
The DNA here is from genome assembly GCF_019599265.1 of Pontibacter sp. HSC-14F20. Taxonomy (GTDB): domain Bacteria; phylum Bacteroidota; class Bacteroidia; order Cytophagales; family Hymenobacteraceae; genus Pontibacter. Next base: position 42,712 of record NZ_JAHZTC010000008.1, on the reverse strand, counting down.
TCCACTCCTCTGCCCTCCCCGACACTGATGAGAAGAAAGATAACCGCAACAAGACCATCGAGTTTGTAGAGAAACACAGCGTAGAGAAGTTCATGCAGTCCTTCATTGAGCCACTCTTCTATAGCGGGAACCGTGACCGACTGAAGAAAGAAATCGCGTTAATGAAAAAGATCGGCACCAACACACCGAAAGAGAGCGTAACCGGAGGCCTTGCCGCCATGCGCGACCGAAAAGACCGAACTGACGTGCTGGCTGCTGCAAAGTTTCCGTTTTTGTTCATCTTCGGAAAAGACGACGGTGCCGTGCCGCTCGACAAAGCCCTGGAGCAATGTCACCTCCCCGACAACAGCATGGTTTATTTCCTGGGCCAAACCGGCCACATGGGCATGTTCGAGCGCACCTACGAAACACGCAAAGCATTGGAGAAATTTGCTGAGACGATTTATGGGTGAGGGTTAAAGTTGAATGGCTAAATTCATAAATTATTGGGTGTATAATTAACCTGCTTCTCCTTTGTATATAGCTCCTGTCTCTGTGAGGATTTTATCATGGCTCAGACAGGTATAACGATACAAGATTCAGGCAGGGGTGACTGGCCTTTACAGGCATTTATAATTTTATAAAAGGCTCCTCGGGACATCCATGTCCCGAAGCAAACTGTCGGGAATGTCCACATCTCCGTGTATAGGTTTACAGGTATAGGGGGATTAGGAAATACCCTACCGTTTGCCTTCAGATTGATAAATCCGAAAGAGCCTGCTGCCCTCGTGCAGGTATACAAATGGGGACAAAGACGTCCCCCTCTTAACACTCTTCCGGACAAAGATGTCCGGAAGAGTGTTAAGAGGGGTCCATGCACGAACGTTGTTTTAGTAAAACATCGCTACAAATCAACTTCCTAATCTTTTAATTTTCTAACTTCCCCAACTCTCAAAATCTTAAACTCCTAAACTCTCCGACTTCCTTGCTGTATCAGACTTTAGCTCCGCCCGCCCGACTATTGCCCACGCTGGTGTTTTCGCAGTTTGCGGGTACTTCGCTTTGGTTTGCCGGCAATGCGGTGCTGCCGGAGCTGCAGGAATCGCTGCAGTTGCAGGACGGGGCGCTGGCTTTGCTAACCTCAGCGGTGCAACTGGGCTTTATAGCAGGTACACTGGTATTTGCTTTTCTTTCGCTGGCCGATCGGGTGTCGCCACGTCTGCTGTTTCTGTTCTGTGCTCTGCTTGGTGCTGTGGCCAATGCTTTAGTGATATTCGCGGCCAAAGATCTTTATGCTGTGCTGTTACTCCGGGCGCTGACGGGCTTTTTACTGGCGGGCATTTATCCGGTAGGAATGAAGATAGCAGCCAGCTGGTATAGCACAGGACTAGGGAAAGCCATTGGCTACCTGGTAGGTGCACTGGTGCTAGGCACTGCTTTTCCGCATTTGATTCGGGCATTGGGTGCTTCGTTGCCCTGGCAACAGGTGCTAGGAACGGTAAGCGCATTGGCAGGCATAGGAGGCTTGCTCCTATACCTGCTTGTGCCCGACGGACCATACCTGAAGAAAGGCGCCACATTCAGGATAGGAAACATGTTGCAGTCTTTTCGTGATCGCGGATTCAGGTCGGCCGCTTTCGGGTACTTTGGCCATATGTGGGAGCTCTATACCTTATGGGCTTTTACACCCCTGATTCTGACCTTGTCACTCCCTCAACTTTCCAGCAGCGAGGTATCGGCTTATAGCTTTGCTGTGATCGCGGCCGGTGCGGTAGGCTGTATAGGCGGCGGTTATCTGTCGCAGGTATGGGGAAGCGCGCGAGTGGCCTTTGTGCAATTATTGCTTTCGGGCTTGTGTTGTCTGCTTTCGCTGCTCGTGCTGCAACTCGGATCGTCGCAACTCATTATACCATTTCTGCTTTTCTGGGGCATCGTGGTGGCTGGAGATTCGCCTCAGTTTTCGGCCCTGACAGCCCAGACAGCTCCGCCGCAACTGGTTGGCACCGCACTCACTATTGTGGTAGCCATTGGTTTCGCCATTACAGTGGCCAGCATCCAGCTAACAGGCTTTTTACTAACGCAATTACCCTTGTCCTACACCCTGGCACTGTTGGCTTTCGGCCCGATGCTAGGCTTGTTGGGGCTGCGCCGGCTGGTATAAATTACTATCAGGCTGCTCCAGCTATACCTGATCCGGTAACTTATACCTGTCGATTTCCTACCCAGCAAAAAAGCCGACCCAAAATTGGACCGGCTTTCCTGTTCAAAATATACCTGAGATTTATACCTTATTCGGCTTTCATCTCCATCTTAGAACCATCGGCTGCCACCAGGTCCATTTCTTTATCCGTCAGTTTCTCTACAGTAAAATTCTGCGATTCGTTAGCTCCCTCAAACGTGAGCGATAAGCGTCTGCCCGCTTGATCGTAGGTCCAGGTGCCGGTTTGAAGTGAGCCACCGCCACCCATGGCAAAGCGACCGTCCGAGTAGAACTGCATGGTCTCGTCCTTTTCTTCTGCCGTCAGTTTGTCTTTGTCGCCGGAGGCTGTCATTTCCTTGGCAGCTTTCCAGGTTTTGCTGCTGCCACCTGAGATCATATTGGCATTGCCGGCATTGTCTTTGTCACCGCCGCAGCTTGTCATAAAAGCCATCAGCACAAAGGCCATTACAAACGTAAAGTAGGCTTTTACCTGTTTCAGATTCATGTTCATTTTATTCATAGTTTAATGGTTTACATACCTGTGCCTGCTTACCTCAAGAGGCGTGCATAGAGTACGGTTAAAAGTTTTTTAAAGTTGATGAAAGCTATTTAATCTATCAGGAATACAATGCGGCACAACAATGCGCATCATTCGGCGTATCTATCTAAGCAGCTGAACTTTTTACAGCTACGCACCAAAATTATTTACTGACATCATAAGAATTTGAAATATGGGATTGCGTGATTTTTTTAAAAAGGGTGAAAAGGAACCCGTTAAGGCTCCTAACCCAACCAACCGCCAGCCAGGTGATGGCTCATTTTTTAACCAGCAAGCGCCTCAGCAACCAGGGGCACAGCCTGCAACTGGCCAGGATACCTATACAGTAAAGAGCGGTGATTCGCTTTCTAAAATTGCCAAGCACTACTACGGTGATGCCAACGCCTGGAAAAAGATTTACGAGGCAAACAAGGCAACTATCGGCAGCAACCCTGACCTGATCAAACCAGGCCAGCAGTTTGTAATTCCGAAGCAGTAGGTTTGCTCAAGTTAAAACAGAGAGGGCCGGCTTTATAAAGCCGGCCCTCTCTGTTTTAACTAAAAACTCACCACCTGTGCATGTTAGTGAACGGGTCCGGCATGTGGGGAGATGGAGGTTGTAGATGTTGTGTATGCACACTAAATCTAATTGGAAAAATCATTTCAGACGCTACTGACTTTCCTAGCTTCGTAGCCGGATTCCAGGCTGGCATGCTGTTTACAAACCGCAGCCCCTCTTCATCTACCTTAGGATGTACGCTTTTCTTAACTGTGGCATCCTTTATCTGCCCATCTTCCATCACAGTAAAACTTATCATTAGTAAGCCTTCTATATTATTCCTCCCCATATAAGTGTTTGATGGCCCCTTGAAGTTTTTCTTTGTGTACTCAAATAAGTCACCTCTGAAACTAGCTTCTATAACTGGTACCCCATATTGCAACGTGTCGACTTCACCGTTACTTTTACGCTGCACAACCTGGAAATAATAATCGGCAGGCGCAACATCCGACTCCGGCAGATCCACTTTCGTAATTTGACATCCCAACAAATCAGCTGCAACCGGATATTTGGCCGCATAATACTTCGGATCAGTTCTCCATTGCTCTATATAAAAAAGATAGTCTGGCAAACTCACTAAATGCATTAAATCATCTTTATTAATAGTTGGCACCCCATTTACATAAATTGTACCACTCAGAATTTTGCCTTTGCTGTCATATATCTGCTCAAGCTCCATTTTTCCGCTAGCATCAGTAAGTCGCCACCAACCTGTCTTATGGCCGTCAACGAACATACCTTCCAGTATGGAGGTGCCCTTTCCATCTGCCGTCGCAAAAGGTGCTTTATACTCTCCCTGCCCGTCTTTTACGAGTTGATTTCCGGTCTCGCTCCAAAGGTTATTCACCCGTATTTCTTCTCCATTCAGTGTTACATCTGCCAAAGGTGTTCCTGAAGCACTCCAAAACTTCCAATTCCCGGTTGGAACATCTTCAGAAAAACTACCTTCACAATCCACCTGACCATTAGGATGATAGAAAACCCATTTACCCCACTTTTTGCCCTGCGCATTATAATAGCCTTTGGCCATAACTGTGTTATCTGCATAGTAATCGGTAACAACATGCTGAAACAAGGGAGCGCCCAGGTGTTGCATTTCCTTCACTTCAGCAGGGAAGTAGGTCAGCCGCTTCGCCACAGCTTCCTCTGGTGAGGTAATCTGCCAATCGGCATTGTAATGTAGTATCACGGCTTTGTACTCTGGTTCTTCGTCCTGTTGAGCGAAAGCCTGTGCCGTTAAAAAAAGAAGCAGAACAACGAGTAAAGTTTGTTTCATAAAAAAAGGTGGGGTTACTGATTCAAACATAATCAAAAAAGCCCGCGAGGGCATATAGTCCTGCGGGCTTTTGAGAAATCAATAAGTACTCTTTAATAGCTTAGAAACGCTCGTCGGCCGAGAAGTAGAAGTCGCCTTCGATCTGTGCGTTTTCGTCAGAGTCAGAGCCGTGCACAGCGTTTGCCTCGATAGACTTTGCGTATACCTTACGGATGGTACCTTCTTCAGCCTGAGCCGGGTTGGTAGCGCCGATCAGCTTACGGAAATCCTCCACTGCGTTGTCTTTCTCCAGGATCATGGCTACGATCGGGCCGGAAGACATGTACTTCACCAGGTCACCGTAGAAAGGACGTTCCTTGTGTACTTCGTAAAACTTGCCGGCACGCTCCTCAGTCAGTCTTGTCTTCTTCATCGCCACGATGCGGAAGCCACCTTCCTCGATCATTTTAGTAATGCCACCGATGTTGTTATCTGCAACCGCGTCCGGCTTAATCATAGTAAATGTGATGTTTCCAGCCATGTCTATTGTGTTAATGTGTGTATGTTTCGTTTAGAAGGTGCAAAATTAGCGCATTTAGCTTAATTATAGCAGTACTTGGCCCATACTTTCTGCAAATATTTATGCAGGTATAGCCTACAGCTATACCTGCAGGCTATACCTTGGTTAAACTTTCAGAACAGCCTGAAGCGTCTTAAAACGCTATTTTATTGCATTAGAAGTTATTTCTTCAGAAATTCGCGCCTTATATCCCTATTACTCAGCGGATTTATAACAAGCTTTATGCATGACATTAATGCTCTCAAAGAGCTCCTGAGAGAACCTAAAGAGGTGATGATCACCACACACCACAAACCAGACGCCGATGCATTGGGCTCGTCACTGGGTTTGGCCGGCTACCTCAAAAAACTGGGTCACCGGGTTACGGTTATCACACCTTCTGACTACCCGATCTTTCTTACCTGGATGGAGGGCAATGACGAGGTACTCGTTTACTCTGATAAAAACGACGCCCTCGTGCGCCGCATCATCGACGAGTCGCAGGTGATATTTTGCCTCGACTTCTCGAACCTGACGCGCATCCACGAAATGGGGGAGTATATCCGCAACGCCAAAGGCACCAAAGTGCTGATAGACCACCACCTGCAGCCGGAAGACTTCGCTGACCTCGACTACTCTAACCCACAGGCCGCTGCTACAGCCGAACTGGTATATGACTTGATCAAGGCCCTGGGCGATGGCGACCTGATCGACACAGGTATAGGCGAGTGCCTTTATGCGGGCATTATGACGGACACGGGCTCTTTCCGACACCCGAGCACCTCTAAAAACGTGCATCTGATCATTGCCGACCTGCTGCACATCGGGGTGAACACATCCAATATCCACCGTCTTATCTACGACAGCTCCACAGAAACACGTTTGCGTTTTCTGGGTTATGCCCTCAAAGATAAGTTAGTGGTGCACCACGAGTACAGAACAGCTTATATTACCATTACGGCCGAAGAGCTGAAAGCTTACGACTCCAAAACCGGCGATACCGAAGGCCTGGTAAACTTTGCGCTCTCCATTGAGGGCATTGTTTTTGCTGCCGTGATTATCGACCGTGTGCAGGCCGTGAAGATGTCTTTCCGCTCCGTTGGCGATTTCTCAGTAAATGAGTTTGCACGCGCCAACTTCAACGGTGGCGGACACAAAAACGCAGCCGGCGGTATGTCGCTCGACACCCTCGAGAACACCGTGGCCAAGTTTGAAAGCCTGTTGCCACAATACAAAGAGCAACTGCAGGCGTCCTGTTAAGAAACAAACACTATATCCAACCTATAACCGATGCTATTTAAAACTAAGTTCTTACTGCCGGTGCTAGCCGGTGCCCTGTTGCTACAGTCTTGTGGCGACAAAAACAAAAGCGACGAATTTCGCACTACGGCTGACGGCCTGGCTTATAAGGTATATGAGCAAAAAGACGGTGAGTATGTAAACCGTGGCGAGATTGCTGCCGACGACACTACAGGTGCCCGTCTGGGTCAGGTAATCACGATGCACATGTCGTACCGCACCGCCGACGACTCTGTGCTGTTCGATTCACGCCAGCAGGGCCAGCCGGTCATGCTTCCGGTAATGGAGCCAACCTTTAAAGGCAGCTTAGAGAACGCCCTGACCATGATGCGCGCCGGCGACAGCGGTGTGTTCAAGATCAGCGTTGACTCGCTTTTTGCCAACACATTCAACCAGCCGATGCCTCCGTTCGTGAAGCCGGGCACGCACTTTACTTTCTTCCTGAAAGCCGACAAAATACAGTCTGAGGAGGAAGCGGTAGCAGACCAGCAGAAAATGTTCGAAGAGCAGATGCAGGCCCAGCAGGAGCACGCCAAAGAACAGCTCAAAATCGACGACGCTAAAATTCAGGAGTACATCAAAGAAAAAGGCCTTAAGAACGTTCAGAAAACGGACGCGGGTGTTTACTACGTAATAACAGAAGCGGGCAAAGGTCCGAATGCCAAAGCTGGCGACAATGTTTCAGTGCATTACAAACTGTCTTTCCTGGATGGCAAAGAACTGGAGTCTTCTTACGACAACCCAATGAATGGCGGTCAGCCGTTTACTTTCCCGCTTGGCCAGGGCCAGGTGATCCAGGGCTGGGACGACGGTATCGCGCAGCTGAACAAAGGCAGCAAAGCTATTCTGCTTATACCTTCTCCGCTGGCTTACGGTGGGCAGGCACGCGGCGAGCAAATGCCAGCTAACTCGATCCTGCGTTTCGACGTGGAGCTTGTGGACATCAAAAACTAATTTCTGAATACCTTTTAACCTGAATACCATGAACCTGACACACAAAAAGCAGAAACTGAGCACTTGGTTTGCAAAGGCTCTCTTCTTTTTCGTTGTACTGGTCTCTTTTGCATCTTGCAAAGAGGAGAACAAAAACCCTTACTATATAACGCCTGAGCAGATCGAAGCCCAGAAAAAGTTAGATGAGGAAACGATCAGAAAGTACTTCAGGGCTAATGCTGTTGACACAACCAAAGTAGTTCGCCTGAACAGTGGCATTTATATCCTGACCAAAAAAGAAGGTGAAGGTGACCTGATTAAGCCTGGCAAGTATGCTGAGGTGCACTATATCGGCCGACACATTAATAACGTAGCGTTTGACAACTCTTATACAAGAGGTAACTCATTGTCAGTACTTGTAGGCGCAGGTCAGGTAATCAAGGGTTGGGACGAAGGACTACAGCATATGCGCAAAGGCGAGGAAGCGAACCTCTATATTCCTTCTCATCTGGGCTATGGCATGTATGGCAGCAACAGCATTCCGCCAAACGCCGTGCTGATCTTCGAAATAGATGTGCTGAATGTACGCTAACAACTAGTTTGACATAAACAAAAAAGGCGATGCAAATGTATCGCCTTTTTTGTTTATCAGCTCAGGACTTCCGAAAGGATGGCCAGCGACTTGATTTCGCCTAGCCGCTCCACGTGGAGCTGGTAATAGCGGATCAGGATGGAGAGCATTTCGCGGCGCACCTTGCCGTTAGGTATAGCCGCCTGTTCCGGCGTGCGCAACAACTGGTCGAAAAGCTGTTCATAAGCCTGTAAGGCCAGAACCGGCGGGGCATCGGTCAGCGACTGCGCATTCGGCGAAAAAGCCACCTGCTCCACAATCTCCATTCCGCTGCTTGGCCCGAAGCCCAGGTGGTGGCTCAGGTGCAGCAAAAAGATCAGGTGAAAATTCTCAAAATGGTCCTGCAGTTCGTCAAACTCGATGATGGCATTGAACAGAAAGTGAAAGAGCGTCGGGTTTTCCTCCTCCTCTTTAATAGTGCGCGACACCATCTCGGACAAAAACAACAGAATGCTGCTCTTGCGGATATCAAAAGGGATAGTAGCGTATGGGTAAGCGCTTTTATACTCTGAGATGCGCGTCAGGCCGCCTTTGTGCGAGGTATAGACCACCATATCGAGCAGCGTGAAAGGCTGGAACAGGGCAATGCGGGAACCTGTGCCCTTTTTACGCACGCTGTTCACGATGTACGACTGCACACCCAGTTGCTCTGTGTATACCTTGGCGATGATCGAGGACTCGCGAAACTTGATGTAGTTGAGTACGATGCCCCTTGTCTTGACTAACATTTACTCCAATACGGCTATTTTAGTGATACAGGTTTGGCGCACTTCGCGGTTGGCAGCAAAGAGTAGGTATAGCTCCCGCTTTTATTTTTTTTGCCTGATGCCTTCCTGAAAACAGTGGCGGCAGCGGGCTTCATAAGATTCCGTTTCGCCCAATAGTACCTGCTGCTCAGAGGGGGAGTTCCTGAAGGAGTAGGTCGCAATATCGCCGCACTGCACACAGATAGCGTGCACCTTGGTCACATACTCGGCCACAGCCATTAATGCCGGCATCGGCCCAAAGGGCTTGCCCAGGTAGTCCATGTCCAGGCCGGCGGCGATTACGCGCACGCCACTGTTGGCCAGTTTCACGCAAACCTCGGCCAGACCGTCGTCAAAGAACTGCGCTTCGTCTATACCTACCACATCGCAGCTGCCGCCCAGCAACAGCATGTCCTGCGCAAAGTCTATTGGCGTGGAGCGTATGGCATTGGCGTTGTGCGACACCACATCCTCTTCGTGATAGCGCTTGTCGACGGTCGGCTTAAAGATCTCCACTTTCTGCTTGGCAATCTTGGCTCTGTTCAGTCGCCGGATTAGCTCTTCTGTCTTCCCCGAAAACATCGATCCGCAGATCACCTCTATCCATCCTCTTCTGATTGCGTGGTTCTCGTTCCCAACGCGCGGTTCTATAAACATCTACTATTTTGTATTGGCTGATTGGCTAGTTGCTATACTCCATGTGCGGGAGCATGGTCTGCCGGGGCACACGGCCTTGGGCATCTCCGCTCACTAATGTACACTGGCAGGTTAGTCTTTCGTTATCCTGTAGGCGGCCTCTGCTACGGTAGCGTTCTTCGCTGTCGGTGAGCGGCCCGAAGTGTTCAAGCCCCGCCTGCACGATAATGCGGCAGGTGGTGCAGCGCCCTTTGGCTCCGCAGGCGTGCATCCAGTCGATGCCGTCGGCCTGTATAGCCTGCAGCAGCGTTTGACCGGGTGCCACTTCTACCTGCCGATTGAACAGGTTTTGCACCGTTAAATTTGGCATATTATTTATTAACTTTACGAAAGAAAGGTATACCAATGGAAGACAAATATAATCAATTAAGGCTTGAACGTTACAGCAAAGAACTGGCAAATGTACTTTGCGACCGTCACTTTGCTGCACACGACACTATTAATGGACCCCAACTTATTGGCTTTACGCCCATTAAACAGGTTAATCTGTTTGTAATAAAAGAGCTCCTGCTTAAGTGGCACCACGAAATGGCCAACCTGCGCAGCCCTTATTTCGACTATGAACATGAGGAGGTAAAGGAGGCGCTGCTCAACTTTATGAATGTGCTCTCTCGCAAGATTCTGATCAAACGCGATGCTTTTGAGCCGCTGCTTCAGAAAGCGATCCTCGACACGTTTCTGCTCAAACTGGCACCGGTGGCCACTTTCGAAGAGAAGTTCCTGCGCATACAAGAAGATATTACCCTGCCTAAACTGCAGGAAAACCTCAAGTACATCGATCTGGACAAGGCTCTGTTTGCTGGCTTTGTGGGTACGCTCTCCCCTTCTAACCGCGACCGCGATTACATTTTGAGCCGCTTTAAGCTATACCTGAACGCCAACCGAGATAACATCGCGCCGCTGGCCGAAGTGTTGGAGCCCTTTAACAGCCTGCTGCCGATTACGGAAGAAGAGATCAGGCAACAGCAGATATCGCCTTTAGCAGCCTACGCCGCTTCAATCGGTAAGCCTACGCCAGCCGCTCCAGTCGAAGAGAAAGATGTGGTAGCGCCTATCCATATGGCGCAGCGTGAGGCTTCTATACCTGTGGCTACGCCGGCTCCCACACCAGTAGTGCCCAGACCTGCCGCAATGGCAGACAACAACCTGAATGAACGCTTTAAGGCCGAGCGCCCTACCATGAATGAGAAGTTCAGCAAGCCAGCCTCTTCTTCTGTTGCCGACTCGTTGAGCAATGGTAAGATAGATTCGCTCAAAAACTCTATTTCGATCAACCAGCGCTTCAGCTTCATAAACGAGCTGTTTGATGGCGATAACATGACATATTATAACACGATTCAGCAACTTGACCAATTCAGGAGTCCGGATGAGGCAACGCAATTTGTCACCAACGACCTGGCGCGCAAGTATGACTGGAGCAAAAAGCAGGACAGCGTAAACAAACTGCTCCGCCTGATCGAGCGCAAGTTCGCCTAAGCACAACAACATGTATCACAAAAAAGACCTCTCCTTCGGGAGAGGGCACTGAAAAAGTCTCCGTGAAAACTGGAGAATTAAAGGAGCAGGAATTAAGTTTTCTGCTCCTTTTTTCGTATCTCCTAGTGGAATCAGAGAGCATTCAGATGGTAGCGCAACAGCAACAAATTCAACCAAGCCCCTATTCAGGGCTCTATGATCTGATTGTCCCCCAGGACAATCTGCTTCGTAAAATCAACGACCTGATCGACTTCACTTTCATCTACGAGGAGCTGGTTGCCAAATACTGCACCACCAATGGCCGCAGGGCCGAAAGCCCGGTGCGCATGTTCAAATACTTGCTGCTGAAGACCATCTACACCCTCTCCGATGTGGACGTGGTGGAGCGCTCGCGCTACGATATGTCCTTCAAATACTTTCTCGACCTCTCGCCCGAGGAGGCGGTCATCAACCCCAGCTCCCTGACCAAGTTCCGCAAGCTCCGCTTAAAGGACACCGACCTGCTGAACCTTCTGATCAGCAAGACGGTCGCCATTGCCCTTGAAAAGGGCATCATCAAGTCCCACTCCCTTATCGTGGACGCCACCCACTCGCTCTCCAGGTCAAATCCACAATCCGCCCTGGAGGTGCTCAGGGAACGTTCAAGGCTGCTGCGCAAAGCCCTTTGCAGCATCGATGAAGACATCAAAGGCCGTATGCCCGAACAGCATGACTCGGGCGGGTTGGAAGAGCAGCTGGCTTACTGCCGCAGGCTTGAAAAGCTCGTTGAAGCGGACCAGGCGCTGTGTGTGATTCCCGCCGTCAGAGAGAAGCTCAACCTGCTCAGGGAAACGGTGGAGGATACCCAGGAGAGCCATACGCTCTCCAAAGACACGGATGCCAGGACGGGCCATAAATCGGCTGACAGCAGCTTCTTTGGCTACAAGACGCACCTGGCCATGACAGCGCATCTGGCCATGACAGAGGAGCGCATCATTGCCGCCGCCCTTGTCACCTCGGGCGAAAAAGGCGATGGCCCCCAACTTCCAAAGCTTGTGGAAATAAGCCGCGACAACGGCATTGAGGTGGACACCATCATCGGCGATGCGGCCTATTCAGGCAAGGAAAACCTCAAGCTCCAGGACAAGGAGGGCCGCAGTCTAAAGCTGGTGGCCAAACTCAACCCTGTCATCAGCCAGGGCAGCCGAAAGGAGGAAGCCAGGTTTGAGTATAACAAAGACGCTGGTCTGTTTGTGTGTCCTGCCGGGCATATGGCCATGCGAAAGGCACGTCAGGGGAAAAAGAACCGTGGCAAGAACCAGGCAACCGTCTACTACTTTGACGTTCAAAAATGCAGGAGCTGCCCCTTAAAAGAGGGTTGCTACAAACCAGGAGCCAAGTCAAAAACCTACGGAGTGACCATCAAGTCGCCTATCCATGTGGAGCAGCAGGCCTTTCAACAGACAGCCTACTTCAAGGAGAAGACCAGGGAGCGCTATAAAATAGAAGCTAAGAACAGCGAGCTCAAAAACGTCCATGGCTATGGCAGGGCCATCTCCTATGGCATCACCAGCATGCAGCTGCAGGGAGCGCTGGCCATCTTCACAGTAAACCTGAAGCGAATCCTCAAACTAAGCGCTTAAGCCTCGGGAATTCCCCACAAAACCGCCCAGGCGCCCTCCCTTTCCGACCCTACACACAATTGAAAGTCCGATTGGCTATACAAGTGATCGTTCGGTTGGCCAGCACGACTTCTGATAATAAGAGAAGCGATCAGGTAAAAACATGGTTTTACCTGATCGCTTCTAAGGGTTGCTCCTAAATGAGGGACTTTTTCAGTGCCCTCCCTTCGGGAGCAGGTCTTTTTTTATACCTATCAGCTTTAGCCTCAATTCACTATCGCGCCACATATTTTACCAAAGCAAAATAATTCAATACAGGTATAGCCGGGGCGTTGCAAATACGGTTTCGAAACATTATTTATGCATTTTCTTTGAGTGACAGAGCTGGCAAAACCCGGCTTTTGGCACCGTTGCAGATAAAGAAAACTTGAACTTTATGCAACACCCTAAGAACAACCGTGCGTACTAACAATTCAAAATAACCTTATTATCAGCCATGAGAGACGATTTCGATTACGATGACGACTTAGATTACAGCTTCGATGATGAAGAGGAGGAGGAGGACTTCGGGATGACCTTCGAAGAGGATTTATACCTGATGATACGGGAGAAACTCCGCGACACCATACAAGAGTTTAAGAGCGAGCACCCTGGCCTGAAAAAACTGGAGACACACGTGGGTAGTTTTAAAGTGAACGCTAAGAACACAGACGACTCCAAGTTCTATCCGTTGGCAGCAAAATTGTTGCTTGAACACATAAAACCATTAACACAGGACTCAGAGGAGATTTTGGAAATTTACGAGAATATGCAGACCGACATCGCCCGCTTCAAAAACCAGCGTGCTCATGGCCATGAAGGAGAATTTTACCTGACTGCTTAGCACATAAAGCAAAAGCACTTATAGAAAAAGCCGCCCTAAACAAACAGGACGGCTTTTTCTATATATAGATATAACTAATTCATAATATATATACTCACTGCATAAATAGGGCAAAGTTTTTGCTAGCTAATTTACAATCCTATAAATCTATTTGCCGTAGGTATAGTACCAATGGCCCATAATTATAATAAAACCGATACATGGCGAATTGACTTCGTATAAGAATTATTATTTATTTAACTTTGTACCGGACTTACATGCAACCTTTTGGTGCTTCCGGGAATCCTGGATATAACTAACACCAATTATTAGCTGTGATACACTCGCTACGACTCAATACGAAGATAAACAAACTTAATACTCCATCAGGAATGGCAGTAACACGACTTCTTGGTGGTGAAAGGCACCTTATCCAGACGGTGGATAAAAAGCTGATCCTGACCACTCACCGCGTGATCATGCGGCAAAATAACTGGCTCTTCAGAAGCTACCAGTCCGTGATGCTCGAAGATATCTCTTCCTGGCAGATCAAAGCCACGGGCAAACCCCTATACCTGGCGTTTAGCGTTGTCTCGGCCCTTTTCGTTTACTTCAACGATGTTTTTGCACTGCTCAGCGGCTTCTTCCTGATGTTATACCTGATGACACGGCAACATCGCATCCACATTGAATCGCCCCAAACCACCATGGTTTTGCCGATCGAGGATGTAGAAGAAAACAGGCTCAGCAGCATGATAGAGCTGGTACGGCAAGCCAAGCGTGAACGTATGGAAACGCTGAAGCGACAGCCAGAAAATCCCATCGCATTTGAGACAGAACATAAAAAGAGCGCCTAGGGCGCTCTTTTCTTTTGGTTCTTTTCTATACCTCAGCCTCGCAGGTATAGGCATTTAATTGCGCCCGTGCCTTAGAATTACTATATTTAGGCCCTCTAAATGCCATTGAGCTATGCCAGCAGAAGAATTAGTATATCCAGACCAGGTGAAAGACCATCAACAGAAAATAAAGCAGGTTTTTCAGGAAGTGGGGAAAGTGGTGGTCGGACAGTCCTATATGGTCAATCGTCTGCTCATTGGTTTGTTTACCGGCGGCCATATTTTGCTGGAGGGTGTACCCGGACTGGCCAAAACACTTACCATCAACTCACTGGCCCGCGCCCTGCGCCTCGATTTTCAGCGCATTCAGTTTACACCTGATCTGCTGCCCGCCGACCTCATCGGTACCATGATCTATAACCAGAACGCATCGCAGTTTGAGGTAAAGAAAGGCCCCATTTTCGCTAACCTGATTCTGGCCGACGAAGTGAACCGCTCCCCTGCCAAGGTGCAGTCGGCTTTGCTGGAAGCCATGCAGGAGAAGCAGGTAACTATCGGTGAGACGACCTATAAACTGGATCTGCCCTTTTTGGTACTGGCCACGCAAAACCCGGTGGAGCACGAAGGTACGTACCCGCTGCCCGAAGCGCAGGTAGACCGCTTTATGATGAAGGTATACATCGACTACCCGAAGAAAGCAGACGAACTGGAGATCATGCGCCGCATGGCCAACATGGCTTTTAACGATACCGTGAATAAGGTGCTTTCCAAGGAAGACATCTTTGCCATTCGCAGTGAGATCAACCAGGTGCAGATATCGGAGACGCTGGAGAAGTACATCATTGAACTGGTGTTCGCGACACGTCGCCCAGCCGAGTACGACCTCAACGAGTTTGCCGATTACATACAGTTTGGTGTGTCGCCGCGTGCCAGCATTGCCCTGAACCGTGCTGCCAAAGCCATCGCCTACTTCGACGACCGCGACTATGTGCTGCCGGAAGACATCAAAGAAGTAGCACACGATGTGATGAACCACCGCATCATTCTCAACTACGAAGCAGAAGCCGACGGCATCCGCACCAAAGACTTTATCGAAGCCATATTGCGCAAAGTGCCGATTAGTTAAGGTATAGCTATACCTTAGCCGCTATACCTAAAATCGTAGGTAAATCAGATCGTAATACTTGCCAACGCCACCTAAGTGTCAGGTATACCTGGCATTGGCTATACCTGTTCCCTAACTCATGAGCCCGTCTTCGCGTACCCTTAACTCCTGACAGCCAAGCATCTGCTGGGTTCTATGTTCTATTTAAGGTATAAACTATGTTAAGAGGCTTATTCAAATTCTGGATGCTAAGTAAATTGTTTGGTGGCCGAGGCGACGCTGGCGGCGGAAGAGGACGAGGCGGTTGCGGCGGGATTGGTTGCCTAGGCATCATTGTGCTGGCAGTGCTGGCTTATTTCCTGTTTCAGTACCTGGGCGGCGGCGAAAGCATCAACACCGACTTCTAAGGCAAACTCCCTGACAAAAGAGCTTTTACAGAACTTTATGCCTATCTCACCACAGGTATAGGCACAAAAAAAGACCCGCTCTTTCGAGGCAGGTCTTTTGCGTAGTGTGGGAGACTAAGCCACACCACTATTGATTGCCGCAATTGATCTCACCCATAATGCGCAATCAGTTTCTTATAAAGGAAGGATTGATGCAGCAAAACTATACCTGCAATATTAGCTGTAGATTATTGTAAGGTTACTATATTGTTAAAACCCACTGAAGCTGCCAATCTGCTTTCTCAGTATCAGCCCCTTTTACCTCCTGCTCATGCCAAAACCAGCACAACCAACCCTATATTATCTGTTTGTCAACAGGTTACAAATAAATATTAAGCTTTATTAATACAAACTTAACCCCTCAATAATATTGAGGTAATATAGCCCCTCTACTTTTGTCGCATCAATCAGACTATAAATACAATGCGGCAAATTCTCACCACAGTTCTATTTTTCCTGTTATCCGCTTTCATTTCGGTGCACGCACAAACGGGCAGCATACAGGGAGCCATCAAAGACGCTAAAAACGGCGAAGAGCTGATTGGCGCTATCATAAAAGTGCAGGGAACCGGACTGGGCGCTCCTTCGGACGCCTTCGGTAAGTTCCGCATCGATAACGTGAAGGAAGGTACCTATACCTTAGAAGTAAACAGCCTTTCGTATACGCCGAAATCTGTTAGCAGTGTGACCGTAACGGCAGGCAAAACGACCACCATAGACGTGGCGATGGAGCAGAGCACATCGCAACTGTCGGAGGTGACCATAACGGCAAAAGGGAACAGGGAAACAGAGCAAATCTTACTTTTAGATCAGAAGAAAGCCGTTATAGCTACACAGGCTATTGGCGCACAGGAACTCTCCAGAAAAGGCGTCAGCAATGCCGAAGGCGCTGTTACCAAGATATCAGGTGTTTCGAAACGAGATGGCGTGAAGAATGTATTCGTCCGCGGACTGGGTGACCGCTATAACACCACCACTCTGAATGGCTTCGCTATACCTTCTGAAGACCCTCAATTCAAGAATATCTCACTCGATTTCTTCACGAGCGACATTATTCAGTCGGTTGAAGTGAACAAAGTATTCTCCGCGTCAATGAATGGCGATGTTGGCGGAGCCTTGATCAACATTAATTCAAAAGAACTTGTTGACAACAATGCGCTTCAGATCGGGATTTCAACCAGTATAAACAGCCAGGTGATCGGCAGTGACTATTCTCTTCCGGAAGGTATGAGCAAGTTTGGTTTTGCCACTACATCAAAAAGCCCTACAAGCCAGAACGGCGAGCAGTTTTTGAATGGCTATACCTTTAACAATTCACTTGACCCTCTCTCTAAAAATCCCCTTTTTAACGGTGGACTCTCTGTTTCCGGTGGCAGCACTTTTCTGAACAAGCATCGCTTTTTTGTAGTTGGTGCCATGGATAACAAGTACCATTATCAGGAAGGCGTTACCCGCTTGATTACGGCCACCAATCCTAAAAATCCTTTCCGCGATTTTGACTACCAGCAATCCAGCCACAGCGCTTCGCACATGCTGGCGGCCAATCTGGAGTTTAACCTCAGAAACAGTCAGCTGCATTTCAACTCTATGTACCTGCACACTGCCACAGCTGCCGCCTCCAACTTCTATGGCAAGGAAACAGAACTGTTTCAGGTAGCGGAGGACTATAACTCTGAAGGATACACTCGACGCCTGCAGGTAAACGACAACTCGGCTATTATTAACCAGCTTATTTGGAGCGGCAACCTATCGGACAGGATAAAATATAACGTAGGTGCTGCCGTAAACCATGTGATTGGCCAAGAGCCTGACCGCAGAATCGTGATGTTCCCTTCTATCGGGGATGGGATGGTCCAACTGGGTGTGGGAGAAGGAAGAAACCAACGCTTCAACAGTAAAATAACAGAAACTGCCGTTCTCCCGAAAGCCAGTCTGCAGTATTCGCTTTCTGCTGATCTGGGAAACCCATCTTACATAGAAATTGGCTACGACAGCAGGATCAGTTCCAACGAGTTCTCAGCTCCCATTTATAACCTCATATGGGCTGGCGGACAGAGCAACCTTCCTACCTTCAAATTAGATGATATCCGCCTCGACCCCTACTTTAATCAGCAAAGTTTATCGAACGGCGATTTCCGGGTTGAGCACTTTAACGACACCTACGAAGTAGAAAGAAACAACCATGCCGCTTATGTTGATTTGGTGCACAAGTTCGGAAACAAACTTACACTGAATGCAGGCTTAAGGGCAGACGATATATACACGAAGATCAACTACAAAGTAAACCGTAGCGCCGACGTTGGCTCTAACACGATAGATGAATTCTTTTTATCGCCCAGCCTGAACACCAAGTATGAGCTGAACGAGAAAAATCACTTCAGAACAGGTATAAGCCGCACCTATACCTTGCCGCAGGACAAAGAGATATCGCCGTTCATTTACCTGGGAATCGACGGGAATGAAAACGGTAACCCGAACCTGGAAGTCTCCACCAACTACAATTTTGACCTAAAGTGGGATTCCTACCTGTCCTCAGGAGATTATTTCTCGGTGAACGCTTTTTACAAGCATATTCTGAATCCGATTGCGCGGGTAGATCAGGGAAACTCAGCAGGCCTGAGAACTTACGACAACGTTTCGGATCATGCGGTTGCCACCGGTGTAGAGGTAGAAGTGAGAAAATCGCTGATGAACCTTGCCGAAAAGCACCGTCTGAATGCCGGCCTGAATGCGTCCTATATCTATACCCGCGTCAACCTAGACCCGACCTTTTTTGTGCAGAACACCTCCTCCACGCTGGAGGGTGCCGCTCCTTATATCTTCAATGCGGACCTGACTTACAATCTGTTAACCAACAATAACACCAGCATAACCTCTGCGCTTGTACTCAACTACCTGAGCGACAGAGTGCACACAATTGGCACACGCGGGTTTAACAACCTGATCGAAGAACGCATCACTACGCTGGACTTTGTTACCTCACTGGGAATCAACGATCATCTTAAATTCACTTTGAAGGCCAAAAATCTTTTGAATCCGGAATATAAGCTCACCAGAGAGGGTGCCGGCTCAGACACCGATGCTGAAAATGTTATCATCCGCAGCTACAAAAGGGGCGCTGCATTTGACTTTGGCGTGACCTACCAGTTTTAACAATTAGTTAATAATCCGGTCACATTCAGTTGATTTCTCATTCATAATATTGTATAAACAATCAAACAAAATGAAAAAGACAATCCTTTACCTATTAATGATCCCGATGGGGTTATTCTCATGCAAAGATGACGAAACTACAACGCCATCCCCTACTGTAAGCAGTGAGCTAAGCGGCGATATTTCCACTGAAGTTACACTTGACCCGAATATCGAATACAAATTAACAGGGTCGCTACTTGTGGTTGACGGAGGAAAACTCAGAATACCAGCTGGTACGGTTATCAAAGCTGAAAAGGGATTCAACAAGTACATCCTGGTTGAGCAGGGCGGCCAGATTTTTGTTAACGGCACAGCCGACAAACCAGTTAAAATAACATCTGCAGCGGCTGCTCCTAATCAGGGGGACTGGGGTGGTTTGATCATCAACGGCAAGGCAAGACTTTCAGGTCCTGCTGGCAAAGTTACTACCAGCACCACAGAAGTTAATCCGGCTGTTATTTATGGCGGCGAAAATAACAACGACAACTCAGGTGTAATAGAGTACCTCATCTTAGAGTATACCGGAGCAAAATCTTCAGCTGACATCGAACACAATGGTCTGACCCTGAATGGCGTAGGAAGCGGCACTAAGATCGAAAACGTTTACATCCCAAACGGTGCTGATGATGCTGTCGAGTTCTTTGGTGGTACAGTAAATGTAAAGAACCTGCTGGTGGTGGACTCTGACGACGATATGTTTGACGTAACACAGGGCTGGTCCGGCACATTGGACAATGCTTACGGTGTTTGGAAGGCTGGCTATACCAGTACAGAATCTGACCCACGTGGCGCTGAGCTGGACGGCAACCTGGATGGCAACACCCCTGGCGATGCGAACCAATCTGATTTCTTCTTCAAGAACATCACGATTGTAAACGAGTCTACTTTTGAGATGCAGGATGCCGTGAAAGTACGCAGAGGTGCCAAAGCCAACATTACTAACCTGCTGATCAAAGGCGGTTCTGCCACAGACCTGATCGATTTGACTGACGGTAAGGGCAATGGTAATTCAGGAACTGTGATTGAATACAAAAATGATGGCATGGTAGTGAAAGGCCAGGAAGTTAAAAACCCTGACAACGCGGACATCAAAGCTAACAGTGCTATTACAGGTGCCAATACAACCGTGTTCGGCTGGACAGGCTACAAATTCTAATTGAATTTAACCTTCACAAATGAGGCTGCCACAAAGCGGCCACAATTGAAAGACTTACAAGTGGCTTACATCACCTGAACCAGAAAGAGCCCGGACAACAAATCCGGGCTCTTTTTTTATGGCGCTATACCTGGGGTTATACCTGAGAACCAGGTATACAGGCTTATACCTGCGTCACACCACAAATCTTAACATATCCGTAATATGGCCATAACCTTCGGGTAATACTAGAGTGGTTATTTTGTACCGGAGTTCAGAAACAGCACCAATGGCCTGACTAACCATCTGCTACGCCTGAAACACGTAAAGCAAGTCGCAGCTTAGACTACTGCGACTTAAGTTAAAGCATAACAGCATGGCATTAGCTTAATTCTCACCCTAAACTAATACAGCGCGTGAACCACAACCTTAAAGGAGTCCTTTTGGTGCTCTTATTCAGCCTTCTCTATACCTCCGGCACACAAGCCCAGACCGTCAACAACAGCAAGTTCGGCAAAGGCCTGCAATTCGTGGCCGCTGACTCTTCTTTCAGCCTCAGGTTCGGCACCCGATTCCAGTTACTTTACCAAGGAGGACAAAACCCCGCTACCAACGAGTGGGACGACCGCTTCCTGATTCGCAGGGCACGCCTGAAATTTGATGGCTTTGCCTTCTCTCCAAGATTAGAATACAAGATAGAGCTCGGCCTGAGCAACAGCGACATCGGAAGCGATGTGCCCGACGTGACCAATAATGCCGACAACATTATACTCGATGCAGTGGTCAAATGGCACCTTACCCCGAACCTGCAACTGTGGGTGGGCCAGACCAAACTGCCGGGTAACCGCGAGCGTGTGGTCTCTTCGCAGAAACTCCAGTTCGTTGACCGCAGCCTGCTCAACTCCCGCTTCAACCTCGACCGCGACGCGGGTTTGCAACTCCATCACGAGCACCAGTTGGGACAGGTAGTGTTCAGAGAAATCGGTTCTATTTCGATGGGCGAAGGACGCGATATTACGGTGAACAACACAGGCGGCTACGACTATACAGGGAGGTTTGAAATACTGCCGTTCGGGGCGTTTGAAGGTGGCGGCGACTATGTGGGAAGCGACATTGAGCGGGAGCAAACACCAAAACTCGCTTTGGCCGCCTCTTTCGATTATAACAACAATGCCGCGCGAGAACAGGCGCAGCTCGGCGATTTCCTGAGCGAGACGCGCAGCCTGCGCACCTGGTTCGTGGATGCTATATTTAAGTATCGCGGCTTTTCGGCCATGGCCGAGTATGCTGACCGTAAAGCAACCGATGGTCCTGTGGTGCTGCGCGACGAACTGGGCGACGTGGCCGAAACCTTTGTGACGGGCAATGCCCTGAACCTGCAGGCTGGCTACCTCTTGCCGAGCAATTGGGAAGTGGCTGGCCGCTATACCGACTTCGTCCCGACTACCGAAACAGGTATACGCCAACAGGACCAATACACTTTGGGGGTGTCAAAATATATTGTGGGACACTCGCTCAAAGTGCAGAGCGACGTAACGCTGACACAGGAAGCGAGCCGCGAAGACTACACTCAGTTCAGACTGCAGATGGAGTTAGCCTTATAACAAAACCAACTGATAACCAAACCAGTACACCCGACCAAAAGCAAAGTTCACTAAAGACAGACTAGACATACACAACTTACATATCCTAAAATCGAATTGTATGCTACACCTTAGCTTTTCCCGATTTAAACTCAGTGCAGCCATCCTGCTGGGCACCTCGCTTGCTTTCACATCGTGCGGCGGCAACAGCCAGGAAGGAGCCAGCGACCTGTCAGGCTCCATCCAGATTGACGGTTCCTCTACAGTATATCCTGTGACCGAAGCTGTGGCCGAAGAGTACCGCGCCGAGGCTCCGGACGTGAGAGTGACCGTGGGCGTTTCAGGCACGGGCGGCGGCATGAAGAAATTCACCCGCGGCGAGATTGACATTGTAAACGCCTCACGCTCCATGAACGCTTCGGAAGCAGAAACAGCAAGCGAAAACGGCCTTTCGTATGTGCAGCTTTCGGTGGCCTACGATGGCCTGACCGTGGTGGTGCACCCTTCCAACGACTGGGCCAAAGACATTACCGTGGCCGAACTGAAGAAAATCTGGGAGCCCGAAGCGCAGGGTAAAATCATGCGTTGGAACCAGATCCGCCCCGAGTGGCCTGACAAGGAGATTCACCTGTATGGCGCAGGCGTAGAGTCTGGCACATACGACTATTTCACCGAAGCCATTGTGGGCAAGAGCCACTCAAGCCGAGGCGACTATACTGCCAGCGAAGACGACAATGTGCTGGTGCAGGGCGTGTCTACTGATCCACTGGCGCTGGGCTTTTTTGGGTACGCCTACTACGACGAGAACAAAGGCAAGCTCAAAGCTATACCTGTAGATAACGGCGCAGGTGCTATCCTGCCATCATTGGAAACGGTAAAAGACGGTTCTTATGCACCGCTTTCGCGTGCGCTGTTTCTGTACATCAGCTCAAAGGCAGTTAACAAGCCCGAAGTAGTGGACTTCATCAACTTCTACCTCGAAAACGCAGGTGATTTAAGTGAGGAAGTTGGTTACATCCGCTTGCCAGATAACCTTTACAAAGAGCAACAACAGAAGTTCGAGCAATTTACGATAGGTGGCGCTACGGCCAATCAACAGTAACACCCTGAAACAACCAGCGCAGGTATAGCCCACGAAGACAAAAGCTATACCTGCGCTCCAATCAAAAGCACCTTGAGAGTACAGGAGAAAATTATCGAAGGCTTGCTGTGGCTGTCGGCCGCCATTACGATTCTGATCACGCTCAGCATCATTTGGGTACTGCTGTCGGAGTCGGTTAAATTCTTCAGCGAAGTGTCTATTCTGCGCTTTCTGACGGAAAAGGAATGGACGCCGCTATTTGCAGAGAAGAAATTCGGCATCATGCCGCTCGTGGCGGGCACTTTTCTCACCACGGCCATTGCCATTGCAGTCGCGCTGCCCATCGGGCTTACCATCGCCATCTATCTCAACGAGTATGCCCATGCTCGCTTCAAAACCTTTGTCAAACCACTGCTGGAAGTGCTGGCTACTATACCTACGGTAGTTTATGGTTTCTTCGCTCTGACGGTAGTAACGCCTTTCCTGCAATCGTTTATACCTGGCTTAGCCGGTTTTAACGCTTTGTCGGCAGGTATAGTTATGGGCATTATGATCATCCCGATGATTTCCTCACTGAGCGAAGATGCCATTAGTGCCGTACCCCGTTCCTTACGCGAAGCTGCCTACGGTATGGGCTCCACCCGACTGCAAACCGCCTTCGGGGTGATGGTGCCTGCCGCTTCGTCAGGTATACTGGTGTCGGTGATTCTGGCTATTTCGAGGGCCGTGGGAGAGACCATGCTTGTGGCCATTGCGGCAGGTCAGCAGCCGCGCCTCACGCTCAATCCGCTGGTACCCATCGAGACGATCACGACCTACATTGTGCAGGTGAGCCTGGGTGATGTGCCGCACGGTTCGCTGGAGTACCGCACCATTTTCGCAGCAGGTATGACACTGTTTGTGTTCACGTTTTTGCTGAACAACCTCAGTTTCTGGATCAAAAAGAAATATCAGGAAAAGTATGACTAACTCTGAAAAAAACCGCCTCAAAGACAAGGCCTTTCAGGTGTTCGGTATTTTCTGTACCTTCATCGGACTGGTGGTGCTGGCTATCTTCCTGATTGACATTGTGATGGAAGGTATAGGCCGCATCGATTGGGACTTCCTGACCAGCCTTCCATCGCGCCGTGCTGCCCGCGCAGGCATACTTACAGCTTGGGCCGGGACACTCTGGATTCTGGTGCTGTCTGCTCTGATTGCTTTTCCGCTAGGTATAGCCGCAGGTATATACCTGGAGGAGTACGCGAAAAAGACGAAGCTCTCGAATTTCCTGGAGATTAACATCGCCAACCTCGCTGGTGTACCGTCCATTATCTACGGTTTGCTGGGGCTGGAGCTTTTTGTGCGCATGATGAATCTGGGAGGCATTTTGCTGGCGGGTGCGCTCGCGCTCTCGCTCCTTATCTTGCCCATCATCATCGTAACGACCCGCGAAGCTATCAAAGCTGTGCCCCGCACCATCCGCGACGGTTCTTTTGCGCTGGGCGCCTCTAAATGGCAAACAGTATGGAACCAGGTGCTGCCCGCCTCTTTTGGCGGCATTCTGACGGGCGTGATTCTGGCGCTCTCGCGGGCGGTGGGCGAAGCGGCTCCGCTCATCGTGATCGGGGCGCTGGCGTACGTGCCGTTTGTGCCGAAGACGCCGATGGACGAGTTCACAGTGTTACCAATTCAGATTTTTAACTGGACTTCGCGTCCGCAGGAAGCCTTTTTGACCAATGCGGCAGCAGCCATCATTATCCTCTTATTGATTACCTTCTTGCTCAACGGCATTGCGGTATACCTGCGCCACCGTCAGCAAAAGAAAATAAAATGGTAAGTTTTCACCCATGACCAAAAGACAAAGTAAGTTAGAAGCCATTAACCTCGATGCCTACTACGGCGATTTCCAGGCGCTTAAGAACATTAACATCGCTATGGAAGAGAAGGCCGTAACAGCCTTTATCGGTCCGTCGGGCTGTGGCAAGTCTACATTCCTGCGCACTTTCAACCGCATGAACGACTACATCGATGGTTTCCGCACCGAGGGGCAGATTCTGTTGGACGGTCGCGATATCTACGCCACTGATGTAAGGGTGGATGAACTCCGAAAGGAAGTAGGTATGGTGTTCCAGAAGCCCAACCCCTTCCCGAAAACCATTTTCGAAAACGTGGTGTATGGCCTCAAAATACAAGGTATAAAGGACAAGAAAACCCTGCAGGAAACCTGTGAGAAGTCACTGCAGCAAGCCGCCCTCTGGAACGAGGTGAAAGACAAGCTCGACAAGTCGGCACTAGCACTGTCGGGTGGTCAGCAGCAGCGTTTGTGCATTGCCCGCGCTTTGGCTATACAGCCTTCGGTTATCCTGATGGATGAACCCGCTTCGGCACTCGACCCGATTTCTACGGCTAAAATAGAAGAGCTAATCTACGAACTGAAGAAGGACTATACCATCGTGATCGTAACACACAACATGCAGCAGGCTGGCCGTGTGAGCGACCATACCGCTTTCTTTTACATGGGCGAATTAGTAGAATATGCCAAAACCAAAACCATGTTTACGAGCCCCAAAGATACCCGCACCCAAAACTACATCACGGGCCGATTCGGTTGACAGCCCCTCCGCCGATTCACGTATAGAAATTTAGTCTCACTCAAAATAAAACGACATACGAATGCCACAAATAGATGAAGAACTAAACCGCCTGCGGGAAAAATTGCTGGAGATGTGGGACTTGGTGGACTACCAGCTCACCAGCGGGCGCGACGCCATGGCAAACGCCGATCATGAACTGGCGCAACGCATTATTAAACTTGAGCGCAAGGTCAACAGCTACGATATCAAAATAGACCGTTTGTGCGAAAACTTTTTAGCCCTGTACACCCCTGTGGCGGTGGATCTGCGCGCTGTACTGGCCGTGCTCAAAATAAATACCAACCTCGAGCGCATCGGCGACACAGCAGAAGGTATGGCGCGCTTCGTTTGCAAGCTCGACCGCCCCTTCGACCCTGAGCTTGTGGAGCTTACAAAAGTGCTGGTGATGTATGACGAAGCACTGGTCATGTTCCGGGAATGCCGCACGGCTTTCGTAAAAGACGACCCCAAGCACGCCAAGCAAATTATCAAGCTCGACAAGGCGCTCAACAAAATTTACCGCAAATCCGACGTGGTTATTACCAACTACCTTCAGGCCAACTCCGACCGTATACCTGAAGGATTGGCACTACTCTCTATTATTAAGAAACTGGAACGTGTTGGCGACCAGGTGACCAACATGGCCGAGGAAATCATTTTCTACCGTGAAGCGAAAGTGGTAAAGCACAAGGGGAAGAAGAAAAAGAAGGATTAGTTGTTAAATTGCTGATACTTTAACTGTTGGCTCGAAGGGAGTGATTCTCTTTTACAAGTACATCTTCAACTCAAAGACACCCTGTCCTTTCGAACGCAGGGAGAAATCTAAAATATTGCGGGCATTCCAACAATCCATATTTCTCCCTGCGTTCGAAAGGACAATAAGATAAGCTCAAACCGTCTATACCCTATACCTCACACCGCCCCCACACCCACCTTAGTAATTATACAATTTGTGTCGTACCTTTGCGCAAAATCAAGAAGGTGCTGTTCAAAGAAGTCATATACTTAATGCAGAAGGATTTCCTGCTGGAGTGGCGGCAGAAGTATGCTTTCAACGGCATGCTGCTCTACGTCAGCAGTACGGTGTTTGTCTGCTACCTCAGCTTCGGGCTCCGCTCGAATGCCCTGCAAGTGCCTGTCTGGAACGCCCTGTTCTGGATCATCCTGCTGTTCACGTCCGTTAACGCGATTGCCAAGAGCTTTATGCAGGAGAACCGCGGCCGGTTGCTCTACTTCTACTCCATCGTAAGTCCGCAGGGCATCATCCTGGCCAAGATTCTCTACAACGCCTGCCTCATGCTGGTGCTGGCGCTCATCTGCTTTGTATTCTACGCTTTCGTGCTGGGCAATCCGGTGCACGACATCCCGATGTTTTTGCTTAGCATTCTGCTCGGGGCCATTGGTTTTGCGACCTCACTCACCATGATTTCAGGGATAGCATCCAAAGCAGCCAACAGTAGCACGCTCATGGCAGTGCTCAGCTTTCCGGTGATCGTGCCCATGCTGCTGATGCTGATCAAGATGTCTAAAAACGCGATGGATGGACTGGAGCGGGCTGCCAGCCTCGACGAACTACTTACTTTGCTTGCCATAAACATGATCGTTGTCACTGTTTCTTATATTTTGTTCCCGTACCTTTGGCGTTCGTAAGGTATAGCGCAATTACGACAGGTATAGCCGGCAGAAAACAAGGTATAAACTGCTGAACCAGCTAAAATTAAAGACACAGTTTCGACGCAGGTTTGCGACAATTCAGGCGACAGAACTGTTAGAGATAAAAGAAGAATGGAAACTGGCGCAGGCTGGCTTCCGTCAAAATAAGAGAAGAAGGAACATGAAGAAGAACTGGTGGAAAATACTGACCGTGCTGCTGCTGGTGTTTACCGTGGCCGTGGGTATGCTGTCGGATGTTCCCCGACTGGCTATCCTGAACGAGACGATCCGCAACCTATACTTTCACGTGCCGATGTGGTTTGGGATGATTCTGATCCTGCTGATTTCGGTAGTGTATTCTATTAAATACCTGCGCAAGCCGAGTATCAAAAACGACATCATCGCGCATGAAGCTGCTAAAGTAGGTATACTCTTCGGTGTGCTGGGCATCGTAACAGGTATGGAATGGGCCAAGTTTACGTGGGGTGAGTACTGGAGCAACGACCCGAAACAGAACGGCGCGGCCATTGGCCTGCTGATTTATTTTGCCTACCTCGTGCTGCGCAGCTCTTTTGCCGAGCAACAGCAACGTGCCCGTATCAGTGCAGTATACAACATCTTCGCGTTTGCGGCCCTTATCCCTTTGCTGTTCATTTTGCCCCGCCTGACGGATTCGCTCCATCCGGGCAACGGTGGCAATCCTGGCTTTAACGCTTACGACCTCGACAGTAGCCTGCGACTTGTTTTTTACCCGGCTGTGCTGGGCTGGACGCTGCTGGGTGTCTGGATTATAAACGTGAAATCGAGACTTGAATTACTGAGACAACGCATATATGAAAATGTTTAGAATACTGGCTATCTGCTGCTTTTTACTAGGCGCGCTGTTCGTTTTTGAGCCCGCTACGGCAATGGCTCAGGAACAGATGGTGGAATTCTCGTCTGCGCCGCAGCAAAACATCGAAATGGCCGACACCCTGCGCCAGGATGGAAAAATCTACGTGGTGGTGGCTGTATTGCTGACCGTGCTGGCTGGTGTGCTGTTTTACCTGATTGCCCTTGACCGCAAGGTAGGCCGACTGGAAAAACAGCTGAAAGATGAGTACGTGAACCGCTAAAACATTTTGCTCTGCTGGGGCAAAAAATGATAAATATCCCTATCTGCGATGGATTTAAAACTTTCTATCGTGTGTTAGGCTATCAGAAAAGGAGAATCTATACCTCGGATAAAGATGAAAAAATCACACATCATCGGCATTATGATTATCGCAATGGCTATCGGCATCATCATGACCACAGCCGGCGACGCGAGCACCTATGTTTCGTTTGGCGATGCCATTGAGCTGGCCAAAGATGGTAACTCCACTAAAGTGCACGTAGTAGGACGCCTTAAAAAGGATGACCAGGGACACATTTTGGGCATGCACTACGAGCCAATGAAGGACCCGAACTACTTCGCCTTCACACTGGTGGACACCAACCGCTTCGAACAGCGCGTCGTCTACTTCAATCCTAAACCACAGGACTTTGAGCGCTCCGAGCAGGTCGTGATTACGGGCAACATGCAAAACGATGTGTTCGTGGCCGACAAGATACTCCTCAAGTGTCCGTCTAAGTATACGGAGAACGAAATCCAAACCAACACCGCAGGTATATAGATAAGTTAAGGGTTGAGAGTTAAGATTCTAAAGTTAACACTCTTGGCGCCGCACAACTCATAACTTTAAACTTTTAACTTTTAATTATCACAAATGATTAATACGCTAATCGGAGACTTTGGCCACGCCAGTGTGATTGTAGCTTTTGTAGCGGCCATTGTAGCCTCCTATGCTTATTTTATGGCCGCGCGCCAGAAAACGGAAGAGAGCGGCGATACCAGCTGGCGTAAACTGGCACGCGCTGCCTTTTATGTGCACAGCATAGCGGTAGTGGCTATTATCTTCAGCCTTTTCAACATCATTTACGAGCACCGCTACGAGTACTACTATGCCTGGAGCCACTCGTCGAATCACCTGCCGGTGCACTACATGATCTCCTGCTTCTGGGAAGGTCAGGAAGGTTCGTTCCTGCTTTGGATGTTCTGGCACGTGGCCCTTGGTGTGGTGCTGATGAACGCTGGCAAGAAGAACAAGCAGTGGGAAGCGCCAGTAATGGCTATTTTCTCTTTTGTACAGATCTTCATCTCGTCTATGATTCTGGGTGTGGTAATCGGCGATTTCAAGCTGGGCTCCTCTCCTTTTATCCTCATGCGCGATTTTATGGCCGATGCTCCGGTGTTTGCCATGGACCCGAACTTTAGGCCAGCTGACGGTACGGGCTTGAACCCGCTACTGCAGAACTACTGGATGGTAATTCACCCGCCGACACTGTTCCTGGGCTATGCCGCTTCGCTTGTTCCTTTTGCTTTCGCTATTGCCGGGCTTTGGAAAGGTAAGTTCAGCGAGTGGATTCGCCCTGCGTTGCCATGGTCACATTTCGCGGCTGTGTCGCTGGGTATCGGTATTATGATGGGTGCTTACTGGGCCTATGAAACACTGAACTTCGGTGGCTACTGGAACTGGGACCCGGTGGAGAACGCAGTATACATTCCGTGGCTCGTGCTGGTAGGCGGTATCCATACCATGATTGCCTATCGCCGCAGCAAGCAAGGGCTGCGCGCTACGTTCATCCTTGTGATCACTTCATTTGTCCTGATTCTATACGCGACTTTCCTGACTCGAAGCGGTATTCTGGGCAACGCCTCTGTGCACTCCTTTACCGACTTAGGTCTGTCAGGGCAGTTGTTTACCTACATGATGGTATTCACGGTACTCGCTATCGGGCTGCTGGTGTATAACTGGAAGAAAATCCCGACGACAGAGAAAGAGCTGTCGACATATAGTGCTGAGTTCTGGGTCTTTATTGGTGCTGCCGTGCTTTGCCTCGCCGCCTTCCAGGTACTCGTGACTACCTCTATACCTGTATACAACTCATTCCTTGGTTTTATCGGAATAGAGTCTAATGCTGCTTTGCCAGCCGACCAAATTGAGCACTACACGAAGTTCCAGCTTTGGGCGGGTGTAGCCATCGCCATTCTGACAGGTATAGGTCAGCTGCTGTGGTGGAAAAAAGCGAACAAGAAGAGCTTCAAGGACGCCATCACCATGCCACTGATGCTTACGCTGCTGTTTGCCAGCCTGGTGATAATCCTGTCTAACAAGTTCGATATCTTCACTTTTAAACTCGACAACCCGGTATACATCCTGCTGTTTGTGGTATCACTCTTCGCAGTATTTGCCAACTTCAGTATTATACTTGGTTTACTGCAAAAGAAGATCACACTGTCAGGTGGTGCTGTAGCCCATATAGGTATAGCACTGATGCTGATTGGTATCTTGTTCTCTTCAGGTTACTCTAACATTATTTCTCAGAACAATTCAGGCCTGCTCTACTCACGTGAATTCCCGGATGAAATTAACCGTGACAACGTGCTCTTGTGGCGCAACACGCCTGTGCAGATGGATCGCTTCAAGGTAAGCTACCACGGTCAGTTCCAGGAAGTGAAAGGCGTACCAGGCTACGTAAACAAAGAGTTGCTTTACCAGACTGATGATATGTATGTTGCTATTGCCCGTGGCAATATTCAGGTGAAGGACAAGGTATACTACCAGACTGGTGACACACTGGATCTTATTTCGCCAGAGAACACTTACTACGAAGTGAGCTACGAAAGCGAAAAGGAAAACTTTGTGCTATACCCAAGAGCGCAGGTAAACCCGAACATGGGTCTGTTGGCATCTCCTGACATCAAGCACTTCGCTGGCAAGGATTTGTACACCCACGTTTCCACCGTACCAGATCCGAACGAAGAAAAGGACTGGGGTGAGCTACAGGAGTATGAAGTTTCTGCTGGTGATACGATTGTGATCAACGACTATATTGCCATCTTCAATGGTATTGAGCAGATAGAGCAGGTACCGGGCGTAAAACTGGCGGAAGGCGACGTAGCCGTGCAGGCTGCCATGAAGATTATGGGTGAGCGCAAAAACTACCACGCCCACCCTGTGCTGATGATCAAAGACCAGATGATGGGTCGTGTACCGGAGATAATCGAAGACTTAGGTATACGTATCACCTTCCTGAACATCGACACCGAGAATCACCGCTTCAAAATCGGCGTAAACGTAACGCAGAAAGACTACATCATCCTGAAAGCGATGGAAAAGCCGTTCGTGAACATCCTTTGGATCGGCACCATCATCATGTCTATCGGCTTTGTAATGGCAATTATGCGCCGGAATAAAGAAGGTGGCTCTGGTGAGAATAAAGCACCGAAAGTGAAGCAAGAAAGAAAAGCACAGGTAGCGTAAATGCTTATTTGTATTAAACAAGTAAGGCAGGCTTGTAAAGGCCTGCCTTACTTGTTTAAAGTCTCAGTCCGCATTTGTTTGAATTAAGCCTAAGCAAACAATATTCCAATGAATGTATTTATCATTCCTTCGTGGTACCCCAGTAAAGACTACCCTTTCACAGGTATAATGATAGCAGAACAGTACGAAGCTATTGCTAAAATAAATTCTCACGTTAACATTGGTATAAGCATCTGGGGACAAATGGATAAAAGCTTGCTCTTGCATTCTAGGGATCATATCAAAAACATACCTAAGCTAATCAAGCGACATACAGCATTTACTATAACTAAGTCCCCTAATCTAAAAGAATATCATACTCCTGCCTTTACTTGGAGTAGAAAGTTCCTTAAAGGCAATTTTAAGAAAATAGTAAGTGCCAACCTTGAAAATTTAAAATCCTTTGAAAATGACTTCGGCCCTATTGACCTTATTCATGCACAAGTTGGTCACCCTGCAGGAAATATTGCCCTTGACATTTCTATTCGAACTAATTTACCATTCTGTATCACAGAACGTATGGGGCCTTTTCCAAGCCCTTATACTACAAACAAAGAAGGAACTTTAACTTATTTCCATCAATTACCCTATTTAGCTTCAGACATAAATATTGCTGTAAGCCCCTTCCAAAAAAAAATGATGGAAAAACAGAAGATTCCCCAAATCTCAATCATACCAGATTTTATTAATGAGGATTTTTTCGAACCTGCAGAACAGCTTCATCACAATAATAAAATTTTTACATTTTTCTCCTTTGCTCGTCTAGTTAATGGAAAGGGGATAGGGGACTTAATTGTTTCAATTAAATCTATAGTTTCGACAGGTATTAAACTCAAACTCCGTTTAGCTGGAACAGGTCCCCAAAAAGAGGAATTGATAAAGTTAGCTAATGAGTTAGATATATCTCATGTTATAGATTGGTTGGGAGATCTTACTAGAGTAGAAGCTCTCCAAGAATATCAGAAATGTGATTCGTTTGTATTACCAAGTTATTATGAATCTTTCGGGATGGTGTATATCGAAGCGCTTGCATGCGGCAAACCCATCATTGCTACACGCTGTGGCGGGCCTGATACTATAGTAAACGATACAAACGGATTACTAGTAGAAAAGAGCAACCCACAAGAACTTGCAAATGCTATGATTAAGATGATAAAGTGCCATAATCGCTATGATAGCCATGCAATAAGACAAGATTTTATGAATAGATTCTCTAAAAGGGCGGTTATACCACAAATCATGGACCTATACAAACAGGTTATAGCTCAACACAAACCCACCTCATGAAGACCACCCTCATCGGCTCTGGCAATGTAGCATGGCATTTAGGCAAGGCGCTGCAGCAAGCAGGGCATGAAATCGTGGCGGTGTATAGTCCGACTGCGGCGCACCGGGAAGCACTGGCGGAGGTGCTTGCTCCAGCAAAAGCGGTTGATTCCCTGGATTTACGGACTACTGATGCCGAGCTATTTGTAATTGCTGTGCCGGATGCGGCCATTGCTTCGGTAGCGTCGGCATTACAAGTACCGGAGGGTGCTATTATCGTGCATACCTCAGGTTCGCAGCCTCTGGCAGCGCTGCAAGGTATAGCAGGTGCCCGTCCCGGTGTATTTTACCCCCTGCAAACTTTCTCAAAATCAAAAGCTGTAGACTTCAGCACAATACCTATACTACTAGAGGCTGAAGATAAACAGACCTTACAAGTATTGCAGGGAGTAGCCAGCACGATTTCAAAAGAGGTGCATCAGGTCGACCCGAATAAAAGGAAACAATTACACCTGGCTGCTGTATTTGCCTGCAATTTTACGAATCATCTGCTAGGTATAAGCCGTCAACTCCTGCAACAGGCAGCGTTGCCCGACACACTTTTGCAGCCACTTATTCAGGAAACGATTACCAAGGCGATGCAACAGCACCCCTTTCAGGTGCAGACGGGACCAGCCGTACGCCACGACCAAAACGTAATTGAGGAGCATTTGCAACTGCTGCAGAACCAACCGCTTTACCAGCAGGTATACCAGTTGCTCTCTCGCAGTATACAGGTGCAGCATCCTAAAAAATAGGCAACTCTCCTATAACCAATTCGTTAGCCATGCTGTTGTATTCGGTAAAGGTATAAAGCGCCCGGCTTTGAATCGGGGGGCATGTTTCATAACTTTGCACCATAAATAGCAAGACTCATGAAAATTGTAAATATAACTTTCAAATTCGCTGACGGCTCGCCAGATCAGGTTCTTCCGGCTGTGGAGGGCGAATCGGTGCTGGATGTGGCGCTTAACAACGACATCAAGCTGCAGCACAACTGCGGCGGCGTGTGTGGCTGCAGTACCTGCCATGTATACATCGAGTCCGGAATGGATGACCTGCCTGAGATTTCCGACAAAGAAGAAGACTACATTGACCGTGCCATTGACCCGCGCATCAATTCCCGCCTGGGCTGTCAGTGCGTGATGCAGGGCAACGAAGACATTGTGGTTACAATACCATCACAGGATTTCCTGGGCCACTAAACCAAAGACTGAAATCAGCGGCACTATTAAGGCTTTCGGGTACAAACATAAGTGTAAACTGTTTAATGATAACTGATCATTGATTACTGAATAAGATATGGATAAGAATTATGAACCGCCTATTCACTGGAATGACTATGAAGACATAGCCATGGCACTGTACGAGAAATTTGGCGATGACTTCAACGAGTCGAAAATCTACCGCGTGCGCTTTACCGAGTTGCTGGAGTGGATCCTGACGCTGCCCAACTTTACCGGAAAGCGCGAGGAGTCCAACGAGGGACACCTGGAACAGATTCAGGCGGCCTGGGTTTACGAATGGCGCGACAACCAGGACTAAGCTGATATTCAGCCCTGAAAAATTCGTAATATTAAATTAAATATATATTTTTAAAGGTCCTTTCCGGTGAAAGGACCTTTTTCTTTTATCCTATGTCAATCACACAACCTGATCTTACTCGCATCAACACTTTCATTTTTGATGTGGATGGCGTACTGACCGACGGCTCGCTTTATGTTTTTGCTGACGGAGAAAAAGTGCGTGCCTTTAACATCAAAGACGGCTTTGCCATTAAACATGCTATCCGCCAGGGATACAACGTAGCCATTATCTCCGCTAAAAACGAGCCCGGGGTACGCGTGCGTCTTGAAGAACTTGAGATTGAGGACATGTTTCTGGGTGCTGATGACAAAGTTGAGACCCTTGAAAATTACATGTATATGCAGGGAGTTCACCCTGCTACGGTGGCGTATATGGGCGACGACATGCCAGATCTGGAAGCCATGCAACGTTGCGGCCTCCGGGCATGCCCAGCTGATGCTGCTGATGATATACGCGAAGTATGCACCTTTATTTCAACCAAAGAAGGCGGTAAGGGCGCTGTGCGTGAACTAATTGAAAAAATTATGAAGGTACAGGATACTTGGTAAGCGCATTATACTTTTCTAAAGTCAAATAGCAAATTTCTTTTACATAAATATTTGCATATATATAATTATTTTTTAATCTTACAGACAGTTTATTCAAAAATTATTTATTTTCATTTTTATGAAGACAGGAAAAGTAAAGTTCTTTATTGAGTCAAAAGGCTTCGGATTCATCACCGAAGACGAAACAAATGAGGATTTCTTCGTGCACGTAACAGGCCTGAACGGCTTGCAAATACAGCAGCATGACAGAGTGGCTTTCGACACACAGGAAGGCAAAAAAGGAATCAATGCGGTGAACGTACAGCGCCTGTAATAGCTCTACACCGTTAAGAAAAACCCCTTCCAGAAAGGGGTTTTTTTATGTCCTTTGTTTGCGGTGCCACCTACTGGCCTTAACTTTACAAGGGCTATACCTGTTATCGTATTTTGAAAGAGTTTCTATCGCTAATCCGTTTTCCTAATCTCCTACTCATACTCCTGAGTCAGGCGCTGGTGCAGGCTAGTTTGCTAAGCACAGGTCTAAACTTTTCAGGTATAGCGTCGCCTGGGTTTTTGGTGCTCACCCTCTCCACTGTGTGCATTGCCGCAGCTGGCTACATTATCAACGATTATTACGATGTCAAAATAGACGCCATCAACAAACCTGACCGGGTGGTGGTTGGCAAGAGTATCCGCCGCAGGCCGGCCATGTTTACGCACATGGTACTTTCGTTTATAGGTGTAGCATTAGGGTCATGGCTTTCGCTACTGGTCGGTCTTATTAATGTGGGAGCGGTTTTGCTACTCTGGGGCTACTCTGCCACGCTCAAAAAAATGCCCTTGGCTGGCAACCTCGTTATCGCGCTTTTGTCAGCTTCTATGCTCCTGGTTGTAGCTGTGTATGCGGGCAAGCTTAACAAGATCACCATTAGTTACGCGGTGTTCGCCTTTCTGATTTCGCTCATCCGGGAGATCATAAAAGACATGGAGGATGTGCGGGGCGATGCTTCTTTTGACTGCCGCACGCTACCGATTGTGCTAGGTATACGACGTGCCAAATATGTGCTATACCCTATTATCGCGCTCTTTCAGGCCTTTGTATTACTAGTTATTTTTCACCCCGTCACAGGTATAGGTTTTGATATTTACATGCTGCTGCTTGTCCTGATCCCGAGCATCTGGATGATCGTAAAATTGGTGCGGGCCGACCGCAAGCGCGACTTCACCTACCTGAGTAACCTGGGCAAGTTCACCATGCTGACCGGTATCTTGTCGATGTTGCTGATCAATTAGTATACTTAAACCTACCAGCCCCTTCACGCCTACTTTCGATTTCAAATACTGCACGCCAAAGCGACTGCCTGCAACTCTATCTTCTTTTAACAACGGCAACATCAGTTTAAAACAACAGACCTCCAACAGTTTAGGACTTGCGTTTTACATTCGCTTTTTGTTATTTACATGGTCCGTGTGCTTGCACAATGGATGACCGACCCCAAACCTACCTTACCTTATGAACAAACTTCACCAGTTACTCGAGGCCTACGGGCTTCGGAAGACGAAGTGCCGCATAGAGGTGCTTCGTTTATTTCTTGAACATCGCCACGCATTGGCACATGCCGCCATTGAGCAGCAGCTTGGTCCGCAGTTTGACCGGGTAACGCTATACCGCACCCTGCATGCCTTTGAGGAGCACGGTCTGCTGCATAGCATTCCCAGTACTGATGGCATCACGCGCTATGCTCTTTGCCAGCAGGCCTGCAACAAACACCGGCATCAGCATGATCATATTCACTTCAGCTGTACTACCTGCGGACACACCTACTGCCTCAATGAGGTATACGTACCCACGCTGCGCATGCCAGAAGGCTATCAGGTAAAGGAGTTTCGGTTTTGCGTGCAGGGCGTGTGCGACAAGTGTGTACTGCAGCCGGTAGGGCAGCTGGCATAGGTATAGGCAGTTGCTATACCGGCTAGTTCCTGAACTATAAGCCAAACCTGTAAACGACCCAATGTTATGCCCGCACCTACCTTAACCACTGCCGACCAGTTTCGTCAGCTTGCCGCATCGCCCCATAAACTGAGGCTCTTTATGCTGTCCAGGTTGCCAATGGCTTATCTGGCCAATCTGCGGGTGCAATCTATTTCAGAGGAGCGCGCCGAGGTGACAATCCCCTACAAGTACCTCAACAAGAATCCGTTCAAATCCATTTATTTTGCCAGTTTGAGCATGGCTGCCGAGCTATCGACGGGTTTGCTGTGCATGGCCCAGACTTACAAGTCAGACCCGGCTGTGTCGATGCTGGTGGTGCACCTGGAAGCGGATTTTATGAAAAAGGCAGTAGGAAAAATTACCTTTACCTGCGAAGACGGTCCAGGCATAAAGGCCGCCGCCGACCAGACCAAAGCCACAGGCGAAGGCGTGACAGTAGTAGCCACCAGCACAGGTATAGACGAGGCCGGCGATAAAGTAGCGGAGTTTCGATTTACCTGGTCGTTGAAGGCAAAGTGTGATAGAAAAGTTTAAGCAAATAATGCTTATAATCTAACTTAAATTATATATTCCCGGATATTAAACAGTTATTGCCATATTGAATATTTACTAAAGTCGTATTTATATCACCCTAATCTCCTTATGCTCAAACTCATATTTAAAGCACTTGAGATTTTATTTGTACCCATCACGATCTTACTGGCCCCGATTACAATCATAAGTGCTGCTTGGATGAAATTCCTGACGACATTCGGCATACATAAGGCAGCTTTGGCAGAGAAGATATTCACTGTTTTCGGAGTATTACCTATAAGAGATCACTACTATCAGCCACTTGTTAATCCAAAGAAGCATTTAAAAAAATCATTACATGAAGATCGTTACTTGCCCGGCATCAACTTCAACGACAATATACAGTTGAAGATACTCCAATCATTTAACTATAATCAGGAGCTTCTTCAAATTCCAATTGAAAAGCCAGAAAATAATAATATAAGATTTTATTTCAGCAATGGATCCTACGAGTCGGGTGATGCTGAGTACCTATATAATATGATTCGACAATTCAGGCCGAACAGGATGATTGAAATAGGCTCTGGATTTTCCACACTTATGGCTATTGAAGCATTTAGAAAAAACAAGGAGCTAGATAAGACTTATGAGTACGAGCATATTTGTATAGAACCATACGAAATGCCTTGGTTAGAAAGCACTACTGCCAAAATTATAAGGCAAAAGGTCGAGAGCTTAGACATTAACATATTTAAAAAGCTAAATAAAAATGATATTCTCTTTATTGACTCCTCCCATATTATAAGACCTCAAGGAGATGTACTGTTTGAGATACTAGAAATATTACCTAATCTAAATCCTGGAGTTCTGGTGCACATTCATGATATATTTACACCAAAGGATTACTTAGAGGAATGGGTGTATAAAGAGCATCTACTTTGGAACGAGCAGTATTTACTTGAGGCATTTTTGAGTAACAATGATAGTTATGAAATTGTCGGGGCTGTAAATTACTTATTGCACAATCACAAAGAGGATCTATACATGAAGGCTCCTATACTAGCAAAGCAGAGTCATCAGAAACCAGGATCATTTTGGATAAGGAAGAAACTAACACACAGACACACCCAGACCACAAATACCTGATTAAGCACCACTTTTTTATCATATTAATACTCACGACTGCTGGCTCCTATACCTAAACCCGCTATTTTACCTGGTCGAAGGCAAAACTCAGAAAATAAGTCAGACACTTGACAGCACCTAACTAGTTTATAAAGAATTTTCTATATTTAAACGATACAGCTGCTACATTAGAATATATGCTTCGATGGAAAAATCACTACCCTTGGAAATAGGCACCGTGCAATTGCTTGAAGACAAAATCTTTATCCAGGACAATGCCAAACGAGAGCACATCATTCGTATGGTTTCATCAGCCCTCTGGACGTTCTATGGGACCATGTCTGTACTCCGCTACCTAAAAACAGGCGATGAGTTTTTCCTCTGGACAGGTTTACTGATTGGTATTGGTCACTTAGTGGTTTTTATATTGTCGTTGTTTAGAACAACCAAAGCACAGATAGATTTAGCTGAGGTGCAGCAGGTAGCTTTCAAAACGAGAAACAGCAACAGGTTCCTGGATCTGACACTAAGCAGCGGCAAGAAAAGGCGCATCAGCAGGATAGCCCCGGCTGCCGAAGAACTGCGCACTTTCTTTGAGGAAAAGCAAATCCAGGTAAAATAGCGGCTATAGTCAAGCCAAAGCGCACAGTTCTGCCCCGGTTCTATACCTTAGACCCACGTATAATGAACTGCGCTAAGTTCGATCCCATATAACAAATCCTAATTCTATACCTTACCCTGCCATCATGAAGACATATATTTTGCTGCTACGAGGTGTGATGCCTACCGGGAAAAACAGGGTGCCGATGGCGCTGCTGCGGCAGGTGCTAAGTGATGCTGGCTTTCAGCAGGTACGCACCTGGATTCAAAGCGGAAATGTTGTACTCCGAAGCGATTTAACAGCCAGGGAGTTGGAGTTGCGGGTGCACCAACTGATAAAAGAGCAGATCGGTCCGGAGTTGGCCATTGTGGTAAGGACGGGTAACGAACTCAGGCAAATGATTGACAATAACCCGTTTCAGGGAGAAGAGCATCCCATAGGGCGGGTATTTTTTGTATCTTTCCAGGAGAGGCCGCCCGATGAAAAGGTACAGGCATTGCTCGCTCAGGACTTTTCTTCGGAGAAACTTCTTATCGACGGCATGTCGGCCTATATGTTTATACCCCAGGCCTACAGCGACAGCAAGCTCAGCAATAATTTCCTGGAGCGGAAACTAGGCGTAGCAGCTACCACGCGAAACTTTAACACCATTACCAAAATGATTGCCTGGGCCGAGGAAGAATAAGCTGTAGGTAGCCTCTTGAAAAGTGCTTAAATCTGCTATTTGTTTAGCGCCAGCACTTATCTAAGCAATACACTGGTAGTACAAGTACAAGCAAAAGAAAGTAACAAGTATAAAAAGCCACAACAATCAATATGCAATCAACCGCCCCAAACCCCGAGCTATACCTGGCCGAACTGCCCGAAGCGCGCCAGCAAGTCATGAACGACCTGAGAGAGGTGATTCTCAAGCACATACCCGATGGCTTTGAGGAAGCAATGGGGTATGGTATGCTTGGCTACGTAGTGCCCCATACCCTATACCCGGCCGGCTACCACTGCGACCCGAAATTGCCGCTGCCTTTTATGGGAATTGCTTCACAGAAGAACCACATCGCCGTCTACCACATGGGCATCTACGCCGATGAAAACTTGCTCACCTGGTTTAAAGAGGAGTATCCCAAACACAGCAAAACCAAGCTCGACCTGGGCAAAAGCTGTATCCGCTTCCGAAAACCGGAGTATGTGCCGCTGGCGCTGATTGGCGAACTGGCCTCGAAAATGACGCCACAGGAGTGGATCGAGCTCTATACCCGCACCTTCAAAAGATAAAAGCCATACCTTTTCTGCCTGTTTTTGCTGGCTCCTATACCTAAACCAGCTATATTTGCGGTTTCAATCCTTAGCTAAACCTTTGGCACCAGCAGATAAAAAGAATATAGTCATTTTCGCTTCGGGGTCGGGCAGCAACGCACAGCGCCTGATGGAGTACTTCGAGCACCATCCTGAAATACGTGTGGCCGCCCTGTTTGCCAATAACCCAAAAGCGTATGCCCTAAAACGAGCCGAGACCTTCCACGTCCCGGCTTTTTTATTTTCCCGCGATGCGTTTTATAATTCCGAAAGTGTATTAGAACAGGTGCAGTCTTTCAAACCTGACCTGATTGTACTGGCCGGTTTCCTTTGGCTTGTACCGCAGAACTTCCTGCAGGCTTTCCCGGACCGCATCATCAACATCCACCCTGCTCTGCTGCCCGAATACGGCGGCAAAGGCATGCATGGCCTCAACGTGCACACGGCCGTAGTATCGGCAGGCGACAAGGAGTCAGGTATAACAATACACCGCGTAAATGAGGAGTACGACAAAGGCGAATTTGTGCTGCAGGAGCGCTGCCCCGTGCACCCCGACGACACACCTGAGGATTTAGCTGCCCGCGTCCTTGCACTCGAGCATAAGTATTTGCCGGAAGTAGTTGAGAAACTACTCCTGGACAAACTGTAAATCAAGCACTAGCACATTTAAAAAATCAGCACATTATATAGCCCATACCTATGCAATCTGTCAAAATCAAATCCGCACTAATTTCGGTTTACTACAAAGACCGTCTCGAACCACTGGTTGAGCTCCTGAAACAGCACAACGTGACCATCTACTCTACCGGCGGCACACAGGCTTTCCTGGAAGAGCAAGGCGCTGACGTAGTAGCCGTGGAAGACCTGACGGCCTATCCATCCATATTTGGTGGTCGTGTGAAGACCCTGCACCCAAAAGTGTTTGGTGGCATTCTGCACCGCCGCGCCAACGAAAGCGATCTGGCCGAGCGTGCGCAGTACGAGATTCCTCCGATTGACCTGGTGGTGGTGGACCTCTACCCTTTTGAAGAAACGGTAGCATCAGGTGCATCAGAAGCGGATGTGATCGAGAAGATTGACATTGGCGGTATTTCCCTGATCAGAGCGGCGGCTAAAAACTTCCAGGATGTGCTGATTGTGTCGTCGCGCGAGCAGTACGACGAAGTGGTGGACTTGCTGAAAGAGAAAGATGGCTCGACTGAACTGTCAGATCGCAAGCGCTTCGCAGCCAAGGCTTTTGATATCTCTTCTAACTACGACACACACATTTTCAATTACCTGAGCAAAGAGCAGGACATCAATGTGTTCAAGCAGAGCGTGCGCGAAGCGACCCCGCTGCGCTACGGCGAAAACCCGCACCAGCAGGGCACTTTCTACGGCAAGCTCGAAGACCTGTTTGAGCAGCTAAACGGTAAGCAGCTTTCTTACAATAACCTCGTGGACGTGGATGCGGCCGTGGCACTGGGCGCTGAATTCGAAGAACCGGCTGTGGCTATCCTGAAACACACCAACGCCTGCGGTTGCGCTACCGGCGAAAATATCAAAGACGCTTACTTGTCTGCCTTATCAACCGATCCGGTTTCAGCGTTTGGTGGCGTGATCATCGCAAACCGTACCATCGATATGGGTGCTGCCGAAGAGTTGAACACGTTGTTCTTCGAAGTACTGATCGCTCCTGATTTCGACACAGACGCGCTTGACTTGCTGCGCACCAAGAAAAATCGTATTCTCTTGAAGCAGAAGCCAGTGGAGCTACCAGCAAAGCAATTTAAGACATTGCTGAACGGCGTGATTGAGCAGGACAAAGACCTGAAAACCGAGACAGAAGCTGATTTTAAAACTGCTACCAAGCGCGAGCCTTCAGCTGAGGAGAAAAAAGCACTTGTGTTTGCCGCCAAGGTATGCAAGCACACCAAGTCCAACACCATTGTGCTGGCCACCGACAAAATGATGATCTCCAGCGGTGTGGGCCAGACCTCGCGTGTGGATGCCCTTCGCCAGGCCATCGAAAAAGCCAAAAGCTTCGGCTTCGACATCAGCAACACGGTAATGGCTTCCGACGCTTTCTTCCCTTTCCCGGACTGCGTAGAAATCGCCGACCAGGCAGGTATAAAAGCAGTCGTGCAGCCGGGTGGCTCTATCAAAGACCAGGACTCGATTAACTATTGCGACGCGCACAACATG
Source organism: Pontibacter sp. HSC-14F20 (assembly GCF_019599265.1). Taxonomy (GTDB): domain Bacteria; phylum Bacteroidota; class Bacteroidia; order Cytophagales; family Hymenobacteraceae; genus Pontibacter. Next base: position 216 of record NZ_JAHZTC010000008.1, on the reverse strand, counting down.
GCCATGGTCATGACGGGCGTGCGGCATTTCAAACACTAAGGTATAGCACCTGTTGCAGGTATAGCTTTTCAAAAAGCCCCATTCTTTACCGGGAGGGCACTGAAAAAGTCCCTCATTTAGGAGCAACCCTTAGAAGCGATCAGGTAAAACCATGTTTTTACCTGATCGCTTCTCTTATTATCAGAAGTCGTGCTGGCCAACCGAACGATCACTTGT
>NZ_JAHZTC010000089.1 GCF_019599265.1 Pontibacter sp. HSC-14F20 | reverse complement strand
GCCTGGCCACCGGGGAGTACCTGGCCAAGGCAGAGTCCGTGCTCATTAGCGGGGCCACTGGCTGCGGCAAGAGCTTCCTGGCTTCGGCGCTGGGGCACCAGGCCTGTGCCCAGGGCTACAAAGTAGCCTACTACAACGTGCAGAAGCTGCTGTTGCGCACCAAGATGGCCCGCCTGGACGGCACCATCTATAAGTTCCTGGAGAAGCTCTCCAAGACGGACCTGCTGATACTCGACGACTTTGGGCTGACGCACC
>NZ_JAHZTC010000088.1 GCF_019599265.1 Pontibacter sp. HSC-14F20 | reverse complement strand
CTTTGAAGGCTTTGTGGCCAATCTCCACAGCGCGGCTGTCGCACCAGATGATGGCGTTGCGCAGCACCTGCTGCTGCTGGTCCACCACCACCAGGCCATGCATCTGGTAGGCAATGCCGATGGCGCCAATGTCCCTGGGGTGATAGCTGCCCGTGGCGTTGGCTTTCTGCAGGGCGGCCCTGGCATGCTCCCACCACATTTCGGGCGACTGCTCGGCCCAGCCCGCGCGCGGGGAGATGATGTCGGATTCCTCTT
>NZ_JAHZTC010000087.1 GCF_019599265.1 Pontibacter sp. HSC-14F20 | reverse complement strand
GCGTGTTCTGGGATTTCCAGCAGGATCAGCTCTCAGAGGATGTGCTCAGCTACTACCGCTTTGACAAAAACCTGATCCCTGCCATCCACCCTGTTTTCTCCGAGCACGGCACTGTGAGCAAAGCCGTGGCCGACGAACTGGGGCTGAAAGCAGGAATACCCGTGACCTATAAATCAGGGGACCAGCCCAACAATGCCCTCTCGCTGAACGTGCTCAAGCCCGGGGAGGTAGCGGCCACCGCCGGCACCTCGGGCG
>NZ_JAHZTC010000086.1 GCF_019599265.1 Pontibacter sp. HSC-14F20 | reverse complement strand
CTCCAAGACGGACCTGCTGATACTCGACGACTTTGGGCTGACGCACCTGGAGCAACAGCAGCGCCTGGATCTGATGGAGATCATCGAAGACCGCCATGCCAAGGCCTCCACCATTATTGCCAGTCAGCTACCGGTCGCCAGCTGGTATGATGTAATTGGAGAAGAAACCATAGCCGATGCCATTCTCGACCGGCTGGTGCACTCCTCTTACAGAATCGAGCTAAGAGGTGAAAGTTTAAGAAAAAAGCAGTAAAA
>NZ_JAHZTC010000085.1 GCF_019599265.1 Pontibacter sp. HSC-14F20 | reverse complement strand
AGGAACGCAGCCTTTCCCGCCTGCTCAACTCCCCGGGCAACTTCACAGCCTCCAAACTGGCCTGGGTGAAGGCCAACGAACCCGAACTCTACTACAACATCGACAAGATCATGCTGCCCGGCGACTATGTGGCCATGAAGCTCACCGGCAGCATCACCACCAGCATCTCGGCCCTCTCAGAAGGCGTGTTCTGGGATTTCCAGCAGGATCAGCTCTCAGAGGATGTGCTCAGCTACTACCGCTTTGACAAAAACC
>NZ_JAHZTC010000084.1 GCF_019599265.1 Pontibacter sp. HSC-14F20 | reverse complement strand
ATCCACAATCCGCCCTGGAGGTGCTCAGGGAACGCTCAAGGCTGCTGCGCAAAGCCCTTTGCAGCATCGATGAAGACATCAAAGGCCGTATGCCCGAACAGAATGACTCGGGCGGGTTGGAAGAGCAACTGGCTTACTGCCGCAGGCTTGAAAAGCTCGTTGAAGCGGACCAGGCGCTGTGTGTGATTCCCGCCGTCAGAGAGAAGCTCAACCTGCTCAGGGAAACGGTGGAGGATACCCAGGAGAGCCATACGC
>NZ_JAHZTC010000083.1 GCF_019599265.1 Pontibacter sp. HSC-14F20 | reverse complement strand
GAGCAACCCTTAGAAGCGATCAGGTAAAACCATGTTTTTACCTGATCGCTTCTCTTATTATCAGAAGTCGTGCTGGCCAACCGAACGATCACTTGTATAGCCAATCGGACTTTCAATTGTGTGTAGGATCGGAAAGGAAGGGCGCCTGGGCGCTTTTGTGGGGAATTCCCGAGGCTTAAGCGCTTAGTTTGAGGATTCGCTTCAGGTTTACTGTGAAGATGGCCAGCGCTCCCTGCAGCTGCATGCTGGTGATGC
>NZ_JAHZTC010000082.1 GCF_019599265.1 Pontibacter sp. HSC-14F20 | reverse complement strand
TCGCCGGCCGCGGCCAGAGCACCCTCAAAAACTACGCCCGCCACCTGGCCAAAGTAGCCCTGCACTTTAACTGCCTGCCCACCGAGCTGGACTCGGATCAGATCAACGACTACCTCTACCTGGTAAAACAGGAGCACAACACCCCCTCCGACGCTTACTTCAAGTTCACCGTCTACTCCCTGCGCTACGTCTTCCGCATGGAGGGGCTAAAGGACAAGCGCATCGAGCTGCCCGCCCTCAGGGGCAACAGGAAGCTC
>NZ_JAHZTC010000081.1 GCF_019599265.1 Pontibacter sp. HSC-14F20 | reverse complement strand
ACTTGATGCCCTTGCCCTGCTGGTGGAGTTGGAGGAGTTGTTTTATCTGGCTCATAGGTTTTGGTTTTCCGGCCATCGGTGCGCTCTTCTTTGGTGATAGCACCAAAGAACCAAAACCTATCGATAAGGACATAGCAGGTGGGGTCAATATGCTCCGGAATTTACCCGAGGGGTCAACATGCTCCGGAATATTTAGTGCCTTATACTGCTATCAGAGGGGTCAGCATCCGCCGGAATGTCAGAGGTTGCTTTCGTCAG
>NZ_JAHZTC010000080.1 GCF_019599265.1 Pontibacter sp. HSC-14F20 | reverse complement strand
TCTCCTCCAACAGGTGGATGATCTACCTCAGACAGGTGGATGATCTACCTCAGAGCGCTCTGGCAATGCGGCGGCAGGAATAGATATTTTGGAAGTAGGCGTAGAAGAGTACCTTGAGCAGCATGCGCGGGTGGTAGCTGCTGGTGCCCCCGCCCTTGTAGGTGGCCATGATGCGGTCCAGGTTGAGCTCGTCCACCACCCGGTCCACCAGCCGCACCGGGTGGTGGACCGGGATCCGCTCGCCGATGCTCTGGGGGA
>NZ_JAHZTC010000007.1 GCF_019599265.1 Pontibacter sp. HSC-14F20 | reverse complement strand
CTTGATGGCGAAGATGATCTGCGCCTCGGTGAATTTTGATTTTTTCATGGCAATTCGTTTTGTTTTGATACGACAAATTGCCCGTTTCCTCTACTTTACAGCGGTCCGAATTTTAGGGGGGAGGTCATACTGGTGTAATTTTGGCATTCATTTTTAACTTAGTACACTATTCGAAAACTGCGTCCATGTAAGTATCGACCGATATTGAAGTTGAAAGCCACCTATCATACTTAAAGTAGATTGAGATTATTACTATCTTGAAAAGTGCTTACCAAGTAAACATATTCACAAAATCTGCTCTTTTTAATTTAGTTAATGGTAAAGTTCCAGGTAAACGACCCATCGCTTGAATCACAGTGGCGAGCCATCATCCTGTTTGGGAAGAACTCGGCAACCTACAAGTTCGCTTTTGCCAAAGCATTGCTTGAGCTGGTTGAGAAAGAGAAGACGACTGTTTCACTGGCTGACCTTGCCGAGCCTTTCTCACGTCATGTAGTCGACCACCTACGACAGAACGATAAACAGGGCAACGCCACATCCAGCAAGTTCCTGGATACGTGCAGAAGCTTCATCAACAGCCAAATCACAAAGGAAGAGTTGCTTATCCAAACTGAGAAGCTTGGTTTTGTTAATGTGGTGGATGCCTTTCAAGTAGTCAATAGGGATACTGTACCTGACCCATTCTACCAGAAGAACTACACCAATGGCAAAAAGGAAATCGTTATAACCGATAACCTACTGCGCCTGAAAGAATCATTCCACTTCCAGAACTTCGTTCAGGAAACAGAATCTCGTTGGAAACTGGTAGAAACAGCATGGAACCTCAATATCAACCCGAACCTGCTGGAAGTGCAATATGATGAAGACAAGGAGCTTTTCTTCCTGGAAAACAAACTCATGCGCAGGGTGGATATCACATCTGTACGTGATGCTCTGAATGGCTACCAAAAGGGGAAGTGCTTTTACAGTTTCCAGGACATCTCAGTGAACATCCTATCCCCAAATATCTGCGATGTAGACCACTTTCTGCCACATATCAATAAGCAGTATCACTTCCCCGCCAATATCAATGGTGTATGGAATCTTGTTTTAGCTGACAGTAGTGTAAATAGAAAGAAGAACGCTACGGTTCCTGACATAAAATACCTGTATCGCCTTTATAACAGGAATGAGTTTTTCATTGAAAGTAAGCACCCACTATCGGAAACTATTGTCAACCAAACGGGCGATACACCTGAAAAGCGCAGGGCATTTCTACAAAATCACTACGACATTGCCAAGAACCACTCCATTCACACATGGAGACCCGAAATTGAACTACCAGCCACATTTTAAGCCATGAGTGTTTTTCTCGAAATACCAAAAGACCGAATCATTTATGAAGACGACCACTTTTTCATCATAAGAGATAAATATCCTGTTTCACCAGGTCACTCGCTAATCATCTCTAATCAACTTAGGTCTGACTACTTTGACCTAACAGATACTGAGAAGCTGCATCTGGTTGAGGTGATTGAGAAGTGCAAGCAGCTAATCGAGCGGGAGTTCTCACCTGATGGTTACAACATCGGCATGAACTGCGGTGAGGTCGCTGGACAGACAGTATTTCACTTCCACTGTCATTTGATACCACGGTATAAGGGCGATATGGAAGACCCGAGAGGTGGTGTCAGGCATTGTGTGGCAGGAAAAGGGTATTATTAATTTAGATATACGATTAGAATGAAGTTTATACCTCCTTTGGAAATAGCATCCAAAATAATGACACTTATTGAGGATGCTAACGAATACCTGGTCGTAGTTTCTCCCTATGTTAATCTCAAAAATTGGGAGAAAATGAAACTGCGTCTTAGGAGAGCTAAAGAACGTGGCGTCAGGATAGAGTTCTATATAAGGCAAAATGCTGATATGGATTTGATGCAGTTCACCGAGTTGGGTATCACCCCCATCAGGATTCAGGACTTGCATGCCAAGCTTTACTACAACGAAGAGTATGCCATTGTCACGTCACAGAACATGATTAAGTACTCTGATGAAAACTCGATTGACATCGGCTATGTGACTGAAACAAAAGAAGAAATTCAGCAACTGGTAAACTTCACTGAACGAAATCTGAAAACATACGCTCCGCATAGTAGTCCGACTGAGAAACCTATCCAGGAATCCGCACCTACAAACGAACAGCATACTAAGCCTGAGGATTTTAAATGGGATAAATACTTGTACTGCACCATAAGAGATGGATTAGACAAAAGCGTTAAGGTATACCATAAGGGTCATGGTGTGGAGATAAAAGCTGGTGGCAGCACCTTTAATGCATTCATCTGGAATAGCAGGGTCAATAAGTTTCGAATATCAAGCTTACTGACCAAGAAAGAGTTCGAGTGCATCCGAAACAGTAGTAGTGGAATTCCCCTCCATTCCGACCTAACTTTTGAACTGATGGAGGGATGGTACAGTAGCAGTGACACAATATGGGCAACATCCAATGCATCATTTGACATTCAATCATTGAAGAATGTTAATGCTGTAGAGGGTAAGTTAATCGCTGACATGATTACAGCGTTTATACTAAGTGTCGATGAGTTAAAAAAGAAGTGTAACTAACCAAAATTAGAATCTATGTGCGGAAGATACTCAGTCATACCGAAGGCGAAAGGTGATTCACGTATTGCCAAGCTTCTGGAAAAGAGCCTGAAAGAAGCGCACTATAACGCTGCTCCATCACAGACTTTACCAGTAGTAACTAACGAAAAGCCTGATACCATACAGTTCTATTCATGGGGGCTACAGCCGTTTTGGGCTAAAGACGCTAAGGCAATAAAACGTTCAATAAACGCCAGAGCGGAAACACTTACGGAGAAACCATCATTCCGCAACCTGCTCAAATCAAAACGTTGTCTGGTGCCAGCCGATGGATTCTTCGAATGGGTAGTAACTTCACATGGCAAAGTGCCGCACAGGATTCTGTTAAAGAACGAACAACTATTTAGTTTCGCTGGACTTTGGGATGAATGGGTGGATAAAAGTTCAGGTGAAGTTCTTCATACTTATACCATCATCACAACCGAAGCCAATGATTTAGTAAAGCCAATCCATGACCGTATGCCTGTGATACTCTCACCAGAAGCGGAAAAACTGTGGCTGGACGAACATGAGACACAGGAGGACTTGCTATCGCTGTTAAAGCCATACGATGCCGACAAAATGAAAGAATACCCTGTATCTATACTGGTGAACTCACCAACGAACAACGTGCCTGAGGTAGGAAACTCACTTTAATAAGGGTAATATCATCAAAGGCAGTATCATAAAATAAATGTTGAACATATTGGTAGCTTTAGGGCTAAGGTAATTTTGATTAAGCACTTTATTAAAAATATTAGGACTTAATCTCGCCACAAGGCTAATTCTTTATAATAAGACTGATAATAATGTTGGATAATGAAATACTCTCTTTATGTAAATAAAAATTTAGTTCACATGTTGCTTTAAAACCCCTCTCTTGGGTAATAAAGCTTCTATTAATTAAATCAGGAGTTAAAACATTGGCTGTAAAATCTAATGAGACAGGACAAGTTAAATATGCAAAAGTACCTATAACACGTTTCTGTATTTCACTTATCTTAATACTTCCAATATCTATTTTAATGTCAAAAAACGCAACGTTTGAAGCATCAGGATAGCTAATAACATAGTCACTTACGGCAATGGAAAACTTTTCAACCAAAGTATCACTTGTCTTATCTTTGATATTCTTTAGAATGTAGTTTTCATCAATATTTTGCTCTTCTAACCATTTAATAAAATCAAAATCTACTTCCAACCGACTCAAATCAATATGAGTTAACAGAAAATCTTTTGTAGAAGTAAAAGGTAATATGTTACTGCAATCTTTTATAAGAGAAGTATGAAGACTCACTTTATCTTCATCATAATAATCTTGAATATTATTAGTAATGAAGAAATTGTTACTCAACCCTTTTGATTTTATTTCTTCTATAATGCTTAACCATATAATTCCATCCCTGAACTCTTGCTTCTTATCTGAGAATGGCTTTAATCTTTTGATTGACCTATTCACAAGTTCAGGTAATACATCATTGCTGTAATTTAATATCTTAAAAGTACCATTAGAAAACATTAGTTGATAAAAGTCCACAAATTCCTTTTCATAGTTTTCTACTGATATGTATTTAAAATAATAATCACTCTGCTTCAATTTACTAAGATTTCTTTGGTGCTTTACAAGCTGAGCTACTTCTTTGGAAACTATCTCTTTGTAATTATTGAGAGTCTCTTCATAAACTACAGCAGATATGTAGATGGTGAGCTTTTTATCCTTAGCTAACTTCAAAAGTAAATCACTAAATTCATTTTTAAAGAATGGGTCCTTGTAAAGGATATCAGAGTCTATGAATACATTATATAAATCGACAGATACTACACTATTAGTGTTAAGAGCTGCATTAAATTTTGAGTTTTTCATTTATGATGGCTGGTATTTCTTTTTGTAAAGCTATATGTATGCTACAATAAATATAGGAAGAAAGTGATAATGAAAAATGAGTGGAATTTGCAATTAGTGTTATTATATATGGTGAATTACGATTTTTGGCACTTTCCTAAAGGCGATAGCTGTGGTCACGTGCGTAGCCACCAAGATAAAAGTCAAAGGTCATTGATGTGGATGAGTTGAACAGGCATTAATATAGAAAGTAATATCAAAAGCTTAGTTATCGTACTACTAACACACGGGAATGAATGATTAGTGTGTATAAATAAAACTAATATATTTAGCTTTTGTTGTTTTTGCGCCCGTATATTGTGCTAATATTTTTAGTGTTTAAGACTAAGAGTTGGTTGATATGTGCAGCGCAAAGATTATTCCCATACATTCTCACCTACTGGAGAATATAAGCTTCGATTTCTTAGAAGCTATTGAGTTACCTATGTTCGCATCTTACGTCTCTGCTGGATTCCCATCACCAGCAGATGGGTATGAGGAAAATCGTATCGACTTAGGAAAGTACCTAATTCAGAACCCCACGTCCACCTTTATGATGCGTGTCAAAGGCTCGTCTATGATAGATGCAAACATCCACGATGGCGACATACTGGTGATTGATAAATCTCTTAAAGCTTCAGATGGTATGCCAGTGGTGTGTTTTCTGGATGGTGAGTTCACGGTTAAGACGTTTAAGAAAATTGGCAACAAAGCTTATCTAATGCCAGCTAATCCAGCCTACAAGCCCATAGAGGTCACCGAAGAAATGGACATGCGTGTATGGGGTGTGGTGGTCTGGATTCTCCATAAACCAGTAAGGCAATGACCTCGCTATTCGCTCTATGTGACTGCAACAACTTCTACGCATCGTGTGAGCGTGTCTTCGACCCATCTTTAAACGGTAAACCTGTGGTGGTGCTGAGCAACAACGATGGCTGCGTGATTGCCCGCAGCAACGAAGCTAAAGCATTGGGTATCCCAATGGGAGAGCCGTACTTCAAAATCAGGAATCTGGTGGAGAATGGACATCTGCGTTCGTTTTCTTCCAATTATGTCCTTTATGGCGATATGTCAGACAGGGTAATGCAAACGCTATCCCTTTTCACCCCAAATGTGGAAGTGTACTCGATTGACGAGTGCTTCCTTGACTTGGGTGAATTCTACGACATCGACTTAAACAACTACGCTTGGGAGATAAAGCGCATGGTGCAGCAGTGGACTGGTATTCCAGTTAGCTTAGGGGTGGCACCTACAAAGGCATTGTCTAAGGTAGCTAACAGGCTCGCCAAGAAGTCCACTAAAGCGAATGGAGTTCTTGTATTGACAGACCCTTATCATATCCAGAAAGCATTAGAAGCGACCAAAATAGAGGATGTATGGGGTATTGGTAGGCAGTATGCCAAGTTTCTCAATAAGCGCAACATCAACACCGCTCTCGACTTCTCAAAGCTATCGGAGCATTGGGTAAAGCAGCACATGACCATTGTGGGTGTACGACTGCTGAAAGAACTACGTGGGGAGTCGTGCCTGGAACTTGACGAGGTTGCTCCACCTAAGAAAAATATATGCACATCCAGAAGCTTCGGAAAGAAAGTAAACACATTCGATGAGCTGCGAGAAGCTACGGCATCTTATGCAGCCAAGTGCGCTAAGAAGCTGCGCCAGCAGAAGAGCTGTGCTAACCTGGTTACTGTGTTTGTGACCACCAATCGCTATTCAGAAAGTGATAGACAGTACTCTAACAGCAAGACTGTTGCCTTGCCTGTTGCTTCCAACTCTGATATGGAGTTAATCCATTATGCCAGCATTGCTTTGAAAGAAATCTATCGGGATGGCTACTGGTATAAGAAGTCTGGTGTGATTGTGTCCGAAATTGTACCTGATAGCCAAATACAGCTTGACCTGCTGGATACTGTGGATAGGGATAAGCATGCACGGCTCATGCAAGTAGTAGATGTGCTAACTGACAGATTCGGCAGAAGTAAGGTTAGGGTAGCTACACAGGGAATTGATAATTCATGGCAGCTTAGGAGCGAGTTTAAGTCGCCTTGTTACACGACACGGATAGATGAAATACAGAAGGTCTATGTGAGATAAAAACTAAACCTTAGTGCTGTTAGTGAATGTTAGTGAACATTAGCTAAAAATAGGTTTTAGTGAATGTTAGTGAATCGCAAAATACGGCACTCTACCCTTTAAAATCCTTCTATTTAGTGGGATTTACATCATCATGGCTCAATGTGATGGGTTTTTATAATTATGCCACTAACGGCAAAAAAATGATTCACTAAATGAGGACAAATTTTCACTAACAAAACACGAATTTGTTAGTGAAAAACTAATAAGCAAAAATAATAAAGGCTGTCTACGTTGCGTAAACAGCCTTTTTGCATTTCACTCGTTTTGAGTGGTGTGATCCCGCTGGGATTCGAACCCAGGACCCATACATTAAAAGTGTATTGCTCTACCAGCTGAGCTACAGAATCGGTACTATGTGTTAGTTGGTAAAAAAGCGCTTTATCGAAACAAAGCGCTTGCGTTTGTGATCCCGCTGGGATTCGAACCCAGGACCCATACATTAAAAGTGTATTGCTCTACCAGCTGAGCTACAGAATCTTTTACTAACTTGCATTCTCAGGGACGTTTCCCTTAATTGCGTTGCAAAAGTAATAGCTATCTGTTTAAATGCAAAATCTTTGGTTCAAAATCTCTGGTTTTTTGCTCCTTTTTTTGGCGCTAAACACCGAACCAGTTTATAGTCAGACAGATAATAAAGCACTCTCACAAGCTGACTCTCTCTTCAATAGCCTGCAGTATACAGAGGCTTTCATGCTCTACGATTCGTTGTTGCAGCACCAGCAGGTATATACGCCACAGATGCTACTTAAAATGGCTTATATCAAGGAAAGCGCACGCGACTATACCGGGGCCATGTATTACCTGCATCTCTTTTATAAAAAACAGCCCAGCCGTTCGGTCCTCAAAAAGATGGAGGAACTAGGACAGACGCACCGCCTGAGCGGCTATGAGTACAACGACCTGCAGTTCTTTAAAACCCAGTTCAGCAAACATTACATGCGGATTCTGGAACTGATGCTCTTGGTCGCTGTCGTGACAGTCACGGTTATGTTCGTGAGTTGGCGCAAAGGGCATCGGTTCAGCCAGACGTTCAAATTGGGGTTTATGCTATACCTGCTCTTTATCCTGTACTACATCAACTTCCTCAACCTCGGTAATGCAGGTATCATCCGCAACGATCAGGTAGCGATCATGTCAGCACCTTCGGCCGGTGCAACCTGGTTGGCCACCGTTTCGCAGGGACACAAAGTGCCTATCACGGGCGAACAGGACATCTGGTACGAAATTAAGTGGAAGGGCGAGAAAGCTTACGTACGCAAGCACAATCTCCTGGAGCTGCCTTAGGATCTGGCAACGGACTACTTGATAAAGGACTTTTTGATCTTTCATATACATAAAAAGAGAAGCCCGAAAACTTCTCTATTTATGTATAGCACTGTAAGTCTTTTGTCTATTTCTTCAATGGTGAGTCCTTCTCTTTCGCCATCACATTGTAAACCAGTTTATCAGCCAGGCTTGGGAACAGCTTGTTTACCCATACCGCCATCTTTCCTTGTGTTGTCATGACGAGATCGCGTTTGCGTTTGATGGTAGCTTGCAAAATGCGGTCTGCCACTTCTTCGGCACTCATCATTTTTTGTTCGTCACGTGGCGTTTCGCCCTGCTGTTGACCATCGGCGGCGAGGGCGGTATTGCGGATGTTGGAAGAGGTGAAACCCGGGCAGGCAATAAGTACATGTACACCGGAGTGCAGCAACTCCGTGCGGAGCGTTTCCAGGAAGCCGTGCATGGCAAACTTAGAAGCGGAGTAGCCAGTACGGGCTGGCAAGCCCCGGTAACCGGCAATAGAGGAAATGCCGATGATGGAGCCCTTTGCAGCTTGTATATAAGGCAACGCAAACTTGGTGCTGTACACTGTCCCCCAGAAGTTGATATCCATTACTTTGCGCAACACGTCCAGGTCCAGGTCTTCGAAAAGGGCACGCATGGAGATGCCCGCGTTGTTGATGAGGACATCCAGTTTGCCATACCTGCTCACGGTTTCAGCTACCATACGCTCACAGTCTGCCTCCACACTCACATCCGCATTAATAGGCAAATTGTCTATACCTGCTGCCGTCAGTTCTTGTGCAGTCTGGTCGAGGTTCTGTTGGTTACGACCGGAGTAGGCTACCTTCGCTCCCGCCTTACCAAAAGCAAATACCAGCGCCTTGCCTATACCTGATGTACCGCCCGTAACGAGCACTACCTTATTTTTCATCATTGTCAAATCAGCTTATACCTTGCCCACATCGCCTGGCGGACAACTCATTAGTTAGCTTCCTACACTGTGCAGGAATCAGGTACAAAACTACTACTTCTGCGCTAATTTTCGTTCAGGAATTCCGGCATGGCCAGATTACGCCTATACCTCAGATTTTGCGTACCTTTGCAGGTATAAAGCAGAAACAAGATGAGCAACTATACCTCACTAAGTGAATTAGGCGAGTTTGGCCTGATCAAGCGCCTGAATGAAAAGATCGAGCTTACGCAGCCATCCACTATCAAAGGCATAGGTGATGATGCCGCCATTCTGGAGCCGGGCGAGAAACAAATCGTCGTGACCAGCGACATGCTGCTGGAGGGTGTGCACTTCGACCTCACCTTCTGTCCGCTTAAGCACCTGGGCTACAAAGCAGTGGCCGTCAACGTATCGGATATTGCGGCAATGTTTGCAAAACCGACGCAAATAACGGTGAATATTGCACTAGGCGCCAAGTATACCGTGGAGGCTGTGGAGGAACTGTACGAAGGTATGCGACTGGCCTGTGAAAACTACAACGTGGATCTGGTAGGTGGTGACACCACCTCATCCCGCACCGGTTTAGTGATCAGCATTACAGCTATTGGTGAAGTGGCCAAAGGCGAAGCTGTACTACGCAACGGAGCTAAGGAAAATGACCTGATCTGCGTGACCGGCGACCTGGGTGCTGCTTACCTCGGACTTCAGATTCTGGAGCGCGAGAAACAGGCTTTTATGGCCGATCCGGAAATGCAGCCACAACTCGAAGACAGGCAATATATCGTAGGCCGACAGCTTCGCCCGGAGGCCCGCATGGATGTGATCCACGATATGAAGGAGCGCGATATTAAACCAACTGCTATGATCGATGTGTCGGACGGTCTGGCTTCGGAGCTGTTCCATATCTGTGCGCAGTCCGGTGTAGGTGCTACGATCTATAAAGACAACCTGCCTGTGGATGAGCAGACATTGGAAGCAGCCATGGAATTCAAGCTCGATCCGATCACCTGCATCCTCAACGGTGGCGAAGACTACGAACTGCTTTTCACGGTGCCAATTTCAGATTACGACAAGGTTAAGAACCACCCCGACATCAGCATCATTGGCAAGATCACTGACAAGAGCGAAGGCATCAACTTGGCCAACAAGCACGGTCAGTCCTTCCCGCTGCAGGCACAGGGCTGGCAGCATTTTTAAATCTTTGACCTAGGATATTGAGAAAAAGGACAAAAGACTTTCCTTTGTAGGTATAAACAAAAAAGAGAAGCGATACCGCTTCTCTTTTTTGTTTTCAGGAATCTCTAAAAAGTCCTTTGCTAAAAATCTCTTTTGTCGATAAGATTAATCCTCCGGATAAGGGATAAACACGAAGTTGGTGAAGCTCTCGCCGTCCACCACAAAGAGACAACAGAACTCATCCGGGTCTTTATAGGCGGCTGCAAAATCTGCCACTCTTTCTTCGTCTACGAGTCTGTGCTTGATGAAGTCTTCCAGGTATGAAGCGTTGATATTCCACTCCAGCGCCAGCTCTTCTTTGGCCAGGAACAGCGAGCCAACAGGCACCTGCGTCCGGGCAAAAACAAAGATCGGGTACTTGGAAATATTACGTTTGCGCACCTGGTACGATGCTTCACGCAGGGTCTCGGCCACCACCACAAAATCTCTGGAGATGGTGCCGAGGTACTTGCCATTCAATTCTGGATCGTTTTGCATAGGCTTTTATTTCGCTGTTAACAGAACAATATTTTCTACGTGGTGCGTCTGCGGGAACATGTCCACGGGCTGCACACGGGCTACATCATATTTCTCAGAAAGCAACTCCAGGTCGCGGGCCTGCGTGGCGGGGTTGCAACTTACATACACAATGCGGTCTGCGTGTACCTGCAACAGTTTGGCCACTACCTTCTCATCCATACCTGCGCGCGGTGGATCGGTGATCACCACATCCGGCCTGCCATGCCGCTCGATCAACTCATCCGAAAGGATATCTTTCATATCACCCGCATAGAAGGTAGTGTTGGTGATATCGTTGATCTGCGAGTTGATCTTCGCGTCTTCAATGGCACTTGGCACATACTCTATACCTATCACTTCGCGGCACTGACGGGCTACAAAGTTAGCGATGGTACCGGCTCCGGTATAGAGGTCGTATACCAGTTCGTTTCCGGTCAGGCCGGCGAACTCGCGGGTCAGTTTATAAAGTTGATAGGCCTGGTCTGCATTGGTTTGATAGAAAGATTTCGCCCCCACCCGGAAGCGTATACCTTCCATCTCCTCGTGTATATAAGGCAGTCCTTTGTAGCAGATCACCGGCAGATCATGGAAAGTTTCATTGCCTTTGCCGTTCACCACATATTGTAGCGAAGTGATCTCAGGAAATTCTGCCGCCAGATGATCCAGTATACCTGTCAAGGCTTCCTGGTCGTCGTGGTATACCTGTAAAATCACCATCAGTTCGCCTGTGTTGGCCGTCCGTACAATCAGGTTGCGCAACCAGCCCGTCATGCGAAGCTTGTCAAAAAACACCAGGTTATTGGCGTGGGCATAGTCGCGCACGGCCAGTCGGATGCTGTTGGAAGGCTCCGGCTGCAGGTAACAATTCTGAATGTCAAGGATTTTATCAAAGCGGCCCGGCATGTGGAAACCCAGCGCCCGCCGCTCATGCTCCTCCCCCGACTTGATCTGCTCATTGGTCAGCCAGCCGTAGTTGGAGAACGTGAATTCGAGTTTGTTGCGGTAAAATTTGTCTTTGGCAGAGCCCAGGATCGGGTCAAAAGGCGGAAGCGCCACTTTACCGATACGCTCCAGGTTATCCTGCACCTGCTTTTGCTTGTAAAACAGTTGGGTGTCGTAGCCGATGTGCTGCCACTTACAACCACCGCAGGTACCGAAATGCTCACAGAAAGGCTGCACGCGCACATCGGAATAAGCATGGAAGTTGATCGCTTCAGCCTCCATAAAGCTCTTCTTTTTGCGGGTCACACGCAGGTCTACCACATCGCCGGGAGCCACACCGCCCACAAATACCACCATGTTGTCGTGACGGGCCAGGCACTTACCTTCCGCCACCATCTCCTCAATCCGGATGTTTTCGAGTATCTCGAAATTTGTCTTCTTCTTTTGCTTTCTCACAGTGCCGCAAAATTAACTAAATTTCGGGAGATGTGAGAAGTTAACTAAAAAGGCCGCTCCCTGTTTGGAAACGGCCTTTCTATACCTAAAAATTTACGGCTTAGTAAGGCTTGGCTTTGTGTGACTTCTGCTGCGCATCTTCTACGCCTTCCTCTCCTGTCACATTGCCCATTGGTCCATCCATACCTTTGTCCATCTTATGCATCTGCTGCGTCGCCTGCTCAATGCGCTCGCGCACCAGCCGGCCATAGTCTTCGTCGGCCTGCGTGAAATAGCTCAGCATTTTCTCCTGGATGAGCGGGTCGCATTTGGCCAGGTCGTTGCCCAGGTTGTTGATCAACTCTTCCCGCTCCCAATCCTCAAAGTTGCGGAATGTTTCGCCGGCCTGTTTGAATGGATTGGCCCGCTCAATTGGCTGGCGCACCAGGTTGGCTTCGTAGCGGGGGGTGTATTCCTTTGCAGGCTTCGGAGCCTCACTCAACCCGCCCAGTATAGACGGCTCGTAATTCACATGGATATTCTGCCCTTCAGCAAAGTCCGTATCGAAGGCCATCTGGCCACCACGCTGATTGGTAGCTACATGCACTTTAGGCGCGTTGATCGGCAGTTGCAAATAGTTGGCGCCGACGCGGTAGCGCTGCGTGTCGGAGTAGGAGAAGGTACGGCCCTGGAGCATCTTATCGTCCGAGAAATCGAGCCCATCAACCAGCACACCGGTACCGAATGCCGAAAGCTCTACCTCGTTAAAGTAGTCTACCGGGTTGCGGTTCAGGGTCATTTTGCCTACCGGATGCCATGGAAACTGGTCTTGTGGCCAAAGTTTGGTATCATCCAGCGGATCGAAGTCCAGTTCCGGATGGTCGTCGTCACTCATGATCTGCACGTTCAGCTCCCACTCCGGAAAATCACCGCGTTCAATGGCTTCGTACAGGTCCTGTGTAGCATGGTTGAAGTTCTTTCCCTGCACTTCCTGCGCTTCTTTCTGCGTCAGGTTGCGGATGCCTTGCAGCGGCTCCCAGTGGTATTTTACCAGCACAGCTTCGCCATCTT
This sequence comes from Pontibacter sp. HSC-14F20, assembly GCF_019599265.1. GTDB lineage: Bacteria > Bacteroidota > Bacteroidia > Cytophagales > Hymenobacteraceae > Pontibacter. The sequence continues at coordinate 220,217 of NZ_JAHZTC010000007.1, read as the reverse complement.
CGTTCACCCACTTGTAGGTATTCACACCGGAGCCCTGCATTTGGCGGTAGTTAGCAGGTATACCCCATGGCGAGTACAGGAAAGTGACCATGTGGGTGGCCTCCGGCGTACCCGAGAAGAAGTCAAAAATACGCTCAGCGCTCTGAATGTTGGTCACCGGGTCCGGCTTTTGTGAGTGGATCAGGTCCGGAAATTTCATGGCATCGCGGATAAAAAAGATTTTCAGGTTATTACCTACCAAATCCCAGTTTCCGTCTTCAGTATACATTTTAACGGCAAAGCCACGTGGGTCGCGCAGGGTTTCAGGTGAGTGTGTGCCATGACCAACGGTAGAGAAGCGCACAAAAGTGGGTGTTTCCTTGTCCTTTTTGAACACTTTGGCGCGGGTATACTTCTCAATCGGGTCGTTGCCCACCATGCCGTAAGACACAAATACGCCGTGCGCACCGGCGCCACGGGCATGTACCACACGCTCCGGCACACGCTCCCGATCAAAGTGCGATATCTTTTCGATGAAGTGATAGTTCTCCATGGTAGCCGGGCCGCTGCTACCAAGAGTTCTGATATTCTGGTTGTCGGTAACAGGGTGCCCTTGTCGGGTGGTGAGGGTGCTTCCTTTGCTGGCATTGCGGGACTTTTCGGCTTTGCTATACCTGGACTTCTGCTGTCCATTGCCTTTGCTTTCGTTATTTTTCATGACCTGATATTTTGGTAGATTTTCAGATAGTATTTAACGGAACCAATACAGAAGGGTTAGTCAAATCACCTTAAATCAATGTTTTATTATCTGTTTATCAACCACATAAACCCCGTCTGATTAGAAGCACTGTCTAAGTCATGCCAACTGCGTATACCTGTTATTCACTGTCACTTTATCAATCAGCCTGATGAAAATAACTGCGCTTGAGTTACAAACTAGTCATCCAGCGGAACTGAAAGCATTTTACACGCAAGTGCTTGGGTTACCCTTGTTATCAGAAGATGATCAATCGTTTAGCATAAAGGCAGGGTATAGCACGCTGACATTCCGTACAGCCGACACTTCACAAAAGGGCGGCTATCACCTGGCGTTTCATTTACCGGGCCATAAAATTCAGGAAGCTGCTGCCTGGATACAGGATCGAGTGGCTTTTCTGTACGAGCCCGGTGCCACCGCTCCCGTTGTAGAACATGAAAACTGGCAGGCGAAGTCTCTGTATTTTTATGACCCGGCCTATAACCTGCTGGAGTTTATCTCCCACAGCACTACGCCTGCAAGCAGCACTACGTTTGGACCAGAGCAACTGACAGGTATAGCCGAAGTGGGCCTGCCGGTAACAGATGTGGCAGGATTTGCGCAGGAGCTACGCGAGAAATTTGAGCTCCCCCGCTGGAAATCGGCCACCGCTTTGTTTGAAGCTGTGGGTGATGCCGAGGGCCTGCTGATCGTGGTGCAGGCGCAAAGACCCTGGTTTCCCACGCAAAACCCTGCCCTGCCGCTGCCCATGCATGTAGTGGTACAGACCCCTGCCCTCAACCGTGTAGCGCATGACTCCTTTGTGATTGAATCTGACCAGACAGGTATACAGGTATAGCAACTGAATTCCGGGCAGGTATAGCGTAAGCCAACGATGTTCACATGCGATGTAAACACTGCGGCCAAACGCCCGTTTAAAAGGCATAAGGTTCATCTACCCAAAAACATAAAACTATGAGATACAAAGAAAGACATTACGACAGCGACAATCGGAACCGCGAAAACCGTTCGGGAGACGATCATAACTTATCGAACTACCGAAGCCGCTACGAAAGCAGAGGCAACTACTACGGCATGCCAGACCAGGGCCACGAATACCGCAACGTAAGCAGCCAGGGGCGCAACTACGGCGGCTCCACCCCCGGACCGGGTGGCGGGTACGGAGCCAGCAGCTGGCGAAGTGCCCGCGATCAGGACAATCGCCACACTCAGGGGCAAATGCATCAGAACGAGTGGGACAGCGGCAGCGCTTACAGCAACCGCGACAGAGATAACTACAACTATGGTTCAGGTAGCAGAAGCTCGCAAGGCGATCATTACCATTACGGAGACCCGAACCCTTACATGAATAACCAGCGCCAGGGAGGCTACGAGCGTGACCGCAACACCGACTGGCGAAGAGAAAGTGATGTAGACCATGCCAATCGCCGTTATGCACGCCAGGAGAACAGCTACCGCCACACCGGCCACGGGCGCCGCTTCGACCAGTACGGAAAGGACGAGCGTTACAATTACGCACATGGCTCGCAGGACGGTCGCCGAAGCATCGAAGACCCTGAAAGCCTCGACGACCGCTACTACGACCGCGGTGAGCACAGCAGCAGCCGCAGCGAAAATGATTACGGTCGCCACTACGGCAGCAACTACGACCACCGCAACCAGGATCGTCAGGGTCGCGATGACAACTATGAATCAAGACGTTACCGCGAGCGTGACCACGATGAATCCCCAAGCCGCAGCCCGCGTGGCTATGGCTACCCTTCAGGCCCAGACTATTCGGCCAGCTCCCCTATTACCAGTTATGGTCCCGGAGTCCGCGGCTATCAGAAATAGAAACCTAACAGCGAAGTCCACCTACCCGGTGGACTTCCTGCTTTGCGCTGCCAAACTACCTTATTATGCGCATATGCGTATGCAATTTCATAGCTGAACTAAGCTTCCGGTAAACACAAGCCCTTTAATAAAAACACGATGAAAAAAATGTTACGCTACGGCTGGCTACTGCCGCTTTTCCTATACCTGAGTGCCTGTAACCTTAGTGAGAAAAGCAGGCAGTACGGAGAAGGAGACACAGAACTACAGAATTCTTACTGGATACTGCTTTCCCTGCAGGACCAGCAGTTTGAGGATAATCCCGAGACCCGCACAGCCTACATTCGCTTTGAGGCAGCTGACAATGAGCTGACCGGTTACACTGGCTGCAACCGGCTGATGGGCAGGTATAACCTACAGAATGGCTCGCTGCAACTCACGAATCTGGGCACTACCCGGGCCATGTGCCCGATCATTGAGCAGGAAAACCTGCTGGTGGCCGTGCTCGAAAAAGCAGATACTTACAAAATCTCGGGCGATGTGCTCACACTTTTCCATCAAAACACGGCTGTAGCTACGTTCAGGGCGGGGGCAGAACCTAACATGCCTGAAGAACGCTAAGCAATAACTATCAGATTATAACCATATTACCTGGTAAGCAGTATGCTAAAGGCACCAACACTTATCTATTGATCAGCTAAAAAACACGAATACCTATGGCAACAACTAAATGGATTTCAGATCCTACGCACAGCGAAGTGCAGTTCAAGGCACGCCACCTCATGATCACCACAGTGACTGGTTATTTCGAGAAATTCAATGTAGAAGTAGAGACAGAAGACGAAGATTTTCACAACACCAAAAGCATTGTGTTCACCGCCGATGTCGACTCGATCAGTACCAATAACGAGCAGCGCGACACGCACCTGAAATCGGCTGACTTTTTTGATGCTGCAAGCCACGGCGAGGTACGCTTTGAAGGCAAAAACTACGAAGAGTTGAAGCCCGGTTTTGAGAAACTGCAGGGCGACCTGACCATCCGCGGCACCACCCGCCCTATTACGCTGGACGTTGAGTACCATGGTACCGTCGTAGATCCTTACGGACAGACCAAAGCCGGTTTTAGTGTGGATGGCAAGATCAAGCGAAAAGAATTTGGCCTCAGCTGGGATGCCGTAACCGAAGCCGGCAGTGTTGTGGTGAGCGATGAGATACGCCTTCACTGTGAAATTCAGCTTGTAAAACAATAGCAACACAGCTGTGCTGGCTCATACAGCCCTGCCAGCGCAGCTACAACATTACCTTATACCTTAACAGAATACTCTCGTTCGCTTCGCCCACCCACTTCTGGCAAGCGCCTCTACCGGTATTTTCTTTCCGGTAAAACTTGGCTCGAGCTTCATCCGGCTTTTCAGCCGTCCTATACCTCAGCATGCCTGTTTGCATGAAGAACCTCCTACTATTATGCAAAAGAAAAGCGCCAGAAAAGCAATAAAAGACACGTTAAATATCGAGCTCAGTGATAAGACGGCTCAGGAGCTATACCTGAATATCTGCAACTTTATGCTCCATAATGATGACAAGTGCTACATCAGTGTGATCAAGTACAAATACCTGCTGCTGTGCGGTGAGATCAGTACGGCGGTGAGCGATTACCTGGTGATGGAGCAACTGATAGAAAAGATGCAGGCCAAGCACCCGCTCGTCCTTTCGGCTATTGCCTACATCGCGCGCTACAAGTCCTGACCTAAAAATAGGTATAGCCCACCGCTTTAAGGGCAAGCTATACCTATTCTGCTTTTATTGTGTGCAGGCTATTGGTGTAACAGTTTCTGATAATCCGGATTTCTGTGGATGAACTTCTTCACCACCGGGCAGGTCGCGATCACTTTTTTCCCGTTCTCCTCTGCATAGCACAGCCCCTCCTCTATCAGCTTATTGGCCACTCCCTTACCCCGAGCCGACTCCGGCACGAAGGTATGTGTAAAGTCCATCACTTCTTCTGAAGGAGTGGCATAGGCCAGTTCAGCATCTTCTTCGCCCAGGCTGGCGGTAAATTGCTGGTATTCTTTATCGTGTTTGATGTTCAGCTCCATGGTTGTTTTGTTTTAGTTGATATTATCCTCCCACCAGTTGCCCCACCGGATGATGCAGCAGCACAATAGAGCGGCTTCCAATCCGGATATTTCCGCCAGCTTCTACAGTAGGTCCGTCGTCTTTGATCTCGTGGTGGTGGGTGTCCAGTATTTTGGTCCATTGCGTGCCGTATTTTGCGTTTGGCAAGGTATAGTCCAGGTCTTCGTGGTGAGCATTAAAAATCAGGTAGAAGCTATCGTCAATGATCTGCTCCCCTTTAGGACCAACCGAGTGTAGCCCGCGCCCGTTCAGAAACACCCCCAGCGATTTGGCAAAATCCTGGTTCCAGTGCTCCTCGGTCATCTCCGAGCCATCGGGCAGAAACCACGCGATGTCTTCTACTCCCACTCCTTTGATTGGCTGCCCCTGAAACCAGCGCCGGCGACAGAACACCGGGTGATTACGGCGCAGTTCTATCAGTTGCTGCGTAAAGGCCAGTAGTTCTTTGTCGGCAGTAAGCCAGTTGACCCAGGATATTTCATTGTCCTGGCAATAGGCGTTGTTGTTGCCTTGCTGTGTTCGGCTTATCTCATCCCCGGCCACCAGCATGGGCACTCCCTGCGAGAGAAACAGCGTAGTCATGAAGTTGCGCTTCTGTCTGTCCCGCAGTTCGATGATCTTCTTGTCTTTTGTAGGCCCCTCGGCACCGCAGTTCCAGGAGCGGTTGTGGCTCTCGCCGTCGTTATTGTCTTCGCCGTTGGCCTCGTTGTGCTTTTCGTTGTACGACACCAGGTCGTTGAGCGTGAAGCCGTCGTGTGCCGTAATGAAGTTGATGCTGGCAGTGGGGCGGCGGTAGTCGTCGCGGTACAGGTCGGAGCTGCCCGTAAAACGCTCTGCAAACTCAGCCAGAGTACTTTCCTCACCGCGCCAGTAATCGCGTATGCAGTCGCGGTATTTGCCGTTCCACTCGGCCCAGCCCGGCGGGAATTTACCTACCAGGTAGCCGCCTTCCCCAATGTCCCAGGGCTCTGCAATGAGCTTTACCTGTGAGATAACCGGGTCCTGGTGGATAATGTCGAAAAACGAGCCGAGACGATCCACCTCGTGCAGTTCCCGGGCCAGCGTGGCGGCCAGGTCAAAACGGAAACCGTCGACGTGCATCTCCAGAATCCAGTAGCGCAGGCTGTCCATAATCAGGCGCAGCACCGGCGGCATCATCGCGTTGAGGGTGTTGCCCGTGCCGGTGTAGTCCATGTAGAAGCGCTTGTCTTCCTCTACCAGGCGGTAGTAAGATGAGTTATCCACACCCCGGAACGACAGCGTAGGCCCCATCTGGTTGCCCTCTCCGGTATGGTTGTACACCACATCCAGGATCACTTCTATACCTGCTTTGTGCAGCGCCTTCACCATGTTCTTAAACTCCACCACCTGCTCTCCCAGCGTACCGCTGCTCGAGTAGCGTACATCCGGCGCAAAAAAACCGATGGAATTGTAGCCCCAGTAATTCGTCAGGCCCTGATCGGCCAGGTGCCGGTCGGTGATGAAGTGGTGCACCGGCATGAGTTCAATAGCCGTGATTCCTAGCTCCTGCAGGTACTTGATGGTCACCGGATGACCAATGGCCGCATAGGTGCCCCGAATCTCCTCCGGAATATCCGGGTGCAGCTTGGTCAGGCCTTTAACGTGCGCTTCGTAGATGATCGATTTGTGATAGGGGATCTTCGGCTGCTTCACTCCTTCCCAATCATAGCTCGGGTTAACGACCACGCTGCAAGGTATAAAGGGAGCACTGTCGAGCGTGCTCATTTTCATGTCTTCTTCGGGGCTGCCTATTTCATAACCAAAGAGGGAGTCGTGCCAGTTTATGGTGCCTGATATGGCTTTGGCATAAGGGTCGATCAGGAGTTTGTTCGGATTAAAACGGTGGCCGTTGGACGGATCGTAAGGTCCGTACACGCGGTAGCCATACAGTTGACCAGGCTTGATCTCGGGCAGATACGCGTGCCATACCTGATGGGTACGTTCGGTCATCTTGATCTTCACCGATTCGCTTTCGTCTTCCGTTGTGTTAAAAAGGCATAGTTCTACGCCAGTTGCGTTGTCGGCGTACAGGGCGAAATTCACACCTTCTCCATCCCAAGTGGCACCAAGCGGATAGGGAGTGCCGGGGTATACGGTAATATTCATAAGGAATTTGTAACTTAGGTAGCTGATGATGTCCTTTTTAGGACTTTTTCATGTACGCAGAAAGCCTGTAAATAGTCGTGCCATACCTTAGATAAAATGTCAGCAACGGGCAGAGCCGGAGCGCCTGCCGCTTCTATCTTTGTGTGCTCCCAGTTCGTATTACCGCTAAAAAACCCGAATGAACACCCTTGATTTTCTTCTCTTCCTGATCGTGCTGGTCAGCGCTTACATGGGCTGGCGCCGTGGTTTTGCCTTCAGTCTGCTGGATCTGGTGCGCTGGGTGGGTAGTCTGGTGCTGAGCTTCCGGCTATACCCTTCGCTCGCCGACTGGCTCAGCCGCGCCACCGACTGGAGTATGTACTGGATTCCGCCCATCTCCTTTTTTGTCATCGCGGTACTCTCCAGCATGCTCATTCAGTTCATCGGCTCGCTTCTTCTGGATCTGTTTTCGGAAAGGCTGCACGACCACCCCGTGAATAAGGCGCTTGGCACCCTGCCCGGGCTACTGAGCGGTATCATCGTTATCGCTATCATGTCCATTCTGCTGTTGCTGCTGCCATTGCCGGAGCGCCTGCAGCACTATGTACAGGAGAGCAGTATAACCGGCAGATTTGGTGCCTATACCCATCTGGCCAAAGATGAACTGGCGGCTGTATTTGAACGGGTGTCCGAGCGCACCCTCAACGAACTCACTATTGCAACCGAGTCGGAACAGTACATTGAGTTGCCTTTCACCACCGATGACTTCCTGCCAAAGCCGGAACTGGAGGCCCGCATGCTCGAAATGCTGAATCAGGAACGCATCGCCAAGGGGCTGCAGCCTCTGCAGGCAGACACAGCTCTCACGACTGTTGCCCGTCGTCATGCGGCTGATATGTTTATGCGGGGTTATTTCTCGCATGTCTCACCGGAAGGGGCCAGCGCTGCGGACAGAATGCGGGCTGCCCATATCTCTTTCCGGGCGGCGGGCGAAAATCTGGCGCTGGCTCCCACCCTTGATATTGCCCACGAAGGGTTGATGGAGTCGCCGGGGCATCGGGCCAATATCCTGCACCTGCGCTTCGGGCGGGTAGGTATAGCCGTGCTGCAAAGCGAAAGACATGGTTTGATGATCACGCAGAAATTCCGGAACTGACGTATACCTAAGCAGGTGAAGGGATAGCCATGCAACACTCAAACGGCAACTTTATAAGCATACAGCTCGGCAGCGGCGATACGCGGGCTGTGTTCCTGCTGGATATCGGCAAACTGTGCTTTGCTTACTTTAAACCTGAGACAGAAGAGCAAACCGCCAAACTCGTGCTCGACTTCGGAGCATCACAGAAAATATTCGAAAAGCAGGACGCCGAGCAGGTATACCTGGCTCTCTACCATCACCCTGCTTTCAAGGTATAGCAGTGCCTGATCTGTTCTCAGATCCTCATTCTCACTTCTATTTTTCCCACTTTTATATTCCCCAGTTACCTGCGCCGCTCAGGTATACCAGCCAGGCAAGTGCCTGACCCAAAGCTTATATACCTTAAATCAAATATTTTTTTAAAATAATTTGGTATTGATAAAACAATAGTTACATTTGTAGTGTACTAATTAACTAATACACTAAAACAAACCCAGATGATAGAGATCGAGAACCTTAGTTTTGGGTATAGCCGCAAGTCGCTGCTGTTCCGGAACCTAAATCTGAAGCTGCAGGAGGGCCACATTTACGGACTGCTGGGCAAGAACGGGGCGGGCAAATCCACGTTGCTCAAAAACATGGTCGGTTTGGTTTTCCCACTGGAGGGCAGTTGCCGGGTAAACGGCTTTGATGCGCACAAACGGCAACCGGCTATGCTCGAAAATCTTTATTTCATTCCGGAAGAAATTTACATGCCTTCGCTCACAGCCAAACAATTTGTGGCAAACACAGCTGCCTTTTATCCTTTTTTCGACGAAGATGCCTTTTACCGCTACCTCTCCGAATTTGAAGTGCCAGCACATGCTGTGTTCAGCAAAATGTCGTTTGGGCAGCAGAAGAAAGCCATCATTGCCTTCGGTCTGGCCACCAACACCAGCGTGCTGCTTATGGACGAACCGACCAATGGCCTGGATATACCTTCCAAAGTTCAGTTCCGCCGCATCATTGCCTCTGCCCTCACCGAGAATCGCTGCATCGTCATCTCCACCCACCAGGTGCGCGACCTCGACAGCCTGATCGATACGCTGGTGGTGGTGCATGAACGGGAGATCGTGCTGAACGAGTCACTGGATGCCATCAGCGAGCGGCTCACCTTTACGACTATACCTGAGGCGGAAGCTAACAATGCCCTCTATACCGAAGACGCGCTACGCGGCAAGCAGGCCATTCTGCCTAACCTGATGGGCAACTACAGCAAAGTAGATATGGAGCTGCTCTTCAACGCCATCACCAGTGGCAACACATCTGTAACCGAAATTCTTCAAAGACCTCACTATGAACAATCACTTTAATCCGAGCCGTTTTGCGCTGCTGTTTCGCAAGCATACCGTAGAGCACTACAAAACCTACCTGATGTCGCTGGGCGTGCTGCTGGGTGCCATGTTTCTGATCATAGGAGCAGCTAGTTACATGGCATCCAGACCAATGTCAGCTACTGAGCAGTCCGTCTTTTTCATGTTTTTTATGATCGGGGCGGGCATGGTGTTTTCGAGCACCGTGTTTGCGCAGCTGGGTGACAAAAAAAAGGCGATCGCTTTCCTGACCCTGCCCGCTTCTCAGTTCGAGAAGTACCTGGTCGGCTGGCTCTACTCATTCCCGATCTACCTGCTGTTGTTTATACCTTCTTTTTATTTGATCGTCTACCTTCTGCTCAGCATCGACCCGCGTGTGGGACCTGAGCCGGACATGATCAATATTCTCACGTCTGAGCCCGCATTGCACATACTACTGACCTTTTATGCGCTTTTCAATGCACTGATGCTGGTGGGTTCGGCATACTTCAACAAAAACCATTTTATCAAAACGACTTTTGCAGGTTTCTTGGGCATTTTGCTGCTTTACAACCTGAATAAGCAGGCGGTGCAGGCGATGCTGGGACGCGACTTTACCGCTGTAAATCCTTTCTCAGCTGCCTTTTTTATGGAAGACGACAAGCGCTTTGAAGTAGGTGTCTACGAAGGAAATGAGATGCTGATGGTGACGTTGCTGGTTGTGCTGGCACTTGTAAGCTGGGTAGTGGCCTATTTCAAAATAAAGGAAAAGCAAGTTTAGGGGAGGAAAAGCATGGAATTTAAAGAGAATGAGCCCATATACCTGCAGATTGCGGCGCACGTCAGCGACCAGATTTTGCTGGGCAAGTGGGCAGCAGAAGACAAGATACCCTCGGTGCGCGACCTGGCGGTGACCTTTCAGGTGAACCCCAATACGGTGATGCGCACCTACGAGCAGCTTCAGAACCAGGAGGTGATCTACAACAAGCGCGGCATTGGATTTTTTGTGACACCGGATGCCGTGAAGAAGGTAAAAGTGCAACGCAAAGAGCGCTTCCTGCAGCAGGACCTGCCGGAGTTTTTCAGAAATATCTTTGTACTTGAAATTGACCTGGACGAGATACAGCAGCGCTACCAGGTGTACAAATCAGAAAATTACGAACAAGAAATCGAGCAGAAACCATGAAAACCAGCAATAAACTTTTACTCTTCGCTCTAGTGGTGCTCTTAAGCGCACTGGCTACCTACAACATCGCCCTGAAAGCCGAGTACAACACCAAGTCATATCAGGATCCCTACAAAAACTATGTGGTCATGGACTTTAATGGTTTTGATGAGGTGGAAGTGAATGCCGGCGACATGCTCAAAGTGTTGATCGAGCCGGGCGACGTACAGGCGGTATACCTGTACAAGGGCAATGAAGAGGTGGTGCAGATCAGCCAGGAAAACAAAACACTGCAGATCGATGTGGCTACTAATGATAAACAGAAAGACGTAAAGGGCTGGGGCTCTCCACACCTGATCATCAAAACGCCTATGCTGAAAATGCTTCGTGCCAATGCCAAGCATACGCTTCATGGCGAACAGGTGACTAACGTCCAGCGCCTGAATAAAGTTAATTACTTGAACACTTCGCTGATGGGATTTAAGCAGGACAGCCTCAGGTTGGAACTTGACAACGGCGTGATGGTGCAGCTGCACGGTAATGAGCTACAGCACCTGCACGCCGAGACAGGCACCAGCCCCGAAAGCGACTCCAAGTTGCTCATTCATCCGGATAATAAGATTCAGCAGGCCAACCTGGATATCCGCAACCGCAGCTACCTGACCTTAAACAACGTGGCTATACCTGCGCTGCAGTATACCTTATCTGAGCAGGCGCAGGTGGAGCTTTCCGGCGAAGCCCTGGCTATTTTGCGCAAGTAAACCCCGCACCGCTATGAAAAAAACAGGACTGATTATGTTAGGAGGGCTGCTTTTCATTAGCCTGTCGCAGGGAGGAAACAGCAAAACACTATGCGCTACCGCTAGTTGCCCTGTGACAAGTGAAGTTACAAACTTGACAGTATCTGATGCATCTATAACCCTGACGGAAGCAGCGGAACCAGCAGAAGAGCAGAAAGTCCCACTAACAACCAGGCTTCTGCACATGGTGGACACATTCGCGAAACTGGTGATGGTGATTTAAGCAGCTTACTACTCAAGCCAAAAGGCCCGGCAATTTTTGTCCGGGCCTTTTGGTTTCCTACACAATTACAAGGTATAGTTCAGGCCCAGCATGGAGTTGATCGTGTGCATGGGTTGTTTCAAGGTACTTCTGGCGCCCTGTGCATTGGTTACATTAAAAGTAGGCTGGGCGGCGAGCAGGCCAATTTCTACCGATAGCAGGAAGCGTCCGTCCTGAATCGCAAATCCGCTGGCTATACCATACGCGGGCACCAACGCTGTGTCAGAGCTGCGGCGGATGGGACCGTAGGGAGTATCGACCTGCACCTCAGGTGATTTATTGTAAGCAGTACCCAAAGACCCTTTCACAAATCCGTATAATTGGCCCGGAGGAGTTTGCAGGTATAGGTCGGCCAGCGCATAGGTGCTTTTCCAGCCAGTAGCATCGCGGCGTAGCGCCAGTGCATCGTCAGGTGCCGCCAGGGCATCCATATCAAAGCGGTGAAAACGAAATCCTGCCGAGGCACCTATTGCCAGATAAGACTTTATTTCCACACGGTAACTCCCCTGCACATTCACTCCTCTCCTGGCCATCGGTGGATAGTCATCTTCAAAACGGTCTTTCTTGAAATCGCCTATGGGGGAAGCAGCCCCGATGTGCAGGCCAATGTGTTGAGCACGTTGCGTCTGCGCCATGGCAGGAAAGCTGATCAGAAGAGCAAATACAAGCAGAAAAGGGTATAGCGAATGCTGCATCAGGTATAGCGGTTTAGACAGGTATAGCCACCGGGCAGGTGCTTTAATCGATCACAAAATCGTGGGTGAAGGTGGTATCGCGTTTGAACTCGAATTCCCAAAAGAAATTAAAGGAAGGACACGCTGATTGACTACAGGAAACTCCGTAGGGTTGAACCTCGAAATGCCCGTTATTAATTTCATCATCACGAACCAGAAGGCGCAAGGTATAGCGGCCGCTGTCGTCGGTATAGGCCACGGCTTTTTTCCGGATCGTACCGCCACTCAGGTAATGCATGTCTCTCCAGGTAGCACTGAGCTGTACATTAGCCATGGGCTGGCCATTGCCACGCAGCACTTGTCCGCTTATTTCTGTGCAGGAGCCGGGGCAGTATTTGCTGAGATAGTCATCTTCTTTGTTTGTGCAGGCACCCAGACCAATAGCCAGAGTTAGCAGCAGAAAGTACTGGTATGCAAACCTTGTTTTCATAGCGTCTCGGGATTATAATACAAGATAATAAAAAAACGCTATATTTTACCCTATTGCTATACCTGCTTCACCATTTTGATGTGATCGATTCCGTCCTCATCGTATACCTCACTCGACTGCTCAAAGCCAAAGCGCTCATAAAACTTTCTGGCATACAACTGCGCCCCTATCCGGATCGGCCCCTCCCCAAACAAACGATAACATTCCTGAATAGACATTTCTACGAGCTCCTTGCCTACTCCTGCACCACGCACCAACTGGCTCGTCACAATGCGCCCAATCGACATCATGTCTGGGTAAGATACGCCTGTGGGCACCAGCCTGGAGGTGGCAACCAACACCTGATCTGGGTTGTAGAACAAGATGTGATGGCACAGCTGGTCCTTGTCGTCCATATCGGGGAACACACAGTTTTGCTCCACCACAAACACCTCACTGCGTAATCGCAACATGTCGTAAAGTTCGCTGGGGGTCAGTTCGTAAAAGGCTTTGCAGATTCTGGTGAGGGTCATGCGGGTAAAATAAGCTGATATCGATGTATTGTTCCTGGCAAAGATACGGCTGCCAGCCATTTATACCTATATTTGCATCAGACCCATCAAAATTCAGGAGTACCCATGGCAAGCGGCATTTTCGAAATTCTTTTCAATCTCATTCCATTGGCGTTATTCCTATACCTGTCCCTCACGCTCATGGGCGTCATCAAATACAACCAGCACACCGCATTTCTTTCCAACGCCTCCCCCATCACGAAGTTCTCTGTCTTTGGCGGCACCGTCGCTTTTGCCATCATGGCTTTTGTTGATTTAATGAAGTAACCCCCTATTGATACAATAAAATCATACTTTAGGAATAAAATGCTTAATTGTATATAACAATAAAGAGATAGAATCGTATTTACAGGCACACTCCACTCAATGCATGGTAGCATTGCGCATCCATACTGTCCTTGCTTATCTCTAATTCCCAAAGTTTTATTTCATGAAGCCCTTAAACTGCATAAAACTGACACTCGTCTTGATTTTCTGTGCTACCCTCACAAGCTGTGGTGATGACGACCCTATTGTTTGTAACACTATTGAGGTGCATGACGGCAATGACCAAGCCGGTATACCTGGTGAGGCCATGGCCTCACCGATACAGGTAAGCGTAAAAGATCCTTCCGGGCAACCGGTTTCAAATGCCCAGGTAAACTGGGAAGTGGTGCAGGGTGGTGGCACCGTAAGTACTAACACGACCAATACCAATGCTCAAGGTATAGCAGAAGTTAACTGGGTATATGGCCAGGAAGACGGTAAAGTGCGGGCAACTATTCAGAATCACGGCGATTGCACATCCAATTCTGTCGACTTCATGGCAAGCAGTGCCCAGTTCAGCCTATCTCAGACCGGATCCAGCATCACACCTAAAAGGCTTAGATCGAATGGCAGTTGCTATGAGTATGACTACTTGATCAAGTATACCTCGAACCTTGACCTCAGCCAGTACTATCTTGATGTGAAAGGCGAATACCAATTTGCAAGCGAAACCAAAACAACAAGCTTCTTCAAATCAGGCATTCTGGACGCAGCTAACAATACTATTTCATTTATGGATTGCTTTAGCTTTGAGGGCGAAGCCTATGTTGATGACTGGTTGACAGTTGCAGTATATAAAAAGTCTGATGTGCAGGACGGTAAAATTGTGGCTGGTGCCATGCCATTGGTTATCTCTAACAGAATGGGACCGATCCGTACGACAAAGCCAGATGGCGCCCCAAGGTTCGATACCAGCAAATCTGGTCCAAGAGTCGCTCAACGAGGCAACTAAATAAGCTTCTTCAGTATAAGAGAGGTGTCCCTAATTGAAGAGGCACCTCTCTTAGCTTTTGCCCCATTCACTTTAACAGACTTCTCCGCAATCTCATACAGTTCCTCTTTGCGACCATGGCTATAAGCATAGGACTGTGCTATACCTCGCTTGGAGTGTAAACTGCTTACAAAAAAAGCCTGTCCTTTATCAGAACAGGCTTTTGAAATGAAGTCAAATCTTTATTAGTAAGCGCGTACGGCCTTGTTTTCCACGAAGTTCATGAAGGCGCGGTTTACGACGCGGGTACCGCCCGGAGTTGGGTAGTTGCCGGTAAAGTACCAGTCGCCGCTATGGTTCGGGCAGGCCAGGTGCAGGTCTTCGATGCGTTGATAAATTACCTGCACTTCGGCATTCACCTCCGGCGCCTTCACAATTTCTGATACCTTGGCGGAAATCTCGTCATGCGTGAAGAGGTCAAACAGCTCCTTTACATAGTTGGTCTCCATGATAGCCGGCGTACCTTGTACTGCTTGTATTTTGTCGTATACCTCGTCTACTTTGTAGTACAGGCCACGATCTTTCAACAAAGCCAGCATGGCACGGAAAGCCACAAATTCCTTCACGCGCGACATATCGATGCCGTAGCAATCCGGGTAGCGGATCTGTGGTGCGCAGGAAACAATGATGATTTTCTTGGGCTCCAGCTTGTCCAGCATGCGGATGATGCTTTTCTCGAGCGTTGTGCCGCGCACGATGGAGTCGTCAAGCACTACCAGTGTGTCAATGCCTTTTTTCACCACCTCGTAAGTCGTATCGTACACGTGCGTTACCAGGTCGTCGCGGCTATTGTTGTCGGTGATAAAGGTACGCAGCTTCACGTCTTTGATCACCAGCTTTTCGGCACGGGGCTTAAACTGTAGAATCTCGTCGAGCTGTTCTTCGCTTAGCTCCTGGTTCAGGATGGCTCGCTTGCGGTACGTACGCAGGTAATCCTCGATTCCTTTCATCATACCTAACCACGAGGACTCCGCCGTGTTCGGGATATAAGAGAACACCGTGTTTTTCAGGTCGTAATCAATGGCTTCCAGAATCTGCGGGCACAGGCGGCGGCCCATGTTCTTGCGCTCTTCATAGATTTCCGGGTCGTTACCACGGGAGAAGTAGATGCGCTCAAAGCTGCAGGACTTTTTCTCGAGTTGCGGCATGATCTCTTTCAAGTCAGCGTTACCGGCCTTGTCCACAATGAGGGCATGACCTGGTGTGATCTCTCTTATCTCGCTGTACTCGATATCGAAGGCAGTCTTGATGGCCGGCTTTTCAGAGGCAATCACCACCACCTCATCGTCCATGTAATAATAAGCCGGGCGTATACCATTCGGGTCGCGCACCACAAAAGAGGCGCCGTAACCGGTTAGGCCTGCCATGGCATAGCCACCATCGAAGTCCTTGCAGGCGCGCTTAAGCACACGCTGCAGACTCAGGTTATCTTCGATCAGGGAGGTTATTTCTTTATTGGAGTATTCGTCTTTATAAGACTCGAACAGCATCTGGTTTTCCTCGTCAAGGAAGTGGCCAATCTTTTCGAGCACCGTAATGGTATCAGTCTTTTGCTTTGGATGCTGACCCAGTTCGATCAGTTTCTGGAACTGCTCGTCCACGTTGGTCATGTTAAAGTTACCGGCCACGGCCAGGCTGCGGCTGCGCCAGTTGTTTTCACGCACCATCGGGTGGCAGTTGTCTATACTGTTGACGCCGTGCGTTCCGTAGCGCAGGTGCCCCAGGTATACATCGCCCAGAAAAGGGAGGTTTTCCCATACCCAGTTCGTGTTCCGGGCTTTCTCAGGATGCTCTTCTTTCAGCTTTTTAAACTCCTTGCCGATCTTCCCGAAAATACTGTCGATGGCGCGGGTCTTTACAGAACGGAAGCGGTTGATATACTCCATACCCGGACCGGCATCTATCTTGATACTGGCTACCCCTGCCCCGTCCTGGCCGCGGTTATGCTGCTTTTGCATCAGCAGGTATAGCTTGTTGACACCGTACATCGGAGTGCCATACTTTTCAACGTAATATTCGATTGGTTTTCGGAGCCTGATCAGGGCTATACCGCATTCGTGCTTAATGGAATCGCTCATAGGGCTGTAAAAGTATCTAGGCCAGCAGTTTCTCTATCCAGTGCAGCAGCAGGTCAGGTTTAAAAAAGAGGACCAGCAGCGGCAGGGCGAAAAAAACCAGCAGCAGCTTATTTGACAGTGAAATAACTAAATTTTCGGCAGTTTGATTCCTTTTCAGGAAAAGGTGATACGGTATTTTGATATAGTAGAATAAAGCAACCCCTGTCAGCAGAATACCCACCACCAGCAAAACCAGCAGCATCGGCTGCCCGTAGGCGGTATAGGCTTCCCAAACATTGCTAAACACCAGCAATTTGCCCATAAAGCCGGCCAGTGGCGGAAGACCTGTTAAAGAGAGCAGAAAGAGCAGCGCCATGATGCCGGCAAAAGGAACACGAGGCCCCAGCCCTTGGAAATCTTCGAGCGTGCGCACCTGCCAGTCTTCTTCGGCCATCTGCAGGAACAGGAATATACCGAAGTTCATGAAAAGCAATACCGTCATGTAGAAGAGTATGCTCACGGTATAGTCACTCCCAAAGGCCAGCAGCGCCATCAGCAGAAAACCCGCATGCGACACCGATGAGAAAGCCATCAGGCGACGCGGACTGCGCTGCCAGAGCGCAGTAAAATTGCCTACCGCAAGCGTAGCCAGGGCGGCTATACCTAAGAAAAGCTGCACATCGGCAAAGGCGCTGACAATGGTCGGGTCGGCGAAGGCAGCCACAAAACGCATGATGACGATGATGCCCGCCATTTTAGGACCCGTGGAGAACAGGGCTACGATTGGCATCGGTGCCCCCTGGTACACATCCGGCGTCCAGAAGTGAAATGGCGCAGCCGATATTTTGAACAGGAAACCAGCAAATACCAGTATGGCCGCCACCGTCACCATCAGCGGACTGGCATCGAGCAGACTGCGCCAGAACGAAACCAAGGTATAGTCCAGCGAACCAGTCAGGCCATAAAAGAACGACATGCCGTAGAGCATCACTCCTGCCGACAGTGTACCGTAGAGCACATACTTCAGGCCGGCCTCCACCGCTCTTTTTTCTTCTTTCAGGCTGAGTGTCAGGATGTAGGAGGCAATGGAAACAACCTCAATCGCCAGGAAAACCATCAGTAAATTCACTGATTTGGACATCAGGTTGAGGCCCAGCACCAGCATCAGGATCAGGGCATAGTATTCGCCCCGGCCTTCACCCTGTTTGCGCTTTTCTATTTTCGGGTTTTGAAGTGAGAGGAGGATCGTAAAGATCCCCGTCAAACTAAAGAGTATACCTGTGTAGCGGGCGATGCCGTCAGAGCGCAGCAGATTGAGAAACTGCACCCCATCTATACCTTGTGGCCCCAACACCAATAACACCAGCACCGAAAACAGTCCGGTCATCGCCACCCAAGGCAGGAGCCGCTTAACCGTTTTGGATTTGAAGAGATCGAGCGTGACCAGCAGCAGGAAGAAAATGGCCAGCAGCAATTCGGGCAGCAGCGACCCTGCTCCAGCTAAAATGCTGTCGATGGCCTGGGTGAGTTGTGCTGCCTGTTCTTCCACGTGTCGGTTAAGGTATAAGTCATGGCACCTGGAGGTATACCCCCTCAGGCGCGGGTATTATTTTGTTAAAATGGTCTGCAAGATGTTCAGCTGTTGCTGTCCGTTGCGCAGCACCAGTTCCGTAAAGCCTGTCACCGTCATGCCTGTTTTGTCGAGGAGCAGGTGCGGGAAAATGCCGAAGACAAAAGCCAGAATAGCCAGCGGCACCAGCATCAGGTACTCGCGCTTGGTAAGGTCGGAGATGATGGCCTTCTGGCGCAGCTCCGGGAAGATCCAGTACTTGCCAAAGAACATGCGCTGCAGCGCCCACAGGTAATAAGCCGCCGATAACAACAGACCGATCACGGCCACGATCGCCATCCAACGCGGCAGCATACCTGTTGCCTCCGGTGCACTGAAACTACCCAGCAGCACCAGCAGCTCGGCAATAAAACCTGAGAAGCCCGGCAAACCCAGCGAAGCAAAAAAGGCGATCACAACAAAAGCGGTATAGGCCGGCATGCGCTTGGCAAGTCCCCGAAAATTCAGGATCATGCGATCGTGTGCCCGATCGTAGATCACCCCTACCACCAGGAAAAGCATGGCCGAGATAAGGCCGTGGCTGAACATCATATAGATCGCGCCGTTCACGCCTTCATTTGTGAGCGAGGCCAGGCCCAGCAGCACAAAGCCCATGTGCGATACCGACGAGTAAGCAATCAGTTTCTTGAGGTCGTTCATGGCCAATGCGCAGAGTGCCCCATAAATAATAGAGAGCACTCCCAGCCCGCCGACAAAAGTGGAGAAATAAGCGCCCGCATCCGGGAAAACAGGGTATGCAATGCGAATCAGACCATAGCCGCCCACCTTCAGCAGGATTGCTGCCAGTAGCACAGAGATGGGTGTTGGTGCCTCCACGTGCGCATCAGGAAGCCAGGTATGCACGGGCACCGAGGGCACTTTGATCAGGAAACCCGCCAATACCAGCAGGAAAGCAACAAAGCGTATCGGCAGATCGAAGAGAGATACGCCCGAGAACACATGCAGCAGGCTACCCGGTATAAAGTTAGCCGGCTCCATCATGGCAGGTATACTAAAGGTCCGCACCATGTCGGCCTCACTGATCGCGCCCTGCTGCAGCATCTGCTGTACCTGGCGAACCATGTCCAGACTGGCAGGAACGTTTTGCCCGATCAGCCCCATTTGCTGCGCCGTTGCTTCCGGATCGATCACGGAGGTATAGAGCCCGATCATCACGACCAGGATAAATAACGAACCGATCAGGGTATAAATGAAGAATTTAAGCGCAGCATATTCCCGCTTCGGCCCTCCCCAGATGCCGATCAGGAAGTACATTGGCAGGAGCATGAACTCGAAGAAGAGGTAGAACAGGAAGAAGTCCAGGGCCAGGAAACAGCCCATCACGCTGGTCATGAGCAGCAGGTAGAGCAGGAAGTAGCCCTTCACATTTTTTACGATGTTCCAGGAAGAGATCGCCCCGATCACCCCTACTATACCTGTGAGCAGCACCATGCTGATGCTGACGCCATCCACGCCCACAAAATATTCGATCTGGAAACGCCCCAGACTACCCAGCGAAAAACCGATCCAGTCGAGCTTCTCCACAAACTGGTAGCCTGTCTGTCCGTTCGCCACCGCAGCACCATCGAAACCCAGGTATAGCCACACGGCTACGGCCAGTTGCAACAGCGTGCCGCCCAGCGCTACTGCTTTTATGCCCCGCTGCATGCGCGTCGGTAGCAGCAACACTATAAGCGCCGCAAGCAGAGGAAGAAAAATAAGGCTGGAAAGAGTATAATTCATCAATATGTTACGACACTTTTATCACGTATCAAGACACACAACTGCGCATGTGTGCATCTTTATTGGTATGCTTTTCCCGGTGTGATGCCGGGTCCTTTTTGTTTTCAGCCTTAGCTCCTACTGAGTAAGGGTATAGACTTGCGCAATTTGCTTTACAAGCTGGAAGCAGAACTGTGTATGAGGTTTACAGGTATAGCCTTCATCCTGCTGATCCGATCATCCTGTAAAACCTGATCGCAAAATTAACATCAATTCAGCATGATGTATAGTATTATCAGAATAAATCCAAAAAGGGAGTAGGCGTAGTAAGATTGCACCTTACCGTTCTGAATTCCGCGCCCGAAGCGGCCAAGCACTTTGGCCATCGCTCCGATCAGCCACACACTACCATCCACAAACCATCTATCAAACCATTTCACGATCTTGGAAAACACCACCAGCCACTTACTGGCATACTCCAGGGTATAGTCGATCACCCGTTTATCGAAGCGGTAGAGCATGCGGGCCATCCACAGCACCGGCTGCACCAGCACGCGGCTGTACAAGGCATCCAGGTAAAAATGATGATAAGAGAGTTGCGCCAAAGCTCCCTGCGGCTGCTCCTGCAACAATGCTTCGCTGCTTTTGCCTTTATACCTGCCAAAGGCCAGGCCTATACCTGCTATACCTAGCAGCGCCGACAGCAACCCGATCATCAGGTGAGCAGTGCCGTTGGCAGCATCCTGCGTTGTCACGGCCTCAATCAAACTACCGGCAAGCAGCGCGCCTTCCTGCGAAAATTGTGTCAGGCTAATCCCCTGCATCACCCAGCTTCCGGCAAAGGACAGCGGATTAAGCGAAAAGAAGAAGCCCAGTGAGAGTACTGCCAGCAATAGCACAGGTAGAAGCATCACCCGCTCTATCTCCTGACCTGCCGACAAACGAAGCGCCTGCACATCGAATGGCAGACGGAAAGTACCGAAGAACATAAACCACAGATGCCGCCCCATGTAATAAGCCGTGAGGAGCACCACTGTAAAACCAATCACAGGCACTACAAAGTACAGGCTGTTCCCGTTGGCCTGGCTCATCGTCTGCGCCCATGCCCAACTACCGGAAAGAATAGCATCTTTGGAAAGAAAACCGGAAAACAGTGGCAAACCTACCAGTGCGGCGGCGGCCAGCAAATAGGTACAAAAGGTGAGTGGCATTGCCCTGCGCAGGCCTCCCATGTTCCGAATATCCTGCGGATCGACATCGGGGAGTTGGTGCGTGTGGTGCAGTCCGCGGTGCATGGCATGAATGATGATGCCGGCGTTGAGGAAAAGCGCTGCTTTGAAGAAAGCATGCGTGGTCAGGTGGAAGAGCGAAGCATCGTGTGCTCCGGTGCCCATACCCATCACCATATAACCCAGCTGCGAGATGGTGGAGAAGGCCAGCACTGCCTTGATGTCGTACTGGGTGAGCGCCGCCAGGGCACCAAGCAGTGCCGTGATGGCACCAATGATGGCAATGACTGTGAGGGCATCTACTGTGAAGAAAGCGTAGCAGCGCGCCACCAGGTATACGCCAGCCGCTACCATGGTCGCAGCGTGTATCAGCGAAGAAACCGGCGTAGGGCCCTGCATCGCATCAGGCAGCCATACCTGCAACGGAAACTGCGCCGACTTACCCACGCAGCCCATAAACAAGCCAAGTCCGGCAAGCGTCAGAAACAACGGACTCAACTCCACCCACCAAGCCATGCCCTGCAAGGTATAGCCTGTCACAAAAGTACCGTTCAGCCACTCCCCTGCCCCCATCAGCGTGCGCAAAGCCTCCAGGTCAAACGTCCGGAAATAGGTATAGAAGGCAAACAAACCTAGCAGCAGGCCAATGTCACCCACCCGGTTTACCAGAAAAGCTTTTTTGTTGGCCGCAATCGCAGCAGGTCGTTCGTACCAGAAACCGATGAGCAGGTATGACGACAAACCAACCAACTCCCAGAACATAAAGAGCAGCAGCAGGTTATCGACCAGCACAATACCAAGCATGCTGAAAGTGAAGAGACCCAGGTAGGCAAAGTAGCGGCTATACCCTTTGTCACCATGCATATAACCCACCGAGAAAAGCTGCACCAGCATCGAGATAAACGTAACGATAACCAGCATCAGCACCGTCAGGTTATCAAGCAGTATACCTGCTGTGAAGTCTGCTATAAAACTGTTCGGTAGACTAAACCAGACAGTCCGGCTATGGTGTACCTCGGTGTTCCAGGTCTGGGTGAAGAGATAGATCGAAAGTGCAAAAGCAAGTCCGGTGGCGCCAATCCCGAGCCAGTCGCCCTGCCGGGGCAGCTTTTTGCCCGCCAGGTATAGCACCGCAAAGGCGAGGAGGGGCAGCAGGAGCACCACCAACGCCAGGTGGGTTTGGGGCGTGCCGGCCAGCGGTTCAAGAAGTGCGGAAAGCTCCAAAATATTGGCTGTCATGGGGTTCGGACTCAAAACGGGGACGCCTGATGGCCCTCCTCCGTTTCAGGGGGCCAATTTACATATATTGTTGCAATAATATAGCGCCTGATGGCCTTGCCGGGCCCTACAAACCCCATATTTTTCAATTTTTGCAAACAATCATGGTTCTATTTCGTTTTGTATGGTATTGTACCATCTAAACAAAATAAGAACTATGGACACACAAGATCTTAAAAGAGACGCACAGGATTTGAAAAACAAAGCTGACAGAGTTAATCCACAACATAAAGAAGGACCAGTAGCTGCAGCTATCGAAGACTATACTTCCCGTATTCCATCTGATGTATTCTTATGGGCTGCATTAGGCTCAATGGCTGTTTCGGCTACCCTAAAAATTATGAAGAAAGACGAAGAAGCTTTATTTGTAGGTCAGTGGGCCCCTTCATTCCTGCTATTGGGTAATTACAATAAGATGATCAAACTGGTTGGCTATCAAAGCGACAAGTAAGAAGCGTCCGATATAATCTCATGACGAGAAACAGAAAGAGGGAGCGCGGGCTCCCTCTTTCTGTTTTATTTTCAAAGTCATTTTCTGGGTGCTTAAGACGGCCTTTTGGCATCAACCAAGCCAGATTAAATGACATTTGGATAAGAAAGTTCAAAAATATTATTTTTTTTCACCAACTGCACCGGATATAGGTATAATTATCCATATATTTGCAGCGGCTAAAAGTTGAAGGTTGCCTATCAGGCAATCCTTTGAAGAAGCAGGGCTCCCCTCAAAGGAGCCTTTGCTTTTTATAGGCTATACCTCTCCGTTAAGCAAGCTCTACAGCCTTTTCCACAAAAGCTCATTGGCCCCGGTCGTGTCGTAAAAAATGCTAGGCAGGTTCAGCAGATGGCGTCGCATTTATACCTTCACCAGACTGCAACGATTCACAGTATTTTTTCCGGAGGTCCTGCACGCCATTCCAATCAATCACGTCTTCCTCACTGCTGAGTAACGTCAGATTTTCTTTCACAGAGACATCCGAAATAAACATGCGGTCCTGGTAAAGGCCATTTGCGTAAAAACGACAGTATGTGCGGATTTCGTCCGCTTCTGTCAGTACTATCAAATCACAAGTTTGAAGCTTGCTGGTAAAAAGAGAGAATTCGTCCATAAGTGGCAATAGGTAATCTGGAAGCAGCGGCAACGAAACAGGACAGTATACCCGCTTGAGTCGGAGCGCATTTTACTTATTAACTCTGAACATACGATAGTGTTTTGGAAAAGTTGCCTGTGAAAACAAAAGCTCTGAAAATAATTTGAAGCACCCCTGTCTATTACTATCTGAAGCGTTTATTCCAGCCAGGAAGTATTATTTTTGATTTATCACTTCTTCTGAATAAACCAGCCACAGCGGCACATTTATATCTGAGTTATAAATTTCGGTTGGCACACTGCCAAGGCTCAGCGACGGAATGGGGTTGTTGCCTTTCAAGCCCAGCACCAGCAGCCCGTGGCCTCCTTTCTCCATATTCAAGCTAATGCGCTCCGCTACACTCTTGTTGGCCGCTCTTACCAGGGTATAAGGTATACCGACTATCTCGGGATGCTGCTTTTGCAGGGCATCGAACTTTCCTTTTACCACTTCCTCAGCTTTTCTAACCGCTTTCTCCTCCGAAATCAGGGGAAAAAACTGGCTCGGCAGGCGGTAGACGTGCATGATCTCAAGCTGCAAACCTAACTGGTCAGACAGATTTTTGCTGAGGCGTAGCGCGTGTACGGAAGTATTGGAGAAGTCAATGGGAACCAGCACTTTCTCAATGTCAAAAATACTAGCCTCCGGGAATACCAGTATACTGCAGGGCAGAATGCGGAGCAGTTTGGTGCCCAGCGCATTGGTACTTTTGCCTTTCAATTTTTTTCCCAGCAGGGTCAGTTTTACTTTGTAGCGTTTCACCAGATCAGCCAGTATCACTTCCGTGTTGGGTTCTTCGCTGACCAGAATCTCGTATGGAGCGACATCGGCAAAATGCTCGGTCACGATATCAGTTATGTTTCCCTCAATCTCACCAGCCAGGTCTACCTCACCAAACCACTCCCTAAAATCTTCGCTTAGCTCCGAGGTCTTGATGTTGTGCACGAAGTAGACTTTGTGAACCGGCAGACGCTCACAGATCGCACGTGCAAAAGCGACCAGCTTTTCATCTATCTCACTGAGGTCCAGACAGACCATCATGGCATTAATTGCAATCATAGCGCTTCTTTATTCTAATGGTTTAGTTGGGGTATCGTCTGCTTTCGGCGTTTTAGGTATAGCTTGCTTCTGAGCCCTTTTGGCGAGCATTTCGGCCACCAATTGCTGATAAGCCTTCCGTTCACTTGCCTGTCCCAGCTTCAATTCTTCTTCCAGTTCCTCACTCAAGCCCCGGTACAGACTATAGCACATCAGCAGTAGAATAATGGCAAAGGGTAGCCCGGTGATAATAACGGCAGTCTGCAGGGCCTGCAAGCCTCCTCCCAGCAGCAGCACCGCCGCGATAGCGCCACCTGAAAGTGCCCAGAAAATGCGCGTGCTCACCGGAGGATTGGGTATACCGCCAGAGGTAAGGCTCACGACCACCAAAGAACCAGAGTCAGAGGAAGTCACGAAAAAGCCGGCAATCAGCAAGATGCCAATTACAGAAAGCACAGTTGAAAAAGGCAGTTGCTCAAAAAACACGAAGAGGGCAGTTGAAATGTCTGCCGCCACCGCCTCGGAAATAGCGTTGTTTCCGGCCAGTATATCGCGCAGGGCGGTGCTTCCAAATGCAGTCATCCACAAAAACGACAACAGTGATGGCGCTATCAGTACCCCGAGCACAAACTCTTTAATTGTGCGTCCTTTGGAAACACGCGCAACAAATATACCTACAAAAGGTGCCCACGAGATCCACCAGGCCCAGTAAAACACCGTCCAGGAACCCTGCCAGTTATTGGTCGTGAAGGCTTCGTTCCAGAAAGAGAGCTGCAGGAAATTACCCAGGTAATAGCCAGTATTCTGTACATAGGAGCTCAGGATGAAAACCGTAGGCCCGAGCAACAACACCGCGATCAGGACCAGAAGCGCAATGCGGATGTTCCACTCACTGAGAATACGTACGCCTTTGTCCACCCCCGTAACCACTGACACGGTGGCTATACCTGTAATAACTACAATCAGGATGATCTGGGTTGTGATATCGTTTGTGATGGCCGGAAATACGTGATTGAGGCCAGCGGCCACCTGTTTTACACCGAGTCCAAGCGAGGTAGCCAGACCAAACAGCGTAGCGATCACAGCCAGAATATCGATCACGTGCCCGATGACGCCGTGGATACGCTCACCCAGAAAAGGATAAAATGCTGACCGCACCGTGAGCGGCAACTGCCGGTTGTAGGTAAAAAACGCCAAAGACAAAGCGACCAACGCATAGATAGCCCAGGCATGCAGTCCCCAGTGCAGAAACGTAAAGTTCATGGCCTGACGCGCAGCAGCCGGTGTGCCGGGCTCCCCCATGGGCGGCGTCTGGAAGTGATTGATTGGCTCAGCTATACTCCAGAATAAAAGCCCTATACCCATACCTGCACTGAAGAGCATGGCAAACCAGGAAGAAGTTGAAAATTCCGGCTTGGCATCCTTCCCGCCCAGCCGGATGCTTCCAAACCTCCCGAAGGCAATGAAAAAGCAGAAAGCGACAAACAGGTTCACACTTAATATAAACAGCCACCCGGCATTGGCCGTCACCGCCGTTTGAGCAGTGGAGAAAAAGGCCTCCGCGCCTTTCCTGAAAATGAGTACAAGCGCAATGATGATGATCAGGATCACAATAGAAGACCAGAAAACAGGCCCGTTCACCTCTAACCCAAATGATTTTTTAATATTGCTTTTAACTTTACCCATGCTGTTTGTTTTAAAGGTCAGAAGTAATAGCCCATGTTGATATTGAGGCGCATGTGCCACTTTGTATCATCCGGTGTGCCAGTGGTGAAGGCGTTTGTCCACTCTGGTCCCAGCCAGGGATGGTTATACCCAAATGCCGCATCGGTGTAGATGTACATAGGCCCGGCTGTAAACAGAGCGCCCAATACGTTCATGTGCGCATTTTCGTAGCCGCTTTCCCGTTTGTTGTAATACCCATAATTATTGTACAGGTCTATACCTTGCAAAAGCTTGGTTTCGAAGGGTATATGATACGCTATACCTGCTGTGTAGACCTCGCCGCGGTTTGCTACATTGTAGTTGGCGCCGTAAGCCCCCATCTCTACAAAGTCGAGGTCTGCACCTGCTGCGTAGGTTGGCTGAAAGCGGTAGAACATGGCCTGCAGTTTGATGTTCCAGGGACTGTTGGATGATTTATACTCGTAGTGAAGGGCACCTGCATAACGTGTTCCGTTTCGTTCGGTGTCGATGTTGTAAAGCAGTCCGCCCTGTAGGGAATAGCCTATTTCGTGCGTCAGGCTATCACCAAGCCTCCGCACCAGTTTAAAGTCGAGCTGGTTGTTTTCTTTGTTGCGGCCCGTCACGTCATAAGAATAGCGGTTAGGGCTCGGCTCCGACAGTCCGAACACAAACTCCTCGGCACTCTTATAATAAGCCGCCTGCCATTGCCACAGTCCGGTATCGCGTATGTATTTTACGCCCATGTCGTGGTCGTCTTCAAAACCGACGTAATAGGTCATGTTAAAAAACCAGTTGTTGGAGTTGTACTGCTGTATGCCGAAAGGAACCTGATTGAGGCCGACCTGCAGTTGGGAACCTTCATTAAAGTCGTATTGGAACCAGCCCTGCTTTAGGAATGCTCCGCCAAAGGCCTGGGAGTAATGGCGAAACTCTGCATTGAGTTTGATGCCTTTGTACTCGGCCTCAGCGTTAATGCGAAAGAGATCGAAGCCAAAGTCACCGCCCCGCTCCAACTGATCCTTTTTCCAGGTAGAGAGATTGTAGTTAAAGCGCAACGCACCACCCAGCTTGAGCATGGGTTTGTCCTCGGGCTTCTCTTCGGGCGCCTGCGCGAGACTTTCCTTGCTTAGGGCAAGCAGCAACGGCAGACAAATAAGTATGCAGTATCGTAGAGCTTTTCTCAATTGAACCTGCTGATTTGGTACAACAGTACTTATTGACGGGTTAAGACTATAAAAGTTACCTGCTATGCTCTTACAGTACGGGCAGGAACCGTGCACACCAATAAAACCGCCCAGTAGTTTGCTATCAACTTTACATGGTTAACCCTGCTGTTTGAGGCATTAACGCAAAAGAGCAATACCTATCTATCGGAAAATCAATTTGTTATTATAATTATTCGTTTAGATAATTAAACTAAACCTGCTAAAACACTTAATAAAATCCTCATACCTGAGGGATTAGGTATGTGCTTTGGTTTATGAATATAAACACCAACTATAAACAGATTAGATTATGGAAACAGTTACAACTGACATCAGCACTAATATCAGAAGTGCTAACGAAAAGTTTATGCGTGCCTTCTCGAACGGCAATGCTGCTGGCATCGCCAATTTATACACAGACGAGGGTATGCTGCTGCCGACAGGTATGGAAATGATAAAAGGCAAGCAAGGTATACAGGAGTTTTGGCAGGGTGCCATGGACATGGGTATAAAAAACGTCAGGCTGGAAACCCTGGAAGTACAGCCCTGCGAAAACACGGCCATCGAAATGGGGAACTATACCTTGCGTGGTGAAGGCGACTCTTTAATAGATAGAGGCAAGTATATGGTGATCTGGCAAAAAAAGCATCACAACTGGAAGCTTGATAAAGACATCTGGAACTCCAGCGTAAGCGCAACCTAATTGTAAATACAAAAGCGCCCTGCAGGTATACCTGCAGGGCGCTTTTGTATTGATACTGATTAGAATAAGGCTTACTTTTTGCCTTGGTTGTTTGGCACCGGGAAGCCACGATCACGCATCAGCGCATCGATCTTGGCATCGCGGCCACGGAACATGCGGTAGGCTTCAGCCGGATCCATAGAGTTGCGTGGCGCAAACAGGTACTTCACCAGTTTGGCGGCAACGTCTTTGTCATAGAATCCGCCAGGAGCTTCTGTGAAGGCCTCAGAGGCATCAGACGTCAGCACGTCCGCCCACATGTAACCATAGTAAGCAGTGGCATAGCCCTCGCCAGAGAACACGTGTCCGAAGTGCGGTGAGCGGTGACGCATCACGATCTCTTTCGGCATACCGAGTTTAGCAAGTGTCTCTTTCTCAAACTTGTCCGGGTCCAGGTTGTTCGGGTCGGCCAGGTGGAAGTGCATGTCCATCAGGGCAGACGCCAGGAACTCCGTCGTTTCGAAACCCTGGTTGAAAGTGGCCGCCTTCTCGATCTTGGCTACCAGCTCTTTCGGCATCGGCTCGCCGGTCTTGTAGTGCTTCAGGAATTGGTTAATCACTTTGTCAGTGGACAACCAACGCTCCAGCAACTGCGACTGGAACTCAGTGTAATCGCGCACACCGCTGTTCAGCGTCGGGTACTTTACGTTAGAAGCCAGGAAGTGCAACGCGTGACCAAACTCGTGGAAGAAGGTGGTCGCGTCATCCCATGATACCAGCACAGGCTCGCCCGGCGCAGGCTTCACGAAGTTGGAGTTGTTAGACGACAGCACGTTCTTCTTGCCATCGAAAGTAGTGTGGGCACGGTACGTAGTCGCCCAGGCACCAGAGCGCTTGCCCTGACGCGCGAACGGATCGAGGTACCAAAGGCCAATGTGCTCGCCAGAGGTCTTGTCCGTCACTTCCCATACCTTCACATCTTCGTGGAACACAGGCACCGAACCTTCGGCTACCGGCTTGAAGTTGAAGTTAAAAAGTTCACCCGCCGTAAAGAACATGGCTTGGGTCAGGTTGCCCAGTTCCAGGTACTGCTTCACTTCGTCAGAGTCAAGGTCGTACTTGTCTTTGCGCACTTTCTCGGCGTAGTAGCGGTAGTCCCAAGGCTCAATCGTGATTTTGGTTTTGCTGGTAGCATTGGCCAGTTTCTGCATGTCGGCCACCTCTTCGCGGGCCCGGGCGGTAGCAGCTGGCCATACGGCCATCATCAGCTCCATTGCAGCCTCAGGCGTTTTGGCCATGCGGTCCTGCAGACGCCACTCAGCATAGTTGTCGTAACCCATCAACCCGACACGTTCTTTGCGCAGTTTCAGGATGTTGACGATGTTCTGCTTGTTGTCGTTCGCGTCGTTGTTATCGCCACGAGAGTAGTAGTTTTTCCATACCTGCTCGCGCAAGCCGCGCTCGTCCGAGTAAGTCAGGAACTGGTCCATAGAAGAACGGGTGTTGGTAACGGCATACTGACCAGGCTTGCCACGGTCAGCAGCAGCTTTGGCAGCGGCTTTCACAAACGACTCTGGCAAACCGCTTAGCTGGTCTTTGGTGAAGTATACCACATACTTCTCCTCATCAGCCAGGATGTTGTTGCCAAAAGCAGTGTACAGCGAAGAAAGCTCCTTGTTGATGGCAGCGTAGCGTTGTTTCTTTTCCGGGCTCAGATCAGCACCTTCCATGGCGAAGTTCTTGTAGATGAGCTCCACAACACGCTGCTGGTCAGCTGGCAGCGGGTTCTTCTGAGAGTTTTCGTACACGGTTTTGATGCGCTGGAAAAGCTTCTCGTTCTGAGAAATCTTAGAGCTGAACTCGGAGATTTTCGGAGCCATTTCTTTTTGAACCTCACGGAACTCCGGCGTAGACATGTTGCTGCCCCAGATACCGTAGTAGGTGAACACACGGTTCAGTTCCTCGCCGGCTCTTTCCATCTCTTCAATTGTGTTTTCGAAGGTGGCAGGCTGGGTGTTGTTGGCAATCGCCTCGATCTCAGCCAGGTTGAGGGACATGGCTTTTTCCATTGCTGGCTTCAGGTCGGCCAGGTTCATTTTGTCGAAGGCGGGAACACCTTGGTATGGGCCACTCCACTCCTGCAGGAGCACATTGGTTTCTGCCTGCTTTTGCTCGGTAGCAGCCTGTGTGTCCTGTGTCTGTGGCGTTTGCACCGAAGTACAGCTTGCCAGCGCCAACAGGGCCACTATGCCGGATACCTTGCCGGCCGATATGATCTGTTCTTTCATAGAATGTTAAAGTGAATGATAAATTTCAGCACAAGTTACAAAAAATAGACCAAAAGCCCCACTCAGCAATTTAAAGGCCGCCTGCTATACCTGAAATGCCACCTGCAAACGTTTAGTAAGTATCCTTCAGGCGAGGTGGCAGAAAACAGGGGCCGCCCGTATATAAAGGACAGAATACCCTTTTACCATGCAAGACTACCCAATCAAAGACAAACAGGCTTTACATAAGCTTTACGAATCTGTGCTGCCTGAACTGGCACAGCATATCCACCAGCACCTGGCGGATGTTGTCCCGCTCTTTCACGATTTCAAACTTGAGAAACTGGTAGACACCTGGACGCGCGAACCAGGCACTGATGCCACCACTGAGATCAGCCTGGACAAGGGAAACGTCAACCAGATGGGGCTGCGCTTGCGGCTGGAAGGTTTTCAGCGGGTAGGCGCCGATAACTTCGATCTGACCAAAGACCTGCTTTTTAAGCTGGACCGTACCGTTTACACCATCGGCCCGAACCAGGACAATGTATGGCTGGAGAAGAAATACCTGCAAAGCTGGGATAATGCGGACTATGAACTCGTGGCCGAAAAGTGGACCGAGCAGCTGATTGACGACCTGACCCAGCGCCTGGAAAAATATACGATATGACAAACCGCACGCGCTTTCCCGGCTCTGCTTACCTGTTTGCATTGCTGACAGCATTGTGCCTGAGTGGCTGCCATGCTTGCCAGGCCCAACAGCCAGCAGCAACTACGCAGGATGGCTATACCTATAAGAAACCTTCGTCAGGAGGTACAGGCAAGGTATACATGGGCCGGGAAATTGCTGCTATTATGACGGCTACCGGCGGCAACTGGCTGGACCGCGACACACGACAAGAAGAAGAAAACTCTCCCCGTACAATTGAAAATATGAACCTGCAGCCCGCCAGTGTAGTGGCCGATATTGGAGCAGGCACCGGTTTCTATACCTTCCAGCTAGCACCGAAGGTACCCGATGGCAAGGTATACGCGGTGGAAGTGCAGGATCGGTTCATCAAGACACTCGAGTCTCGCCGTGATAAAGAGGGGGCTACTCATGTAAGCGTGGTAAAGAGTGACAGTCTGCGGGTGAACCTGCCAGCCCAAGCAATTGATATTGCCCTGATGGTGGACGTGTACCACGAGCTGACCTTTCCAAAAGAGATTCTCAGATCTATACATCAGGCCTTAAAACCAAATGGCAAACTCCTGCTGCTCGAGTACAAGGCCGAAGACCCCGATATCAGAATCAAAGAGCTGCACAAAATGACGGCAGAACAGATCAAAAAAGAGCTGGAGGCAAATGGCTTCCGTCTTCAACGCCAAGAGGATTTTCTACCGATACAGCATTTCATGCTGTTTGAGAAGGTGGAAGAGACGGGTGGTTGATAGTTAACTAGGTTCTCTGGCATAATTACGCTCAAAGAGATTACTTGCTGATAAGTTTCAGTGATTGTTGCTGATCAGCAGTAGTTAATTTCAAAAAGTAAATACCACTTGCCAGGTCTAGCTCTGTCAATGGAATAGTGTTTATACCTCTTTTCAAAGCTGCTTCCTGAGATAGGATAATTCGCCCTTGGGCGTTGTAAAGTAAGATGGAGCCTGGTTGCTCTTCCTTAGAGGTGATCTGCACCTGCAGGTAATTGTCAAAAGGGCTTGGGAAGGCCTTGAGCGTTACAACATCCGGGAGGCCGGGCGCACTTACATGCCTGATCGGGCTAAACTCAAACTCACCATTGTAGTCCACTTGCCTGAGTCTGTAGTAGATTCCTTCCGCTTTATACCTGGAAATATTCCTGTCTGTGAAGGTATAGTGTCTTTGCAACTGTGTGGTCCCATTGCCGGCCACTTTACCGATCGGAGTAAAATTACGGCCATCTGTACTCGACTCCACACTGAAATAGTCACTATTCTGTTCTGAAGCCGTTTTCCACACCAATACTGCATTATCGGCATCTAGTCTGGCTGTGAAGCTGATCAGCTCAACCGGGAGCGGAATGGTTTCGGAGGTTGCTAAGACGCTGACTGCATACGGTTGTCCTGCGCTACTACTGTGACTAGACGCCATGATGACGATTTCATTGGTAAAATTGTCCTTGGTACTGGTCACGTTGTTGTATCTTCCTGATATTAAGATATGCTCTCGATCAGTTGTTTGCTCGTTAGATTCATTTACTGGTTGCCCATCATCTTCGAAGTTGATGTTATCAATAGAAGACTCTCTATAGATAATGTTGCCACCACTTTCTTGATCCGTGTAAATGACCCAAATCTTGTCTTCTAATTCATTAAGAATAACGATTGGTCTGGTACCTGTTTTTGAAACTTCATATAGATTATCCCAAATTCCTGTTGTGCGCCTCACAAAGAGCCCCAAAAGAGGCTGACTGCTATGCTGATAGCTTGTTTTTATGGCACAATATAGCGTCCCATCACTTGCCACTGCCAAATTCATGTGGTCATCAGCCAGGCCTCCTGCTATGTCTCCGGTGGTTGCATGAATCACTTCTTCAATTTCCGACCAGGCATTGGGGAGGTCTCCATCCTCGTGTGTAATGAAACCAAATTTCTTCGTATTCTGATTTGACCAGAATACTCCTATTTCCCCTGGTAGGGTAACAACTACACAAATGTCATCGCCTTTTAATCCACCCGCCAGATTAATATCGTTACTCCAATTGTTAAACGGAGGATCACTCCACCTTACTATTACTTTACCTGACCTTGTATATGCCAGCCACATTCTATCTCTGCCATCTACATCAATAGTAGCCGTCTCAACTATTTGACCAAGTGATAAGTCAGAAGCTACATTATGGCTCAAATAAATTTCGTTTTCGAATGCATACTCTAATGTAACTATATCAAAAAAAGCTTCATTCTCTGCTGCAGTAGATTCGTGAAACAATAGTACATGCGTAACATTACCCATGACCTTACAATCCACTTTGGAGGTCGTTTTGTCTGAAATTGTCAGGATATTCTGCCAGATCGAGCCATCCAGTCTCCACACATGTGTCCCGTTATTATCAGGAAGTACCGTCCAAAATTTGCCTCCATGAGCCCAAATTTTAGACTGAGGCTTCTCACCTGTATTAACAGTAATGGGGATTTGGCTTAAAAGCGTAGTTGAACTGAATTGAGCAAATGAAGGGTAAGCACCAATAAGGCATATGCATAGGATTAAAAATCTAATCATAGGGTGATTTCCTTTATTGGTGTTAGAGGATTTCGCTGTATGTAAAATAAGTCGCGTGCATCTTATTACGTTTTATATATATAATTGTTATAATTAAAGACAACCCTTATATTTCACTTCTGATCTTTGTTGAGGGACTAACTCTTAATCATGAATTGTCTATCTCAAACTGTCTGCCTTCTCCCCACCAGATAAATCTTTTCAAAATCTGCACCTCAAATCATAACAACTTACGTAGTATAAGATACAGCTGTAAAAATTGTAGTTTATGCATACAACCACATTCAAATTTGAGGAGGGCAGCCCGTATGTAGGGAGTCACCGGCCGATCGGGCAGGAAATTCATGAGCGATTGATGTGGCAGGCGAGACGACTGCATCGGGAAGACATGCAGAAAGCCGGTTGGGAACTGATCATCTATACACCTATACCTGCCTATCTGAGTAAGCCTGCTACCATCGAAGTATATTGGGATTTCGATAACCCTGATGAGCCCTGCAGCGATTAATACAGCTTTTTCACCCGCATACCTTACCACAGCATGAGTCTCAGTTTTTTTAACACCCACACACTGGCCGGCAGATTAGAGATGATTTGGGCGCAAGGGACTTTTCTGGCTGAGCGGGGCCGGCGTGGCTACCGCATTCAGTTGTATGATATGGGCGACTTCTTTGCGGAAGTATGGAGTAACCCCGAAACACAGATCATCGGGCTGATCAGGGGACTGGCCACCAAACGTGCCCTGGAGCCCTACACAAATAAAATCAACCTGGTGGATATGATGTGCTGGTAAGTTTTATACGCTATTTTTGACGCGTGAACTCTGTCAAGCTCAACTCTTACTGTCGCCTGTACGCCTTCTCGGATTACCGAAGCATGAAGTCAGCACTGCCTTACATGCGTCAGGTGGTGCTCGCCAAAGCGCTGACAGAAGTAGAAGAGTCTGATGCGCGGCGTATTGTCAAGCGCATGCCGGGAAACGGGTTCCTAAACTACCTTCGGCCGCTTGGCGGTCAGCAAACGAAAGCGACAGGTATAGCCTCGCTTATTACTGCACTTCAATTACTCTACAAGCAAAACGGTTTCTCGGCCAGGTATATCGTGGTGGAGCGTAGCTAAGCTGCATTTCATAGGGCAAATAACAAACCTGCTCCCATCATTAACAACTCGGTCATATCAAACCGTTGCGTGACCAAATCTTTAATCGCAAAATGGCAATCATAAAATTTGACTGCTGTGGAATTATGAAGGGATTTTCTTAAAATATGATCGTGAAGGTGGTACCCTCATGCAGCACACTGTTCACCATAATTTCTCCCTGCACATTGTCTACCATTCTTTTCACGATGTAAAGGCCAATGCCACTGCCTTCTACGTGGTTGTGGAAGCGCCTGAACATTTTAAACACACTGTTCTCCTTACCGGCTGGTATACCTAGTCCGTTGTCCTGCACCGACAGGTAGGACTTGCCATCAAGCTTTTCCAGCTTAATCGTGATTTTCGGGGCTCTTTCAGGTGAACGGTATTTAATGGCGTTGCTGATCAGGTTGCTCAATATGCTCTTGAAGTTCTTTCTAGAGAAGCCAACAATTTTGCTGTCTGCGGCACTCACGTCAAGCTGCGCACCTGACTTCAGAATCAGACTCTGCAGATCCTGTTTTACAACTTCCACTATCTCCTGCAGGTCGAGTTCCTCTGACTTTTCCTCGGCACTTACCTTGTCAATTTCCACCAGGGTGGTCAGGTCCCGGATGGTAATGGAGAAACGCTTGAGTGATGACTTCATCAAATCAGTG
Source organism: Pontibacter sp. HSC-14F20 (assembly GCF_019599265.1). Taxonomy (GTDB): domain Bacteria; phylum Bacteroidota; class Bacteroidia; order Cytophagales; family Hymenobacteraceae; genus Pontibacter. The sequence continues at coordinate 184,785 of NZ_JAHZTC010000007.1, read as the reverse complement.
ATCTTTTTGATCTCTGCCCGGTCTAAAGTTTCTCTGGAAACAGAATCCGAAAGCTCTTCTATCAGTCCTGCAATGTTGGCCACCGGCGATTTCAAATCGTGCGAAGCGGTATACACAAAGTTGTCGAGGTCGAAATTGGCACTGGCCAGACCTTTGTTTTCCTGCTGCAGCACGGCGTTGATCTGATGACTGCGCTCCAGCAAGTCCATGCTCTGCAGGTGAAAGGCCAGCAATTCGGCAAACATTTTAAATGTGTTGATCACCTTCGGATTGTTCACTGAAGCCGGTTTGGAATCGATGGCGCAAAGTGTGCCGAAGAAGTCACCGTTTTTGAGGATAATAGGTATAGAAATGTAACTCTGCAGTCCGTAAATTCGGGGGGTATGGTGGCCACAGTACTGTGCGTCTTCCGCCACATTATCGATCACGATCGGGTTCCGGTGATCCCTTATCTCGTTGCAAAGGGTTGTTTCAAGTTGTAGTTCTCCGCCTGCTTCCAGGCCAAAGTTCACTTCGTCGCGCACGCTGCATGCCAGCCATCTGTCTTCTGTTACACGAGCGACGGCCGCAAAACCCATTCCGGTGGTTTGGCAAATAACTTCGAGCATGGTAGGTACGATTGGAATCTGCCTGATGGCTTCCAGGTCACGTAACAGCTCGTCTTGGGTTTCAATCATTTGAGAGGGCATTTTCAGGATCGCATTGTCATGCGATCTGTAATCTTGTTTTCATTGTATATTAAACTTAATCAAAAATATACAAAAAATAAAAATTTCCTGAAAATATACCCCTTGTTTAGATACACTGACAAAGTTGCCCGGCTGCCAGTGAGCAGAACAGCCAGGCAACCTGCCATAGGCTTAGCGGGTAACCTGACCCCGGATTTCTCCATCAGGGTACTGGCTGCTGTGTATGTTAATGTACCACTCTCCTGCCAGCAACTCGGCTTCCTGCGCATCTGTGAGCGGAGAAGTGGATCTTGTCATTGGACTTGAAAAAGGGTTTGTGCTGGAGTAAGGGTCATTGCTGTTACCGGGGTTAATCGGCACCGTAACCGGTCCGGATACACCTACTGCGCCCTTATGAAAGTGCATGGCAATTGGCGTAATACCCTGAAAATTGATGGTATAGGTCATCACGTTGGTATCCATGTTGTAGGTACCCCGGAAGGTACCGGTCGCCTGCGTACTCACAGCCGGTACCTCATTTGCACCGGTTAGCGCTACTTGGTTGAGGGTCACAATTTCAGCGTCAGGTATCGTGGTGTTGTCATCATCGTCATCACAGGCGGTTAGCATAAATGAGAGGCTCAGCAGTGCGCCAAGCAGTATTCCAAAATTGATTCGATAAGTTTTCATCTTCCTTAAATTTAAAGTGAAGTGATTCAAAAGTTAAAAGCATAGAGATTCTTCCTGACGCAGCCGCAGTTGTGTCATATCGTGGTGTGTTAAACGCTTGCAAGAAGTTGATGGTGCTATTTAAAAGTAAAGCCGGCTGTAAAAAACACTCCCGCGCTGGTGAGCTTCACGCGCCCTTCGCCAATACTTGCTAGCGGTATCTTGACGAAAGGCTCTGCTCCGATGGTAATGGCAGGAGACAGTTGACGGGTATAGCCTACAGACAAATTCTGTATTCCGAACCAGTGCCTGTTTTCGTTCGAAAACTCCCGGGTTTTGCTGTAGGGTTCTCTTCCGTTGTAGTGGTAGGTATAGGTATATGCTTCGTTCAGCATCAGGTAGCTGGATAGTCCTGCCTGCACCGTAAGCATGTGCTTGCCCCAGCCCAGCACCTGGTACTGCAGGTTGACAGGTATATCCAGCACCCTGCATTGCGCCACGATAACATCCGGCTGATGTTTGCCATCCCAGTAATCCGGGGAGGGCTTGTAGTCTGCGGGCGTGGCCTGGTATAGTTTGTTTGCCCACACTGCACCCGACACCAGGCTCAGCCTCCTGGTGAGGGGCACACTGAACAACACACCCGCATTGGCACTCACTGCATCCCGATCTTTGAAGCGCACCGTGGTGATATCCGGCGCCGCAACCAGCGTCACCCTGACACTGCGCAGGAACACCCGCTCTCCCCGCTCCTCAGCCTGGCTGCTGTCGGCAGGTATAGGCGTCGTTTCAGGTATAGGCAGCGCCACTACTTGCCGGGCTATACCTGTTGTTGAATGCAGTGCAGTAGGTATGGCTGTCGCTACTGTTTGCAGAGGCTCCTCTGGTGTTACGGCACGGCCAACAGATATAACACTGCCAGGTATAGTATGGGACGCAGGTATAGCACGACGCTCCCCGGCAGTTTTTCCTGCCATGCGGACTTCTGCACCGGAACCTGGCTGCACAGCAGGGTATAGCGCAGCGGGCGAATCAGGTTCGGGCAAGGAGGGATGATCGTTGGCCTGATCAGGTATAGCAGCACGTTCCGGGTCTTGCTTCCATGCTTTTTTTACAGGTATAGCAGCACTTTCCTGAAGTGGCGCCTCTTTTTCAGAGCCTTTCCAAACAACGCCTACCGTCACCAGCAAAGCCAGCAGCACGATAGGTACAAAGCGTTTTATACCTACCCATCCGCCCTGCGCCCCGTCCAGCTTTCGTTTCATTGCCTTCCATGCTTCTTCATCGAAGGGAGGCTCGTGCTGCCCGGCTGATTTTCTGAACAGGCGGTCCAGCTCCTCGTCAGACATATTGTTTGTGCTCATCGATCTTGCTTCTTTGTAATGCCTCCCGCAAATTTGCCCTCGCTTTGGCCAAGTTTGACTTCGACGTACCCACTGCTATACCCAGCGTTTCCGCTATCTCTTCGTGGGTATAGCCGTCTATCGCATACAGGTTAAAAACTGCCCGGTAGGCAGGCGATAGTTGCTGTACAAGCGAGATCAGGTACTCGTAATTAAGCTGCTGCTCCACATTAAACGGTTCGGTTGCCGGCTCCCCTGCTCCAATGTCCTGCAGGTGATAATTCTTCAGGTTGTGCCGGTAGTTATCTAAAGCGGTGTTGATCATGATCCGCCGTACCCATCCCTTGAAAGGTTTGGGCGGATGATACTGCTTTAGCTTTGTGAACACCTTCATAAACCCGTCGTTCAGCACATCCTTCGCTTCTTCGGCATTCTGAGAGTAGCGGATGCATATACTCATAGCGTAGCCGAAAAAGAGCCGGTACAGCTCTCTCTGCGCCCCGCGGTCCTGTTTCAGACACTGGCTGAGCAGCACGTCCAATACTTTGCCTTCTGTTTTGCTCACTGTTCCAGAATTTGCGCTCCCATCACGGACTAAAACTTAAAAGGGTTGCCTCAGGATTGAAAAAAACCATCAGCCATACCTCTGTTTTACGTTTACAAACACCTGTTAATCAACAGATAAACGAAAACAAAGCAGCAACTGAAGTCAGAGCTGGCAAAGTAGCCGGAGCTATACCTATGGCAAAAAAATCCCTGCAGCTTTTCAGTTGCAGGGATCATGTGTTCTATCGGAATTGGATAGTTCTATCTCAAAAATCAGCAGGCTATACCTGTAGGAAGTAGGCCCTGGCCAGCGCGATGACAGCAACAACCAGAAAGATGCCATTTAACACATAGCTGGCGTGCGCTTTCTTGGACAAACCGTAAAAGATCAGGAGCAAACACCCGATGATGTTCATCCCCAGATATTCTACCGACTGGCCGTGTGTGAGCCCCATGCTGTTCAGGCTGAAGGCCGCAAGCGAAAACAAAGCACCTCCCCAACCGACTGCCTCTCCTATGTATTTGCGTAGTAGGACCATAGTTTAATTCACATTAAATGATAATTGCAAAGTAAACAGGTGAAAATGGACTTAAAAATGCTTTTATTCGCTTGACTAATGCAAAAAACGAATCACAGCGAATGGAGCTACAGCAGATAAAATATTTCCTGGCACTCGCCCAGGAACTGCACTTCTGGAACACGGCCGAGCGCATGTTCATCACACAGTCTGCTCTCAGCCGGCAGATAAAAGCCCTCGAAAACGAATTGGGTGTACTGCTGTTCGAGCGAAACAAGCGAAGCGTGAAACTGACCGAGGCAGGCATCTTTCTGCGCGATCAGTGGCTGCCGCTGCTTGATGAGATAAACCGGGTGCATTTGCAGGCTCGCAAAATTCACGAGGGAGCATTCGGCACGGTCAGGATCGGTTATCCGGGTTCCATTGCTTATGGTTTCATGCCGGATCTGATCACGAGCATCTCCAAAGCGCTGCCGGAGCTAAAAGTGGATTTGGTAGAGCCAACCGACATCAGCTTTGAGCAGTTGCTGCTCAACTACCAGATGGACATGGCCTTCCGGCGCGACCCCGCCGAAAATCCGGCCCTGCAGTCGGAGTGCCTTTACTCGGAGCCTTATGCGCTGGTTGTACCTCAAAACCACCGCCTCACTGAGCAGAACTTCACAGGCATGCACGACCTGCAAAACGACAAGTTCATTTTGTCGAACCTGGCTCAAACGACGTTCTATACCGCAGGCCTTCGCCAGATCTTCGAAGACCAACGCTTCATACCGGACGTGCGCATCGAAACCGACTTTGGGGGCATGATACTGGGGCTGGTGTCCAAAGGCCTGGGAGTGACGATTCTGCCTTACTCCTACTCGTTCAGCGCTTTGCCCAACGTGCGTTTCATCACCCTGCCCTACCAAACGAATCTCTATGTAACCTGGCGGAAATACGACAACAGCCCGGTGCTCAAAAACATCCTGAAACTGGTGTCTGAAACCGCTGTCAGGTATACTGCAAATGGGATTTAGGTATTAATGTGCTACCTTTTCGGCAGGTTTCATGAATAGCTTCTTGCCTAAGTTGATCACCTGCGCGATGACAGCGCCGAGCAGTAAACCACCCAAAGCCAAGGCCAGCACCTTTACCAGCCAGCCAAGCACCGGTATATCGGGGAATAAGCTGTCCAGTATCTCCATCGGGTGGTGCATAAACGGCAAGCCATGCGCAATAATCTCGGCTCCTACCCATAGCATCGCGGCCGTGCCCACATAGCCCAGTATCACCAGGAATTTTGGCATGGATTTCACAATGCCGCGTCCGATCTTCTGGGTGGTCGGGTGAAATTTATCCTGCGCCATGTGCACCCCAATGTCGTCTGCTTTCACGATCAGGGCCACAAAGCCGTACACGGCAACGGTAATAAAGATCGCCACAGCCATCAACACCACGATCTGGTTCAACAGAGGGCTATCGGCCACCGTGGCGTAGGCAATGGCCATGATCTCAGCCGAAAGGATAAAGTCTGTCCGCACGGCACTACCCACCCGTTCTTTTTCCAGTTCTGCCGGTGTGATCACCTTCATTTCCTCTGTTGGCTCATCGGTAGGTTCGTGGGTTTTGCTAAACGTCGAGTGTACTTTCTCATAGCCCTCAAAGCACAGGTAGGCACCACCCACCATGAGGATGTAAGGTATAACAGCAGGCGCAAAGTAGCCGAGCACCAGCGCAGCAGGCCCCAGAAAGACGGCTTTGTTAATTATTGACTTTTTGGCGATCTGGAAGATGATGGAGAGTTCGCGTTTCGGATCGAGACCTACCACATACTTGGGTGTCACGGCTGTATCGTCGATCACGATACCGGATACTTTACCGGTTGTTTTTGCCACCTGCGTTGGTACGTCATCCAAAGTTGCCGCACTGACTTTCACCAGCGCCGCCACATCATCTAAAAGCGCGAGAAGACCTGTCGCCATTATGTTTTCTTTAGTTTAAGGTATAATTTAATTTGTATTGCCTACTCTGTACGGAATAAGTGTAAGAGCAGTCTTTTGCAGGTTCCTAATTTATAGGAAAGAAGTTAGATTGTGATGCAGAGGGCTTATTTTGTTATAAAAAAACTAACAGACCAGATAAAAAAACAGGAGGCCACTTCTTTGAAAGTAGCCCCCTGCGTTTATTTCCGGCACACAATGTATTTGCTATTGCACCAGGTATAGCTCGGTTTTGCGATGGGCTCTGCCTTTTTCGGGCAGCGCCTCCCCTTCTACCTCTATCTCGAAACCCTTGCCAGCGAAGTAACGCTGCATATAGTTTTTCACGCTTTGGGCGCGCTGCTCACTTACCCGCTGCCTGGCCGCCGGCTCGCCGTAGCCATCCGAGTAACCTTTGATGACAAAGGAGGTCCCGTCCGGCTGCTGGCGCAAAAAGCGCGACAAGCCGGCCAGTTGCTGCAGGCTCAGGTGCACCCGGTTAAACTCGTTGTAGAGCACCAGCGACGGCGCAGCAACCCGCATTGATGCTTCTCTTGCAGGTTCGGCACTAGCAACTTCCTTCAGCTCTGTCTGCTGTGGTACCTCCGCTTTTACAGCTTCTGCAGCCACTTCGACAGGTGGCGCTGAAACAACTTCGGTAGGTGGCACGGAAACAGCTTCGGCAGGTGGCGTTGGGGCTGCTGTTACTTCTGTACGCTGCTCTCCTAACAGGTAGGCAATGTAGCGTGGCTGCTCCTGCGTGGTCGCGCTCACCCACATTGTCTGGTCTTTGCTCTTGCTTAAGTAGGCGTTGTAGGCTTCTTTCCCGTTGACCACACCTGCCAGCCGCACCGCCTCGCCCGCCTGCCCGTTCTTTAGGGGCGCTCCATAAATATAGGCCGTCTCTCCCTGCTGACGCGAAAAGAAAAGGGAATCGTTGCTGACAAATGGGGCAAACTCAGCCGCTTTGGTATTTACCTGCCTGCCCAGATTCCCAGGTTTAGACCAGCTATTATCATTCCATTCGCTCCGATACAGGTCATCATAGCCCTGCGAGCCGGCCAGTTCGGCGGCAATATACAGCTGACGCCGGTCCTGGGTCAGGAACAGGCCCAGGTTGTAGGAGTGGTTGCGCAGGCGGGGCACAGGCAGTTCCTCGCTCTTCACAAATTCCCCGTTTTGCCACAGGTAGATGCTGATCTTCTCTGCCCTGCGACCAGACTTGTGGTAGATGAACACTTCGCCCGCTGCCAGATCACCGCCCACCACAGCGTTCACCTGGCCTGCGTTCAGGGCAAGGGCCCGCTCGGCCGCTTCCGGATTATTCCGCCGGGCGGTATAGAGGTACTGGCCGCCATCTTCCTTTTTGGTGATCAGGAGCATCTCCTCTCCCACCAGGGCCACACCGGCCATTTCAGCATTCGTTTCCAGGAGTTTGGTCTGGGCCTGGCCCGTTACCATCACCCCCAGCATCAATCCGATGGTGTATACGATCTTTTTCATGTTCTCTTTGCTTTACCAGATTGTCACTTGTCTTCCGTATTTCGGATACTTCACCGGGATCAGGTTATAGGTCAGGGAGATCTCGTTGGTACTCCGGCTCACGTGCCGGGCATTCTGCACCGGAATCTCGTAGGCATAACCGATGCGGAACTGATCCAGGCGCAAACCGGCAGTGGCGCTCCAGGCCATGTCCTGGCGGTAGCTGCCCCCAAGCCAGAGCATGTTCTGGTACACAGCCTTGAGTTGCAGTTCGGCGCTCTCCTTGAGCTGGTCATCATATTGCAGCATGGCATTGGCCACGAGCCCGAACTGATCAGAGAGGGCCGTGCGGTAGCCTGCCTGCAGCAGGTGCTTGCGGGTATAGAGGTCCTGCAGAAATTCATCTCCGCCCGACACAATACCGCCTTTGGTCACGTCCTGCATGGCATAGCCAAAGTAGAACTTATCGGCCGTCAGCGTCCAGCCCAGGTTCAGGTCGAGCTTGCCCTGGCGCAAACGCTGGCCCAGCACGCCCTGAAACTCCGGATCATTTTCGTTGTCTACCGTCAGGCTGTTGCCATCCAGGCGCTGGGCGCTGTAGGTAAGGGCGCCCCCCCAGCGCAGGCTCAGTTTTTCCGATAGCCGCACGCGGGAAGCATAGCCCAGGTGCACCTGGCTTTCCGAGAAAGGACCGAAGGTATCCTGCAGCACGCTCACGCCGAAAGCATGGCGGGCACCGGCCTGGCGGTCAAAAAAATCGAGCTGCTTTGTTTTGAGCACATCGTTTTGCTGCCAGCCCGACAGGTCTGCCAGATCCAGCTCGGCCGAGGCAAAGTAGGTTCTGGGAGCCCCCTCAAAGCCCGTCCACTGGTTGCGGTGGAAGCCCTTGAGCATGGAGCCCTCATAGCCTGTCAGCGAAGGGTTGTAATAGTGCTGAAACAGCTGGAAGTTGGCAATGTGCTTTCTGTTCTGGGCCTTTGCGCCCAGCACAGAAGCAACTAATAATAGGGATAGAATTAACTTTTTCATTTCAAAGAATCTCTTGCGTTGCCGACTTATTTACCCAGGATGGTCACCACCCCGCGCTTCACCCAATTGATGTCCTTCACTTCCACCGTGAAGAGGTAGCCACCCTTGAGGATCTGCCCGTTCGGACCGCGTCCGTCCCAGCCCTTCTCCGGGTTGTTTGTCTCAAACACGCGCACACCTGAGCGGTCAAACACCTGGATGTAGACCTCGTTGTAGAAGCGCAGTTCCGGAATGGTCCAGTTATCGTTGATGCCGTCGCCGTTTGGTGAGAAGGCGTTAACGATCTTGAGTTGGTCCACTGTGCGGTCGTACGCCTCCTTGGTGAGGGTGAAGGCCCGCTCGATCGTGTTTGCGTAGGGGTCGGTGCTGCGCACGCGAATGGTGAAGGTGGTCATACCCGACAGGCCCTTGTTTGACTTCAGGTATACCTGGTCGCCGCGAACTTCGAAGAGCGCGTTGTGCGTGTCCCCCTCACCACTTGCCAGGCTGTAGACAAACTCCGTGTCATCAGGGTCGGTGGTAGAGAGCGTGCCGATCACCTCGTCTGCCGTAGCTTCCGGTTTGAAGGTGGTGGCGCTGAAAGCCAGTGCGGTCGGCACTTTGTTGGGCTGCACTTCCACGGTCACTGTAGCTGTCAGATTCTCCAGGTTGGTGGTCATCTCTTCCAGTTCCAGTATACCTGTCAGTACATAAGGTCCGGCCACAAGGCCGTTGTAGTCACCGGCTTCCCAGCGTACTTTCACTTGCGCAGTCTCACCGTTAGAGTAGGAAACACCAACAGTGGCTGGCAGCGGAACCTGCGCAAAAGTAGTTCGGATTGGCACTTCGATCATGTCGGGTGCTGTTACGGAAGCGATGTTGCGGGTAATTTTAACGATCTGTGCCGTTACTTCACCGCCCTTGTTTCCGGCCTTATCCGTTAGGTATAGCCGCACGGTCAATGTGCCATCCTGCAGTTTTTCCAGGTCAAGGTTTGCAATATCGAAGCTCTCCTCTGTTACCTCTCCCGTACCTGATACTACTGTACTTTCCTGACCACTGGTAATCTGGTAGGTATAGGTGGTACCCGGCTCAGCTCCGCTAAGCAATAGCGCAATAGCCTCCAGGTTCGACACATCCACACGCGCAGCGCTCCAGGCTACAGCGTAGCCGGCAGGTGCTGTAGCGTCGTAAGTCAGGCTCAGCAGGTTAGAGGCTGTGTTACCGTTTGCTGCAGCATCAGCTACTTTATTTTCGGCAACGGCTATACTTACCGCTCCGTCAACGGCCGGTGTCACCAGGGCGTAATACCTTGTTTCGCTCACTTTGGTAAGGTCAGTGGCTGCACCGTTGGTTACCGTGATATCGGCTAAGGCAAAGCCCGTTACCGGCTCACTGAACTCAATCGTCAGTGGAATAGCGGCATTGGTCAGGGCCGGAGCAGTGGTGGCAAGCGTAACCGCCGGACGGGATTTGTCATACTGCAGGCGCAGCACATCAGAGGCCAGATTTCCGTTACCGGCTCTATCCTGTACCACATCCGCAGCAACTTCTATAGCAACTTCCCCTTCAGCAGATGGCGTAATCGTAGCCGTGTATACCTTGCCTGCTTCGGAAGGAGACAGCCCGGCTATAGTCCCGCCTTCTACTGAGATATCTTCCAGAGAGAAACCGGAAACCGGCTCGCTAAAGGTTAATACAACCTCAAAAGCAGCATTGACCGGGCTTTTCGCTTCTGTGCTCAGAACCAGGGTTGGTCTTGTGGCGTCGTATACTCTGGTTAAGACGCTGGCCTCCTGGTTGCCGTTTCCGGCAGCATCGCGGGCCACATCACCAGCTACGGCTATACTTACTTCACCGTCGGCCAGCGGCGTTACCAGGGCCGTGTACACGGACGAGCTTACCGCTTTCAGGGCTGAGACCGAACCGTTGGTTACTGTGATATCCCCCAGCTCAAAGCCTGTCACGGCCTTGCTGAAGGTAAAGGTCACTTCAAATGGGGCCTTCATCACATCTGCCGCGCTTGTCGACAGCACCAGCACTGGTTGGCTCACATCGTAGCTTACCTGCAGTCGGTTGGACAGCATATTTCCGTTACCGAAAACATCCTGTGTCACGTTCTCAGGAACGGCGACTGTCACCACACCAGTTGCGGATGGCGTCACGAGGGCGGTGTAAACCGTAGCGCTTTCCTTTGTCAAGTTGGAAACTCTTCCGTTTTCTACCGTGATGTTGGCCAGCTCAAAGCTTTCCACTGCCCCGGAGAAGGTGAAGCGCACTGTAAAGGCGGCATTGACAGGGCTGGTCACTGCTGTTGCCACTTCCACTGTTGGCCTTGTATTGTTATAGAACCGGATGAGGCGTTCTGACACAAGGTTCAGGTTACCGGCTGCATCCTGCGCCACTCCGGCAGCAAGCGATACACGCACCTCCCCGTTCGTTTGCGGCGTGATCTGCAGGGTATACTCCTTGTCACCCGCCACAGAGAAATCTGTCACCGTACCATTGACAACCGTTACATCATCGGCTGTAAATCCGGTTACCGCTTCGCTGAACACGACAGTTACTTCAAAGGCTGCATTCAGCCTCTCAGGTGCACCGGAGGCCAGCACAACGGTTGGTTGTGTCTTGTCAATGTTCAGTTTCAGGGCTGTGGCCGCTGTACTGCCATTACCGGCAGCATCGCGGGCTACATTTTCGGCCACGTTAATGATCACTTCACCCTCGGCACCTGGTGTGATGCGGGCCGTGTATACCTGCGCTGACACTTGCGCAAAGGCAGAAGCTGCTCCGTTGCTCACTGCAATATCGCTCACTTCGAATCCGCTCACTGCCGTGCTGAAAGTGAAGGTCACCTCAAATGCAGCATTGGTCGGGTTGGTGGCGTTGGTAGACAGGGCAAGTGATGGTCTGGTGGTGTTGAAGGTTCTGGTCAGAGCTTCAGAAGCAGTATTATCGTTTCCAGCTGCGTCCTGCGCTACACCGACAGGCACCGAAAGTATCACCAGTCCGTCTGCCGCAGGGCTTACCTCGATGGTATACAACTTGTTATCTGCTGTCGTCAGACCTGAGAGTGTGGCGTTTGATACCGTTATATCCTGCGCTGTAAAACCTGTCACGGGCTCGGTAAACGTTATGCTTACCTGGAAAGACCTGTTTATCGGGTCTGGAGCAGCGGTTGCCAGCACGACGGCAGGACGAACAGCATCATATACCCGGGTGAGTGTGTTAGAAGGCAAGTTGGCGTTTGAGGCCACATCCGTCGCTGCGTTGGCAGGTACCTGAACTGCTACCTCACCAGTTGCCGCAGGGGTTACCAGCGCACTGTATCGCCGCCCGTCAACCTGGCTGAACCGGGTGAGTGTGCCGTTGGTAACGGCTATACCTGCAGCCGCAAATCCTGCAACGTCTTCACTAAACTCGATATTAATGGAGAATGCACTGTTGACAGGATCCGGAGCGCCCGTACTGAGTACCACAGCTGGTCGCAAGGTATCGTAGCGGCGCGTCAGAATATTGGAGGCGCCGCTGCCGTTGCCGGCCGCGTCCCGGGCCTTATCGGCTGCCACGCTTACCTGCACTTCTCCCTCCGCAGCAGGTATAACCCGTACGGTATAAGTTTTCGGATTGACTACCGCAAAATCAGCCGCCGTGCCATTGATAAGGGAAATGTCACCTATCTCGAAACCACTAACCTCCTTGCTGAAGCTGAAGGTCACGCTGAATGGCGCATTTACTGCAGCCGGTGCCGAAGAAGCGAGTAGCAAGGTAGGTTTGTCTGTATCAAAGTTTAATTTGAGTACGTTGGAAGCCAGGTTATCATTGCCTGCCACGTCCCTGGCTTTGCCCGCTGCCACCGCAACGGTTACTTCGCCGTTTGAGGCAGGTGTAATTAGAGCAGTGTAGGCGGTGGCACTCACTTTTACAAAATCAGAAACTGCTCCGTTTGTAACGTTCACGTCCGTTAAATCAAAGTCTGCCACTGCTTCTGTAAAGGCAAACTGTGCCGTAAAGGCTTCATTTACAGGATTGGTAGCGGTGCTTGTTACTGTTACCCGTGGTCTTGTGCCGTCGTAGCGCCGGGTTAGCTCGGCAGAAGCCAGGTTCTGATTGCCAGCCGAGTCAAGCGCTGCATTGTTCCTTATCTGTACCTTCACCTCCCCGTCTGCAAGCGGGGTAATGCGTGCCGTATACTCATCGGCAGACATGGCCACCAGACGGGAGGTTGTTCCGTTTACAAGGGCTATACCTGTTTCGGCAAAGCCTATTACCGGTTCGCTGAACTTAATGGTTAAATCAAACGCACCATTCACAGTAGCCGGCGCCGGCGAAGCGAGGGCTACGGTAGGTCGGGTCTGGTCGAAAAACAACCAGAAGGCGGAAGCAGCTTTATTTCCGTTTCCTGTTCTATCCCAGGCTACGTCCTCCAGCATGTTAATGATCACTGCTCCGTTTGCCTGGGGCGTAATCAGGGCTGTATATTCCTGTGCAGACACACTGGTAAAGGCGGAGGCAAGTCCATTGGATACTTCCAGATCTTCCACTGTAAAACCGGTCACCTCTTTGCTGAAGCGAATGGTAAGCGTAAAGGGTGCATTGGTAGGATCTGTTGCGCTTGTAGACAGCATTACCGTCGGCCTCTCGGCATCGTAACGCACCTTCAGAATATTGGAAGCGGTATTGTTGTTGCCGGCTGCGTCCTGCGCTTTTTCTGCTGCCACGCTCACGGCTACCTCACCGCTTGCTGCCGGCGTGATACGCGCACTGTAGCGCCTGCCGTCTGTTACAGTCAGGTTGGAAGCCGTACCGTTTGCTACGATAATATCCGCCAGGTCAAAGCCGCTCACTTCCTCAGCAAAAGTGAAGCTCACGTCAAAAGGAGCGTTGGTCGGGTTCGGAGCTGTGGTAGCAACTACCAGCGTCGGTCCTGTATTGTCATACAGGGTACTGATGGTATTAGAGGCTGTATTGCCATTTCCCGCTATATCAATTGCTGCACCGGCTGCTACGCTTACTTTTACTTCTCCTTCGGAGGAAGGCGTTATCGTTGCCTTGTATACCTTATTGTCTGCGGTCATCAGGTTGGAAGCCGTCGCATTCGTCACTATCAGATCTGCAAGTGAGAAACCGGTTACGGCTTTACTGAACGTGAAGAGTACTTCAAATGGCTGGTAAGTGGCCGCCCCCACACCACTGGAAAGAGTGAGCATGAGCGGCACATTGTCCAGTATGATTTGTGACTCTACCAGACGGATGTTGCCGGCTCCGTCGCGCAACTGCGCGTATACCTTGCGGTTGCCGTTGCCAGCAGGCAGGGTCCAGGTTTTGTTTGCCGCAAAAGACTGCCAGGCACTCCAGGTGAGGTTATCGTTGGAGAAGCGCATGCTGGCTACACCGGTCAGCGCATCGGTTGCTGTAAGGCGCAGCGCAACTTCCGGGGAAGCAGTATGAGTGGCCCCACCGTTGATGGCAAGCGTTCCGGTCGGCGATGTTCTGTCGAAGATAACGCTGCTGCCATTGGTGGTGCCGCTGACAGCTGTGCCCGCGTTTCCGGCCAGGTCCTGATAGTTGATGGTAAAGGGAACCGTGCCCTCCGCATCAGTCGCTGTCAGGGTATAGGTGGCTGTGTAGGCATTGGCAGCAGTGGCCGTTACCGTAGCCGTGTGTCCTGCCATGGTCACAGTTGGCGTGGCGATGGGCTCGGATGCTTCCAGGCGAAGCGTGACGATATCGTCTGCTTTTGCTTTCGTGACGTCGCTGTTAGACGAGGCAATGGTGACTGTTTGCAACGTTGGCGCAACGGCATCCACCCAAACATTAGCCGTAGGAGACACCCCGCTCAGCGTCAGGACCGCCGTGTTGCCAAAGGCGTCAGTTATTGTTCCGTCGTTCAGGGCAATGGCAGCAGACAGCGTGATGCCGTCCGTATCCAGATCGCCTGGCTGCACGGTGTATCGGAAGCTCAGTGCAGATGAGGCAGAGCCGCTCACGTAATTCGCCTCACGGTAAGCTGTGCCTATAGTAAGGCCGATCGCTGGGGTTCCGCCCGGGGTATTTACTATGACAGCTTTACTGAAGTTCACCGTGAAGTCCAGCTGCTGCGCCTCCCTGTACGTACCGGCAGCAGGCACTGAAACGGAGGTAATGGCTGGTGGGGTGGTATTTATGGTATACGCCTCGCCGGAGGTATAACCTGAAGTGATCCCGTTATTGGCCAAATCCGTAATGCCTGTACCACTCGCTTTTACATCCAGACGCAAGGTGCCGCTTCCGCTCACATTGTTGACGACCACCTCAAATACCCTGTTGTCTCGCCAAATGACACGTTCTATGGTGCCTGTTGCCGTTCCCGTACGAGTCAGAGCGAAATCCTCTGCATTTATGCCTGCCACGCGCTCGCTGAAAGTGACCAGGTAAATAAGCGTTGTGGCGCTGGTGGTGGCCTCTGTAGGGTTAAAGCGGGTGATGCCCGATACGAACGGTGCCGTCAGGTCGACCGTCCAGGTATGGGAGACCGGCTGACTTACGTTTCCGGCTTGATCTGTTGCGCGCATCTGGAAGGTGTGCGTGCCTTCGCTTATATCCATAAGATTATGAGGTGAGGTAGCGGAGGTAAAGGCGCTGCCATCTAAGCTTATTTGAAAGGTATCGCCAGTCTCGTTGCTCCCAAATCTAAAATAAGTGGAATTAGAATTAGTCAGGACAGCAGGAACAGTGGAGAAGGAGGCGGTAGGCGCCGTTGTATCGATGAGGTACGCCTGGCCGGAGGTATAGGCGGCACGCACATTCGGCGTCACCCCGGCCAGGCCAGTAAAGTCAAGGCGCAGGAAGCCGTCTCCCCTCACGTCATTGACCTGCACCGTATAGCTCGTACCAGAGCCAGTTACGACCCCTATCGTAGCGGCTGCAGTACCGGTGGGTGTCAGGTCGAAATCTGCGGCATCCACACCGGTTACCGGTTCAGCAAAAGTGACGGCATAGCGCAGAGTGCCTGCGTTGGTGGGGCTGCTGTCCAGCAGGGTAATGGATGCCACGGTAGTAGAAGGCGTAAGCACCGAAATGGTTACGGTGGCGGTATTGCTCACTGCAGCACCGTCAGAGATCTGGTAGGTGAAGGAGTCTGAAGAGGAGGCGGAACCATTGTGGGTATAGGTAAAGCTTCCGTTTGCATCCAGGCTCAGTGTGCCCTGTGTCGGGCCAGTTACCAGCACGGCGGTCAGCGGTGCCCCTTCGGCATCGGTGTCATTGGCGAGCAGGCCGGGGGCGGACACGGTCAAGGTTTGGCCCCGGTTTACGCTATAGCTATCGTTGCTGGCCACCGGGGCCGTCTTTGCCGGCTCCGTAATGGTGAAAACACGCGTTGCCGTGCACTGGTTGGCGTCCGTCACCACGACAGTATACGTTCCGGCACGCAAGCCTCTAGCCGTGGGGCCCGTCTGAACAGGGGTGGTGTTCCAGGTGTAAGTGTGGGGGCTAGTGCCGCCTCCCACGCCAACAGTGGCAGTGCCATCTGCGGCACCGTACGCGGTAGCATTGGTTTGAGAAGTTGATAAGGCCAGCATTGGCGCAGGCTGCGTGATGGTAAAGGTTCTGGAGATGGTACAGCCATTGGCATCTGTTACCAGCACGCTATGGTTACCTGGCTGTAATCCCGTGGCTGTTGGCCCAGTCTGCCCGGACGGGCTCCAGGAGTAGGTATAGCCAGGGGTTACTCCGACAGGGGTTCCTCCGAACGCCTCCACAGTTGCCTGCCCGGTTGGTGCGCAAATGGCATCGGTCTTAGAAACAGTAGCTCCTAATGCGCTAGGCTGCATAATATTGGCAACAGCCGTGGCAGTATTCCCCAGGGCATCTCTAACGGTAACGGTATAGTTACCTGCAGCAAGCATCGTGGCCGTTGGCGAAGTTCCACCACCAGTACCCCAGGAATAGGTATAAGGCGCCAGTCCGCCAGCTGCCGTTACAGTAGCCTGGCCATTGGCACCGCCATTACAACTCACCTGACTCAGTGAGGTGATAGAGGCCGTTAGCGGTGTCACGCCTACCGTATACACCTGACCCGAGGTATAGCCACCACTGAGTCTGTTAAGGGCCGCATCCGTAATGTCGGTACCACTTGCCTTTACATCCAGGCGCAGCGTGCCGCTCCCGCTAATGTCGGAGACAGTTACCATGTATGTGCTTCCCGATCCACTTACACCTGAGACGGTACCTGCTGCCGTTCCAGTAGCTGTCGGGGAGAAATCCCTGGCATCCACGCCAGTAACGCTCTCGCTGAAGGAAAGCAGGTAGGTAACAGTGCTAGCGTTGGTGGTAGCCTCCGTAGGGTTCTGGCGCGTGATAGCAGTTACGACTGGAGCCGTCAGGTCATTCTTCCAGTTTTGGATGGATGGCGTGGGGTCCACGTTTCCGGCAACGTCCGTAGCCCGCACCTGAAAGGTATGGGTGCCTTCACTCAGCCCCGTCAAAGTGTAAGGTGAGATGGCAGAGGTATAGGCACTGCCATCCACGCTTACTTGAAAGAAAGAGGCATCCGTGCCGCCCGAGAAATGAAAGGTGGCGTTAGGGGAGTTATCTAGATAAGCAGGACCACCAGTGACATAGGTTTCAGGCGCCGTGGTGTCAATCGTTACACTTAAGCCAGCTGAAGCCGGACTTTCGTTTCCTGCCCCATCTACCGCTCTTGCCGTAATGGTATGGGCTCCATCTGCCAGGGTACTGCTTGTTACTGACCAGTTACCAGCGAAGTTGGCAGTGGAAGTGCCCACCAGGGTACTTCCAGCATATAGCTTAATCGTAGTATTAGGAGTTGCCGTTCCGGTAAAAGTCGGCGTGTTATCGTTGGTGATGTTATCGCTATTGCTCTGCCCTGTATCGCTTGCGCTTGCCAGGTCGGGGGTGGAAGGTGCTACCGGTGGAGCAGCAGCCCGCGTCACTGTAACGGTATAGGATTTGGTCGTACCATCCTGTGCCCTTACTAAAACAGTTATAGTGTTGGCGCCAACATACAGATTAACTGGTATGGAAGTAACGCCACTAGTCAGCTCAGTTCCGTTTACACTAACAGTTGCATTAGCATCAGCCTTGACAGGCGTAACTGAAACCGAAGTTACTGCATTGGCTACGCTTGCTGTGTAAGCGGTCGTGCCGGCTTGAAAAGCCGGCGACAAAGAACCCTGTGATAAAGTCAGGTTTGATAGATTTGCATTACTGGATAAGGGTGCACCAATATTCCCTACAACCAGGTCGTCGAGGTTTAAGGTATGAAGTCCTGAAAAGAAAAGAGTAACTGAGCTAACCTCCACATTTTTTGAAAGCGCCAGCCCCTGCTGGTTTCGTTCATTAAATTTATCCTGCGGCAGACTGCTCCCGGTATAGGTTACAGTTAAGTGAGGCGGTGTATAACTACCGCCGAAGCAATCGTAACTCATCCAAAGACCATAGAACTTAAAATTCTGGTTATCCTTGCGTTTGATGGTTACCTGGGTTGTAGCCGCTGTGCTGTAATAAAGGTTTGCACTGTTATTGGCGCCTCCATTGCCTCTGTTCTCCCAGCTGCCATTACCACTTTGGGTTAACTCATATTCCACACCTCCGACAGAGATGGTGGCAGTAGTATTCCAGGGCCAGGAGGCTGAATAACCACTTAAGGCTGCCGGAGTAGAGAAATTGTGGGTAAGCTGGCTCTGGGCATTTGCCTCGTGCGACAGAAAGAACCCTCCACAAAAGATAAGCAGTAGCGGCAGCGTCTTCAAAAGTACTTTGAAAACATCATAGACATTACCGCTCCTTTGCGAGGTGGAGAAAGCAGTGTTGGATTTCATAAATCAGCTGAGTTCATAGAATTTATACTGATACTGTATCAGTATTATCCCAGCAAATTTATGCGCTTCCTATATATTATAATAACTATACTTATATTACATTAGAAAATTATAATATTCAAAATCCACTCCCTTTTTCATTCATAAACAATTAATCCATAAGTATTAATACCTAGTTATTTTCAAAACCTTTGCCTCTCGTGTGTGAATGATGTTTTAACAGAGAAAGCATTCATCATCACCCCTAAAACAGCTAAAGCAATTCTCCTATTATTCCACAGCCAGCACAAACTGAATATTCTTTAAAAAATATATAAATCAATTATCCATACCACATTATACCTTGAGAATGAGGAAGGTAGGGATAAGAGGAGTGCTGCAGAATACCTTATTGCAGAATCTGCAGAAGTAGTTTCATTCAACATTATACCTTAAAAGGAAGCTTCATCTAAATAAAAAGATAGTCGGATCGGAGTTTAGCAACCCTACTGAGGGTTTTGTTAGATACTTTGCGAAGCAGATCCACTCAGGTATGGTAACTTCTAAAGTAATGGAACAATTTACTCCAATGGTTAAGAAGACTCTTCAGCAATATGTAAGCGAGCTTATAAGCGATAGATTAAAGTCTGCGCTATCCAATGAAACTAACTCATTTAAAGAAGAACCTAGAGAAGAGCAAATTCAACCAGTTCCTCCCACTTCAGCAGAAGTAAAAGGTATAGAGTTTACAGACTTGGAGCGGGAAGGATTTTTTATTGTAAAATCGATACTTAGGACAAAGATTGATGGCAATAGAATTTATTACCGCGACACGCAACGCTACCTTAATATTTTACTAGACGACAATATCCGTAAAACAGTCTGTAGGCTTCACTTAAATGCCTCTAAAAAGTATTTAACATGGACGGACGATCTAGGCAAAGAGGCAAAAGTAGAAATTAACTCCCTCGACAATATCTATGATTATACAGAACAGCTAATCAGTTCAGTGTTAAGATACGAGAAGTTGGCTGAGGCACAATCATTCTAAAAATCCGTCCCCGAAAACAAGAAAGCCCTGTAAGCAATTAACTTACAGGGCTTTCTATTTACTAAATGTACCTTGGGCCGGAGTCGAACCGGCACGAGTGTAACCTCATTGGTGTTTGAGACCAACGCGTCTACCAATTCCGCCACCAAGGCATTTTGTTCTCTCTGGTTTCAGGTATAGCACCTGGGGCCGGAGTCGAACGTTTGTCCCTGATCGACTATCAGGAACGGGTTGCAAACTTAGATAAAGTTTCCTGAATACGCAACAAATATTTTTTCTTCAAATAGTAGGTTTTTACCTCCTGCAGGGCCTCTTCTTTGGTAACTCCATGAAGTTCAGGGTATCGCTGCAGCACCGGCAATATATCATTCTCCAGCTGGGCCATGGCGCCGGTGCTCTTCTCTCCTATTTCGTGCAGTTTTGCGGCGTCGAAGTCGAACTCCAGCTCCATCAGCTCCTCGTTCAGCTCCATCATTTCCATCAGGAAATCGCCGGGTAATTCGTTTTTACCCTCCTCCAGTATACCGTGTTCTTTCAGGATGTACTGCATGCGCAGGTCAGCATCACCGAGGGTGCGGTAGGCATTGGTGTTGAGTGTAGAAAGCTCCAGTATCTTCTGCTGCGTGCCCAGGTCTTCGTTGGCATAAAAGTCCGGGTGATACTCGCGGCTCAGTTCGTAATAGCGACGTTTGATCGCTTTCTCGTCTGGCAAAAAACTCTCAGGTATATGGTATAACTCGAAGTAATTCATTTTTTATAGTTAACAGTTAGCAATAAACAGTTATCAGATATACGTAGCAAAGGTACAGGAAAAGCAGTTGGATTGTTAAAACTGTCACAAACAGCACGGCTATACCTGCAAATTGTTTACTGGTAACTGATCACAGTTTAAATGTTCACTGCCACATTTGACCAGGCCTGCGGTTTATCAGCAAATAGGGCTTTGGTGGCTTTCCATACCTGACCAAACAGTGCAGAGTCGCGGTAGTTGTTGAGGTTTTCCTCGGAGTCCCAAAGGCTGTAGGTGCTGTAGATATGCGGGTGGTTGAGGTCCTGCAGCAGCTCTACATGGTTGCAGCCCTCAAAGGCCCTGATCTTGTCTTTGGAATTGCGGAAAATCTCCAGAAAATCAGCTGTCTTCTCCGGCTGAAAGGTCATGCGTACGATGCGAATCAACATAATTTTGAATGAGTGATTGAGGGAATGAGTGAATTGCTATTTTCTTTAATAACTCAAACCAGATATGCACACAAAGGTATGGCTTATGCCATAAACTCCAGAACCCATTTCATGTAGAAGTATAAGATCATCCACCAATTCTCCCCATCAATCAACCACCAAATCAAAAAACTCACTCATGCACTCATTCACTAACTCCAAATCTAAGCTCCCGGGTAAAACCGCACATCAACCTGCGAGTCGAAGCCGAGGCCGAGCAGTTCGGCGGCGTTGCCTTTGTTGATGCCGATGCAGAGCTGGCCGAGGTGGTTGTAAAGGCAGCAGCAGTCGCCGTCTTCTACCTGGGTATAATTCTGGTGGATGCGCCCTACGGTTTCGCGGCCAAAGTGCACGGTATAGGTACGGCCATGCGCTATGGTTTCCACACTGTCTTTGGTGATGTTGGTGATCAGGTTGCCGTAGCGGTCCACATGAATGACGTGCCCTGTTACAGCGTGGTCGGTGAGGCGCAACTGGCGGTTCATGAGCTGCTTATAACTGGTGGTGCGCTCACCCAACACATCAATATCGCCGCCCTTTGCCAGAAAGAGCGCGGCAGGCGCCAGCAGTTCTTTAGCCGGGAAAGGGAGTACAGATTCATCGGTTTGTAGCTCCACCACTATTTCGGCCTGGCCGTCGGTGAGCAGGGAAAGTAAACCGTTGTCAGCCAGCAAAAAGTAGTGCCCTTTATATTTTGCAGCATGATATTTGCCCTGTTTGCAACCGTGCGTATCTACGGCGATCAGGTGCACGGTACCTTCCGGAAATTCACGGAAAACGGACCCGATCACGTATTCGGCCTGCGGAATGTTGAACGGCTCGATGCCATGCGAAATGTCCACAATACGGGCCTGTGGCTGCAGCGACAGCATGGCGGCCTTAACAGCAGCCGCATAATGGTCGGTATAACCAAAGTCGGAGGTGAATGTAATTACAGCCATAGAGCGAACTATAATTTAAGTAGATTTGTCATCATATTGTAACAATTTTAGCTAATTTACAGAATATATTACCAACGTACTATATAAGCTTAAACATTTGGTAGAGAAAGTAATAACATTAGAGAATATCTCTCTTATCGATTTTCTGGGGACAGAGAATCAGAATATCAAGCAGCTTGCAGCCGCATTTCCGAGCAGCAAGATCATATCCAGAGGCAACGAAATCAAAATTCAGGGGCAGACGCCCGAGATAACCAAAATACACGAGATCCTTTCTTCGCTGATCGATCACTATCACAAGTTCGGGAAGATTACGCATAACAGCGTAAATAGATACCTTTCATCCGACTCTTTTACGGAGGAAGATGTGATCGTCACTTCACCGGACGTGATTGTATACGGCAGCAAGGGCGGCATTATCAAAGCCAAGACGCCTAACCAGAAAAAACTGGTAGACCTGGTGGAGAATAATGACCTGGTGTTTGCGCTGGGGCCTGCGGGTACCGGCAAAACATATATCTCGGTGGCTATGGCTGTGCGCGCGCTCAAGAACAAAGAGGTAAAGAAGATCATCATCTCCCGCCCTGTGGTGGAAGCCGGCGAAAACCTGGGCTTTCTGCCAGGCGACATGAAGGAGAAGGTGGACCCGTATCTGCGCCCGATCTACGACGCCCTGGAGGATATGATCCCGATGGAAAAGCTCAAATACTATCAGGAAAGTAAGATAATTGAGATCGCACCGCTGGCTTACATGCGTGGCCGTACCCTGAGCAATGCCTTTGTGTTGCTGGACGAGGCGCAGAACACCACGCCGGCGCAGATCAAGATGTTCCTGACCCGTATGGGCCCAACCTCGAAGGTCATGATCAACGGTGACCGTTCACAGATCGACTTGCCGCATCGCCAGAAATCCGGCCTTATTGATGCCCTGCATACCTTGCGCGATATCAAAGGGATCGGTTTCATCGAGATGCAGCCGGAAGACGTAATGCGTCACCGTTTGGTGCGCGACATCGTGGAGGCCTATACCAAAGCAGACGAGGTTCGGCAAGCTGCCAGACTGGAGGCTGAAGCCTCTGAAGAAGGCACTCCCGTGAGCGTGAATGGCCGCAAAAGAAAGGTATAGCAGCTGATCGGATAACACAAGATGATTGAGGTAATACGTGCTGAACGTGAGCAGGATAGGTCTGCCGCGTTCAGCATACGTGAACAGGTTTTTGTGGAAGAGCAACAGGTGCCCCGTGAGGCGGAACGTGACCAGTTTGAGTCCGAGGCCCGTCACTACCTGGCTACCTGCGATGGTATACCCTGTGGCGCTGCCCGCTGGCGCCAGACGGAGCTAGGTATAAAACTGGAGCGCTTTGCCGTGCTGGCTCTGTACCGTAACCGGCAAGTAGGTGCCGCGCTGTTGCAGGCTGTACTGCAGGATGTGCAATCCGACCATGCTAACAGCAAGGTATACCTGAACGCACAGCTGCCGGCCGTTAACTTCTACAAGCGCCATGGCTTTGTGGCCGAAGGCGACATGTTTACGGAGTGCGACATACAGCACTACAAAATGGTCTTTAAGGGCTGATGAAGCGGTGGGCTCCCTACCCTTTTGTTCGCATTGTTCTTAGCTTTATAGCAGGTATACTCGTGTACCTGTACACAGGCAAAGAGTTCAGGTATAGTCCTGAGCTCTTTGCCTTTTTTGTTGCCCTATACCTGGTGCTATACCTTGTCGCACACCGGTTGAAATCCGTAGAAGCCAACACGCTGGCAGGTATAGCCGGACTGCTTTGCTTTGTTGCCGACGGTATGTGGGTTACGCACCAGCACACCGAAGTGCACCGGCCGCTGCACCTGAGCAAACTCTCTGCTACGCCCGCTTACTATGTTGGTGTGGTGGATGATTACGTGGTGCAGAAACCCGGCTACCAGAATACGGTGCTGCAAATAGAACAGGTGCAAAGTTGCAGAGGGCAAAGTGCAGCTCTCCGTGCCCCACGACTCTAAGCGGGAGTACGAGCTAGGCTACGGAGACAGATTGCTGATCAAAGGCGCACCTATACCTGTGGCTCCGCCCGGCAATTCGAACCAGTTCGACTATCGCGCCTTTCTGGCTAACAAGCAGATCCATCACCGCCATTTCCTGCAGGCGCACCAGTTCCAATAAATTGAATCTTCACCGCCGAACCCGCTGCTATACTTCAGCATCTACCTGCGTCGGCAACTCGATGCTTTGCTAAAAGAGTCAATCAACGAACGTCGGGAGTACGGCTTCTCCTCGGCCCTGATTCTGGGCGTAAAAGATGAACTGGACAATACGATTCGTGATGCCTATGCGCAGACCGGCACCATGCACGTGTTGGCTGTGTCAGGCCTGCACGTTGGGTTGATCTATGGAATACTGGCTTTTCTGCCAGCTGGTTTTAAGCGAACCGTCAGGTAGCGGACGGTGTATGCTGCCGTGATCTTAGGTGTGCTCTGGCTTTATGCTTTCATTACAGGCCTCTCCCCTTCTGTGCTTCGGGCGGCCTTCATGTTCAGTCTGATCACGGTGGCAATGCTTTCCAGGAGGCAGCATAATATCTACAACACACTTGCTATTGCGGCCTTCACGCTGTTGTGGTACAATCCTTATTTCCTGCTGGAGGTAAGTTTTCAGCTCTCTTTCCTGGCGCTGCTCGGCATTGTATACCTGCAGCCCCGCTTTTACCGCCTCCTGACAGTCGACAACAAGCTGCTGGACAAATTATGGCGCCTTTTTACGGCTTCCCTGGCTGCACAGCTGGCTACTTTTCCGTTGGGGCTTTTCTACTTCCATCAGTTTCCGGTATACTTCTGGCTGGCGAACCTGCTGGTGGTGCCTGCCGCTACTTTCGTGCTTTATTCGGGTGTGGCAGCTCTGTTTTTCTCTTGGGTACCCTTACTCAGCACGGTACTGTTTCTGCTTCATTTTGCTATCACCTGGGTCATGAACGAGTTTAACCTGCTGGTGAACCAACTGCCCCAAGCTGTCATCAACGGCATCGACATCAGTCCCTCGCAAACCTGGCTGCTTTATACCTTGCTCCTTCTGTTCATCCTGTTTTTCGCCTGCAAACAGCTGCGCTACTAGCGGAGGCAGGTATAGCGTTTTATGATATGACGGAGTTGGGGGCTTTTGTGGTGGAATTGTAGCGGATTTGTTAGGGATCTGTTTAAGGGTTTTTGATAAGATTCTTGTGCACGATTAACATCCTCCTTCAAAGAGGAACTTCTGCTACTGCCAGTTTGCAGGTATAGCTCCGTGACAAATACCCTGGCAGTTGTAGCAAGACATCCTTGCCCCTTAGACTATGAAACAGATAGCAGTAGCCAGGTGCACTTTACGGCGCTCCACTGTTGGGGGTGAAGGGGTCCCCCTGTCAAGAGCGTTCAGCGAGTGGGGGTAGGGGCCACTACTGTTCGAAACCTTGTCAAGTTCGTATTATGTAAGGGGCATACATGAAAGGAGGCTGATATGAAGGCGAAGGATTTACTGGCATTTATCCCTGACCAGGACCTTTCTCAGCTGGCGGCCCGGACGCGGGTGGACCACCAGGTCAAGAAGCTCAGCGGGCGGGTGATGTTCCAACTGCTGCTGCTCTCGCTGTTGGAGGGGGGCAAAGCAAGCCTTCGGGTGATGGAGGAGCTCTACTGCTCTATGCAGTTCCGGACCCTGGCCGATGTGGGGCAGGGGCAGACCACACGCTACAACTCCATCCGGGACCGGATCGTGACCATGCGGCCCGACTTCTTCCGGGCCATCTTCGAGCTGCTCTTCGCCCGCTTCAACCGCCTGCTGGGCGAGCAGCATGCGCTCGTGCGCTACGACTCCACCCTGATCGCCGTCTCGGCCCGGCTGGTGGCCTGGAGCATGCGCACGCGTGCGGGCAGCAAGGACAGTGGCCAGCTCAAGTGCACGTTGGCCATGAAAGGCAGCCTGCCCTGCCAGGTGCGCGTGTTCACCAACCGCCAGGCTCTGAGCGAGGACTGCGCCCTGCCCGAGACGATCCTCTCCAGTGAGATCTCCCGCTCGGGCATCGTCGTCTTCGAGCGGGGCGTGCAGTCGCGCAAAGCCCTCAAGGAGCTCGACGAGCGGGGCCGCCTCTTTGTCACGCGCTGCAAGGTGGGCTCCCACTGCCTGGAGCAGGAGCGGCTGGCCGTGGGGCAGCGGCCCGAGGGGATGACCCTCACCGTGCTGAGCGATGCCTGGGTGAGCTTCCGGGAAAAGCCCGGAAGCTACCTCGAAAAGCCCCTGCGCCTGGTCAAGGCCACCCTGGAATCGGGGGAGCAGATCTGCTTTGTCACCAACATCGCCTGGCTGGATGCCTACCAGGTAGCGGCTATCTACCAGGAGCGCTGGCAGATCGAGGTGCTCATCAAGTTCCTCAAGCAGCACCTGCAGCTCGAGCACCTGCTCACCCGGGACGAGAACGGCATTCAGGTCATGCTCTACATGACCCTGATCGTGGCCCTGCTGCTCATCGTCTACCGCAAGCTCAACAAGCTCGACAGCGACCGCCGCGCCAGGCTGCGCTTTGCCCAGGAATTGGACGTGGAAATAGTCAGACAGATCGTGCTGCTCTGCGGAGGGGACCCTGCCAAAATGGAAAAATTCGTCACTTAAGTAGGTTTCGAACAGTAGTGGGCCCTACCCCCAGTAGGCAAAAAGTAGGGCCCGCCCGGCCAGGGCAAGCAATGAAAAGAAACTAGTTGCTATACCTGCAAAAGCCAGCAGCTATACCTGGGCCAGAGGCCCCACTCGAGTGAACACTAGCGAGAACACTCGCGCCAGCAGAACACTGCGAAAGCAGCAAAAACAAAAAGCGCCGCCTCAACCGGGCAGCGCTCTTTCGTTTAAGGTGAGAGTGTAAAATTTTATTTCTGAGCTTTTGGACCTGCAGTAGCAGGCTGCTCTGTCTGGTACTTGCCGTTGAACTTCTCGTAGAGGTACTTCTGCTTGTCGTTCAGGTCGATCTTGCGGCCCTGGATAAAGGCGTGCGTCACATTGTTGGTGCGCATGTCCAGGATATCGCCGGCAGAAACAACGATGGTTGCGTCTTTGCCAACTTCAACAGAACCTACCTGCTGGTCAACACCCAGGATTTTAGCTGTATTGAGGGTGATCGCAGCTAATGCCTGCTCCTTGTCGAGACCGTGGGCTACGGCAGTACCGGCAATGAAAGGCAGGTTACGGATGCCGTGCGTGCTCAGGTCATAGTCCAGCGCGAAAGGAATACCGGCCTGCTGCAACAGGAATGGCGTTTTGTACGGCATGTCCACATCCTCGTCAGAACGCGAAGGCAGGGTATGTACACCGGAGTAGATTACGGCAATGTTGTTAGCTTTCAGGAAATCGGCTACGGCAACTGCGTCGCGGGCACCTACCACCACAATATCCTTCACGCCGTGCTGCTTCACAAAATTCACTCCTTCTATGATCTCCTTACCATAGTTGGCGTGCAGGTATAGCTTTTTGGAACCGTCGAATAAACCTGTCAGCGAGGATAGCTTCAGGTTCTCTCTTTCGTTTTTGGCCTGCGTGTACACCGAAGCGTCTCGCAGCAATTGGCCCAGCTCGACAATGGCCTGCTCGCGGTTCTGGCCCATGCTGGCCATACGCGGGTTAGTTGCCATACCTGTGTTGATGATCATGTTCGGCCAGCTCAAGTGTATACCTATGTCAGCTTTCACAATGGCATCTTCCCAGTTCCAGGCGTCCAGCTGCACAACCGACGACGAACCCGAAATCGTACCGCCCACCGGCGTCACCTGCGTCATCAAAACGCCATTGGCACGTATGGTCGGGGCAATATCAGAGTCGGTATTGTAGGCTACTACAGCGCGCACGTTCGGGTTAAACTGCCCAACTTCACGCATATCCAGCGTAGCACGTACGCTCTCAATCTCGTTCAGACCAAGCTGTGAGTTCGGTTGGATCAGGCCCGGATAAATATGTTGCCCGGCTACATCGATCACTTCGTGCCCATTGCGGTTTGCGCCGCTTAACGGACCTGCGTAGGTGATCTTACCATTGTCGAAACCAACGGCGGCGTTTTCTACCACCTTGCCGTTGCCCACGTGCAGGGTAGCACCTGTGAGCAGTACAGGCTTACTTTGCTTTGCGGCCGGCACCGGCACCTGCGCAAAGGCAGGCACGCTCAGCATAAGAGCCACGAAAGCGGAAATATATCTTGTGTGAATTTTCATCATATTGATTGTTAGATTGCTGCATTGTTAAATTGTTGATTCGCAGTGCGATTTTCACAATTCCCAAACAGCAATTTAGCCATTTAACAATTTAACAATTTAGTAAGCCATGTAGTCCTCTTCCGCGTGGTGTTCTACGTCCTCGCAGTGTACCACAGAGGCACGACGCATTGGCGGGCCCTGAGTTCTGGCACCAGTTGTTTTGGCCTGCAGCATCTTCTGCACCAGGCGCATGCGCTCTCTCTCCAGTTCGGTACGCATTTGCGTGTCACGCTCCAGGTCGTAGTAGGCGATGCCATCCACAAAAGTTTTCTCAGCACGGGCGTAGATTGACAGCGGATGGTTGTTCCATAGCACGACGTCGGCGTCTTTGCCTACTTTAATGCTACCCATGCGGTCGTCCAGGTGCAGGAGTTTGGCCGGGTTCAGGGTTACCATTTTCAGGGCATCCTCTTCGCTCACACCGGCATACTTCACGCTTTTGGCAGCTTCCTGGTTCAGGCGGCGGGCCATTTCAGCATCATCAGAGTTGATAGCCGTAGTCACGCCAAGGTGGTGCATAATACCAGCGTTCTGCGGGATGGCGTCTTTCACCTCCATCTTATAAGCCCACCAGTCAGCAAAGGTAGAACCGCCGGCTCCGTGGTCGCGCATTTTGTCAGCTACTTTATACCCTTCCAGGATGTGGGTAAAGGTGTTCACTTTGAAGCCCATCTGGTCAGCTACTTTGATCATCATGTTGATCTCGGACTGCACGTAAGAGTGGCAGGTAATGTGGCGCTTGCCGTTCAGAATTTCTACCAGTGCCTCGAGTTCAATGTCGCGGCGTGGCTCACCGGCAGCAGCTTTCTGCTTCTTCGATAGTTTGTTGTAGTTCTTCCAGGCCTGCTCGTACTCTTTGGCACGCTGGAAAGCATCTACGTATACCTGCTCCACCCCCATTCTTGTCTGTGGGAAGCGCACGTTGTGTGCAGGCGCGCGGTTGGAATGCTTCACGTTCTCACCCAAAGCGAACTTGATAAAGCCTTCGGCATTTTCCACAAACAGTTCGTCCGGGCTCTTACCCCAACGCAGTTTAATAAGGGCCGACTGACCACCGATCGGGTTGGCAGAGCCGTGCAGCAATTGCGAAGTGGTCACGCCACCAGCCAACTGACGGTAGATATTCGGATCTTCATGGTTGAGCACGTCCATCATGCGTACTTCGGCAGTTACGGCCTGCGTACCTTCGTTCACACCCTGCAGCGCAATGTGCGAGTGCTCGTCGATGATACCAGCTGTTACGTGCTTGCCTGTTCCGTCAATTACGCGGGCACCCGACTCGGTCAGGTTTTTGCCTACTTTCGCGATCTTGCCATTTTTCAACAGCACGTCGGCGTTCTGTAGTACGCCTTCACTCTCGTTGGTCCAAACAGTGGCATTTTTGATCAGCACTGTCTCCTGCTTTGGCAACTCAGCTTGTCCGAAGGCCTGGAACGGATAGATCATGTTACCCAGCTCAATTGCCTGTTTTTCTTTGGCCGCGTCTTTCTTGGCCTTCTCGGTCATGGCTTCAGAGAACTTGGCGTTCCATTTCACCAGTGTTGCGTCCGGTAACTGGCCTTCACCCTGCAGGTTCTTGTCTGCATACCAGCCGCTCAAACGGATGGCCTCTTTGCTTTTCTTGTCTTTGTTGAAGGACAGCGTTACCAGGTTGCCGCTAACAGTGATCTTGCCTGTCACAGTGTCCTGTCCGATTACTTTGAGCTCCGGTTTTTCAGGTGTGCCGGCAATCTGCAGTTTGCGCTCCGGCTGCTGCCCGATCTTCAGGGTATAGATGCCACGGTAATCGGCGGGTACCTCGGTGATCTTGTACTGATTGCCCTGCACCCAGTTCTCCAGAATCACATTGTCTTCGGCAAACAGGTTGCCGCTCGTGATGATGAAGTTGGCCAGTTTACCTTTGTCGAGGCTACCAACGTGCTTGTCGGCTTTCAGAAGTTGAGCCGGCGTAGCGGTTAGCGCTTTCAGGGCTTCCTCTTCTGACAGGCCGTACTCAATGGCTTTGCGCAGGTTTGGCAGGAAGTCTTTTTTGTCTTTAAGGTCAGCTGTGGTGAAAGCGAACGGTATACCTGCTTTTTGCAGTGCTGCCGGGTTGGACGGGGCCATTTCCCAGTGCTTCATCGCATCGAGCGGCACACGGCGGGCATCATACGGGTCCTCCACGTTGTAGGCCTCCGGGAAGTTAAGTGGCACGATGATCGGGGCATTGGTCGCCTTGATCTCTTTGATCATCTGGTATTCGTCGCCACCACCTTTGATGATGTACTGCTTTCTGAACTCGTCTCCTACTTTGTCGGCACGCAGCATGTTCAGTTTGCTGTTCGCTTCGAATATCTGTGGATAGTTGTTAGCACCAGTAAAAGCGGCCAGCGAGATGTTCTGCTCGCGACCCGGGTTCATGTTGTTCCACTGCGCATCCAGGTACGTCTGGCGCAACAGGGCAATCGATCCCATCAGGGAATTCGGGTAATCCTGCGGCGAAGAACCTTTTTCGAACGAAAGTGCAGCAGCTGCTTTGTCCAGCAGGATGACTTCGTTCTCGCGCTTATCAGCCAGTGTTACCAGCGTGGCCGTACCGCGGGCAATACCGTCGCGGTGCACTGCCAGCACGGTCCCGAAGCCCAGCTTGCGCAGTTCCTCCGCCTGTTTTTTGTCTACTTTAAAAAGCTCTACCGCGTTGGTTTCCGGACGAATCGCCTGGTTCCAGTTATAGGCGCCTTGCTTGGTCGATTCTTCCTGCGGTGGCGCTGTCCAGTTGCGGCGGGCGGGCTGCACTTCCGGCAAACCGTAGCTGGTGAACATATCTACCAGGCCCGGATAGATGTGCTTGCCCTTGGCATCCACTACGATAGCGCCGGCAGGCACTTGCACTTTGGTGCCCACGGCCTCTACCTTCCCGTTGCGGATCAGGAGGGTGGCGTTTTCAATTTTGGTTTTGTAATCGGTGTGGATGGTGGCGTTGGTGAGAGCGACCAGTCCGGTGCGCTCGTCATACACGCCATTGCGCGGAAAGGTCTCCTGCGCCATCGCACTGCCTGCTGCTCCCAGGGCGAGACAAGCTGCAATGGTTAAGATTTTTCTCATTGTTCTGTGAAGGTGAAGAAGAGGTTAGTTTAGGTTTAGAACACAATATAGCTATCTTCATTTTAAAAGTCTATGTAAAACGTCATAAAATATCACTCTTCAAATTCAACTTACTTTTTTGAATGCAGAAACACGCCAGACTAATGGCAAAAGAGTCAGTTATAGACCAGAAATGCTGCTTTACGTATGTACTCCTGATATTTTAAGAACCCGTTCCAGAAACACCGTTTGCATGCGCTTATACCTATACCTCATCTCTCTGCTAGTAGCATTACTCATTTTAAACTCTGCCCCTGTGCTGGCGCAGGAACAAACCGTAGAAGACAAAACAGTTGATCCGCCTAAGCCGGACATGCGCAGCGTAAAAGGGCTTATACCTGCGCCCGTTCTCTACTATACCCCCGATACCAAATTAGGCTTTGGTGCTTCGTTATTGGGTTACTTTCGCCTTCGCAGCTATACCGACACCACCTATACCCGCCTCTCGCTGGCCCGCCTGGTGGTGGACTATACTTTGAACAAGCAAACAGACCAATGGCTGTACTGGAATATTTTTACCCGTGAAGAGCGCCTGATGCTGCGTGGCGAACTGCGGCACCGCATTTATACCGATCGTTTTTACGGCCTTGGCAACGATAGCCGCAAAGACGACCGTGAGATCTATGACTATGACATGGTTTCGGCGAAAATAGCAGTGCTCAAAAATGTGGGCTTCCGCAGCTTCCTGGGTCCGGACATTCAGTTTACGGAGTATTATAATGTAAAACTGGAGGAAAACAGTCAGTTGGGTTCGCAGCAGCTACCCGGTTACAGAAAAGGGCGCAATGTGGGCCTGGGCGCTATTTTCCTGATCGACCACCGCAACAACACCGCCTATCCGAGCAAAGGTTTTTACCTGGAGCTTTCGGGTTATCATTTCGGCAAGACCTTCGGCAGCGCCTTCCGCTACAACAACCTTAACTTCGAATTCAACCGCTACTACGGCCTAGGCAATGACCGCGTGCTGGCCACTAACACTATGCTCCGGCTCAACGAGGGCGAAGTGCCGGTGCAGCGCCTGTCCACCGCCGGGGGAGACAAAATCCTGCGCGGCTACGCCCGCAACCGCTTCCACGACGACCACTTTGCCGGCACACAGGCGGAGTATCGCTTTCCGCTGTTCTGGCGTCTGGGTGGAGCGGCCTTTGCAGGTATAGGCGATGTGTTCGACAAACCCAAAGACATCAGCTTTTCGACAGTGAAGTACTCCGTCGGCACTGGCCTGCGCTACGCCATCCGCCCAGACCAGAAACTTAACTCTCGACTGGATATAGGTTACGGCCGCGAAGGTTTTAATATTTATCTGATGATCGGGGAAGCGTTTTAGAATTAGGATTAGGATTGTTGCAAAAGCTCTCCTAACCCTTCCTAAAAACAGGAGTGGGACTTACTGCTATTGCTGCTTTCAGGTATAGGCTTTGTATCTGCGGTTTTTTATGCACTATTGACTTCCCCTCTGCCTCCTTCGAAGGGGGACTTTCCTGCCGTTGCCGGTTTATTAGTAAAAGGTGTTGTAGTTACTGTCACAAACCACTGGCAGGTATAGCAAGACTAACTTGTAGGAGGGCTACGAAGGTATAGCATTCGCCAAGTGCATCTAAATGGCACTCCACTGTTGGGGGTGAATGGGTCCCCCTGTCAAGAGCGTTCAGCGAGTGGGGGTAGGGGGCCTCGATTTGGAGGGTCTTGATTTTTTTTGCTTACTGGGGGTAGGGGCCCGCCGCACAGGCGAAGCTACAAAACAAAACAGCCTTCTATACCTGTAAATAGCAGAGGCTACAATGCTATACCCGGGCTAGAGGCCCCTCTATAACAGAAACGAGCGACGTTGCTCGCACCATAAAGCACTCCCCATCGGCAAGGCAAAAAAATCCCTCTTCCCACTAGCAAAAATAACCTAAACTTCCCTACATTTCTACTGGAAAAGTCCTGCTTTATACCTGCTATAACACAGAACCCACCCCCTCACCCTATACCTTATCAGTTTTATGAAACGACATGCACTTGCCAGCTGCTTGCTAGGATTCTGTTTGCTGCTTGGCACATCTGCCCAAGTGCTGGCGCAGGATCAACAGGCCGATGCTATACCTGACACGACTCCGCCAAAAGCTGAGAAAACACGGGGTCTGATTCCGATTCCGGTGCTCTACTATACCCCCGACACGAAACTCGGATTTGGGGCAGCGCTGCTTGGTTTCTTCAAACTGAAAAACAGCGAAGGCGAGGACTATAGCCGTCTCTCCACCATGCGCCTGATCGTGGACTATACCTTGCGCAAGCAAACCGACCAACTCCTGGATTGGGCTATTTTTACGCGCGATGAAAAATTCCTGCTGCGGGGCGAGCTGCGTCACCGGGTATATACCGACAGGTTTTATGGTATTGGCAATGACACGCCGCTTTCTGATGAGGAGATCTATGAATACGATTATGTGAGCGCCCGAATGGCAGCTTTGAAAAAGGTTGGGGCACGCACTTTCCTGGGGCCTGACTTTCAGATCGCCAACTACTATGATCTCCAACTCAACCCGATTAATGCAGGCAGAGAGAGCCAGCTGCTTACCCAGCAGATTCCGGGTTACCAGGGTGGACTGAACAGCGGACTTGGCCTTGTGTTCCTGCTCGACAGTCGTGACAATGTGGCTTTTGCCAGTAGCGGTACGTACCTCGAAATGTCCGGCTACCGGTTTGGCAGCACCTTCGGTGGTGACTTTGGCTACAACAATTTCAACCTCGACTTCCGGAAGTATTTTCAGCTGAGACCGAACCACATTCTGGCGCATAACACAAGCTTCACCCTCAACAAAGGCGATATACCTGTCATGCGCTTGGCCATGGCCGGGGGCGACCGCATATTGCGTGGCTATGCCAAGAACCGCTACCTGGAAGACAACTTTGCCGGCACGCAGCTGGAGTACCGCTTCCCGCTGTTCTGGCGTTTCGGCATGGCGGCTTTTGCAGGTATAGGCGATGTGTTCGACAAACCCAAAGACGTGCATTTCTCTACGCTCAAATATTCTATCGGAACCGGATTGCGCTATGCACTCAACCCGGAGCAAAAACTCAGCATCCGGGCAGATATCGGGTATGGGCGTGAAGGCATGAACTTTTATGTGATGATCGGGGAGGCTTTTTAACGCGGCTATACCTGCTGCAAGGGCTTACAAATTCTTTATCTGCCTGAATGCGACAAAAGTCACTTACCTAAAGTCATAAAGAAGCGTAAATTTGTCAGCGATCAGCCAAACGCCACTCAAAGCATGTCCAAACTTTTTCCGCTCTCATCTCCCCTACTCCAGAAAACGATCTTCACTGCCTTTGTTCTTCTGATTCTATTTACATCGCTGCTCAATTCGGCCTTGGCTCTGGCGGCCGGATTAGTTGTCGGGCTGCTGTTGAGTAATCCGTTTAAGGCGCATACCGGCAAAATTTCGAAATACCTGTTGCAGGCAGCGGTGGTAGGCTTGGGTTTTGGCATTGACCTGTACCAGGTGGCTGAAACCGGACTGATGGGCATTGTCTATACCTTGGTATCGCTGGCCGCTACCATGCTGATCGGCCTGTTGCTGGGCAAGCTGTTCTATACCCCTGCGCGCCTCACGCACCTGGTTTCGTCTGGCACGGCTATCTGCGGAGGCAGTGCCATTGCAGCGGTGGCGCCGGCCATCAAGGCAAACGATCAGGAAATTTCTATCGCGCTTGGTATTGTGTTTGTTTTGAATGCGGTGGCGCTTTTCATTTTTCCACCCATCGGAATTGCACTCGGACTTTCCCAGGAGCAGTTTGGCATCTGGGCGGCCATTGCTATACACGATACCAGTTCGGTCGTAGGCGCCGCCACCCGCTACGGCGACGAAGCCCTGCAAATTGCCACCACGCTTAAACTCACCCGCGCACTTTGGATCGTGCCACTGGTGCTGGTTTCTGGTTTAATGTTCAAAGACGGAAAAAAGAAACTAAGCATTCCGACCTTCATTCTGCTTTTTGTATTGGCCTCGGTTATCAGCACATTCATACCTGCTGTAGAAGTGGTTTCTCCCACCATTGTGCTACTAGCCAAAAAAGGACTTCTACTCAGCCTTTTTCTGATCGGTGCCAACATTAGCCTGAGTGCTTTGAAAGCGATCAGCACGAAACCTTTCTGGCAGGGCGTTATTTTGTGGCTGATTATTTCGGTGGTTTCACTGGCCATAATCTATGGTTTGGGTTAACCTTGTCATATTATAGACAAAAGCTATCTTACCATAAAATCAATCGATTTGATCTATATAGCACAGGGCTATACTTTTGAGGCAACAATTCAACAGAAACCTCAAAACCCTTCGCTATATGAACACCGAAAACCCAACCCAAAAACTGACCACTGCCTCCGGCAAACCATATTACGAGCACGAAAACAGCATGACTGCCGGTCCACGCGGCCCGATCCTGCTCGAAGACTTTATCCTGCACGAAAAACTGGCGCACTTTAACCGCGAGCGCACCCCGGAGCGCGTGGTGCACGCCAAAGGCACCGGCGCATACGGCACCTTCACAGTTACCCACGACATCACCAGGTATACCAAAGCCAGATTGTTCAGCGAGATCGGCAAAGAAACCCGCGTGTTCCTGCGCTTCTCTACCGTAGGCGGCGAAAAAGGCAGTGCCGACTCTGAGCGCGACCCGCGTGGCTTTGCCGTAAAGTTCTATACCGAAGAAGGCAACTGGGACTTGGTGGGCAACAACACGCCGGTATTCTTCATCAAGGACCCTAAAAAATTCCCGGACTTTATTCATACCCAGAAACGTGATCCGCGCACCAACACCAAGAGCGCCACGATGATGTGGGACTTCTGGTCACTGAACCCGGAAAGTTTGCACCAGGTAATGATTTTGATGAGCGACCGTGGCACGCCGTTTTCTTACCGCCACATGCATGGTTTTGGTAGCCATACCTTCTCGTTCATCAACAAAGACAACGAGCGCTTCTTCGTAAAATTCCATTTCAAGACGCTGCAAGGCATCCAGAACTTCACAGATTCAGAAGCCACCGTGACGAAAGGTATGGACCCGGACCATGCGCAGCGCGATTTGGTAGAAGCCATCGATCGCGGCGACTTCCCGCGCTGGGCACTGAAAGTGCAGATCATGCCGGAAGCCGAGGCCGCAAACTACAAGTGGAATCCGTTTGACCTGACCAAGGTGTGGTCGCAGAAAGACTATCCGCTGATTGATGTGGGCGTGCTGGAGCTGAACGAGGTTCCGGACAACTACTTTGCGCACGTAGAACAGGCCGCTTTTGCACCGGCCCACCTCGTGGATGGCATCGGCTTTTCGCCGGACCGCATGCTGCAGGGCCGCATCCTGTCGTACCCGGACGCGCAGCGCTACCGCATCGGGGCAAATTATGAGCAGATTCCAGTGAACCGTTGTCCGTTTGCTGTAAACAATTACCAGCGCGACGGCGCTATGCGGGTAGATGGCAATGGCGGCAGCGCACCGAATTATTCCCCGAACTCTTTCGACAACATCAAAGCGGATGAAACTTACAAAGAGCCGGCTCAAAACCTGGGCAACAACGTGGTAGCCGACTGGTACGACCGCAACGCCGAAGGCGAGAACGACCACTATACCCAACCGGGTGATTTGTTCCGTTTGATGACGCCGGAGGAAAAGAAAAACACCATCAGCAATATCGTGGGAGCCATGCAAGGTATAGACGGACCGAAGCGGGCAGAGATTATAAACCGTCAGCTGTGTCACTTCTTCCGCGCCGATATTGGTCTCGGACTAGGTATAGCACAAGGCCTGGGCGTTGACGTAAGCGCCCACACAGGCGGTGTGCAGGCCCACTAAGTTGACACGCTATATTGTACTCTGGAAAGCCGGCTCTGTGCCGGCTTTTCTGTTTTGGGGGAGGAACCTAAAGTGGTTTAAAATTGTATTAAAATTTATACATGAATAAATGATCATGTATTGCAATTACCTATTATTCAAACTCCCATGACCGACCTGAAAGTAAGGGTAGATAAGAAAAAGCTGGAACGAACGGCCTATGTCCTCAAATGTGTGGCGCATCCGGTGCGCATCAGCATTATTGATCTACTGGAGCAGGAAGACCAGCTCACCGTGAGTCAGTTACAGGAAGTGCTGGAAATCGAACAGTCGCTCCTCTCGCATCACCTCACCAACATGCGCGACAAAGGTCTGGTGGAAACCCGCCGACAGGGCAAAAATGTGTTTTATTTTCTGACTGACTCCAGCATTTCCAACATCATCGATTGCATCAAAGGCTGCAAACCTGTACAACAAGCTGGTTAGAATACATAGTAAAATGAAATTATTTTCATATACTTACTTTTTAAACCCAACTCCGGTAAGAGCCGGTGCACCAAAAATGCTTGCTTACGTTTACAATAACATTGGTTAACCCGAATTCTCCATGAAACTATTCCTAATGACCATAATGGCAGCCGGTCTGATGAGTTGCAGCAGTCCACAGCAAGGCGACACAAAAGTCAAAACTATTTCAGCCACCGAATACAAAGCCCATCATGAAAAAATCGACAACAAAGAAGTTATGCTGGTTGATGTGCGCACTCCTGCTGAGTTTGAAGCGGGACACCTCGAAAAAACACAGCACACCGACTTCCTGAGCGGGGAGTTTGAAAAAGAAATGCAGCACTGGGACAAAAACAAAACCTATTACCTGTATTGCGCCAGCGGCAACCGCAGCGGAAAAGCGGCCAAAATGATGGAGGAAGCCGGTTTTGAAAACGTATATAACGTTGGTGGTTACCTGGACCTTAAGTCAGCAGGCCTTCCGGTGAAAGAATAAAGTATGCAATCGGGATAGCGGTATAACCGTTAGTTAGTATTTTCACGTACCTTTACATGATTTATCTGATGTCATGTTGTTAAAACAATCCTCTTTTCAAACGTTATATTCTTCGGATTTCTACAAAGTAGAAGTTGATAAGAAGAATGATTTATTGATGGCTGAGTGGCTGCGGGGAGTGACTCAAAGCGAAATGGTTACGGGCGGCACCAAGCTCTATGAGGCCCTTCGTGACACAGGCATTACAAGGGCAGTAGCCAACGCGGAACGGCTAACTTTGCTGGACACCTCTACCAAAGAATGGATGTCGACGAGTTTCTACGAACTGCTCTCCCAAACTTCCCTTCAGAAACTGGCCAGAGTATTGCCAAGCAGCCTTTTCTCCAAACTAGCCCTCGAGGCAGTTGCCACCCGCGCAGAGGCACAAAACATCAACCGGTTTTTATTCAAGAACTTCTCCAACCAAAAGGATGCCCTGATCTGGATTAATCAGTAAGCAACCAAAGCGTGTATACCTCGGTTTATATAGCAAAAGCGCTATACCTGATCCGGAAAAATTTATATCACAAACTTGCAGTATAGGTATACCTTAATGTAACTTGTGGTGCAAAGGAGAAAGGAACAGGGATATGCGCATACTACACACTTCAGACTGGCACCTCGGCCAGCGGCTCGTCAACCTCGAACGAACCGAAGAACATCAGCATTTCCTGGACTGGCTCCTGCAAACCATTGAAACCGAAAAAGTTGACGTGCTCCTGATGGCCGGCGACGTTTTCGACACAGGCGCTCCCTCCAACACTGCCCTCAAGCAATACTATAACTTCCTGACGAAGGTATGTGCCACTTGCTGCCGCCACATCATTATCACGGGCGGTAACCACGACTCGGTTTCCACGCTCAATGCTCCCAAAGAGCTCCTCGATTGCTTTAACATAAAAGTGATAGGCGGCGCTACCGGAGAGTTGTTGGATGAGCTGATCGAACTGCGGGATGAAAGTGGTCAGTTGGAGCTGGTGGTTTGCGCCGTGCCTTTCCTGCGCGATCGCGACATACGCCTATCCATTCCTGGCGAAAACTACGAAGAGCGTGAGCAGCGCATCAAACAAGGTATAGCCGCACACTACGCCGCCTTTGTGCCGCACCTGAAACCCTACAAAACACAAGGTATACCGGTGGTGGCCATGGGCCATTTGTTTGCCGCAGGCGGCTCTGCTTCCGATAGCGAAAAGGAAATTCACGTGGGCAACCTCGGCCAGATCGGTGCCGATCAGTTTCCGAAAGAGTTCGATTATGTGGCGCTCGGTCACCTGCACCGTCCGCAGCAGGTCAACAAGGCGCACCACATCCGCTACTCCGGCTCCCCTATTCCGCTCAGTTTCAGCGAAGTGACTGACAAGAAAGTAGTTTATGTACTGGACTTTGAGAACGGTCAACTCACCGACCTGAAGGAGATGGCTATACCTGTCTGCCGCAAACTGGTGCGCTTTAAAGGTGAACTCGAGGAAGTAAAACAGAAAATAGCCGTTTACGATAACAGCAGCTATACCTTGCCCGCCTGGGCTGAAGTGCAGGTAGAATTGGATGCGCCTATACCTGACCTCAACCAGCAGCTGGAAGAAGTCCTTGACCTCAAGAAAGACGAACTGCAACTGCTGATCCACCGTCCGCCCCTCATCAAAACGGCCCGAAAACCCTTGGAGCAGGAAATGCGCGAAGAAGTGGACCTGCATACCCTGAGCGAAAAAGATGTGTTCCTGAAACGCTGCGAAAGCGCCTTCCCGGAAAGCGATCACACCGAGCTGCGCCATACCTTCGCGGAACTGCTCGAGCTGATGCGGCAGGAGGAAGTATAGTAAACCCAGGCTATTAAAGGAAGCGCTTAAACCACAGCAAGGCTTCTCAATTTTACACTAACGCAAACGGCAACTACCCGCTCCTGTGAAATAATAACTAAAAAAGCATGAAGTCTGTTCTGGAACTAAAACATTGGCAGGTTTTCCTAACCATCATCTTCTTTTCACTCCTCTCCGATATAATCCCGGAAAGCTTTCCAATTCTCCATGCAATCTTTTCACTAATGACCATGTTGGCATTACTGCTTTGGCCACTTTCGCTGGGCTATGAAATGCACCAACTGCTGCCACCTAAAACAAAATTATCTGCTACCCTATTCATCTTGAATGGCTTTTTCATAATAGCTACCTTGAGTGTATCAGCAGTTCTTGGTGAAGAAATAAGCTATAGCGAAAGCGGCTTTAAGGCTATACCTGTTTTGTATGGTATCTTTGCTTTATTACACCTATTTGCTTTTCCTGCCAAAGTACTAAAGTCATTGGAGCTGAACAGAAAAGCGCACTTCAGTGACTATGCAGGCGATTTTTTTCTTTTTCTATTCTGGCCGATCGGTGTTTGGGTGATCCAGCCGAGAGCCAACAAAATCAAAGAGAAAATGGATGTACAAGCGTTACTTGCTGCTTCTGATACTCGGCAAAACTAAATACAACCAACTTTACCGAAAACAAACCCAAGCATTTACCCAAGCCTTTTAGCCCATGAAAATCCTCGCCGTCCGCTTCCTGAACCTCAACTCGCTGAAAGGTGAGCACGAGATCCGTTTCGACCAGAGTCCGCTGGCTGATGCGGGGCTGTTTGCCATTACCGGTCCGACCGGGGCAGGCAAGACAACCATTCTGGATGCAATTACGGTGGGACTGTACGGTATGGCGCACCGGCATAACAACGAGCGTCCGTTGGAGCTGATGACCCGCCATACGGCAGAATGCTTTGCTGAAGTGGAGTTTGAGGCTGCCGGCAAGGTATACCGCTCCAAGTGGCATTTACGTCGCAGCCGGGGCAAGGCAGATGGTAAGATACAGCCCGTGCACATGGAGCTGTACGACTTTGAAAAAGATGAACTGTTCGATCTGAAACCCAGCGAAGTGCCCGCCATGGTAGCCGAGATCTGCGGACTTGACTACAGTCAGTTTCTTCGATCGGTGATGCTGTCGCAGGGCGACTTTGCCCGTTTTCTTAAAGCAAATCCGAACGAGCGCAGCAGTCTGCTCGAAAAGATCACCGACACCGGCATTTACTCCGAAATCTCGAAGTTCGCATTTGAGAAAGCCAAGCAGGAAAGACAGAAATACGAAAGCCTGGAGCAGCTGCTTCAGCACACGCAGCTACTACCCGAAGAACAACGTGCTGCCTACGAAGCCAGCATACAGGAACTCACAACGCAGGAGAGCGCTCTGCAGCAAGACGTGAGCACATTACAGGCAAAAGTACAGTGGCTGCAGCAAGTGGCACAATTGCAGACACGTCAGCAGCAACACCAGCAGGCCTTGGCAGTGCAGGAGCAAAAACTCCAGCAGCTACAACCCGACTTTGTAAAGCTCGAACAGCACCAGCAGGCCCATCAGTTTGTGGGCGAACTGGCCGAGATCCGGAGCGCCAA
This sequence comes from Pontibacter sp. HSC-14F20, assembly GCF_019599265.1. Taxonomy (GTDB): domain Bacteria; phylum Bacteroidota; class Bacteroidia; order Cytophagales; family Hymenobacteraceae; genus Pontibacter. The sequence continues at coordinate 143,922 of NZ_JAHZTC010000007.1, read as the reverse complement.
CAGCAAAGTACTTGAAGTACAGGAGCAGCTGCAGACCTTACAAAAACGAGTGCCTACACTGGAAACCGAACTCGAAGCCGCCGGTAAAATCGCGCTGGAGGCCACCAAAGCGTTTCAGCAGCAGGAAGAAGTTATGTTGAAACTGGACCCTGTCCTGACGCAGGTAGTCCGGCTTGATCACCAGCTCAACAGTATTCGTGATGCTTATACCAAAAACAAAAACAGCTACGTCACTTTTGAGCAGCAACTGCAACAGGAAGAGACACAACTGCAGGACAGGCAAGCGGAACTGAAAAAGCTTACACAGGAGGCGACAGGTATAAAAAACTGGCTGGAGCAAAATGCCCGGCTACAGGATCTGAAAGAGCATCTGCCCGAGTTTAAAGCTACGCTGCGCGACCTGCAGGAAGTGGAACAGCGCATCCGGCGTAACCAGCAGGAGCAACAGGAGTTGTCGCAACAGCGGAATCAGGAAGCCAGTCAGCTTACAGCGCTGCAGGACCAGCAGGCAAAGCAACAGATACTACATGAGCAACTGCAGCAGCAGAAAGCCGAAAAGCTAAATACCCTGCAAGGTATACTGGCTGCTAAAAGCATGGAGGAACTAGAGCAGACAGCACAGGTGCAGCCAGCCTTGCTGGCCCGCTACGAGCGTCTGCGTGAACTGGCGCAGCAACATCATGCACAACTGCAAAAACTCCAACTCTCGAACAATCGCCTGACACAGCTGAAGCAGCAATTTCAGGAAACAGATACGACGCTTCAGGAAAATAAAAACAGGTATAGCCAGGCCAGCGAACACCTGGTGACACTCCAGAAACTCGTGCAGTTGCAGCAGCAGATTCAGCAGTACGAGGAGGCCCGCCATACCTTGTCGCAGGACGAGCCTTGTCCGCTTTGCGGTTCCACCCACCACCCTTTTGCGGAGAACGGCTATACCTTCGATCTGCCCGAAGAAGTGCAGAAGCGTGACAAACAGCAGGAACTGGTAAAAGAGTTGGAACAGCGCCTGCAGCAACTACAGGTGCAACGCAACTCCCTGGAACAAAAACAGCAGCTGGAGCAAACAGCCAAAACGGATGCTGAAACGGAACTGCAGCGACTACGCCAAACCTTTGCACAGGTGTCAGCAGGATTGCCACAGGAAACAGGTATAGACAACCTGGAGCAGCTGGCACAGCTACTCCAGCACCAGCAGGAAACAGCCACGGCATTGCAGCAGCAACTGGCGCAGGTCCGGGCGCTTAGCCGTGAACTGGAAGGTATAAACCAGCAGCTGCAGCAGCTTCGCGAAGCACAGGTGCAGGCCAACTCGACTTTTAATCAGTTGCAGGCCTCTGACAAACTGCTGCAAAGCCAGATACAGAAACTGCAGGCGAGCTTATCCGACGAGCAGGAGCAACAACAGGTCCACACCGAAACAGCCGAATCTTTTGCCGCTACATTCGGCTTGCAGTACAAAGCTGAAGAGCGCCACAATCTGGTGCAAAGCTTAGATCAGCAGGCCATTTCCTATACCCAAAAGCAGCAGGCGCTGGAAGGTATGCGGGAGAAATACATTGAACTGCAGCAATTGGTAAAAAACCTGAAAGAAAACCAGGACCAGAAGCAGAAAGAACTGGATGCCCGAAAGCTGGCGTTGAAAGAAGAGCATGAACAGCTGACAGAACTCAAAACCCAGCGCTATACCTTGTTTGGCGACAAAAACCCGGATCAGGAACGCAAATCGGCCAGTGAGGAACTAAGTGCAAGGGCCAGGTATGCCGAAGAAGCCCGTCGTCACCAACTGCAAAAACAGCAGGAGTTACAGGAAGCCCGCAGCCGCCAGAAAGAATGTCAGCAAAACCACCAGCAGAATACCTCGGTGCTGGAAGCGCTGCGACAAGGGCTGCTCCATGTGCTGCACCAGAAAGGCATAGAAACCATTGAGTCCCTGAGCCAGATGCTGCTGCACCGCGACGAAGCCGACCGGCTGGCCAACCTAAAAGCACAAACTGAAAAGCACCTGACTGAACTCCGCAAAAGCCTGAGCGACGTGCGAGAGGAACTGGCAGCACTGGAACAAAAACAGCTGACCGACGAAGGTATAGCGACTCTGCAAGAGCAGCAAGAACACAAAACAGCCCTGCAGCGGGAGCTGATCTCGCAACGGGCACGCCACCAGCAACTACTGGAGCAGGATACCCGACAGCGCGAAAAGAACAGAGAACTAGCCGAACAGCTGAAAACGCAGCAGCAGGTATGCCACCGCTGGAGCCAACTCGCCGACCTGATCGGGTCTTCAGACGGAGCAAAGTTCAGTCGTTTTGCGCAGGGACTCACCCTGGCCCGACTCGTGGAACTGGCAAACCGGCACCTGCTCAAGCTCAACGATCGCTACCGAATCCTCAAGTCGTCTGAAGAGGACCTGGCCTTGCAAATTGTCGACACCTACCAGGCAGAGGCGGTGCGCCCGATGAATACCCTTTCGGGAGGCGAGAGTTTTCTGGTGAGCTTAGCCCTGGCCCTTGGACTTTCTGACCTGGCCGGTCGCCGCACCCAGATCAATTCGCTCTTTATCGACGAAGGCTTCGGCACACTCGATGCGGACACACTCGAGGCCGCCATCTCAACACTGGATAATCTGCATGCAGCTGGTAAAACGATTGGTATCATCTCGCATGTGGAGGCACTTAAAGAGCGCATCAGCACCCAGATTGTAGTTACCAAAAAGGCCGGTGGAGTGAGTTCCGTTCGTGTCGTAGCTTGATTTTTCAGAAACTTTCCACTTCATAACATAGGACTACAACTGCCCGGCCTGGGCGGTTATAGTCCTTTCAGCAAAAGTAGCAGCATTTCATTTCAGAGTAAATTGTATTTTCCCGCCATTGCTTTACATTGCCAAAATCGAATTCGATTTTTTAAACATTAAATTCTTATATTGCTCCCTAATACTGAATCAATTACGGTAATTCAAACTGTAGAGAGGTACTTATGCTTCTACTATTCCTGACTCGTTTATTCCTACTTATAAATCTTACGCAGCCACAGCAAAAAATCCTGATACAGGGTTTGAAAACTGAATTAGACCGGACGGAAGACGTGACCAGGAAGGCGGAGCTCTATTGTGAGCTCAGTAAGGCACACAAAAGCATTAATCCGAAAACCACCATTTCTTACGGGAAAAAAGCGGTGGAACTGGCACAGAAAGCGGGCGACGACAAACTACTGGCACAGGCTTATAATGAGACCGGATCGGGCCACTACCTGCTCGGCGACATCGACAAGGCCGTTCAGTATTATTACCGGGCACTTCGCATCCGCGAAAAGTTGGGCGATCCCTCTGACATGAGTGCCAGCTACAACAACATCGGCAACGTATACGCTGATCAGCAAAACCACAAAGAGGCCCTTCCACTTTACAAGAAATCGCTCTCGCTTGCCACCACAGCGCAGGACACCCTGCTGATGAGCAGCGCTCTGAGCAACATTGGTGGCGTATACCTGGACCAGGGCAAGTATGACCTGGCGCTGGTTTATTACCGGGAGGCGCTCCCTATTCAGGAAAAGCTGGACGACAAACAGGGAATCCTGATCTCGATGATTAACATTGGGGAGGCCTACAATGGTAAAAACGACTACCACACGGCTCTTTCATACTTTAATAAAGCCCACCTGCTAGCCAATGATCTGGGCAGTTCGCACGATGAGGTATATGTGCTGCGCGGCAAAGCCGAGTCGTACCTGAAGGCCGGCAAGTATGAGAAAGCGCTCGACAACGCCCTGGCCAGCATGGAACTTGCCAAGGCCTATGAGGGCAAATATGTGCTCAGGGAGAACGCCGCCATCCTGGACCGCATCTACACAGCCATGGGCAACTATGAATTGGCGCACCACTACCTGACAATGCACACGGCCTACAACGATAGTCTGCACAACGAGCGGGCCGCAGACCGCATCGCGCAGGAACGTGTGAAGTACGAAACAGCCCAGAAAGACAAGGAAAATCTGTTGCTCCGGGCCGAGCAGGAACTGAACCTACGGAAACTGGAGCAGCGCAGCATCGTGCAATATTTTACGATTGCCCTGCTGCTTTTGGTATGCGCCATGGCCTATGTATTCTTCAGAGGCCGGCAGCACCAGAGCCGTATCAACAAGCTCCTCACGCAGAAGAATGAGCTGATCATGCACAAGCATGAGGCTTTAAACCAGCACCAGAAAACACTGACCGAGCAGGCCGAGCAGCTCAACATACAAAAAGAAAAACTCACGCAGCTCAACACCATCAAGGACAAGCTCTTCTCAGTGATCGCGCACGATTTGCGTGGCCCGCTGGTTGCGCTCAAAGGTCTGTTGCACGTGATGGCCATGGGAAAAGTGCCGGCCGATAAACAGGAAGGACTCTTTAACAGTCTGGTGAAAGGACAACAGAACGTACTTTGGATGCTTGACAACCTTTTCGATTGGGCCAGGGCGCAGATGGAGGGCTTCGAGGCAGATCCCAAACCACTTCCTCTGCGCGAATTGGCTGACGAAAACATCCGTCTTCTTCAGCCGGTAGCCAGCAGCAAAGAGGTCGTACTGGAGAATAAGATTGACCCAAGCCTGACAGGCAGCGCCGATAAGGAAATGATTCGTCTGGTACTCCGTAACCTGATCTCCAACGGCATCAAGTTCTGCAAAGCCGGCGATACTGTTACGCTTTCTGCCAGGCTACAGGAAGGTTATGTGCTGATATCAGTAAAGGACACAGGTATAGGCATTACAGCTGAAGTGCAGCAAAAGCTGTTCGGCGGCAACAGTTACTCCAGCCGGGGTACCTCCAACGAAAAAGGCAGCGGTCTGGGGCTGGCGCTCTGCAAGGACTTTGTAGAACACAACGGCGGCTCGATCTGGGTTGAAAGCACACCAGGTATAGGCAGTACTTTTATGTTCACTCTCCCCTGCGTAAGCGAGCCCGAGAAGCAAGACGTGGATACGCCCCCTGTGCAGAATACAGTAGAAAAAGCAGCAGAACAGTTGCAGTTAGCTTAGCGTCCTCTCTTACAAAACTTAAGTTAGCTGCTTCTGACAGGAAACTCCCTCTTTTAAGTCGGGCAGTGATAAAAACAAATCCTTCTGTTTGCGGTAAAAGGAGAATAGCAGCACCTTTGCCCCATGAACAAGTACTTCGTATACCTACTCGCGTTCGCCAGCCTATTGGCTACTCCTGCCTGCAACCAGGACAATGAAAAAGCACGTGAGGAATTCCGTCAGCGCCGTGGTCCTGTCGAGCAAAATTCACCTGAGGCAACTGCCCCACCAGAAGCCCCCACCAAGCCGGCTGTAGTCCCAGAGGATAACACAAAAGCAATCCCTGAAACGGAAGCTCCGACGGTACCGGGGGACCGGGTAGTGGGCGTAAAAGATGGCGATACCTTTGAGTTGCTGCGTAATGGGCAGAGCGTAACGGTGCGTTTATTTGGAATCGATACACCCGAGAAGAACCAGGCTTACGGCCAGCGCGCCAAGCAATTTGCCTCCGACCTGGCCTTTGGTAAAAATGTGCGCCTGATAGAGCATAACAAAGACCGCTACGGCCGCACCGTGGGCACGATCATTTTGCCAGATGGTCGTAACCTGAACGAGGAGCTGGTGCGCGAAGGCTTCGCCTGGCACTATACCGCCTACTCCAAAGATAAAAACCTGGCCAACCTGGAGGCCGATGCACGCCGTTTTAAGCGCGGCCTCTGGCAGGACCCGAATCCGGTAGCCCCTTGGGATTTCCGGAAACAAAAACCTGCTCCCGTAGACAACAGCAAGGCACCTATACCTGCGGGCGCCACCAAGCGTCAGGTATACCTCTGCGATAGCTCTGGCTCCGCCGTATATCACTACAGCACCAACTGTTCCGTACTGAAACGTTGCAAAGAGCAGGTCATCACTGTCACGGAAGCAGAGGCGATCCGCCAGCATAACCGACGCGCCGACAAAACTTGCAGCCCTAAATAATTCCGCCTATTTTAGGTGCTGCATTCAAATCAACACATCAATTTATGTTTAAAAAGCCCCTGGCAGCTATGTATGGCCTGCTCATCTCACTGACAGCCTGCCAGTCACCCGACAACGCACAAGCAGAACAGACTAGCAGGCAAGAGACAACCGTAACTGCTGACACAACGAAGCGGGAGCCCCGTCCCAAGCCTGAATATTATAATTTTAAAGGAGTGGAGAGAAAGCGCGTGTACATTTGCATGGAGTCTACAGAGGACACGTTCCATCAGCAACACGACTGCCCTGTCCTCATCACCTGCAAAGGCCAGTTCCGCAACCTGATTCTGGCCCGCGCTATCGAAGACTTCGACCGCTACAACTGCGAAACATGCAGTGCCGACCTGGGCTACATTTTTGATGAAACTTACGCGCCATACTAGAGCCAAGCTTTACAGTATAGTAACGTGTTGCCAGTAGCCCGGAAGCTGTTTTTTTGTTACCCGGCATACTTCCCGGCACCGTTCCTTTAAAATTGCGCTGCAGTGGCGCACAGGTTTACAACAAAAAGCGGCTATTCCGAAAAACAGAACAGCCGCTTGTGTTTTAAATGATAGCTGGGTGCTTATTTCTTTCCCTTTATCACCAGCAAAGGTACGTTAGCCTGGTAGGTCATTTTTTCGGCAAGGCTCTGTGAGAAAAGCTCCCGCAGGAAGCCTTTTTCGCGTCGCAAAATCGCTACCATGTCGGCCCCGGTGGAATCGTAGTATTCTTTAATTCCGTCTCTGCGGCGCTTGCTCACCACTTCCTCAAAACGGATGGGAGCACCGGGGAATGCATGATTTATCTCCTGCAAAAAGCGGTCTTTCTTCTCACTGCTTGCACGGTCATCTTTGTTTACGTGCACCACATCCACACTGGCCCCGAACACAGCTGCAAAGTCAAGCACTTCGCGCAGGGTAGCTATGTCGTCTTGGGCATAGTCTGAGGCGTAGATGATCTTGTTGATGCGCGGATGCTCAGAGTTGGAAGGTATAGAAAGCACCGGACACTTCACCTGCTCCATCACCGCCTCGGCATTGCTACCGATCAGCAGTTCTTCGAGGGCGTTGCCGCCACCTGTGGTTCCCATCACAATCAAATCGTAGCCGTTGGTTTTGGTCAGGTACTCCGTTATGTCGGTCAGCAGGGCTTCTTTGAGAATGTAATCGCAGGTAAACGCTCCGCCCTGGTTTGCACCGTGGCGTTGTTCTATTTCGCGGCAAAGGTTCACCAGTCGTTCTTCGGCATCCCGCATCTGCTCACCGAGCAGTTCGCTGGCTACCAGAGCAGTTTCTGAGGTATCAACAATGGGCAGGTGCACCACATGCAGCAGCGTGAGGTGGCCTCCGGACTGACGGGCGATCAGTACAGCGTATTCCAGCGCTTTGGCAGCTGTTTTAGAAAAGTCGGTTGGACAAAGGATTTTTTTCATGGTGTCTGGTGGTTGTGCAAGGCGGTCAATATAAAAGATTTACTATGTATACGTAGCAAAGTAAAAATGTGCATTAATCCGGAGGATAAAAATGACCTGCATCATCTCAGGCAAATTCTGTCTGCTTATTTATACCTGAACAGGAGACTACCCATTTGTTTTCTATGACGAACATACAAGTTCTGAGCAGGTCATTTCTGCTATTTACCTATCGCTTTGTTCAGTCCCTTCACCTCATCCCAGCTCCAGTAGCGCTTTGGCGTTATACCTGCATACTTCTCCCGGAAGTAATCTGTGACCATTTGTTTCATCTGATCGGCAGGTATAGAGGAGGTATAAATCTCGCGGGTGGTCGGGTGGTCGTAGCGTTCCATGCGTGACAGGTCCTTTCCTTCGAGACGCAGCAGCGGACCGGTTTCAGTTAACCTATCTGCCGTCCAGGTATAGCCGGATGTTTCCAGCGCGTTGAGCTGCTTGGCCAGTGGTTTCAAGCTGATGCGGGGCAGTGTGGGTCTGGAGGCAATGTCAACCCAGGTGGTATACTTATACTCCAGTTCGTAGCGGTTGTTTTCGTAGCAACTCAGTACCATATCGAAGCCGATAGTGCGGCTGAATAAGGCATAGTAATGTACCGGTTTTTGGGTGTTGATCACGATCAGGCCCAGGTCAGGGTAGCGCAGCAGTTTTGTGTCAGGCTTGTACATGTCGCGGTAACCGAGCAGCACATCCGCCACCTCTTCTTCCCAAACCGGCTTTTCCCAGTCAGGGTCCTGGAGCACACGACCGAACTCCCGCAGAAAATACCTGAATTTATCGACGCAGCGTTTTGCTTCTTTTTCCTCCGACTCGTCGGCCGCAAAGGGGGCGTAGAACATGTCACGCTCGCGGGTGTTGAGCCAACAGACCAGCTTCAGCGCCTCCCCTGCCAGCGGATGGTTCAGGTCGAGCTCCCGGAAGTCACCGATGTGGGCCATCAGGCGGAGCAGTTCCTCGTTCTCCAGCGCCAGTTCCGGGTTCAGCAGACTCCACACACCGACAAATCCGTCCACGTCGAAATGATTAGCAGTAACGTAAGGGAGGTCCAGACCGGGCAGGTTGACCCGCAGCGCGTGCAGCACCATGGCAGCACTGGTATCGTCGCGCACTTGAGGGGGAGCAGGAGCGCCGCGCCAATGCGAAAGCACGAGCCCATTGGGATGCATACTGTCTACGATGATGGCTTTTTTCTCTTTTACTTCGCCAAAAGGTATAAACTCTCGCTTTATCATGCGCTAAATATAGCTAAATCTGATGTCTTCCCTTAAATTCGAGCGTTCATTACAACAAGGCAAATGCTTCAGGCGTCCGGAACATCCAATTAGTCTGGCATTCGTTTCAGTTACAAAACTATCCATTCGCATCATCATGACAAGCCTCCAGCAGCTATACCGCAGTTCCCTTTCCCTCCTGACCGACCTTTACCAACTCACAATGGCCTACGGCTACTGGAAAGAAGGTATAGCAGAGCGTGAGGCTGTTTTTCATCTGTATTTCCGGAAGCCGCCTTTTAAAGGAGGCTATACAGTAGCTGCAGGCCTGGCCCCTGCTGTGGAATATTTGCAGCAGTTGCAGTTCACGGAAGAGGACCTGGCGTACCTGGGCAGCCTGCGCGGCAAGCAAAACCAGCCCTTATTTGAGCAGGCTTTTGTGGACTACCTGCGCGACCTGCGTTTTACCTGCGATGTGGATGCTATACCTGAGGGGAGTGTTGTTTTCCCGAGTGAGCCACTGATCCGGGTGCGGGGTCCTTTGCTGCAGGCGCAACTCGTGGAAACACCCCTGCTTACGATCGTAAACTTTCAGACGCTCATCGCGACCAAAGCGGCCCGCATCAAAGAGGCGGCCAAAGATGACCTGGTGAGTGAGTTTGGCATGCGCCGTGCCCAGGGTATAGACGGATCGCTGGCTGCCGCCAGAGCCGCCTATGTGGGAGGCATCGATGCTACTTCCAATTTACTGGCTGGCAAACTGTTCGATATACCGGTCAGCGGCACCCATGCCCACAGCTGGGTGCAGGCTTTTGAAAGTGAACACCAGGCCTTTGAAGCCTACGGCGAAGCCTTCCCGCACGACTCTGTTTTTCTGGTGGATACTTATAATACACTGGAAGGCGTGCGCCAGGCGATTGAGGTGGCCAAAAAGCTGGAGCCTACCGGCTTTAAACTTAACGGCATCCGGCTGGACTCCGGCGACCTGACTTACCTTAGCATCGAAGCCCGAAAATTACTCGACGAAGCAGGTATGACTGATACCAGCATTGTGGCCAGCAACGACCTGGACGAAAACATTGTAGGCAACCTGAAACAGCAAGGCGCCAAAATTAATGTCTGGGGAATTGGTACGCAGCTAGTAACGGCGTATGACCAGCCGGCGCTGGGCGGGGTATACAAACTGGCAGCTCTGAAGCAGGAAAACGGGGAGTGGAACTATACGCTGAAACTATCGGAGCAACTCGAAAAAACCTCCAACCCTGGTATACAGCAGGTGCGCCGCTTTTACGATGAGCAGGGCTTTGTCGCAGACATGATTTACAACGAAGCAGAACCGCTTCCAGAGAAAGTGCTTATCGTGAGTCCGCTCGACAACACACGCCGAAAGTCTATCCCGAAGGGTACACCTTACAAAGACATGCTTATACCTGTGCTGGCAAAAGGCAAACTCGTACAGGAGCTCCCCGACCTGAAAGCCATCCGCCAACACCGCAAAGAAGAGATCGGCAAGCTGCACGAAAGTATCCGCCGCCTGCTGAACCCGCACAGTTACCCGGCTGGCCTGGAGGCAGGCTTCCATCAGTTCAAAACCGACCTGGTGCTGGCTATCCGCGAAAAAGGAGAAGCCGCCCTGAAAGCCTGACAAGTAAAACTAGCCGATGCTGTACCTGGGTTTAGCGTTTGCGGCCCCGCCTGTTGGAGATGCGTTCGATGCGTTTGCCACGCACCCACTTAAGGTACTTCTGCATATCCTCGGCCTGCTGAAGGGCAGGTATAGAGTTGTACAAAGAAGCCAGTTCGCGGTTGCTGAACGTCAGGTGAAGGGTGCTGTGGCAAGGTTGGCACAACTCGGCTGTAGCGCCGTAGCGGCCGCCCTCTTCACGCGGAATGAGGTGGTGCCGTGTGAGGTACTGCACTTCCCGGCCACATAGTTCGCAGATCAACTGTTCCTCCCTTTTTGCCATACAGTTTTTACTTCGCGAATCATCTTCCAGTTACAATCTGTTCAGTACAGTTTTGGTAGCACTTATCGCTCCGCACCTCCCATAATTGACTTTTAGCCGGCCAATTCAAGAGAACATCAGACGCTATACTCAGCCTTCCAACGTATAATACACCTTCCCTTTCCTAACATTTACAGCCCTCCAAATGTTAAAAATCTTGGTTCCTGTCAGCTATACCTGTTGGTAGGTAAAAAGATAAAATGATGTATTTGCTGCACAGGTATAGCGCTCGTTAATTGAATCGCGTATAGACAAGGTTGTTTGGTTCGGCGGGCAGCAATTACCCTGATGCGGTAGATTGTAAGCAACAAAAAAATACTGCCAGCCAACGCAAATTATTTGTACATTGGCGCCCTGTTTTGATTTCAATGTTTAAACTATGAATAGATTTCAGGATAATCATCCTGCTCCGATAACTACTACCGTACAGGAGTCCCTGGTGCCGAAAGATCAAATCCGGGAGGGCCTTTTGATCTTTTTGCTGGCAGCTATCCAGTTCACGCACATGATGGACTTTGTGATTATGATGCCGCTGGGGCCACAGCTGATGCGGGTGTTCAGCATCTCGCCACGTGAATTTGGTCTGCTGGTATCAGCTTATACCTTTAGTGCAGCTATTGCCGGATTTGTGAGCGCTCTTTTCATCGACCGCTTCGACCGTAAACACGCTTTGCTGGCCCTGTACATCGGTTTTATTGTGGGCACGCTGGGCTGTGCCATCGCACCCAACTATGGACTGCTGCTACTGGCCAGAGTAGTGGCCGGTGGATTTGGGGGAGTGCTGGGTGCGCTGGTGCTGGCTATTATCGGCGATGCTATACCTGAGCAACGCCGTGGTGCGGCTACCGGTCGCGTGATGGCGGCCTTTTCAGTGGCCTCTATTGCCGGCATACCTATCGGGCTATACCTGGCCAGTGAGATGAGTTGGCACGCCCCTTTTTACCTGCTGGTGGGCCTCAGCATGATTATCCTGCTGGTGGCAGTGCGCTTTCTGCCTGCCATGCGCGGCCACCTGACCAATGCCAGACCCGGCAATCCGTTTCGCGCGCTCCGGGCCATGGTAGTACTGCCTAACCTGCAGTGGGCCATGGCGCTAACGGTTACCCTCACCATGGCAGGCTTTCTGGTTGTACCGTTCATCAGTCCTTACATGGTAGCCAACGTGGGCTTTACAGAACGCGACCTCAGTTACATCTACCTGTTCGGCGGTCTGGCTACCGTTTTCACTTCGCAATGGGCGGGGCGTCTGGCCGACAAGTATGGCAAGCAGTTCATCTTCCGGTGGGCCGCTATTCTCTCCATCATCCCGATTGTGGTCATTACCAACCTGCCGCCAGTAGGCATGGTACTGGCGCTTACCGTTTCTACATTCTTTTTTATCTTTTTTGGAGCCCGCTTTGTGCCGGCTATGTCACTGGTTACTTCCAGCGTGGAGCCGGAGCTACGCGGCAGTTTTATGAGCATCAATTCGTCGGTGCAACAGTTGGGAGCAGGTATAGCCGCCTTCGTGAGCGGACTTATTGTACAGGAAGCAGCCGATGGCTCGCTGGCTCACTTCAATTGGGTGGGCATCATGGCAAGTGTCGCAACGCTGGTAGCCGTGTGGGTTGTGAGCCGTATCAGAACTGTTGGCTGACAGGTATAAAAAAGGCCGCTCCTGAGAGCAGCCTTTTTTATTTTTTATCGCATTGTGAAATAGTTCTGGGAGAAAACCGGGTAATGGGTTTTGCCGTTCCGGAGCAACTGCAGGACTTCACGCAGCTCTTCAGGGTCGGCACTCTTGAGCAGATAACCGTGCACGCCTTCTTCAAGTAGCTTCCTCACCAGCTCTTCTTCTCCGTACATAGACACCACCAGTATTTTCACTTTGGAGTACTTGCTGAGCACGTAACGGGCCACGGCAATGCCGTCCATATCAGGCATTTCGAGGTCCAGCATGATGATATCAGGCAGGTTGCCCTCAATTTTTTCAAGCAGTTCAGCACCATTCGCCGCATCACTTAACACAGTAATTTCATCGAAATTTTTCAGAATCTCGATTACTCCCTTCCTGAAAAGGGTATGATCATCAGCGATGGCAAGTGTAAGTGGCTGCAGCTCCATATAGCAAACCCTAGTTAATCAAACCAAAGTTATAAATAATAACGAGAAAAAACGCAACAGGGACAACTATTTCAGCTTTGATGCCCACACCAAGTTTTGAAAAGAAGTTAATAGCTCCGTTTAGCAGGTCTACACGGCTTTGCATATTTTTCAGACCCAGTCCGCTGCTTCCCGCATCCAGTGTGGCGTCGTAATTAAATCCCTTGCCATTGTCGGTATAGCGCAGGGTCAGCTTGTCATCTTCCAGGTGCAGATTAATTGTAATCAGACTAGCCTCGGCATACTTTAGTGTGTTGTTCACAAGCTCCTGCAATATGCGAAATAACAGTAATTCCTGCCGTGCTTCGAGCCGGAATTTTTCGAGGTTGTGGGTAAAATTCACTTCCAGCCCACTATCGGCCGGAACAGAATGGGCCAGACTGTTGATCGCCTGCACGAGTCCCATTTTGTCGAGCACCACGGGCAGCAGGTCGTGAGAGATGCGACGCACGCTCTGTATGGCCTCGTCGAGTAGTTCTTTGGAGCGATGGGCTGTTTCGGCCGCACCTTCGTTTTCAGCGCACTTGCGCTCTACCTGGCCGATATTGAGCCGGATCAGGGCCAGCATGCCGCCCACTTCGTCGTGCAGGTCGCGGGCCACGCGCCGGCGCTCTTCTTCCTGCGCGTTCAGGGCAGCCTCCAGCATCTGCCGCTGGCGCAACTCCTGCAGCTCTCGCAGGTGTTCCTGGTGCTGCAGCATGCGCCGCTGGTAAGCAAACACGAACAGGATAAGGCCAATTGCCAGTACCAGCAGTATTGGTGTAATAATCAGCAGCGGAGTCAATGTTTCCATCATGTGGCCATTCTTTTTAAGATGAATGCATGGCTTATGTAAAATAGTACATTCAGTACCATGATGATAGCTAAACAGATGCGCGCTGCATCATATGAAATAGCCAGCGCCTCGTTAAAAATTGCATAGGACATACTTGTTCCGGCATAATAGATCAGGATCGCACAACTCAGCAAAAACATGGGATCACGGTCCAGGTAAATGATTTTAGCGTTGTTTGCAACCTTATAAAAGTAAGCAATAGCCATTAATATCAGCATTGCATTCGCCGCTATCCTTGACACTGAGTTCATTTTCGTGAACCCGTCCGTGAGAAAGGCATCGTAATAAATCAAGACACAAAGCCCTACCATCCCGACAATAATGGCCCTTTTGAGCAGGAGTTTGTCAAAGCTGTAATAAAATATACCTGCCAATACACTGAACCCGAACAAGGTATACAGATGAGCCAGCCAAAGATTATTTCTGGTGCCAGATATAATTGTGATCATGGATACTGCTTCTGTCAAAACCCCTAAGATTATGAACAGAAACAGCAGCATGAATTTTGGGCTCTTCTGTTTTCGGATTAACCATAGACCTATTCCAAAAGGCAGCAGAGGGCTCAATACAGCGACCCATTTCAACCAAGGATAAATATGTCCTATGAAGTACTCCATTAGCCAATTAATTCGCTATTAACTGAGCAGTCCGGTGGACATGCACTGGCAAAGTCCAAAATAAGGCCTTTGGTCATGTCATTTCCTTCGGCATCTGTACCCACTAACAGCAACTGCTGTGTTCCGTTATCGTCCAGGGCGTAATAGATTCGCATTGCCGCACAGCCTTCCTGTTCGAGTAGTGACTTTACAGTTTCCGCTCCAAACAGATGGGCATAGGTTTTTCCTGTGCCGCTTGCTCTGTAATTGGCTGTCCATTTTTTTGCCTGATCAAGGTCGATTGGTCCACCTTCTTTTCCTGTGATTTTCATGTTATTTTAATTTGTTCGTAGGTAAGATTAAATGTAAATATATAAAATTTTAGATTAATCGTTTTATAGTATTTTTATCTTTTAATAATCTTATACTTCTCAAAAACAGGGCATGGAAAAGGAATTTTTCGAAGCGAACAGAAAAGCCTGGAATCTGCGCACAGCGGTGCACAAGGATTCGGCTTTTTATGATGTAGCAGGTTTCAAGGCGGGAAAGTCCAGTCTCAATGCCATAGAACTGGAAGAAATGGGACCAGTCGACGGCAAGAGTCTGCTGCATCTGCAGTGCCACTTCGGGCAAGACACGCTCTCTTGGGCACGACTGGGCGCCGAAGTTACAGGTATAGACCTGTCGGATGAGGCGATTAAAGAAGCAGAGAAACTGAACCGGGAGCTCGGACTGAATGCCCGCTTCGTGTGTTCTAATGTGTATGATCTGAAAGAAAACCTGCAGGGGCAATTCGATATTGTGTTCACATCCTATGGTGTTATAGGCTGGCTACCCGACCTGAGCCGCTGGGCTGAGGTGATCGCGCATTTCCTGAAGCCGGGCGGCACTTTTTATTTGGCCGAGTTCCACCCGGTGGTATGGATGTTTGACAATGACTTCACGCAAGTGCAGTACCCCTACCACAAAACTCCCGAGCCGATTACTGAAGAGCAGACCGGCACTTACGCCGACCCGGATTCTCCGATCAGGTATACGGAGTATTCCTGGAATCACAGCCTGAGCGAAGTGATCACGGCACTGCTAAACCAGGGACTGAAACTGGAGCTCTTCCATGAATTCCCCTACTCCCCCTACAACTGCTTCAGCCACACCGTGCAGGGTCCCGACGGCTACTGGCGCATCAAGCACCTGCAAAACCTGATCCCGATGATGTATACCTTGAAATGCACGAAGGTATAGCGACTTGAATGATTAGATTCCCTACCCCCTTCTTTGTTGAGGAACCCTTCGTCAAAGGGGGACTTTCTTGCCCTTGCCTTTTGACAGGTATAGACTTCATTGCAATTTTTAGGTGTTTCGATATCACCTGCCCCTCCCAAGAAGGAATCTCTATAACTGCCAGTTGTTAGGAATACCTTCGTAACACATATCACTGGCAGGTATAGCAAGACTAACTTGCACTTCAGCAATGAAACAGATCGCTTTGCCAGGTGCACTTTACGACTCTCCACTGTTGGGGTGAAGGGTCCCCCTGACAAGAGCGTTCAGCGAGTGGGGGTAGGGGGCCCTCGATTTGGAGGGTCTTGACTTTTTTGCTTACTGGGGGTAGGGGCCCTCTATTTTTTTCTCAATAAAAAAAGTGAGGCCCGCCCGGCCAGGGCAAGCTATAAAACAACAAAACCCGCTATACCTGCAACAGCAGCGATCTCAATGTCACTGAATCCACCTTTACGGATTCGTTTCAAACGACTGCATCCAGGGAATCAGGTCTGTGAGCATCGGAATCAGGCTACTGCCGTGGTGACCGTTTTTTACAGGTATAAGCTCCAGATTCGGAGCACCGGCTGCTTTCATGCGCTCGTACGTCTGCTCTGAGTTGGCATACGGCACAATCACGTCGGCGGTGCCGTGGTAGAGGCGCGTCGGGCTTTGCGGTACCCAGTTGTTGAAACTATTGTCCTGCAGGGCTTTTTTGAGTGCCTGTTCGCCATTGCCACGGAGCCCTTCCAGGAAAGCGGGAGAAAACAACTGCTTTGGCTGGGTAGTAAGCTGCTGGTTGATGGCGCTGCCGTTGTGCTGCCCGTTAAAGAGCGTTGCCAGCCGGGTAGCATAAGGCTCCTGGAAAAAATCGGTGAGCGGACGGTTCCACTCGTAGGTTTTGTTGTAACTCATCAGCACATAAGCCAGGTAGGCCGGATAGGTATAGGGCCTTTCTGCCACCACATCGGCCAGCATTTTAGTCAGGTCATAGCCACCGGCTCCTGCACCGACGGCGGTGATATAGAGGCCATGCTGCGGATTGGTTTCGATCTCTTTTTGTGCAGCCAGTGTTACGTAACCACCTTCGGAGTAGCCGGCCAGAAACAACTGTCCGTTGTCGGCTATACCTTCCCGGGCGTACAGTGACCTGGCCGCCTTGATCAAGTCGACCACAGCTATACCTGATGACTGCTGGTGATAGTAAGGGTGCAAAAGCTGTTTGGACGCCCCGAAACCGAGGTAATCAGGAATGAGCGTGATATAGCCACCGGATGCAAAAATCTCAAACCCCGTCAGGCCGCCGCTCATGGCAGAGGGTGCTTCCTCGTGCCTGAAAATCGTACCATGCTGCACGCTCAGCACTGGAGACGGCCCAGTCAGATTCATTGGCAAAGCTACCAAAGCAGATGCTTCGGTTTCACGACCCTGAAAGGTGGTGCGGTAACTCACTTTGTAGATCGCCACATCATACTTGATCTGGCTCTGAAAGCGACCGGCATAGGCGCTGGCCAGTTGCTTAAGCGTAGCGGCAGGCAAAGTACCCACCTTCTCGGCCGACACCAGCAGTTCACGCTCTGCTACGTTTTCAGGTATAGCCGCATCGCTTTTGCTGCAGGAGCTGAGTGGTAGTGTGACAGATACAAACAGGGCGGCAATTGCCAGGGTGCTGATCCAGTGTTTCAGCTTATATGTTGATTTCATCATGTTTCTCGGGAGAATATTATCAGTACAATAATCAACCCGCGCCTGCTATAGTTCCCGTTTGGCCGCCAAAGGTATAGCCTCGTTGCAAGCTGCACCCCGGCGATGGGTTAACTTGTGCATGGCAGACCGAACCACCGGTCAATCAGGTATGCAGCAAGGAGAAGTTTACGCGTGGTTCTACTCATTACAAGCAGTTTATCTTTTAGCTTTGCACTTCGTAAAACAGGTTAAACAATAGAGCTATGGCAAAAAAATCATTCGCTGAACTGATAAAAAGCCCGGGCATGCCGGTGCTTGTGGACTTTTATGCCGACTGGTGCGGCCCTTGCAAAACGATGAACCCCGTAGTGGAACAACTGGCCAAAGACTTTTCGGGAAAGTTGAAAGTCATCAAAATAAACGTAGATAAGAACCAGGCCGCCGCTCAACAGTATCGTGTGCAGGGTGTACCTACTTTCATGCTTTTCAAAAACGGACAGGTGGTCTGGAAACAGGCGGGTGCCGTACCGGGTCATCAGCTCAACCAGATCATACAGCAACACACGAGCTGATCAGGTATAGGAGCATGTCTTCCGTAAACACGATGGATAAATATTACTATCTCAAAGAGATAGCGCTGGCCGCTCCGGCACATTCAAAAAAAAATTTGAGCACCAAAGCAGCCTTTTGGACCTGGCCTGCATCTATAGGATAGACAAGCCCACAGAACGAGAAAAATGAAAAGTGCTATCGCCGCCTTCTTCGCTTCGCTTATATCCGGCGCCCTCAGTTTCGCCGACTTCCGCCCTGCCCTCTCCGATATGGTGCAGATACTGACCGGCGTACAAATATGTCAGGAAGCAGACCAGGAAAAAGCCTGCAGCACCGACGGAAAAGCTGAAGAAGAGCGCTTATACCTGATCACAGATACGAGCAAAATGCAGGACCTGCACTGCAGCGGCACATCCTATGACGAGGAACCCGTTTACGTTCTTTAAGCGCCACCAGGCCTATGGCGTGGTGTTCCTGCGTTTTGCCATGGGCATTTTCCTGATTTATGGTGTGCAGGATAATGTGTTTAGCTGGCAGCGAATGCTCGAGTTCCGGGATTTTCTGCAGGCGCATGGAGTTCCCTACCCGCTGTTGGCTGCCCATCTCTCCGTCTATACCCAGTTTCTGATCGGACTGATGCTCCTGCTGGGTTGGGGCGTACGAATAGCCGGTCTGCTGCTCATCATCAACTTCACCGCTGCTATGGGGATTGTGCACATCGGGCAGACGTTTCCGCAATACTATCCGGCCGCCGAGCTTATTTTCGCAGGATTCTTTTACCTGTTCAACGGTGCTGGTCCCCTTTCTGTCGATTCTTTCTTAGAGGCTGTTTTAATTTCCTTTATTTAGTTTGTTAAGCATGATGTGAATCATGGCCACTTTTATCATCGTCTCAGACGATTTGGTGGAGTACTCATAGTCCTTGGACAGCCTGCGGTAAAGGTTGAGCCAGCCGAAGGTCCGTTCCACTATCCATCGCTTCGGTAAAGCTTCAAAGGCTTTCTTGTGGATCTTCTTCACAATCTCCAGCCTCCAGTTCAGGTGGCGGAACGTGTTTTTCACCCACTCCCACATGGCAAGCCCGCCGTAGCCCTGGTCAGCGAAGAACAGCCTCAGACGGCCGAAATCCGCCATCTTAGCTGCCGCCCTGCGCAGCAGCCACTGGGCTCCCAGCCGCTCGGCAACGTCTGCCCGGTGGACGATGAGCACGATCAACAGGCCCAGCGTGTCAACCATCAGATGCCGCTTGCGCCCCTTCACCCGCTTGGCCGCGTCATAGCCCCGCTCGCCGCCCTGCTGCACGGTCTTCACGCTCTGCGAGTCGAGGATGCCCACGCTCGGGGAGGCCGCCTTGCCATGGCGGCCCCTGACCTGCTTTGAGAGACAATCGTGGAGCATTTCCCAGCAACCATCCCGCCGCCATTTACGGTAATAGTAGTAGGCCGTCTGCCAGCAGGGCAGGTCTAGCGGCATCATGCGCCACTGAACGCCCCCCTTGACCACGTAGAATATAGCGTCCAGAATGCTGCGAAGCGGCCACTGGCGCTTGCGCTGCAGCATCTGCTCCTCGAATATCTCCGCTATTAAAAGCCATTGGGTGTCGGTTAAACTACTTGGGTAAGTCATAAGTCTGCTAACTTTTCTTACTCAAACAACCGGCACCTGCTTTTTTATTCATTCAAATCAAAACAGCCTCTTAGAGAAAAGGCAAGTACAAACCCAAAAGCAGCCCGTGCCCGTTAACTAGTTGTTAACTCACGTCCGCAAACATGAAATTAACCAAAACAATCCTGCTGCTGCTGCTCAGCCTGCATTTCAGCTGTTCTTCTGTTGCCACGCAGTCGAGTCAAGAACCCCGCTATGCCGTTACCATCGACCTTACCCAAGTGAAAGGCGACAAGGTGCCGGTAAGCCTGCGCCCGCCGGCTATTAAGCAGGCAGAGGCCATTTACAACATGCCCAAAATCGTGCCCGGCACTTACTCCGTGTCTGATTTTGGCAAATTTGTTTCAGAGTTTCAGGCGCTGGACAAGCAGGGCAAGCCACTTCCCGTAGAGCGTATCGACACTAACCGCTGGCGCATCTCAGAGGCCCAGAACTTGGATAAGATTACGTATTGGGTAGACGACACGTTTGATGCTGCTCGTCGGCAGGATGTGGTATTTGAACCGGGCGGCACCAACATCGAAGAAGGTCAGAATTTCCTGCTCAACGCGTTCGGGTTCGTGGGATATTTCGATGGACTCAAGCAGGTACCTTACGAATTAACCGTTACCAAACCCGAGGGCTTTTATGGCTCCACGGCGCTGCAGGCCACTTCCAGCACGGCTACTGCCGATACCTATACCGTGCCTAGCTACGTAGAACTGGCCGACTCACCGCTGATGTATAATAAACCTGATACCACGGTGCTGAATCTGGGCGGAACAGACGTGCTGGTATCTGTTTACTCCCCTACCGGCCGGGTTACTTCCAGGCCCATAGCAGACAACATCCGCGACATACTCGAAGCGCAGCGCAGCTACCTCGGCGGCACCTTGCCGGTCGATAAGTATGCTTTCCTGATCTATGTGCCGGAGCGACCGGGCAAATCGGGCTCTTATGGCGCGCTCGAGCATTCCAACTCCTCGGTTTACTATTTGCCTGAAATGCCCGAAGAGCGTTTCAACAGCACCATGCGCGATGTAGCGGCACATGAGTTCTTTCATATCGTCACGCCGCTTTCCATTCAGTCCGAAGAGATCCACGATTTTGACTTCATCAACCCCCGCATGTCGAAGCACCTTTGGCTGTATGAGGGCGTGACGGAATACTTTGCCTCGCATGTGCAGGTGCACGAAAACCTGATCTCAGTGGACGAGTTCATGCTCAAGATCCGGGAGTATATTTTCAGCTCCATGGCCTTTAACGATACGCTGCCTTTCACGGAGATGAGCGCCAAGGTGCTGGACGAGTACGAAAACCAGTATGGCAATGTGTACCAGAAAGGTGCCCTGATCGGGATGGCGCTGGACATACAGTTGCGCGATCTCTCGGGTGGAAAATACGGGCTGGTGGACCTGATGCAGGACCTGGCCAAAACTTATGGCAAAGGCAAACCCTTTAAAGATGACGAGCTTTTCGATAAAATAGCCGAACTCACTTACCCCGAGATACGCACCTTTTTTACAAGGTATGTGGAGGGCAGCGAGCGCCTGCCTTTAGGAGAGCTGTTCGAAAAAGTGGGGGTCAAGTATGAGCCTGTTTCGGTGCAGATGGTCAACTCATACGGGGGCTTTGTGCCGGGCTACGACCGCGAAGCAGACAAAATCACAGTAGCAGAGGCAGATGACATGGATGAGTTCGGGAAGCAGATGGGTTTCAAAGAAGGCGATCAGTTGCTGGCCTTTAATGGCAAAGAAGTCACCCCGATGAACATCCGCGACATCATAGGCGAAGAGCTGCAACAAGCCAAGCCGGGCAGCAAAATTGAGATCACTGTAGGACGCAAAGATGCCAAGGGCATTGTGAAACCCAAAAAACTAGCCGGTAAAGTCACTGCTGTTAAACGGGAAGTGCTGCACCTGCTCGAGCCTGTAGCGTCTCCTTCGGAGCAGCAGCTTCTCCTGCGTGCCTCCTGGCTGAACGATACACTCCCCTAAGAAACCATACCTCAAAAGAACAATTTAACAGGCCGGCTGTTTCAATCAGGCAAATTTGCACTAATTGATCTGATAATGATTATTTTACCAAGTCATGTCAGGTTATTTGTGTGTAACTTTGTACCTGATTTTCAAAGCCCCAGTTTTAAATTTAGTTAAATGCGCTTACCAGCTTTTGCTGTATACTTTTTCTTCCTGCTCAACCTTGTTGTCTCCGATGTGTTTGCTCAGAGCACCTCTACCATCAGTGGTTATGTGCGGGGCACCGGCAGCGAAGATGCACTCATCGGGGCTACGGTATCGGTTCCGGAGCTAGGTACCGGTGCCGTGACGGATGCCCGTGGTTTCTATACCTTGCAGCTGCCCGAGGGAAACCATACCTTGCAGGCTACCTACATCGGCTACGAAGCCATTACCCGTACCATTGAGGTTTCCAATCAAAATCTGACCATCAATTTTGCCCTGTTGCCTGCCAACAGCCAGTTGCGTGAAGTCGTGATTGAGGCCAATTCCCTGCAGCAGAAACTCAATGCCAGCCAAATGAGCGTCGAGACGCTGACCACGCGGGAGGCCAAGCTGTTGCCAGCCCTTTTCGGGGAGGTCGACCTGATCAAGACGCTGCAGCTCAAGCCCGGGATACAGTCGGGTGGCGAGGGCGCATCGGGCCTGTACGTACGCGGCGGCGGCCCTGACCAAAACCTGGTGCTGCTCGATGATGCCGTGGTTTACAATGCCTCTCATCTGTTCGGTTTCTTTTCTGTTTTCAACCCGGATGCCGTGGAAAGTGTGGAACTCTACAAAGGGGGCTTCCCGGCACAGTTTGGCGGCAGGCTGTCGTCTGTGTTGGATGTAAAGATGCGCGATGGCAACAAGGAGCGCCTCGGCGTAACAGGAGGCATCGGCCTGATTGCATCGCGACTGACGGTGGACGGTCCAATTGTGAAAGACAAGTCCTCATTTATCCTTTCCGGCCGACGCACCTATGTCGATGTGTTTACGCGCCAGATCAACCGCCTGCAGGAGGGCAAAGAGGACTTCAATCCTATACCTGACTACTACTTCTACGACCTCAATGGCAAGGCAAATTACAAGCTGGGTGAGAAGGACGAACTGTTTCTGAGCGGCTATTTCGGGCGCGACTTTTTCGGGTTTAATGACGCAGATTTTCAGTTTGGTTTCGACTGGGGCAACAAAGTGGGCTCCCTGCGCTGGCAGCATAAGTTCAACCCACGCTTTCAGGTAAACACCACACTGTCGGGAAGCAGTTACCAGTACAACGTCAGTAACAAGATCGATGTGTTCAGCTTCAACCTGACCTCCGACATCCGCGACCTGGCCTTGAAAACAGACTTCAGCCTGATTCTGGACAAAGGCCATACCTTGCAATTCGGTGCGATGGCGACCAAGCACGATTTCACGATCGGTCGCCTGAACTTTGACTCGGATGATGACCGACAGAGCTTCGGGGCAGGCAACGATTACAAGGCCACGGAAGCTGCGGCGTACATCGCCGACGACTTTCAGGTAAACAGCCTGCTCTCGCTTAACTACGGTGTGCGGCTATCGGCTTTTAACAGCGGTGGCAAGACCTACAGTGCATTCGAGCCACGGGCTTCTGCCAGGTATAGCCTGAACGAGAAAACTTCCCTGAAGGCCAGCTATGCCAGTATGATGCAGTACATTCATTTGGTTGCCAACTCCGGTGCCTCACTGCCGACCGACATCTGGTACCCTTCCAACGACTACGTGAAACCGCAACGCTCGCAGCAGGTGGCCGCAGGTATAAGCTACCTCTTTGGAGAGGGACGCTACATGTTCACGAACGAACTGTACTACAAGTGGATGCACCGCCAGATTGATTTCCGCGACGGAGCCAACCTTTTTGTGAACGATGACCTGGAAGCGGAGTTTTTGTTTGGTAAAGGAGAAAGTTACGGCAACGAGGTATACCTCGAAAAGATAAAGGGACGCACAACGGGCTGGGTAGGCTATACCTTATCGTGGAGCTATCGCCAGTTCGACGGCATCAACGAGGGCCGCCGCTTCCCGACCCGCCACGACCGGCGCCACGACGTTAGTGTGGTGGTGCTGCACGAGCTGAGCAAGCGTATCAGCCTGACAGGCGCTTTTGTGTATGGTACCGGCAACGCTTATTCGCTGCCCGTGGCCCGCTTCGCTTTTCAGGATGTGCAGGGCAAAGGCGCCACGGTTGTGCCTGTGTACAGCGACCGCAACAGCTTCAGGCTGGCCGCTTTCCACCGCCTGGACCTGGGCCTGGTGCTCAAACTTAATCCAAGACGCGGCGAGGCCGACCTGACTTTCAGTGCCTATAATGCTTACAATCGTCGCAACCCCTACTTTGTGTATTTTGAACAGGTGAAGGACGAAGACGACAACGAAACGCTCGGCTACCGGGCTAAACAGGTGTCACTCTTCCCGGTTATACCTTCTGTTACTTATAATTTCAAGTTCTGATGAAGACCAGCCGCACGATCTATACCTTGCTGTTGCCCCTGCTTTTGCTGCTGACCTCCTGCGACCTGGAGCAGGAAGTAGAAGTGAAACTGCCGCCTCACGAATCGCAGCTGGTGGTGGAATGTTACCTGGAGCCCGGCAAATCCCTGCGTGCTGTGGTGCTGGAGAGCGTGAGTTATTTCAACGACCCGGAGCTGCCGCTCGTACCCGATGCAGAGGTCTTCATTACGCACCAGGACAGAACGATCAAGCTGCCGTTTAGTCCGGTCCAGAACAAGGAAACCGGCAAGTATTATACCCACCGCAATAGCGAGAAACTGAATCTGAAGCCCGGTGATGTCGTGACGCTCGAAGTAAAAGACAATAAAGGACGGCACGTAACCGGTACCACGACCATCATGGGTAATGTCCCGATTGAGGCGGTGGAATGGAAGTTCAATGAAAAAAATAAAGCTTACCTGCTCACCTCATACCAGGACGATCCGGATGCCCAGAACTTCTACCGCTACATGGTGCACCGCGACAGCCTCTCCAATTCCTCCCAGCGCGATTTCATATCTAACGACCGACTCACGAATGGCCAGCGCGTTTCCTTCGGTTCGGGCTACGATTATGAGGAGGGTGATACACTTGTGGTTTCGCTGTTCCATTTAGAGCAGCAGTACTACGATTTCCTAGGCTCTATTTCGGATGCGCGCAATGCAAACGGCAATCCCTTTGCGCAGCCCTCGCGCATTGTGTCTTCGGTGCAAGGTGGCATCGGCATCTTCACGAACCTCTCTTACAACCGCAAAATAGTGGTGATAAAGAAGTAAGACTTGCCAGGCAGAAGAACCTATACCTCCTGACCGGCTATACTTCAGCCTGATCTGGGCGATTATATCACATCATATATTTGCGCTCTGCAGTTTGCCTACTCATACCTGGCAAACTAAAACATTTCAAAAAAGAAGGGGCAGCCTGATCGGCTGCCCCTTCTTATAATTTTGTGTAAGTACTTAGAAACTACTGCTGACGAACCAGTTCTTTGATCAGCAGGGTCATGCGTGGCTCGGCTATGGCGGCGGCTTCCAGAATATCGGCCAGGTTCACTTTTTTGATCCGGTCTGGCGTACCCATGTCGGTGATCACAGAAATACCGAAAATTTTCATCCCCATATGACGGGCAGCAATGGCTTCCGGCACAGTCGACATACCCACAGCATCTGCCCCAATGCGGGCGATGTAGCTGTACTCGGCTAACGTTTCGAGCATCGGACCGGGAACGCTCGCGTATACGCCCTCCTGCACTTTAAATCCGGCATCTTCAGCAATCACCATGGCCTGGCGCACCATCTGCTCGTCGTATACTTCGCTCATATCCGGGAAACGAGGCCCCAGTTCGTCCAGATTCGGACCGATCAGGGGGTTGGACGGCTGCAGGTTGATATGGTCGGTGATCACCATCAGGTCGGAGGTATTGAAAGCTGGATTCAGGCCGCCGCTGGCGTTGGAAATGAAGAGTTTCTGCACGCCCAGCAGTTTCATGACACGCACCGGGTGCACCACCTGGTGCATGGTATAGCCTTCGTAGTAGTGGAAGCGACCCTGCATCACCATGACACGGCGCCCCGCTAGTGTACCAAAAGCCAGACGCCCGGTATGGCTCTCCACCGTCGAAACAGGGAAGTGCGGAATATCGGCGTAGTTGAGGCTATACTCAATTTCAATTTCCTTGATCAAAGCGCCCAGGCCAGTGCCCAGTATAATTCCGAACTCAGGTTGAAAATTGCCAGTCTGGTCCTGTATAAAAGAAGCGGACTCCCGTAATTGCTGCATCATATCGTTCATCGTTTTTTATGCTGTTTTTTGGTTTGCGAAATAGGTCATTTATTTTGAAACAATAAATGATTTAAGTCATGTGTTGATACGAAAGGTTTTGTACCGCTTTCGTTATGCCTGGTTCTTAGCCACTTCAATTTCTCAGGTATAGCCCCTAGCGTAAGTGCCTCATTCCAGTGGCAGGTATAGCAAGACTATCTTGCACGGAAGCAATGAAACAGATTACTTAAGCCCGGTTCACTCTTGACGATTTTGTGTTTGAGCGGTCAGCGAGTTTAAAAGCTTCTTGATTTTTTTCCTTGATGGGGGTAGGGGCCTCGATTTTTTCTTTATCGAGGGCCCCTACCCACTACTGTTCGAAACCTTGTCAAGTGACGAATTTTTCCATTTTGGCAGGGTCCCCTCCGCAGAGCAGCACGATCTGTCTGACTATTTCCACGTCCAATTCCTGGGCAAAGCGCAGCCTGGCGCGGCGGTCGCTGTCGAGCTTGTTGAGCTTGCGGTAGACGATGAGCAGCAGGGCCACGATCAGGGTCATGTAGCGCATGACCTGGATGCCGTTCACGTCCCGGGTGAGCAGGTGCTCGAGCTGCAGGTGCTGTTTTAAGAACTTGATGAGCACCTCGATCTGCCAGCGCTCCCTGTAGATAGCCGCTACCTGGTAGGCATCCAGCCAGGCGATGTTGGTGACAAAGCAGATCGGCTCCCCCGATTCCAGGGTGGCCTTGACCAGGCGCAGGGGCTTTTCGAGGTAGCTTCCGGGCTTTTCCCGGAAGCTCACCCAGGCATCGCTCAGCACGGTGAGGGTCGTCCCCTCGGGCTGCTGCCCCACGGCCAGCCGCTCCTGCTCCAGGCAGTGGGAGCCCACCTTGCAGCGCGTGACAAAGAGGCGGCCCCGCTCGTCGAGCTCCTTGAGCGCTTTGCGCGACTGCACGCCCCGCTCGAAGACGACGATGCCCGAGCGGGAGATCTCACTGGAGAGGATCGTCTCAGGCAGGGCGCAGTCCTCGCTCAGAGCCTGCCGGTTGGTGAACACGCGCACCTGGCAGGGCAGGCTGCCTTTCATGGCCAACGTGCACTTGAGCTGGCAACTCTGCTTGCTGCCCGAGCGTGTGCGCATGCTCCAGGCCACCAGCCGGGCCGAGACGGCGATCAGGGTGGAGTCGTAGCGCACGAGCGCACGCTGCTCGCCCAGCAGGCGGTTGAAGCGGGCGAAGAGCAGCTCGAAGATGGCCCGGAAGAAGTCGGGCCGCATGGTCACGATCCGGTCCCGGATGGAGTTGTAGCGTGTGGTCTGCCCCTGCCCCACATCGGCCAGGGTCCGGAACTGCATAGAGCAGTAGAGCTCCTCCATCACCCGAAGGCTTGCTTTGCCCCCCTCCAACAGCGAGAGCAGCAGCAGTTGGAACATCACCCGCCCGCTGAGCTTCTTGACCTGGTGGTCCACCCGCGTCCGGGCCGCCAGCTGAGAAAGGTCCTGGTCAGGGATAAATGCCAGTAAATCCTTCGCCTTCATATCAGCCTCCTTTCATGTATGCCCCTTACATAATACGAACTTGACAAGGTTTCGAACAGTAGTGGCCCCTACCCCCATCAAGGAAAAAAGTAAGGCCCGCCCGGCCAGGACAAGCTATAAAGCAACCAAGTTGCTATACCTACAAACGGCAAAAGTTACAAAGCTATACCTGGGCCAGAGGCTCCACTATAGTAGAGACGAGTGAAGACGCTCACGCCATTAAACAAACCTCCTCCGTTATACCTGCAAGTTGCAAAAAAAGGAACGGACCAGAAACAAAAAGCCCGCTGGTTTGTACCAGCGGGCTTTCAGATATTAAATCAGCAGCAGGCTATACCTGCCTATCATCTTTAATGGATCGTCAGTTCATACGGCATACGGGTTTGTATACCTTGCATGTTCTCTACTTTCTTGTACATGTTGTACATAGGGTATAACTGGCCCAGCTCGGCTTTTACAGCACGCTCTTTTACCTGCGAACCAGCCTCACCGAACATCTCCTCAATAAAAGTCTTGCGGCGCGGCAACTCTTTTATGCGGTAGTCATCTTCTATACCTACACGGGCAGCGGCAATCTCGATGGCTTTGTCCAGACCACCATGCACATCTACCAGGTTACGCTCCTTGGCTTCTATACCTGACCACACACGTCCTGAAGCAATTTTCTTCAGGTCGTCCTGCGACATGCCACGGCCGTCAGCTGCTTTCTGAGTAAATACCTCATAGATCTTGTTGATCTCACGCTGCACGATGTCTTTCTCGTACTGCGTCATGGAGCGCGTTACAGTTGGCATATCAGAATGCTGACCTGTGCTTACACGGTCCACTGTGATGCCCAGCTTGTTTTTGAAGAAGTTTTCAAAATTAGGCACGATTCCAAATACGCCGATACTGCCTGTAATGGTGTTCGGATGCGCCACAATCGTATCGCAACCCATGGCCATATAGTAACCGCCAGAGGCCGCCATATCAGACATAGAGGCAATCACAGGCTTCACCTTGCGGGTCTCCTGTATTTCACGCCACATCACGTCAGACGCCAGCGCGCTGCCACCCGGTGAGTTGATACGCAGTACCACAGCCTTCACATTTTTATCCATACGGGCATTGCGGATCGCTTCTGCATAGCGAGTGCTACCGATCTGGTCGTCATCACCTTCACCGTCCACAATGTCGCCTTCGGCGTAGATTACGGCAATGCGGTTTTTAGTGGAGCCACTCTTCTCAGAGTCTTTCACTTTTTTATACTTATCCAGACTAACTAGTTGCAGCTTTTTGTCAGCCTCAACGCCCACCTGCTCTTTCATGTAATTAATGGCTTCGTCGTAGTACCCGATGTCGGTGGCCAGTCCATGCGTTTTGGCGTCTTCAGCCTCACGCACCAGCACTTCATCCGATACTTTCTTCATTTCTTCGTACGTTTTGCCACGGGCCTCAGCGATTTTGCGGAGTTGGTAGTCGTTGATTGAGTTCAGGAAAGAGGTCATTTGCTCGCGGTTAGCCTCACTCATTTTGTCGAGGAAGAAAGGCTCTACCGCACTTTTAAAGTCCCCTACTTTAAAGATCTCAGGCTCAATATCGAGTTTCTCAAGCGTGCCTTTGAAGAAGAACACCTCGGAGCTAATGCCATTGAACTCCAGCGTGCCCATCGGGTTCAGGTATATTTTGTCAGCCACAGAAGAAAGGTAATAGGCTTTTTCGTTGGTCATATCGCCATAAGACACGATAAACTTACCTGACTCCTTGAAGTCGATCAGTTCGTCGCGGATCTCCTCCAGCTTGGCCATACCTGCATCCACGAAGCGCATGTTCAGGAAAATACCTTTAACATTATCGTCTGTTTTGGCACGGCGGATAGAGGCTTTGATCTGGTCGAGCCCGTCGTTGCTATTCATTGAGAAAAAGCCGATGGAAAAGTCACCGAACGGGTTCTCCTGCTCGCGTTCCACAATGGCTTTGTCAAGTTTAAGCTCCAGCACGGAGTTTTCGGCTACCGTGATATCGCCTTTGGAGGCTGATGCCGCAATAATGCCGACCATGATCAGGAAGCCCAGAAAGAAAAATATGAACAGGCCAAGAATGGTTGCCAGCACATATCGGAGGAAATTCAACATAGGTTCTAATTAGGTTTAAGGTTCTGTTTAAAGGTACCAAGAATTATAGGTCCCTGCATACAATAAACAAAAATAGCGCTTAAAGTTCAATACCAAGCCCCTATAAACCGCAATCTCGACCAATCGGGCCTTTTCATAGACTAACCTAATGGTTGATGGTTCAGTTGTGGAATTGTTAAATCGTTGGGCGAACGATTAACCTGCCGCTTTATCAAAAGCCTTACTCCCAGGGGATTTCTGTGCACGATTCAGCCAGGTGCACTGGTGCGGGATTTAGACAGGTATAGCCCGTGCACGATTCGGACAGGCTGCGACCTGTCCCTATAGGGATAGTCACGATTTGCAAAAGGCTTTTTTAAAAGCTCTTCCGAACATGGATCCCAGGAAGAGCCAGTGTTCCCCTTATCCTGGTGTATTTATCCCTTTGCTATACCTGTCTGATCTTTGTTTTTATTTTCCGGTGAAGTACTTGGGAACGTCTGAAAATTCTCCGCCCCAGAAGGGTTTCATATCCAGGTAACGTCTGCGGAAATAAAGTAGCACGATCATGGACAGGAAAAGATAAGCTCCGCCGTAACTATACCCCAGATGTCGCCACACAAAAAAGGCAGTAATTTGCAGCACCAGTAAAATCACAAAAACAGTTCTGTTCATCCCTTACTAATTTCTACCTTTCAAACTCCTCAACTCCCAAATTCTCAGTATCTATACTTCTTCGCCCACTGTGCCTGCAATTGCTTGAGCAGATCGCGTTCGCGGGCGTTGTTGCCGGGCTGGTAGAGGGCGGTGTTGGTGAGTTCCTGTGGCATGAATTCCTGCTGCACGAAATTGCCTTCATAATCGTGGGCGTACTTGTAGTTGTTGCCGTAGCCGATCTCCTTCATCAGTTTGGTCGGGGCATTGCGGATGTGTAGCGGAACGGGCAGATTGCCTGTTTGCTGCACCACTTGGCGGGCCTGTTTGATGGCTTTGTAGCTGGCGTTACTTTTGGGAGAGGTGGCCAGGTATACCGTGCACTGCGACAGAATAATTTCCGCCTCCGGATAGCCGATCATCTGCACCGCCTGAAAACAGGAAGTTGCCATGAGCAGCGCGTTGGAATTGGCGAGACCAATGTCTTCGGAAGAGGCGATGAGCAGACGACGGGCAATAAATTTAGGATCTTCGCCACCCTCGATCATGCGGGCCAGCCAGTAAACGGCCGCATTGGGGTCGGAGCCGCGGATGGACTTAATGAAAGCCGACACCAGATCATAATGCATCTCACCCGACTTGTCGTACATCACGATGTTCTGCTGGGCCACCTGCTTCACCAGTTCGTTGGTCACCACTACTTCATCGGCTTTTATACCTTCAGCCACAATCTCGAGCAGGTTGAGCAGCTTGCGGGCATCACCTCCCGAAATGGTCAGCAGCGCTTCGTATTCTTCTATGCGTACCTTACGGTGGCGCATCCACTCGTCCT
Organism: Pontibacter sp. HSC-14F20; assembly: GCF_019599265.1. Classification (GTDB taxonomy): domain Bacteria; phylum Bacteroidota; class Bacteroidia; order Cytophagales; family Hymenobacteraceae; genus Pontibacter. The sequence goes on along the minus strand of NZ_JAHZTC010000007.1, from coordinate 113,143 downwards.
GCTCCAGCGCTTTGTCTACCAGTTCGATGAGCTCGTCTTTGGTAAGATGCTTGAGGATGTATACCTGACAGCGGGACAGCAAAGCCGAAATCACCTCAAAGGAAGGGTTCTCAGTCGTAGCACCGACTAACGTCACGGTGCCTTTTTCGACAGCGCCCAGCAAAGCGTCCTGCTGTGATTTGTTGAAACGGTGAATCTCGTCGATGAAGAGCACGGTTCCCTGCCTTTTTTTGGCCTGCTCAATCACTTCCCGGATGTCTTTCACACCTGCATTAATGGCACTCAGCGCCACGAAAGGCACCTTCATCTGGTTAGCAATGATGTTGGCCAAGGTAGTTTTGCCCACGCCCGGAGGTCCCCATAAGATCATACTGGGAATAACACCGCCCTCGATGTAGCGACGCAGGATGCCATCCGGCCCTACCAGGTGCTTTTGTCCGTAATACTGGTCCAGGTTGTGTGGCCGCAAGCGCTCGGCCAAAGGTACGTTCGGGTGATTCATCAGCTCTATTCAGAAAATCGGTCTTAACAAAGTTACGAAATGGAAGCCAAAGCCCGCGGACGGAATTGCCACAATCCTACTTCTTCTCTCCCTCTTCGCCTTTGTGCGGAGGCTCAATATCATTTTCCTCTTCCAGTTTCCGGCGCACGGCCTTGGTATCCCAGCGCAGCACAGGTATAGCCATCGGGCTCAGGCCGGGGCGCTCATCGCCAAAGAGCACGCCCCACTGCTTGAACTGTTCGGTGCGATCGAACACCACTTTAAGCATAGCAATCACGGGCAGCGACAGGAACATACCGGTTATACCTGCTATCTCCCCGCCCACAATGACGCCCACGATGGTAGCCAGCGCATTGATCTTCACCTTAGAGCCCACAATGCGCGGCATCAGGATGTTGTTGTCCAGAAACTGCACCGCGGCGATCGTTCCCAGCACCACCAGTACAGGCCACAGTTCTTCGGACGAGGACAAGGTAAGCAGCACCCCGATGATGTTGCCCAGCAAAGCACCCACATAAGGTATGAGGTTCAGGAAAGCGAAAATAACCCCGATAAGCAAGGCATGCTTGATACCGATGATCATGAGCAGTCCGCCCAAAAGTATAGTCATGTAAGTGATCTGGATGAGGAGACCAAAAAGATAGCTTTTGATGATCACCTGCATTTCACTCAGCGTCTCCTCCACTTTTTCGTGTTTGTCGCGCGGAAACCAGAGGAAGACGAAGCGCAGCAACAGGTTTTTGTAAAACAGCAGCAGGAAAATATAAATAGGCAGCAGGCCAAGAAAGATCAGCGTGCCCGTTACGCCGCCCGCCACTCCCCGCAGCAAATTGCCCGCATAAGTGAACAGGTTGTTGCTTTGTTCATTAATAAAATTGGTTTGTTCTTGTGTGGAGAAGGGCGTTTTACTGCCGATCCATTCGCTCAGGGCGGTCAGGTGCCGCATCACATTTTTCTGGATGGTCGGGAAGTCTTCTATCAAAATCCGCATCTGCGAAGAAAAAAACCAGATAATGCCGGCCAGAACCACAATCAGCACCAGCAGACTGATGCCAATGGCAACCGCATCAGGAAACCTGCGCTTGTTGAAGAAGCGGTAGATGGGCAGCAGCATAATGCTGATAAAAAAAGCGACAAGCAGCGGAGCCAGCAGGTCACGGCCCAGAAAAATGATCCAGCCCAGAAAAAAGAGCCCTGTAACCTCGATGGCCCGCCGGACCGTGAGTGGCATTTGATTCATGCAGAATAGGGGTTTGAACGTAATGGTTTTAATTGCCAATCCTTATACGGCACATACAGAATAAGCATGTAATTTTGCGGCATGAATAAACAGGTACAAGTGCATGCATCGCTTTTTCTGGTGGCACTTATTTACGGTAGCAATTATAGTATTGCCAAGGAGGTGATGCCCGCATACATGGGTCCTTTCGGACTGATCCTGATCCGGGTAGTGTCAGCGGCGCTGTTTTTCGGCCTGTTTGCACGCCTGGTGGTGAAAGAGAAAATTGTGGGCCGTGCCGATAACATCCGGGTGATCCTCTGCGGGGTGACCGGTGTAGCTGTGAACCAGCTCTGTTTCTTTGCCGGACTGAATCTTACGGCGCCTATCAATGCGGCGCTCCTGATGGTGATTGTGCCGGTAGTGGTGCTGGTCTTTTCGGCTCTGCTGCTGCGGGAGCGCATTGGCAAACGGAAGGTGTCAGGTATAGCGATGGCCTGCGTGGGTGCTTTTCTGCTCATTTATACCTCTGGAGGAGAGCAAGCGACCGGCAATTTGTGGGGTGACCTTCTCATCATCCTCAATGCCACGTCTTTTGGACTGTACCTGGTGCTGGTAAAGCCGCTCATGCAGAAGTACAAGGCCATCACCATTGTGAGTCGCATCTTTACGGTGGGCGCCGTGCTGGTGATTCCGTTTGGCTGGCAACAACTCATGGTACCTGACTACAGTACGTTTCCGGTTTCTATCTGGCTGGCTATTCTGTTCATGGTCTTTGCTGTCACCATCGTGGCCTACCTGCTCAATACCTGGGCGCTGCGCTACGCCAACCCTTCATTGGTAGGTGCTTACATTTACCTGCAGCCGGTTATGGCTATTCTGATTGCAATTGGGGTAGGCAAGGATGTTTTTACTTTGCAGAAAGCAGCCTTCGCTCTGCTGATATTTGCCGGCGTATACCTGGTGAGCCACTCGAAACAAAACGCACTCAAAAAAGCCGCCTAAGGCATGTAATTTTCTTCGGGCAGATCATCGGCAGTGCTCTGCGAAACCGGCAACCGCCGCAGCAAGGTATACTGAAAGTCTACAGAGTCACTCTGGATGGGGCTGGCATGCATCACCGTGATGCTGTCACCTTCGTGCAGGGTATAGTAAAAGTTGCCTTGTCCGGCCCACCAGCCTCCGCTAGCCGACAGCGCATGATGCGGCACTCCGAAAGCAGTATACATCTGCGGGGCAATGACGGAGCAGGTATACACCGTATCGAGCACGTGCTGCATTTCCACCTGACTCAGGTATATCACCGCCAGGGGATTGTCCTCATCTGCATTCTGAATTTCTTCGCACTGCAGGTCGGCCCTCACCCAGCTGCTTACATCCTCCACGGCATTTTCATGCGCAAGCCGTTCGTATTGTTCTTCCTCGTTCTGGCTGCAGGACACGAGCGTGCACAGGGATAAGGCAAATAAAAAGTGGCGCTTCATACAGGGCGGTTTTATCAGACTCAAAGGTAAAAAGAGAATTTATTCAGCGCATCAGGCAATGTCTCTTTTCATGATGACCATGCCCCGGTATATTTCCTTCATCTGCTCAAAGTCGAGTTCGTCGGTTCCCCATCGCATGAAGCCGTTCTGCTCATAAAAGTCAACGGAGCGGCTGCTGTCCATGGCTTTGAGCCAGACAACGCGTTTGCCGCTTTCCAGGGCATACTGCACCGTAAAATCCACTGCCCATTTGCCGATGCCTATACCTGAAGCGTTGTCGACCAGATATAGCCGCTCCAACTCAAGGCACTCGGCATCGGTGTAGCCCTCCAGGGCTTTATCTTTGTTGAACTTCATAAAACCTACCGGTTCATCCTGGTACTGAATCATGAAATAAGCAGCATTCGGATCTGCCAGGTCGTCGCGCAGCGCTTCCTCCGAAAAGCACCGGTTAAGATACCAGGCTCCGCCGTCATGCCAGAGGTAGGTATAGTGGTCGTTGTAAGCCTCCACGGCTATGTCCCGCAGTTCGGTCAGGTCTGCGAGTGTACATGGTGATATGGCGATGTCGGTCATGTAACGTTGGAAATAGAAATTGCTCAAGCCAATATACTATACCGAGTCTGTTTTTGTGCTGACTGAAGCCTTAATTTTCTAATTCTTACCGGCATTCGTTCACCAGGATTTTTAAGATGACTCCTAAATTTAAAACCATAATTGCACTATTCAGGATCGCACCCTAAACAACACCTGTCTGGAATCCGTATAATACACACTCGAAACTATTGAACTATGAAAAATTTAAGAATAATATCATTTGTAATAATGTCGGCATTTCTACTAGGTGGTTGTGCCGGCACAGACGGTTGGAGCAGTAAAAAGAAAGGTGCTGTGATAGGCGGCGCAGCGGGTGCTGCAACCGGCGCGGCAGTAGGCGGTACTTCAGGTGCTGTAATCGGTGGTGCTGCGGGTGCCGTAGGTGGCGGCGCGATCGGCCGTAAGAAAGACAAAAAGAAGAAGAGGGAGCGCCAGCGTAATCAGGAGTATCAGCAAAACCAGCTCCAGAACGAACGCTAGGCTATACCTAACTTTGCAGATAAAACAGGCCGTCGGGAAACCGGCGGCCTGTTTTATTATGTGTAGCATTCAGCAAGCTCTAGACACTCGCGGGAGTTGCCTACACCGCAGGGTATAAGCTACCTCCTCCCCCGCTTGCCTTTGCCCCCTCTGCCCGAACCTTTGCGCTTGTCGTTCTTAGAACCAGCTGCTGCATCCATAAAATCCTGGGCAGTGAGCGGGAACGGATGCTGGTCTACCACAGGTATAGCTTTGCCGGTCAGGTTTTGGATGGCAATGAGCAATGGGGTTTCGCTGGCGCCGCAGAAGGTAATGGCTATTCCTGCAGCCCCTGCCCTTCCGGTGCGGCCAATGCGGTGCACATAAGTCTCTGCCTCAAAAGGCAGTTCGTAGTTAATCACATGCGAGAGCTCCTCCACATCAATGCCCCGGGCGGCCACATCTGTCGCGACAAGCACCCGGGTCTCGCTGTTTTTGAAGCTCTCCAGCACCCGCTCGCGGTCGCGCTGGGCACGATCAGCGTGGATGGCTTCGGCAGCTATACCTGCGGCGGTCAGTTCTTTGGCCAGTTTGTCGGCTCCCTCTTTGGTGCGCATAAACACCAGTGTGCGGCCTATACCTAGCTCCTGCAGCAAGTGCAGCAGCAACGGCGTTTTGTTGGCTTTCTTTACATAATACAGCTCCTGCCGGATTGTGCCCGCCGCAGTCGAAACCGGTGAAACTTCCACCCTCACAGGTGCTGTCAATATCTTCTTGGCCAGTTTCAGGACATCCGGCGCCATGGTGGCAGAAAAGAAGAGTGTTTGCCGTTTCTCAGGTATAGCCTGCAGCACCCGCCGGATGTCCTGCAAAAAACCCATGTCGAGCATGCGGTCAGCCTCGTCGAGCACCAGCAGTTGCACGTGCTGCAGATCCACAAATCCCTGATCGAGCAGGTCGAGTAAACGGCCCGGGGTGGCTACCAGAATGTCTGTACCTGCCTGCAGGGCTTCGGTCTGCACTTTGTAGGGCACGCCGCCATACACCACCAGCTGCTTCAGGTCGGTATACCTGCCGTAGGCCGCAAAGCTGTCGCCGACCTGACTGGCTAACTCGCGCGTGGGGGTGAGCACGAGTGCCCGGATGGTTCGCGAGGCAGGTATAGCTTGCCCGTGCAGCAACTGCAGGATAGGTATAGCGAAGGCAGCTGTTTTGCCTGTACCTGTCTGGGCTGTTGCCAGCAGGTCGCGGCCCTGCAGCACTTCAGGTATAGCCTGCTCCTGGATAGGCGTAGGCTGGGTATAGCCTTCCTCTTCCAACGCCTGTAGCATGGGCGAAATCAGGTCTAGGTCTTTAAAAGTCATGGTAGTAGCAGGTATAGGCAATGTATAAGGCAAATGCTGGTGCAAAGGTATAGGGTAGCTGTGCAAGGCGCCATACCTGCGAGAAACAAAAAACGGCGAAAATTGCTTTCCGCCGTTTTTGAATCGTTTTATCAGAAAAGTCTTTTCAACTAGTCTGTTGTCAAAGAATCAGGCCATTACCTCGTTCAGGTTCGGAAGGCGCAGTCTCCCGAAGCGGTGCAAGGTGTTCAGATGCGAATGTACAGCCTGCAGAAAAGTCTTGCTCTCGATGTAGGTGAGGTTAAACTCGGCAGCAGTCTGCTTCACAATTTCGGCGATGGCCGGATAGTGTACGTGGCTGATGCGCGGGAAAAGGTGATGCTCAATCTGGAAGTTGAGTCCGCCCACGTACCACGACAACAACTTGCTTTTTCGCGCGAAATTGGCAGTAGTATTTAACTGATGAATCGCCCAGTCGTTCTCAATCACGCCACTCTCGCTTGGCAGCGGATGGCTGGTGCCCTCTACCGTATGCGCCAGCTGAAACACCGTAGACAGGATAACGCCCGTTACAAAATGCATCAGCAGAAAGCCAACCAGCACTTCCCAGAAAGGTATACCGAAAATCAGTGTCGGGGCTACGAGAATGGTGAAGAAATACAGCACTTTAAATGCAATGATCTTCAGAAAGGCAACGGTGTTCTCTGCTTTGGAATTCGCGTTCACACCGCTCTTGATAAAGCGGAAAAACTGCAGAAAATCCTTCAGGGTAACCCAGTACAGCGTGAGCAGACCATAGAAGAACAGGGCATACGCCCACTGCAGCTTATGGTAAAAACGCACGTTGGTGTGCGGGGAAAAACGCAGGAAGACCATGTCGTCTATGTCTTCGTCCATGTCCACTACATTGGTGTAGGTATGGTGCAGGATGTTGTGCTGCAGTTTCCAGTTAAAGGCCGAAGCTCCCAACAGGTTGACAGAGTGCGCCATCAGGTAGTTGAGCGTTTTGCTCTTGGAAAAAGCACCGTGGTTGGCATCGTGCATCACACTCATGGCCACACCAGCCACACCTATACCCATCACGAACCACAGCAGCAAACTGATACCTATACCTGGCGTAAAGGCAAGCAGCACCGCAAAGGGCACAATGTACATCAGCAAGAGCACAATGCTCTTCACCAGTATGTGGGTATTGCCGGATTTGGGCAGGTTATTCTCAGAAAAATAGGCGTCCACACGTTTGCGGAGCGTCGGGAAAAACAAGTTTTTGTCTTTGTTAACGAATTTTACTTTGCCTTTAAGCTTCATTTAATCTACTTGATATTCTTAATTCTAAACTCATTCGGGGGAAGTGTATTCTACGAATCAGTCGGATATGTGTTTGCCAGTTGCCGCTCCAGCTTATGCTTTTGGATGCAAAAATGCTTTCGCAGGCAAACATGCACAAATTGGAGGCTACAAATATAGAGGGGATTTGTGGGAGTATAAGCAGGTGAGGTTAATTTGATTGCATTAGCCGATAGCTTCGTTCATATTTGGCAGTCGGCCAAAGCGGTGCAGCGTGGCAATATGCGAGCGCACAGCCTGCCCGAAGGTCTTATTCTCCAAATATGGCACGCCAAACTCAGCGGCTGTTTCCTGTACAATACCCGCGATGGCGGGGTAGTGTACATGACAAACGCGCGGAAACAAGTGGTGCTCCACCTGGAAATTCAAACCGCCCACGTACCACGACAAAAGCTTGTTGTGACGCGAAAAATTAACCGTTGTGTTCATCTGGTGTATCGCCCAGTCATTTTCGATCACTCCCGTTTCGTCCGGTCTCGGGTGGCTGGTACCTTCAACAGTATGCGCCAGCTGGAACACGACCGTCAGGATGATGCCGGCAACAAAGTGCATCAGCAAAAAGCCCAGTAGCACGTGCAGGAAAGGAATTCCGAAGAAAAGCGTCGGCATGCCCAACACGGTAAAGAAGTACAGCGTTTTCATGGCAACCAATTTCATGAACCAGTTCCTGTTTTCAGCTGCCGTATTGTTGTTCACGCCGTTCTTTTTGAAAAGCGCATACTGCACAAAATCTTTGGCTATCACCCAGTACAGCGTCAGCAGACCATAAAACACAAAAGCGTATACCCACTGCAGCTGATGGAAGAACTTTACTTTGGTATGGGGATTAAAACGCAGCACCAGCCTGTCCTGAATGTCCTCGTCCAGATCCACCACGTTGGTGTAGGTATGGTGCAGGATGTTGTGCTGCAGTTTCCAGTTGAAAGCGGAGCCGCCCACTAAATTTAAGGTATGGCCCATCAGATCGTTGACGCGCTTGCTTTTGGAAAAAGCACCGTGGTTGGCATCGTGCATCACACTCATACCTATCCCTGCCACGCCTAGTCCCATCACAAACCACAGCAGCAGGCTAATGCCCAGACCAGGTGTAAAGGCAAGCAGCGCCACAAACGGTAAAAAGTAAGCGAGCAGCAGCACCACACTCTTCACGATCATGGAGGTGTTGGCGGTTTTAGGAATATTATTTTCGGAGAAATAGGCGTCTACACGCTTGCGTAGGGTTGGGAAGAACAGACTTTTGTCTTTGTTGACAAACTTGACTTTGCTTTGCAGCTTCATAGTTTAAGGGTATTGTGTGGTAAATTCAGAACTCACACGTAGGGGCAAAAAGGCACAGAGAGTGAACTGAGGGTATAGTCTATTAAAAGAGAATTTGGCATAATTAAGTTCAGACGCGTTTGCGCCAGACGAAGGAAAATTCGTTTGTTGCTTCAGCTTTCGATACCTCCATAAAGGGAGCATGACGGGTTTCAGCCACTTAACAATGTCCGCAATATAGTCAAAATCACATAAATAACTGCTATTCTCCGTGTGCAAACCGCAAATATAAAAACCCTGCATCAGCCACCGGACCTAGCCTGCAGACACAAAAAAAAGCCTGACCAGATTTTCTCCGGTCAGGCTTCTGATAGCTATGCCTGTAAATTACAGGTGAATTACCTCATCGTAAGCAGCTGCGGCCGCTTCCATGATGGCTTCGCTCATGGTTGGGTGCGGGTGAACCGACTTAATGATCTCGTGGCCAGTAGTTTCCAGTTTGCGGGCAACCACTACCTCGGCAATCATCTCGGTTACGTTGGCACCGATCATGTGGGCACCCAGGAACTCACCGTACTTCGCATCGAAAATCACTTTTACGAAACCGTCTTTCGCACCGGCGGCGCTTGCCTTGCCGGAAGCAGAGAACGGAAACTTGCCTACTTTGATCTCCAGACCTTGCTCGCGGGCAGCTTTCTCTGTCAGACCAACCGAAGCAATCTCAGGAGAGCAGTACGTACAGCCCGGTATGTTACCATAGTTCAAAGGCTCCGGATCGTGACCCGTGATTGCCTCCACGCAGATAATACCCTCGGCAGATGCTACGTGCGCCAGCGCAGGGCCCGGCACAATATCACCGATCGCATAAATACCGTCCACATTGGTTTTGTAGAACTCGTCCACAATCACGCGGCCTTTGTCTACTTTAATGCCCAGTTCTTCAATGCCGATGTTTTCGAGGTTGGTTTGTATACCTACCGCCGAAAGCACTACTTCCGCCTCCAGTGTTTCTTCGCCTTTGGCCGTTTTCACTTTCACTTTACAGATATCGCCGCTGGTATCTACTGACTCCACAGATGCATCGGTCATGATGTTGATACCTGACTTGCGGAAAGATTTTGACAGCTGACGCGATACTTCTTCGTCCTCCACCGGCACAATGTTCGGCAGGTACTCCACGATGGTCACTTTCGTGCCCATGGCGTTGTAGAAGTAAGCGAACTCCACGCCAATGGCGCCGGAACCTACTACTACCATGCTCTCAGGCTGCTTATCCAGGGCCATGGCCTGACGGTAACCGATGATCTTCTTGCCATCAATTGGCAGGTTAGGCAGCTCGCGTGAACGGGCACCTGTTGCCAGAATGATATGATCGGCTTCTACCGTGTCTTTTTTACCTTCAGCATCTGTCACCTCGATTTTGCCTTTGGCCACCACTTTACCAGTACCCATGATGGCGTCGATCTTGTTCTTGCGGAACAGGAACTGAATGCCTTTGCTCATGCCATCGGCTACACCGCGGCTACGCTTGACCACTGCATTGAAGTCAACGGAGGCCTCCCCGATGGTAATGCCGTAATCTGCTGCGTGGTTGATGTACTCAAACACGTTTGCGCTCTTAAGCAATGCTTTTGTCGGGATACAACCCCAGTTCAAACAGATACCGCCCAGCGACTCACGCTCGATCACACCTACTTTCAAACCCAGTTGCGACGCGCGGATAGCCGCCACATAACCGCCCGGGCCGCTGCCCAGCACTACCAAATCGTATTTTGATGCCATAGTTTCTCTTTTTTAAATGCTGAGCAAAATTAAACGATAATCCCAACTTCACAAAACCACTTCTACTACAGTAGTAACGGCCACAGGATTAGCACTAAACAAAGTCAATATGCTTACAATATTAAGAATCGTTACAAAAAATTGCATAGCTGTTCGGTATTGGGCTGAACTATTGTATTTTGCGCTCTATAACATGAGGTAACCCCTACTGCATGAAAACAATTTTACTGCTTATTATACCTATACTTTTTGCCATCCCGTCCTTTGCCCAGAAGGCCGCAAAGCAGCCTGCTCCGCAGAAAACGGCACTGCAGCATTTTAATGCAGGCAACCAGAAATTTAAGTCGGGCAAGTACTCTGAGGCCATCAAGGAATACAGTGAGGTACTGAAGCAGGAGCCGGAGCATATCGTAACGATCACCAACCGAGGCATTGCCCGCGACCGCCTGCTCGACTACCGCGGCGCTATTTCAGATTTCACGAAAGCGCTGGCACTGGACCCTAAACACGTAGAAGCCTGGATCAGCCGGGGCCTTTCCAAGTATAACGTACAGGACTATCAGGGCGCACTTATCGATTTCAACACAGCCGTTTCGATCGATCAGGTGCAGGCGCGTACTTACAACAACCGCGGCCTGGTTCGCTTCGCCCTCAAAGACTACCGCAGCGCCATCATCGACTATGGCCGCGCCATAACGTTACAGCCTGATTATGCCGAAGCCTATTACAATCGTGGAGCGCCCAGGTATACCAGCGGTGATATCAGCGGTGCCTGCGAGGACTGGGTAAAAGCAGAACAACTCGGTTTGAAAGAAGCTGCACAGTATCTGAAACAGTTTTGCGATCAGAATTCTACTGCTGCTACGAAATCAACTAAGTAATGGAGGCCTGTTTGGGGCTAACAAGAAACAGTGGCTCCAATGAAGTTAACTAAAACCTTTTATGTCATTTCGCCCTGGGGGTAGGGGCTCTCGTTTCGGGAGAAATCTGAATCATTATCCAGCTTTATATATATCAGCTCTCTCAATTCTTTCGAGAAGACAAAAGGAAGCTAGTCGCTCGCTCTTTCTGAATAGAGGTATAACCACGAAAGTTCAGTTGCACAAAATAAAAAAGGGATGCTAAACAGCATCCCTTTTCTTTTCACATCATATAAGCGCTATGCCTCGTCTTCTTCCAGGTTCTTGCCTGACTGCTCTGAAGCCAGCAGGTCCTGTTGCTGGCCTTTGAGCTCAATTGCCATCAGTTTGCCTTCCAGTTCAGACTTCACTTCTTCAAAAGCATCCTTATACTTCTTTTCGATCGGGTGCGCGGATGGTAGCTGTACCTTCAGAGCATCTACCTGCTTGCCGTTTTTCCAGAAGCGGTAGCACAGGTGGGGGCCGGTGGCCAGTCCGGTGCTGCCTACGTAGCCGATGGTCTGGCCCTGGCTGACACGGGAGCCGCGCTTGATGCCTTTGGCAAACTTGGACATGTGCAGGTACTGAGTAGTATAAGTTTTGTTGTGCTTGATCTTTACATAGTAGCCGTTGCCCCGGGTATAAGAAGCCTCCAGCACTACGCCATCGCCCACTGTTCGGATCGGGGTACCACGCGGAGCGGCAAAGTCAGTGCCCAGATGTGGTTTGTAGCGCTTTTGTACCGGGTGAAAACGGTTCATGGTGAAGCGGGAACTGATGCGGCTATACTCCAGCGGTTCTCTTAAAAAGGCTTTTTTCAGGCTCTTGCCGTCCTGGTCGTAGTAACCGGCTTTCTGTCCTTCCTGCTCAAAGGCAATGGCATAAAGTGGTTTGCCTTCGTGCTCAAAATAAGCTGCCTTGATCTTCCCAAAACCAATTACGTTGCCGTTTACCTGCCTTTCATCATAGATCAGCTTAAAATGGTCGCCGGGCTGCAGACGGCTCAGGTTGAGGCGCCAGGCGTAGATGTCAGCAAAGTGGTTGACCAGTTGCGGCGATCCGCCGGCAGCCAGAATAGACTCAAACAAGGAACTTTCGATAAATCCGGCAATGGCACGCTCTACAACTTCCACTTCACGCTTCTCCAGGCGAACGTCCAGTTCACCATTCAGGTCGTAGATTACATATTCTACCTCGTTTGGTTCATAGATAAAGTAGCGGGCGGTTTGGGCGGAGTCCTGCGCATGCAGGATGATGTAATTGCGCCTGGCATTGATACGGCGCACATCAAACACCTCCTTCGATTTACGGGCCAGTTGGTCGATGGTGACTGGCGAGATGTTAAAGCTACCCAGGATCTGCGACAGGTTCTCGCCTCTTTCTACAGTACCTTCCAGTATTTCGAGTGTGTCGGTGGGGATGCCGAAGATGATCGGGGCGGGCTTTTTGACGATTTCCACTGGCTCGGGTTCCGGCTCAGGGGCTGTTTCTGCTTGTGAGAAATTGAAATTTTCGAAGCTGATTGTTTGTGCTGCCGTGATAAACACGAACAACGACACCGCGATCAGGATGGCTAGTCCGACACTACGTTTGAACATTACAAGGTACCTTTGGTTGGAAGAATGGCACGAAAATATGGTTTAACCGATAGAAATAAAAATCATTTTCAATACAATATTCAGATTATAAATATGTTGCAATCCCATTTCAGGATCTTAATATAGTAAGAAAGAGATTAATCATGCTCAGCAACAATTGCACATTAGCGCGTTCACCTTACCTTAACCTATTCACAGTCAGAAAATTGCAGCCAAATAAAACTGGAGAATGCAGCGGCACTTCTGAATAAAAAAATCTTTTATAACTTTGGCCCTTATGAAAGCACTAGAAGGAAAAGTAGCCCTTGTAACCGGGGCATCAAAAGGTATAGGTCGCGCCATCGCCGAGAAACTGGTAGAGATGGGCGCCCAGGTAGCATTCACCTACCTCTCAAGCGTTGAAAAAGGCCAGGCCCTGGAGCAGGAACTAACTGCCAACGGCGGCAAAGCCAAAGGTTTCCGTTCCGACGCCTCTGATATGGCGCAGGCCGAGAAGCTGATCGAGGATGTGGTAGCCGAGTTCGGTAAGATCGACATCCTGGTAAACAACGCCGGCATCACGCGTGACGGACTGCTGATGCGCATGACCGAAGAGCAGTGGGATGCGGTGATCAACACCAACCTGAAATCTGTGTTTGCTTTAACCAAAGGTGCCACCAAGCACATGATGCGCGCCAAGAGCGGCTCCATCATCAACATCACCTCAGTAGTAGGTATAAAAGGAAACGCTGGACAGGCCAATTACTCGGCTTCTAAAGCGGGGATCATCGGCTTCACGAAATCTGTGGCGCTGGAACTGGGTTCGCGCAACATCCGCTGCAACGCGGTGGCCCCGGGCTTTATCGAGACCGAAATGACAGGCGAGCTTGACCAGAAAGTGGTAGACGAGTGGCGCAAGGCTATACCTTTAAAACGTGGCGGTACGCCAGAGGATGTGGCCAACGCCGTAGCCTTCCTCGCATCCGACCAGTCCTCGTACATTTCCGGCCAGGTGCTGCAGGTAGACGGCGGTATGCTGACGTAATAATGACTAATAAATAATTGAGTGATTGATGAGTGGAGCAATTAATAGCCTCCAATAACCTTTTTCATTCATCATTCTTCATTATAAAAAGACCAATGCTAATGCGTTTACGTTAGAAGCATTGGTCTTTTTCTTTTATATTTAGGATGAAAAACTGCCATACCTGCTAAACAAACTGAAAGGAGCCTGAATTGAAACTCACCACTACAAAATACCGTCCGCAACTGAAACATTTTGCCTTATCATTTGGAGTTACCATGCTGGTTTATACCTTGCTTTGCGGGGTTATCTACCTGGCTTTGCTGGTGGTTTCAGGTATGAGGCTTCAGGAGTTCTGGCAGGATTTAGCCTCTTCCTCCACAGTCTGGCTTTTCCCTTTATTAGGTAGCCTAACCTATGCTTTTTCTTTTCAGCAGCACAAACTGACGATAACAGGTATAGAGGATCCGGGCAAGGTGGCTGATTGGGCAGCGAATTTTCTTCAGGAAGAAGGCCGCACGATTATTTCCACGGATTACAATGAAACGGTGCTGGCTTCTCCAAACAAGTTCTACAGGCTGTTCAACTACTGGCTGGGGGCAGAATTGGTGGGCATCAGGTATAGCGCCGATTACGTTACTGTAACAGGCCACTACCGCCACATCGATCTTATCGACTCAAAGATCAGATTTGGCAAACCCGCTTTCGACCCGACTCCTAAACTCGCTAACTCCTAAACTCTTTGAATTCCTTCCGCCTCATAACGACCTATTCACCCTGGCTGATCCTGGCTTGTCTGGCTGTGGGCGCGCTCTACGCCTGGCTGCTGTACAGCAAGCGTACGCCCTGGTCTGCTGGTATAAACTATGCCCTGGCGGCAGTGCGTTTTGTGGTGGTGAGTTTTCTTTGCTTCCTGCTGCTCGGCCCGCTGCTGCGCTACGTCAAAAACAGCACACAGTCGCCTACCATTGTATTTGCGGTAGATAATTCCCAGTCGGTGGCGCTGTTTTCTGACTCGGTGCAGCTTCGTCAGGCACAGCAGGGCTTGCAGGACCTGCGCAACAAACTGCAAGAGCAAGGTATACAGACCGAGGTGCGTATTCTGGGGGAATCGGATGCGCCCGAAAACTTAAGCGAGTTGCAATACGAGGTAGAAACCACCAATCTAAACCAACTGCTGCGCGATGTGCAACGTGATTTCGAGCAGCAGAATCTGGCTGGTGTTGTGCTGCTTTCGGATGGCATCGTGAACCAGGGCACCTCCCCTACTTACGCCAATTTCAACTATACCATATACCCTGTTGCCGTGGGTGACACCGTGCCGAAGAAAGACATTGTGATGGCTTCGCTGCGCTACAACAAGGTAAGTTACAGCGGCAACCGTTTTCCGTTGGAGGCCGAATTGCAGCAACAGGGCTTCGACGGCTCTACCGTGACTGTGCAGCTGAAAGAAAACAAGAAAGTGATCGAGCGCAAAACCGTTACCCTAAAAGCCGGACAGCCACTGCAGCAAGTTCCCTTCCAGGTGATGGCCAGCGGTCTGGGAAAACGCCACTACGAGGTGGAAGTGCTGCCAGAGCAGGACGAATTCACCGAACTTAACAATTCCCGGAGCGCCTACATTGATGTGGTGAAAGGTAAGATAAAAGTGCTCGTGGCTGCTGCTTCTCCACACCCCGATATCAAGGCACTGCGTGCTGCCATTGAGTCGAACGAGAACTACGAAACCGAGCTGTTTATACCTGGCCTGACTACGCTCAGGCAGCAGGACTACGATGTGGCAGTGCTCCACCAGTTGCCGGGCCGCACAGCCGGTGGCGAGGCCGCCCTTAACCTCGTGCGCCAGAAAAACCTGCCTGCACTATACATCGTGGGCCCGCAGAGCGACATCGGGAATTTCAACCGCCTCAACGTAGGCATCCGCATCAATACACCAGGCCAGTCCGATGAGGTGACCAGCGTGATCAATCCTAATTTCAGCACCTTTAAAGTTGCCGAAGAAGCCACTGAGCGCCTGCAACAGTATCCGCCGGCCACGGTGCCGTATGGCGATTACCAGCTCAACCCCAATACCGAAACCGTACTCTACCAGCAGGTAGGTCGGGTTCGCACCACCAAGCCGCTGCTTACCGTGCAGACCGTGGGCGACAAACGCAACGCAGCGCTGCTGGCGTCTGGTACCTGGCAGTGGCGCCTCACCGAAACGGCTAACCACGAAAATGCCGCCGTGTACGACAAGCTGATCACTAACCTGGTGCAACTGCTCACGGCTCCCCGCAACAAAAAGCGCCTGAACGTATACCCGCAACTGAACGAATACACCAGCTCCGACGAAATCCGGTTTGCCGCCGAGGCCTACAACGAAGCGCTGGAGCCGATCTACGGACAGAATATTACCCTCAAGATTCAGGATACGGAAGGAGCTGAAAAGTCTTTTGAGTTTGCCAACGGCGAGAACCAATCCGGCGTGAACATTGGCACCTTGCCAGGTGGCCGCTATACCTACACAGCCACGACCCGCATCAACGGTTCGCTGCAGCAGGACAAAGGTGAGTTTGTAGTAGAAGAGCGGCAACTGGAATCCCTGCATGCGGTGGCCGATCACAACCTGCTCTACCAACTTGGCGCCAATACCGGTTCTAAACTTTATTACCCTGCTCAGATAGCGCAACTGGAACAGGACATTCTGAAAGCAGAGCACAAGGACCTGATCTACAGTACTGAGTCACTCAACGACCTGGTGGACCTGAAGTGGCTGTTCTTTGTGATCCTGGCGCTGGTATGCGGCGAATGGTTTGTGCGGAAATACCATGGAAGTTATTAAACTTACGCTATACCTTTGTTTATGAAAACGGCTATCGCTCCGCAACCTGTCCTACTTGAAACAGATCGTCTATACCTGAGCGAACTGACGCCTGCTGTTTACCAGCATCTTTTTACGCTTTCCAGCGACACAGAAATCAAAACTTACCTTGGCTTAAAGGACAATGCAGAGCTGGCTTCTGAAAAAGATAAATTCAGCAAAGGCCTGACCACCTACTACCATTCCTTCAAAAATTTCAGAATCATCCACAAGGAAAGCAAAACAGTGCTGGGTCGCTGCGGCTACCATACCTGGGTTGTAAGCCACCGCCGGGCCGAGGTGGGCTATGCCCTGCTCGACGACAGCTACAAGCAAAAAGGGTATATGACCGAGGCTCTGGGGCCTATCATTGCCTATGGTTTTGAGGAGATGGGCCTGCGCCGCATCGAAGCCCTGGCTGCCGATTATAATACGCCCTCCATTCGTCTCCTCCAGCGGTTTGGCATGCAACTGGAAGGCGTGATCCGGGAGCATTACGTGGTGGATGGCGTTAATGAGGACTCGGTGCTTTACTCAATCATCCGCCCTGACTACGACCGGCTGAAGTCCTCCTGGAATCTGCAGTTCCGGATTCACCAGCCTGAAAAAGTATAGCTTTTTGCAGTGCCTTTTTAACCTTAATTTTCTGACCTTGAAATACATCATCCTCAACAAGCCTTACGAAGTGCTCACCCAGTTTACGGACGAAGAAGGGCGTGCCACGCTCAAAGATTTTGTCCCTATACCTGACATCTACCCCGTGGGTCGCCTGGACTACGACAGCGAGGGGCTGGTGCTGTTAACGGACGACAAAACGCTGCAGCACCGGCTATCCGATCCCAAATTCAAGATTGAAAAAACGTATTGGGGGCAGGTAGACGGTATACCTACAACTGAAGCGCTGGAAGAACTACAACGCGGGGTGCTAATCAAGAACACGAAAACTGCGCCTGCCAAAGCCAGCATACTGGAGGAAGCGCCGCAGGTATGGGAGCGCTCCAAACCGATCCGGTTCCGAAAGGATATTCCAACCACCTGGGTAGAGATCAAAATTTCGCAGGGTATGAACCGGCAGGTGCGCCGCATGACGGCGGCTGTAGGCTTCCCGACCCTGCGCCTGATCCGCCCGTCCATCGGTCCGCTTAGCTTGGGTAACTTGCAACCCGGCGAGTACCGCGAGTTGACTGCCGAGGAAGTTGCCAAACTCAAAACCATGACCGCCGGCAGCAGCTTTGGCACTGGCAGCAGACCCAAGAGACCGGGTGGCATACCTAAAAAAAGTACCGGAGGACGCCACTACGACAGCCGTAACAACTCCAGCCGCAAGAAGCGAATCGACAGATAAGTTACTTTTTGAGAATATCCTGCACGATTTTTACGGCATGTTCACGGGAGTTTTCGATGAACCACACATGCGTTTCCATGCCGCCGCACACCACGCCCGCCAGGTATAGCCCGGGCAGATTGGTTTCCATGGTATCGGGGTTGTGGAAAGGGTGCCTGAAAAAATCATCTGACAGTTTTACCCCGATCTTCTCCAGAAAAGTAAAATTGGGCTGGTAGCCGGTCATGGCCATCACAAAATCGTTGGGGATCGTCACTTTGCCCTCCGGCGTCTGGATATCAACATCCTGCTCCCTGATCTCTGCTAAGCTAGCGTTGAAATATGCTTTGATACTGCCTTCTGCGATCCGGTTTTCCAGGTCCGGCTTGATCCAGTACTTGATCCGTCCCAATTCGCCTTCACGCACCACCATGGTCACGTCGGCTCCCTTTCGCCAGGTTTCAAGCGCCACGTCAGCAGAGGAGTTATTGGCGCCTACCACCACAATTTTCTGCCTGTAGTAATAGTGCGGATCGTAGTAATAGTGCTTTACTTTGGGCAGCTCCTCGCCAGGTATAGCCAGCAGGTTGGGGATGTCGTAAAAGCCGGTTGCCAGAATAACATACCTTGAAGGGTACTTGCCCTTGTTGGTACTCGTCAGGTATAGCGCCCCTTCCTGTTTTATACCTGTCACTTCTTCAAACAGCCGGAGGTTCAACCCGCCCGTATCAGCCACACAACGATAATATTCCAGTGCCTCGCTTCGGTTGGGTTTTGGATGAATAGATGGAAAAGGAAAGCCGCCAATCTCCAGCCTGTCAGCCGTGGAGAAGAAGGTCATGTTGAGGGGGTAATTGAAGAGGGAATTGGTAATAGTGCCTTTCTCAATGATCAGGTAGCTTAATCCGGCCTTTTGCGCCTCCAGTCCGCAGGCAAGCCCGATGGGGCCACCGCCCACTATGAGTATATCAAAGGTATTGTCCAAGGTATAGTAGTTAAGTTGATGCCTGTCGGAGACCGTCCGCAAATTAGAGCGAATATACGCAGCGTTTGCCAATGCAGTAATACCTCCCTACACTCAATTCAGTGGCAACCTGCTGTTCAGCCACTTCATTTACAGGGCGGTTTACCCAACTCCGGAGCAGATTCATGTAATAAAATTCTTACATAATGTAAAGTATACTTGCATAATGTAAAAAATACCTTACATTTGAAATGAATTTAAACGGAACATAACCATGAAAACACGTTACCTTTTCCCGAACCGGTTTAAGATGATCGGCTGGATACTTTTGATTCCATCTACTGTAGTTGGGCTGCTGATTGCGCTCTTCGACTATTATGTTTTTAACCTGGAGGGTACTGTATTTGCAATGTATGACGGAGGCTTTCTTGAAAAATCCAAGGCTTTTGTCTTCATCGAAAACAACGTGGTGGATGAAATAGTAGCGGTTCTGGCTATTGTGGGAGGTTTGCTTGCCGCTTTTTCAGAAGAGAAGGACGAAGATGAGTACATCGCTAAAATCAGGCTGGAGTCATTGCTTTGGGCTACTTACATCAACTATGGATTCCTGCTTTTCTCGGTGATCTTCATTTACGGCGCTGGCTTCTACCAGGTCATGCTGTTTAATTCATTTTCCTGCTGCGCTTCAATTACATTCTTTATAAAACTTCCAGAGCCATCGCATGAAGAATACGATAAAAGTGGAGCGGGCCATCCATAATTTCACGCAGGAAGACCTGGCCAAAAAGATTGGAGTGAGCCGGCAAACCATTAACGCGATGGAAGCCAACAAGTATGTACCGTCTACAGTATTAGCTCTGAAAATCGCCCGCGTTTTCGGTAAACCTGTTGAGGAGATCTTTGCCCTCGATGCAGCTGACTAGCCTGCTGCTTTTGCCCATAAGTTGAACCAGTTTCAGGAAAATCTGTCGCAACGGCGCAGGCCTCACTCCGTAAGCTCAGACAAACAAGGTATAGCTTACCGCCGTCTGTGACAGAATGACAGGCAAAACAGGTATAAAACGCCTTGGCACATACCTTGATATAATGCTACCAACAGTAAAAAAGAAATTGTAATCGAATCATTATAAAACTATAGAATGGGAAAGATAATTGGTATTGACTTAGGTACAACCAACTCTTGCGTGTCCGTAATGGAAGGCAACGAGCCAGTGGTTATTCCTAACAGCGAAGGCCGCAGAACTACTCCGTCTATTGTCGCTTTTTTAGATGGTGGCAAAGGCGAGCGCAAGGTAGGTGACCCTGCCAAGCGTCAGGCAATCACAAACCCACAAAACACGATCGCTTCTATTAAGCGCTTCATGGGCCACAGCTACAATGAAGTGAGCGAAGAAGCCAAGCAGGTGTCTTACAAAGTGGTGCAGGGTGGCAACAACACCATCCGTGTGGAAATTGGCGATCGCCAGTATACGCCACAGGAAATCTCGGCAATGGTGCTTCAGAAAATGAAGGCTACGGCAGAAGACTACCTGGGCACAACGGTAACAGAAGCCGTTATTACGGTACCGGCTTACTTCAACGACGCACAGCGTCAGGCCACGAAAGAGGCCGGCCAGATCGCAGGTCTTGAAGTGAAGCGTATCATCAACGAGCCGACAGCGGCAGCGCTGGCTTACGGCCTCGACAAAAAACACAAAGATCAGAAGATCGCGGTATTCGACCTTGGTGGCGGTACATTTGATATCTCTATCCTGGAGCTGGGTGACGGCGTATTTGAAGTACTTTCTACCAACGGTGACACACACCTGGGTGGTGACGACTTCGACCAGAAGATCATCAACTGGCTGGCTGACGAGTTTAAGAACGACGAAGGCCTGGACCTGCGCAAAGACCCAATGGCTTTGCAGCGCTTGAAAGAAGCCGCTGAGAAAGCAAAAATTGAGCTTTCTTCTTCTAACGAAACAGAAATTAACCTGCCCTACATCATGCCGGTTGACGGTGTGCCAAAGCACTTGGTACGCAAGCTAACCCGTGCGAAATTTGAGCAATTGACTGACGACCTGATTCGTCGCTCCATGGAGCCTTGCAAGAAGTCTCTTCAGGATGCCGGCCTGTCAACTTCTGACATTGATGAAGTGATTCTGGTAGGTGGTTCAACCCGTATACCTAAAGTACAGGAAGAAGTAGAGAAGTTCTTCGGCAAGAAGCCTTCTAAAGGTGTGAACCCGGATGAAGTAGTAGCGATTGGTGCTGCAATTCAGGGTGGTGTACTGACAGGTGAAGTAAAAGATGTGCTTCTGCTGGACGTAACCCCGCTTTCACTGGGTATCGAGACCATGGGTGGTGTGATGACCAAACTGATCGAGTCGAACACGACGATCCCTACCAAGAAGTCTGAGACGTTCTCAACTGCGTCTGACAACCAGCCTTCAGTAGAAATTCACGTGCTGCAGGGTGAGCGCCCAATGGCCAAGGACAACCGTACAATCGGTCGATTCCACCTGGACGGCATTCCACCAGCACCACGCGGTGTTCCGCAGATCGAGGTTATCTTCGATATTGATGCTAACGGTATCCTGCACGTAACGGCTAAGGATAAAGCAACCGGCAAAGAGCAGAAGATCCGCATCGAGGCTTCTTCTGGTCTGAGCGAGCAGGAGATCGAGAAAATGCGTCAGGAAGCTGAGGCTAACGCCGAAGCAGACAAGAAGGCGAAAGAAGAAATCGAAAAGCTGAACGCTGCCGACTCGATGATCTTCCAGACTGAAAAGCAGCTGAAAGAGTACGGCGAGAAACTGTCTGAAGGCAACAAGTCTAACATCGAAACAGCGCTGGGCGAACTCAGAACAGCACACGGTGCTAAAGACATTGCAGGTATAGACCGCGCGATCGAAAGCCTGAACAACGCCTGGCAGGCGGCCTCTCAAGAGATGTATGCTGCCGGAGCAGGGCCAGAAGGTGCTGCAGCCGGAAACGGTCAGCAGGCTGGCGGTCCGGAAGGCGCTGCAACAGATGATGGCGGTGTTACCGACGTAGACTACGAAGAAGTAGACGGCAAGAAGTAAGAACCGAATACATGCCTATAAAAAAGCCCTGCTGGTTTCAGCGGGGCTTTTTGTTTTAAGCTCAGTTATTACTACCTAGCGATCTTAAAAATTTAATTATTTAGTTCACATACTTTCGTAAACCGTTAACTTCCATCAATTCCAAAATTCAATTTCTACCCTTATGATGAAACAACTTTACATTACCTTTTTATTTGCTTTAATAAGCAGTGTTGCTTTTGCCCAGCAAGATTTCAGGCAGGGATATATTATACAGCATGGCGATACTACCAGCGGACTTGTAGATTACCGCGGCGCACAACGCAACACTCACCAGATTTCCTTTAAAAGTAATAATGCTGCCGATCTGCAGAACTTTACCCCGACTCAGGTACAGGGTTATGGATTTCAGAAAGAGCAGAAATTCTACGAATCTAAACTGGTACCGGCTTTTGATACCCTGAGCGTAGAACAAACACTTTTTGCACAGCTGCTGGTGAAAGGCAGAGCCAACCTGTACTTCCTGCGCGACCCGATGCAGAAAGATCGCTTCTACATCTCAAAAGACACAGAGCTGCTTCAGGAACTGCGGGTAGAAGATTTTAAACAGAAAAATATGCAGGAAGGTCGCAAACTTGGCCACACCAACCTCATGCGCCGTGAGTTGTATAAGCCTTTGCTGATGCAAACTTTCCTGGACTGTAATTCTATCACCGAAGCTGATGTAAACAAAGTTATTCTCGGCTTTAACTCACTATCCGCTATAGTTAAGAAATATAACGAATGTGTTGGCCAGGAAGAGTACGGCAAGGTGCCCAAGAAAATTCGTGTTGCACTGGGCCCTGTTGCAGGTATGAGCAGCTCCACGCTTGCCTATTCGATTGAAGACAGAGATCAGAATTTTAACAACACATCTGTGAAGCCTGTGGTAGGTGCTTTTTTCAACTTTTCGGTGCCTACCATTAGTGAAAAGCTATCGTTACAGGCAGAGCTACTGTACGCGCCTAATTATTTTGAAGCAAGCTTAGGCGATGACCCAAGTGTACCCGGCACAGCAACGAGCGAGATATTTATTGAGGTGACACATGTTAAAATACCGGTTCTGGCCCGCTATACCTATCCTAAAGGTATTATCAGACCCTACATTAACATCGGCCCGGTTATTAACCTGGTTGCATCACAGGAAAATGAGATTACCACAACGAGTACCTTCGGTGGTTCAATGCGTACAACTACAAACGCTTTCCTGGGAGACAATGATTTCCTGACATTCTCGGGAGGTGTGGCAGCTGGCTTGGGTATCTCTTACCCGGTATTTAACAAACCACTCAGCCTGGAAGCACGCTACGAGATCAACGACGGTGTGTCACGCTTCACAGGTCATTCTACTAGCATCAAGAGCATGTATCTGCTACTTTCATACAGACTCTAAGCTTAGTAAATGCTGGTAAGGTATAGACTTTAATGCATCAGTCAGAGGCAAGCAAAAAGGACCGCAGTGTTTACGCTGCGGTCCTTTTTGGTATTGAGAGGTGCCTATACCTTAATCCAGAATCCGGCCGTCTCTACTCAACACATTACTTTAACTTTCAAACTGACTTTAGTCTTCTCCATCTCATCAGGTACACCAACATCTGTATAGGTTCTATTTTTAGTAGCCTATACTTTTCCAGGTATAAACTTTATCTTTGTTTACCTATATTCATCATGCGCTATCTTAAAAACAACTTAATGAAACAACTTTACCTGCTCTCCCTTCTTACATTTTTAATTATTACACCGGCCTTTGCTCAAAAGGATTTTCGGGCAGGCTACATTGTTCAAAACTCCGATACACTACAGGGCTTTGTTGATTACCGGGGGGCGGTCCGCAATTCTAAAACCGCTACTTTTAAGGCTAACCTGAACGCTGTAGAGCAAGCCTACTCCCCTGACCAGCTTGCTGGTTATGGCTTTATGAAAGAAAACAAGGTATACGAGGCACAAACCATACCTACCGATGCAGAACAGCCTGCACAGCGCTTATTTCTGCAGGTGCTGGCAAAAGGGAGCGCCTCTGTTTACACATACCGGGATGATTCGGATCTGGATCACTTTTATCTGGCAAAAGACGGAAGCGACCTGGTAGAGCTCAAAGAGAATATTTACAACAAGAAAGACCCCAGGACCGGCAAAACCTTTCGGATGGTGGACAAGCTATACCTTGGCGTGCTGAGGTCAGCCTTCTCCGACTGCCCTGCCATGTCAGAAGAACGATTAAGCAACATCACATTCCGACACAGCGGCTTAACCAAAATAGCCAACGAGTACAATGAATGCATGGGCGGCTACCAGTATGTTCAGCCATCCAGAAAAACAAAAGTGAGACCGTACCCATTGCTCATTTTTTCAAAGCCAGCGCTGGAAATGAGAGGAGAGCACCCCTATTCAAAAGCCACATTCCGTAACGCCGGCATAGGTCTGGGGGCAGGGATAGGTCTGGAAGTTGCCAATCCTGCTATCAGCGAAAAACTATCGTTTATATTTGAGTTGCTCTACGCCCCCCATCGCTTCGAGGGGGAAATCAGAAATGTGAATAACTCAGGCAGAACCACGAACTACGACATTCTTCTCGATCTGCACTACCTGAAGGTGCCTGTCCAGCTGCGCTATACCTTTCCCAAAGGCAAAGTCAGACCATTTGTCAACGCGGGAGCTTCCTATTCTTACGCTATCAGCTCAGACAGGGTAGAAACCAAAAGCAGCACTTTCCATAACACCAGTTATACCGAAGTTTCAGAAGCCATGCCAGGCAGTATTTTTAAACGCTACATGTTCGGTTTGCAGGCAGGTATAGGTGTCCTGTATCCCATGCGTGAAAGAGCACTGCTCATTGAGGCGAGATACGAGACAACGGAAGGTATCTCCCATGTGCGAAGTCTCCCCAGTAGCGTTAAAGGATTCAGCATCATGGCAGGGTATAGATTTTAAAACTCAGTATTTTCAGAAATGTACATGCTTTATACGTAACAGCTGTACCTAAAACAAACTCAAAGGCCCGCAGTCGTGAAACTGCGGGCCTTTCATTTATGAGAGCTGCTATACCTTAATCCAGATCCCGGTCGCCTCTTCTCAACTCCTCAACCGAACGCATCACCTTGTCCTTCAGGCTGACTTTGTACTTCTCCAGTCTATCGGCCACGGCGGCGTTGGAGGTGCCGATAATTTGCGCGGCCAGTATACCTGCATTCAGGGCACCATCCAGCGCGACAGTAGCAACCGGTACACCGCCTGGCATTTGGAGTATAGACAGCACCGAGTCCCAGCCATCGATGGAGTTGCTTGACTTAACCGGCACGCCAATAACTGGCAGTGTCGTGATAGACGCGACCATACCTGGCAGGTGCGCAGCACCACCGGCTCCGGCGATAATCACTTTCAATCCTTTTTTGCGGGCCTGCTCGGCGTACTCAAACATACGGTGCGGGGTGCGGTGTGCCGATACGATCGTGATTTCAAAAGGCACTCCCAGGTTTTCGAGAATCTCAGCTGCCGCTTCCA
The DNA here is from genome assembly GCF_019599265.1 of Pontibacter sp. HSC-14F20. Lineage (GTDB taxonomy): Bacteria > Bacteroidota > Bacteroidia > Cytophagales > Hymenobacteraceae > Pontibacter. The sequence goes on along the minus strand of NZ_JAHZTC010000007.1, from coordinate 87,939 downwards.
TCACTTTCATGTCAGACTGGCTGCCCATGATAATGCCTACCAGCGGCTGTGTAGTTGTTTCATTAGCCATATTATGCGATTACTTTGATTACGTTTTTAATAGATTCAGCCCGCTGCTGTGCTTCCTGCAAGTCGGCTCCCAAAACAGTAATGTGTCCCATTTTGCGGGCGGCACGGGTATATTTCTTGCCGTACAGGTGAATGTAGACGCCAGGTATAGCCAGGGCTTCCTGCAGCCCTTCGTATTTAGCTTCGCCATCATAGCCCGGTTCACCCAGCAGGTTGAGCATCACGGCGGAGCTTTGGATGTCGGTGCTGCCGAGCGGCAGGTTCAGGATGGCACGCAGGTGCTGCTCGTATTGTGAGGTATAGTTCGCCTTAATAGTGTGGTGACCGCTGTTGTGCGGACGAGGTGCTACCTCATTTACCAGAATCTGCCCATCTTTGGTCAGGAACATTTCCACAGCCAGTATACCTACCATGTCGAACGACTCGATCACACGGGTAGCGATCTCAATGGCCAGGCGCTGCAACTTATAAGGCACATTGGCAGGCGCGAAAAGAGAGTCTACGAGGTTGTGCTCGGGATGGAAGCTCAGCTCCACCACCGGGAAAGCCGTTACCTGCCCGTTGGCGTTTCGGGCCACGATCACCGAGATTTCCTTCTCAAAGTCGACCAGCTTTTCCAGTATCGATGGTTCAATAAAGCCCTTGCCCAGATCAGCTTCGCTTTGCAGACGCGTTACGCCGCGACCATCATAACCTTCGCGACGCAGCTTCTGGAAAGCGGGCAGAAAATCGGTATTTATTTTGAGTTCTTCGGCGTCTTTCAGGATTCTGAAATCGGCGGTAGGTATAGCGTGTTGCTTGTAAAATTCTTTCTGCAGGCCCTTGTCCTGAATAGTTCGGACAGTTTTAGCATCCGGGTAAACTTTCACGCCCTCCTGTTCCAGTTTTTCCAGCGCATCGGCGTTCACATGCTCGATCTCGATGGTGAGGATGTCGCAGTTTTTTCCAAATTCGTATACCGTGTCGAAGTCGCGGAAGCTGCCCACGAAGAACTCATGGCACACGTCTTTGCAGGGTGCGTTCTCGTCCGGATCGAGCACCAGGGTATAGATATTAAAATCGAGCCCGGCCTGAATCAGCATGCGGCCCAGTTGCCCGCCGCCCAGTATCCCGAGCTTTACTTCTCCTTTCATAGTATCGTTGCTTAGGGTGTTTACTACCCAAAATTAAGGATTATGTTTTAATCACGCTGCATTTCTATACCTGACCAACGCTCTTCCTTGGTTTTATATTGATTAAAAACTATATTGAAAATTCTACGTTTATCGCATCCATGGAAATTATTCTGGCCACACTCTCTGCTCTCTTCTCCGTTGTGAACCCTTTCGGGGCCATGCCGGTCTTCCTGACGCTCACCCAAAACGACACCCCTGACCAGCGTAACCAACAGGCGCTCAAGGCCTGCCTCTACATGGTAGGTATACTGGCGGTGTTTTTTCTGGCAGGGCAGTACGTGCTCAATTTCTTTGGTATCCGCATCCACGACCTGCGCATAGCGGGCGGCTTGATGATCATGCGGGCTGGCTTTGAGTTGCTCACACCGGGTGGCAGCAATAAAAAAGTTTCGCCGGATGTGGTGGAGGAAGCGCAGCACAAAGAAGACATTTCCTTCACTCCCCTGGCCATGCCGATGCTCTCCGGGCCGGGCGCCATCGCGGTGAGTATCGGTTTGTTCACTACGTCCCTTTCTTTCCTGGACATGACCCTGATCCTTATCGGCATCATCCTGCTTGCTGCCATCAGTTACGTTATTCTCCGTTTCTCTACGCAGCTGACCCGTTTCATGGGCAAGGCAGGGCTTTCGGCACTGTCGCGCATCATGGGTTTTATCGTGCTGTCAATCGGCGTAAATTTCATCGTATCAGCTATTTATGCGCTGTTTTTATCTTAAACACAACACACTTAACAATCAAACAATACGCCGGTAACGCAGGCGTAATTTCAAGACTATAGCTTTGCTTCAGAAAACAACCTGACCAAGCTATGGAAATGATGCTGGCCACTTTTTCGGCCCTGTTTAGTGTGGTAAATCCCTTTGGGGCGATGCCCGTATTCCTCACACTTACCCAAGACGACACCCCCTCGAACCGTAACCAGCAGGCACTGCGGGCCTGTATTTACATGGCGCTTATTCTGGCGGTGTTCTTCCTGGCAGGGCAGTACGTGCTCAACTTTTTCGGCATCCGGCTGCACGACATCCGCATTGCGGGTGGACTGATGATCATGAAGGCGGGCTTCGAACTACTCTCCAGCAAGTCGCACCGTGGCAAAAGAGTATCAAAAGGCGTACTGAAAGAGAGCATGCAAAAAGAGGATATCTCCTTTGCCCCATTGGCCATGCCGATGCTTTCAGGCCCGGGTGCCATCGCAGTCAGCATCAGTTTATACTCCGATGCACTACAACTAAAAGATTTAGGTATGGTGTTGACGGCCATTATCGCGCTGGCAGCAGTGGCTTTTCTCATTCTTATCTTCTCGCATCAGCTGCTACAGTTTATGGGCAAAGCCGGGCTTTCGGCGCTGTCGCGCATCATGGGTTTTATCGTTCTATCGATTGGCGTAAACTTCATTGTGACAGGTATACAGGGGCTGTTCTTTGTCTGAATCAGGATTTTGGGGATTGAAAGAAAGATGAACTGGATTGATTTACCTCCCCTCTCTTTCAAGAGGACCCCTACACCCAAGTGGTAGTTCTGCTATATCAGAATCAGGTATATACTTTGAACCTGCGGTTTACGTGTACGATTGACATGCCCTACCTCCTTCAAAGGGAGAATTACCCGCCTTTGCGGATTTATAAGTATAGAAGTTGTAGTTATTGTGTCAGTACGCTGGCAGGTATAGCAAAGCTAACTTGCCCCTTCAGCAATGAAACAGATCTCCTGAGCCAGGTGCACCTTAACGACTACCCACTGTTCGAGCGTTTGGGGAGTCTTGACTTTTTTTGCCTACTGGGGGTAGGGGCCCTCGATTTTTTCTTTATCGAGGGCCCCTACCCCCATCAAGGAAAAAAGTAGGTGCCCGCCGCACAGGCGAAGCTACAAAGCAAAGCAAGTTGCTATACCTGCATAGGCAGCAGCTATACCACTCCCCCCACTGACAAAGTGAAAAACAAACCAACTTTCAACTCTCAGCAAGAGTACAAACTTTTGACCATACGGAGCATTTGATGATAACAATCATCTTCCGACAGTCCGCATTTTTAACGTATCTTTGTACCATGCAATTGAAGAATGACCTGCTTATAAGAGCCGCCAAAGGAGAAACCGTAGAACGTACTCCGGTGTGGCTGATGCGCCAGGCCGGCCGCATCCTACCTGAATACAGAGCCGTACGCGAAAGCCTGAGTGGCTTCAAGGAACTGGTGGAAACACCTGATCTGGCCGCCGAAGTAACCATCCAACCCGTGGACATTCTGGATGTGGATGCCGCCATCATTTTCTCTGACATCCTGGTGGTGCCCGAGGCGATGGGCTGTACCTACGAAATGGTGGAAAAACGCGGCCCGTGGTTCCCGAAGACAATCCGCACTGAGGCTGATCTGGCCAGATTGCGTGTGGCCGACCCCCACGAACACCTGGGTTATGTGCTGGAAGCCATCAAAGTGACCAAAAGAGCGCTTAACGGACGTGTGCCGCTCATCGGTTTTGCCGGTGCTCCGTGGACGATCCTGGCCTATATGGTAGAGGGCAGTGGCTCCAAGACATTCTCGCATGCACGCGGTTTGCTGTATACCAACCCGAAACTGGCGCACCAGATGCTCCGCATGATCACCGATACCACCATTGCCTACCTGAGAGCACAGGTAGAAGCAGGCGCTAACCTGATTCAGGTGTTCGACTCCTGGGCGGGTATACTCACGCCGGCTCACTACCGCGAGTTCTCTTTGCCCTACATCAACGAAATTTGCAACGCCATTAACAATGTACCGGTAACGGTGTTCGCCAAAGGTGCTTTCTTTGCGCTGGAGGATTTCAGCAAACTCAACTGCGAGACCATTGGTCTTGACTGGAACATGGATATCAAAACATCCAGAGCACAGGTGGGCCCGAACAAGACGCTGCAAGGCAACATGGACCCTTGTCTGCTTTACAGTTCCTTCGACACGATAGAGCGCGAAACCATCAGCATGCTGAAAGAGTTTGGCCCGCACCGCCACATCGCCAACCTCGGCCACGGCGTATACCCTGACACTGACCCGGAAAAAGTGAAGTGCTTCATCCAGACAGTAAAGGGCTATAGTGGAGTTTAAGAGTTTAATAATGAGCAGAAAGCAATCTGCCAGGCTCACATAAATCATAATATTATAAAGAGAGAAGGTCTGTCAATTTGGCGGACCTTCTCTCTTTATAAAGCAAATTGGATGCAAACGAAAGGTATAGATTGATGGATTATGGATTCTCAAACTCCTAAACTTGCTTACCCGACAGGCACTTGAGTTTCAGGATATTTGTAGGCAGTGGTACTGGCACGGGTACTGAGGGCGAGCGCTAATGTTAGGGTACCTACTCTGCCCATAAACATCGATATGATGATGATCCCCTTCCCGGTATCCGAGAGTCCTGCGGTTATACCTGTGCTGAGGCCCACCGTGGCAAAGGCCGACACCTGTTCGAAGGCCAACCGGAAGATATCGAACTGCGAGTCGGTGATGGTGAGAATGAACAGGAAAAAGATATTGATCATGGCGGCGAACGTAAACACCGAGAAAGCCTTGTACGACACTGAGTGTGGAATCGTCCTGTTGCCGATCTCCACGTAGCGTTTTCCCCGGATGGTAGCCCACACAGTGAGCATAATGATGAGGAATGTGGTGGTCTTGATCCCCCCGCCAGTAGAGCCAGGCGAAGCTCCGATAAACATGAGAAAAATAAACAGGAGCAGCGTCGGCACTGTCAGAGCCGATATGTCCACGGTATTATAGCCAGCCGTGCGTGTCGTTACAGACTGAAAAAAAGAGGTAACGATGGCCTCAGCAAAATTCAGGTGCGCCAGCGTGTTAAAGTACTCCAGCAGAAAGAACCCGACCGTACCGAGAATAATAAGCCCGGCGGAGGTATAGATGGTGATGCGGGAGAGCAACTTCCAGTTTTTCCAGGGTGTGTCCAGGCGTGCACGCATGGATTGTGGTGACAGTACATCGAAGATAGTAGGAAAGCCGATGCCCCCAAAAATAATCAAGCCCGCCACAATCAGGTGCATGACATAAGAAAACCGCACAGGTTCGGTGTACAGGCCCTCAGGAAAAAGTGAGAGTCCGGCATTACAGAAAGCCGACACAGCATGAAATATAGAGAAGAAGATCTTACTGCCCAAACTCTCGAACTGCACTTCCTGCCCCCATGTCATAAAAATAATCACTGCCCCAATGGCTTCTATGGAAAAAGTCATCACGACCAGTTTACGCAACAGGTGTTTTGTGGAGAACAGTGATTCACTTTCCATGATTTCGAACATGGCCACGTGCTGTTTTATACCTATACCTTGTCGCATCAGGGTGGCAAAGAAGGTCGCAAAAGTCAGTATGCCTAACCCTCCCAACTGCACCAGCATCAGGAGCACCACCTGCCCCGAAAAGGTGAAATAGCTACCCGGATCTACCACAGCCAGGCCTGTTACACACGAAGCACTGGCTGCCATAAAAAGAGCATCAATAAAGCGCATGCTGCCCGGAGAGATGATCATGTTTGGCATCATCAGCAGACCGGCTCCGGCCAGTATCAGAAACAGAAAACTCAGCAGGAAAGTAGTAGTGGGCTTGAAATACAGTGTTTTGAGGTGCACACGGGTTTCGAGCAGTTCGACAATTAACAGCAACAGCATTAACTGCGACACCACTACCCGGTATAACTCCACGGATAAAGGAATGTCGATGCCCTCGAAAAAGGTATAGATCACCGACTCCTGCAGGGCGTAGGTACTTACCTCGTTCACCAGAATAATGGCCATAAGGAGGCCCTCAAACCAGGTGCGCTGCAAAAATTTCTTCCGCTCGAAGGCATAGAGAATACGCAGCAGGTATATGAGTACGAAGATCGACAGGATGGCATCGATAGCGTTGAACAGCAGCTGTATTGTAGCAGGCTTCTGCGCCATGCCGTGGGCATAAATAAGCAGACCCACCGAAACAAGCGTGAGCAAATACGTGGTTCGCCTCATCAGGGTATAAGCCCTGAGTTTGCTACCATACAGTACTCTGTTTAGCCCTTCTGTTCCCACTGGTCAGCTTTTTTAGGCTTCAAAGCTAACAGAGTATTAGCCAATTGCCAAATGCGTGTCCGGGTATTTATAAGCGGTAGAAGGTGCCCGTGTGCTGATTGCCAGCGCCAGGGTCAGGGTACCTACCCTGCCAATGTACATCGACATGATAATGACCATTTTGCCTACGTCTGAAAGGCCGGCCGTTATACCTGTGCTCAGACCCACCGTGCCAAAAGCCGACACCTGTTCAAAGGCCAGACGAAGAATATCGAATTGTGAATCTGAAATAGAAAGGATAATCAGAAAAAGGATGTTGAAGCCAACCGCAAAGGTAAACACCGCAAAAGCCTTATAAGAGACGGAGTGCGGAATAGTACGTTTGCTGATCTCGATGTTACGTTTGCCCACAATTGTTGTCCAGACAGTCAGAATAATCACCACAAAGGTCGTCGTTTTGATACCGCCGCCCATGGAACCCGGCGAAGCCCCGATGAACATCAGCATCATCATGATCAGTAAGGCCGGCACTGAAATAGCTGACATATCCACTGTGTGGAACCCCGATGAGCGGGTGGTAGTCGACTGAAAGAAAGACGTTATGAGCGCCTCAGCAAAATTCAGGTGAGAGAGCGTGTTGAAGTACTCCAGCAGAAAAAACGTAACGGTACCAAAAGCAAGCAGGGCAGCAGAGGAGTAAACAGTCACCCGTGTCATCATTTTCCAGTTGCGCCAGGGCATCGCCATCCGGGTACGCATGGCATCGGGCGAAAACACATCGAGGATGGTAGGAAAACCGATGCCTCCCATGATAACCAGCGCCGCAATGATCAGGTGCATGACATAGGAGTTTTGGAGCGGATTGCTGTAAAGGCCCTCGGGAAACAAAGAGAGGCCTGCGTTGCAAAAACCCGACACAGCATGAAACACAGAGAAGAAGATCTTGCTGCCCAGCCCCACAAACTCCACTTCTTCACTCCATGTCGCAAAAATCAGCACGGCTCCGATCGCTTCAATCGAAAGCGTCATCGCAATCAGTTTGCGGAGCAGGCCTTTTGAAAACGAGATAGACTCACTTTCCATGATCTCGAACATGGCCACGTGCTGCTTTATACCTATACCTTGCCGCATCAGCGTGGCAAAGAACGTGGCAAAGGTCATAACGCCCAACCCGCCTAGTTGCACCAGTATCAGTACTACCACCTGTCCCGAAAAGGTAAAATAAGTACCCGGATCCACAACAGCCAAACCGGTAATGCACGAGGTGCTGGTGGCCATGAAAAGCGCATCGATAAATCGCATGCCGTCCGGGTCATTGGTCATTTTAGGCAGCATGAACAAGGCCGTGCCGATGGCGATGAGGGTGAGAAAGCTCATCAGGAAGATAAGCGCAGGCTTTACCTGCAGGGTTTTCAGGTGTACCCGCGTCTCGAGCAACTCCACCAGAAGCAGCAAAAGCAGATAGAGCGATACCAAAGTGCGGTATACCTCTACTGAAAGCGGCATCCCTATACCTTCAAAAATATGGTAGACAATTGGGAAATTGAAAAGATAGGTACCCACATGATTCACCAGTATCAGGCCCATTAAAGAGCCTTCGAACCAGGTACGCCGGAGGAATTTTAACCGCTCAAAGCCATACAGAATCCGTAGCAGGTATATCACCACAAAGACGCCGAGTATAGCGTCTAAGGCAAAGAAAATAAGCTGAAGGGTATCCGGATCTGTTGCAACGCCGTGCGCATACAATAGCAAGCCTACCGCTACAATGGCGAGCGTATAGGTGGTGCGGCGCATCACCATGTATACCCGCAACTTGCTGCCGTATAGTAGCCTGTTAAGCTGTTCGGTGTTCATGAGTTTCGTACAGCCTGTTCACTTTTGCTTCTGAGAACAGGCGGTTTCTGTCGACAGGCACCACGCCTACCTGCTCGCATACCAGGCCACCGCCCAGGTTGCTCAGGCCGGCCATAAAAGGCAGCGAAGTTTTCAGTGCCATACACAATGCCGATATGCTGATCACCGTATCGCCGGCACCTGAAACATCGGAAATAGCACGGCGGTGCGCAGGTATGTATGTCTTCTCTTCGCCATTGGCCACAAACACACCACGCTCAGAAAGTGTAACCAACACCTGCTGTGTTTCCAGTCGTTTCTGCAGCTGTGCTACAGCCTCTTCAAATGCAGGCAGGTTCTCGTCGGCAAAGTCCACTTTCAGACCTTCTTTGAGTTCTTTCAGGTTTGGTTTGAAAAGCGTGCAGCCTTTGTAACTCAGGAAGTTTTTCTTTTTGGGATCTACCACAGAAGGTATACCGCGCTCGTTAGCCAGTTGAATAAACCGGGTAATGTTTTGTTCCGAAAACACCCCTTTATCATAATCTTCAAAAACGATCACATCAGCCCGTTCGAGTAGTTTCAGATAATGCTCCTCCAGGTGGCGCTCCTCATAATCGGCCAGGTTGTGCTCGATCTCGGCGTCCACGCGCAGCAGTTGCTGACCACCGGCTATAATGCGGTGCTTGATGGTAGTCACGCGCTCGGGGCTTTGTACGATGCCTTCCGTAGAAAGATTGCGTTCCTCCATCAGGCGCAGGAAATCGCCGCCATCCGGGTCGTCGCCAATCACGGAGCAAAGCAACGGCGTCGCGCCCATGGCCTGCACATTCAGGGCCACGTTGGCAGCACCGCCCAGTCGCTTCTCGCGCTTCACTACATTCACAATCGGCACAGGTGCTTCCGGTGAAATGCGTGTCGACTTGCCCCACAGGTATGAGTCGATCATCACATCGCCCACAATAAGCACGGTCAGGCTGTCAAAGGCACTGAAAATATCTTCTAAATTGGTATGCTGATTCATTATTGCAATTTGGCGAGGCTCTCCTTAATGCGGCGGAGCGCCTCGATTAATTTATCATCGGATGTGGCGTAAGAGAAACGGATACACTGCGGTGCACCGAAGGCCTCGCCACTCACCAGGGCCACATGTGCGTCGGTGAGCAGGTATAGACTCAGGTCGAGCGCACTACTGATGATGTTGCCGTTATAACTTTTGCCGAAGTAGTAACTCACATCCGGGAAAATATAAAAAGCGCCGGTCGGCACGTTTGTCCTAAAGCCTGGTATACCTTGCATGATCTCCAGTACGAGGTCACGGCGACGAAGGTAAGCGTCACGCATCTCCAAAGCCGATTCATTTCCCCCCAACAATGCGGCATGGGCCGCCTTCTGGGCGATGGAGCAGGTGCCGGACGTGATCTGGCTCTGCATTTTCTCGCAGGCGACGGCAATGTCTTTGTGAGCAGCAATGTAACCCACGCGCCAGCCTGTCATGGCATAGCCCTTCGAGAAACCATTCACCGTGATCACGCGGTCTTTGATAAAGTCAAAGCCCGCCATGCTGGCATGTTTTTCCCCGAAGTTGATGTACTCGTAGATCTCGTCGGCGATGATGTATACCTGCGGATGTTTCTCCAGCACTTTGGCCAGCGCCAGCAGCTCCTGCTCATCGAACACCGAACCGGTCGGGTTGCAGGGCGAAGAATACATCACCAATTTGGTATTGGAGGTAATGGCACTTTCGAGTTGCTCCGGCGTCACTTTAAAGTCATTCTCCAGACGACCCTGCAACGGCACCGGTATACCTTCGGCCAACTTCACGATCTCTTCATAGGACACCCAGTAAGGCGAGAAAACTATCACTTCGTCTCCCGGATTCACCAGACACATCACCGCATTGGCAATAGACTGCTTGGCTCCTGTCGACACCACGATGTTCTCCGGACCGTAGTCCAGGTTGTTGTCACGCTTAAATTTATCGGCAATCGCCTGACGCAGCGCTGGGAAGCCCGGCACCGGGGTATAGAAAGTAAAGCCCTCATCGATTGCCTCTTTTGCGGCGTCTTTGATGTATTGCGGCGTTTGAAAGTCCGGTTCTCCAAAGCTCAGGTTGATGATATCAAATCCCTGTGCGGCCAGTTCACGACCTTTTTTAGCCATCGCGATAGTCTGCGACTCCGACAGCGCCATGATTCTGTCTGAAAGTATGTGTGATGCTGTGTTTTGCATGCTTCTTCTGAGATAAGCTCCAAAGTTAATATAATGCAAGAGAAAACCAGTGAAATGAGGATTGAATATGGTGCCCATTAGCCCCTCATTTTGTAGAAGGGAAGTAGATTTTGAGAATCAGGGTTTACAGAATTTTTCAGAAGCTGCGTCCCAACGCCGTAGTCTCTACTTACCCAAGGTAGAAAATCTTCGTGCACGATGAACATCCCCCCCTACCTTCGAAGGGGGACTTCAGCTACTGCCAATTCTTTTGGTATAGCTTGGTAGCACATACCACTGACAGGTATAGTAACAGGTCCTTGCCCCTTCAACAATGAAACAAAGAGCCTTAGCCAGTTGCACCAATTGACTACCCACTGTTGGGGGTGAAGGGGTCCCCCTGTCAAGAGCGGTCAGCGAGTAGGGGTAGGGGCCCTCGATTTGGGGAGTCTTGACTTTTTTGCCTCCTTTTTATGTCAAGACAAAAAGTGAGTGCCCGCCGCACAGGCGAAGCTACAGAGCAATACAAGTTGCTATACATGAAGCAGTTGCAACAAAGCAACCTTTGCTATACCTATCACAAACCAAAAAAGGACATGCTTTCACATGTCCTTTCTCAGCTTTTAAAAGACAATTTTAATTCTTCCCGTAAGAGGTACGCTCTACAATGCTACGTCCCAAGGTAATTTCATCGGTATACTCCAGCTCACCCCCTACTGGCACCCCACGGGCAATGGTGGTAATGCGCACGTTGTGGTCGCGGAGTTTGCGGGTAAGGTAAAAAGCAGTCGTGTCGCCTTCCATGGTAGGACTGATGGCCAAAAGGATCTCCTTTACTTCGGAGTTTGGCAGGCGTTCCAGCAGCGAGTCGATGTGGAGGTCCGATGGCCCTACGCCTTCAATCGGCGAGATCACACCGCCCAGCACGTGGTACAGGCCCTTGAACTGCGAGGTATTCTCGATAGCGATTACATCGCGGATGTCGCTTACTACGCACAGCAGGCTGCGGTCGCGCAGCGGGTTGAGGCAGATACCACATACCTCAGTGTCTGAAATGTTGTGGCATTCCTTGCAATGCTTCACTTCGGTGCGCATTTTCACGAGTGCCTCGGCCAGCAGAAAAGTCTCTTCAGATTCCTCTTTAAGCATGTGCAGCGCCAACCGTAGGGCAGTCTTGCGCCCTACGCCCGGGAGCTTCGCCAGCTCCTCAACGGCGTTTTCAATCAGTTTAGACGGAAATTCCATTCAACCTCCCGCTACTCGATGTTGGCCGATAGGTCTTTGTCATGCAGGGCAGTGCACATACCTGCCAGCTCTTCGTAAGACCCCACCTTCACGGTGCACTTGCCTTTGTAGTGGATCAGCAGCGTGCATTGCTCCGCCTGTTCCGCCGAGTGGCCGCATACCTTGATAAGCGTTGTAATCACGTGGTCAAACGTATTCACGTCGTCGTTATACACAATCAGGTTGTGCAGATCGGTGCTCTCTTCGAGCAGAGCCACTTCATCCTGATGTAAAATTTGAGTCTCAATATTCATAGTGCAAAATTACGAATTTTTATGGAGCTACGGAAGCAGAACGCATTATAATACAGCTCTCCCCGGCCAGCTCCGGCTATCTGAAAAAGGTATAGTTTAAAACAATCCGGAGCCGGGGTTAATTCCTGCAAAAGCACATATTTCAAGGTATATTTACGGCCCGACCATCTTGAACAGCACGCCTATTTTACCTAGCTTTACAGGTATAGCTTATATATACCTATGCCCACCGTCTCTACTGGTTTTAAAAAAGCTGTCAAGCAGCTGAGCGATAAAGAAAAGGAAGCCATCATCATCAAAGCTGCCCGCCGTGACGGGGAGCTGTACGATTTGCTGGCCATTGAACTGGGCGAACTTACGCCGGAAGAGGCCTATGACCAGACCGCAGAAAAGATACGCGAACTGATGATGGACACCTCCGGTCGCTACCTGGGTCGTGCCCTGACCAAGTCGTTGCGCAAGTCGGTCAAGGAAATTGCCCGTTTCAAGCGTATTACCAAAGACGTGAAGCTCGAAACTGACCTGCACCTATACCTGCTGCGCCTGATCTTCGAAAACTTCACCGGCCACTTCGACAGCTATTACAAAGCCTTCTATACCGCCACCGCCCGCCTTCTGCAGCGCACCATCCAACTCATTCGCAAGAACCTGCACGAAGATTACCACCTGGAGTATAAAGACGAGCTCGACAGCTTCCTGGAGCAGATCCACAGCCGCAACAAGCCGCTGAGCTTTGATTTGCCGAGGGAGTTTGAGGTGGAGTAATTGAAAGAAAAGAGTCTGATAAATTGACTGAAGGTATAAATAAGGCGAAAGGACCTCTATCCTTTTTGGCGATTTCTGTTGCTTGGGCTTTGTCGATAGTTTTCATTGCCCTTCAGCAAGGTATTGCAGATGGACGAGCAGATGATTTAGGTGTAATCATTTTTTGGTCAGCAATTTTCGTGACAATAGCATGGCTAATATTTATACTCTTGCCATTAAGACGGCTCAACCATTCAAGTAAGATATTCTCCTATCCTATCTTCCCGATTTCCACTGGCATATACGCTGTCATTGTTTTTACAATTCTGATTGGCTGGCTGTTTTTAAAGAGTGACTTCAAAGTAGTATTTTGGATTGCTTTCCTAATCGGGTTACTGTTTGGAAGTATATATTTGGCTTTGATCAAGAGTAGTAGGATTGTGAAAAAAATGCAAGAAAGCTGGTTCATGAGAACGTCCGTAATTCTATACCCCACCACTTTTATGGTGCTATACCTTAAAATTTTCCCAACTCTCTTTCCTGCGTATGCGTTTCGATTGATGCCTGACGACATCCGTCGGGAGATAATAAAGGAGACTATACCTAAATTTAAAGTTGGTGATGATTTCTATGAATTAGAAAGAGCCCTGCCGGGATATTTTGAACATTTTGAGAATGGTAGCGGAAACACAGCTGCACAACTGGAAGATTTCACTTTTGTGGTACAGGCAAATTGCTATAAAATTATTCGTCTTAAATATTCTTATAATAGCGATGAGGTATTTGCCATTTACGGAAATCTGCATGATGACAACCCATGTCCGTGATTGGAGAAGGCTTTAAACACTTCTCCAAGACAAATAAGTGGCCAGAGTCTACCGTATACCTTACACTCGCGGCAAGCAGTCGATGAGCTTATAACTGAGTAGCAAAGGCTTAACCTCCCTTCCACCAAGATTTCTCCAGAATAACAGGTATTACGATTGAAAAACTATACCTCCAGATCTCCAAAACATTCAGGCTCGAAATTGTCCGCAAGATTCACATTCCCCTCCATCATCATTATTCCTCCCTACCCATTTTAAACCTTTTCTGATTTCTCCCCTCAAATCGCTAAATTTGAGAATCTAACCTAATCTAATCGACAAACACCCTGTCATGAAGAAGCATACCTATTGGAGTATGTTCCTGGCGGCGGCGCTTGCCTTACCTTTGGGCACAGCCACGGCGCAGGACAAAAAAGACAACAAATGGAACGTGGAAGAAGCCCGCGGACCGCAAAAAGAAATCACCGTAACAACCGACGAAGGCACCTGGATGAGTGTGGACGTGAGTCCGGACGGCAAAGAGATCGTGTTTGACATGCTCGGCGACATCTACAGCATGCCAATGTCCGGTGGCAAAGCGAAACTCCTTCGCAGTGGCCGCGCCTACGAAGTACAGCCTCGGTTCAGTCCCGATGGTAAGTTCATTTCCTTTACCTCCGATGCGGGTGGCGGCGACAACATCTGGGTAATGAAGCGCGATGGCTCTGATGCCAAGCAGATCACCAAAGAAAATTTCCGACTCCTGAATAACGCCGTCTGGACGCCAGATGGTGAGTACCTGATTGCCCGCAAGCACTTCACGGCCTCCCGTTCGCTGGGTGCCGGCGAAATGTGGATGTACCATAAGTCGGGTGGAAGCGGTGTGCAGCTGACCAAGCGCAAAAACGACCAGCAGGACGTTGGCGAGCCGGTAGTATCGCCGGACGGCAAGTATGTGTACTTCTCTGAAGACATGAGCGGCGGCTCTACGTTTGAGTACAACAAAGATCCGAACGGCCAGATCTACGTCATTCGTCGCGTAGACCGCAACACAGGCGCAATTGAGAACGTGGTGACCGGTAATGGTGGTTCGGTCCGCCCGGTTATCTCCCGCGATGGCAAGCAACTGGCTTTCGTGCGCCGCGTGCGCACCAAGTCGGTACTCTTCCTTCATGACCTGAAGACAGGTGAGCAGTGGCCGATTTACGACCAGCTCAACCACGACCAGCAGGAAGCCTGGGCTATTTTCGGGGTATACCCGAACTTTGCCTGGACGCCCGACAACAAGAGCATTGTGTTCTGGGCGGGTGGCAAGATCAACAAGATCGACGTAGCCAGCCAGAAAGTAACCAACATACCATTCGAAGCGACTGCCACACACCATATCGCCGAAGCTGTTCGCCACGATTTCAGCAAGGCAGGCGTATCGCCGGACCAGTTCACGGCCAAGGCTATTCGCCACGCCGTGACCTCGCCTGACGGCAAGTTGCTCGTGTTCAATGCGGCGGGTCATATCTACAAAAAAGAACTGCCAAACGGTAAGCCGGAGCGCGTGACCAATGGCAAGGATTTCGAATTCTATCCGGCTTTCTCGCCAGATGGCAAGACCCTTCTCTTCTCTACCTGGGACGATGACAACCTGGGTGCGCTGGTGAAAGTGGACATCCGCAAGAAAAACGCCAAGCCAACCAAACTCACTTCTGAGAAAGGATTCTATACCAACGCCTCTTTCTCACCGAACGGCAAGCTGATTGTGTATAGCAAAGACGGTGGCAACAACCACATGGGCTATGCGCATGGCAACGAGCGCGGCATTTATTACATGACCGCCGAAGGAAAAAACCCGACACTGGTACAAAAGAGCGGCTCACTTCCGCTGTTCAACGCAACTTCTGACCGCATCTTCTTCTCGGCTTACGGAGGTGGTAAAACTGCTTTCAAGAGTGTGGACCTGAGCGGCAAAGAGGAGCGTACGCACTATACTTCTACCTACACCGACCAGTTCTACCCGAGCCCGGACAACAAGTGGCTGGCTTTTGTGGAGCTGTTCAACGGCTATGTGGTGCCTTTCTCGGCTAACGGTGCCGGCATGGAACTGAGCGCAGAGACCAAGGCTGTGCCTGTGGCCCGCTTCACCAAAGACGCTGGAACAAGCGTGCACTGGTCAGGCGACAGCAAGAAAGTGAACTGGGTGCTGAGTGATGAGTATTTCTCCAATGACCTGAAAGACCGCTTCGCCTTCCTGGAAGGTGCCCCGGAGAAACTGCCTGCCATCGACACGACAGGTATAAAAATCGGGCTGGAGTTCAAAACTGATGCCCCGCAAGGCAAAGTAGCCTTCACCAATGCCCGCATCATCACGATGAAAGGCGATGAAGTGATTGAAGGCGGTACGATCGTAGTAGACGGCAACCGCATTGTGTCAGTTGGCAAAGGTATAGCCGTGCCAAAAGACGCGAAAGTGATCGACGCCAGCGGCAAAACGATTATGCCAGGTATAGTAGATGTTCACGCGCACCTGGGTACTTTCCGCAACGGCATGAGCCCGAAACAGCAGTGGTCCTACCTGGCCAACCTGGCTTACGGCGTAACGACCACACACGACCCTTCTTCTACTACGGAGATGGTGTTCAGCCAGTCCGAGGCCGTGAAGGCGGGGCACATGGTAGGTCCTAGAATTTTCTCGACAGGCACGATTCTGTACGGAGCTGATGGTAGCTTCAAAGCCGTGGTGAACAGCCTCGACGATGCCCGTTCGCACCTGCGCCGTATTCAGGCTGCCGGTGGTTTCTCGGTGAAGAGCTACAACCAGCCACGCCGTGAGCAGCGCCAGCAGATTATTCAGGCAGCCCGCGAGCTGGACATGACCGTGGTACCAGAGGGTGGTTCTACCTTCTTCCACAACATGAGCATGATCCTGGACGGTCACACCGGCATTGAGCATAACATCCCGGTTCATCCGCTTTACAAAGATGTGGTAGAGGTATGGAAAGCTTCTAAAACTGGTTACACCCCTACCCTGATTGTGAACTACGGCGCCACCAGCGGCGAGTACTACTGGTACCAGAACACCAAGGTATGGGAGAAGGAAAGACTCCTGAAATTCACGCCACGCTCTGTGATCGACGGTCGCTCACGCTTTGTGATGCAGGTACCGGACGAGGAGTACAAGAACGGTTACTTCAAGACTTCTGAAGCCAGCAAGGCCCTGACGGACGCTGGTGTGAAAGTGAACCTCGGTGCCCACGGACAGCTGCAAGGCTTAGGTGCACACTGGGAACTGTGGATGCTGCAGCAAGGCGGCATGACCAACATGGAAGCACTGCGTGCCGCAACCCTGAACGGTGCCGAGTACCTGGGTATGGGCAAAGACATCGGCTCCTTGGAAACCGGCAAACTGGCCGACCTGATCGTGTTGGACCAGAACCCGCTGGAGAACATCCAGAACTCAGAACACGTGCGCTACACCATGGTAAACGGCCGTCTGTTTGATGCTGCCACCATGAATGAAGTTGGCAACCACGAACGCAAACCAGGCAAATTCTGGTGGGAAAACAGCAAGTACGCTTCTTCTTTTGACTGGCACGAAGGTACCGACACCCGCGTAGAAGGTATAGCCGGTGAAAATTGCACCTGCCGTCACTAAGCCACAAGGTATAAGTTAATAAGGAACGAGCCGACTCACATGAGTCGGCTCGTTTTGTTAAGTAGAATTGGGGTATGGCGCGAGCGTCCTCGCCTCGCTCGTGTCAGCTATCGGGGGCCTCTGTCGCTATGCCATCAACCTAAGGAACAATGAATCCAAACTATCATCTCGAAAATTTGAGAGAGCTGGATTCCCTGAGAGCAATGGCAGTTTTACAGATTTCTCCCAAAACAGGGGCCCTACTCCCAGGCCGAAATGTCAGGAGAAGGCTTATGCTGACGGTTTTAGTCCTCTGGCCCTATAACGGATCTTTTACATACAAACCTATCATAACCAACTGCTTAACTGATAATTGCTTGCAAATTCAAAATAAACTATTAATTTAGTTCATAACTTAACTATCGTACCATGTCGCAATACCTGTACAGCATTCTCTTTATTTTGCTCACCGCCTGCGGTTCGAAGGCTGAGCAGGTGACAGCAGAAATTCCTGAAGGTATAACCGAGACCAAAGTACTGGTAAACCCTGCAGGTAAGACAGTATCAGAGAGATTTTCCCCACCGAGAGGTTACAAAAGAGCTGTGCAATCCGAGAATACTTTTGGTGCTTATCTGCAGCATTTCAAGTTAAAACCACACGGTGCACAGGTGCACTACTACAACGGTGCCATCAAGCCAAACGACAATATTTATGATGCTGTGCTCGACATAGATGTTGGCAAACGTGACCTGCAGCAATGCGCGGATGCTGTGATGCGACTGCGGGCGGAGTATCTGTATGGGCAGGAAAAGTACGATGCTATTCACTTTAACTTCACGAGCGGCTTCCGGGCAGACTACAGTAAATGGCAGCAGGGTTACCGGGTACAAGTGAAAGGCAATGATTGCTCATGGGTAAAAAAAGCAGCTCCATCAACTGCCTATGCTTTCTTCAAGGATTATCTGCAAGTCGTGTTTACCTATGCCGGCACCCTGTCGCTGGAGAAAGAAATGAAGGCAGTTTCGATGGCCGACCTGCAAGCTGGCGATGTGTTCATCAAGGGCGGAAGTCCCGGCCATGCTGTGATCGTAATGGATGTGGCAGTTGATGCGCAAACTGGAGAAAAGCTGTTCCTGCTTGCCCAAAGTTATATGCCGGCGCAGGAAATCCAGATTCTGAAAAATCCGATGGACCCAGGTGTAAGCCCTTGGTATAGCAGCAACTTCAGTGGCCCACTTTTAACGCCGGAGTGGACGTTTCAGCGAAGCCATTTGAAACGGTTTTAAATTTTGGGATAGAGTACGCAAAAAAGGTAAAGGAGCCATAGGCCCTAACATAGCAAACACGAGTGAGGACGCTCGCGCAATAGTAAGAGCGCCTATCAACTATCAACTACTCCTTCACCGCTGCCAGCACCCTTTTGATCAACTCATCCGGGTTGCCCTTATGCCAGCGCCACACCATCACGATATCATGCTCCGGGTCTACCCAGATCGTGTTCTGCCCGGCCCCTAAAGCGGCATAGCTGGAAGTTGGAGCACTTGGCCAGGCTTTGCCTCCGGTGTTGAGCCACCAGAGGTAACCGTAGTCAGGACCAACGCTTCCGCGGGAGGTCGTCGCTTCCTTCACCCATTCTTGTGACACAAGTTGCTTGTCTTTCCAGCGGCCGTTGCGGAGAAAAAGGTAGCCAAAGCGGGCTTCGTCGCGGGCGCTGATCCAGAGGCCGCCGCCCCAGCGGGTACCGCCGCTTACTGAGGGCGCGCGTTTGCCGTCCAGTTCTACATACGAGTTGCGGTAGGGCACATATTGCCAGGTATTGGAGGCGTCAATCGGGTCCATCACTTCATCTTTAAACACCTCCGGTATAGGTTTCTTCCAGAGGCGCAGCAGCGACAAAGCAAAGCGATTGATGCGCACATCATTGTATTCATAGTGGGTTCCCGGCTCCTGTAGCGCACGTGGCTTGCGCTCACCTCTGCCAAATTCCGCTTTGCCTACGAAGTCGTGTTTCTTGCCCCACAACTCCCCTTCCCATTCACTGGTTTGCCGTACATGGTGTTCCCAGGTTACCTTCCGGTTCTGTTCCGAGTCATAGCCACCGTCCTGCACATAATTTGCCACCGGGTCGTGGATGTCTTTGATCATCCCACGATCGATCGTTATACCTAGAATGGTAGAAAGCACGCTTTTGGCCACGCTATAGGTCGGATCCACCCGCTCTGTTTCGCCCCACTCGGCCACGATGAAGCCGTTTCTGAGGATGATGCCGTTGGTGCTGGCTCTGTCTTCAGGTATAGGTCCGAGCATTTTGCCGAAGATCTCTTCCTGTGTAGAGAAGTCTTTTGACATCTGTGTCGTTTCCTGCTGTCTGGCCCATTCCACGGCTTCCTGTAGCAAAGCGGCATCCATACCTTGCTGCTCGGGTTGTTTCTTTTCCCAGTTATCACCTTTGCCCGGGTAGTATAGCTTGCCTTCTGTGGCTTGCGCAGTTACAGTAGGTTGTTGCGGCTGTTGCTGGCAGGAAGAAAAGCCGAGGGCCAGGGCCAGGTATAAAATTTTACTTTTTATCATAGTACCTGATAGGTATGGAAGATCTCTCTAAAGCTACTCAAAGTAAGGGATACCTGCTAGTCCGGTGCTGCCATCACAAAAAAAGAGCGGTAGGTTTTGCTCACCTCCCGCTCTTTAAATTACACATACCTGCACATCAGGTATAGCGCCTGGCTATACCTACCAGCTCGTGCTGCCGCCCCGCTTACCGCCTCCAAACAGCCCGCCCAGCAAACTGCCAAGCCCGCCGGAACCCATGCCGCCATAGCGACTACGACCGTTTAAGCCACCCAGCACGGAAGCCATGGAGCCCAGACCGCTGGTAGAACGCCGGCCGCCACCCATCAGACCGCCACGGCCCGTCATCATGCCACCGAGCAGACCACCCAAAAGGCCACCGCCCATACCTCCCAGCATGCCGCCACCGCGGCGTTTGCCACCGCTCATCAGGCGGGCCAGCACGATAGGCGCTGCTATACCTAGTATACCCTGCACCATTTGCGGAGAGATACCGGCATTTTTGAACATATCGCTGAAACCGTTCTTACTCATAAAGGACTGCGTTGTCGGGTCCTCGCCGTGCTGTTGTGCTTCGTCTGCCTTGTTTACAAACTGCTCGAGCACACTGTATTGCTTCTGGTCCACACCCAGGTAGTTGGCCATCTCCTGAATGCGCTTTTGCTCATCCTGACTATACTCGCCATCTGCCTTGGCAAAGCTGATGATATCGGTGATGAAGGAAAAGCGCAACTGACTCTTCTGCAGCACATCCAATACGCGCTTTAAACTGATCTGCGATGGATTAGAAGCAATAGAGAGCACTTCCTGCTCTACGTTTTCGGGCATTTCGGCTGCTTCGCTCAATACCCTCAGAAACTCCAGTTCCTCTTCAGAAGCGTGTCCGTCCGCAGAAGCGATGGAAGCAAGCGCAGCCAGGTAGGCCCCTTTTTCTTCCGTCGAATAATCTTTCAATAATGTGGTTTGTTCCTGTTCCATAGCTATTCCGTCTTCTTACTGACCTTTAAACGCGAGGCCCGGCCATAAGTTGATAGGTGCAGAACTTCTTACCAGGATTAGGCTCTCACCCGATCCAGCGTATCGCTCAGGTGCTGCGCTTCTTGTTCAGACATATCCTTAAATGTGTCTTCTTCCAGCTGCTTCATCAACGGATCCAGGCTGTCGAGCAGGTCCATCCCTTTGTCTGTAATGGCAATTTCTACCTTGCGTCTGTTCTGTTCGCAAAGCTCGCGGGTTACCAGTCCCTTCAAACGCAGTTTCTCTACCAACCGGGTGGCGTTGCTCATGCGGTTGAGCATCCGCTCCTGTATGGTAAACAGGTTCATAGGCTTGCCCTGCTGCCCTCTGAGGATGCGCAATACATTGTACTGCTGCGAAGAAATGTCGTAGGGTTTGAGCAGGCTGTCGACCCGGGCCATCATCCACTCCCCTGTAAACATCAGGTTCAGAGAGGCCCGCTGGTAGGCGCTCCTGAACTTGGGCATCTTTAATTCATCTTCTAACTTCATGTGAAAAAATCTAGTTTTCGAATGCAATTACGCTTGCAATAATTGTATATACAACATTTTCAAACAATTAGTTACTTTAACGCTGACGGCATATTTCCAACACCTGGCAATGTTATTATTTTTTTATGATTAACCAGCACTTAAAATATAATATACATTTTTGAATTGCTATATTGCCATCATGATCAATACGCCGCGCGAGTCGCCTATGGAAAATAAACGCATTCCTTACCAAGCTGCCACTAACGAGAACCTGTTTGGTTCATCCCCGCAGGTGCTGGTTGCTCTGCAACAAGCCCTGAGCAGCGTGCACGGTTATCCGACGCCCGACGCAGCTGACCTGCGACACGCGCTTGCCTTGAAACTAGGCGTTCAGGCCGATGAAATTGTGGTGGGAAGTGGGTCAGCAGAACTGATCTCCCTGCTGGTGCGCCGTTTTTGCGGTCACGATAGAGAGGGCGAAGTGCTCACTTTCACACCTTCTTACCCGCTGTATTGTCAGGAAGCCCGCGCGCTCCGGATTCCCTGCACCGAAATTCCGCTGACAAGTAGTTACCGGATCGATCTGCAGGCTTTGGTGCGCCAGCTGCGGCCCTCGACCAGGCTCTGTTTCATCTGCAACCCCAATAACCCAACCGGCACTTACCTGACAAGCGCTGAACTGGCCCAGGTACTCGACTGCCTGCCGGCACACGTGACCGTGGTGGTGGATGAAGCCTACATCGAGTATGTTACCGCGCCGGATTGTGCTGACGCGGTGGCCATGCTGTCGCGCTACCCTAACCTGGTCGTGCTTCGCACTTTCTCCAAAGCCTACGGTCTTGCCTCCGTCCGCATCGGGTATATGGTCGCACAGCGGCACCTGATTGAACAGGTAATGGAAGTGAAACAACCCTACAATGTGAACCAGCTGGCACAGGTTGCCGCCCTGGCCGCCCTGAAAGATGAGCAATTTCTGCACATGACACTGCAGGCTACGCAGGAAGGAAAAAACAAGCTGGAACAGGCACTGCATAAAATGGGCGTTCAGTTCTGGCCTTCACAGGGCAACTTTCTGCTGCTGGATGCCGGCGGTTACAGCGCCGATGGCATACACAACTACTTACTGGCAAACCATATTCTGGTGCGCCGCGCCGATCACCATACCTTGCGCCTGACCATCGGACCTGACGAACACCAGCTATACCTACTCCATATGTTACAAGAATTGCTACACCCTTCCCGCGTATACGCCACACAACCCCTGCTGGCACAAGTGCTTGACCTGGGTTACCAGGTACAGGACCAACCGGAAGAGGCGGCAACCCATCTACACGACCTGCAGCATAAAGCAACTGAACAGCCAGGCGCAGAAGGCCGCATTGCACAAGCTTTTGCTCGGGCACTGGCGATGCGCTGCCAACAATGCAATACTGCTGCTTCCGGAAATTTATATGCTTCCAACCTGGGGGAGATGGACATGATCGCGGCCTTTAATGTACTGGTGACGGCCACACCGCTCGTTACGTTTGGGCACCGCTTTGCCAACCACGCTATTCTTTCTGCCATCACCGGAAAATCCTCGGTATACCTGCTCGATCTGGGTATAGGCAGCGGCTTGCAGTGGTTCCATTTTATGGAGTTAGTGGCGGCTATACCCGGGAAGCGCCCTACCCTGCACCTCACCGGTATTGATATACCCGACAGCAACAACCCTGATCCGGCTTATAAACTGCAAGCTACAGGTGCCCGGCTGGCAGCACATGCCGAACGCCTGGGTCTGGACTTCAGCTATACCTATGTAGCCACCCGCCTTGAAGACTTCGATTTGCAGTCGTTGGAAATTGACCCTTCCTATACCTTGATCGTAAACGCAGCGCTCACCCTGCACCACCTCGCCGACGAACTGGTAGCTATACCTGACCAGCGCGACCGTGTATTGGAGCAGATCCGGGATCTTCGTCCTGAGCTGCTCACCCTTACCGAACCCGATTCCGAGCACAACCGACTGGATTTTCTGCCGCGCCTGCGCGAGTCATTGCGCCACTACCACACCGTGTTTGATGTGCTGGATACGCTGCTTCCAGCCGATATGCCGGAGCGCCGCGTAATAGAACAGGAGTTTTTTGGAAGGGAAAT
Source organism: Pontibacter sp. HSC-14F20 (assembly GCF_019599265.1). Lineage (GTDB taxonomy): Bacteria > Bacteroidota > Bacteroidia > Cytophagales > Hymenobacteraceae > Pontibacter. The sequence continues at coordinate 64,720 of NZ_JAHZTC010000007.1, read as the reverse complement.
TCTCAATGTTGTTGCCTTTGAAGGAGCTGACCGCGTGGAGCGCCACGAGCGCCTGGATGCCTGGCAGCACCGCCTCACACGAAACGGTTTTGCGCCCGCTCCAAGCCAGGTCACGGCATCACAGCTTCAGCATGAACTGGACCTGCACCCGCAGTTCAGCCTGGCAGCACACACGGCCGGCTATACCTTGCACTGGAAAAACACCAACATCATAGCAGCCACCGCCTGGCAGCTGGCTGACTAAACACCCAGCTTCCGGAGGGCGAGCAGGCAAAGCGCAATGGAGCCGGCCACATTGATCTGGCCGCTCAGGATCATCGGCTCCACCTCCTGCAAAGGCACTTTCAGGACCTCGATGTGCTCACTTTCATCGAGGTCCTGGGCGGCTACTTCGCGTACGTTGCGGGCGAGGTAGAAGTAAATTTTGTTTGTGTCTTTGGTTGGGTTGTCGATCACCTGCAGCACGGGTTCGATATCGTCCGTGGTATAACCGGTCTCCTCCAGCAGTTCACGCCGGGCCGCTTCCAACGGGTCTTTTTCATGCGCATCGATCACACCACCAGGTAGCTCGATGAAGATATCGGCAGCAGCATGCTTGTACTGGCGCACAAAGAGTACGTGCCCGTCTTCAGTTATTGGGAAGGTCAGCACCACATCCGGCCGCACACTTACAAAATAATCATCCATCTCGTGGCCGTCAGGCAGCTGCACGTGGTCGCGGCGCAGGGTATACCATTTATGTTCAAATACCACCTGCGACTTCAGCGTCTTCCAGCGTTCTATTCCTTTTTTAGTCATTGTTTTTAAACTATTGAGTCGGAGCAGGCTAGCTGTATACCGCACAAAAAAGAGCCATACCTGCTTCGTAGCAAAGGTATGGCTTCTCTTACCTGAACCGGTTTATATCAACCAATGGTTTCCAGCTTTTCTTCATTTGAGGTATCCAGAGTCATGAGTTCTCCGAGGTAGATTTCCAGCTCGTGCGCGCGATGTGCGGCAGTGTGGCGCGCCATCATTTTGCGGCGAGCCCGCATGCCGATGGCTTTACGCTCAGAATTACAGATCTCGCGGAGGTAACGCAGCGTTTCGGACGCACTTTTGGTGATCAGGATTTCAGAATCAGGCTCAAACAGTGTTTCTATACCTTCCCAATAATCAGAGATGACAGGCGTGCAACAGGCGGCCGCTTCGAAGAGGCGCATGCTTGGGGTATAGCCAAACCTGCTGGTCCCGGCACGGGCAATGCTCAGGGCAAAGCGCTGACTGTTGAAAAAATCGCGGTGTTCCGCCGGCGTGAGGTGATGCAGCATGTTGATGTTGCCAGGCCAGCCCATATCTTCAGGATATTTGGTGCCAGCTACCACAAAGCGACCGGCAGGCCATTGCGCTGCAGCATCCACCATCAGCTTCTGCAAGGTAGACTGCCGATCTTCGGTATAGGCGCCCAGGTAACCCAGGTCCCATTTGATCTCGCGATACTCCTGGTGGTAAAGTGTTGGGTCAACTGAAAAATACAGCGTTCGTGCCATGCGGGCGCCATATTTCTGTTCGAACAGCTCCAGCGCCGGACCTCCTGTGCAGGACAGGTATAGGTCGAAGGCAGGGATCAGGCTCGCATTCAGGTATAGTGGTCCCTTTCCTTCCAGTTCAGTGAGGGTAGCGGGTGCATCGAGGTCATAAAAGGCTTTGATGCCCTTTGCCGTCTCGATCACCCATTTACCTATAGCATTGCCTTCTGTCAGGCTGGAACCCACAATCACCAGATCGGCTTCGCGTACCTGCTCTGTGTACTGCTGCAGTTGCTCCAAAGACGCGTACATACCTACTTGGCAGAAGTCGGGCTCGCCCAAATCGGGGGCAGTACGATGGGATGGCTTTCTTTCCAGAAACAAAATCTGGTGTGCACTGGCATGCAGCGCCCGTACCAGGTTTCGGTAAGTGGTGGCATGGCCATTGCCCCAGGAGGTCGTGATCGAAAGGCCAAGTATAACGATGTTCATGCCGTTGTCTGACAATTTTATGGTAAAGATAGGCTAGTTTTTCATTTTGAAACCGAAACCGGTGCCGGCATCAGCTGACCATACAGGTAACTGTAATCCTGGGCCATCTGGACGGCGGTGTATCCATGCGAACGCTTCACGGCCCGGCAAGCCATGATGTTGCGGCAGAACTCATCGTCTATCAAATCCACAATCGTATCGCGCAACTCGTCTGCACTGCCTGGATCTACATATTTGGCGGCATTGCCCCATACCTCGGCCATGCTCTCAGTTTTGCCTACAACCAGGGCGCAACCCGACATGGCTGCCTCCAGCACGGTTAGCCCGAAGGGCTCATACTTGGCAGGCAGCGCATAGATTGACGCTCTGGACAGCCAGTCAGTCACTTCTTTGTTGGTGAGTTGCCCCAGAAAATACACATTGTCCAATTCCATAGCCTCCCCCGTTTCCGGGTGTTTGCCTTCGCCGGCTATGTAAACCGGCCACTGCAGGTCTGAAGCAATATGCGCGAGCATTGAGATGTTTTTGGCCTCATCCCATACCCTGCCGAGGCTGAAAACGAATGGCTCTTTGCGTCCGAACTGGAAGTATTGCTGGCCACGCCCGTTGTATACCACGGCACTGCGTTTGAACGGACCGTATAGTTCTTCGGCCTGGTGCATCATGGCCTGTGTGGGGGCCACCACCATATCTGCGGCCTGCAGCCCTTTGCGTACCATTTCGCTGTATTTATTCCATTTTTTTGGCGCTTCTTCCTGCTTCACGGCACGCCACCACGACAGCACACACGAGTGAATAACTACCGTCACTGGTTTGTTCCAGTCCAGGCTGCCGAAACTCATGTGGTTGAGGTGGATCAGGTCAGGCTGCACCTGGTCGCGCAATTGCAACAGCCATTCACCGGCTTTTGTTACGTCCTCCCAAGGGGAGTCCATCCACTCTAGTTTATATTCGCTTTCATATACCGTGAGGTTAGAAATGCTTTCAGCTTCTGCGCGTTGCTCTTCGCTCATGGGCTCTCCCATGGTAGCCAGTGCTATGTTTGTGCCATGCGCTGCTACGGCTCTTGTTAGCTCCAGCGCATAAGTCCATACGCTGCCAACCGTATCGGCAGTCATCAGGATAGTCGATGGGTAAAGGTGTGTATTCATTGTCCTTTTTGGTGTAGATATGTTTTACATCATGTTTTGGTTCGGGCCAGTGTACCATCTCCTTCATTTTGCAGAATGGCAGTTAGAGACAGGTATAAAAATCGGTAAGCGTACCAGCCAGGTATAGAGATGGGCCAAGGGCTGGTCTGCCAGCGTCTACCGACAGTGCATTCTAATACGGGTGCAAGCCGGATTCCGTTAATGCGATCTTCTGTTTTTTACGTTTTATTTCTTGACCATACATCCTGTGCCCGACAGATCGCCTGAAGCCACGAAATTATACCTGGTCGCCTAATACTTCACAGGCATCGCAGGTGTACCCCTTGCGTATAACATGTTTGAATCACGCGAACCTTACTTTGAAAGGAACACCAGAAACCAATCGTACAAGAGGGCGCATTTTCCTGATCCGTCATGCGCGGCCACTGGTGTCAAAAAAGGGTTACTTCAGCAGGGCGGCTGCCAGCAGTTACATCAGCGACTACGATGCAGCAGAAGTAGAGCAGTTTGTCATGGAACACGAGGCTATACCTTACCAGGAGGTCCGGCAGGTATACTGCAGCACTCTGGTAAGATCACAACTCACTGCCCGTCAGATTTTCGGGGAGGAAGTTGAGCTGATTGTGCGGCATGAGTTCCGGGAGTTTGAGCGCCGTATTTTCTCTCTGCCATTGCTGAGGCTTCCCATCCGGCTCTGGCTGGTGAGCGCCCGGGTGCTTTGGATGATGGGGCTGAACAGCAAAGGGATCGAAACATTCAGGCAGGCAAAACAGCGGGCGCGGGAAGCGGCTTCTTTTCTGGCGCAACAGGCGGAGCATAACCCGACGGTGGTGCTAGTAGCGCACGGCCTGCTCAACAACTTTATACGCTGGTACCTCCAGGACCTGGGCTGGAAGCCGGTTATACAGGAGGGCAGTGGCTTTCTGAGTGTGACGATGCTGGAGAAGAAATAAAATCAGCAACAGCAGAATCTGAAGAGGTGGGTATCTGAGAATTCGCTTTCCTAAGAATATGATTTCCTCGTCGCAGTGTCTAATCTGTTTACAGATAACATTTTAGGTACATGCCGGTTTATACGTTCCTTTTTATAGGATTATATAAACAATATTTAATGCTTTATGTAATAAAGGTAAATTATTCCTTCGATTTATTTACTATATATCCGTAAAAACGTTCTTAAATGTAAATCAAATTTAACTGCTATGAAGAAGAGTATACTATTGAGCTTCTTTTTAGTCCTGGCGCTTGTAGGAAGTGTCTGGGCTCAGACTCAAACCGTAACCGGTAGAGTCACCGCTGCTAACGATGGCTCCGCACTGCCGGGTGTTACCGTGCTGGAACGGGGTACATCCAATGGTGTCACCACAGGCATTGATGGCGATTATACCCTGACCGTACAACCCAGCGCGACGCTGGTGTTCAGTTTTATCGGAATGCAGCGCCAGGAAATACCTGTCAATGGCCGCTCCACGATTGATGTGCAGCTGGCAGCAGACGAGCGTCAGTTGAGCGAAGTGGTGGTAGTGGGTTACGGCACACAGGAACGTCGCGAAGTAACAGGCGCCACAGCCAAAGTAAAATCTGAGGATATCCAGAACCTGCCGGTTGTGGGTGTTGACCAGGCATTACAGGGCCGCGCCGCTGGTGTGCAGATCTCGCAAAACTCGGGTACACCGGGTGGCGGTATCACGGTGCGTGTGCGTGGAGCAACCTCCATCTCTGCCAGCAACCAGCCGCTCTACGTAGTGGATGGCGTACCGCTAACAACAGGCGACTTCTCGCAACTAGGCTTTGGCGGTCAATCCGTGAACGCTGTCACCGACATCAACCCCAACGATATCGAGTCAATCGACATCCTGAAAGACGCCTCTGCTGCTGCTATTTATGGTTCGCGAGCGGCCAATGGTGTTGTGCTGATCACAACCAAACGAGGTTCTGCCCGCCAGACACAGGTAAACTTCAACATGTACGCCGGCACACAGAAATACTGGAAGAAGCCGAAGCTTTTGAACGCCCAGCAGTATACCGATATTATGATGGAGGCCTTCGTAAACGATGGTTTTATTCCGGAGGGACAGTATACCCCGCAGGATTTTGTTGATTTCTATTATAATGGAGTGGACTTCCCGGTAGCTGACACGGATTGGGTGGATGAAATTTCACGCACGGCCGGTATCTCTAACTATGAAATATCGTTGAGCGGTGGTGATCCGAAAACTCGCTACTATGTGTCTGGCAACTACTTCGATCAGAAAGGGGTGGTCATAAGCAGTCGTTACCAGCGTTACTCTACCCGCCTGAACCTGGACCACCAGGCCAACGACAGATTCTCACTGGGCACCAGCATCCAGCTCAGCCGTTCTGACAGTGACCGTATCATCAGCGACAACTCCATTACCAGCCCCTTTGCCAATGCGCTGGCAGCCTCGCCCCTCTGGCCGGTTTACGAAGATCCGGAAGCAACAACATACTCCTACCCTAACTTCTTCTATACCAACCCGGTAGCAGAGGGCCGCGAAAACGACAACGTAACCCGCAACCTTCGCGCTGTTGGTAACGCCTTTGCCAAATACGCTATCATTCCGGGCCTCGACCTGCAGGTAAAAGGAGGTGTAGACGTGCTGAACGTTGATGAACGCCGCTATAGTGCTGCAAATTTTGAGGGGGCTACCTTCAGAGAACAGGGCGGCCAGGCGATCAATGCCACGACAACGGTCTCGAAACGCCTGCTGGAAGCCACACTCGCCTACAACAAGGTTTTCAACGAGATACACAGCCTGTCTAGCGTTATTGGTACCAGCAAGGAGGACAACCAAATCCGCAGCACCAGTGTGACAGGGGAAGGATTTGCCAGCGACCGTTTCCGCTACGTATCCAGCGCGGCCCGTGTTAACGCCGGTACAGGTGCTGAGCTAGAGTCTTCATTGGTTTCCTTCTTTGGCCGTGTCAACTACTCTTTCAGAGACAGGTACCTGCTTGGTGTAAACTTCCGGGCTGACGGTTCCTCACGCTTTGGTGAGAACAACCGCTACGGTTATTTCCCGTCTGTTTCTGCCGGATGGCGACTGATTGAAGAAGACTTTATGTCGGGCCTTGACTACATGAGCGAACTGAAACTGCGCGCCTCTTATGGAGTAACCGGTAACCAGGAAATAGGTGATTTCCAATACCTGGCCCTTTATACGGGAGGAAGCAATTACCTCGATCTGTCTGGCCTGGCGCAGTCGCAGCTGGCTAACCCCGACCTGAAGTGGGAAACCACGAAACAGTTTAACGTAGGTACCGACATCGGCTTTTTCAATGGCCGCGTGAACCTGGCGCTCGACTACTATGTGAAGAAGACGGACGACCTGCTGTTTGCCCGCCCTATACCTACCCAGAGCGGTTTCTCAAGCGTACAGTTTAACGTAGGTTCTACCGAAAACAAAGGATTTGAGATTGCCCTGAACACGGTGAATATCTCTAACCCGGGCAACGGCTTCAACTGGACAACTGATTTTAACATTGCCCGCAACCGCAACAAGGTGACCTCGCTTTACGAAGGGCAGGACATCTTCTACGGCTTTGGTGGTAACTCCATTGTGCTGCGCGAGGGCTACCCGATCGGTACCTTCTACGGCCTGATCGCCGATGGCATCTACAGCAGACAGGACGAAGTGCCTGCCTCTAAAACAGAGTTTAATGGTACACTGGCCGGTGATGTGAACTACCGCGACATCAACGAGGACGGCATTATTACAGATGATGACTTCACAGTGATTGGTAACGCGCAACCAGACTTTATCGGTGGTTTAACAAATACACTCCGCTACGGTGGTTTTGACCTGAATGTATTCTTTCAGTTCTCTTCCGGCAACGACATCGCCATGCCATCACGTGAGTACCAGATGCACCTGGGCCGCTACGACGACAACATGGTGGAAGACGTGCTTGGCAGGTGGCAGCAGGAAGGTGACGTGACAGATGTGCCACGTGCCACTTATTTCGATGAGAACTACAACGGCAGAAGCAACTCTTCGCGCTTTATCTACGATGGTTCATACCTGCGCCTCAAGAACCTGGTGCTGGGCTATACCTTGCCATCCGCGATCAGTGAGCGACTGAAAATGCGAACGCTGCGTGTATATGCCCAGGCACAGAACCTGGTCACTTTCACAGATTACCCAGGCTTCGACCCGGAAGTGAACTTCGCAGGCACCAGCAACACCACACTGGGTGTAGACTTCTACACTGTGCCGCAGAGCCGTACCATCACGTTTGGTGTTAATGTTGGATTTTAATCATTAAACCGATTATCAAGATGAAAAAATATACCTATATATTGGCCGCAGTGCTTGGTTTGAGTGTGATGACCGGCTGCGAAGAAAAACTGGAAGTAGCCCCAACCACCCAGGTAGAAGCGGACATAGCCGTCACTGATTTCAATTCGCTGGACAAAGCTGCGCTGGGCGTTTACAGTGCCATGCAGTCTGCGGACTACTATGGTTTCCGTTATGCCATCTACCACGAAATCTACTCCGACAACCTGGATTTTGTTGGTACATTTACCACCGATGCCGAAGCAGCCCGCCGGGCTTTAACTGCCTCTAACCTGCAGATCGAAAGCTTCTGGGGAGCTATATACCTGGTAATTAACCGCGCCAACACCGTGATCACCCAGGCAGATCGCTTGTTAACAGAGGGCACCATCACAGCTGAGCAGCGCGATGCGATCCAAGGCGAAATGCACTTCCTGAGAGGTCTGGCTTATTTTGACCTGGTGAGAGTTTTCGGCGGTGTGCCCCTTGAGCTGAATGCCACAGCCGGATTGCCGGATATCCAGTATTTGGCGCGCTCTTCTGAACAGGAAGTTTATACACAGATCATTACCGACCTGGCAACTGCTGAGAGCATGCTGAGCTTGGTAGAGTCCGACGACCCGCGCCGCGCCTCAAGTCTTGCCGCCACTGCCCTGCTTGCCCGCGTATACCTGCAGAACGGAAACAACGCAGAAGCACAGACAAAAGCCAGCCAGGTGATAGAGAGCGGAGCTTTTTCCCTGATGCCGACCTTTGCCAGCGTTTTCACAACCGAAGGAAGCGGCAACCGGGAGTCCATCTTCGAGATCGATTTTTCAATAAACGACCAGAACAGCCTGGGCTCCGCCACGAACCCGAACACGCCGGGCCAGAAATTTTATGTGAGCGAGGACACCTACGATGCGCTACAAGCATCCGCCGCTAACGGCGATTCCCGTTTTGCAGCTACCGTTCGCATTGAGGGCTCGGCCAACCGCCGTCGCCTGCTGAAATACGAAGACGCTGTGAACAACGCCGATAACGTGATCATCATCCGCCTGGCAGAAATGTACCTGATCCGAGCAGAAGCTGCCATCCGACAGTCGAACACGGTGTCGGAGCAGGCCCGTGAGGACATCAACACCATCCGAAACAGGGCCGGTCTGCCGGATGTGGGTGCTCTCTCTGCTACAGCAGCCCTGGATGAGATTCTGCGTCAGCGCCGCCTGGAGTTTGTGGGCGAAGGCCTTCGCTTTATGGACCTGCGCCGCTACGACCTCACATGCGATGTACTTGGCTTCTGCGACGCACAGGCCTTCCGTAACTACTGGCCAATTCCGTTACAGCAGATCGAGATAAATCCTAACCTGGAAAAGAACGAAGGTTATTGATACCTGATTTTAGCCACACTAATAAAAAGAGCTCTCTGCCTGGAGAGCTCTTTTTAATTTAATTTCACAAAAACTAAACATTTAGTTTCTAAACTAAGTAATTAGTTATATATTTATCCTACCAAGCAACCCATAGCCTTATGAAAGAGCTCACCAAAGCCGAAGAAGAGATCATGCAGATACTCTGGAAACTGGAAAAAGGATTTGTGAAGGACATTTTAGAAGAGATACCCGAGCCCAAACCTGCCTACAACACCGTGTCCACGATTGTGCGTATTCTGGAGAAGAAAGGCTTTGTGGGCTATAACGCCTTTGGCAAGTCACACGAGTACTTTCCGCTGGTGGCCGAGGATAAGTACAAGAGCTTCTTTCTGAAGAACTTTATGAGCGGCTATTTCGGAGGCTCTTTCGAAAAGCTCGTTTCCTTCTTTGCCAAAGACAACAACCTGGATGTGAAAGAGCTCGACCAATTGATGCGCCATGTAAAAGACGAACTTAAAGAGGAGGACCAGCCAGATGGAAACAACGGTTAATTACCTGCTGCAATCGGCGCTGGCCCTGCTGGTGCTATACCTGTTTTACCGAGTTGTGCTGCACAACCAACCCGGTCTGCTCTACAACAGGCTATACCTGCTGCTGGCTCCTGTTCTGGCCCTGCTCATTCCGCTGCTCCAGTTGCCGCTGCCCTTTCAAACCGTGCTCCCTGCTACCGACCTTATACCTGCTATCCAGCTGCAGGAAATACAGGTAATCGCCAATAGCACGACTGCTTCCGCCACGGCTCCGCTTTTCACTACCGGCCAGTGGCTTTTTCTCTTCTATAGTGTCATCGGACTGGTGTTACTTGCCCGGCTATACCTGCAGGTAATCCGTATTCGGACGCTGGCTACTGCCGCCGAACCCATTTCTACTGCGGGCTCCGGGGCAACCGTGCTTCAGACCAAGGGACAATTTCCGTCTTTCGCCTTTCTGCACTATGTTTTTCTCGGTGACATGAAGCATTTGTCTGCACAGGAGCAGCAGCAGGTCCTTTTGCATGAAATGGCCCACGTGCGCCTGCGCCATACCTACGACGTGCTATACTATGAGATGCTGACGGCAGTGCTCTGGTTTAACCCACTGGTGTGGCTTATGAAGGAAGAACTGCGCAACGTGCACGAGTTTCAGGCTGATGCCGAGGTGCTGGCCAACTGCCAGCCGCAGGAGTACAGTACGCTGCTGGCCAAAGAAGCCCTCTATATGGCCGGTATACCGGTGGGAAGTTATTTCCAGAAACCGCAGGTGTTCCGACGACTGCGCATGCTGCAAATGCATGGCAAGCCCGCCAGCAGAACGCGCTTGTTCCTGGCGCTGCCCGTTATACTCATGCTGCTGTTCGCCTTCTCGGCTAACAAAGTAAACGCTGATAGGTCGACTCTTGCGGACGAACCCGCTTCGCTGAAGGAAATACTCGTAACGGCACCTGCCCGGAAAGCGGCTATACCTGCTGGTGAGCTGAAGCAGGAAGGTATAAGTCAGGAGGCAACCGAAGCAATAACCAGTACTGCAACTACCGAATCAGCCACCGTGGCGAAGAAGGAGATCAAGAAGGTAAAACCGTCCGTTACGTTCCCGCTTTCAGAAGAAGAAGCTTCAGCTGAAAAGCCCTATACCTATGTGGAGCAGATGCCCGAATTCAAAGGTGGCGAGGCGGAGATGATAAAGTTCCTGGGCCGCAACATACGTTATCCGAAAGATGTGCAGGAGATAGGCACAGAAGGCCTGGTGGTATTGAGCTTTGTCGTAGACAGAGAAGGGGGCTTACAGGATATCACAATCCTTAAAACCCTGCACGAATCGCTCGACAAGGAGGCTTTACGGGTAGTGGAAAAAATGCAGGGCCAGTGGTCTCCGGGCAAGCAGAATGGAGTGGCTGTACCTGTCCGCTATACCTTGCCGGTGCGCTTCGCCATAAAATAGTATTCCAACATATTTCTGTACCTGCTTTACCCGGCCTGAAATCCGGGGCAGGATCTCTGTTGCCTTTGCTAAACTAAAACAAACCATAAAACTTACATCTCATGAAAAACAAGAACACACTCAAAACCTTGCTGGCTGCTCCCCTGCTGGCCCTCTCGCTCAGTTTCGGATTGCAGACCGAAGCACTGGCGCAAAGCAAGAAATCTGGAAACGAACCCTACTCCTATGTAGAGCAAATGCCACAGTTTAAAGGTGGCGAATCTGAAATGATGAAATTCCTGGGCTCCAACATCCAATACCCGGCCATTGCCAAAAGCAACGGACTGGAAGGCCTGGCGGTACTGAGTTTCGTAGTTGAAACCGACGGCAAAATAAATGAAGTAAAGACCGTAAAATCGCTCAGCAAAGAAACCGATGAAGAAGCGATGCGGGTTGTAAAACTGATGAGTGGCCAGTGGAATCCGGGCCGGCAGAATGGTGAGGTCGTACGGGTGCGCTATACCTTGCCGATCCGGTTTGCGCTGAACGAGGCCGATCGTGCCGCCTCCACCACTGTAGCCAACCGTATGCCTGCTTTCAAAGGAGGAACAGAAGCGATGCAGCAAGCCATGCAATCCCATTTAGCTTTGCCCGCCGAAGCCAAAAAGGAAAACCTGAATGCCCGTGTGATGGTGAAATTCTACGTGGACCGCGAAGGGCAGGTATCGAATGTGCGACTGGAGGGCACCAAACTCAAGAAAATGGTTGGCCCCGGCTCCGAGCTCGACTACATGGATGCTTCTACCTTCCAGCTTCAGAACAAGGCCGTTTTGGCAAAGCTTTCTGAATCGGCTATGGCGGCGGTGAAAGCGACATCCGGCCAATGGGAACCAGCCCTCAAAAGCGGCCTCCCAACCGGCTCCGAAGTAGTATTACCGGTGCAGTTCTTAAGTTCAGAGTCCGGCCAAAGCAGCGAAAAGATGGGTGTGCCGACCATGACCAAGTATACCAAATACTCTTATAAGGTGGAGGAAGCGGATGTGAAACCGACTTTTAAAGAAGGTTCTTTTGAACGTTACCTGGCCAAAAATCTGCGCTATCCGGCCAATGCTACTTTCGAGGGCAGTGTGGACGTGCACCTGGTCATAAAAGAGGATGGAAAAGTTCTCAGCATGTTTTCGGTAGTGATCGGTAAAGAGATTCACGATGCCATTACCAAGACAATTCGGGAAACACAAGGTATGTGGAACCCGGGCAAGGTAGATGGTCAGCCTGTGGCGGTTTCGCAGACTATCAAGATCCTGTTCGTAACAGAAGGAAGTGCAAATAAGCCGTCGGCAGAAGACGTAAAAAGCGCTGATGTGGTGGTGACCAGGTATAAGTAAGCTGTTAAAATCCTGTACCCGTGCATCGTAAACCATCACCTGTATGAAGCTTCACCACTTACTCCACTTAACCTGTGCGTTGCTTCTTGTCCTGACAGCCTGTAAAAACACACCGCCCGTCGAGACGATCACTTTCCGGCATCCCTATAAATTCCAATCGGATATAGCAGAGAAACTGGAAAAGGATACGGTTGCCTGGAAGCATCAGTTTGCTGCGAGCGACTTTGCCACCAAAGGCGACTACAGAAAAGCGCTGGAGCAGTGGGATGTTGCCTTCCCCGGCAGGTATACAGCCTATACCCGGCAGGAACTGGATGCACTCCGCGAAAGGTATAAAGTCGTTCCGGCAGCGGATTATATTATGGCGCAAGCAAAGTCGAACCAGGTGATGATTATCAACGAGGCGCACCACAGTTCCCTCCATCGGGTATTCACCAGGTCGCTTCTGCAGAGGCTTTATGATAACGGGTACAGGAACCTCGGACTTGAGGCTCTCACAAATGGCAAGCTGAAAGACAGTCTGCTCCATGACAGGAAATACCCTGTCATGGAGACAGGCTACTATACCCAAGATCCGCAGTTTGGCAACCTGATCCGGACTGCCCTGGAAATCGGGTATAAAGTTTTTCCTTACGAGACCACCAACCGCAACAACGGCAAACCCCGGGAGATTGATCAGGCAAGAAATATTCAGGAAGTGATAAAAAGCCGGCCTAACGAAAAGTTTCTGATTCACTGCGGGTTTGGGCACGTGGTGGAAGGCGAGCACGGCCAGTGGGAAAAAGCGATGGCCGGCAGACTGGCAGAATTCACAGGTATAGATCCGCTTACAATCGATCAGGTGCATTACAGCGAAAAGAGCAGACCAGCACGTAGCCACCCGCTCCTCCAAGCTTTCAACATTTCGCAACCCTCCGTACTGCTTGACCATGAGAACCAGCCTTTCAGATTTGAGCAGGGCAATACCTGGGCCGATGTTGCAGTGCTTCACCCCTTTACTTCTGACACAAACGAGAGGCCTGGCTGGCTTTTCGGGAATGGAAATAAAAGCGTGCCAGTCGAACTGAGCAACATCCAGCTAGAATATCCGGTGTTGCTGCTGGCTTTTAAGGAAGGAGAGAATGTGCAGGAAGCTGTTCCGGTAGATATCCTCGAAGTTCCCGGTCAGCAATCCTCCCCCCGCCTCTCTTTACCGGAAGGAAGCTATGAGCTTGTAGTTGTGAACAGAAAAGAAGAGGCCAGAAAGCTGACAATCAAGGTTAAGTAACAAAATAACAAAGCCGCTCCAGATGCAGTATCCGGGGCGGCTTTTTTATTCCTGGGCTATACCTTACATATCCCACTCATTGAGCGTGGCCATGGCGTGGTAGGCTGTCATATCGAACTGGCAGGGTACTACCGATACATAATTGTTTACCAGCGCCCACTCGTCGGTGTCCTCGCCCCTGTCGAAGTTCACGAAGCTGCCCGTCAACCAGAAATAGTGGCGGTTGCGCGGATCAAGGCGTTCGTCAAATTCTTCCTGCCACTTGGCATGGGCTTGCCGGCATACCTTCACCCCTTTTATCGGCTCTTCGCTCTTCTTCGGGAAGTTTACGTTCAGCGCCGTGTTTTCAGGTATACCATGCGCCAGCGCCTGCCGGATGATCAGCTCCACAAACTCCTCGGTATGCGAAAAATCAGCTTCGTGTCCGTAATCACAAAGTGAAAATCCGATAGCCGGAAGCCCTTCGATTGCCGCCTCAATCGCCGCTGACATGGTGCCTGAGTACAGTACGCTGATGCTGGAGTTGGAACCGTGGTTGATGCCGCTCACCACCAGGTCAGGCTTGCGTTCTTTCAGTACATGAAACTTGGCCAGCTTCACGCAGTCGGCCGGGGTGCCGGAGCATTCATAGGCCTCCACACCTAAATCGTCGAAAGCAATGGAGCGGTCAAGCCGCAGCGTGTTGCCAATCGTGATCGCGTGCCCCATACCTGACTGCGGCCCGTCGGGTGCCACCACCACTACTTCACCTATCTTCTGAGCTACTTTCACCAGCAGACGTATACCTGGCGCTGTAATGCCATCGTCGTTCGAAACCAGTATTAATGGTTTAGCCATTTTATTATTTTTAGTTGATGTATAACAAAATAAACGTATTCCGTTTTCATGCTAATATACGACAACCCGGGCTGTCACAACAGGGTTAAGTTGAATATAATGATTCCCTAACCTCACCTTATGCTGAAGAATATTATTTACGCCATCCTGTTGGGAGTGGGTATGGCAGCTTGCCTTGCCGACCGTGACAGAACCGATGAAGAGGCCTCCACCACCAACACAATAACCGAAAGCGGCCCGATAACTGAAGCCCTTGAACCCGAAACATCCTTTGCAGTAACAGACCCGGCAAACCTGGTCATCAGCGAAGGCCGGGCAGGCCATGTCCGCATCGGCATGCCCATTGAAGAAATGCGCAGCCAGGTGCCGGCAGGCCAGCAGATCCGGGACACCACACTGCAACTCGAGGGACAGCAGTTTACAGCTTATGTCGTAAGCACGCCGGAAAGTCAGCCAGGTATGCTGGTGGAGCAAATCTGTGAGCCCAACTGCCAGGTATGGCGCATTAGCATCCGCGACGCAAATTACAGAACAGCCCAGGGTATAGGAGTTGGATCAAAATACAGCGAAGTAGCACTGCACCATCCTATTACTTACACCAGCAAGGGTGAAGCGGGTTTTGTGGCTGTTAGCGAAAAGTCGGGCATGTCGTTTATATTGGATGCCAGCCAGTTAGACAAAAACAGTCTCCATAAACTCAAGCCTGACCAGGTACCTGCCAACACCCTGGTTCGCGGCATTTTAATATATTAGATTTTTGTGATATTTCTTCGGATTGTGTATTATTGCTGTCATGTCATTACTCCGCACCCGCTACAGCTATAAAAACACCGGCCTGCTGCTTCTCCGCATCGGTATCGGCATTATGTTCATTCTGCATGGCTGGCCCAAAATGGTCGGCGGACCCGAGCGTTGGGCCAAAATCGGAGCGAACATGCAGTTGCTGGGGATTGACTTTATGCCGGAGTTCTGGGGTTTTATGGCCGCTTTTGCCGAAACGGTAGGTGGTGCGTTGCTGGTGCTTGGCCTGTTTTTCCGCCCGACACTTATCTTATTGCTTGTCACGATGCTGGTTGCCACCCTGCGCCACATGAGCGCCGGCGATGGTTTTGGCGGCTACTCCCATTCGCTGGAGGCGGCTATTCTTTTCTTTGCGCTTTATTTTATCGGTCCGGGCAGGTATAGCCTCGACAAAACCCTCTTCCCATCAAACAAGCATCGGAAGACTTTTCAGGTATAGCTATACCTGGGCAAGGCGCTGATAAGTGAGGAAGCTAATGTTTGGAGCAGCATGATCGGCGTATTATTCAGAAACTTCCTGCATACTACACCCGGCGAAATGGTTTTCACGCTGTTGATTACCGTTTTTGCTTATGCATCTACAACCCCACGCACGTAATAGAGGAGCCCAAAGACTGGTTACTGGCAGCAGCTTTTGCTGTAGTGGCGCTGCTTGCTTTTTTCCACACAACCAGGTTTTTATACAACAGTCAACACTTAAAAGGCCTTAAGTTCACTCTGTACAAAATGCAGAAGGGCTGCCTGCTGGCTTCGTCGGTTCTGTTTTTCGCTGCTACCATTCTTCACCTCCTCCGCTAGGCTATACCTATACCTATACCTACAACTTACAAAATCGAAGTTCTGACACCTTTCTAATTCTTTTTTTGAGCATAATTGGTTAACATTGCTCTACAAGACCAATTGTACACACTACACATGCTAACCACTCTGCTCTTGGCCGCGCTGCTGGCTACCGGAACACCTGACAAAAACGACCTCAAAACGCCTT
Organism: Pontibacter sp. HSC-14F20; assembly: GCF_019599265.1. Classification (GTDB taxonomy): domain Bacteria; phylum Bacteroidota; class Bacteroidia; order Cytophagales; family Hymenobacteraceae; genus Pontibacter. The sequence goes on along the minus strand of NZ_JAHZTC010000007.1, from coordinate 48,685 downwards.
ACGAGAAAGGTAACAAGAACCAGACCGCCACTTACGACGAAGCCATCGACTGGTATACCAAACTGGACTCGGCTTATGACGAAGTGAAAATGGTGCCCTACGGCATAACCGACTCCGGCCGCCCGCTGCACCTGGTTATCGTCTCGACCGATAAAGACTTTGACCCGCAGTCGATCAAGAAGAAGGACAAACGTATCCTGCTCATACAAAACGGCATACATCCGGGAGAGCCCGAAGGCATTGACGCCACCATGCTATTGACACGCGATTACCTGCAAAACAAAAAGCTGCGCAAGCAGCTCGACAACGTGGTGCTGGCCATCATACCGGTTTACAACATAGGCGGGGCGCTTAACCGCAACAGCCATACCCGCACCAACCAGGAAGGACCGGAGAGCTACGGCTTCCGGGGCAATGCCCGCAACTTCGACCTGAACCGCGACTACCTGAAGACCGACTCCCGTAATGCGCAGACTTTCCACCAGATTTACCGCGAATGGGACCCGGATGTGTTCATGGACAATCATACTTCCAACGGCGCTGACTACCAGCACGTGATGACGCTCATCCCCACCCAGCACAACAAGCTGAACCAGACACTGGCCGGCTACCTGCAGGGCAAGATGCTGCCGACGCTTTATGAAGGCATGAAGAAAGACAAGTTTCCGATGGTGCCTTACATGAACACTATTGGTGAGACACCGGAAAAAGGCATTATCGGTTTTATGGAAACACCTCGCTATGCCACCGGGTATACCGCGCTCTACAACACCATCGGTTTTGTGCCGGAGACCCACATGCTCAAGCCCTTCGATCAGCGGGTGCAGTCGACTTACAAACTGATGGAGCACATGATCAGCACCGTGAGCCGCGACGCCAAAGAAATAGGCCAGCTCCGCGCCAAGGCAAAGCAGGAAACGCTGACGCAGAAAACTTTCGCTCTCGACTGGCAACTGGATACCACTAAAGTGGATAAAATCCCATTCCTGGGCTACGCTGCCAAGTATAAGCCAAGTGAAGTGAGCGGACTGGAGCGCCTGTACTACGACCGGAAAGCACCTTATTCCACTAATATCAACTACTACAACACCTTCACCCCGACTGTAAGGGTGGAGAAGCCGGTGGCCTACATCATTCCGCAGGCATGGCGCCAGGTAATTGACCGCCTGAAGCTGAACAAAGTAGAAATGCGCCAGCTCAAGCGCGACACCACCCTCACGCTGGACACTTATTACATCACCGACTACAAAACCTCTCCACGTGCCTACGAAGGTCATTACCTGCACTCTGGTACGCAAGTAGAGACGCGCACCATGCCGCGCCAGTTCCTGAAAGGCGACTACGTGGTATACCTGAACCAGGAAGCCAACCGCTTTCTGGTAGAGGCCCTGGAGCCGCAGGCCGTGGACTCTTACTTCAACTGGAACTTCTTCGACAGCATCCTGATGCAGAAAGAGTATTTCTCGAGCTATGTGTTTGAGGACCTGGCCGCTGAGATCCTGAAGAAAAACCCGGATCTGCGCAAGCAACTGGAGGCTCGTAAAAAGCAGGACCCGGAATTTGCCAAGAACGCCCGCGCGCAACTGGACTTTGTGTACAGAAACTCTCCGCACTACGAGCCTACTCACCAGATGTACCCGGTAGGACGGCTGATGAAGGATGTGAAATTGCCCTTATAAGAAAGAATTTAATCAAAAAAGTGAAAGCCACCCGATTAAGGTGGCTTTCACTTTTTAAGGTATAGCTAAGTAGTTCTATATTTGTATACACAACCGTATAAACTACGTATAGCTCGACGATCGAAACACAATTACTATGTTAAAAACATCACACCTGCTCCCGATTCTGGGATTAGCCCTTATCACACTGGATAGCTGCACCAGTTCCGGTAACAGTGCCAGCACCGCTGACACCACTACGCAGACTGTTGCCCAAAATTCCGTTCAGGAAGTTGCACTCAGCGAAGCGCAGCTGGAGAAAGCCCGCACTAACTACGCCAGCTACTGCTCCGGCTGTCACGGCGAGCAGATGGAAGCTTTCACTGACCGTAAATGGAAGCACGGCAACACTGCTGAAAATCTCTTTGCCGCCATCAAGCACGGTTACCCGGAGGAAGGGATGCCCGCCTTCGAGCAGACTTTTAACGATCAGGAAATCACAGCGCTGGTCGCTTACATACAGGAAGGTATACAGAACGTGAAACAGTACGATTTCAGCGAAGAAACAACGGCCACTGCAGTCTATACTTCCGAGTCGCTCAGCTACCGGCTCGACACCGTGGCAACAGGTATGGAAGTTCCATGGGGTATGGCCTTTGCGCCAAACGGCGATATGCTGATCACGGATCGCAACGGCGCTTTCTACCGTCTGCCGAAGGGAAGCCGCCAATTGCAAAAGATTTCTGGTGCACCTGAAGTACTGGCACAAGGCCAGGGTGGTCTGCTGGATGTGGAACTGCACCCTGATTTTGTTAAAAATAACCTCATCTACCTCTCCTATTCTGCCTTCAAAAAAGAAGGAGACCAAACGCTCTCGACTACGGCCGTGATGCGCGCCAAACTGGAAGGCAATAAACTGAGCGAGCAGAAAGTGATTTTCGAGGCGCAGCCCTGGGCCCGCACCCGCCACCATTACGGTTCCCGTCTGGAGTTTGGTCACGACGGCATGCTTTATGTGTCGGTAGGCGACCGAGGACAGCACCACGAAAACGCGCAGACCATCGAACGCGCCCCGGGCAAAGTACACCGCATCAAAGATGACGGCACTCTACCTGCTGATAACCCCTTTGTGAACGAAAAAGGCGCCATCGGCTCCATCTACACCATCGGTAACCGCAACATCCAGGGCATGACGATACACCCACGCTCCGGCGCCATCTGGACAAACGAGCACGGTCCGAGAGGCGGCGACGAGGTGAACATTGCTGAGAAAGGCAAAAACTACGGCTGGCCGGTCATTTCCTACGGCATCAACTACAACGGCACCGTACTCACCGAACTGACTAAAAAAGAAGGTCTGGAGCAGCCGCTCTGGTACTGGGTACCCTCTATTGCCCCATCTGGTATGGCTTTCGTGACGGGCAACCGCTACAAGGGTTGGGAGGGCGATCTGCTGGTTGGATCGCTGCGTTTTCAGTTTTTGAGCAAACTTAAAATGGAGGGCGATCAGATTGTAAGCGAAGAAAAACTCCTCAAAAATATTGGCCGTGTGCGTGATGTGAAAATGGGCCCGGATGGGTTTATTTATGTGGCAGTGGAGAGTCCGGGGACGATTTATAGGGTTGTGCCGGTAGAGTAGGTGCCGGGAGAGTAGGTATCCTATGAGGCGCCTCCACACGCGTAATTACGAGCACATGTCATAGAATCCCCTGGCGACAGGAAGTCAGACACCGAAATGTCCTATACAAGGATCGGACAGCTCAAGTATCCCATCTGCTTTAGCCGAGGGAATGTCCATGTCGATACAGTGGCTGACTACTGATAAGGGTATGCCTGCCCGTATCCGGAGGGTGAGGCGCTAGAACCTAAACGATTTTACTGAGCGGCTACTTACCACCCCTTCAACATCAGTTTCTCCCGGAGCTGCTGCATGTCCTCACTCACCTTCCGGTCCAGGATCTTGGCGTAGTGCTGAGTGGTCCTTAGGTTGCAGTAGCCCAACAGCTGGCTGACTACCTCGATCGGCACCCCGTTGGAGAGCGTGACGGTGGTGGCGAAGGTGTGGCGGGCAATATGGAAGGTGAGCGTCTTCCGTATACCGCACACGTCGGCGATCTCCTTGAGGTAGGCGTTCATCTTCTGGTTGCTCAGCACCGGCAGTGCCCTGTCCTGGTAAAGGCACTGCGGGTGGGCCTGATATTTTTCCAGAATCTCCAGGGCCACCGGCAGGAGCGGGATCCGGGAGGGCGTCTCGGTCTTCTGCCGCCGGGTGAAGATCCAACGCCCCCCGTCCATCCCCTCTCCTATCTCCGAGCGCTTGAGCTGCTGCACGTCTACATAAGTCAGGCCGGTGTAGCAGCTGAAAAGGAACACGTCGCGCACCTGGCCTAGCCTTTCGGTGGCGAACTCCTTTTCCGCCATCCGCTGCAGCTCGGCCTCGGTGAGGCACTCGCGCACTACCTCCCGCTTGCTCATCTTGTAGCCCAGGAAGGGGTCGCGCTCCAGCCAGCCGTTCCTGAGGCACAGGTGGATGACCTTCTTGAAGTTGGCCAGGTACTTCATGGTGGTGTTGTGGGCGCAGTTTCGCACGGTCTTAAACCAGAACTCGTAGTCGGTAATGAAACCGTAGGAAAGCTTCCTTACGTCCATGTCCTCAGAGCCGTATTTCCACCGGATAAAGTCCCGCGTGTGCTGCAGGGAGGTGGCGTAGCGCTCCAGGGTGCCCGGGGCGTAGTCCTTGCCCACCAGCTGGGCTATCTGCTCGTTGTGCGTGCGGAAGACTTCCAGCAGCAGCACCGGCTTGTCCTCCACTCCCACCCACTTTTCCCGGAAACTCTCTAGCGTGACGGGCCTGCCTTCCTCGAGCAGCTCCCGGTCGTGGCCGTAGGCCTTGGCCCTAAGGGTGTCCAGGTAGGCGTTCACGCTTCTGGCCTCGGCCGAGCTGCCCTTCACTTTGCCCGCCTCCACCGACCAGCGCTCAGGCGAGACGTAGCGGTGGGTGCTCAGCTCCAGCCGCCGGCCCTGGATGGTGACGCGCAGGTAAATGGGCAAGAGATTGTCTTTGGTGGTCTTGGCTTTCCTGCCGTAGAACAGGATACTGATTTTGGTGTCCATGTCACTTCTCCTTTTTTGCTTGAATTTAACAATCAATCAAAGGCTGCACAAGATGTAAAAATATTGTACATCTTCCTTTCAGCCAGATAGTTATACCTCAATTCAGGTGCCCGTAAAAGGATCCGCTTCGGGTACCCGAATTTGCTGCCTCAGAAAGGAGAGAAAATGTAAAATTCAGATGGGGCTAAAAACAAAAAGCCCTTAAATCGCTGATTTAAGGGCTTTTTATGCTAACTAATAAGCTACTCAATGGAGATACCCGCTCAAGAACCTACATTCGCTTGAAACACGCGCAGAAAGTTCTCACCGAGGATTTTCTTAATAGCTGCTTCGCTATACCCTCTGGCGATCAGCTCACGGGTGATCACCGGCATATCCGCGACACTGTCGAGTTGCTGCGGGGTGGAGGTAATGCCATCGAAGTCGGAGCCGAGACCGACGTGGTCGACGCCTACCAGCTTCACGATGTGGTCGAGGTGGTCCATCAGCAAAGAAAGTGGCGGACGTAGCTGTGCGGCTTCATCCGGGTATTTTTCCATGGCCCAGTCAAAGATTTCGATAGAGTTCTTGCCTGCTTTGCGGAGCGAATCAACTTCTGCCTTGTGTTTTGCCCTGAAAGCGTTCATGCGGCTGTCGTAGTCCGGATCCAGGAAGCCCGAAAAGAAGTTGAGGTGAATCACGCCACCGTTTTTGCCAATGGCCAGAATCTGATCGTCTTTGAGGTTGCGCGAGTGTGGGTTGAAATGATGCACACAACTGTGCGAGATCAGCACCGGTTTGGTGGTAGTGGCCATGGCATCCCAGAAAGTGCGCTCCCCCACATGGCTCAGGTCAACCAGCATACCCAGCTCGTTCATTTTGCGCACCACCTGCTTGCCAAATTTGGTCAGGCCGGGTTTGCGTTTTTTGGGCAGCTTACCGCTGGTTTCATCCATGGCAGAGGTGGCCCAGGAGGTCGAGTTGTTCCAGGTCAGGGTCATGTAGCTGGTGCCACGTTTGTGCAGCGCCTCGAGGTACTTCAGGTTATCTTCGATCATGTGCCCGCCTTCTACCCCGATCATGGTCGCCATTTTATTTTTTGATATGGCCTGCTCAATATCGGCAGGGGTGCGGGCAAGCATCATCTTGTCGGTGTTGCGCGCCACAATGGCGTTGAGGGAGTCGATCTGGAGATTAGCGAATGTATAGCCTTTGCCCTTCCCGTAAGTTTCATCGCTCCAGACTGAAAACACCTGCACATCCACTCCACCCTCCTTAAAGCGGGCCAGGTCTGAGTGCGTTTTGCCGCGCAGATCATCCTCCAGCCGCAGTCCTTCCAGTACCGAAATCAGCACATCGTTGTGCGTGTCCACCACAATAGCCTGTTTGTGCAGTTGCCTGTAATCCTGTGCTGATGCCTGCAGATTGCCGCACAGCAGTGCTGCCAGCGCCAGGCTTCCGCCTACTAGTTTTCTATAATTCATAGTCTGATGCTTAAAGTCCCAAAGAGCTATAGCTTAAATATAGTCAAAAGGCACAACTTTCCTATACCTACCCATTCAACACGTTTCAATAATAGAGTTTGGTGAAATGAGACTGGCTATGCGCAGGTATAGGTATAAGATGCGGGCCAAATTCTTCTGAGAAATGCCTCGGTTAGGCAGGAATAAATTGATGGCTATGCCTTCGTACTCAGCACATAGCAACCAATCTTATCCGGATGATCTTGTATGAGATCGGAACTGTGCTGGTGGCGCAGCATCCAGAGAATGAGCAAATCGCCGGCCGCTGCGATGCTGAAAAACAACCCAAACAAGAAAAGCAGAAAATGGCCCATGGCTATACCTGCCAGTGCCGGCAAAAGTCCCATTACCAGGCCCGGCATCATTCCGCCGATGGCGTAATGCTTCAGCGGCAACACCTCTTTGCAGTGACAATACGGGGTCAGCATTTTCCAGTATACGCCGTATTTGATCGATTTAAGGCCATTGCGACAGAAAATAGCCCAGGTGAGGCCATGCAGCAATTCGTGCACGACGGCCCCGAGCACAAAAACCAGCAGCATGATCATGGGCGATATTAGTAGCAGATCCCGGTGGGTTTGCACGAGCAGCCGCAAATTCTGGGAAGCAAACTGTTCGGGCCAGACCAGCCAATAAGCTGCAACATAAATCACCAGAATCGGCCCCATAAAGACCAACGCTTGCACATTGGCTTCGGCTGCGGTCATACTCAATTCTGTTTTCCTGTATTTTTCTCCTTCTGTCTGCATGCGGCTATTTTCACTTATAAGTAGTAAAAAATAGGCAAACATTCAAGTTGAATTTCAGGCTTTTGAGGTTGAACTTTGTTTGCATGGATTTCAAAGCTATACTCTTCAGAATTTTGCCGGGTCTGATCTTGCTCTTAGAATTGAGCCCGCCGGCACTGGCGCAAAGCGAGCGTGTAAAGGATTTCAACAACAATGGCTGGTACATGTACTTTGGCGACCACAAACTCAACGACAGGTGGGGACTGCATACCGAAGTGCAATGGCGTCGTCACAATGTACTCAAAGACCCGCAGCAACTGCTCATTCGGGCAGGTATAAACTATGATCTTACGCCATCGGCCATGTTCACACTCGGCTACGGTTACATTGAAACCCACCCTTACGGCGATTTTCCGGCGGCGGGTACTTTTCCGGAACACCGTATTTACCAGCAGCTGCAGCTGAGAAACAGCCTGTCGCGGGTAGGTCTGCTGCACCGCTACCGACTGGAGCAACGCTGGATCAAAAGGGCCGGAGCCGAAACTTCTACCTACCTCAACCGGGCGCGCTATATGCTCAAGGCCACCCTGCCACTAATAGGTACCAGCACCGATGCAGGTGAGCCTTTCCTGGCAGCTTACAATGAGATCTTCATCGGCTTTGGCAACAACATTCAGCGCCATATCTTCGACCAGAACAGGGCCTACGCCGCACTAGGGTATAAGATAAATGATGCCGCTATGCTGGAACTGGGGTATCTCAATCAAATTGTACAAAAAGCCAACGGCACCGTTTTTGAGCATAACCATACCTGGCAGGTAAGCCTGTTCTACAACCTGGATTTCAGAAGTAACTAGCTTTTCAGTACAGGCTATACCTGCTACAAAAGCACTCTTGCTATACCTGGCAGGCGTGCTTTTCTTTTCAGTATCAGAAAAAGGCTATATTTGTCTAAACGACTCCCCGCTATGGCAACAGTCTTATACCTTGACGAACTCTCAAAAAAATACGGAAGCCTGCAGGCCGTGCACCAACTGACGCTGCAAGTAGAAGCGGGCAGCATCTACGGTTTACTTGGTCCCAACGGCAGCGGCAAAACCACTACGCTGGGTATGGTACTGGACGTGATCCGGCCCAGCAGCGGTAGTTTTCTATGGTTCGGGCGATCTATGAGTAAAGAAACCAAACTGCGTGTAGGCGCCTTGCTCGAAACACCCAACTTTTACCCTTACCTGACTGCCAAAGCAAATCTGCAGGTGGTAGCCGACACCAAACAGGCTGATCATGGGCACATCAACAAAATGCTCGACATGGTTGGCCTCGGCACCCGGAGCCATACCACTTTCAAAGGCTTTTCGCTGGGCATGAAACAGCGCCTGGCCGTGGCCGCCGCCATGCTCAACGATCCGGAAGTGCTGGTGCTCGACGAACCTACCAATGGCCTCGACCCCCAAGGTATAGCCGAGGTACGCGACCTGATCACCCGCATTGCAGCGCAGGGCAAAACCATCCTGCTGGCCAGTCACCTGCTTGACGAGGTGGAGAAGGTATGCACGCACGTGGCGGTGTTGCAGGCCGGTAAACTCAAGGCCAATGGCCCTGTGGGAGACATCCTTTCCACGCAGGATCAGTTGCTGATCAGCGCCGAAGAACTGGCGCCTGTACTGCAACTGCTGGAGCGCCTGCCTTACGTTGTGCAGTTTTCCCAGGATAAAAACTCCATCAATCTCTCGCTTTCCGAAGGCTATACCAGTACCGATCTCAACCGCGACATGTTCGCGCAGGGCATCGTGCTGTCGCAACTGCTGGTGCGCCGCAAAAGCCTGGAAGCCCAGTTTCTTGAAATCACCCAAAAATAAGCCCCGCATGAACCTGATTAGAACCGAGCTCAGAAAGATACTCCAATACCCGACTTTCTGGGTGATTATGGCCACTTACGTACTTCTGCAAGTGCTGCTGATCTATTTTAGCAGCAGTTTTATGGTGAGCGGGCAGTCGCTGGGCAAATCGCTGTATGATTTTCCGAATCTATGGATGCGCTTCTCCTATATCGCCTATTTCTTTAACCTGCTGCTAGGTATACTGATCATTGTGCTGATCACGGACGAGTATAGTTTCCGCACGCTCCGGCAGCAGGTCATCGACGGACGAACCCGCACAGAGGCAGTGCTGGCTAAATTTTACGTTACGCTGGGGCTGGCGGGAGTCGGGACTGTTTTTCTGCTGGTGATGGGGCTGTTATTCGGATTCCTTTACAGCTCCGACACCAGCATCAAAGCGATTTTTGGCAAGATCGACTACCTTTCCTACTTTTTTGTGCAGGCTGTCGGGTACATGTGCCTGGCCTTGTTCTTCGCCTTTCTTATACGCAAGAGCGGACTGGCCATCATCGCTTTCCTGGCCTGGTCTAAGATCGTAGAGCCGATTATTCATTACCAACTCGATGACCGCATTGACCGCTTTATGCCGATGAAAGTGTTTGGCAGCCTCACCCCTACGCCGGGGCAGGAAATTATAGATGGACTCACCAGCCCGATGATGGTGCTGAGTCCGGCATGGGCGGTGCTGCCTGCGCTCTTCTATATTGCTGTGCTCGTGCTGGCTTCCATTGTGCTGGTGCGGCTCCGCGACCTGTAAAAGCCTCAACTTCAGAGCGTATTGTAATAGTTTACAATACTGAGCAGGTCCTCGGATCTTTTATAATCGAGCTTTTTAGACTTCGCATACTGCTTCACTTTTCCAGTTTGAGCGCCGCACAACCTGAGCAGATCCTTTTTGTTTTTGCGTAGCTGCACAATTTCACCGTCGGGCAGCAGCATATAAAGTTCCTCCTGCAAACCATCGCCATCTGTGGCAAAGTGCGGGAAGTAAATTGCGTGCAGAGAAGCGGTCGCGTTCTGCTGATCTCCTTTTGCACCGGTCATGCCGACATACCGCTTCATCAGCACAAGTTCCCCCTGGTTGATCTGCTCAAAGAATACAGGCACTCTGAAATCACTTTCGAGGCTCCCTCTGTTCCAGGGCAGGGAGCGAAAAATCTGCGGCCGGCCTTTATACACCCCACTGATCATAAAATGACTGACATTTACGGGCGAGAACGAATGGACAACGCCGTCTTCTGATGCTATTTGCACGATATCTTGTGCCGGATGATAGATTACTGCTCCCTGTAAACTATCGCCGCTGACCAGTACAACTTTTCCGTACAGCCAGTGCTCTGTATCAAATCCCTCCGGGACCTGTGCCCAGCCCTGCATGTTACCGCAGGCAAAAGTTACTAGTAGCGTAAAAAACAAATATTCGGTTCCCAGTCTTCTCATATGCCTAAATATTAAAACATTGTAAATACCCTATCCTCAATCACACCCTAACCTGTTGTCTTACAAAATTTTATGTACAATTATTAACGTAAGAAGTCAGAGGGGAGATAGACCATTTACTAAAATATAAGTAGAGCCCGCAAAAAGATTAGTGCAAAAAAAAGCCCGTACCTAATGGCACGGGCTTACTATTTTATTTAAATCAGGGCTGCTTAGCGTACAACCGTATTTTTCAGAATTTCATGGCCCATCTTGTCACGCTTCGTCGTCAGGTAACTTTGGTTGTGTGGGTTCGGTGCGATTTCAATCGGCATATTTTCTACCACCTCCAGACCGTAACCGATCAGGCCAACGCGCTTTTTGGGGTTGTTGGTGATCAGGCGCATTTTAGTTACGCCAAGGTCACGCAGGATCTGAGCGCCCACGCCGTAGTCGCGGTCGTCCATACCGAAGCCCAATTCCAGGTTGGCCTCCACTGTATCGCGGCCCTGCTCCTGCAGTTTATAGGCTTTCAGTTTGTTGATCAGGCCAATACCACGTCCTTCCTGGTTCATATACACGATCACGCCTTTGCCTTCACGCTCTACCATGCGCATGGCCTCGTGCAGCTGTGGACCGCAATCGCAGCGACACGATCCGAAGATGTCACCCGTCACGCAAGAAGAGTGCACGCGCACCAGCACAGGCTCATCCTCATTCCAGTTTCCTTTTACCAGGGCCAGGTGCTTGGCACCGTTGCTGCGCTGCGTAAAGGCATACAAGTCAAAATTCCCGAAATCAGTTGGCAGTTCCACCGCAATCTCGCGGTCAATCAGGCTTTCCTTTTTCAGGCGATACTCTACCAGGTCTTTGATCGAAATCAGCTTCAGGTCGAAACGTTCTGCCACTTTTACCAGGTCTGGCAGGCGGGCCATTGTACCGTCCTCATTCATAATCTCAATCAACACTCCAGCAGGAGCCAGGTCTGCCAGACGTGCCAGGTCAACGGCCGCTTCCGTATGGCCAGCGCGGCGCAGCACACCTTCTTTCTTCGCCTTAAGCGGGAAAATGTGGCCCGGCTTGCCGAGTGAGTGAGGGTCTGTGTTCGGGTCTACAAGCGCCTGAATGGTCTTGGCCCGGTCAGAAGCTGATATACCAGTCGTACACCCGTGTCCGATCAGGTCAACCGACACGGTGAACGGTGTGGCATGCAGGGCTGTGTTGCGACCCACCATCAACTCTAGACCCAGTTCATCGCATCGCTCTTCGGTAAGCGGCGCACAGATAAGGCCGCGACCGTGCGTTGCCATAAAGTTAATGATTTCCGGAGTGACCTTCTCTGCCGCGCAGATAAAGTCGCCCTCATTTTCGCGGTCATCATCGTCCACCACAATAATTATTTTACCCTGGCGGATGTCCTCGATCGCGTCTTCTATTAAATCGAGCTTGATTGGCTCTAGTGAATTAGTTTCCATGTGTTTCTTTAAATCCGGCGAGCTGGTTATCTGATTATTGCTTTAATTTTAAGATAATCAACAACTCTTCTTACAGAACTACAAAACTTAGTGCAATGTTCAATAAGACAAATTGCGCTAACGCATCAACGTATATTCTCATTTGATACTGAGCAAAGTTAGAAAATACCCTACTCTTAATGAAACATTATCTATTTTTACACTGCATAACACTCGTGTAACCTCCCCTCGATCCTAACCTAATATGAAATGCTCGGTTGTCATTGCCTGTTATAATAATCCAGACCTAATTATCGGCACGTTACAGTCAGTAGAGCAACAAACTTATACTGATTGGGAGATTGTATTGGTAGAGGATTGTTCTACAGACAATACCCAGGAAGTATTAAAACAATTCATTGCCGTAAGCGCGTTCAGAGTCAGGTATAAACTTATTCTATTACCTGTTAATGGAGGAGTAAGCCATGCAAAAGGCACAGGTGTTCGAAATAGCTCCGGCGAAATTATTGTGATATTGGATCATGATGATACGCTCAGCCCAGATGCTTTAGAAGAAATTGTACCTGCACATCAGCAGCACCCTGGAGCGAGCATTGTCTATACCCAGCACTATAACTGTGACCACCTGCTTCAGCCGTTTGAACTATTTGAGAGCGGCCAGGTGATTTACTCAGACATTATCGAGGACAAAATCAGCCATCTGCTTACTTTTAAGAAAAAGCATTTTGATTTATCACCTGGCTATGACCCTTTTTTTAGGGTAGCAGATGATAAAGATATAATTTACAAGCTTGAGGAGGTGGGTGATGTTATCTTCATCGCGAAGCCATTATACTATTTCAGAATTAGTACCCGTGGTGCCTCCAGAGGCTATGAAGGCTTTAACAAGTCCAGGGATGAAAAGCTGGTGGCCACCCAAAATGCGATGGCACGCAGGAACAAATCCGGTGTAAAACAAATTTCCAAGCAGGATTACATCAATTTCCTGGCTGAGCATTACATCCTTCAGGCTGAAGGTTATATCTTAATGGACAAGCCATTGGGCTATTCTTTCCTCGATTCTCTTTTCAAGTCCTTTTACTACAAGCCGACTGCAAATCTGAAAAGGAAGCTAAAAGCAGCTTTGCTGCTCAGTAGAATGAAGCGCTTTTTTCTTGGTAGAAAGGCGAAAATCTAAACTATTTATTCACCACAATCCCCAGCAAGTCGCCGATCTGCTTTTCAAAGGATTTGAGTTGGAAGATGACCTGCAGCACACGGTCCTGCTCCGTTGGATCTGTTACGAGGCGTAGCTTCTCCATTTCGGATTTCATGAGCAACTGCACATTGCGCCATTTCAGACGCAGCACGGCTCGTTCGGCACCGTATGGCAGCAAATCTGACTCGTGGGGCACGTAAATCTGGTGGGTTTCCCAGTTGTGAGAAAGTTCGTAGGGATCTGACAACAAGTTGGTTGCCTCCGTTCGTATTTCCTGGTCCGGATAGTTAATAAAATCTTCTGCCGCAGGTATAACACCCTGTAGCAACTTCTCCTTTACCACCTCAATCAGGCGGGCATAGAGCGGCGTTCGGAAATCCACATCTTCCAGCTGCTCGAGCATGTACTGGCAGGTATTCTGACCATCCACCAGCACTTTATCAGGGTAATTGAGCAACATGCGCACAATCTCTCGCTCGTAGCGCTTCAGACTATCGGCTTCTGTGGCAGGCTTTTCAGCCGCCATCTGCTCTGCCTCGTAGGCTTCTGCTTCTGCCAGATCCTCCGGACTCCCCGAGCGCTGCTGCTTTTGCTGGCGCTCCTGCAGGTGCATCTTGTTGTACTCTGAAATCAGCAGCTGCTCATCGATGTCGAAAATCAGGCTGCAGCTCCGGAAGAAAACCGTGCGCTTGATCGGATCCGGAATTTTGGAAATAGAGGTTACGATCTCACGTATCGCCTCCGCCTTCTTCACCGGGTTGCCCTTCGACTCTTCGGCGTATAGACTTGTTTTAAATGAAATAAAATCCTGGGCATTCTCTGCCACATAGGCTTTGAACTTCTCGTCGCCTACCTTGTGGATATAGGAATCCGGGTCTTCTCCAGCGGGGAAAGTGACCACATTCACGTTCAGCCCATTCTCCAGAATCAGGTCTATACCTCTCAGGGAAGCTTTTATACCTGCTGCGTCACCATCGTAGAGTACTGTAATGTTCTGGGTATACCTGGCAATGAGTTTGATCTGACCTTCAGTAAGCGAGGTTCCCGACGAGGATACCACATTTTCAACACCACCCTGATGCAGTGACAACACATCCAGGTAGCCTTCCACCATGTAACACATGTCCTGCATCCGGATGGCCTGCCGGGCCTGGTACATGCCGTAGAGCACGTTGCTCTTGTGGTAGATCTCCGACTCTGGGGAGTTGAGGTACTTCGGACTTTTCTTGTCGTTGCTCTTGAGCGTACGGGCACCAAAGCCGATAACACGTCCCGAAATGTTGTGGATCGGAAACATAACACGTCCCCGGAAGCGGTCATATTTTTTGCCGTCTTCCTTTGCAATAGTCAGTCCCGTCGCCTCCAGGTACTTCTGCTTATACCCTGCCTTGAGAGCCGTATCAGTCAGGTCAGACCAGGCATCGAGACTATATCCCAGCTCAAACTTTTTGATGGTATTATTGCTGAGTCCGCGCTCCTTCAGGTAAGATTGCCCTATACCTCCCTCCTCGTGATTCTGGAGCAGCTGCTGATAGTGCTTGCTGGCAAAGTCTGAGACGATGTACAGGCTGTCGCGCTCGCTCTGCTCCCGGGCATATTCCGGGTTGGGCTGGTCTTCGGGCACCTCAATCCCATACTTTTTGGCCAGGTACTTCAGCGCCTCCGGAAAACTCGTGCCCTCCACATCCATGATAAACTGCACCGAGTTACCCGCCTTGCCGCAACCAAAGCATTTGTAAATACCTTTCGCCGGCGACACCGAAAAGGACGGTGACTTCTCGTGGTGAAAAGGGCAGCAGGCCCACAGGTTCTGCCCCTTCTTCTTAAGCGACACAAAATCGCCCACTACTTCCACTATATCGGATTGCGCAAGGATCTGGTCAACTACTTCTTTCGGGATAAGGGACATGATATGCTGTTTTGAGGGGTTACAAATATAAGGGTTTAAGTTGTTGAATCGCTATAGGGTTGGAGTAGGATTTTAAGGATTTAGGATTACTTCACAGGTAACGGCTCTTGCACAATTGACTTCCCCCTGTCTTCTTGGAAGGGAGCTTTAATACAGCTAATAATTCAGAGATATAGCTTCATAGCAGCTGAAGTTCCTTTGCAATACCAGGTCGAACCACCCCTGCCCTCCTTATCCAAGGAGGTTTTTTTTGCCACTACTACTTTACAGGTATAAGCGCTGTAGGATTTGACATATACTACACACCACTGGCAGGTATAGCAAGACTGACTTGCACTGACACTACGAAGCAAATCACCTGAGCTAGGTGCACCTAAATGACGCTCCACTGTTGGGGGTGAAGGGGTCCCCCTGTCAAGAGCGTTCAGCGAGTAGGGGTAGGGGGCCCTCGATTTGGAGGGTCTTGACTTTTTTGCCTACTGGGGGTAGGGGCCCTCTATTTTTTTGTCAAGGGAAAAAGTAGGTGCCCGCCGCACAGGCGAAGCTATAAAACAAGTTAGTGTGTCATACCTTTAACAGCTTCCGCAACGCAAGCACAGCCTGGCCAAAAGAACGTTATGCAATCGTACCGCGCTATACCTATTATCCCCCTCTAAATCATGTTTAAAGTTTTTTTGTTTGTATCTTTGTAAGGCTTTACCAAAGCTATTAATACTATGGCAATTACAAAACAAGATATACTCAAAGCCCTCAGTTATGTAGAGGAGCCGGATCTTGGCAAAGACCTGGTGACGCTGAACATGATAGAGGATGTGCAGGTAGACGGCAAGAACGTGAGCTTCACCGTAATCCTGACTACACCAGCCTGCCCACTCAAAGACCTCATCCGCAATGCCTGTATCCGTGCCATCCATACCATGGTGGACAAGGAGGCAGAAGTAACGGTGAACATGACCTCCCGTGTTACTTCTGGTCGCGCGGGCAGCAGCGAAGTGCTTACAGGCGTGAAAAACATCATTGCTGTCGCTTCTGGCAAGGGTGGCGTTGGCAAATCTACGGTTACAAGCAACCTGGCTATTGCCCTGGCACAGTCTGGCGCTAAAGTAGGCCTGATCGATGCCGATATTTTCGGGCCGTCTATACCTACTATGTTTGGTGTCGAAGACCAGCGCCCGAGCATGGTACAAGGCGATCATGGCAAGAACTACATCATCCCGGTTGAAAAATATGGTGTTAAGCTGATGTCTATTGGTTTCCTGACACCGCCTGATCATGCCGTGATCTGGCGTGGACCGATGGCAAGCTCTGCGCTGAAGCAATTCATATCGGATGTGGAGTGGGGCGAACTGGATTACCTGCTACTCGACCTTCCTCCGGGAACATCCGACATCCACCTGACCATGGTGCAGGTGCTGCCGGTAACAGGCGCCGTAATCGTGACGACACCACAAAAAGTGGCCATTGCTGATGCGCAGAAGGGCTTGCAGATGTTCCGCCAGCCGCAGATCAATGTGCCGGTGCTGGGTGTGGTCGAGAACATGGCTTACTTTACACCAGCCGAACTTCCTGAGAATAAATATTATATCTTTGGTCAGGAAGGTGGTCAGAACCTGGCCAGGAAATTTGATGTGCCGGTATTAGGGCAGGTGCCGTTAGTACAAAGTATCCGTGAGAGCGGTGATGCAGGAACTCCGGTAGCCTTGCAGAACGATTCTCCGGCTTCCGGTGTTTTCAGAGAGCTAGCCCAGGCTGTTGCGCAGCAGGTATCTGTTCGCAACGCAACCCTGGCCAAAACACAACCTGTAGAAATTAAAAGCTAGGACAAATGGCTACTATTAATGTTGATAACGATTTTTTACTTCGCATCGAGAGTGCCCTCGACCAGATCAGGCCCTACCTGGAAGCTGACGGCGGCAACGTGAAAGTGCTTGAAGTAACCGATGATATGACCCTGAAGCTGGAGTTGCTCGGCGCCTGTGGCACATGCCCGATGTCTACTATGACACTTAAAGCTGGTGTGGAGCAGTCTGTGCTAAAGGCCGTACCTGAAATCAGAGCGGTAGAGGCTGTTAATATGACGCCACTTCCTTAAAATCTGACAAGGGAAATTTAACAAAGAATAAGAGACCTTCCTATACAAAAGCAGGTGCTGAGAAATCGGTGCCTGCTTTTTGTTTTAAACAGGTTTGCTCTACCTCAAGTATAGAGTGAGTGCAAGTTACTGCTTTGCTTAAACTGTAGGTATGGTCAGGTATATTCAATTCACCTCTACAACTTTCGCCTTTCCCATACTCCTCAAAATCTCTATCTTTGTCTGACAACCCAGATTTTCTTGCACTATGATAAAAGCGAACGACCCTTCCCTGCATTCCTGGATCGAAATAGCACCTGAGAGCGACTTCCCTATACAAAATCTTCCTTTCGGCATTTTCGAGTCGGCCACCAAAGACCCGCGTGTTGGTGTGGCTATCGGCGATTATGTACTCGATCTTTATGCAGTCGCACAATATAACCTGTTTGAGCTCCTCGACATCGATCCGACCGTTTTTCACCGTCCATACCTGAACGATTTCATTTCTTTGGGCAAGCCGGCCTGGCGGGCTGTACGCAACCGCGTGTCTGAGTTGTTGCGCAATGATAACGACGAGATCAGCGGTAACAGCAAACTGATGCAGGAATGCCTCATCAAGCAGACATCCGTTCGCATGCTGATGCCTGTGAAAGTGGGTAACTATACAGACTTCTATTCTAGCATCGAGCACGCTACCAATGTGGGTACCATGTTCCGCGACCCGAAAAACGCTTTATTGCCCAACTGGAAGCACATCCCGATCGGCTACCATGGGCGTGCCTCTTCTATTGTTGTGTCTGGCACTGACATCCGCCGCCCTAATGGACAAACCAAGGCGCCCGATGCGGATGCCCCAACTTTCGGCCCTTCCCGTTTGCTCGACTTTGAACTGGAAGTGGCTTTTATCACAGGTCGTGAAACCCGTCTGGGAGACATGATCAGCCCGGACGAAGCAGACGATTATATCTTCGGCTTGGTGCTTTTCAATGACTGGTCTGCCCGCGACATGCAAACCTGGGAGTACGTACCATTGGGCCCCTTCCTGGCCAAGAGCTTTGCTTCTTCTATTTCGCCTTGGGTGGTTACTTTAGATGCACTGGAGCCCTTCCGTGTGAAAGGTCCTGTGCAGGATCCGAGGCCACTGCCATACCTGGAGTTTCATGGCGATCACAACTACGACATCAACCTGGAGGTGCTACTGCAACCAGAAGACGGTCACGAAAACAGCATCTGCCGCTCTAACTTCAGGTATATGTACTGGAACATGAACCAGCAGCTGGCGCACCAGAGCAGTAACGGTTGTAACATACAGGTAGGCGACATGTACGCCTCCGGCACCATCAGCGGCCACGACAAAACCTCCTACGGCTCTATGCTCGAACTCACCTGGCGCGGCACCCAGCCCATTCAACTGTCCAACGGCTCCGAGCGTAAATTCATTAATGACTACGACACGGTGATCATGCGTGGCTTCGCTGAGCGGAATGGGATTAGAGTAGGGTTTGGGGAAGTGAAGAGCAAAGTGTTGCCGGCGTTGTAGATTTAGCGCGGCCTATGAAAACAGGAAGTACCTACTCTCAGAACTGGAGGTGACATTTAATTCTTCGTTGAGCCGCCCCTTTGAAGGGGACTTTTCACTAAAGCGTAGTAACCTAAAATAGCAGAAGGCCCAGACTAAATCCGGGCCTTCTGCTATTTTACCAAAATTGAGGTTATTGCACCATCGAATCCAACTCCTCGAACCTGGAGTTTTTGCTCTTGAATTCTGGGACGATCTTTTTCATTTGCCTGACCGTATCCAACTCATCGCCGTCTTTGTTGAGATTGAGGAGCTCGTTGATACTGGCGAGGACCTTATTGTAGGTATACTCGCGCACTTTTGATACTTTGATCTTCTCGTGGTGAGTCGGGATAGTGAGTTCTTCCTGATTCAGGAGTTCTTCGTACAGCTTCTCGCCCGGGCGCAAGCCAGAGAACACAATTTCGATATCATTTGCAGTCAGACCAGCCAGTTTGACCATCTTGCGGGCCAAGTCCACGATCTTTACAGGTTGCCCCATGTCGAAGATGAAGATCTCACCGCCCCTGCCCATCGTGCCGGCTTCAAGCACCAACTGCACTGCTTCCGGTATGGTCATGAAATAGCGCGTGATATCGGGATGCGTTACCGTGATCGGACCGCCTTTCTCGATCTGGGAACGGAAGCGCGGAATAACAGAGCCATTGGAACCCAGCACGTTGCCGAAGCGGGTTGTAATGAAGCGGGTCTGCTGCAGGGCTGTGCCTTTGATATTATCCTGCAATTTAGGCTGTGCACTGATGTTGTTGAGCGACTGGATATAGATCTCCGCTATACGCTTCGAAGCCCCCATGATATTGGTTGGATTCACCGCCTTGTCCGTGGAGATCATGACAAACTTCTCTACATCGAAAGTCATCGAAAGGTCCGCCAGATGCTTGGTGCCCATTACGTTTGTCAGAATCGCTTCAGAAGGGTTACACTCCATCATCGGCACATGCTTGTATGCCGCGGCATGGTACACCATCTGAGGATTATATTCCTTGAACAGGGCATACATGCGGTTGAAGTTCTGGATATCGGCAATACAAAGCTTCAGGTTAGCTTCCGGAAAGTGCTCTTCCATTTCCAGTTGCAATTCGTGCAGTGGCGACTCGGCCTGATCACAGATGATCACCATCTCCGGACTGTAAGAAAGCACCTGCCGCACGATTTCTGAGCCGATAGAACCGGCGCCTCCTGTGATCAGGATACGCTTACCAGCCAGATCGGCCGATATTTTGTCGTTCTCGATCACGATCGGCGGACGCTGCAGCAGGTCTTCAATGCGTAGATCCTGTATCTGGTTCATGCGCAACTGGCCTGACATCCACTGCTCTGTCGGTGGAACAGTCACTACTTTTATACCAAGCTCCACACAGGTTTCGATGGCATTCTTGCGGGCCTCCGATTTCAGATCCTCACTCAGAATAACCAGTTTATCGATTTTCAGCTTCCGCTGCAGTTTTTCGATATTATTGATATGGAAAACCCGCTTCTGCTGGATGTGTTTATTGATCTTATTGGGATTATCGTCCACAAAACCCACGATGTTCAGGCGGCCGGCATTGCTGAGTTCCAGCGCCTGCTTCACCAATATGGCAAAACTATCGGCTCCGTAGATCAGCACAGACTCCTTGTCGCCGCTGGCACCGCGCTTAATGTAGTAGAATAAAGCCTTCGCACCCAGACGCATCATGATCAGTACTGAAGAACTGATAAAAAAATTGACCAGCAACACCACATAGATGTTCACCGAATCGATATGCAACTCCGGTGTGACCCAAAATCCTATGATAGCCCCATAAAGCAGGCTAGTCATCAAAACAGCAGTGAAAATGCGGTAAATATCATCGGTGCTGGAGTAGCGGATCAGTCCGGTGTGAATGCGCATGGCATAAAACACAATGACAGAAATTGCCAGGTATATGCCGCTGTACACGAAAAAGTGACCCCGCAGGATCGTTTCGAAGTCAAACTGGCGAATGATAAAGAAAGACAAGGCAAATGACCAGGTGGATATGATTTGATCGATGATCAGGATGATCCATTTGGGTAATGCCTTGTTCTGTAAAAATGTTTTCATACGGAGGTCTCAGGTAGAGAAGAGCTTAGATTACTGCGATAGGCCAGCGTTCGTTTTAATTTAAATTAATACCTGTTTTGTACAGTCAAAAGTTCCTGCATACGCCAGAAATTAATTAACAGTTCACACATTAACTAACTCTTAACGCAGCTTCACCAGCATAATTATATCCTTTACATCTTTAAAGATATAGCGTGCAGCGCAAAATTACAGAAAAAAAACTGAATAGTTCAGAATTTAACTGTTTGTTCCTCAAGTGAAACAGTTATTTGCTTATACGCAAAAATTCCACCTGTGCTTTGCATCTCGCGTCAAGTCTCAGGTGGAATTAATTTTATTTGCCAAGAACTGCTTTTATTGAGCAAAGCACACTTTTATACAACGTACTACCCGCTCTCGCTCTTCGTCAGTCATATTAGAACCCGAAGGCAGGCAAAGCCCCTTATCAAACAGTCGCTCACTGGTACCATCGCCATAATAAGGAGCACTTTCAAATACTGGCTGCAAGTGCATCGGCTTCCAGAGTGGGCGCGACTCAATATTTTCCCGCTCCAAAGCCAAACGGATATCCTCACGACTTACTCCCTGGCTATCATCTACCAACACGGTGCTCAGCCAGCGGTTGGAGTAGTAGTCTCCATTAGGCTCCTCTGCAAATTGAATAGCAGGTATAGAAGCTAACGCTTCCTGGTAGAAGGTATAATTAGCACGGCGCTGCTGCACACGATCCAGCAGCACATCCATCTGCCCGCGGCCGATAGCGGCGCACACATTGCTCATGCGGTAGTTATACCCGATGTGTGAGTGCTGGTAATGCGGTGCTGCATCCCGGGCCTGCGTAGCCAGAAAACGGGCCTGCTTGATGTAGGCCTCGTTGTTTGACACCAGCGCGCCACCACCAGAAGTGGTGATGATCTTGTTCCCGTTGAAGGAAAGGATACTCATCGCCCCGAATGTACCAAGCTTGCTGCCTTTATAAGTTGAGCCCAAAGCCTCCGCCGCATCCTCTACCACAGGTATAGCAAAGCGGTCAGCTATGGCCATAATGCGGTCCATCTCGGCCGGCATGCCGTACAGATGTACCACAATGATCGCCTTCGGCTTCTTGCCATTGCGTATGCGGTCCTGAATAGCAGATTCCAGCAGGTCAGGCGACATGTTCCAGGTACGGTCATCACTGTCTACAAACACCGGTGTAGAGCCCTGGTAAGCGATCGGGTTAGCAGAAGCAGAGAAGGTCATGCTCTGGCAGATAACTTCATCACCCGCCTTCACGCCCAGCATGATGAGCGCCAGGTGCAGCGCTGCCGTGCCGGAGCTCAGGGCTGCCACATGCACACCCTCCCCCAGAAACTCTGCCAGGTCGCGCTCAAAGCCATCTACATGTGGCCCAAGCGGAGCGATCCAGTTGGTATCAAAAGCCTCTTTGACATTTTTAAACTCGTTTATCCCCATGTGAGGGGAAGAGAGCCAGATCTTAGTATTCATTGTTTATTTTTATTCAGATAGTAGTCAATGCAAAGTTGAGGATACTTCTCACTTTTCATTTTATTTATGACAGGATTTATATCATACACGATTGACTCCAGCTTAATTTCTGAAGACACAGTATCATAAATAATGTAATTAATTAGATTAATAAATTTTCTATTTTGACCAACACTTCCTGTATTTATAAGCAATTTCCCATCTTCAGTTTTACCAGAGAATTGATAATGGGAATGACCTACAATATAATTAAGCTTCAAGTTGAGCGCATTCAGGTCTGTGTCTGGGAAAATATATTGATTATTTACAGTGTGCTGAATCTCAAAATCACCCACCTGTATATTATCACCATAGGCTGAGATGACTTCTTGTTGGTTGAATGATTCATAGCAGTGGTTAAAAAAAATCTGAGCTATTTTATTTTCACCGGGATAATTCCCTTCTATGAAATAAGATTCATGATTTCCAAGCAAGCATTTGCATTGGATGTTTTGCAAAAGTTGTACACACTCATTGCTCCAGGGCCCATAGTTTACCACATCTCCATGGCTCACAATGAAATCTACTTCTGGTCCAGCCTTCTGTAACATTTTCTCTAGTGCAACTAGATTCCCATGGACATCACCAAAGATAAGATACCTCATTTCTTATATACAAGACTTTATTCCATCGATAAATGCTACTTTAGGGCGCCAGTTCAGTTTATCGAAAGTTTGCACTGGATCAAAGTAAAATGAAGTCCCTCTTTCTTCACCAGTAAATTCTATTAAACAACAATCTATTTTTGCACATACATTCTTTGCTACTTCAATATTAGAGATAGACTGGCCAGTAGCTCCTAGAAATACTCCATTCTCAGGATAATTAGTAGCTGCAAAACAGAGGTCTGCTGCGTCATTAACATGTAGGTAGTCCTGTTCTCTCTCTCCTTTTCCCATCAATACAATTTTTTTATTATGAAGGGCATCATTTATAATAGTTGGCAAAAATGATTTATTTTGCAACCCAGGGCCATATAAATAAGCCAGTCTTATTATGGCAAAACTTTTCAATGCCGAAACAATAAATTCTCCTGCTAGCTTTGCTCTTCCATACAAAGTCGGAATGTTAAAGGTTGAATCTTCATTAATTGTACTAGTATGCGTCCCATAAACATTTGTGCTCGAAATATAGACTAACCTTGCATTTGGATATCTAGCTGTTATTTCCAACAAGCCTTTGCAATTTAGTGCTATCAACTCTTCATGAGTACTAGAAAAATTCCCAGCAGCAAATACAATGTTATCAAAAAATAAATCCCCGTTGATGAAATGATCAAAGGATAGAGCTTGGGAGCTATTTGGTATATTATGAAAATTCCTATTGTATACGGCTGTTACTGAATGCCCTCTTTCCATATAGACACTAAGTAGCTTCCGTCCCAGGAAGCCGTTAGCACCAATTACAGCTGTTCTTTTCATACGCTCGACTATTTATGCTGGGGTTATTTAACTTTAAATGGATAATACTGGCTTTCGTATTTTTCCAAGACCCCTTTCTCTTTTAACTCTTCCATTTGTGATTTTTCTACAAAAATATCAGACCAAGTTCTGAAAACAGCTCCATTCCGAAGATTAGGTTGCTTCATCACCTCTACTTTAAACAAATGATTCAGTAGAGCCTCAACCTCATTAAATCCGAACATATATCGCAGGGGCGTAGTACCACTGAACCTACTATTTACTTCAAATACTACAGGCTGTCCGTCCTTAATTCTATACTGAAAATTGGCAGGTCCCTCCACTCCTAGTCTTTCTGCTATACTAGAAATAATTGTGTCATAGGGGTTTTCACCATCTCTATAGGCTCTGTAAGTATTTCCATCGCGTAAGTCCCTCTTAAGAGAGACAATTGCCAGACACTTACCATCTACCACCATACATCCTGTGGTATACTCTCCTTCCTGTTCTCCTATCATCTCTTGTACTACAAGATTATTAGGGTAAGAACAAATCTCCTGGAGGTCATTGTCGTTTTCAATAATTTTAATGCCTTTAGAGCGAGCTCCATCAACTGGCTTTGCAATAAAGGGGAAAGGGCGACTCATACGCAATTCTGCAATAGACTCTTTATCTGTAGTAAGCGCTGATAAAGGATAAGGGAAGCCATTTTCTTTAAGAAATTGGGCAGTTAGCCATTTATTGTTGGCTATACCAATTACATGGAGATTAGAAACTATAACTTTTATACCATGTTGCTGTTCTAATCTCTCTTTATTTTTAGAAAAAACTGGCAATTCAACATCAGTACCAATTAATATGACATCTATTTGCTCTTTCTTTATCAACTCCTCAATAAAGTCTAAAAATTTAGGGTCACTTACCATAGGTATGGTATAAGCTTTGTTTCCTAAGCTGTGACCTTGCGCCCTATAGTCTGGGTCAGCTGTGATAATATAATATTCTTGTGATGAAACGTTGAGGCAACGCAATATTCCCTGACCCAGCAACGCACCAGCACCTGTTACAAGTATTCTTTTCATTCAGATATTATTTATTTTTTTGCCGAATATATTCTGTAAAAGTTGGCATAATAAGTTGCCCTTCAGGAGATATCCCTTCCGATTTTAACACTTTTATTATTGTTAAGCCAATGATCTTCAAGTCCAAAACAAAGGACATATTTTCGATATACCAAACATCGTATATAAACTTTTCATCCCAACTGATGGCGTTACGCCCATTTACCTGAGCCCAACCGGTAATACCAGGGCGAACTTCATGGCGGCGGCTCTGTATCTCGTTATACAGCGGCAGGTATTCCACCAGCAAAGGACGGGGTCCGATTAGTGACATTTCCCCTTTGATTACATTAAGCAGCTGCGGTAACTCGTCTAGGGAGGTCTTGCGAACAAAAGAACCGATTGAGGTCAGGCGGTCGGCATCAGGCAGCAGATCACCTTGGGAATTACGCTTGTCATTCATCGTCTTATACTTGATCACCCGGAAGATGCGGCCATGCCTTCCCGGTCGCGGCTGCAGAAAGAAGGGCTTGCCATCATTGGCAATAGCCAGCAAGAGCGTAACAACCAGAAAGATTGGAAGCAGTATGATAAATGCGCTTAGGCTTAGCACAAAATCAATCAGACGCTTAAAAAATCTACTATATAAGTTCATGTTGTTTCAGATGGGCGTGGTATTCTTTTAATAAAAGCTCCCAGAAATGGGTTTGCTCGTAACGCTCTACAATCATGCGCCGTGCCTGCGATTGCATATAGACAAAGCTTACTTTATCTGTAATAAGGTTTAACATGGCGTCATAAAGTCTCTCCATTGACTTGGGAGGTACGATTAATCCATTTTTCCCATGATGGATAATCTCATTGCATCCGTTGATATCTGTCACAATGCAAGGTAAATCAAAGCATCCAGCCTGCATGGGCACGTTGGGGAAACCCTCACGGTAAGAAGGAAATACAAGTGCATGACTAACACCTAAATATGGTCGCACATCATGCTGAAACCCTACAGAAAGAATAGCCTGATTATTTTCAATCTCTTGTAAAATGCTGGTATCAATCGGATCAAGATCCTGTTCAAATGACCCGACCAGGAGAAGTTTTACCTCTGCATATTGCACCTGAAGTTTTTTAAAGGCAATGACGAGCTCTTGGATACCCTTGTCTTTAACCAAACGACCGATAAATACAAAAACAAAGTTAGTAGGCTTTATACCCAAACCAGCTTTCAGTTCCTCTAGCTTAATAGCATCCAACTGCATCTTGCTAAAAAAGGCTGTGTTGATGCCGTTGCTGCTCCCGTTACCAATCACTTTTACTTTCTCCGGCCCACAAAATCTGC
Organism: Pontibacter sp. HSC-14F20; assembly: GCF_019599265.1. Taxonomy (GTDB): domain Bacteria; phylum Bacteroidota; class Bacteroidia; order Cytophagales; family Hymenobacteraceae; genus Pontibacter. The sequence goes on along the minus strand of NZ_JAHZTC010000007.1, from coordinate 22,760 downwards.
TTCTCAAGATAAAATCATTTAATACTGTTGAATTTGGGTAAACTTTGGTCGCACAAGCATAAGTGAGTTTCTCTACTCCTTCAAGCACTTTCCGTGTCTTGCCATTAGTTTCCATAAGTGGTAGACCGGCTACAGTATGTAGGCGAACCGGCACGCCTGCAAGCTTGGCTCCTAACATACCAATAATACCTGCTTTCGGAGTATGTGAGTGTACTATAGCGGGCTTGTGCTTTTTACAAAGGCGGTAGAACTGCCAGAGCGCCCTCAAATCCTGTAACGGCGTAATTTTGCGGGTTAATTTGATTTCAATCAGGGATGCTTCCTGTTCACGCACCACCGCCTCTGACTCAGGCCCCGCCGCAGACACCATAATGGGTTCAAAGCCCTTGATACGCATATATGGCAATTGGCCTGTTATCAGCTTCTGGAGGGAGATTGGCACTGTGGTGATGCGAATAAGTACTGGTGGCATTAGGTAAAATTTGTTTTCAAGTATAAAGGTAAAGACCTATAACTACCTCCTCCTAAAAACAGGAGGGGAATATGAAATATTTTTTCTAACTCCCTCTTTTTAGAAGTAGGAGCTTCTTTCAAAAGGAGTGAACTGGCTTGTAGCTTATATATTCATAAATTTCCTGCATACTCATACTTTGCATGCCATATTGTTCCTGCAGTTTATTATAATGATTAATAATCACACGCAGATCAGCCATGCTGCGTTCAGGGTAATTGCCGAAGTTATGAGGATGCCACCAAAGGTGGTAGCACTCCTTACGACTGGCGGCAACAGTCATTTCTGATAGGATACGGTGGAGACGTAGTTTGTTAAGAACTTCTCTTTTCCCGTCAACTGGTCTCAAAAATCGACTGGCAGGTATTGCTAGAGGAAAACCATCCTCTAGCTTCAAAGAAGAAAGAGGAAAGGAAGTTTTATTACTAAGGGGTAAGTAGGCATCAAGTGTTCGGAAAATTCGCTTCGACAGTTTATCCTCCACTGTATGCTCCCAGAACCAATCTACTGGGTTAGAACGAACCGCTCTGATGCCCTCTTCATGGCAGACACGTAGGTAATCTTTGTTAAATTGATTACGCGGAAATACAAGCGACTCCAGCTTCATACCACGCCTAGTAGCTATGCTCTGAGCCGCCTGTAAGTCATGTCGAAACTGTTCTAACGTCTGACCAACCTCTTGACAATAATAGTGCGCATAGGTATGTGTAGCCATTTCCTGATAAGGTGTCTGATGAATCTGCTCTACCAGCGCCGGGGCAAAAAAGGAATATCTCAGGCTGTCATCATGGCCATACTCTTCATTTAGCCGATAAGCCGACAGTCGACCATTATGATACGAAGGCTGAACGAAGGGTGTAGTGGTCGTCCAGTCCTTCCAATCTTCGGCAAAGAGCATGCCCACCGTGGCCCAGGTCACATGTACTTGCTGCTGCTTAAAAAGTGTAAGCATCTCCGGTATCACCCGCCGTGTATTTGCGAAGTATAGCTTGCGCTCAGCCAAAGGCACTTTATCAAAAATACCCCAATACAGCTCAAAATCCAGAGAAATGGTAAAAATTGGTTTATCTTTAATCATTTTATTTTTTTGGGTAACATGATTTGCCCGCTTACACTGATCTTTATGAAATCTTCCCTTCTTATAGGGTAAAAGAGTAGATTACTCATTCCTCTATTTATAAGGAAGGGCCGATAAAGGGTAAGCCTCCTGCTCTTCCATCCTCTTCTTCAGCTGAACCAAGGCAATTTTTTTCTTTTTCTTGTATTCTAAAAAAGAAACAATTACGAAAAACAAGAAATACATTACCATACTTTTCTGCCGCATCGCAATTCCCAAGTTTGACATTACAAATGATAGCGCTATAGAAGAAGAAATAAAGATCACCAAACTCATTTTTACTAACGAGGTTGACTTCTTTAGAAATGGTATAAAATCTTTATCTACTAACTTCCAGGCAAGGATTACATATAGTAGATTTTCGAATGACACAAATATACCGAGTGCGCCAGGAGCATCGACAAAAAGAGGCCTAAACCAAAAGGTAAACAGCTTTATTGGCAAAGGATAGTTTGTTATATTAACCCCAGAACTGGCACGGCTTAGCCGTCCCGCTTGCAGTTGAGAAAAATCTTCAAAACTCCCTAGAACATCTTCTTCATTAATATTCGCCATTGCCAGTATTTGATCAGACATCACAAAAATGCCTCCGGCAAAAGCAACATAAACCAATATTTTCTGGTAGAGTGGCACTTTCTCTCTGCCCGTAAAATATCCGATTACGGCGCCTACTCCTAAAAACATAAACATATGTGGACGGATCATATACACTATAACTGAGCCCATGAGTAAAGCAAAAGCGCGTTTTTGAGGAAAACGCATGGCATAGGCAAATAACCCCAATCCCATAAATATAATTGAACCTTTTCCTAAAGATGCAGTCCAGAAATGCATGTTAGGCAAAAAGAGTAGAATGATGAGTAGATCAAAACCCCAGATTTTATAATTAAGTCTTATATTTTCCCGAAAGAAAATATAGAAATGAACAAAGCCTATATATCCAAACCATGAAAATAAGAGCATGACCATTTCATAGCTAAAACCAAGTTTACCAGTAAATGGATGAGCTACAAAAATTATAAATGTGGTACTCGTCTGAAACAAGTTCAGCCATTCACCACTAAATTCAGCAGAGCGAGAAAAATAGGATTTTGAATCAGAGGGGTTAGAAATAGTGTAGACATAGTAGACACCCCAAAAAAGAAGATGATAGAAGTACAGTTTATTCATCAGCGCTACCGAGAAAAAAGAAAACTTTTTCCGATAACTTTTAAGAAGAAGCTGGTTTATAAAATGAAATAAGAAAATGAGTACAATTGCGCCTACCATCTGCTCTAAAACAACTCCATATCCCCAAGGGTATAACCCCAATTTTCTTGATTACTTAATTCCGCAAATACTTGTTCTTCCAAGTTAACATTGCGCAGTGTTATAATAGGGCCTTTGTCCATAACAGGTATTATTCCCATGTCAGGGTAAACACCATATACTAATTGAAAGTGCCTGCCAGAAACAGAAGTCAAAAAACAGGCTCTATTAATCTTTTGAAAGGAATTAGATAATGCATTTTTAGCACTTTTATCGAATTTCTGCTCATCAATAAGCAAATCCACAACTCTCATTTCCTGCCCAAAGCTGTGAGGCTTAAAACGAAAAAATAGCACAAAAGACTGATAGTCAGAAAGAAAATTGTAATCAAACAATGGATTATCTTGGTAGCGCCATTTGATATAATCAGGGCTAAGTAGTGTCTGTGCTTGTTCTGCCTTTACTATTGGATTTGAAATATTAGGAAGGAGATTTGATAATTTAACCCAGTCCTGCTCGGGCAATACCGGTAAATCAAATTGTTTATAAGCCAATACATTAACTTTTAGCTTTAAGGCCATACGCCCTATATCGACCCACCCCATCTTCAGGTAACCAGGCTTACTACTTTCATTAGGTGTGTTGTACACTAGATGTATTCCTTCATCTAGTGCATCGTTAAGCCCTTGTAGCGTTAGTTTTTTAAATATACCTTTACCCTGAAATTCAGGATGAGTTGCTGTGTCTACTGCTCGAATTGCCTGGAATACTTGCCCCTTATATTTCCATTGCCATCGCAGAAAAGCTCTTACGCCCACTACTTGTCCATCTTGTTCCGCTACCAGTATAGGTGACGCCCCATGTGGATTATTCACATGTTTCCAATTCCATAATTTCTCTGACTTCTGTATCAGTCCTTCCCCTAGAGAAGATTTTAATAATTCTACAATCGCTGGTATATCGGATTCGGTTCCTTTTCTTATTTTCATAACTAATAACTAATACACAGACCCAAACTTCCATAGTGCCGTGATCATAAAGAACAAATAGCCAAAATTGGCTTCTCGAAAGAATTGTTCGTTCTGTATTATTTCTCAGCTATATCAATCTTTCCTATTTTCCTAAAACATAGAAAAAATCCTACAGTTGATGACATTAAGGCTGAGGGTCAATTGCCTTGGCTTATCCTCTCGTCCTTAAAAAACAGATACAAGGCCTCAAGCTGCTTTGCCATTTTTGTGATGCTGAAATCGGCTACTACCCTTTTACGAGCTCCTTCAGCTAAGGCAAAACGTTGGTCAGAACTATGCATTAACTGCACACCATAATCAGCCAATTTCATATAATTATTTACTTCGCACAGTAAACCACTTTTACCTTCTTCTACGACCTCACCTACACCGCCTGCTTTGGTGCTGATCACCGCACAGCCACAACTCATGGCTTCTAATAAAGCAATTGGCAACCCTTCAAAGATAGATGACATCATATAAATATCCATGGCGCTGAAGTAGGGCTTCACATCTATTTTGAGTCCAGGCATATGTATCCGCTCACCTATCCCTAGTGACTTCCTTTTAACCAGTAACTCTTCTTTAAGGGGCCCATCTCCCACAATGATGAAATGGGCTTCAGGTATTTTCTGAAGAATGGCAGCAGCAATCTCTATCCAAATATCCAACCGCTTTTGAAAGCGAAAAACAGAAACTGTCCCAATCACTGGAGCATTAGCTGGTATACCCAGCTCCTGCCGTATAAGCAAACCTGCTTCTTCATCCCTCACAAAATGATTAGTATTCACCCCATTCAGGACATTGAGCAGGTATGGTTCATGTGTTGTTTCGTAAACTTTCACAGAGCTCTGCTTCACTGGCAAAATAAACTCGCGAAAATTAATACTGGAATTCTTTCGGATAGATTGCTGTACGTCGTCAGACACTGCCACAGCAGCGTCCTGCCACCTGAAGCTGAGTTTATTAAGCCAATACGTGATCTTATTGTATCGTTCCCACTTGTTATGCTCAGTATAAATTACTGGTACGCCCGTCTTCTTCCCCACTAACCTTGCAACTACCCCAGCCCAAGGAAGATGGCTATGAATCACATCAATCTGGTGATCCTGCACATATTGACTGATTTCACCTACCCGCTGAAACATCTGCAGATTATTATTAGCTTTAAAGCAGATTGTAGTGGCTCCCTGTTCTACTATGGCTGGCACCATTTGATCTTTCCATGGGAGGAAGTAAGCATAGTAAAATATAAATTCCTCTCGATTGTGGACTTTCAGAGTTTCTGGTAATAACATTTCTGCTCCACCTCTTCCAAGAGATTTAATAAGGTGGAGTACTTTGACTTTATTTGACATACCTTGCCTGCATAGTTTCGTAGAGACTTATGAATTTTCGCAAATTGGTAGTAGGGTCATAACACTCTTTCGCAAGTTGAAAAGCTGAATTTCCCATAGATTCTCTAATAGAATTGTTGCCTAGTAGTTTCAATACTTCTTCAGCAAAGATCTTAGAATCGTGATGTGGAATCAAAATGCCCGTTTTTCCATTTTGAACTACTTCTTTTACACCACCTACATCTACTGCAATAGCAGGGACTCTTTGTGCAGCTGCTTCCATTATTACTCCAGGCACACCTTCTATAATACTACATAATGCAAAGAGATCTGAGCCAGCAATCACATCTTGTATCTTACTGTTAAATCCACCTAAAAATACAGTATCTTTGAGTCCTCTTGAGGCAATATCCTTCCTTATTTCTTCAAGTAAAACTCCTTCTCCCCATAAAACCAATTTAACAGAGGACTCTTTCTGCTTTAAATATTCAAAAACGTTAAGTAAAAACACATGATTCTTTTCAGGTGAGAAATTCCCAACATGTGTAACTATTTTAACATTATCAGAAAATTTGAATTCCTCTATTAACTTAAGTCTAGCAGCAGTTTTATCAACTGCATGCATAGGAATACCCCTGTTAATAACAGAGACCTTATCAGGAGCGAAACCTATTGTATGAATAAAATCTTGCCTGGCAGCTTCGCCGACACAAGTAACATAATCAAACGGTGCAAAAAGCGTTTGATAAATGGCTTGTTTAATTTTATTCTTGCCGATCCAAGTACTTATAATACTAATATTGCGATAGGTTATTGGTAGATTTGGTTTCAGATACTTAAGGGATGCGGCATATTTAAGAGTATCTGATCCGTTGGCTTGTATAATATCCGGTTGCTCTCTATTTACCAATTTCAGTAATGAAAAGAGTAAGGTTAATGAGATGAGCTTCGATTTTGTTCCTCCCAAATCTATGTTCAAGGCCCCCTCTACTTCTAAAGGGTTATCAGGAGCAGAATATAGTCCGGCAAAAATAACACTTATATCTTTTTTGATAAGTTCTCGACTTAAGTTGGCAGCGAAAACTTCAGCACCACGATACTGACGTTTGGTAACCAATTGCAGGACTTTCATTAATTCTAATTTTAAAAATTCAGGCTACTTCATTATAGTTAATTATCATTTCTTCATTAACTCTTTCTGTAAAAAGGTTTCGATTATCAAACTATGAATGTTTGTCTCACCTTCATGCCACACAAGATCTTTATCCCAGTAACCTGGAAATATCTTTGTTACAAATCCATAACTTATCTCGATAATAAGAGGATTGTTGTTTGTATCTAAAATAAAGTCAAAAGCACACGACTGCATCCCTAATTTTTCAGAAACTTCAAATGCAATTTGCAAACATCTTGGATCTATTAAGGCTGGGTCATATGATTTATGACCACTACCTGATGCTCTAAAATCATCTTTCCTATTATATCTGATAATAGAAAAAGCTTTATTTCCTACTATAACAACCCTAGTATCGTGATTATTGCCAGGTATGAAATCTTGAAAATATATGTAACCTTTTTCCTTCCCATGTATTCTTTCAAATTGAGTCGGAACAAAAATCCTAACAAAACCTTTAAGCAAAGACTTAAACGAAGTTATTGACCTTTCTTTCTTGAACCTGTCTAGCTTATCTTGAAAAATGGATACACGATTAATGGAATTAAAGCCCTGCTTAAAACTTCTTTTTACTTGTTTCTTAGCAGCTTCAGGCGTTTTAGTCAACGAAACGTTGGTAGAAGTTGCACCTCTACGTAGCTTGAAAACCTTTGGGAACGTGCTTTTATCTATCCATGCTAAAGCTTCTTGTACATCATAATGAATATGTGTAGTAACAAATGGCGCTTCTATTGCTTCTAGCAAGTACTTTTGTCCAATCTTATCATCAAAATGCCAGACGGTATTGACATTTGGATATACCGTAATTCCTGCAGCTTCAAGAGAAAAAGTTAGTTGGCGAGCAAAAAGAATAGCTTTCTCATCACTTTGATCCCAGTGCCACATTAATGCACTGCAACCGCACAAATCATTTATGATGTTAGATGAGTAACAATTTACTATTTTATAACTGATACTATTGTCTATACAATACTGAATCCATTCATCAGTAAAACTATTAACACGAGGGTGTATTGCAATGATCATTTAGAAGAAAAAGCAGTATTTTTTATTAGTTCAAAAAAGATAGAAACCTTTTAACGTGTAGTTTCAAAATAAAATTACTCGCAAGTATAGAAGGTTTAAACTTTGACATCAGTTTATAATCTATGGCTTTCCCAGCCTTGATATTTCTATCAAGGACAGAATAAATAGATGAGTTTTGAAATTTTTTTATCGCTGATGCTAATTGTGGTGAAGGGCTCTGTTTTAATAAATTTTCAAGTGTCAAATAAGTACAAGGGAAATCTGATATTGTTGTTTTAGTTACCATATTTACTGAGTCTGTGTAGTATATAGATAGTGCTTTATGTATCCATATATTACATTTACTCTTCCATAAACATCTTATCCATGTATCTAAGTCGCCACCTCTCTTACATCTATCATAGGGAAACATGCCTGCAGTTTTTATTACTTCTTTCTTTATCGCAACTGCGCCTGTCCAAACCATTCTGTTTAACAGAAAATCGGTTAAAGAAAAAAGGCTATATTCTTGTTGATCATCAATAGGTAAGGTAACCCGTACTTTTTCATCTCCTCTAACTTTTAGCCAATCCCAAGCAATGAATTCAGCATTTCCATTCTGGCTTATACAAGTTTTTAAATTATATAGCAAAGAATCGTCCCATTCATCATCCGCATCTAAAAAACATATCCATTCTCGTGTTGAAGCCTCAATTCCCATATTTCTGGCTGCATATCCTCCAGGACCAGGTGTGGATCTGTTTAACTTCAAAATTCTAGAATCTTTCAAATTCTCTATTATTTCTGCAGAACCATCAGTAGAGGCATCATTAATTATAATCAATTCAAAATTCTTTTCAGTCTGATTCAGAATTGAATTAATTGAACGCTCTAGATGAACCCCCTTATTATGAACTGGAACTATTACTGAAAATGACATAAAGTTTACTTCTGAGAAGAATTTAGGGCTTGGTACAAATAACTAGTCGCTTTCAATGCTTTGCTAAGTTTAAAACTTAATGAAAACCTAAATGCCTGACTTTTAAATTTCCTAATAAAATACCTCTCGAGCTCCTTATTCTTACGTGTAGAAGAAGCATAAGCAAGATACATCTTTTCAAGAGCCATGAAGGATAAAATCCTTTTTTGTAATGTACCTTTAGAAGCTTTGCTTAGTTGATTATGATGTACTCTCCGATAAGTATGCGCCTTATCAACAAAACCGTAATTGTCATCTTTTAATATTAATCTAAAAAAGAATTCATACTCTTGATGCCTCTTTAACTCTATATCGAAAAGCCTTTCACCCTGTAGAAATTCTCTCCGGAATAAAGGGCCAGGAGTAAAAAATTTTGTTTTATAGTTTACAAAATCTATAATGGCATTATTAGTATCTAGATGTTGATTGCTCTCAATATAGTCTTCAGAGTTTGGCAGAAATGATACAGTTTTACTAATGACATAGTTTAAACTAGAATGCATTTGGAGATAATAAACTTTATCTCTTAACTTATCTTGATGCATGATATCGTCACTATCGAACCATTGAATAAATTCTCCAGTTGCCAAAGTAAACCCATAATTTCGACATGAGTTTCCTCCTTTAATGAGTTCATGAGGTCGAGCAAATAATTTAAACCTATTATCTTTTTCAGCAAAGTCTTCTATAATTTCTTTAGTATTATCAGTCGAACCATCGTCTACGCAGATGCATTCCCAGTTCTGATATGATTGGTTCTGAATTGATAACAAGGTCTCCATAATAAACTCTGCCGAGTTATAACATGGTATTATAATTGAGACTAAGGAACTTTGATATGTCAATTTCAATGATTTTAAAAGAAAATATATTTATCCTATTCACACCTTTCAGCTTATGTGGTTCTATACATTTAGTTCAATACATTATCCATTTATTTCTCCTTAATAATTAACAAGAATAACGAGTCGCGTGAAAAGTTAGCATTGAAGTAAACCTTTAAATAAATATATTAACAATTTAATTATTTAGAACCTTATAAACCATTTCCCACATCTCTCTCGATTTTTGCTTTTGCACCTCTGAGTTAGTTTTAAGTTTAGCAGTAATTGATGTTCTCGACTCCTCAGCTAGTATTAAATCAAGCTTTCTTTCAATATTATCATTTATTACAAGCAATCCTTCAGGATAATTATAATCTTGTAGTAGCATCTCGTATTTATGACTCCATCCTATAGTAAGCGTAGGAACAGCTTGTGTTAGAGAACTTACCAATCCATGAAATCTAGAGGTTATTGTAGCCTTTGATGCTCCTATTATCCCTTTGATTTCAAGGGCATTTTTATTATCAATAATATTGACTTTGTTTAAGAGTAAAGCATTGACTTTATTAGCAATTTGTAAATCGCCTATTCCTTCATGTATAAGAAAAAAAGGTTTCTCCTTTCTGATTTGAAGACTAGAGATTATATTTTTCAACAGGTTAATATATTCATCTAATTGTAATGTAGATGTTTCGACAAGTTTACTGTTAGGTATGATAGCAATTTGATTCAAATTACTATCAAAATCAGCAGGAATTATACCCTCAACTAAATTTGTAAAATCAGGCATCAAATGAATATTTTCTGAAGCCTTAACATTTGTAATATACTCAAAGGAAAGAGGGTCTCTTGCAAAAATCAAATCTGCTAATTCAATAATTTTAATTAGCCTAGATCTTAATTCCGAATTCTCAAATGGACCGAAAGCTTGAGGGAGAAGTATTATTTTTTTTCCTTGTCTTTTCCAATAATCTATATAATCAATTAATCTGTTATTAGCCTTGCTTACTCCCCATTTATCACCAAATACGAATCCAGAACCATCTAAAATAACATCAACGTTATTCTCGAGTATTACACCAAATTTAGATGTAACTGCTTGTGGTATAGGTAAAAACTTATTAAGGTTAAGCCCTCTTTTATAGAGTCTAGGTTTTGTATATATATTAAGATTTTCAAGTTTACCTTTAGTTGAACCTGTATTGATTTCCATTACGAATTGTGCTTTATTATCCTTAAAAGCATCTAGTATGGAGTACAACATTAATTCGGCTCCTTTATTTACAAAGCCTACCCCCCTTAATTCAATATTCATTTTATAAGTTTAATTATTGTACTTTTAATCTTATGTATAATTTTTGAGCTGTTTGATGGTTCAAATTTCTTTATCTCTTTTAAAATGTTTTTTTTAAAAAAAATTAAATCATTTCTCCTTTTAGCTTCAAAAAATATTTCGTGAGAAGCATCTCTAACATCTTCTCTTACCTTATAAATTTTTTCTCTAGACCTTGAAACTTTTAAATTTTTATCAACTCTTTTCTCTGGTGCCCATAGCCCTTTGTTTGATTTTTGTTTGAGTCTGTAAGCCAAACCTTCCCGTCGATGTCGTATACCACCAGCCTGAGACATATTAATTACCTCAGGACTTACTGCTTTTAAGTTAAGCTTCCCATCACTAATTCCTTTTGCGATAATTTTCCCGATGCGTCTATTTCGTACTACGACAACATTATTCCCCTTATCATCATCCATTAAGTCTTTTAACCATGCGTCACCTATTGAAACATCGGTAGTTTCCCCAACAATATCATCGCAGTAATCACAGGCTTTATATTTAAACATATTATGCCCCCAGTTACCACCCAAAAGATCTCTTGAAGACACTACTTTGGTCTTATTTCCGTAGGTATCTTCTGCAAAAACGCCTTTCTCATTAGCTTTTCTACCTGGAATTTTATCCCTAAATTCAATGCCTTTTAGATTTTTTGGCTCCACTCCTAATTGCCATGCAAAGCTCTCGGCAAATCCTGTTGATTTTAGGTGTCCACATATAATACCTATTGTATATTTTATTCTCTCTTTTAAAATTGGGTGCTTTTCTGCATAATTCCTTAAGGCTTTGCTAAAGCATGGAACTGTAGTTACTACATATCTACCTTCGTTGTTTATAATGAACGTTAAGGTTTCTTCCAAAGAGATTGGGTAATAAGCAGATTTTGCTCCTTCGAGAATATTATCATCTTTAGTGAAAACTTGATAGGTATAAAGTTCCCCTTTTACTTTCTGATTTACTACTTGTATAGCATAGTCGATCTCTTCGTTAACAAATAGTTGGTTTATAAGCCATTTCCCCATACCCCCACTACTCCCTTTTTCCCTGTAGTCGCCTTCTTCTACATAGCCTACATAATTTTGGATATATTTTCCTAAATAAGGGTCTTTAGTTTTTACATCCGTAAATATTTTCTCACTAATGCTATCTTCATTTTGAATATAATCACTAAAGGGACACAATGCACTGATTTCTATTAACTCTTCATTAGAGATCTCATTTGTTGACATGTTAGCTTTTAGCATCCCAAATTTGTCAAGCTGAATAGTGAAAGAACTCTTATTATGAAAAGCGCATATACCACACCCTATACAATAATCATTTTCTATAACATCCTTTATTGAACCTTTCATAGTAATGTTACTTTATGCTATTTTTCTTTTATTGCGTAATTTTTTATAGACTAATTGTAATTCATCCTTCATTACAATGTAAACTGTACCTACATATAGAATTAGCATAATGAGACCAACTAAAATAAAATTCACTTCTAGCAAATTGAATAATACTAAGCCAGAACTAATAGCTAACATTGTTCCCATTAATGGAGCTTGTAACGCTTTTAACAATTCCAGAAAAGATAAATTAATTAGTTTTTTTAGTACAAATTGAACGATAAAAACTGCAGCAATTTTATTAAATAGTACTGCATATGCTGTACCAACAATTCCATAGTAATAAGTACCGATAAAAATTGAAGGGACATATAGAACTATTGCTCTACTAAGTTGTAAATACATTTCTGTTTTAGGTTTTCCCATGCCTCTTATCATTGATGTATGGCTATTAACCATAAGCGCAAACATTACTGAAGCTGAAAGTATTTTTATAGGAAGGATAGCTTCAAGCCATTTATCACCATAAATAAATTCAATTATAGGTCCAGCTAAAATTATTAAAATAATCATCAGTGGATAAATTATAATGCTGTTATATACTACCACTTTTTTATAATAATCTTTGATTAAAATAGGATCATCCTGCATTTTACCATAAACTGGATACATAACTGTATTTACCATATTCATTACTTGGCTTTTGAAGGTATCAGTTAATATAAAAGCAAGTGTATAAATACCTAAAGCGCTAGCGCTAACCATCTTACCAATCAAAAGGTAATCTAACTTGCTAATAATATTATTAAAAATGGAAGTTGCTGTAGTAAATAGCCCAAATCCAAAAATCTCTTCAAAAGCCTTCTTCTCCCAAATTGCCTTTGGCAACCAACCAGTTGCCTTAAAATATAAGGGCATTGCCACAATAAACGTAGCAACTGAATTAAAGACTAAAGCCCAAACCCCAAATCCTGAAAGTGCCAATATTAATGATAAAGCCCCCGAAAAAATGCTGCTGAAATTGCTTATATAAGTTAACTTTTTAAAATCAAGCTTTTTAGTAAGTTGAGCTCTATGCACCAAATTAATTGGACTAGCTAATACTCCTAAACTTAATACTGGAATGATTTGCTTCATTATTGGCTCCTCATAAAACTCAGCAGCTAATGGAGCTACTATCAAAGCAATAATAATATATATTGCTATTGACCAAACAATTCCTGTCCAAAAAGAAGTATGAAAATGCTCTTCTCGTAGATTTTCTTCTCTGCGTTGTACTAGAGCTGCACCAAACCCTAAATCATTAAATACTTGAATGAAACTTGTAAAGACAGCAGCCATTCCTACTAATCCAAACTGCTCTGGAAATAGAATTTTAGCTAAAATAAGCTTAATGATGAAGGAAAAAGATCGGTTAACTATAAGTTGAACTGAGTTCCAAAAAATACCTGTTACAACCTTCCCTTTTAGGGTATTAGTATTCATTTATAAAGCTGTTGTTGAATAGCACTTACAAAGTAGCCAGATGATTGCTGTACCAATTAAAAGCAATCTTTAACCCTTGATTTACAGAATAGTCAGGATTGTATCCAATCATAGCATTCGCTTTACTGATATCTGCTAGACTGTGGCGCACGTCACCCCTACGTTCCTCACGGTATTCTACCGGTAATGTTATATCCGCAATTTCAGTAATTCTGGTCCATAACTGGTTAAGGGTAGTTCGTTCACCAAACGCAATATTAATCACTTCGTGCTTACATATATCAGAGGTTAACATAGCCTTTACATTTGCTTGAACAGCATTTTCCACAAAGGTAAAATCACGGCTAGTTTCTCCATCCCCATTTATATAAGGAGCTATATTTTGAATGGCAGCTTCTATGAAAAGGGGGATAACAGCAGCATAAGGCCCTTTAGGATTTTGCTTGGGCCCAAACACATTAAAATAACGCAAACCTATTGTGTGGAAGTCGTAAGTTTTTGAAAAGACGCTTGCGTACAACTCATTCACGTACTTAGTAACAGCATAAGGCGAAAGTGGATTACCTATTTGATCTTCAACCTTAGGTAAGCCAGGATGGTCACCATAAGTGCTAGAACTAGCAGCATATACCATTCGCTTCACGCCAGCATCTCTCGAAGCTACTAGCATATTCAGAAAACCGCTGATATTTACATCGTTACTCGTAATGGGATCGTTAATAGAGCGGGGCACTGAGCCTAGAGCAGCCTGATGAGATACATAGTCTATACCTTTTAAAGCTGTTTTACAAGTCTCAAGATCACGTATATCTCCTTCTATTAGCTCAAAAGCCGGGTTTGTTTTAAAATCTTCTATATTAGCATGCGATCCCGTTGCGAAATTATCAAGTACCCTTACTTTCTTGGCATTATACTTTAAAAGGTACTCTACTATGTTAGACCCAATAAAACCTGCTCCACCCGTGATAAGGAAAGTGCTTCGGTTTAATTCTGTTGTATGGTAAGGAGTATTATACATATTCTTTATTAATAAAATAGTTTGTTATACTAGGCCAAACCACTCCTCCCCTCCGTAATTAAGGCAGAGAGTTATTGTTAATTGATTACAGCCGTGCGTCTGAAATCTCTTTTGGGAGAACACCTTTTACGTCGTAGATTACAGCTTTTTCTTTGCAGAGATTAGTTAGGTTAAGGGCTTTAAACTCATTGTGGGAAACTGCCAGAATGATCGCGTCGCAGGCTTCAACCCCATCTAATTCTTTTATAGAATTCCAACCATACTCATGCTTCACTTCGGCTGGTTCAGCCCATGGATCATAAATAGTAATATTGGTATCGTAATCTTTAAGGGTATGCAGAATGTCTACTACTTTGGTATTACGCACATCTGGGCAATTTTCTTTAAAAGTGATACCGAGGACCAAGATGTTAGCACCTTTTACAGGAATATCTTTTTTCACCATGAGTTTGATCACTTCATGGGCTACATATTCGCCCATACCATCATTTAGACGACGGCCAGCTAGAATAATTTCTGGATGGTAGCCTGCCTCCTGCGCTTTTTGTGCCAAGTAATATGGATCCACACCAATGCAGTGCCCACCAACCAGACCAGGCTTAAATTTCAGGAAGTTCCACTTAGTACCAGCTGCTTCTAAAACTTCGTCCGTATCAATGCCCAAACGGTTAAAGATTTTAGCCAGTTCATTAACGAAAGCAATGTTGATATCACGTTGAGCATTCTCAATTACCTTCGCTGCTTCAGCTACTTTGATAGAAGCTGCTTTGTGAGTTCCGGCTATAATAACGCTTCTGTAGAGTCTGTCTACCTTTTCTGCAGCTTCAGGCGTAGAACCAGAGGTTATTTTTAGAATCTTTGCAACAGTATGTTCCTTATCACCTGGATTGATACGTTCAGGAGAATAACCAGCAAAGAAGTCCTCGTTAAATTTCAATCCTGATATACGCTCCAGCACCGGTACGCATTCCTCTTCTGTTACACCTGGGTATACAGTAGATTCATAAATAACAATATCACCTCGCTTTAATACCTTACCAACCGTTTCACTTGCTTTGTAAAGCGGAGTTAAGTCAGGCCGGTTATTCTTGTCAACTGGGGTAGGTACAGTAACGATGTAATAATTACATTCTTCAATGTCTTTCAGTTGGTTGGAACAGTAAAGACCTATTTGTTCATTGGGATCAGATACTAACACAGAACTTAAGTACTCATCTTCTACTTCCAGTGTGTGGTCGTGTCCATTATTTAGCTCTTGTACACGCCCCTCATTGATATCAAATCCAATCGTAGGGAATTTCTTTGCAAACTCTACGGCTAATGGTAACCCTACATAACCCAAGCCTACTACGGCAATTGTGGCATTTCCAATACCTGACATTTCTGTACCTAACATTTCTTTTATGTTTGTTCTTATTATCTGTTTTGATTATCCAACTCCTACTGTTACACTCCTACCCCTCTCAGGAGGGGTAGGAGTGTAACAGTAGGAGTTGGATATATTTTGAATACTTATGATCACCCCTTCACCAGCTTTCTGATCTTGCTGCCGAATCCTTTAGACTCTTCCTCGTAATAATTACCATAACCATAGCCATAGCCATATGAATAGCCATAGCTATTGCTCTTTTTGGCATCATTAAGCACGATCATGGGATGTTTAAGTTTTCGTGATCTGTAGAGATCGTCAATAATTTGCAACTGTTTCTTATGCGTATAATTATAACGCACTATATAAAGACTGGAATCAATATATGGGGTAAGCGCCAATGTATCTGCGACCTGTCCAACCGGTGAAGAGTCCAGGATGATGTAATCAAAGGCTGCCTTAAGTTCTTCAATGAGTGTTCCGATCTTTGGTAGCAGTATTAGTTCAGCTGGATTTGGTGGAATAGGACCTGAACCTATAATGGCCAGCTCTGGCATCTCGGGTGCAAACTGAATCAGATCTTCTATCTTCACTGTGTCAGAGATCAGGTAATTAGTGATACCAATATTATTAGGCAAGTTTACACCTTGTGTAAGCTTTGGCTTTCGAAGGTCAAAACCTAACACTACCACTTTTTTACCAGTCATTACAAGACTAGCAGCCAGGTTCAGACTAAAGAAAGTTTTTCCTTCCCCACTCATACTAGAAGTAATAAGAATTACTTTATTTTCTTTGCCACCGGCTGCAAATTGTAGATTAGCACGCAGCAAACGGAAGAGCTCTGCACTAGAGCTTCGGCTTTGCTGACTAATGACTAGCATCTGGCCAGTATCATTATGCCCAATCTCACCCAGTATAGGAGTCGGTGTAGCCTTTTCAACTTCTCGCACTTCCTGTATGGTATCATTTAGCATATCCCGTAAGAAAATTGCCCCAAAGGGTATAGCTAAACCAGCCAACAAAGCAATTATATATATATTGGTTGCCTGAGGCTCAATAGGACCAGCACCGGATGTAGCGGGATCAATAACCCTTGAATTAGATGGAGTAATAGCTTGTGACAAAGCTGCTTCCTCACGTTTTTGAAGCAAATAAAGGTAAAGACCTTCTTTTATCCCCTTTTGACGACTAATATCTGCGAGCTCCCGTTGCATAGACGGCACCTGACGTACCTGTGATTCGAACTGCTGCGCATTGACTTGCAAACTACGGCGTACTACCAATAATCCCTCTCGGATATTGCGTATATTCTCTAATATATTTAGCCGAAGAATTTCTAGTTGTTCATTTACATTCTTCAGAATCGGGTTAGTATCTGTCACAGAACGACCAAGCCGACGACGTTGATTTTGCAAGTCATTGAAGTTTGAAATCAGTCCACCTAAGGTTGGATCTGAAATATCAAGGCTTGTAGGTACGAGTTCGTATTTGTTTTCCTCTTTCTGCAGGTAAGACTCAACAGATTTCAAGATCTCTAACTTAACTTCATTAGCCGTAACCTGCTGGTTCAATCCATGTGCAGTATTAAGGTACAAGTTACCGCTGGCTGATTGATCAATAATTTTGTTCTCCTGTAAATATTCCTCTACATCTTTTTCCACATCACTCAACTCTCTTGTCAAAAAGACAAGACGCTCGTCAATAAATTGAATAGTCTTCGTAACAGCCAGATTTTTCTCCTTGATTGTTTCCCGATTATATATATCAATCAACTTATTCAGTATATCTTTCCCCTTTGCAGGTATAGGATCTGTTATACTAAGTTCCATAACCGTTGCGAATTCGTTTACACTTCTGACTGCTAATTGCTTACTATAGCTATTGGCCAACTTCTGCAAATCGTTGAATCGCACAAGAATACGTCGCCCCTTATCATTAGTAATATCTGAGCCTGCTACAATGGTAAAGCTTCCGTACTTCTTCTCGATTTGCTCACCAAACTTGTGTGATGACACTTTAGTCTCACCTTCCCATATATTAAAAGTATTATTATCTTCAACCTCCACTACGAAGCTGTGCCCTAATCCGGTTGAATCAAGATCTGCAATTATTGCTTTAATCGGGCTACGACCACCGTAAAGTTCTGGCGACTTGATTCGTCCTTCACCATAGTAAGATACCCCCATACCTAGTTCCTGTAGTACCCTTTCCATTAAGCCATTAGACTTTATTATGAGCACTTCATTAGAGAAAGACTTACTTGCTTTTAAGCCTGCTATATCTCCAAAAACTCCACTATTGGCCAAGTCTGCACCACTTTCGTCCTTGATCAGTATGGTAGCTTTTACACTATACACAGGGGTGGAATAGCGTAGGTACAAATGAGCGACTGTAAGTGCTATAGCCACTCCAATTACAAAAAAATACCAGTAACGCATATAGCGCATTACCAACACTTTTATATCTAAAGACTCACTGTTGTCTTCCTGAAAATCTAATTCGGACATATTTTAAAAAAGGAAGCGTTATACTACTTTAACAGTTGGTAAAGTACCCAAGCTGATGATACGATACCTGCAGCAAAGCCCCAGTTTCGGCGGATAAAGCTCGTACCACTCGCTTTCGCTTTATCCGGTTCTATATATACTATATCATTCTGTTGCAGGTAAAAATATGGTGAGGTCAATACTTCTTTGCTGTTTAGGTTCAGGCGAGCCATAATACGCTGTCCATCTTGCTCACGAATAACCAGTACATTGTTCATCTTACCATAAATGGAAATACCACCAGCCATGGCTAATCCTTCCAGCAGGTTCACATCTTCATTATCAGCAGGCACAGCAATTACTCTTGGGCCAGTCTCCCCCATCATGGTAAAACGGAAATTCTGTAATCTCACCTTTACGATCGGGTCCTGAACATACTCGCGCACTTTTAACATCAAGGTATCACGAACTTGTTCCGTAGAGAGTCCTTGTACGTGCATATTCCCAATTACTGGAAAATCGATTGTCCCTTTTGTATCTACCAGGTAGCCTTCATTCTGACTTCCCTGTTGGCGAGCCATCTGGTTGCCTCCACCAACATCTCCCTCAACGATAATCCCCCGGTTAAATAGCATGTTTGTCTGCATATTAGGAGTAAGGACCTCAATGGTCAATAAGTCCCCCGGCTTAATTGTCAAGCGTTTCATCTCAACCGGCTCAGTTACAAGGGACTGCTGTTCCAAGTCACTAAAATAGACGATGTTACGGGTACGCAGGGAACTGCAGGAGGCAAAAATGAGTAGACTCAGGAAGAGTACTAGGTTAATTTTCATATAGAGTCAATAGCATTTGCTAATGCAACAAGCTAAAAGGCATTATTAAGTCTCAGCGACACAAACACATTGTCGCTAGAAAGCAAAATTACATAAAAAGTTTTTTAAAACAGTTTTTAGTCTTGGGAATTTACATCTTTTCAACATCCTATCTATATAGTCTTGACTAAACATGTATGTTCTTCAGTTATCATCTTGAAGACTAATGAAAAATCTGTATTAAATCGAAACTTAAGTACTACTCCAGATATCTTCTAATGTCTAAATAACATCCACTCTTTAGCCTTTGCTTACAACATCTATACATTTCGTAAATTGCAGTTCTTATTGACATCCTCTTATACAGTTATACTATGAAAACCGTCAACCCAAAAGAAACCAAAACGGCTGAAGTACATGCTTTATTGCTGGGAGCCATTGCGCCACGACCAATTGCCTTTGCCAGTACGGTTGATGAGGTGGGAAATGTAAACCTGAGCCCCTTCAGTTTCTTTAATGTGTTTAGTGCCAAGCCACCGATCGTGGTCTTCTCCCCTGCCCGCCGCGTGCGCGACAACACAGGGAAACATACCTTAGAGAATGTGGAGTCAACCCGGGAGGTGGTAATCAACATTGGTAACTACGATATCGTGGAGCAGATGTCACTGGCCAGTACAGAGTATGACAAAGGCATTAATGAGTTTATCAAGTCTGGCTTAACGCCGGAGCCTTCTGTAATGGTGCGCGCTCCGCGGGTGAAGGAAGCACCTGTAGCCCTGGAGTGCCGGGTGAACGAGGTGATTAGCCTCGGACCAGAAGGAGGCGCGGGCAACCTAGTGATCTGTGAGGTGCTGCTGATCCATGTAAATGAGAACATTCTGAACGGGGAAGGAAAGATCGACCCTTACAAACTAAACGCAGTCGCGCGCATGGGTGGTGACTACTACCTCCGTGCTAATGGCGATTGCATATTCGAGCTACCAAAGCCAGTGCGCAACAAAGGTGTAGGTGTTGACAAGTTGCCAGACTTCATCCGAAACAGTTCCCTACTAACCGGGAACCACCTGGCCCGCCTGGGTAATACGGAAGTTATACCTATTGCCGAAGAGGTGGAAGCCTTCAAGTTAGATCCTTTGGTCAGCTATACCTTGAGCAAGTACGGGCGCAACGAAGCGCAGCTACGGATAGAACTTGAGAAACTGGCTAAGAAGCTGCTGGATGACCATCAGGTATTGGCAGCGTGGAAGGTGCTTTTATTAATGAGTGAATGAGAGATCCTTTGTTCATGAACGATTATCATCCCCTGCCCCTTCGAAGGGCAGGGCTGTTACGTTCTAATTATCTGGTTCATTTTGCCAATTTTATTAGCCAGGGCAATGGTTGCCTCCTTCAAGGACCCAAAGCCGCAGCTGCGCATCAGGTTGATAGCCACGTTGAGCAGCAGGGAGCGGTTCTCGGCCCCTTGCGGGTGCGGCACTTGTCCTCCCCGAACGTGACGTCCTTCTGCCAGTGCAGCCGGGCCACTGGCTGCTGATGTAGTAGCTGGACTGCTCACCGTCGAGCGCAGGCTCTTGCCCTCCACGCTCAGCCACCGGCCCGACCAGTCCACGTACTGCCCGCTCCACCGGGAGAAGGCGCGGCTCAGGGCCTCAAAGTCCAGCCGCTGCAGGATGTCGCGCAGGGGCACGTAGCTGGGCACCCGCGCCTTGGCCAGGCCCAGGAGGGCCACCAGCTCCTGGCGGTTGTGGTGCACAAAGCGCCCCAGCTCGCGGTAGGCGCAGCAGCCGCTCATCATGCCCATCACCACCATGCACAGGGTCTCGGCCAGCGCGTGACGCAGCCCCGCCTGCCGCCGCGGATCGGCCACCTCCCGCAGAAAACTAATCAAATCTCACTACTTCCATCGCCCTAAATCATAATGCTAAATACAATAGCTTACGAATTTTAGAACCTAACGGCCCTGCCTTCTAAAGGGGAGTTTTTCTCAATAATATATGGAAATTATATGCATATATTGTGTGTCACTTTTTGGAGGGAGCAGGGGGATGAAACACTATAGCAGGAATTTACTTTTGCACGTTCGGGCAGGTCGAGATCTATTCCTACAAGCCTTCTATCGAATTAATTTCAATTTCCTCAAGCACAACCTCCGACACCTTTTCCATTTGCCCTGCTTCGAAGACCTGATCATAGGCTCCCAGCGGAATAGTCTCATCTTTTAGAGTATAGTTGTTATAATCCTGGAAGAGGATGCCACCGATGGTGCGGGGATTGAAGGCTTCGCGGAAGCGGGTGCCGCCGTCGTTTTCCTGGAAAGAGTAGGCCAGGTAATCCATGGTGTGGCGCTGCTGGTGGAACCAGAAAATGTAGACATCCAGGTAGCCTTCACCGCCACCTTCCTGGGCAAAAGTCACACGTACCTTGTAGTAAGGTTCTCCTTTAATACTAGTCTCGCCCAGATATTCTTTCTGCACGGCCTCATCGTTGAGGGCATAAGGCAGCAGGGCAAAGTAGATTACCGAGTTAACGGAAGCAATATAGGCTTTCTGCTTTTCTTCAGGCAAATCTACTTCCTGGTCGTTGATTGTGCGGGTAAAGCTACTGTTTCGCCATACGTCCTGCACCTGCTGCCCTGTAGCGTCCGTAAAAGTGCGGCTATACACAAAAACACCACCATCACGCAAAGCGCGGTACTGCCTGTCCCGAAACTGAAAACTGATCGCACTCTTTAAAAAGCGCTCTCCGCCATGCGCTTCTATCGCCTGATCCACGATCTGTTGCGCATCCGGCTTCTTTCCTGTCTGGCAGGAAGTAAAAATGATTAACAATAAGGAAAGGAAGGTATGGAGAGACTTGTACGGCATGATGTGGCAGTTTTAAAGGCATCTACACGACTTTAGTAAGTAAGCAGGCGCTTATTGTAAGTTAAAAGATTGTAGCTTATAATATGGCTTTTGACCATCAGCTTTATAAATAAATCCGGTCATATAATTCAGTAAAGCATACAAAAATAAAACCACACCCAACATCTCCATAGACTCCTCTATAATAACAAAATAATTATACAACATTCTATCAGGTGTATATTTTAATATATAGCCACCTATACCTTCTACAAAGATAGCTCCTATCACAAAGATCAATCCCGAAAGAACAAATAAAACTTAAGTGAGCTTAGGCAATTCTAGGATAAAATCCAGGTAATAATACAATAATAAAGCTCCTATAACGATACCTAAAAGTACAGTTCCATAATGATTAACACCCAGGTGCAAAACAATATTCAAACTAGCTGATCCAATTTCATGAAAACTAACCGATTCATCCATTGAAAGCAGGACAAATATTATAGATAATGTTCTCCATTTCTTCCACTGTTTGTCATTTATGTCTCGTTTTCTACTAGATATAGTATAGAACCTGTTTAGGGTTTTTCTAATTTCTTTAATTTTCTGATAAACAGCACTGTAAAAGCCAGAAAATGGAGCGCCATCCAGTTGCTGGCTTTTGTTTCAAAGCGCACCAGCAGGGCTTTGGAGCTGTCGAGCCAGGCACAGGCCTGCTCCACGGTGTTTCTTCTTTTGTAGAGCGCTGGGTCAAAGTACACATAGTCTTCTGAAGCCGCCCCATTTCTGGGGTTGAACGCGATATTGGCCTCTATTTTAAGTGAGGAGCAGCGCCTTCTGAACTCATCTGAATCAAAGCCTGCGTCGGCATT
>NZ_JAHZTC010000079.1 GCF_019599265.1 Pontibacter sp. HSC-14F20 | reverse complement strand
CAAAGCCCTTGGGCAGAATGTGCAGGGCCAGGCGGCGGATGAACTCCATGCCCCCGAGCTTCATCTCCAGCCTTTTGGCCCCCTGCCGGTAATCCTTATAAGAGAAGCTCACCGACTGCTCGTCCACGGCTGTGAGACGATGGTTAGAGATCGCTATCTTATGGGTGTAGCGGCCCAGGTACTCGACCACGTGCTCAGGCCCCGAGAAGGGGCGCTTGGCATACACCACCCACTGTTTGCCGAACAGCGCCTTTAGCAGCTGCT
>NZ_JAHZTC010000078.1 GCF_019599265.1 Pontibacter sp. HSC-14F20 | reverse complement strand
TAGAGCAGTAGAGCTCCTCCATCACCCGAAGGCTCGCCCGGCCTCCTTCCAGCAGCGAGAGCAGCAGCAGCTGGAACATCACCCGCCCGCTGAGCTTCTTGACCTGGTGGTCCACCCGGGTCTGGGCCGCCAGCTGAGAAAGGTCCTGGTCAGGGATAAATGCCAGTAAATCCTTCGCCTTCATATCAGCCTCCTTTCATGTATGCCCGTTACATAATACGAACTTGACAAGGTTTCGAACAGTAGTGGCCCCTACCCCCATCAAG
>NZ_JAHZTC010000077.1 GCF_019599265.1 Pontibacter sp. HSC-14F20 | reverse complement strand
TCCCCCAGGACAATCTGCTTCGTAAAATCAACGACCTGATCGACTTCACTTTCATCTACGAGGAGCTGGCCAGTAAATACTGCACCACCAATGGCCGCAGGGCCGAAAGCCCGGTGCGCATGTTCAAATACTTGCTGCTGAAGACCATCTACACCCTCTCCGATGTGGACGTGGTGGAGCGCTCGCGCTACGATATGTCCTTCAAATACTTTCTCGAGCTCTCGCCCGAGGAGGCTCTGATCAACCCCAGCTCCCTGACCAAGTTCCGCAAGCTCCGCTTAAA
>NZ_JAHZTC010000076.1 GCF_019599265.1 Pontibacter sp. HSC-14F20 | reverse complement strand
ATTCAGGGCTCTATGATCTGATTGTCCCCCAGGACAATCTGCTTCGTAAAATCAACGACCTGATCGACTTCACTTTCATCTACGAGGAGCTGGTTGCCAAATACTGCACCACCAATGGCCGCAGGGCCGAAAGCCCGGTGCGCATGTTCAAGTACCTGCTGCTGAAGACCATCTACACCCTCTCCGATGTGGACGTGGTGGAGCGCTCGCGCTACGACATGTCCTTCAAATACTTTCTCGAGCTCTCGCCCGAGGAGGCTCTGATCAACCCCAGCTCCCTGAC
>NZ_JAHZTC010000075.1 GCF_019599265.1 Pontibacter sp. HSC-14F20 | reverse complement strand
CCCGGGCCTTCAGGCGCTGGAGCCGGTGGTTGACCTCGATCATTCGGTTGCCCTGGCCCTTAAAACACTGCCCCCGCAGCGGGCAGCCCTGGCACCGGCGGGCCTGATAACGGGAGAGGGTGGAAATATACCCGAGTTCAGAAGTGCGCCTGTGCTCTCCCACCTTCTCCAGCCGCTGGCCCATGGGGCAGACAAAGAAGTCCTCTTGCTGGTTATAATACAGGTTCTGGCTCAGGAAGGGGTTGTGCTGGTGTTTCTTTTTCTGCTCCGAGTGGAAATAGTTGTACTTGACGTAGGCT
>NZ_JAHZTC010000074.1 GCF_019599265.1 Pontibacter sp. HSC-14F20 | reverse complement strand
CCGCTGGCCCATGGGGCAGACAAAGAAGTCCTCTTGCTGGTTATAATACAGGTTCTGGCTCAGGAAGGGGTTGTGCTGGTGTTTCTTTTTCTGCTCCGAGTGGAAATAGTTGTACTTGACGTAGGCTTCTACCTGGTGCTCTTCGAGCCAGGCGTAGTTCTGCTCTGAGCCGTAGCCGGCATCGGCCACAACAACCGGGGACTGTGTCTGGTAGTGTGATGCAAACTGCTCCAGGTGCGGGATCAGCGTGGCCGTGTCGCCCGGGCGCTGGTGCAAAGAGAAGTTGGTGATCAGCTGGCCTTCGGTGC
>NZ_JAHZTC010000073.1 GCF_019599265.1 Pontibacter sp. HSC-14F20 | reverse complement strand
TAAGGGAGTGGGACTTGATGATGCCCTTTTCAAGGGCAATGGCGACCGTCTTGCTGATCAACAGGTTCAGCAGGTCGGTGTCCTTTAAGCGGAGCTTGCGGAACTTGGTCAGGGAGCTGGGGTTGATGACCGCCTCCTCGGGCGAGAGCTCGAGAAAGTATTTGAAGGACATGTCGTAGCGCGAGCGCTCCACCACGTCCACATCGGAGAGGGTGTAGATGGTCTTCAGCAGCAGGTATTTGAGCATGCGCACCGGGCTTTCGGCCCTGCGGCCATTGGTGGTGCAGTATTTACTGGCCAGCTCCTCGTAGATGAAAGTGAAGTCGATCAGGTCGTTGATTTTACGAAGCAGATTGTCCTGGGGGACAATC
>NZ_JAHZTC010000072.1 GCF_019599265.1 Pontibacter sp. HSC-14F20 | reverse complement strand
TGATGATGCCCTTTTCAAGGGCAATGGCGACCGTCTTGCTGATCAGAAGGTTCAGCAGGTCGGTGTCCTTTAAGCGGAGCTTGCGGAACTTGGTCAGGGAGCTGGGGTTGATGACCGCCTCCTCGGGTGAGAGGTCGAGAAAGTATTTGAAGGACATATCATATCGCGAGCGCTCCACCACATCCACATCGGAGAGGGTGTAGATGGTCTTCAGCAGCAGGTATTTGAACATGCGCACCGGGCTTTCTGCCCTGCGGCCATTGGTGGTGCAGTATTTACTGGCCAGCTCCTCGTAGATGAAAGTGAAGTCGATCAGGTCGTTGATTTTACGAAGCAGATTGTCCTGGGGGACAATCAGATCATAGAGCCCTGAAT
>NZ_JAHZTC010000071.1 GCF_019599265.1 Pontibacter sp. HSC-14F20 | reverse complement strand
GATCTTACGATCGCCGGCCCGCTTCTTGGGCTGCACTAGAATTACTTCCAGGCAGTCTTACCTTATTTAATGTCTTTGTTTTTCTCTCTCCCATCATGTCAAAGAACTTCTCCTAAAGTGATGCGTCTAGCGCTGTGAGTTACAAGGTAACCCATAGTCCAAACCTACTCCTTTAAGTTAGAGGCAAAAACCTGCTGCTTTTGCCGTGATAATTTTGATTGATTGATGAGACAGTTATTTAAGGTGTTTCTGAGCGGGACTGCGCCTTCCGGGAAAAGGCCAGGGGTCGACCCTAGAAAGGAGGTGATCCAGCCGCACCTTCCGGTACGGCTACCTTGTTACGACTTAGCCCCAGTTACCAGTTTTACCCTAGACGGCTCCTTTGATG
>NZ_JAHZTC010000070.1 GCF_019599265.1 Pontibacter sp. HSC-14F20 | reverse complement strand
CTTTCGCCACTCTTCACGCTCGCATTTGTCGGATCCGTCACGCTCATCTTGATGCCGCCGTTGCCGGCTGCAACAGCGAACATGGCGTTGTTCTCCAGACTCTTGATCAAGTCTCCCAGCTGTTGCGTCGTCAGACCTGCGCCGGGGTTCTTGTAGCGGCCTTCACCTTGGATACCGCCCTGGAATACCACATGAGTGATTCCAGCACTTTGCGCATAGCTCATCGCCTGGTTGATCGCATCCGCGAGGGACCGCCCAGAAACGGTCGCTCCGGCACCCCAGGATCCTGAACTTCCAGTATAGAGATTTTCCACCAGAACGTTGCTGGTCCAATTGATGCCGGTGATGCCACTACCGTTGTTGGGGGTGCCGATCATTAGACTGATCGA
>NZ_JAHZTC010000006.1 GCF_019599265.1 Pontibacter sp. HSC-14F20 | reverse complement strand
ATGTATTAGGCCTGCCGCTAGCGTTCATCCTGAGCCAGGATCAAACTCTCCATTGTAGTGTTACTCTTCAGGTCATCTTACGATAACCAATGTGTCTGTTCGACCCCGGCCTTTTCCTTTTTAATTCAACTTTGAATTGACGCGGTGGAGATCCGAAGATCTGCCCGCGCGGATGTACCTATCTTATTTTTCTTTTTTCTGTCTCAACAATCTCTCAAAGAACTTGTCAAAGGGCTATTCCCTTTGCTTGTGCCCTCTCTTTCAGAAGGCGGGTGGCTTGTGCTTGCCGTGGCAACCTGGGGCGTGACCCCTTCGTCGTTTTCGGTGTGCAAAGGTCGGAAATACTTTTCCAATCTGCAAGCAAAATTTTCAATCTTTTTTTTCTCTTTTCATTTGCCCTGCTGGCTCTGGAAGCGCTTTTGAAACCTTCGTTTCGGAGCGGGTTGCAAAGGTACACAACCTTTTTAAACTTGCAAACACCGGCAAAAACTTTTTTTCCTTTTTCCTCCAACCCCTGTGACCAGGTGTTTTTAGAATGGCTTCCGGCTGAAGAACAAGTTGCTTCCGGCTGAAGCGGGTGGCAAAGGTAAGCAGCTTTTTTTAATCCGCAAGGCCTTAGCCCAAGTTTTTTCAGTAATTATCCGGTGCTTTCCGTTTCACTTGCTGCACCCCTGGCCGCCCTGCCGGCTGCCGCTTTTCGCGCTTTCCCTGCTCCGTTTGACCGGGTTGGGAGTGCAAAGGTCTACAAATTTTCCCAACCTGCAAGCACCCTGTGTTAACTTTAGCCTCTGATACCAGGTGGTTTCGTCTAACTTGCTGAAAAGCACAGCAAATCATTTTCAAAAAACTTTCGGGTTTATGCCCACATCTTGTAAATGCTTTATTTTGCCTTATATGTAAAGGGGCTGCTTGTGCATTTGCCCGTGGTAATCTCCACAATTTCCCGGCTTCTCAACCGGCGGCTTAGGTGTAACACCTTTTATGGCTCCAGAAGTTCCTACATTATTGAGATTTTAATTTAAATCTTTCCATTGTAGTTTTTCTATACCTTATATAGGTACTTAATTATTGGCAGATTTTAAGCATTCATATCTTCATGAACATAAAGAGGGCTTCATTTATCAAAATGAAGCCCTCTTTATGTTCTTACTAGCTTAACTATACGCCAGCCTTTTCTCTTCTTAGTGTGCTCTTCCTATCAGGCCCTACAGATGCTATCGTGATAGGTACCTCCAGATGTTGCTCCAGGAAAGTCATATAGTTATTGAAAGCTTCTGGTAATGCCTCTACATTATCAATCTGATTCAGGTCAACTTTCCATCCCGGTAGCTCTTCATAGATCGGCTCTATACTTTCCGTTTCTAATGAGTGTGGTAATTGATCGGTTATTTCTCCTGATGCCAGTTTATAATGCGTGCATACCCTGATTGTGTCAAACTCAGTTAATACATCTGCTTTCATCATATTAAGCTGTGTAACACCATTAAGCATGATAGAATACTTCAAAGTAGGAAGATCTACCCAGCCACAGCGGCGCGGACGACCAGTGGTAGAGCCAAATTCATTACCAGCTATTCGTATCTGATCGCCGACCTCATCCAATAACTCTGTAGGGAAAGGCCCACTCCCCACTCTCGTACAGTATGCTTTGAAAATACCGTATACCTCGCCAATATAACGTGGTGCCACTCCAAGCCCTGTGCAGGCGCCAGCTACCAGCGTAGTAGAAGAAGTCACAAACGGATATGTTCCGAAGTCTACATCTAGTAGTGAGCCCTGCGCTCCTTCAGCCAAAACACGCTTGCCATTCTTCAGGGCGTCATTGATCATGTACTCGCTATCTACCAGTTTGAGTGTTCGCAGATAGTCTACTGCTTCGAAGAAAATCTTCTCCTGCTCTCCTAGTTCCAGCGTCTGTCCATAGAACTCCACTGTTTTACGGTGACGATCAACCAGTCTGTTGTAGCGATCCTGGAAATCATCTGCCAGTATATCCCCAACGCGCATGCCTACTCTGCCGATCTTATCCTGATAAGTTGGGCCTATACCTTTCAGCGTAGATCCGATCTTCCCTGTACCCAGCGCTTCTTCCGAAACCCGGTCGAGCACTTTATGGGATGGTAGAATGAGAGAGGCTTTTTTAGAAATAAACAGATTCTGCGATGCATCTACTCCCCGATCCTGTAGTTTCTGCATTTCAATGCGGAAAACAATTGGGTCGAGCACAACGCCATTGCCAATAATATTCTGAATGTGCGGATGGAAAATACCCGAAGGGATTTGGTGAAGCACATGTTTGGTGCCTTCGAATTCGAGTGTGTGTCCTGCATTAGGGCCTCCCTGGAAACGGGCCACAATGTCATAGGTAGGAGCCAGTACGTCGACGATTTTGCCTTTGCCTTCGTCGCCCCACTGCAGACCTATAAGTATGTCAACTGCCATTTATAAGTTAGTAAATTGATTCCTTTAAGAATTGCGCTGCGAAGTTATCATTTTCCGCGATGGTAAAAATGGCATTCAGCTTCGTAACGATCAAAAGTTTGCGAATGTGGTCAGACGGCTTGATCAAAACCAGCTCTCCTCCCCTATTCCGAAATTTTGTAAGTAACGAAACAAGCACTCCCATCCCGCTGCTGTCCATGAAGCGAACGTGCGAGAGGTCTACAGCGCACAACAGCACTTTGTTTTCTACCTGCTCTTCGGCATTGGTCATCAGTTTCTGGGTGTCCGGCCCTGCAATCAGGTCTCCTTCCAGCCTGATAAATAGGACATCATCCTTTAGCTCTGTCTGATACTTCATGCTGTTGTTCGGTTGCTTTTTTGGCGCGGCAATCGCCGCATACCCCATAGAGATTGAGGGAATGATGCAAGATATGAAAATTTAAAAGGTCCCCCACCATGGTCTGTATATTATGGATGCGCGGGTCACAAAACTCCACCACTTTATGGCATTCTGTACAGATCACGTGGTCGTGTTGCCGGTAACCATACGATTTCTCGTACTGCGCCAGGTTGCGGCCAAATTGGTGCTTGCTTACCAGGTCGTTCTCCACCAGCAAATCCAAGGTATTGTATACGGTGGCCCGGCTTACGCGGTAGTTCTTGTTTTTCATGCTGATGTAAAGAGACTCTACATCAAAGTGGCCGGAACGGGAATAGATTTCTTCCAGAATGGCGTAGCGCTCTGGCGTCTTGCGAAGCCCCTTGCTTTCAAGATAAGCTGTGAAAATTTTCTTTACCTGTTCAATTCTATTCTGCAGGTCTGTTACCATGTCTTTCCTCTCTTATATATAATAGGTGTAGAGATCTAGTCGAATCGCTCGACAGTCAGTACGCCTGTCACCTTGCCCATGCGCTGGATTAGTTTATCCAGGTGGCCGGTATCATTTACAAAAACCATAATGTTCCCCTCAAAGATTCCATCATGCGAATCTATTGTGATGGAGCGCATGTTTACCCGCAGGCTGTTTGAGATGATGCGGGTCAGGTCGTTCACCAGACCAACACGGTCTGTTCCCTTGATGCGTATACCTGCCAGGAAGGCCAATTCCTTCTGATCAGTCCACTTGGCTTTAATAATGCGGTTGCCGTAGTTGGACATCAGCTCTATACCTCTCTTGCAGTTCGTGCGGTGAATTTCGATACCGTCCTCCTCTGACTCAAAGCCAAACACCTCATCACCGGGTATAGGATTGCAACAGGTCGCCACCTTATAATTCATGTTAAAGGTGTTCTCCCCTATCACCAGCATATCAGAAGTAACGCCGCGTATCTTCTGCACTTCACGATCAAAAGACTTGGGCTCTAGCATAGAGGAACCTCTTTCTGCCTGGGCAGAAAAAATTACTTCTTTGATGTTCTTGATATCAATATGTCCGGTGGCAATGCGGTAATGCAGGTCCTGAACCGATGGCACATTGAAAAAGGCCATGAGCTTATTCAGGTTTCCCTGCGTTTCGGGCACTTTCAGGTATACGAGGCGGCGCTCCAGCATTGCTTTGCCCTGCTCCGATTTGTTTTTGCGATCTTCACGCAGGTACTCCTTAATACGGGAGCGTGCCTTGGAGGTCACCACATAATCCAGCCATTCTTCGTTTGGTTTCTGCTTCTGCGACGTCAGGATCTCTACCTGATCACCATTGCGTAACCTGAAGCTGAGCGGCACCAGCTTTTGGTTAACTTTAGCCCCGAGGCAATGTAGACCAATTTCTGAGTGAATCTCAAAAGCGAAGTCGAGGGCAGTAGCGCGGTCAGGGAGTATGAGCAGCTCGCCTTTGGGTGTAAAGACAAACACTTCCTCTACAAACAGGTTCTTGCGGAACTCGTCCATAAACTCGAGTGCGTTGGCTGTATTATTCTCCAGCATATCACGCACCTTGTTTATCCACATCTCCAGGCCAGACTCGCCTCCGCTACCGTCACTCTTATATTTCCAATGCGCAGCGTAACCGCGTTCGGCAATCTCATCCATCCGCTTAGTACGGATCTGTACCTCCACCCACTGACCGGATTTACTCATCACAGTTGTATGCAACGACTCGTAGCCATTGGCCTTAGGTGTATTCACCCAGTCACGCAGACGGTCGGGGTTCGGTTGGTAGAAGTCTGTTATAATAGAGTACACCTGCCAGCAGGCAGCCTTCTCATGCTCCAGCGGCACATCCAGCGTAATGCGTATAGCAAACAGGTCATAGATCTCTTCAAAGGTGATATTTTGTTTCTTGATCTTCTTTAATATAGAGTAGATCGACTTTGGTCTGCCTTTGATGTTAAATTTGAAGCCGTGGCGACGTAATTCCTCTTCGATCGGAGAGATGAAGTCTTTGATAAACTTCCCACGGGCACTGCGCGTCTGCCGTATCTTGGTCGAAATGTCTTTATACGTTTCGGTATCGGTGTACTTCAGGTATAGGTCTTCCAGCTCGGACTTAATTGCATAAAGCCCCAGGCGGTGAGCCAATGGAGCGTACAGGTACATGGTTTCAGAAGCGATCTTGAGCTGCTTGTGGCGCGGCATACTGTCGAGCGTACGCATGTTGTGCAGGCGGTCGGCCAATTTGATCAGGATCACCCGCACATCGTCAGACAGCGTGAGCAGCATCTTGCGGAAGTTTTCGGCCTGCTGCGAGGTGCCGTAGTCAAATACACCCGAAATCTTGGTAAGCCCCTCGATAATACGTGCCACACTTGGTCCGAACTCACGCTCGATCTCCTCTACCTCCATGGCCGTGTCCTCTACTACATCGTGCAGCAGAGCCGCTACAATAGAAGTAGTGCCGAGTCCGATCTCTTCCACGGCGATCTGGGCCACAGCCAGCGGATGCAGAATATAAGGTTCCCCTGACTTGCGACGCATGTCTTTATGCGCCTCGACAGAAGTATTGAACGCCTTTTTGATGATCTTGGCGTCGTTGTCCTTCAGAAAAGGCTTGGCGTGCCGAAGTAATCTGCGGTAGTGTCTGAGGATCTCTTTGCGTTCTGCTTCTGGATCGATCATGTTCATGCTAAAGCTTGAAGTGTAGAGTGCGCAAGCCAGTAGGGCCTGCCGCCATACTTATGCTCCTGTTTATAGGTATAAGTGAGGCTGTGGCGTTTTAAGTTTCAAATATACATGAATATCCGCTTTCATACACACATTGCTATGCGTATCATGCAATTTGTTGATGCTGAATCACTAAGCTCCTGATTGTTGCGCCAGTTGAGAAAAAGAAGAAAAAATATTCGCTTTTTTTGGACGTGACTCTTGCATTTAAATTTAGCGTTCGTAAATTTGCACCATCATTACAAACAAGCACACATGCGGATGTGGCGAAATTGGTAGACGCACTAGACTTAGGATCTAGCGCTGCGAGGCATGGGGGTTCGAGTCCCTCCATCCGCACACAAACGAAACCCTCAACAGCCCATGTTGGGGGTTTGTTTTTACTAGATGTATCATCATTAAATTTTTGTAAGCCTTGAATATTACATTAAATCAAACCGACGGCACTAACGCGCAACTGAAGGTAGTCCTGGAAGAGGCAGACTATGCAACTAACGTTGACCAGCAAGTAAAAGAATTCAGCAAAAAAGCCCAGATTAAAGGCTTCAGACCTGGTAAAGTGCCTGCAGGACTTATCAAGAAGATGTATGGCAAGAGCATACTGGTTGAGGCAATCAACAAACTTCTTCAAGAAGAGATCTCTAAGTATATCAAGGATAATGATGTAAAACTGCTGGGCGAGCCGCTTCCGGAGCCAAGCCAGGAGAACATTGACTGGGACAACCAGAAAGATTTTGAATTTACGTATGCTGTTGGTTTGCTGCCAGACTTCAACCTTCCGCTGGATAAAAGCGTAGAGGGTTACACTGTAGAGCTGGACCAGACTACAGTGGACGAGGCTTACGAAAACCTGAAGCGCCAGTTCGGCAAAACAACAAACCCGGAAACTTCTGAAGAAGGAGACTTTATCTACGGTGACCTGAAGCAAGTAGAAGGAGAGTTCGAGTCTAAAACGCTTATTCCTACAAGCCGTGTAGTAGAAGGTAAAGATCAGTTTATGGGCGTAAAAGCCGGTGACGTGATCCGTTTCGATATCCGTAAAGCATTTGGTGATGACAACAGCGCACTGGCTCACGTAACTGGCCTGAGCAAAGATGTAGTAGCTGACCTGAACGGTGAGTTCGAATTCACAGTAGAGAAAATCAACCGCACAGAGGCTGCTGAACTTAACCAGGAGCTGTTCGACAAGCTGTTCGGTAAGGACGAAGTGAAGACAGAAGAAGAGTTCGACGCTAAGATCCGTGAGACCATCAAGGAGAACTATGACCGTGAGGCAGACAACCTGCTGTACCGCAATATCATCGATACCCTGGTAGACAACGTAGAGGCAGAGCTTCCTACTGAGTTCTTCAAGCGCTGGCTGCAAGTGACCAACGAAGGCCGTTTAACTACAGAGCAGATCGAAGAGAACTTCGATAAGTACCTGAAGGAGCTGAAGTGGTCGATGATTAAAAACAAAGTAGTAGAAGAAAACGAGCTGAAAGTATCCAACGAAGAAGTGGTAAGCAGCACGAAGGAAAAGATGTTGGCGCAGTTCAACATGCCAGAAGTACCGGAAGAACTGGTGGAGAGCATGAATAACTATGCTAACCAGTATCTGCAGCAGGACAATGGCCGTAACTACATTAATGAGTACGAGCAACTGCTGGCCGAGAAGGTGCTCGCTAAACTA
Organism: Pontibacter sp. HSC-14F20; assembly: GCF_019599265.1. GTDB lineage: Bacteria > Bacteroidota > Bacteroidia > Cytophagales > Hymenobacteraceae > Pontibacter. Next base: position 226,667 of record NZ_JAHZTC010000006.1, on the reverse strand, counting down.
AAAGAAAAGATGACTGTTGTAGAGAAGACAATCTCTACAGAGGACTTCAAAAACCTATCGTAATAACGATTAATAATATTTAACCTAAAAAGTCCTTTATTATTTAAAGGACTTTTTTATTTTTGACCAAACCGTAAATCTAAACAAGATGATGTTTAACAAAGACGAGTTCCGGAAATTTGCCGTAAAGGGCCAGGGCATGAGTGGCCTGGGCGTAGATCAATATATTAGTCATGTAGAAGGCCGTGCCATGCATACCATTGAAAGCATGACGCGCTCTGTAATTGAGGAACGTCCGACGAACTTCCGTGAGATCGATGTGTTCTCACGTCTGATCATGGATCGTATCATTTTCCTAGGTACGCAGGTAGACGATTTTATTGCCAATATCATTACCGCCCAATTGCTTTTCCTGGAGTCAGCTGATGCCAAGAAGGACATTTTGCTATACATCAATAGCCCGGGCGGTTCCGTATACGCTGGCCTCGGCATCTACGACACCATGCAGTATGTAAACCCGGATGTAGCAACGATCTGTACTGGTCTGGCCGCCTCAATGGGTGCAGTATTGCTGGCAGGTGGTGCCAAGAACAAGCGCTCTGCCTTACCACATGCCCGCGTTATGATTCACCAGCCAATGGGTGGTGCACAGGGTCAGGCATCTGATATTGAAATCACAGCCCGTGAGATCCTGAAGCTGAAGAAGGAGCTGTATGAGATTTTGGCAGAGCACTCTGGCAAGTCTTACCAAGAGGTATACGACAACTCTGACCGTGACTACTGGATGAAGGCTGAAGAAGCGAAAGAGTATGGTCTGATTGATGAGGTATTACATCGTAAGAAAGACTAATTTTCACGAAACAGCACACCATTTTAATTCTGATAGCAAAGCCCATCCTATACACAGGTATGGGCTTTGCTATTTTATTTAGCAAGAAAGAATTGCACCATTATAATACAATACCCCAAGAGTTAAATTAAGCGTAATAATTTATCAACAGGCTTATGTGGATAGATTACACCTAAAATCAACTGATTATCAGATATTTAACTCAAAATACAGTAATAGCAATTTTTTAATTTATGGTTACTTTTTATAACCATATCAACATTTTAGCAATTAAAATACTACCTTAGTAAGATTTCATTTTAGTACCTTTGCTTTTGAAATACACCCGCGAGGGCCTATAAAATCTTCTGAACAAACTTTTTTATGGCTGAAATTACCTGCTCATTTTGTGGCAAGAACAAAAAAGACGTATCTGTGATGATATCCGGAATCAACGCGCACATTTGTGACCGTTGTATCGGGCAGGCACAGCAAATCCTGAACGAGGAAAATAAGATACGCGCCAACAGCCGCACACCAAAGTTTAACCTGATGAAGCCGAAACAGATGAAGGAGTACCTTGATCAGTTTGTGGTTGGCCAGGATGAGGCGAAGAAAGTAATGTCTGTAGCGGTATACAACCACTACAAGCGATTGATGCAGCGCACCAACGAAGATGATGTAGTGATCGAGAAGTCAAACATCATCATGGTAGGTGAAACAGGTACAGGTAAAACTTATCTGGCCCGTATGATGGCTGGTATCCTGCAAGTACCTTTCTGTATTGCTGACGCGACTGTATTAACAGAGGCTGGCTATGTAGGCGAGGATGTGGAAAGTATTCTGACGCGCCTTTTGCAGGCAGCCGATTATAATGTAGAGTCTGCTGAACGCGGCATTGTATACATTGACGAGATCGACAAGATTGCCCGCAAGAGCGATAACCCATCTATTACCCGCGACGTGAGTGGCGAAGGTGTACAGCAGGCTTTGCTGAAACTGCTCGAGGGTACAGTAGTGAACGTGCCGCCGCAAGGTGGTCGTAAGCACCCGGAGCAGAAAATGATTACGGTGAACACGGAGAACATCCTGTTCATTTGCGGTGGTGCCTTTGTAGGTATAGACCGCCTGATCAAAAACAGACTAAACACGCGTCCGATTGGTTTCTCAAAATCAAAGCAGGACGAGGATGAAGAAAAAGAGAATTTCCTGCGTTACCTGACTGCTCAAGACCTCAAAAACTTCGGACTTATACCTGAACTGATCGGTCGTCTGCCAGTGCTCACGCACCTGAACCCACTCGATAAGGATACACTTCGCCTGATTTTACTGGAGCCTAAGAACTCTATCGTGAAGCAGTATAAGCGTCTGTTCGAGATGGAGAACATCAGCCTCAGCTTTGATGACGACGCGCTGGACTACATTGTAGAGAAAGCAGCAGAATACAAGCTCGGTGCACGTGGTTTACGCTCCATTTGCGAAGGCATTATGACAGATGCAATGTTTGAACTACCGTCTGAAGAAGGCGCTAAAGAACTGGTGATTACGGGTGAATATGCCCGCGATAAATTTGATAAATCGCCTTTGAAGCAGCTTCGTGTTGCTTAGGTAAGGTATAGAAAGATAAAAAGAGAGGGCCTCAGCTTTATGCAGCTGAGGCCCTCTCTTTTTTAGGTATAGGTATAGCACAACGCTATGTGGAATTATCGTTTATACCTCATCCTTCAAATAACTTACCATCAGTTCTGCAGCACGCTCGGCGGTACGGTACTCTCCTATTTTCTTCTTCACAAGCGCATAGCCCTCCTGCTGCTTCTGCATGGCATACTTATCAAACAGAATGTTTTTCAGCTCAGCTACAATCTTTTTGGCTGTGAAATCCTCCTGAATCAACTCAGCTACGACGGGCTTATCGGCAATTAGATTAACGAGCGAGATATACGGCACCTTGATTATACGCTTACCAATGGCATAGGAAATGGCGCTCGTCTTGTAGCACACGACTTGCGGCACGTCAAACAGTGCGGTTTCAAGTGTAGCCGTTCCTGAGGTGACAAGCGCCGCTTTTGCATGCGAGAGCAGGTCGTAAGTCTGGTCGTAAACAATCTTGATGTTCGGATCTTTATTGTACTGCTCGTAATACTCTTTTGAGAAGTTAGAGACGCCTGCCACAATAAACTGGTAATCGCGGAAGGAAGGCAGTACGCTCAGCATCACCTCCAGCATGTTTTCGATCTCCTGCTTACGGCTACCTGGCAACAGTGCTATGATGGGTTTGTTGTTCTGAATATGGTTCCGAACTCTGAAATCAGGTGCCACCACATGGTCGTTCACTGAATCTGCTACCGGATTGCCGATATAGTCCACTTCGTAATCGAAACGACCATAAAATTCTTCCTCAAAAGGCATAATCACAAACATGCGGTCAACAAGGCGTTTGATTTTGTGTACGCGCCCTTGGTTCCAGGCCCAAATCTTGGGGGAGATATAGTAGAACACTTTTAAACCGTGTTCTTTAGCGAACTTGGCAATCCGCATGTTGAAACCGGCATAATCTACCAGAATAATCACATCCGGCTTAAAGGCTGTGATATCCTCTTTACACTCACGTAGGAAACCCAGTATTTTGAAAAAATTGACGGCAGCCTCCGCAAAGCCCATAAAGGCCATCTCCTGGTAGTGCTTGACCAGGTGCATGCCGGCCTCCTGCATCATATCGCCTCCCCAACCTCTTATGTCAGCCTCGGGATCTTGTTTCCGGAGCTGTTTGATGAGATTAGAAGCGTGCAGATCGCCTGAGCGTTCGCCGGCTATAATGTAATATTTCATGTAATGTGTATGCGTTTGGGGCCGCCTGACTAAGGCAGAAACGAAGAAAGCAATGGAACAGGTATAGCCAAATGGCTATGATTGCTTATTCGCCAAAATACTCCACGTAGTTACGTGGGGTTTCATATAATTTGAGGCTATGGAGCTTGGCTTGGGAAATTTCAGCGATTTTAGGCTCCAGAATTTTCCAGAACTCTACTACCAGGTTCTCAGTGCTGGCCAGTTTATCTTCCATAAAGGCTACATCGAGGTTCAGGTTCTTATGGTCTACCTTCTCGATGATGTTTTTGCGGATAAGTGTACTCAGCTTTTTGAGGTCAATCACAAAACCGGTATCCGGATCCGGTTTGCCCTTTACAGTCACGATCAGTTCATAATTGTGCCCATGCCAGTTGGTATTCGCACATGGCCCGAAAACCTCCTTATTCTTCGCCAACGACCAGTTCGGGTTGTGCAGCTTGTGGGCTGCGTTAAAATGCTCTAATCTGCTTACGTAAATCATTTAACTGCTAAACTTATAATTCTTTTGGGACAGCAAATATACGAAGAAAGGAACACCAAAGAACGATGTAATGATTCCAATTGGGAGACCGGCCGGCGGATATAAAATCCGGGACAGAAGATCGCAGAGGAGCATGAACAGACCGCCCACAAAGGCGCAGAAAAGCAAGTTGCTCTTACCGGTCGCTCCCATCAGCCCACGGGTGACGTGCGGAATGATCAGACCTACAAAACCAATAGGCCCGGAGGTAGCCACTGCAAAGCCCGTTACCACCGAAACAGCACCAAGAATGGCCCATCGAGTTTGCGCCACATTCACCCCCAAAGCCTGTGCCCGGTCGGCACCGAGCAGCAAAATGTTAAGTTGCTTCTGCAGAAAAGCAAATAGCAAAAGCGCAACAAGCAAGGCTGTAGCAGGGTATGGCAGCAGCGACCAACTAGCCCTCTCAAAGCTACCCATCGACCAGAATATCACCGACTTGAGTTTTCCTTCTGAATCAGACAGAAAAGTGAGTAACCCGACCATAGCCGTGACTAGCGAACTGATGGCTATACCTGCTAATAGCAACTGCGCAGGTATAAGCTGGCGCTTCCGGTAGCCGAGCACTACTACAACCAGCGTTACCACAAAAGCTCCTATTAGGGCAAACACGGGCGGCATGTAAATGCCTCCGATTGATACTTCAACAAAACCAAAGAACACGATCACAGCACCTAACGATGCGCCGGAAGCAGTACCCAACAGGTATGGGTCCGCCAGTCCGTTGTTGACCATGGCCTGCATAAGGTAACCGCAAAAAGCTAGTGATGCTCCTACCACCAAAGCCAGCAAGAGTCGGGGCAGACGAAGGTGCGTAATAGCAAAGTGCGTGGTGTTATCAGGGTCGTAATGAAAGAAAGCCTCCTGAATCGTAGCCAAGTCCACCTCAAATGTACCTACCTGCAGCCCGAGCACCAGCGCCACCAGGATCAGCAGGATAGCCCCTGCAAAGTATAGCGCTCTGCTCATGGGTATAGAAAACTTTCTAGTTCGCGGATCGACTCTACTACCCGGGGGCTTGGCCGTTCAATCAAGTTTCCAGTAGGTTGGTAAATGCGTTTGTTCTGGTAAGCGGCAATCTTACGCAGCTCCGGGTATAGACTAAAGAACTCCTGCTCCAGTCGCTCAACACTTCCTCCTAACAGCACGTCCGGGTTCATTTTGAGTATGTACTCCCGCGTAAGTGCCGGGTATGGCTGATCGAATACTTCCTGCACAGCATTTTGAGCCCCGAGTATCCGCAGCTGATCTGTCAGGATGGTGTTCTGGCCATACACATAAATTGGGTCGCTCCAGGTAATGGTGAGTACCCGCTGCTGCTGTGCCAGCCCGCTATACCTGCGCTCGATCTCCTGCACTTGCTGTCGCAGTGAGTCGGCCAAGTAGTTTGCCTGTTGTTCACGGTTCATGATGCGGCCAATGTCTTCTATACCTTCCAGAATATCCGCTACGCTGCGATACTTCTGATAATAGACAGGTATACCTAGCTCTTGCAGCCGGGCAGCCATATCCAGGGGGGTTATACCTTCTACCGTAAAGATCAGGTCTGGCTTCAGGGATAGCACCTGCTCTAAATCGACAGGATAATTATTTACAATAGGCTTGCTGTATACCCCGGCCGGATAGTCGCACTGAGGGGAGCGAGCGACAATGGAGGCTGTATCGCAAATGGCAAAGAGCATTTCGGTCATGGAAGAGGCAAAGGCCATCACGCGTTCCGGCTGTCTCTTTAGTTTAATAGCACGTCCCAGGTCATCCTGCAACACCAACTCCTCCCCTGCCTGTTCTTCTTTTTCGGAGCTGCAGGCACAGCAAAAGAGCAGCAGACATATTGCCAAAAACTTGTTCAGGTATGGATACAAGGATATAGATCGGTTTCTGATTGAGGAGCACCACGGCGATGTGCGCTTCGGCTCCGTTTATTTTCGTAAATTTAACGCAATATTACTTTACAGCCTATAAAACTGAATTATGATCGTTGTAACTGGTGCTGCCGGCTTTATTGCAAGTTGCCTTGTGAGCAGGCTCAACGCAGCTAATTTTAATGATATCGTGGTGGTAGACAATTTCTCTGTCGCCAAAAAAGAAGGAAACCTGAAAGGAAAAAAGATAAAGGAGTATGTTGACCGTGACGGTTTCTTTGAGTGGCTGGACGATAACTACGAAGAAGTAGAATTCATCTTTCACCTGGGCGCCCGCACCGATACCACGGAGTTCAACAAAGACGTGTTTGACCTGCTCAACCTGAACTACTCTAAGAAAGTATGGAATGCCTGCTGCGAGTATCAGATTCCGCTGGTATACGCTTCCTCGGCGGCCACTTACGGCTCCGGCACCCTGGGGTATGACGACGAAGAGGCGACAATTCCATTGCTAAAACCGCTCAACCCATACGGTGACTCTAAAAACGATTTCGATAAATGGGCACTGGAGCAGACGGCGAAGCCTTTCTTCTGGGCTGGCCTGAAGTTCTTCAACGTATACGGTCCCAACGAGTACCACAAAGGCAAGATGGCTTCTGTTATTTTCCATGCCTATAATCAGATCAAAGAAAAGGGTAGCATGAAGCTTTTCCGCTCTCACAACCCCGACTATGCTGACGGCGAACAGATGAGGGATTTTGTGTATGTAAAAGATGTGGTAGAGGTATGTATGTTTCTGATGCAGCACCGCAAAAACTCCGGCATTTACAACCTTGGTTCTGGTAAGGCCCGCACTTTTATGGCTTTGGCGCTCAACACATTCGATGCTATGGGTATAGCACCCAACATCGACTTCATGGACACCCCGGAGAACTTACGCGACAATTACCAGTACTTCACCGAAGCTAACATGAATAAGCTTCGCTCTATCGGTTACGATCGTGAGTTCTATACCTTAGAGGAAGGTGTGAAGGACTATGTGCAGAATTACCTGATGGAGGGAAAGTATTATTAATGATTAATGCCGAATGATTAATGTTTGGCAGGTATAGCTATGCCCCGCTTATGATTTCAGAGGCGGGGCATTTATATTTGTGATAACTACTTAAATACTCTTAGTGGTTTTTATTTTGCGCTGTCGATACCTTGGATTCTTTCTTTCGGGTGTAACCGAATCCCCTCGGTTTCGAAGCACATAGGTTATTATACCTGATGTCTGCTCAGCAGGCATAGTGGCTTCACCTATTCTCCTGAAGGTCATTTTAGATGTTGCATTACGGTAAATTCGTTCTGCTTCCTCACTTACAGTACGCTCAATCAGCTCTATTCCTGCCAGCTCTCCTGCACTACTAATTGTAAGCCGGTAGACAATTTTCCCTTCTTCAGATGTGTGGTCGCCTACTGGTTCCTTCAATTCCCAAGCCCATCCACTCTGCTGGAGTGGTTTCAAACTATCAGGTATGGCAGCGTTCTCTTGTCCCAGAGTAGGTGCTGCAGAAAGAAAATATAACAACATACCAAAAACTAACATCGTGTATCTCATCTGATTGATAATAAACTGTATGCAATGCTCAAGCCTCTAAATATATATATCGCACAATTTCCATTCAATCTAGCAAAACTCGGATAAAATAAGCCTCCTAGAACAGCACCGAAACCTGTGTGCGCCCGGTATGCACCGCTCCTACACTGTTTGCTTTTCGCCCGTCGTAATTGAGCGAGATATTGAGGCCATTGCTCAGTCGCTGCTGCACATTAAAAGACCAGGTCAGGTTATTGCCGGGACGCAGGGCATTGAGTATCTCGTATCCCACATAGGAGTTCATATCACCATCAAACTCGATATTTACCCATCGCACAAGGCCGGATACGGTTCGCTTGCTCACTTGGCTTAGTTTCGTTTCCAATCCCAGTTCATGAAAAGTGGCTTGCTGCTCAGCATCAGCGGGAGACAGTTTGTCTTTGCGCAGCGCCAGTTGGTAAGTGCCCGTAAAGCGCAGCTTGGCATTGGGCTGATAAGCCAGCTCCGGCGTCAACTCCTGCGACACAATACTGAAGTTTTTTGAACTCAGAAAGTTAGAGCGGTTATCGCGTACATTCTGAGCCAGGCTGACCTTAGAGCTTAGCACTTCATTCAGGTTCAGGCGGGCAATTACCTGGTGGTTCTCCACGCTTCGGGTTTCGGTCCCATTAGCTAGTAGCGACTTCTGCTGATTCTGCTGCACGGTATATTCCAGGCCATACTTCGGGTTACTTCGGTTAAAGTAAAGCGTGTTCCGAAGCGACTTTATCAGCGAGATCAGAAACTCATCCTCGAAATCTTCACTAAATGGATTGAAGCGGTTCATCACCTCATCATCTGTTGTTTTCTTATCGATGCTTACAAAACTCAAAGCCGAAAACTTAGCCATAAAACCTTTGAAGCCTTCAGCGCTTCGCCAACTACGGGGTACATTACTGTTCAGCCGGTACGTGAAGCGGTTAGTGTAGGCGTTGATGTACTCATCTGTCGGCAAAAAAACTTTGATGAAGCGGCGTTGGTCCACCGTTTGTGCCTCGAGGTAATCATTCAGGTCGTTGGGATTACCGCCTTCGCGGAGGTAGTGCGTACCCTGCCCCGGCATGGTTTCCCTGAAAACAAAGATACGCTTCAGTTCACGGCCTGTACCCACCGAGTAGCTCATCTCAGATCGGAAGCTGCCATCCAGAAAAGAAGTGTTCCAATCAATGCGTGACTGCACAGTTTCCTCATCCTGCCCCTGCTCTAGTTCCAGGTTCCTGTAAGTAGCCTGCAGGGCAATGTCACTATCGCGGCCATACCTGCGCTGGAGCATGGCGTTGTACGTTTGCCCTACTTCCGGCGCTCCCATTTCTCCCATTACCGTCGGGCGCAGGTCGGTGCGATAACTATAGTCTACCCGGAAACGGGTTTTGGCTGTATCAGGGCTTTCTATAAAGAACAGGTGCTCGTCAAAATACATGGCCGAGCCAGTCACCGAATCGCTCCCGATGGCAGTAAGTGTATTTTTATCAAAGCGGTATATGTAGCCGGGCTCAATTTTGCCGAGTTTATACCTGACCCCCATATCTCCCCTATACCATTCCGACTCGCGAGTAGCCTGCTCACTGTGGAGCATGAAGAAACTGTTTCGCAATTCCAGCTTGCCAAACGCACGGTTCAGATCCAGCTGGTGCTGGGTACCATCCACCTGCTGATGCCGGTAGCGACGGCTGACGCGGTAATTCACCAGGTTCTGCGGATCCTGCACCGCTCCTACCGAAAAATTAAAAATATGGTCTTCGGCTTTCTGATTTGGGTTGTCCAGACTCCAGTCACGGTCAAACTCAATAGGACGATACCGGTCGATGGGCTCGAAGTTCACGTCGGTGTACTCGTAATTAAGTGTACTGTTCAGCCGATACTTGCCCAAAAGAGAAAGCTCCCGGTCCTGTACGATATACCCAACCCGCATGGCAGCTCCGTTGTCGTCCTGCGCATCAAGGCGGGAGAAGCGGTTTAAGTCATTTTGCGAAGCGGCTCCTTCCAAGAAGAAATTCACGCCTTTCTGCAGTTCATAATTCCCACCCAGCGTGATCAGTTGTTTTTTGCGGGGTGTGGGAAGTATACGTACCGGAGCATAGTTACCCTGCGAAACGCCATTAACCGGAGCCACCCAGCGGTACACCCTGCCATTCACCGCATTATTGGATGACACGTAGTTGCCTCTGTTAGCTCCTACTTCCGAGAAGCGCACATTATAAATCGCTGAATCCGGGTTGCTGGAGAACACATATACCTGTTGGGGCAGGCCATCTACCAGCGTGTCGCGTTGGGCATACAGCACTTGCGCCGGATCAAAAGGAACCTGCGTTGCACCCGAGGTTACAGCCATATCCAGACTATCGCCTATACCTGCGAGCAGGCGTTTTTCATCGTCGCGCAGGTCGAGGTGCAGCAGGTTGTTCGGATTGTCGGACTCGTTGTAGTAGTTGGCATATACCTGTACTTTTCCTAGCTGCTGGTAATGGCTGGCGTGGTAGACGCTGCGGCTATAGTTCAGGTCAGAGTATTCAAAGTCTACCCGAATGCGGGAATTTTTGGTGATGACATGGCGGGTTGTAAAAGTGATCTCGGCCTGGTTATAATCAATCACATAATCGAAATCGAAGCCGCGGGTCAGCAGGCGACCGTCCAGAAACACCCGCTCCGAGTTAGCCAGCACAATGATAAAGCGCTCGTTATTTGGTCCACGCAGGCGGTAAGGCCCTTGCACTCCTTCCAGTGCCTCTACGGCCTGTGAAGCAAATTTGCCTTTCGACACTGAAGCAGCCACGGTAGTAGTACCCAGTTTCTCCGGTGATTTGCCGAAGGTGGTCTCAAAAGCTCCGCCCTGCACATTTTTGTAAAACTGCATGAAATAAGAGGGCTTGCTTCGTAGCACTACATCTCCCGCTGACAGCTGCCATTGCTTATGCTTGAGCGTGATGTATACCCTGTCAAACTCATTCAGTTGCTGCGTATTTCCCTCCGGCTGGAAAGGTATATTCTGATCTGTGATAGCGGCCGTTATGCTGATGTCGTCGGTCAGTTTGCCATCAAGCTGCAGGTTCAGTGCCGAGTTTACAAATACGTTCTGTGTGTTGCCGAAGGAAATACCGCGCGAGATACTACCCGTTTTGTTCAGCCCGGGCGTCTTGAAAATTTCTTCCCGTTGAGCAAAATCTTCCTTATACAACTCTCCCGGCGAGCCACTCCGGTCGAGCTTCATGATGTCGCGGCGGAAAGCGGGCTTGGCCAGGCTTAATGGCAACGTTCTGTAGCACACCAGCACCGAGTCAGGTATAGGCACCATGTTTCCCAGCGTATCGAGGATCTGATAAGTAGGTGCTGGAAACTCGGTTAACTTGAACTCGTGGGTATAGTAATTGTAGTCAAACTTGATCTGGTCTTTGCGGGGGCCAACAATTGTGATGGTGTTGACATCAATTGTCAGCGTATCGAGCTGCTGGGGATAGTCAGTCAGGTATAGCCACTTGCAATGCCGGTTGTTCACAGGTGCCTGGCCCAGCACAGTCAGGCTCAGCAGCAAGAGCAGAACACCGGTAATAAGGCAACGCGTCATGTGTTGGCCAACGGTAAAGAAATGTAAAACGTCGTCCCCTCTCCCTCTTCTGTCACAAACCAAATGCGACCACCCGCGTTTTCAATTCCTTTCTTGGCAACAGCCAGTCCTATACCTGAGCCCGTGTACTTTGTACTGAAATTAGGTATAAACACTTTGTGCTTAATGTCGGCAGGTATACCGCTTCCGTTATCAGCAATAGACACAAGGGCTGTGTTATCTGTTTCTACCTTCAAATCTATTTTGATCACAGGCTTTCGCTCCGCTGGCACGGCCTGTATGGCGTTCAGTAACAAGTTATTAAAGGTACGCACCAGCAGTGCCTCATCGGCCATCACCATTACCGGGTTCTCAGGCAGGCGCAGCTTTGTTCTTATAGAGGCCGGGTTTGTATGCAGGTCCACAGCTTTGTGCAGGGCAGCCCCCAGGTCCATCAGCTCAGCTCTGGGCTCGGGCATGGAGGTGAAGTTAGAGAATGAGGTCGCAATATCGCTCAGGATGTTGATCTGTGTGATCAAGGTATGCGAGATCTTATTAATCATCTGCTCCGTGTTCGGATTCTTCTCTGCAATCGCCTTCTGCAGGTACTGCAGCGAGAGCTTCATGGGCGTGAGCGGATTTTTGATCTCATGTGCCACTTGCCTTGCCATTTCCCGCCAGGCTGCTTCTTTCTCACGCATCGCCAGTTCCACCTTATTCTGCTCCAGCGTCAGCAACATGCGGTTATACTCATTCACCAGCATCCCGATCTCATCAGCCCCTTCATAAGCCAGCATCTCGTTCTTACCTGTCAGGGAGGTATGCTTCAGCTTATCGGCCAGCATGCGTAGCGGTACAGTCAGAGCTCTGGAGGCAAAGAAAGTCAGGATGATGAACACGATAAACATCACGGTGAAGATGTTCATGGTAGTCGTAATCAGCTCGATCAGTTTCAGGTCAAGTTGCCGTTCGGAGTCAAAGAAAGGTATTCCGATAAAGCCGATGAGCTTTTCGGGGTCGTTGTCTGGACGCAGCGGCAGGTATAGCGCATTGAAGCTCAGATTACCGGCATGTTCATCGAGGAGCACCCGCAAGGCCTGTCGCTCTGATATGGCCGCAAAAGCATGGGGATTGACCAGTTTGGAAAGCAGACCAGACTCAAAAATGAGCGGTTGGCTGGTTACCATCAGGCGCCCGTTACGATCATAAAGACTGACATCAGCCTCTGACAATGCCGCAATGGAAGCCACACGACGAAGCAGGCGATTGCGGTCAGGCATTACTTCAAGGGTAGTCGGCCTACTCAAATGATCTTGAATAGCCTCTCCTTTTTTCTCGTAAGACGAAAGCAGGTCTTTTTTGTAAGAGCCCGTTACCAGACTTGCCGTCACAATACTTACCAACATCAAAGGAAGCAGTATACCAAAGTTCAGGAATAGTTGAATTTTGGTACTGAAGTTCGGCTGAAAATCACGCAATCGTTCCCGATTCAGCAGAATATATAACACAGCCACCACAATGAGGCAGGCAGTAAAGTACAGAAAGAGGAACGAAAAATTTGAAAGTACTTCGCGGGCGCCATATTTACTGGTGGTAATGATCACAGTCGGGCCTGAATCCGTTTTAACACCTAAATGGTGAAACCCTTCTTCAGTAGCTCCCAACCGGTATAGCTCACTCCGCTCCAACTGCTTGCGGTCGAAATTGGTCGCATAGTCGAATTCCCCTTCACTGTAGGTTAACCTGCCTTTTTCGTAAATTCCGTAACTAAGAATATCGGCCCGAAATGGCTGCTGGTGCTGCTGACCGGCCAGAAGTTCAGGCACGAGGCTGTTTGGCAGGAGCTCTTTTAAACTTAACTGCAATACGATGGTGCCATACAACTGAGAGCCCAGCGGTACTTCGATCAACTTTAAATAAAAACGGGTATGCGGCCGCGCCGGGTCATTCACCAGGTATAGGTTCTCGTACTCTGTCCGGTTTGCTAATGTCCCATACTTTTTCCTCAACTCATCTAGTGTGGCAGCTGTGGTATCAGCGCTTTCCAACGTACGCCCCTGGCTGTCGAATAAAAGAATGTTGGCTTCATACTTATCAAAATAATCAGGCAGAAACTGACGCGATATCTTCCGCTTGATAAAGAAGGCATCTACATATGGCCCTTTCATCTTCGATTGAATCAGTACGTCTTCTGATACACGCACAGCCACATCCTCTTCCAGCAGATACTCAGCCAGCACATCGTTGCCCTGCATCAGATCAAAAGCAAACTTCTGCTTATAGGCCAGTAACTCACTTTGGAAATGGGTGTAAAGCGAGGCAGCCCCTGTCAGGCTACTAACGGCAATGATCAAAAAGAAAAAAAGATAGGTACGGTATGGTAAACTAATTGCCTGCCGATGCTGCGCTGCCAAAAGTATGATGATCCAGAAGACAGCGCCGATTAGTATAACAGGAACCCAACGCATATCCAAAACCAGCGCCAACAGAGCCAGGATAACCGCCATTACCAGTAATAACTTATAAGGCCACCAGCCATTTGTTTTTCGCAAAAGCACATTTACTACCGAGGCCAGCATATAAGCAAAGAGGCTGAGCGCCACGGTGTGGATAAACATGAGGCTGTACATCACCAGCTTATACCGCTCCAAGGCTATAGACTGGTTGATGTCGAGTGCTAGCGGAGAGTTATGGTAGATGCCATAATAAAAGCGGAACAGTATAGCCAGCAAGACAAAGAACGCAAGCATGGCAATACCAAGCACTAATTTGCTCTTTTCAGGTGAGTAGGCTTTAACTGTGACCAGAACTTCGTTTTTGTGAAACAGATAATACGCAGCCCAAGCTACTGTAACCAGCAGTAATACATTCAGTGCTAGATCTCCTACCGATGGTGACCAAAAAGAAGCGGCATAAAGGCGGGGATCAAACAGTTCCGTTTCAACAATCAGAAAAGGTAGATTGAGAAATAATAGCACAAATCGAAAACTTACCAAAAGCACCAGCAGCAACATAATTCCTTCCGTATAGCGCTTGCGTTTGATAAAGAATCGGCTCAACGAAATGCTAAACCAGATAAAAAGGATAGTGCCAAGGATGAGTAAAACAAGCTGCAGGTTGTCAAAACCAGCATCCACTCGACCAGCTCCGTGATCGATTGCGAAAAGAAATTCGCCCTCACTGGTTTTTACCTGAGGCAATTTGCCGGGGTTTTCAAGCACCAAACGCACATCTGCTTTTCCGAAAATACCTTTCTGCAAACCCGACGACAGATAATCGTTCGTTAAACCATAGTCAACCTGCAACGGAATGTAGGTATAAAAATGATAATCACTGACTTGTTGCGGCATGATCACAAAAGTGCCGTAACTGTTTCGAACTGTTGAGGTATAGCGGGCTGTCGGCGGCAGATCCAGATCAGGTATAACTGTATGGTCAGACCAGAAAACCAGACGGCCATTCTTGTATACAAATGTTGGATAATGCGTTTTAGAAAGTAGATTCGAAAAACTTATCTGATCTTTCAGCAGTAGATCGCCGAGTTGCGTTGCCTCCTGTTGAGCATCTGATAAAAGCGCCTGCACCCGCTGCTTAATGTGCTGATGGGTTTGCTCTCTATCCGCCTGAAGCCAGGAAACGGGTATCTTATAATGTAAAAAAGCTGTCGCCATAAAGCACAGCACAGCAAGGGCAAATAAAATTATTGGCGCAAATCTACGGTTCAAAGCAGCATGGATTATCCACGAATTTAAACAATTCGTGTTATAAGAGCATGACTTATAGGCAGCTAAAATGTAAGCAACAGCCCTAGGACATGTTTGATTCCGGAATTCGTATAAATTCCATGATCAGAATGCATCAAAATCCACTCCAGAATTTTGAGATTCATTAAAAATAAAACCACATGCCGGATGTTACGCCTGCATGTGGTTTTTAAAAAAGATGATTCCCTGATAATTAGTGCATCACCAATATGACCAGGCAACTATAAAGAAAGTATCAGGTTAGGCTATTTTTGCCTTTTTCTGGCGGTTGCTTTTATACCATAGAAAACCTACTGTGCCTACCAGCACATAAGGAATCAGCATCAGGTATAGGATACCGGTATTCAAACCTGAACCTACTTGTGAATCAGAGTCTGCACGTCCGGTACCAACGTTAGATTCTACTGTTGCACGGCACATGGCACATTGGCTATAAGCCTCTGTTGACACCAGACTCAGCGTAAGCATCATCAGGCCTGCAAAAAATATTCTGAATAATTGGCGCTTCATCATCATAAAATAAGCGTTTAATGTTTCTGCTTCTAACTATAATACGGCGAAATCAACAAATAAACAAGCACACCGGTCACGGCCACATAAAGCCAGATCGGGAAAGTCCACTTTGATATACGACGGTGACGAACAAATTGCTCTGATAAGGCAAAGTACATGGAAAGGAGCACCAACGGTACAATTACCACAGCCAATACAATATGTGTCAGTAGAATAAAATAGTAAAACAACTTCAAGAAGCCGTCACCCCCATAAATAGTGCGCTCTCCCAGGAAATGGTAGGTTACATAAGAAACCAGGAAAATAGCAGAAAGCCCAAAAGCAGTTGCCATGGCATTACGGTGAGCTATTCTATTGCCTTTCCGGATGTTATAATAACCAATAACCAGGGCACAGGCAGTCAAGGAATTGAGAGTAGCGTGCAAAGTCGGCAGAAAAGATACATCTACTGTACTGGAGCCCTCTTTCGGCATAAAGAAAAGCATGGCTACAACTACTGGAATGACAATGGACAAAATAGCAATCAGTACCAGGAATTTTTTGTCGTTGCCGGCATCAGGGCTATTTTGATTTGCTGTATTCATCTAAAAGAACTTTTATTTCAATTATCAGGCGGTCCACGTCCTCTTTATCAGTACCATCATAGATACCTCTCACATACCTGTCCTTATCCACCAACATAAATTTTTCGCTGTGAATAAAATCCTGCTGGCCTTCAACTTTCATAACCGGCAAGTAGAAACCCTGCTGAGCTAAGTCGTAAATCTTGGTACGGTCTCCCGTCAGGAAATACCACTTCGAAGGATTAGCACCGTAGCGTTCGCCATACTCACTTAGTACTTCTGGAGTGTCATGTTCCGGGTTAACGGTAAAGGAAACCAATTTAACCTGCTCTTCATCCTGAAAGGCTTCCTGTACACGTACCATCTGCGAAGACATGGCTTTGCAAATATCAGGACAGGTCGCAAAGAAGAAATCTGCTACATAGATATTACCATCCAACTCCTGCTGAGAAACTTGCTGCCCTTGCTGTGAAGTAAATTTAAAAACTGGCACCTGTTTGAAGAGTGTATCACCTTGGGCATCACGCACGACATCGCCTGTAGCAGTTACTTGGGGGAAATATTTAGGGAGCGTGTAATGGTGTTCACCAAAGCTACCGATAAATATAAAAATAAGAAGAGGCACTAATAGTAGGATCCCTAATATTAGTGCCTTTGAATTACTCATAATCAGTGTACTTAGTTGAAGTAATTTCTAATTGAATCGAAGTAGTAGCTACCTTCCGATATAAGTGCTACCATAAGCCAGATCATAAGGGCTAGAGGTATAATGATAGACCAGATTAGAGCCTTCGCTTCATGCTTTAAGTGCATAAACTCCGCAACAATGTAGAATGCTTTAAAAATGGTCAACACAATGAAGATAGCATTACGAAGTGTACCTGCATCCATTGTAAAAGCGAAAAGAAACTCAACCGCTGTCAAAGCTACCAGGATAAAAAACGTTTTCCAGATAACCTTTGTCTGCGCTTTAGGTATTTCACCTGTCTGGTGAAAATCGTTGGAGTGATCCGAGTGAGCTGCCATAGTATGCTTTATTTTTATAAGGCAGTATCCGATATTTCACGGATACTGCATCTGTTTTAAAGTTTGACTTATTAATTAGATCAGGTAGAAGAAAGTAAATACGAATACCCATACCAAGTCTACAAAGTGCCAGTACAGACCGATCTTTTCCACCATCTCGTAGTGTCCACGCTTGTGGTATACCCCATTAACAGTGCTTATGAAAGCAATCACCAGGAGTATCCATCCTACTGTTACGTGGAAACCATGGAATCCTGTGATAAAGAAGAATAGATTGGCAAACAATGGAGGGCCGTATTGGTTCATGACCATGTTGGCACCAAATACTCTTGTACCGTCAGCCATAAGCATGCCTTCATCAGTACCGGTTATAAAGTGTGTCCACTCCCAGGCTTGGCAGCCGAGGAAAGTACCACCAAATAAGATTGTCCAAAGCAACCATTTCTGAACATCATTTTTGTCCATACGGTGACCAGCTTCTACGGCCAGTACCATTGTTACAGAACTCAGAATGAGGATCATGGTCATCAATGCCACGAAAGCCAATGGCAGATCTACACCATGGAAACCAGGGAAAGCATTGAACACTTTCTCAGGTATAGGCCACCATTCAGTAGAGAATTGAAAGTCTTCTGGACGGCCTGTGTAAGGCAGGTGACTGTGACGCGACAAACCATAAACGATCAGGAATGCACCAAAAGTAAATGCGTCAGAGAGCAGGAAAAACCACATCATGAGTTTTCCATAGCTCGCTTTGAGTGGTTCATTGCCACCGTCCCATGTACCTGTTTTAGGTTCTTCCAGCGTAGTTGATGTAGACATAGTTTAGTATTGAAAAAAACGTGTTTAGTGATTTAATCTCAAAAATATATACAAGTATAGCCAAAGGCCACCCAGAAAGTGCCAGTAAATGGTGCATAACTGTATACGCAGCATACTTTTCGAGTGAACATTGTAACGTAGACTTGATATTATTACCACTGCCACATAGATGAGACCAGTGATCAGGTGAAAACCATGTACACCTGTTAATACATACATAAATGAACCTGAAGGGTTACTTGCTTCTCCCCCGAAGTACACATTATTGCTGACTAATTCAGCCCAGCCATTCCACTGACCAATCAGAAAGGCGATGCCTAATCCGAAAGTTAAGTACAACAGGAGTCGCAGTCGGGCTATATTGTCCTGAGCCGCAGCGTTATGAGCAAGCTGCATCGTCACGCTGCTCAGAGCGATGATTACAGTATTAATCAGCAGAATGTTTGGCAGATCGAACTCTAACCAGTTGCCTTCTGCACGACGCACCAAATATGCGCTCGTAAAGGCTGCAAACATCATAATTATACTAATAATAAGCAACGTCAGGGTGAATTTTAATGGATGTATCCCTCCTGTGTTGTTCTCCTCTCCCAATGATTTGGCAACCATATCCATATTCTAAATTTTATCTAAAACAAAAGCTATCTGCACGATAGGCAAATACAAAAACGACCCGAACATAATGTTCATAGCTGCTTTGTTGGTGCAAGTGCGCATCAAATGAAATGTTTGGGCTAGAAACAAGACACCACAAATTACAGCAATCAATGCAGAGGTGGAGCCTGTCATACCAAACTGCAGAGGCAGCAAGCTAAGTGGAATCAGCACCAAGGTATAGATCATGATCTGAAAAGCCGTTTTCAGGTTTTTGCCCCCTTCCATAGGAAGCATTTTGAAGCCTGCTCTTTTATAATCTTCATCCAATACCCATGCAATCGCCCAGAAATGCGGGAACTGCCAGATAAACTGTATGCCGAAAAGAATCCAGGCTTCGACACCTACTACACCTGTAGCAGCTACCCAGCCGATCAGAGGAGGTAATGCACCAGGTATGGCTCCAACAAAAACATTGATTGGGCTTATACGCTTCAGTGGCGTGTAGATAAACCCATAAAGTATGAGTGACACTAAGGCAATGGCTGCTGTGAGCGTATTAAAGAAGCTACCCAGAATAAACAAACCACCAACTCCTAGGATAACACCATAAATGGCGGCCTCACTCACGCTTAGCGTGCTAGTTGGAAGCGGCCTGTTTGCGGTGCGCTTCATTAATTTGTCTAGGTCCTTCTCTAGGATTTGGTTCACGATATTGGCCGCGCCTGTAACCATTAACCCGCCTAGCATCACTAAAGCTATCTGAATCCAACTTCCACCCGGATGTCCAAGTATATAGCCTATAGCACTTGAAAAAGCTACTGTAAAACTTAGTCTAAACTTCAGAAGTTTAAAATATGCTGATGCCTTTTGTGCCAAATTGGCCATAGACAATACCGATTCTGATCTATCTGTAATCATTAGTTAAGAACCACTACCGGTTTTTTAACCGCCTTCTTACAAGCGTAGTAATAATAAGTCAATATCAAGAACTGAACTCCGAATAGCAAGGTAGCTATCGTTAGGTGCAATGGTTGCAAGAACGCAGGTATAGCAAAGTAAGCCATAATTACACCAAATGCGATCTCAGCAAAGAGCAGCACCATCATCCAGTTCGTCATCATATTCAACTGACGATCTTTTAGCTTATAGAGCAAAAATGCCATATAAACGTGCATTGCCAGTAACAGGATAGAAAAAGAGCGATGGATATTAAAACTCAGCCCAAGCTGATCCACCCATAGGTCTCTATTACTTCCATTCATTTCAAATGCAACGATATCCACTTCCTCACGAACCTGTGTTCCTATCAGTATCTGAGCAAAAGTAGCAGCAGCTACCAGTCCGATGATAAAAAACAGTTGGTTAGAAGCCTCAAATCGTGGTGCAATAAAAGCAGCCTGCGAACGAATAACCGCATACTGCAGTAAGGCTACAATCACAAGGGCTAGTGCCATATGAATTGTAATAGTAACAGGGAGAAGGTTAGTAGATACCACAATAGAACCTAACCAACCTTGAAACCCAACTAAAACAAAACTGAATAGTGAAAGATAGAATACAGACTTGTCAGTTTTTAAGTAAGGTATAGCATAAAGCACTGTCAGGAAAATAAATATCCCGATCACCACTCCTACCAGACGATTGATATACTCTATCCACGTCTTCGTCACATTAAAATCTGTTTCAATGTGCTGCAGCGGGTGATCGCGCAACTGACCAGCTACTATTTCAAAACCTATCTTATCTAAAAACCCTGCTAGTTTCTGATTTTTAATTACACGTTTTTCCTTGTAGACTTCCAGATAGTCATCTGGTAATTGGCTAATATCAGTTGGAGGAACCCAACTGCCGAAACACTTGGGCCAGTCCGGACATCCCATTCCTGAGCCCGTGCTCCGCACGATTCCTCCAACTAATATTAGAAAGTATACAGCTAATACTGTAAGTACCCCAATATTTCTAAACCTTTTGTATGGAAAAGATTTATCTATCATTTAAGCTATTCTAAGTCCCTCTCGTAAGGCAGATTTGACGACTGCGTCTGAGAGAAAGGTACGTTCTGTGGTATGTAATCCTCAGGAGCACCTGGCTTGCTATAATCGTAAGGCCATCTGTAAACAGTTGGAATCTCACCTGGCCAGTTACCGTGTCCTGGGTTAACAGGAGTTGTCCACTCCAGTGTGTTTGAGTGCCAAGGGTTAGCAGTAGCACGACGTCCTTTGAAGATACTGTAGATGAAGTTGAATAAGAAGATCAACTGCGCAGTGAAACCAAGAATTGCTGCAATACTGATAAAGCTGTTCAGATCAGTAAATGTGTTGAATGCATCAAAACCTGTCCAGGAGTAATACCTTCTTGGGAAACCAGCAATACCGATGTAGTGCATTGGCATGAACACCAGGTAAGCAGAAAGGAACGTCAACCAGAAGTGAATAAATCCTAGCTTCTCGTCCATCATGCGACCGAACATCTTAGGGAACCAGTGGTAAATACCGCAGAACATACCAAAGAATGCTGCAGCACCCATTACAAGGTGGAAGTGAGCAATTACAAAGTATGTATCGTGCAACTGAATATCCAGTGCCGAGTTACCAAGGATGATACCAGTCAAACCACCCGAGATGAAAAGCGATACGAAAGCGACCGCGTACATCATGGCCGTAGTGAAACGGATGTTACCTCTCCAAAGAGTTGCCAACCAGTTAAACACTTTAACTGCAGATGGTACCGCAATAATGAGTGTCAGGAACATGAAAACTGATCCAAGGAACGGGTTCATACCTGTCACGAACATGTGGTGAGCCCATACTACGAAAGATAGCAAGGAGATACCCAGCATTGAACCGATCATGGCTCTGTAACCGAAGATCGGCTTTCGAGAGTTTGTGGCAATTACTTCAGATACAATACCGAATGTTGGAAGGATTACGATGTATACCTCCGGGTGACCAAGGAACCAGAACAAGTGCTGGAACAGGATAGCGCTACCACCAGTGTTTGCAAGAGCCTCACCAGCGATATAGATATCAGAAAGGAAGAAGCTTGTACCGAAGCTACGGTCAAAAATCAGAAGCAATGCAGCTGACAATAGTACCGGGAAAGAAAGTAGACCCAGGATAGCTGTCAGGAAGAATGACCAGATAGTCAAAGGCAGCTTCGTCATCGACATGCCTTTTGTTCTCAGGTTAATTACTGTAGTAATGTAGTTTACACCACCCAGCAACTGAGACACGATAAATAGCGCCATACTGATCAACCACAGTGTCATACCCAAACCGGAGCCTGAGATTGCTTGTGGAAGAGCACTTAGAGGAGGATATACTGTCCAACCACCCCCTGCAGGGCCTGTTTCAATGAACAGTGACGTAAACATAACTACACTCGCCAGGAAGAAAACCCAGAAGGAGAGCATGTTCATGAAGCCGGATGCCATATCACGGGCACCGATCTGCAATGGGATCAAGAAGTTACTAAATGTACCGCTAAGTCCAGCTGTTAGTACAAAGAACACCATGATTGTTCCATGCATGGTTACCAGTGCCAGGTAAAATTCTGGATCTAGTTTACCATTCACAATCCAATTACCCAGAATTGGCTCCAGGAACGTAAAAGTAGCTTCTGGCCACCCAAGTTGTAAACGGAAGATAATAGAGAGGAAGCCACCTATGAAACCCCAGAAGATACCTGCAAAAAGGAACTGTTTTGCAATTACTTTATGGTCCTGGCTAAAGATGTACTTCTCAAAGAAGTTTTGATCGTGATGATGATCATGCTCGTCATGAGCGTGATGTACATCCTTATTTAGAGAGATATCTGTACTCGACATTGTTGATTTTATTTATTGCTACAACTCTGTTTTTACTTCTTCTGCACTCTTCTCCAGCACAACCTGATCCTTTGAATCATTCGTGAACTTTGTAAGAAGCTGTGGATTTTGCTCGATGAAAGGCGTTTGGGAAGCTAACCACTCCTCATATTCCTCAGGCTCGTCGACTACTAAGATAAAACGCATTGCAAAGTGACCACGTCCACAAATTTCGGTACAGGCCATTTCATAGTTAAATTCAGAGTTTCCAGTCTCAGTGCGCATCTCAGCTGTAGTCTTGGTTGGCACAAACCAGAATTTAGTTGGCATACCTGGCACAGCGTCCATTTTAACACGGAAATGAGGTAAGAAAACACTGTGGATAACATCCCGTGAACGGATCTTAAACAGCACCGGCTTACCTTTTGGCACGTGAATTTCACGTGGCATAAAGTCATCCATTGCATTAGGATCACTGAAGTCTACCCCAATTTCATTTGTAGCATCAATCAGGTGTACATTGGCCTCACCTAATTTACCGTCCGCGCCTGGGTAGCGAACAAGCCAGCTGAACTGCTTGCCCATTACTTCTACTACTACAGCGTCAGCAGGGGCAGCACTTGTGATGTTTGCCCAGGTCTTCCAACCAGCAAATACCAGAATGGCCATTACTACAGCAGGAATCATTGTCCAAACGATTTCCAGCTTGTTATTGTGAGGGTAGTAGTAGGCACGCTTCTCATCTTTATGTTGGTATTTGTAAGAATACCAGAAAAGAAGAATCTGTGTGATCACAAACACAATACCGATCACAATCATGGTAGTCCAGAAAAGACTATCAGTCCAACCACCGTGCACAGATGCAAGTGGCTGGTTCATATCATCCCATGCATCAGCAAAGGACCAGGCAAAAGCTGCACCTCCACCAATCAGGAAGAGGAGCATTAAAAAGCTGTTTACCTTGTTACTTGTTTTGGTGGTTCCGACAGCGCGCTGTGTCGATCCTCTGAAAATGGAGGCCAGTGTTCCGATCCTGAATAACAGGAACAGGATTACTAGTAACAGAACGATGGATAAACCTATGGCTAACGTAATCATTGTATAATGCTTTTAGTATGACTAAACATGATGGTGAACACTCTCTTCCACGAACGGGTGGTTTACTGGCACAAGAGAAGCTTTTGTCAAGCCTTTTGTGAAAGTAATCAGATATACCCCCAGGAAAATCAGTGTAGTGCCAATCTCAATAAATCCGATACCCGCATCTGTACGCATGGTGCCCGGCATCATCATCAGGTAGAAGTCCAGCCAGTGGCCGATGAGGATCGCAATCGTAACGATTTTCAACATAATCATCTGACGCTTTGCATCTCTTGTCATCAAAACAAGGAAAGGGAAAGCAAAATTTATCAAAAGATTAGTGAAGAATATCCATTTAAAATGGCCACCGTTTCCGCCTAGACGCTCAATAAAATAAAGAGATTCTTCCGGAATGTTAGCGTACCAGATCAACATGAACTGGGAGAACCAGATGTATGTCCAGAAAATGGAGAAAGCGAATACAAATTTACCCAGATCGTGTAAATGGTTTGCATTAACCAACTTCAGGTATCCATTTTGCTTTAACACAATCACTGCCAACGTAATCACCGACAGGCCGGATACCCACCAGCTAGCGAAAACATACCAGCCGAACATTGTTGAGAACCAGTGTGTATCAATAGATAGTACCCAGTCCCATGCAGATGTAGAAGAAGTTACACCGAATACTACGAGGAACATCGCAGAGATTCTGATGCTCTTGTGATAATAGTCTGTTCCTCCATGCAGGTCTTCACTGATAGAGTTTCTTCTCAACCAATTAAAGAACAGGATCCATAGCACAAAGTAGGCTATCATTCTGATCAAAAAGAACCAGAAGTTAAGGTATGGTGCCTTTCCTGCTATGATTGGGTCATACTGAGGGTTAGGCGTTACACCATCTTCCAGGAACTGGTTATAGAGATAATCATGTGTCCAATGGAAAATATCGTGTCCACCTAACAGGAATGTGATCAGCATCACGGCGCCACCTATCGGAAGGTAGTAACCCATTGCTTCAGGTATACGCTTGATCAAAACAGACCATCCTGCGTATGCCACATATTGCACGGCAACAAAGAATACGCCTACCAACGCAATACCAGTAAAATAAACGTTATTTAACCAAAGGTTCATGTAGAGCCTTTTGGACCAATGCGCAGCCTCATGCCCAGCAGCAGCCGCTTCACCATGCCCTTCGGCGTGATGGCCGCCACTGCTCATGGCAGCTATGATTATACCAGCTATAAGCAACACAACACCTATAGCTATCATCAAGAAAAACTTGTTAGTCGTTTTTCTGGAAATGATGAGTCTTTCTTCTGTCATTATCCTTTTGATATTATGCCTTAGACTTAGTTAGTAGGTGTAGTACCTGTTGATGTAGTATCTGCTGCTGCCGGGGCTGGCGCTTCACCACCCTGCAGTTGCTGCACATACATGACAATTTTCCAACGCTCTGTCGGGTTTACCTGCGAACCGTGCGGCAACATACGACCACGCCCGTTTGTAATTACATGGTAAATATGGCCAGCCGGAAGTTCTGCAACGCGACCTGCTGAGTAAGAAGGTACGCCCTTAAACTTCTGTCCTACCAATCCTTGACCGTCACCCTGATCACCATGGCATGGGGCACAGAATCGTGTATACAATACCTGGCCTTCGGCAAGGTGCTGATCATTGTACTCCAGCGGGTTTTTCAACTCAACACCAGCAACTTCAGCTTCGTCCTTGGACAAGTACATGTTATAGCCCATTTTACCACGTGCTACTGTACCTGGAGCCGGCTCACGCATGTTCATGCCACCCGGGTTGTACAAGTTTTCCTTTACCTGTGAGTACGGATCAAGTGGTATAGAGTGATACATGTCTGGAGCATACTCTAGACCCGGATCTTTCTCATTGCTACAGGCTACAAGCAGGGCGCCTGAGAATAGTAGGGCAGAGGCTTTAATACCTAAATTTAGTAGACCTTTCATTATTTGATTACCTCCTTCTCATTTACTTCGATAGCACCATTTGAGCGAAGCAGATCGTTCAGGGCAGGCATGTTTGTTACACCTTCTTTTACTTCGATTGCCATCACGAACTTATCGTCTGTAGAACGCTTGTCGAATACATTCACCTTAAAAGAAGGCTTCAGCTTTGTGACAATAAAGAAAGTGATCACCATCCCGAATGCTGCGCAAAGAACAGTAAGTTCGAACGTCACAGGAATAAATGCCGGCAAGGCAATGTGCGGCTTACCACCGATAATCATTGGCCAGTCGAAGCCCAGCATCCAGATCTGCATCCAGAGTGCGAAGGAGGTTCCGAACAAACCGCAGAAGAATGCTACAATTGGAAGTCTTGAACGCTTTATACCTAATACATCATCGATTCCGTGGATTGGGTACGGCGAAAAAACTTCGTAAATATTAGTACCGGCAGCCCGGACGTTCTCGATGGCCTGCAGCAGGACATCCTCATCATCGTAGATACCTAGAACGAATTTTTTAGTCATTGCTATGGATGTGTATTAGTGTGCGAATCCTTATCAGTACCGTGCATGGTGCCATGTGGGTGGTGCTTCACTTCTGAAGATGACTTCAGAATAGCTTTAACCTCCGCCATGTTTATTACAGGGAAAAACTTGGCAAACAATAGGAACAGGGTGAAGAACAGACCGATCGTTCCAACATATATACCAATGTCAATAATGGTTGGAGAGAACATTGCCCAAGAAGAAGGCAGGAAGTCTCTGTGCAGTGATGTCACGATAATTACGAAACGTTCGAACCACATACCAATGTTCACGAAGATCGTGATGATGAAAGTAGCGGTTAGACTTCTTCTGATAGTTCTGAACCAGAATAACTGCGGCGTAATTACGTTACAAGTCATCATTGCCCAGTATGCCCACCAGTAAGGTCCGGTTGCGCGGTTAATGAAGGCGTACTGTTCGTATTCCACACCTGAGTACCAAGCAATAAAAAACTCTGTGATATAAGCCACACCTACAATAGAACCCGTCAGGATGATTACCTTGTTCATCGATTCCACGTGCTCCAGTGTGATGTAATCTTCTAGTTTGAATACTTTACGCGTGATGATCATAAGCGTCAGTACCATCGCGAAACCAGAGAAGATCGCACCAGCCACAAAGTATGGAGGGAAGATAGTCGTGTGCCAGCCTGGGATAACAGATGTTGCAAAGTCCATGGATACGATTGTGTGTACAGAAAGTACCAGTGGTGTTGCAAGACCTGCCAGGATCAGGGATACTGTCTCGTAACGAGACCAGGCTTTGGCGGAACCAGTCCAACCAAAAGAAAGGAATGCGTAAGCTCTGCGGGCAATTGGACCTGTTGCTCTGTCACGGATGGTAGCAAAGTCAGGTATAAGACCGATGTACCAGAAAACTAGTGATACAGAGAAATAAGTAGAGATCGCGAATACGTCCCAAAGGAGCGGTGAGTTAAAGTTAACCCAAAGTGAACCGAATGTGTTTGGCAATGGAAGTACCCAGTAAGCCAGCCAAGGACGGCCCATGTGCAGAACCGGGAACATAGCGGCGCAGATTACGGCGAAGATTGTCATCGCTTCCGCTGCGCGGTTAATAGAAGTTCTCCACTTCTGACGGAACAGGAGAAGGATGGCTGAGATCAGCGTACCGGCGTGACCGATACCTACCCACCAAACGAAGTTGGTGATGTCCCATGCCCAACCTACTGTTTTGTTAAGTCCCCACTCACCGATACCATACCAAAGGGTGCGGTAAGTTGAGTAGATGAAAATAGCCAGGCCTACAAGAGCTACAGCAAGGGCAGCTGCCCAACGAATGTTGGGCTTAGCCTCCACCTGTCTGCAGACATCTTCGGTGATATCGTGGTATGTTTTACCCCCCGTTACCAGAGGCTCTCTTATCGGAGATACGTGCTGCATAGCGCTATCTAATTTATAA
The DNA here is from genome assembly GCF_019599265.1 of Pontibacter sp. HSC-14F20. GTDB lineage: Bacteria > Bacteroidota > Bacteroidia > Cytophagales > Hymenobacteraceae > Pontibacter. The sequence continues at coordinate 199,331 of NZ_JAHZTC010000006.1, read as the reverse complement.
ATTAAGCTAAGTTTCTAATTTTTGTCAGGTACGTCACGTTCGGCTGTACGTTCAATTCTTCCAGTACGTGGAAGGCACGCTCACCTTTTTCACGGGCAAGTGTCTTAGAAATACGGCTTTCCGGATCCAGCATGTCACCGAAGATGATCGCATTGGTAGGGCATGACTGCGCACAGGCTGTCACAATCTCTCCATCAACCGGTCTTCTGCTTTCACGTTTCGCTTCGAGCTTGCCTAACTGAATACGCTGTACGCAGAAAGAGCATTTCTCCATTACACCTCTGGAACGAACAGTTACGTCTGGGTTCAACACCATTTTACCCAAGTCGTTGTTCATGTTAAAGTCGAACTTATCGTTATTAGAATAAGCGAACCAGTTGAAACGACGAACTTTGTAAGGGCAGTTGTTTGCGCAATAGCGCGTTCCTACGCAACGGTTGTAAGCCATTTGGTTCAGACCTTCAGAACTGTGCATGGTAGCAGCAACCGGACAAACCGTCTCACAAGGAGCGTGGTTACAGTGCTGGCACATCATAGGCTGGAAGATTACGCTTGGATTCTCCGCCGGATCTTCCATGGTTTTGTAATCTTTCGCCTCGTGCTCAACCGCGCTGTAGTAGCGGTCGATACGCATCCAGTGCATTTCACGACGCATCAGCACTTCTTCTTTACCGACAACCGGAATGTTGTTTTCTGCTTGGCAGCTTACTGTACAAGCACCGCAACCGATACATGAGTTCAGGTCAACGACCATACCCCAGTGGTGGTTTTTGTACTCGTAGTCATCCCAAAGTGAGATGGCAGCTGGTTTAGCAGGACCTTCGTGCGTAGGGATACGCACATATGTGGTCACTTCTTTCGGATTAGCTTTGTAGTTTGCCAGCGTGTTTTCCTGCACCACAATACGATCCATGATAGTATGGTGCGTTTGTGTCTGGGCAATCTCAACAGTAGAACCTGTTTTCTCTAATTGTACGGCGCCTGTAAACAAGATGCCATTGTCAGCTACAGTAGCTATTGGGAAGGCATTTGCACCACGGCCTTTGGCAGTTGGCATTGACTCCAGTTCACGACCATAGCCCATTGCTATACCTACTGTACCTTGTGCCTGACCAGGCTGAATCAGCGCTGGAAGCTCCAGTGTCTTGCCATTTGCATAAGTTACTTTCAGCACATTACCTTGTGAAACACCCATCTCCTCAGCCATCTTGCGTGGCATGGTGATGTAGTTATCCCAGGTTGCTTTCGTGATCGGGTCTGCCATTTCCTGCAACCATGGGTTGTTGGACTCTGAACCTGTACCGATACCTACTTTTTCATAAATTACAGCTTCTATGCTACCTGCTGCAACAGCTCTTGGAGCTCTACCAAGTCCATCTGTTGCTGAAGTGCTGGCAGAAGCCGGACTAAGCGCCAGCATGCTGGTTCCATTCTCCAGTACACCATCGTGCACAACCTTCTCCCACTGCGCATCAGTTCCTGCTGCGCCTTTTCTCCAGTTATTGCGGATGTAATCGTAGAAAGTCGTTTTGTTGCCGCTCCAGGCCAACAGGCTGTCCTGTGCCTGACGCGTCATAAAGATTGGGCTGATCACTGGCTGTGCCAGGCTCAGGAAGCCTCTCTTCGGTTCGTAGTCGTTCCATGACTCCAGGTAGTGGCTGTCTGGTGCAACATAGTCTACCAGGGCTGCTGTCTCTTCTACTCTGTCAGCAAATGAAACTTTCAGGGCCACTTTCGCCAAACCAGTCTTCACGCGTTCTGCAAGTGGGTGGTCATAAACAGGGTTTGCGTTGTAGAAGAACACCGCTCCTACGCTACCGTTGTTCATTTCCTCGATCAGACGCAGCATCGAGGCATCGTTACCCTGCTTCACCAGGTATGGAGAGGCTGTATCAATGGTAGTGCCTTCTGCGCCGATAGATTTGTTAATAGCCGTTACCAGCGTTTGTACAGCTGCATCATTTGACCCGGAAACTACCAAAGCACGTCCGTTATTCGCACGCAGGTCTCTGATAGCATTCTCAAGCGCCTTCTTATCAACATTGGCAGGTGCATTTACGCCCTGACCTGTCAGGCCATTGTGAATGGCTGTAACGATGGCAAGCTCTTCAGATGGTTTGATAGGAACGCGTACGTCAGCGTTGGCACCTGTAAGCGACATAATTGTCTCAAACTGGTAGTGGCGCGACATGTTCGCATTATCAGCCGTGATTTTTCTATTTTGAATGTACTGCTTCGCAAATGGAATTGGAGCAACCCATGTTCCCAGGAAGTCAGCGCTGATACTTACAATAATGTTGGCTTTGCTGAAATCGTAACCAGGAACAACACCACCATTGGCACCAACCAGAGCAGAAGCCGAGTTCGGGTCATAGGTTACGTGTTCAAAGCTAGCTTGTCCTGCACCAAACTCATTGATCAGTTGCTTGGTAGATGGGCTGATTACAGTAGAAGAAACAAAAGCTACTTTACCGTTTACTTTTGCCAGTGCTGAGCGGATTTCGCTGTCAACCTGCTCCCACTTGGCTTCTTTGCCTTTAATAAGCGGCGTACGAAGTCTGTTGTTATCGTACAGGCTTAACACAGAAGCCTGTGCCTTCGGGCTCGTACCCATTGGAGTAAGTGTGGAGCTAGGGTTTGGCTCTACTTTAATCGGACGGCCTTCGCGTGTCTTAACAAGAATGCTGTTGAAGTCGCCATTATTGAAGTAAGTAGAAGCATACCAGTTTGCCACACCTGGTTCCACGTCAACTGGTTTGTTCAGGTATGGAATTGCCTTTCTTACAGGAGCCTCACAAGAAGCCAGTGTAGCGGCAGCCAGACCAAAGCCTAACAGTTTCAGGAAGTCTCTGCGGGGAGCTGTCATACCTGTAGACGCGCTCTCACCTTTAGCTTCGTTTATCGGCAGGAATTCTGGAAACTCATTATGAGCGTGCTTCGCGAATTCAGGAGTATTATCAAGCTCCTCTATTCCTTTCCAGTATTTTATTCTGTCTTGCATGTTATATCTAGAAAACTCGAACCCTTAATTATAACTGATTAATAGTGGCACTTAGAACACTCCGCACCACCGTTTGATGACACTGTGAAGGCACTCTTCGTAGTTGACTCGTGCAGTTTCACCAGGTTATCATAATATGCATTTCCTTCTGTGTTAAGAGGAGTCTCGCGGTGACAGTCGATACACCAGCCCATGGTGAGCGGTGAGTACTGGTACACTACTTCCATTTCCTGGATAGGACCGTGGCAGGTCTGGCACTCTACGCCACCCACCTGTGTGTGCTGTGCGTGGTTGAAGTAAGCCAGGTCAGGCAGGTTGTGGATACGAACCCATTCTATTGGCTTGTTACGCTCAATAGCTTTGTAAATCTTCTGAATCTCAGGGGACTCTGCTTTGATCTGACTATGGCAGTTCATACAGATATTGGCTGAAGGAATGCTGGCGCTACGGCTTTCGTACACAGTCGAGTGGCAGTAGTTACAGTCGATCTGGTGTTCACCGGCGTGCAGTTTGTGCGAGAAAGCAATCGGCTGCGTTGGCGCATAGCCCTGCTGTATACCTACACCCATTGCTTTATCAAGCGTGAGGTCCACCAGCACGATCACAAAGATCAGCACAACCAGTGTGCGCACAGCCTTAGACTTATATATTTTGGAGAAGTCGAAACGCTGGTTTACTATTTCAGCGTCGTACTCATCGAGTTGTTTATTCTTGTTCAGGTAGTTTTTCAGTACCGATGTGATCAAAAGCAGCGTCACAACCAGCACGATCAACACCACAATAAGCACAACGAGTACTATATCCAGGTATCCGCCAATTGCACCAACTGCATCAGTACCTACATTCTCGCCTGGGGCAGCAGCTGTAGCATCGCCAGCAGCAGGAGCTTCGGCAGCGGCAGCCTCTGCAGACTTAATGTAAGCCAGCATCGATACAATTTCATCATCAGAGAAATTGAAAGATGGCATTGCCTGCTTGTTGAACTGATTGTAGACAGCGATTGCGTCTTTGTCGCCGGAAGCGATCAAAGCCTGCGAGTTTTTGATCCAACTGATCAGCCATGGTTGCGCTCTACGCTCATTGACGCCTTTCAAGCCAGGACCAACTACTACATCGCTTCCAACAGAGTGGCAAACCACGCAGTTGTTCTTATACAGGGACTCGCCTGCACTTACAATACCTGCATCATCTACAGGCAGACTTGCGCCTTGCGCGTAGCCTGCAGTCGACACTCCAAAAGAGGCCGCCAAGGCAAACAAGAAGGCAATCAAGAATTTGGTTTTTGCTCTTTGTATACAGCTAATCATAGCCAGGACGCTTGTGTTTAGTATAATGGTGAATTTACTTTACGGGCACAAATCTACTACCTGAAACCCATTAATCAAATATTATATGTTTATTTTTACCCCTATACACAATATCCCATTAAGTACAATCACTTATGGGCTATTTTCTGCATTATTTTAACAGAATCAACTATTTTATTTAAAATTATTCTAAATAACACCGAATATTCGATGCCCTTTCTGCACAAAATTATCCTGTTTTTTCTTGCTATAGCCGCCTACCCCGGCGCACTCACTCTTGAACTTATAAATACCTGATTTTGTTGTCGTTAGCATTTATTTATTTTCACCCTGTTTTTTTGGCTTCTTCACCCCTCCTCTTCATCTGATTTGTATACCTTATTATATATATAGAACAAGCCTGATTGAGAGATGAAATCGTAAATCCGATGTTATCTTTAGCCGAGTGCCTATCCGGTACCGAGACTGTAAGGCAGTTAGACCTGGATATCATCCATTTATTTTAGTGCAAGTTTTTGTAAAACAGAATCATTGCCTTATATTTGCACCCTAAAACAAAAAATTCTCATAACCAAATGGAATTAAAAAATTACGAAACGGTCTTCATTCTGACGCCTCTGTTGAACGAGACGCAGATGCAGGAAACGGTCGAGAAGTTCAGACAGGTGCTTAAGGAAAATAGCGCCGACATTATCCACGAAGAGAACTGGGGTCTACGTAAGCTTGCTTACCCAATCCAGAAGAAATCTACTGGTTTCTACCACCTCATCGAGTTTAAGGCTCCATCTACTGTAATTGATGTGCTTGAGCTGGCTTATCGCCGCGACGAAAAAGTTGTTCGCTTTTTAACTACTGCCCTTGATAAGCACGCAATTGCTTACAATGAGCGCAGAAGAAAAGGTGAATTCAAATCACAGGCTAAAAAAGAGGAGGTTAAAGCATAATGAGCCTAGTTAACGAAAGAGTACACAAGCAAGAAAATCGTCAGAAATACTGCCGCTTCAAGAAAAGCGGTATCAAGTATATCGACTATAAGGATGGCAACTTCCTGCTTAAGTTTGTAAACGAGCAAGGCAAGATCCTTCCAAGAAGATTGACAGGCACCAGCCTGAAGTTCCAGCGTAAAGTTGCCCAGGCTGTTGCCCGCGCACGTCACCTGGCTATCTTACCTTATGTAACTGATTCTTTAAAATAAGGAGGTAACGAACATGGAAGTAATACTTAAAGATGACGTTAAGAATCTTGGTTACAAGAACGATATCGTTACTGTAAAGTCAGGATATGGCCGTAACTACCTGATCCCACAAGGACTGGCAGTGCTGGCTGACAAAACCAACAAGAAAATTGTAGCTGAGAACGTTCGTCAGGCTGCCCACAAACTGGAGAAAATCCAGAACGATGCGCAGGAACTGGCAAACAAAATCGGTGATATCACACTGGAAATCCCTGCGAAAGTAGGCGAGACCGGTAAGATCTTCGGTTCTGTTACAACCAACCAGATTTCTGAGGCTCTGAAGGCTAAAGGTCACGATGTAGACCGCAAGCGTATTTCTTTTGATCAGGACGTGAAAACAGCTGGCGAATACACTGCCACGCTGAGCCTGCACAAAGAAGTGAAGCATCAGATCCGCTTCAACGTAGTAGCTGAGTAATTTTAGCCGCTACCAAGCACAGAAAGCGCCCTGCCCTAAAAGCAGGGCGCTTTTTTTATTTACTGCTTCCGGTTAATTTGCGCTATACCTATACCTATACCTATACCTATACTTATACCTATACCTATACCTATACCTATACCTATACCTATACTTATACTTATGTTCCGGACTGAACTGCACATACCTGCCAGTGGCATTGATCTGAGTTTGTCGAGTGGTATCGTGACCATTGGCTCCTGCTTTGCGGAAGTAATTGGCCAGAGGCTGCAGGAAAACAAGGCGCAGGTACTGGTAAATCCTTTTGGAACGATCTTTAACCCGCTCTCTGTAGGTAAGCTGCTGCGGGCTGCAATTAGTGGTTCTCATACCGTAACGGATAAGCTGGTGCAGCACAACGGCATCTGGTATGCCTACGACCTGCATTCTTCCCTCTCTTCCCCCTCACGCGAAACCCTATTACAGAATATTGACGAGCGACTTTCCCTGACCCGGAATTCCTTGCAGCAAGCCAGCCTGTTGATCATAACACTCGGAACGGCGGTGGGCTATCGTTTGCAGAATTCAGGAGCAGTGGTGGCCAATTGTCATAAACTTCCCGCCCGCGAGTTTAGCCGCGAGCTCCTCTCCTTCAGCACCCTGCTTAATGATATGGAACATACCTTAGAGGAGCTAAGGCAATTTAACCCTGGGCTGCGCGTCTTGTTCACTGTCAGTCCGGTACGTCACATCAAGGAGACAATAGAGGTAAACAGCGTCAGCAAATCCATTTTGCGGCTCCTTTGCCATGACATTACTACCAACCACGAGCAGGCGCACTACTTTCCTGCTTATGAGATCATGATGGACGACCTGCGCGACTACCGTTTCTACGGCCGTGACATGGTGCACCCGACGGAGGTTGCGGAAGATTACATTTGGGATAAGTTTGTAAATGCCTACCTGAGCGAGGACTTCAGGGGTTTTCTGAAAGCGTGGGAGAAAATGCGACGCGCCATCGCCCACAGACCTTTCCACCCCGATTCTGAAGCGCACCAAAGTTTTTTGAAGACTACATTCCAGCAGTTACATGAGCTCTCAACAAGGTATAGCCTGGACATATCAGAAGAAGAAAAGGGCCTGCAGCAACAGCTTGTCCCTAAGCCATAGGTATAGATTCTTTCAGCACTACTCCCCTGCTACTGCTACTCCCCACAGCATCAGCATACTTTTACCAGCCTTGTTCGTAGGTATAGAGTTCCAGCAGCCTGCAATACGACGACCATGGCCCAGAAAGAGAAAATACCGAACAAACTGATACACGAAAGCAGCCCTTACCTGCTGCAGCACGCTTACAACCCTGTAAGTTGGCACCCCTGGGGCGAAGAAGCCCTGCAACGAGCCCGGCAGGAAGATAAACCTATATTGGTAAGCATTGGCTATGCTGCCTGCCATTGGTGCCACGTGATGGAGCATCAGTCTTTTGAGAACGAGAAGATTGCCAAAGTCATGAACGAGCACTTCGTGTGCATCAAAGTAGACAGGGAAGAGCGGCCGGATGTTGATGCTGTGCACATGGACGCTTTGCAGGCTATGGGTCTGCAGGGAGGCTGGCCCTTGAATGTATTTCTGAATTCGGAAGCCAAGCCCTTTTATGGCGGCACCTACTTTACGCCCCAGCAATGGGTGAACCTCCTCCTCAACATAGCAGAAGCCTACACCAAAGACCGACAGAAACTTGACAAATCGGCAGAGCAGTTCGTGCAGCACCTTAACCTGAGCGAACTCAAAAGATTTGGGCTGCAGCAGAGTCAGGCAGGGGTAAGTGAAGAAGAGTTTGAAGAGCTCTACAAGAACTTAGGCCGGCAATTCGATAAAAAGCACGGCGGTTTTGGCACTGCTCCTAAGTTTCCGATGCCAGCCAACTTAAAGTTTTTACTGCGCTATCATGCTCACACAGAAAATCCAGCTACTCTCAAGCACATTAACCTCACGCTTCACGAAATGGCTTATGGCGGCCTCTACGACCAGATTGGCGGTGGCTTTGCCCGCTATTCCGTTGATGAGAAATGGTTGGTGCCACACTTTGAGAAAATGCTCTATGATAACGGGCAGCTGATCAGTCTCTATTCAGAAGCATATCTGCTCACAAAAGAGCCGCTTTACAAAGCTGTGGTGTATGAAACGATAGCCTTTGCAGAGCGTGAACTGATGAGCGAAGAAGGCGGATTTTACTCATCACTCGATGCAGACAGCGAAGGCGTGGAAGGTAAGTTCTATGTGTTCACGCGCAAAGAGCTGCAGGACCTGTTCGGAGCAGAAGAACCTATCCTGTCGAAATACTACCATGTGACGACGACCGGCAACTTTGAGCATGGGCAGAACATTCTGCACCGCCGCATCAGCGATGCGCATTTTGCCAAGGAAAACGAGCTGGAACTGGAGGTGCTGGAGGAGATGGTGATGATGTGGAAGGAGAAGCTGATGGAAATTCGTTCCCTGCGCATCCGCCCGGGCCTGGATGACAAGATTCTCTGCTCCTGGAACGCGATCATGCTTAAGGGCTTGGCTGATGCTTACTATACCTTTGGCAACAAGCACTTTCTGTACCTGGCCGTCCGCAACGCAGCTTTTATACTTCAACACTTTCAGCAGGGCGATAGGCTGTTACATACCTATAAAAATGGCAGAGCTTCTATCAACGGTTTCCTGGAAGACTATGCATTGCTGATCCGGGCGCTGATCCGGGTATACGAGATCACGTTTGATGAAAAATACCTGAGGGAAGCCAGACAGCTGACAGACTATACTCTGGACAACTTCTTCGACGAGCAGGAGCAACTGTTCTTCTTCACAGACCAAAACGCTGAGAAACTGGTGGCCCGCAAGAAAGAGCTACTCGATAATGTGATTCCGTCTTCCAACTCAGTCATGGCTACTAACCTATACCTGCTGGGTCTTTATTTTGATGAGGAGCGCTACGAGCAACTATCCGATGCCATGCTGGCGCAGGTAAAAGAGCTGGTGGTAAAAGAACCGGGCCATATGGGCAATTGGTCCAGTCTGTATTTTCACAAACTGCAGCCTACCGCAGAAGTTGCTGTTGTGGGGCCTCAGGCACCGGAAATGCGGTCCGAACTCAGTTCATTTTACATCCCCAACATGCTGCTGGCCGGCACCGAAACCCAAAGTGAGCTGCCGTTGCTAAAAGACCGCAGCGCCATCAACGGAAAAACAACAGTATACGTGTGCTATAACAAAACCTGTCAGCTACCGGTGCACATCGCAGCCGAGGCGCTGGAGCAGTTACAGAAGGGAAATGGGGAAAACCCGAAATTCGCCTCGCTATAGGTATAGCCATCACTTCCCAAAGGGCAAAGCTTGTCCCGGTACTTCTGGTGAGGCAACAGGTATAGCTATACCTTGTTGAAAGCCTTCGGGATTTACATGCTTTTTTGCGACATTTGCATACACAACCTATACCTGCGCCCTTGTCTGAGTTACTCAATTTCAACTACCCGCCGGAGCCAGCCGTGGATCGTGTCACGCTTTTTGCTGATGTGATTCTGCCACTGCCGCTGCCGAAACTATATACCTACCGCATCCCTTTCGAGATGAACGACGAGGTGCTGGTGGGCGCACGGGTAATTGTGCAGTTCGGTGCCAAGCGGGTACTCAGCTGCATCGTAGCCGACATTCACGAAAACGCCCCCGCTGACTACCAGGCCAAGTATATTTTGGATGTGCTGGACGATAAACCGATTGTAACGGCCCCACAACTCAAGCTTTTCCGCTGGATTGCCGACTACTACATGTGCACCATCGGTGAGGTGATCAATGCGGCACTGCCATCGGCGCTCAAGCTCAGTAGCGAGTCGCGCATACAGCTGCACCCGCATTTTAATCCCGAAGAAGACGACATCCCGCTGGCTTCGCAGGAGGTCAAGATCATCTATGCGCTACAGCAAAACCCGGCCCTTACCTTTACAGAAGTAGGCAATTTGCTGCAGGTGAAGAGTTATCATAAATACATCAAATCGCTGATTCAGAAAGAAGCGATCATCATATTTGAGCAGGTAAGTGACCGCTTTTCGCCAAAAGTGGTCAAGAAGATTCGCCTGACCGAGCATTTTGTGCAGGAAGAAGGTATGCTGGAGGAGCTCTTCAACCAACTCGCCACCAAGCCTAAACAACTCGACATTCTGCTCAACTACCTGCAGAAGGTGCCGGTGCACCAGAACATCCGCCTCAACACAGCAGGTATAGAGAAAAGCGTGCTGGCCAACAACCCGCACCTCTCCAAGTCGTCTATCGACTCCCTGATCAAAAAAGGCGTGTTCGAGCAGTTTGACCAAATCATTTCGCGCTTCCCTGTTGACAATACCGTGCCGCTGCAGCCCATGAAGCTGTCGGATCACCAGGAACAGGCTAAGGACGAGATTTTGGGCCTATTCAAAGAGAAGGACACCGTACTGCTGCATGGTGTAACGGGCAGTGGCAAAACGGAGGTATACATCGACCTGATCAAGCATGCGCTGGAGGCTGGCGGACAGGTGCTATACCTGCTGCCCGAGATTGCGCTAACAGCGCAGATCGTGACCCGCCTGATAAAGGTGTTTGGTGATAAGCTGGGCATTTACCACTCCAAGTTCTCCGATAACGAGCGGGCTGAGGTATGGCAGGGTGTACTTTCCGGTCGTTTTCAGATGGTGGTGGGCGTCCGCTCGGCGGTGTTCCTGCCTTTCCATAACCTGTCGCTGGTAATAGTGGATGAGGAGCACGAGCCCAGCTATAAGCAATACGAACCTGCCCCCAGGTATAACGCCCGCGAGACGGCCCTGATGATGGCGCACCTGCAGGGAGCTAAAACGCTACTCGGCTCTGCCACGCCTTCCATTGAGACCTACTACAATTGCAAGACCGACCGCTGGGGTTTGGTGACGATGAGCAAACGCTTCGGCGAGGCCCAGATGCCTACCATCGAGTTGATTAACGTGCGGGAAGAGCAGCAGCGCAAGAACATGCACAACCACTTTTCGGGCAAACTGGTTACTGCTATAGAGGAGCGGCTGGCGCGGCACGAACAGGTGATCCTGTTTCAGAACCGGCGCGGTTATGCCCCTTTCATCAGCTGCGACGAGTGCTCCTGGATCCCCAAGTGCCAGCACTGTGCCGTGAGCCTTTCCTACCACAAGTATAACAACGAGCTGCGCTGTCACTACTGCGGCTACCACGAGCGCATGCCACACGATTGTCCGGCTTGCGGTGCGACTACACTCCGAAGCATGGGCTTCGGTACCGAGAAGGTGGAAGACGACCTGAAACTGATGCTGCCCAACGCCGAGGTACAGCGTATGGACCTGGACACGACCAAGAAGAAAAACAGTTACCAGCAGATCATCACTGACTTCGAGAGCGGCAAAACCAATGTGCTGATCGGTACCCAGATGGTAACCAAGGGCCTGGACTTCGAGAATGTGAGCCTTGTAGGTATACTCAACGCCGACAGCATCATCCACTTCCCTGATTTTCGGGCACACGAGCGGGCCTATCAGCTGTTTGTGCAGGTCAGCGGTCGTGCCGGTCGCAAAGGCAAGCCGGGCACGGTACTGATCCAAACCCGCGACCCGCTGCAGCCGATTTTCCGCAAGGTGCACAGCAACGATTATACTTCTCTGTACGAGCACGAGATCGAAGAGCGCATGCGTTTCGGCTACCCTCCTTTCGCCCGCATGATCCGCATTACGGTTAAGCACGTTGATGAGAAGGTATCAGAAAATGCCGCCATTGTGCTCGCGAAGGATCTGACTGATCAGCTAGGTGCACAGTTGGTATTAGGACCGGAAGTGCCGTACATTTTCAAGATCAGAAATCTTTTCCTCAATGAGATCCACGTGAAGCTCCCTCGTGAGAATGTAAACCTACGTGCCGCCAAACAGGCTATTTCCAAAGTAATTCAGCAGTTATACCTGTTACCTGATTTTAAGGGGGTCCGGGTAGTTGCGGATGTGGATCCGGCTTAGGTTGAGGTTTGTGTAGGTATAGCTACTGTAGATTTTGCCTTTTGCCTAGGTATAGACATAGCTAACTTAGCTTTGTTGTAACTGCATCACAGGTATAGCAATCTGCTTTGTTTCATTGCTTCGCCTGTGCGGCGAACACTCACTTTTTTCCCTGATGAAAAAAGTAAGCAAAATACAGCATCGCGGGCTGGCGGGTGCTGCACCTCACCTACCTGGCGCGCAACCAGCCACAGACGCCGGCAGAGGCGCATATTGAGCCGCTGGAGGTGAAGGTGCTACAGGCCAAGGTGCAAAGGCCGGTCCAGACACTGGAAGAGGCCGTGGTGGCGCTGGGCAAGCTGGCAGGCTTTCAGAAAACAAAGAAGCAACCCCTGCCGGGGGTAAAGCTCTTAGGGGAGCACTGGTCAGACTGCATTATATGATCGAAGGGTATAAGCTCTTTGAGAGCCAACAAAATAACCGAGGTTTTTCCCTATAAGATTAGCTTCAAAGGGGGCAGGGGGATGTCAATCGTGATTAAAAAACCGCAGATACAAAGCCTATACCTAAAGAACTGACAATAGCACAAAGTCCGCTCCTGTTTTAAGGTAGGCCCCTTCTAAAAAATGAGGGGCTAAGGGAGATAATTCGCAGGGGTATGTAGTTTAGCAAATCAATCTGCAGATGCTAGAAAGCTATACCTAAAAACAATAATGCCACTTCATACTTCACTGGGTTATAAGAACCTTTGATGAAGTCGAAGATAAAAAAAGTGTTATTGTTATCGATCCTCTTTCCATCGACACCATTCGAGATACCAGAAAACACTGCAATTTCCTTTTTGGTAAAAACTCGCCTGAGGAGCTACTCGAAAAATTATTTCACTTTTCAGGAGCAATTGTAACCCTGGCAAAAACAGGGGCGTATAATGAGTACCTTTGGCTAAAAGTTGAAAGCCTGAAAGTTGGAAATATCTACCTAGATGTTTTTTAACTTTCAGGTTTTTCTCTTTAAAACCCTCTCCTACTCCTGTGGTTTGTTCCTGTTCAGCAGCACCACATACATGATTCCGAAGCCCAGAAAAGCGACCAGGAAAAAGATATCCATCCACTCGTATTCTCCCTGCATGATCTGCCAGCCTTTTACACCTGCAAATACAAAACAGGCGACGGCGAGCAAAATTCTAAATAATCGTTGGTTAGGCATAAGTAGTTATTTGAGTGCAAATTAAAAGGTATAAAATTAGCGGGACATGTAAAAAACGACCCAGGCTGTAATGATAACAGAACTTACCACATTCAGGATCATACCTGTACGCACCATGGTACCAATGGGCACCTGCCTACTGCCGTAAACAATGGCATTGGGAGGTGTTGCTACAGGCAGCATAAAGGCCATGCTGCAGGCTACCACCACGCCCAGTACAGGGTATAGCGCTGGCAATTGCAACTGACTAAGAATTCCGATGATGATCGGCACAAACGTGATCGCAATGGCAGTGTTCGAACTCACTTCTGTCAGCATGACTACGCCAGCGACCAGCACAAACACCAGTATGAGCAACTGCCCTGGATTCACGAAAGAAGTGATACTAGATCCGATTACATCCGCAAGGCCAGAACTGACCACCAATTGCCCCAGCGCCATACCTCCTCCAAACAGAAGGATCGTATCCCAGTCAATCCGTACCAGGTCAGCAGCGGTGAGCGTGCCCTCTCCTCCATTCTCTTGTCCGGGCGGAATCAGGAACAGGAGTAGCGCAGCCAATACAGCCACTGTGCTCTCGGCAAAATAGGTGCTCATAAAGGTATAAGCCGCTTCCATGCCCAATAGGTTAAATACGCCCGGACTCAACCACAGCACCACCGCCAGCATAAACACACCCATCGTTATCTGTTCACCTTTTGAAATGGGAGCTTGCTCACGACCTTGTGTTTCAACATATGCCCTTATACCTGTAGGACTGAAGCTAAACTTTTTGAAGTACCAGCGCACGTACACTAACATTGCGGCATAGATGCAAAGCGAAATAGGCATAGCCATTATCATCCATTGCAGGAAATCAATGCTGAAGCCTTCCTTGGCCAGGTAATTCACCCCAATCAGGTTAGGAGGTGAACCAATAATGGTACTAACGCCTCCGATAGAAGCACTGTACGCTATACCTAACAGAAAAAAAGGCCCAGCGCTTTTGTTTTCCGAAGGATCCTGAATTAACTGCAACACACCAATCGTAAGCGGCAGCAGCATGGCAACCGTCACAGAATTACTTACCCACATCGACAACAAATACGATACCAGCGAAAAACCCAGAAACATACTGAACAGACTCTTTTGAAAGATCGGCCGCGACAAGATGAAAAGTGCCAATCGTTTGTCGAGGCCGTGGCGGGTCATGGAGCGGGCCAGCAGGAAACTCCCGATAAAGAGCAGGATAATCGGGTGACCAAGGTTTTGGAAAGCCGTATTGACATCGGCTATACCTGTAAGTATCGCCATAATCACTCCCAGAAAGGCTGTCATGGAGAGCGGAATCACCTCCGTCATCCAGAAGACCAGGCAGAAAACCATGATGGCCGCTACCTTGCGCGCCTGAGGTTCAAGCCCATCTGTTAGCCACCACATCATCACTGCCAGCAAGGGAGCCAACAGCAAGCCGATGTTTCTTCTGGTTAAAGTCATAGCTATAAATATAGCTGAAAACCAACAGAAACCGCTTACCTCAGGTATAGTATGTAGGAATTTGTGATTGCTATACCTCTCACAAAATTACCGGCCTGTGCTAAACCAGATAGCGCTCCCGGATGATGTTGAGGTGGTGGATCTCGTGGCCCAGGATTGCAAAGCCCAGTGCTCTGACAGACACGCTCCGGCCGCTGGCTATACCTGTATGGCCCAGCATTTCGTCATTAAAACCTTTAAACAGCTCGATGGTGGCCTGGCGGACGGCCGCATACTCGGCCAGTATGGACGTGATCGGTCTTGCATCTGCTTTGCTTTGCTCTGCATAGGCATTCTCATCAAAACCAGGCAATTCAGTTTTATCGTAGCGGGCGAAGCAAAGGGCGCGGTAGGCGAAAATGCGCTCTGTATCAGCCATGTGCACCAGCATTTGCTTGATAGTCCATTTGCCAGGCTGGTAACGGTAGCTCAGCTGTTGCTCTTTGAGTGAGAGCATAAGGTTGACAATATACTCTTCGCTTGCAGCCAGGGCAGACAGCAGGTCGTCGGTTTCGGCATGGCCGATGTAGCTGTTGAAAAACTCGTCGTATTCAGCTGGATTGGGCGCAGTGATGACTCTTTCCATAGTTCTCAGATTTAGATAGTAGGATGATAGGTATACGTGAAGGTACAAATTAAACACGTATACAGGTTAGGCTTAGCGATAAAAAGCAAGGGCCTGACTTCGGTAGCCAGGCCCTTGCAGTTGCTATATAATACGATACTTTAGAGCATGTTTTAGTCGATGGAATAGCCAGGCTACTGCCCTACCAGGAAAACGGCATTCCCAAACAGTAATTTACCGTTGTGCCAGAAACCGCGGAACAGCGGGTTGTCGGCCAGGTACACCACTTGTCCCCTGCCCATTGGCTGAGTGCCCAGAATCAGGGCGTCTTTGAGTCGCTCTTTTGCTTTAGCGCCCACAAAGCCAGTGGCATAGTTATCTTTCTTGAGCACGCCCACGTTCCAGCCTTCTTTCATGAAGCTAAAAGTGTCAGAGGTGCGCACCAAAGCGTAGTAAGTATCGCCGTAACCGAAAGCAAGCGGATGAGTTTTATCGAGATTCACGCGGAACACGCTGCCCTGAACATCGTCTGAAATCGCATCACGCTCGCGGTCGCCGTAGGCACGCAGCAGCTTGTAAGGGTCTTCTTTCGTTTCTTTGGCTTTCTCCTTTTCAACAGTTTCGTCACCGGCCTTCTTCTGCAGATTAAAGTCTTTCTTACCAGCCAGGAAACCTGCGGCACTCTCCATCGCGATCAGTTTGCCACCACCGCGCACCCAGTTTTTCACCTGCTCCAGCGCCTGCTCGTTCAGCACGCGGCCATAAGAACCGGCCGGCAATATCAGCACATCGAACTCGTGTAGTGGCACATTGCCGAAGTACCCTGTACCAAGCACCGTAACCGGGTAACCGATCTGCTGCTCAAAGTAGTGCCAGATCTCCCCGAAAGCGTATGGCGACACACCCTCACCTGACATCACGGCCACCTTCGGCATTTTGAGGAAACGCACACTGCCCGAACCGAAGTCTGCACCGCTGCTTACAAATCCCGTCGTGGAAGCTTGTAGCGGCACGCCATGCTTTTCGGCAGTTGTGCGTACCACAGCATCCAGCTTATCGCCCATTCCTTCGTTTCCGGTGCGAGTAATGATCAGGGTGCCTGCCTCGTATTGCCGATTCTCCATCTCGAAAGGCTTCTCCGACATGCGAACCTTTACTTTTTGCGCCATCAGCTCGGTCAGAAATTTCACATCCTGCAAACTATTCCAGCGGGCCAGGTAAGCAAATGGCCGTTCCACCTTGATAGCAGTAGCAGTTTTAGCTGGTTTCTGGCTGCCAGGCTCCAGATGGTTTTTCAAAGCATAAGCCTGCAAGCCGAAGGCATAAGGCATAGCCCAGGAAGTGATGTCGTAGGTGAGCGAATCTTCAAGGTTAGAGTTTGGCTCAAACAGCACTTTTACAAGTGTCGATTTAGGCTGGTACATGCTCACCACCAGGTCATTCTGATTCACCCGTACGCTTTCTTCTTTGCCGGTGGCGTAGTTAAAGCCTTTGCTTGAGCTGCTCTTGCCTGCATAGCCATACTGGATCTGCTGCTGGTCAAGGTAGTCAGTCAGGGCTTTGAGGTTGCCGGCGCTGCGGTCGTCGGCCCGAAACACGAACGTCTTGTAATCGCCTGCTGGCTTCTTCAGGTTGTTGTCGTAGTATTTGCGAAACTCCTGTGTGAGTTGATCAGCTTTCTCGGCTGTAGCCTGCAGCGTAGCCAGACTGGCGATGTGGTGGTGGGCGATGCGGTCCGTCAGCGTGAGTGTATCGCCGTCCTGCTTCTTGTAAGCCAGACCGGCGCGACCGGAACCACCCTGCTCGTAAGTCATCCCGATGGCACCGTTAAAGGTAGGCCAGGTATCGCCGTAGCTTGGGTAGAACAGGTCGAAGTTTTCGCGGGTGAAGTAAAGCCAGTTGTTCTGGTCAAAATACTTGCGGTTGTAGTCGCCGATGGTGTACTGAAAATCGCGCTGCCAGGGCGTGATGCTTTCGTGCAGCGGCTTGGCGGCCGGTGAAAAGTAGTAAGGCGACTCCGGTCCCATTTCGTGGAAGTCGGCGTGCACCTGTGGCAGCCATTGGTTATACTGCGCCATACGCTGCTTCGACTCAATCTGTGTCTGCCAGGCCCAGTCGCGGTTCAGGTCAAAATAATAGTGGTTTGGTCTGCCCCCCGGCCAGGGCTCGTAATGCTCCCAGGCATAAGGCGAAGCATTGCCACCACGGTTTTGCGTTTGCTTATACCACTGCACGTAGCGCTCCCGTCCGTCCGGATTTACGCATGGATCCAAGATCACGACTGTGTTCTCCAGCCACTTTTTGGTCTGCTGGTTGTTTGGGTCTACCAGATCGTAAAGCACCTGCAGCACCGCCTCACTGCTCACCGACTCGTTGCCGTGGATGTTGTAGCTCATCCAGAGAATAGCCGGCTGCTTGCCCTGTACCTGTCCGTTGGCTATACCTGCCTGGCGCAGGTTGTTTTCGCGGATCTGCTCGAGGCGCGGCAGGTTTTCGTCACTGGCTACATAAGCCAGCAACAAGGGTCTGCCTTCGTAGGTTTTGCCGTACTCCTGCACCCGGATTCGGTTTGGGGCCTGCTGTGCCAGGTAGCTTACGTAATCGGTGATGCGGGCATGCGTTGTAAATTCTTTGCCCAAGGTATAGCCCAAAAACTGCTCTGGTGTTTGCAAGGCCTGTTGTTGTGCCAGGGCAGGCTGCAAACTCAGCAACACGAAGGCAAAAGCGAGCAATCGCTTCAATGTGTTTTGCATGATTTAGCTCTTTAAAGAGGGTGTGTTAAGGGTATGGAAATAAAGGTACAATCTGCGCAAAAAAGCTGAATCTGACAATTTTATACCTTTAAAGCTTGGCTATACCTTGCCAAGAAAAAAAGCGGAAGAATCAGCGTGGAATTTTAGCAGGCAGCCTTCGGTTTAATTTCTATACCTGACATTCAAATTTTTATGTGCGTACCTATTGCTATGTATCTGTTTTGGCGAAAAACCGGCAAAGGTTTCCTGGCATTTCTGGCAGGACTGGCCCTGATGACCGTGCTCTACATACTGGCCGGACTGACACTCGGCGCTATAGCTGTCAATAGTAGCTACGCACAGGCCACAGAATGTATAGAGATCTTTGTGACCGATAACGGCGTGCACACAGACCTGGTGCTGCCCGTCAAAACCGATATCATCGACTGGCGCGATAAGCTATACCTGCAGGACTACGCCGGCGCCGACAGCACCTTTACTCACGTGGGTTTCGGCTGGGGCGACCGGCAGTTTTACATGGAAACGCCCGAGTGGAAAGATCTCACTCTCACCACCGCCATTACCTCGCTCTTATGGCCCACCCGCACCGCCATGCACGTAGAATACATTGCCCAACCGCTCCGGCAGAATAAATACCAACAGCCCGTCATCATTACCAAAGCGCAGTACCAGGCCCTGGTGCAGTACATTCTCGACACCTTCCAACAGCAGCCCACCGGTGAGTTTCTATTAATAGAAGACAAAGGCTACCATACCCGCGACAATTTTTATAAAGCCCATGGTAAGTTCCACCTCTTCAAGACCTGCAACAGTTGGGTAAACGGCGGGCTCAAAGCCATGGGTCATCGGGCTGCTCTCTGGGCTCCTTTTTCATTTGTAGTAATGCGGCAGGTGCGGGAATGAGTCAGGTATAAAAAATAAAAGCCCCGGGTAAAATACCCGGGGTTTTCTTATTAAACCCTAATAGTCTATTGTTTGAGTAACTTGAAATGACTGTTGAAATCGCCCATACGGGTGGAGATGATGTACACCCCGCGCGGCAGGTTCGGATCGAGCGTGAGCTTCTCGATGTTGGTTCCCTTCACCACTTGCACGGATCGTTGCAGCAATTGCTGGCCTGTGGCCGTGGTTACCGTAATTTGAAGTTCACCGTCCAGCTCCGCATCAATGCTCAGCTCCACTTCTGAATGGAATGGGTTCGGATAAGCCTTCACCTTGTTCACCGACACTTCATCGAAGTGCACCGCCTTGACATTGAAGATCTCAAACTTACCATCCAGGTCCACCTGCTTCAGTCGGTAGTAACGAACGCCCTGCTTGCCATTCTCTTTGTCCACGAAGGTATAGAGTTGCTTCAAGCTGGTCGTATTCACCTTCGACTCCACAAAGCCCAGCGCTCTGAAATTCTTCGCATCACTCGACACCTGCACCTCGAAGCCTTTGTTATCGAGCTCTGAAGCGGTCGCCCAGTCTAACACGACGTCGTTGCCGCGTTTGGTGGCGTTGAAGTAGAGGAGTTCTACTGGGAGTGGGACGATTGGATCAGTAAAGATGGAGAATATGTTACTTGCATCTAGTGCGAAACAGGTACCCGGCAAGGCAGGTATATCACATTTTATTGACACCCTCAAGGCTCCCATTGGTTCTTTCATGGTAAATTGGGTGACACCTTGTTCCACCATCACCCAACCTTCAGTTGTACCATCACCCATCCACCACTTGATAGAGGAAATATCTACACCATTAAGATCAATCATATTCGACTCGACCTCAAAGGTATATTTCATCCCGAACTCCATTTTGGATTCATCCTCAATCTGGGTACCAGTTTCATCGAATATCAGGATCCTAGCAGTAACCGGGAGTACTGGGTTAATAGTAACAGTACTTGTTGCGACTTCGCTGCTAGAGCAGGACTGGCTATCCTGTATACGCACACTGTATTGACCTGCGACTGAAGTTGGGAAGCTGGCTACATTACCAGGATTAGTGGCTCCGGCTGGTACTGTCCAGGTATAGCTATATGGTCCTACACCATCGGCTGGTGTCGCAGTTACTGTGGCAGCTGTACCAGCACATACCGTCGGACTGTTTACTGTTACTGTTGGAAGTTCATTCACGATCACAGTGCTGGTAGCAGCCGCACTACTGGCGCAAGATTTACTGTCTCCTATACTTACGGTATAAGTACCTGGCACAGTAGTAGAGAAACTAGCCACATTACCAGGGTTTGTAAATCCGGCAGGCACTGACCAGGTATAGGTATACGGGCCTGTTCCGCCTGCTGGCTCAGCAGTAATTGTAGCAGTAGAACCTTCGCAAATCGTTGGACTGTTCACTGTAACCGTTGGTAACTGGTTCACTGTAACTATCACGCTCCCCATCGTCTGCGGACAGGCTGCTATGGTACCTGTGGCAGGCAATGTTGTTGCCTCTACAGAGTAAACACCTGCTTCTGTTTGGTTGCCAAATGGTATTGGCTGTCCATCGGAGCCCAGCACTTCCAGTCCTACATTAGTAGTTGTACCATTAACAGTTCTCACTAGTTGATATTTGACACCCGTTTGAGAATTAGACAAGGTAATCGGCACACCAATACCTCCTGCACAGAATTCACCATCATTCTCTGTTGTCAGTGTTTGCACTACAGGCAGCGGTGTTACATTTACATTTACCGGGCCGTAGGTCAAACAGGCAGTTTCACCCGAAGCTGCCTGCGCTTCTACCGTGTAAGCACCTGCCACCGTTTGGTTAGCAAAATTCAATGCGTTTCCTGTACCTGCCATCGGGGTGCCGACATTGGCACCATCGCGTTTCAGTTGGTAGAACACATTTCTTTGTGAACTGGCAAGGCCAACAGGTACGCCCCCACCGCCTGCACAGTAGGCTCCTCCGCCAGTCATGGTCTGTGTGCCAACTACTGTGAGAGCAACCTGATTTGTTGTAAAGCCTCTGGAGCATTTACTATTCACATCGTTTTGTCTATCTATCACTGAGCTGAATTCTACGAAAACCAAATCCCCATCACGGAAGCCTCCGGTAGGACCGGTTGAATTAAAAGTTACAGTATTGCCTGTCGTATATGTTGTTGAGCCCAGTTGAATTGGAGCTGTTATCCCAGGCCGTTGCACCATCCAATACAGGGTCAGTTCAATATCTTTCCAGAAAGCAAAAGCTGCATCCAGGTTGGCAGACATGGTTATTTCCCCATCTTGGCAAATTGTGGTCTTATCTGTGACCAAATCAACCACATAATTGATCGGTGCTGCTGTGTAGGTTCTGTTTGACCACAAACCGCCATTTGTGATGGGACTAATACAACTATTCGTAGGACCAGCGGTTATAGAAACCGCATAGTAGTCTTCAGATGAAAGGCCAGCGTTTCCGACTTCCACTTTATCGCCAAATGGGAAGTTGTCGAAGTTCTTCGTCCATCGGTAAGTGAAGTTGCTTGCATTTGCATCGTCGTTAACTCTTACACCTCCATTTACTATTGGCTGGTAGTAGCGGTATGCGTTATCTTTCAAAATTTGAGGTGCATTCGCCGGGAAAGGATAAGCTGGGTTAGGTATAGGATATGTTTTAGCACCTAGTAAATTTCCTTGCCCGTCTACTGGTTGTCCATCACCATTTACTAGATATGGATAAGTAACAGACACTGGATCCTTATACACAACTGCTCTATAGGTTGTGTTTTGGCCTCTACACGTTGGGAAAGGAACGGCTTCAATTACTACAACATACTTAGAGCGCTTCAGGATAACTTTCTTCTCTTCAAAAGCATTACATGCAACACTATTGGAAGTTTGTGCTAAGGTATAACGGATAGTGATTTCCTTTTCAGTTTCTGAAACTAGTGCAGTACAAGGAGTCAAAACGCCACCTGAAGTCATACCATTCGTACCTGATGGTGATACAATGGAAAAATTACCTCCCGCTACTGTTGGCGTAAGTGAGATAGTCCCTCCATCTGAGTACACAATCTGACCGTCTGTGACACCACTAAAGGTTGCGTCTGGTTTAGGATTCACCCTTACGGTTACGTTCTGGGGAGTTCCTGTACAACCGTTCGCTGTTATGATATAGACGTACGTTACATTAATTGTGTTAGCAGTAGTATTTACAAGCGTTTCGCTCACAGCACCCGTACCATCAGTCACAGCTGTGTTGCTTATACCTGCAACTGCTGCTCTGGTCCAGGTATAGGTAGCACCTGTTGTAGCACTTGTTGGGGTATAGCTAAAGGTTGAGCTACTACAGACTGCTGTTGGCGTCAATGTACTGCTCAGCTTTGGTGAAGGGTTCACAACTACTTTCACATCCTGCTCAGTACCGGAACATGAACTGCCATTAGACGCATAAGTAGTAGTATACTTGTAAGTAACAGTTACTGGTGCAGTGCCAGTGTTGATCAAGGTCTCGTTGATATCACCCGCAACAGCAGTAGTTACCGCGGTATTACTAATATTTGCCACGGCCGCCCTGGTCCAAGAAAAAGTGGCTCCAATAGTTGCACTTTGAGGGGTATAGCTAAACGGTGTACCACTGCAGACAGGGTCAGCCGTAAGCGTGCTGCTTAAAACCGGTCTTGGATTTACGGTTATCACTACATTCTGCTCACTTCCAGCACAATTATTCGCAGTTGTGGTGTAAACATAAGTCACATCAATTGGATCAGTGGTTGTGTTAACCAGTGTTTCGCTGATGGAGCCGGCCCTAGGGCTAGTCACTGCTGCGTTACTGATGCCATTCACTGCGGCTCTGGTCCATGTGAAGCTAGCATTCGGTGTAAGGCTTTGGGGTGTATAGCTAAATACACTGCCACTACAAACTGAAGCTGAGGTCGGAATATTGTTCAGCACAGGTCTTGGGTGTACCGTCACCACAAGGTTCTGCGGCTCACCATTACAGCCGTTTGCCCGTGCTGTAATTTCGTAAGTTACTGTGATCGGCGCTGTAGTCGTATTGGTGAGTACTTCACTGATGTTGCCAGTTCCACTGGAAGCCGCATTACCACCCGATGCTGACCTGGACCAAGAGAAAGTAGACCCCTCTGTTGCACTCGCAGGCTCATAGCTGAAGGTGTTGCCGCTGCATACATTAGCTGTAAGCAGTGAACTCAGTTTAGGGCTTGGGTTAACCGTTACCACTACATCCTGAGGAGTACCTGCACAGCTATTAGCGCTTGTAATGAACTGATAGGTAACATTAACCGGATTCGCTGATGCGTTGGTTAAGACTTGGCTGATACTCCCCGTACCACTTGTAGCCCCACCTGAGATGCTTGCAGGAGCAGTACGGGTCCATGTATAAGTTTCTTCCTCTGTGTCGCTGTCAGGTTCATAACTAAACGTTGCGCCGCTACAGATAGCTGCAGGCGTTAAAGTGGTGTTTAAATGAGGTCTTGGATTTACTCTCACCACTACGTTCTGTGTATTGGAGCAACCGTTAGCAGTTAAGGTATAGGTATAGGTAACATCAATCGGGTTAGGGGTAGTGTTAGTTAATATATGTTCTACCCTAGCTCCTGAACCACTAGCATCTGCTGTTGTTGTTATACCTGCTACAGGCTTCCGTACCCAACTGAAAGTTGTATTAGAAGTTGCGCTTCTAGCAGTATAATCAAATTCAGCGCCACCACAGATAGCAGGAGGTGCCAATAGACTGCTTAATGTAGGCGTTGGATTGACACGCACTACTAGATTTTGTACAGGCCCACTACATCCCTCGTCATCGCTAGTAGTATACATATAAGTTACGTTGACGGCTGCTGCTGTGGTATTAACGAGTGTTTCGTTAATACCACCTGTGCCACTAGCAGCATCATTGCTGATACCAACAACCTCAGCACGTGTCCAAGTAAACGATTTACTGCCTTCACTTCCTTCTGGACTAAATGTAAAAGCTGTACCAGTACAGAGAGCCGAGCTTGCACTTGCTAGGTTCGTAACACGAAGTAAAGGTTTCACTGTCACTTTTACAGGCTCACTTGTTATAGAACAGCCTGATCCAACTCTGGCAACCCTACGATACCATTTGTCACCTGTAAGGCTTGATGTAAATGTGAAGTCTTTATCGGTTGCACCAGTTATATTAGAGAAGCTTGTTCCATTACTACTCACCCTCCATTGATAAGTCACTGTTCCAAGGTCAGAGGTTGACGTTTGCCCCTCCAGAGTTGTGGGAATAGCATTATAGCATATCGTTTGGGCACCAGATATAATATTGGTATTCAGGATGGTTGACTGTACTTGGGTTACTGAAGAAGTAGTTGTACAATCATTCTCCCCCTTAACAACCACATAGTAGTAGCCTTCAACGTTAGTAGTATAGGTATTCTGATCAGTGCCAACATGTTCATCATCGCCTCCTTGCACAACTTTGTACCAGGTATAGCGATAGCCTGTACCAGTGCGGGCAGTTAAGGTAGCGGAGGCAGGCGGGCAGAAGTAATCGTTGGCCCCATCCAAAATTTCAGCTATCGGCATTGCCACGATTCTGATACTTACCGGCTCGCTAAAGCTGGTACAGTTTCCGGAAACAACTTTGCGTCTGTAATAGGTGGTTTTGGAAGTGTTTACAACTTCTTCTTCCGGTGTATAGTTGAGGTCCTTACTAGCACCTGGTGCATCTCCCCAACCGCTGGTGCCATTAGCACTCTGCTCCCACTGGTAACTCACCTCATCCGGACTTCCTCCCAAAACGGTTCCGGTAATTTGGCTAATCGTTTCGCCAGAGCAAACTACCTGGTTTGCTGATGTGATGGTGTTTGTTATGGATGGGGTGACTGTCACAGCAACCGGTTCCCCAATTGAAACACAACTACCTGACTCAACCGCTCTCCGGTAATACATAGTGCCTGCTTCTGAGATAGAAGGAGTATAGGAGGCTCCATTGTTCGTATTTTCGGCCGGTTCCCAATCGCTGGTGCCATTCGGACTTTGCTCCCACAGGTACGATTTAGCTGCTACGCCACCGCCTACTGTACTGCTCAGAGCAGTACCAAAACCACCTACAGTCTGGCAGTATTGCGTTACACCAGTAATGGCTCCTTGGGTAAGGGTTGGCGTGACAGTAATCGTAACAGTTTGCGGCGTTGACTGGCAGCCATCGATCACACCTACTACGGTGTATGTGGTTGTGACAGTTGGTGTAACTGTAACTTTATCACTTGTGGCGCCAGCAGGCATGCCTGTACCAGACCAGATGTAGCTATCAGCGCCTTCTGCTGTCAGTTCAACAGTTTCTCCCTGGCAGATCGCGTTCTCACTCGCCTCCACCGTAATGGTTGGGTTCGATTTAACCAATACTGGAAACGCAGCAGAAGTTACAGAGCACTCTCCTGCACTTACCGTTCTTCTATACCACGAAGTACCAGTTGCGGTAGTTAATGGAGTAAAATTCGCTGATGTTCCCACCTCAGTCCAAAGACCGTTGGCACCTGTAGTGCTTCTTTCCCATTTATAAGACTTGGTAGCACTACCTCCTCCTGTTATGGAAGCTGTTATAGCGGTTGCCGAAGCATTGTGGCAGTATTCGTTTACACCTGAAATAACTCCCTGTGTCAGTGCTGGGGTTACATTGATGGTGATAGTCCTTGGCGCAGAGGGACAATCATCTGTGGTTCCTATTACGGTATAGGTAGTAGTGACTGTAGGTGTAACAGTAAGTGTGTTACCTGTTGTGCCAGCAGCTATACCTGTACCAGACCAAACGTAAGAGTTTGCCCCAGCAGCTGATAAAACAACAGATTCACCTTGGCATACAGCAGTATCATCATTCTGCGCAGACACCGTTACAACAGGCGTTGGCTTGATCGTGATGGTGCGGGTTGTGGCAGGGCCTGGTTTACCACAAGTGTTGAAAGCTACTACTGATACTTGCACAGGACCGGCAGTATTACCAAAGTTCAGGCGTGCAGTCCTGGTATTGCCTCCAGAAACAATAGTTGCACCACCTGACACAACGGTCCATTGGTAAGATGTAACATCACTGTTTGTAGGCACAGAAAGTTCAACATTAGATTCTCCCGGACAAATTTCTGACACACCTGAAATAGTGCCTGCAGACTGCAAGGCGTTCACAGGTTTGCTAAAAGCCTCTGACTCGCCATTGTCTTGAGCAGGTGCCGGATTTTTGACTACAATAGACAAATTTCCTGCAGAGGCTAATTCAGCAGCGCTTATGGAAGTGGTAAGAGTAGTTGAATTCGTAAAAGTTGCTGGTCTTGATTGACCATTGACTAACATAGTGGCCCCAGTCACAAAGTTTGTACCGGTAATAGTGATCGTAGTTGCAGGGTCGCCAACTGACAAACAACCGCTTACGGTACTGATAGTAGGTTTCCTGTTGTTAACGGTAAAGGCGTTGCTAATAACACTGGAGGCCCCTGTACTAGAGGCGGAAAGTGTATACCCTATACCGACTCTATTGATGCTATAACCCGAGAAAGTAACCACGCCATTTGAAGTAGAAGAAGTGCCTGCTATTAATGAACCACTTCCAGGGTTGGATCCAAGCGCCAGGGAGATAGAAGGATTTGGTACTATGTTACTAAACTGGTCTCTAGCCTGAACTTGCACTGCAGGAGTTATGGATTCTCCTAGTAGCTCATCAGATGGCTGCGTGATGAATGCAAGTTGTTTTACTGCACCAGGAGCTTGAGATATAGATTGAGACAAAGTAGTAGGCAGTCCTGAAACTAATGCACCCCCAGATACTTCAACTCTGATACTTCCAGTAGCAGGTATGCTGGTACCATCTAAGGCTTGAACCTGAACGCCGGAGATAACTATTTCATCTCTCTTATTTGTATTATTAACTGTTAATGAAAAAGTAATTGTTGAGCCATCTGAGCTATAAGCTGCAGCCCCTAAAGTTATATTAGTAGTTCCATTGTCATCGAATAACCCTGCAGTTCGTGTGACGCCAGTACTCCTAAACCGCCAGCCTGCAGGTGCTCTCAGCACTATATTACCACTGGATGCAAAGTCATTAACAGACTCTTCTCTAATGGTGATGGCACCTATAGGTGTATAACTTGGAGTTGTAAGAGTGGCATTCGCTGCTAAATCAGCAGAAATAGGAAATGTTCCTCCTCCTGTGACTGTTACACCCACAGCCGCCATTAAATACACAGAACCAGCCAGAATCATCAGGCTGGTGAGGGCGATTGCAAAGCTTTTGGTTCGGGTAACACTACTAATCAATCGTGTAAAGTTCTTTCTCATATACTCAAAGGTTAAGGTGAGCGAAGAGCACGCTATTAGGGTTTCGGTGCTTGTTTTCTGCTACAGAAGGCAATAGGGATCATGCGAAGACTCGAAGGGAGCTTCGGAGGGAGGTGCAGGGCTCTTTCGATAGAGTTACCTGGTATAAAATGAGGCTCTTGCTGGCCCAGAAGGCGCAGATAGCCGGGCATTATCACTTTGGTGGGGGAATGCAGGGCACTGATGAGCCAGATAACGCTGACTCGTATAGACCAATTGTATTAAACAGGATTGGCCCTGACAGACTTTCGGCTAAATTACTCACAGGCTTTACTATTTAGGGTAGGTAATCAGCTTAAGATACCTTCATTAAATATAAAAGTTTCATACTTAAGGTATAATAATAATAAATCTAACTAAATAAAAATCAAAAAATTAAAATAATAATCTAAAAAATTGCATCAACGTGCACCTATTGTTAATTTATGAATTTGAAGAGAATAAGTATTACAGGCCTTTTCTACTCAAACAAGCCTTAATACGAATACTTATATATAGTTTAGCTTAAGTATAAAATTGCACTGCTTTTTGCGAGGATACCCTTGTGATTCGTATGGTTAATTCACTCATAAAAACCTGCACTAACTCTTGAGTCAGTTTCTTTCCGATGCAGATTACATTTGTGAGGAACTCCTCTATACTGTATATTGATAGCTGGTACAAAACATTTTATGAAAAGAAAGACCCATCTCCGCATCCGTAAAACACATCGCTATCTGGGCCTGATTACAGGTATACAGTTTGTGATGTGGACCATCGGCGGCATCTATTTTAGCTTCAGTGACCTGGACGAGATTCATGGTGACCATCAACGCAAATCTGTCAGTATGACTTTAGGGAGTGGGGAGGAACTGGTTTCGCCGGCTGAGGTGATGGCACAATTGCCCGGCACATCCTCTATTACGTCACTCAAGCTGATCGATATCCTAGGGACGCCGCATTACCAGATCGCCTATCATACAGCAAACGACCAAACATCCTATGGGACAGGACATGAGCAGGTGCCGGCACGTATGCAACTTGCTGTCGCGGCAACAGGCGAACTGCGCCCTGCCCTTAATGAACAGGAATCCACAGAACTCGCCCGCCAGAGCTTCGTGGATTCAGTCGCGGTAGCCAAAGTAGAGTACATCACGCAGGAGAATATGAACGGCCACCATGAGTACCGTGGCAGTGCTCTGCCAGCCTGGGCTATCACCATGGAGCACCCTACTCAAACCACCGTGTATGTGGCTGCTGAGCAAGGCGTGGTTACCAAATTCCGGAACAACAAATGGCGCATATTCGACTTCCTCTGGATGCTGCACACCATGGATTATCAGGGTCGCGACAACTTCGGGAATCTGCTGCTGCGGGTGTTTTCTATCGCCGGCATTGTAACCATATTTTCAGGCTTTGCACTCTATTTTGTGAGCAGTGGCGCACGTCGCAACAAATCGTCGGTATCGCATGAACACAGACGATCTGTCAATGGTTAGCCTGCCTTAATCCTCAATAGTTTGTAATAAAAGCCCTGCTCTAAACGGCAGGGCTTTTATTTTTGGAAAAGGCGAGCCAAAAGGGGAAATTGCATAGCTAACCTACTATCACGATCACCCTTAAAACAACCGTACCCATGAAAAAAATCTACGCGCTCGCCACGGCGACACTGGTCTTTCTGAGCCAGTGGACAATGGCGCAGACAGACCTCTCCTACTACCTCCCACAGGATGTGACCTACAACAAAGAGTTTCCTACCCCCAGAGACATCCTGGGCTACAACGTAGGCGAATGGCATGTGAGTCACGACCAACTGACGATGTACATGCGGCAGATGGCGCAGCTTTCCGACCGTATCACCATAGAAGAGTATGCACGTACCCACGAAAACCGCCCGCTATACCTGCTCACCATCACCTCCCCCGAGAACCACAAAAACATCCAACGCATCAAGGAGCAGCATCGTCAGCTGACTGACCCAAATGCATCCGGTAAACTCGACATCAAGAACATGCCGGGCGTGGTGTGGATGGGTTACAGCGTACACGGCAACGAACCAAGTGGCAGCAATGCTTCTTTGCTGGCTGTGTACCACCTGGCCGCTGCGCAGGGACCTGAAATCGATAAGCTGCTCAGCGAAACCGTTATTCTGATCGACCCTTCTATTAACCCGGACGGCCTGAACCGCTTTGCCAGCTGGGTGAATACGCACCGTGGTAAAAACCTGGTGACTGACCCGAACAGCGAGGAGTTTGCCGAGGCCTGGCCACGTGGCCGCACCAACCACTACTGGTTTGACCTGAACCGCGACTGGTTGCCGCTTCAGCACCCGGAGTCAAGAGGTAGGCTGGTGAAGTTCCATGAGTGGAAGCCGAACGTGCTGACCGACCATCATGAGATGGGCACCAACTCCACTTTCTTTTTTCAACCAGGTATACCCAGCCGCAATCACCCGCTCACGCCTGCAAAAAACTACGACCTGACCAAAAAGATTGCCGGCTTCCATGCCAAGGCCCTTGACAAGATTGGTTCTTTCTATTATACAGAAGAGAGTTTCGATGACTTTTACTACGGCAAAGGCTCTACTTACCCGGATGTGAATGGTGCCATCGGTATTCTGTTTGAGCAGGCGAGCTCCAGAGGCCATGCGCAGGAGAGCGTGAACGGTGTACTCTCTTTTCCTTTCACCATCCGCAACCAGTTCACGACTACCCTTTCGACTTTAGAAGCGGTGCAGAACATGCGCGAAGAGCTGCTCACCCATCAGCGTGACTTTTACCGTGATGCCTTGAAAGAGTCCGCTAAGGCACCGTTCGGCGGCTATGTGTTCAGTGCCGAAAAAGATCCGTCCCGTGCTTATCACCTGGCTGAGATCATCCACCAGCACCAGATTGACATCTACCGTCCGAAGGAAAAATTCACGGTCAATAACGTGACCTACACGCCTGAGAATAGCTACATCGTGCCTACTAACCAGCCGCAGTATAAGCTGATCGAAGGTATGTTTGAACGCCGCACTTCGTTCCAGGACAGCTTGTTCTACGACGTATCCGCCTGGACGCTGCCGCTTGCCTTCAACCTGGAGCACGCGAACCTGACCTCCCGACAATTTAAAAGCAATATGCTAGGCCACAAACTCGCCTCCGTTGACTTCCCTACAGGTCAGGTAGTGGGTGGTAACAGCGCCTATGCCTACGCTTTTGAGTGGCACGGTTACTACGCTCCAAAAGCCCTCAACACACTCTTTAATCATGGTTTGCAGGCCAGAGTGACCACTAATAAGTTTACCGCCGAAGGCAAGCAGTTCGACTACGGTACTATCCTTATACCTGTAATGGGCCAGCCGCTGAGTACAGAGCGTATTCACGAATTGATGACGCAGATCGCAAAAGACAACGGCATCACGGTGCACGCCATGAACACCGGATTTACGGAGGGCATCAACCTCGGAAGTCCGGGCATCTATACCTTGCAGCAGCCTAAGGTGGCGATGTTGATCGGAGACGGCGTGAACAGCAACGATGCCGGCGAGGCCTGGCACCTGCTCGACCACCGCTTCGATATCAATACCAGCCTGGTGAATGCTGAGTCTGTGAACCGCATTGACCTGAGCCGCTACAATGTGATCGTGATGGCCGATGGCTCTTATGGCACCATTTCGGAAATCGGGAAAACGAGGCTGCGTACCTGGGTGCAGCAGGGCGGCACGCTGGTAGGTATGGGCAATGCCACCCGCTGGCTAGCCAATAACAAGATCGGCAATTTCAACTTCAAACAAGGTGAGTCTGCTGATACTGCCCGCCTGCCATACGCCAGCATGAGCAACACGACCGGTGCGCAGGTGATAGGCGGTGCCATTTTTGAAGCCAACCTCGACCTGACCCATCCGCTGGGCTATGGCTACTACAACAGCAAATTGCCCGTCTTCCGTGACAATCGCTTGTTCATGGAGCCAAGCAAGAGCCCTTATGCTAACCCAGTGGTGTATACAGCCAATCCGCTGCTGAGCGGCTACATTTCGAAGCCAAACCTGAAGCAGTTGGGCAATACGGCCGCTATTGCAGTATCGGCTTTGGGTGGTGGCAAAGTAATTGGCATGACGGACAACCCGAACTTTCGCGCCTTCTGGTTCGGCACCAACAAGTTGTTCCTCAATAGCATCTTCTTCGGCCAGATCATCAGCGGAGGCTCCGCCCGTGCTGAGGAAGCTGCTCACTAACCAGCTAATTGATTCCTATACCTGGCGCACAAGGTGTACAGATTGCAGGTATAGAATTTAATAGAAAACATCTGATTCAGATATCATAGAACTACTGAGAGTATTAAACTAGAAAGGCCAGCGCATATGCGCTGGCCTTTCTAGTTTGTGAACGATGGACTTGAGTTTTACTTGAAGCGATAACCTAATACGATTTCATGTGAACCTGCACTATGGTGGCGCACAGGCGACACCGTGATGTCGTAGGTATAGCTCAGCTGGAACTGCTCCTGAAACTGCACTCCAACCAGGCCTACAATGGCATCCTGGGTACGGTAAGAGATGCCTCCCCATACCTGATCGTCGTACACTGACTTCTGGCGGCGCTTGCTCATATGGTAGGCAGCTTTCACGTTAAAATCAGCCTGAATTGGAGCCCCCTGCACATACTTGAGCAAAGCTGAAGGCATCAGGCGAACCTTGTCGTGCACATCATAGTTGTACCCACCCGACACAAACAAGTGGCGCGATAGGCGACTCACTTCTTCTCCCCCATCCACTTCATTTATCTTGTTGCCAAGCACCTGAAACAGGGAAATCCCGAAGTAAAAGTCTTCTGAGTGCATGAAAGTACCGAGTGTCAGGTCGGGCATAAAAGCGTCTACACGGCCGTGGTTGGTCACGGGGTCATGCTCGTTGGAGCCGTCTGCCAGACGCACCTTGGCCGGGTCGAAGCGGAACTGCTGGAAACCGGCAGAAAAGCCCGACGACAGGAATATCTTGCGGTTCAAGGGCACATGGTAAGCGTAGGAAGCCAGCGCACCGGTACGGGTGGTTGGGCCTGTCTGGTCGGTATAGACCATACCGCCTGCCCCATGGAAGCCCTGCGCCTTGCGACTGCGCTTCAGGTGCTTGTTGAATAAAGCTCCTTCCCCACTCAGATAAAAGGTTTTGGGAGCTCCCTCAAAGCCAACCCATTGATTGCGATAGCCCATTTTGATGTTTACATCCTTCTCAAACCCAGCTACTGCCGGGTTGAGAATGAAGTAATTGGTCATGTACTGTGAGTAAAGAGCTTTCTGCTGAGCCGATGCGGTGAAGGCGATCAGCAGGAAGCAGAGAATTAATATCTTATTTTTCATAACGGTCTCTTTCTAAAATGGCGAAACTTAACGCATGATGGTCACTGATGTCTTGACAGCCGGCGTATCGTCACCGAACTCGATGATGGCGTAGTAGGTACCATCTGGCAGTCGTTTGCCCTTGTTCGAACCGTCCCACTCTTTGCCATATCCTTTCGATTCGAAAACCGGGCTACCCCAGCGGTTGTAAACCGTTACGCGGCAGTTAGGGTAAGTTTCCGGCAGATTGCGGATCACCCAGGTGTCGTTGATGCCGTCGCCGTTCGGTGTGAAACCGTTCGGGATATCCAGTTCGCCGAGGCTTGTTACATCAAACTCGACTTCTGTGATACAGCCGTTGGCATCGCGTACTTTCAGGAAGTGCTTACCACCGCGCAGGTTCAGGAACTCCGACTCGTTTACAAACTCTGCTCCGTTTAATGAGTAGACGTATGGTGCCGTACCGCCGCTGATCGTGCTCACTTTGGCGCTGCCTGAGTTAGGTTTACCCGGCATACCATCATTCACAGTCATCTCTACCTGCAGGGCAGCCGGTTCTGTAATCTCCACAGCACCCAGCGTAATGGTGCAGGTAGAAGAGAAGCGTGTTACCACCTGGTAAGTACCTTTGGCCAGTCCCGTGAACTCCGGTGTTTTCTGGAAGGTCTTGCCGTTGTCGATGCTGTATTCAGTGCTCGCATCGCCTCCGGTTGCCTCGATCAGGATCGTACCGTTCTTGTCGCCGAAGCAGCTGATATGGCTAACCTGCGCTATTTTGCTGGAGAGACTAACTACTGTTACCGGAACTGAGAAGGTACAACCTTTGGCATCTTTCACGATCAGGGTATAGCTTCCGGCTGCTACGTTCGCCAGTGTGGCTGAAGCAGAGAAGTTAGTACCGTCGAGTGAGTAGGTATAAGGAGCTGTGCCACCGGTTACTTCCGTCACGACAACCTCACCGGCTTTTTCGCCACAAGTGGCAGCAGAAACCGTGAATTTCGCATCGGTCAGCATCGGGCTGTTTTGCAATGTTACCGTCTCGATCAGGATGCAGCCGCTGGCGTCTTTCACCGTTACTTGGTACTCACCTTCGGCCAAGCCAGTAAAGTTTGGCTCAGACACAAAGTTGATTTTGTCGATGCTGTAGGTATAAGGCGCTGCTCCACCCACAATCTCGCTGATGGCAATGCGGCCGTTGCGTTCCCCGCAGCTGGCATCGGTTCCAGTCGCCGTGAAGCTTTCTACACCGCCACTAGACGTTACCGTTTGCTCTACCGTGATGGCACAGCCTTCGGCGTCTTTGATGGTGATGGTATAAGCACCTGCCGCCAGGTTAGCGAAAGTGGCTGAAGTCTGGAAGCTACCACCGTTCAGGCTGTAGGTATAAGGGGCCGTGCCACCGTCTACTTCCGTTACTGTGATCGAACCGTTCGTTTCGCCGCAGGCTGCTTTGTTTGCTGTTAGCGTCGCTTCTTTCGGACCTTTCTGGCCAACTGTCACAGTTGTTACTGCACTGCAGCCATTGGCATCCTTCACCCTCACCTCGTACTCACCCGGAGCCAGCGATGCAAAAGCTGCTGAAGCCTGGAAAGTCGTGCCGTTGATGGAGTAGGTATAAGGCGCTACACCGCCAGTTACCTGGCTTACATTGATCGCTCCGTCATTGGCGTCGCAGGAAGTAGCGGTTGTGTTTGCAGTCAGATCGGAAGGACCAGCTACGTTGCTTACCACTACTTTCTTCTCGATTGTGCAGCCATTGGCGTCTTTAACTGTGATGGTGTGCTCACCAGCTGCTACCGAAACAAATGCCACTTCGCTTTGGAAAGCTCCGCCGTTCAAGCTGTAGGTATAAGGAGCTGTTCCGCCCTTCACGCCGCTTGCCGTGATGCTACCGTTGGCTTCGCCGCAGGTTGCTGTAGAGGCCCTCAGCGCAAACTCAGTCGGACCAGCAATGTTCTCGATCACCACCGCTTTGCTGAAAGTACAGCCGTTGGCGTCTTTGATGTAAACCGTGTGGTTGCCTGCCGCCATACCTGTCAGCTCAGCCGAATTCTGGAAGTCAGATCCATCTTTGCTGTAGGTATAAGGAGCGCGCCCTCCGGTTACTGCACCAATCGTCACGCTGCCGTTGCTGGCACCGCAAGTGGATGCTTTGGTTGTGGTGGCAAATCCTTCCGGACCATCAGTGTTTGTTACAGCAACCGCTTTCGCGAAAGTACAGCCATTCGCATCTTTCACCGTTACCAGGTACTCGCCAGCAGCCAAAGCTGTGAAGCTGGCTGATGTCTGGAAGTTGGAACTGTTGATGCTGTAGGTATAAGGGGCAGTTCCGCCTGCCACGTTGCTGACACTGATCTGTCCGTTGCTATTGCCGCAAGTGGTGTTCTGGGCTGAAGCAGTCAGGTCAGAAGGACCAGCCACATCGCTGATCGTGATCGTCTCAGTGTGTTTACAGTTGTTGGCGTCTTTTACTGTGATGGTGTAAGCTCCTGCCATCAGACCTGAGAAACTGGCTGCGCTTTGGAAAGCGCCACCGTTCAAGCTGTAGGTATAAGGAGCCACACCACCGTCTATTGAGGTAATTCGGATGCTGCCATTGTCACTGCCGCAGGTTGAGCTATTGGTTGAGGCAACAAAGCTACCCGGACCGTCTTTCTCGACTTTTACCGTAGTTGTCGTTTCGCAGCCTTTGGCGTCGCGCACCGTCAGGGTATACTCGCCTGAAGCCAATGCCGTGAAGGCTGTTCCGGACTGGAAAGCACCGCCATTCAGGCTGTAGGTATAAGGAGCCGTACCACCTGTCACCGTGCCCGCTGAGATGCGGCCGTCGTTGTCAGCGCAGGTTGCAGCTTGTGCACTCGCCGCTAATGCAGAAGGTCCTGCTATGTCAGACACCGTGAAGGTTTTGGCAAATGTACATCCGTTGGCGTCTTTTACCGTGATGGTATGGCTTCCGGCAAGAAGACCTGTGAAGGTAGCTCCTGTCTGGAAGGTCGTACCATCGATGGAGTAAGAATAAGCTCCCGTTCCACCTGAAACGTTCGTCACTGTCAGTTCGCCGTTTGCTGCGCCGCAAGTAGATGCCTTAGCAGAAACAGTCAGGTCAGTAGGACCAGCAATGTTGTCTACCACGATCTCTTTACTGAAGGTACAGCCGTTGGCATCCTTCACGGTCACGGTATGTTTGCCGGCCAGCACACCTTCGAAAGCAGTGCCTTGCTGGAAGTTAGTACCGTCGATGCTGTAGGTATAACCACCTGCCACACCAGTTACACCTGTCACGTTGATCGTGCCGTTAGCGCTGCCGCAGGTAGAGGCTGTGCTAGCCAGGATCATATCGCTTGGACCAGGCACATCTTCTATTGTCAAGACTTTAGCAATTGTACAGCCATTGGCATCTTTCACCGTAATCGTGCGCTCGCCTGCCAGTAGTCCGGTCAGGGTAGCCGATTCCTGGAAGTTCACGCCGTCTTTGCTGTAGGTATAAGGCGCTGTGCCTTCTGTTACGTCACCCACTGTTACAGTTCCGTTCGCACGTCCGCAGCTCGAAGACTGGGCAGAAGCTACAAAGTCAGACGGACCCGGGATGTTCTCCAGCGTTACCGCCTGCGTATAGGTACAGCCGTTGGCATCCTTCACCGTCACCTGGTAGGCGCCGGCAGCCAGCGAGGCAAAAGTAG
This sequence comes from Pontibacter sp. HSC-14F20, assembly GCF_019599265.1. Classification (GTDB taxonomy): domain Bacteria; phylum Bacteroidota; class Bacteroidia; order Cytophagales; family Hymenobacteraceae; genus Pontibacter. Next base: position 163,104 of record NZ_JAHZTC010000006.1, on the reverse strand, counting down.
TTGCGCTCTGGAAGTTCGTGCCGTCGATGCTGTAGGTATAAGGAGCCGTGCCGCCGGTCACGCCATTGATGGCGAATGAAGCGTTTGCATCACCGCAGGTACTTGCTTTTGGTGCGATAGCCAGTCCAGATGGACCCGCTATGTCGCTTACCTGTACCTGTGCAGCGTAGGTACAGCCTTTGGCATCCTTCACCGTGATGGTATGCGTTCCGGCCACAAAACCAGTCAGCGTAGCCGAAGTCTGGAAAGTTGTGCCATCCTTGCTATAGGTATAAGGAGCGAACCCACCAGTTACTTCACCCACTGTGATCGTGCCGTTGTTGCTACCGCAGGTAGTGGCAGTGGTGGTGGAGGCAAAAGTCGTTGGGATGTTTTTGGTTACAGTAACTGTTCTGGTTACTGTACATCCGTTGGCATCTTTCACCGTTAAGGTATACTCTCCAGAAGCCAGTCCTGTAAAGGCTGTTGTGCTTTGGAAAGTCGTACCGTTGATGCTATAGGTATAAGGAGCTGTGCCACCAATAACTGTGCCGGCTGTGATCGAGCCATCGTTATCGGCGCAGCTTGCCGCTCCTGACGTTGCCGCCACTGCTGTTGGTCCGCCAGTGTTAATTACGTTAAAAGCTTTCTCGAAAGTACAGCCGTTAGCGTCGCGCACGGTGATGGTGTGCGAACCCGCTCCAAATCCGGTGAGCGTCAGTTCAGACTGGAAGTTCACACCGTCTTTGCTGTACTGGTAAGGAGCCGTTCCGCCCGTTGTGCCTGTGATGGTCAGTTCGCCGTTTGCCGCGCCGCAGGTAGAAGCTTTGGCAGTGGCTACCAGATCAGAAGGACCAGCAATATCATTCACGGTGATTTCTCTGCTCAAGGTACAGCCATTGGCATCTTTTACCGTCACGGTATACTTCCCTGCCAACACCGACTCAAAGCGAGTTCCGGCCTGATAAGTGGTACCGTTGATCGAGTAGGTATAAGGAGCTGTTCCACCGGTCACGCCATTCACGATTACCACACCGTTGGCACTGCCGCAGGTAGAGGCCGTGCTGGCCAGTGTCAGTTCGCTTGGTCCAGGGATGTCAGTTACTTCGATGGTCTTGGCAACCAAGCAACCGTTGGCGTCTTTCACGGTGATGGTGTACTCTCCTGCTGCCAGCGAACCAAAGTTGGCTGAAGTCTGGAAGTTAGTACCATTCTTGCTATAGGTATAAGGAGCCGTGCCGCCTACCACATTGCTGACGCTGATGCTCGCGTTGCTGTTACCGCAAGTAGAAGAAGCGCCAGCCAGTGTGAAGTCAGATGGTCCGGCGATGTCCTGTACTTCTACTGTTACCGTACCGATACAGCCATTGGCGTCTTTCACTGAAACCGCGTACTCCCCTGCAATTACATTGGCAAAAGTAGTCGTGCTCTGGAAAGTCGTACCATTGATGCTGTAGGTATAAGGAGCCACGCCGCCAGTTACTGCTCCCACCAAAATGTTGCCGTTGCTGGCACCGCAGGTAGTGGCTTTGGTCGAGGCTGTGAACTGTGGACCTGCCACGTTCTCCAGCGTAACCGACTTGGTGAATGTACAGCCTTTCGCGTCGCGTACTGTAATACGGTGAGCACCTGCTGCCAGTCCGGTGAAAGTGGTGCCTGATTGGAAGCTGCCGTTGTTGATGCTATAGGTATAGGTACCCGTACCACCCGTAACCGTGCCCACTGTGATGCTACCGTCACTGCGACCGCAGGTAGATGGCACTGTCGTGTGAGCAACGTTAGTTGGCACGTTCTCGCCTACCGTCACTCTGCGTGTCACGATACAGCCATTGGCGTCTTTCGCTGTCAAGGTATAGCTTCCGGAAGCTAGTCCTGTAAAGGCTGTTGTGCTCTGGAAGTTTGTGCCGTTGATGCTGTAGGTATAAGGAGCTGTGCCACCCGTTACCGTTCCAGCGGTGATCAAGCCGTCGTTGTCGTTACAGCTGGCTGGCGCAGTCGAAGCTGCCACTGCCGTTGGACCGCTGATATTGGCTACCGTAACTGACTTGGTGAAAGTACAGCCATTGGCATCTTTCACTGTGATGGTGTGCGTGCCCGCTGCAAAACCTGTCAGGGTTGTTTCAGCCTGGAAGTTCACCCCGTCCTTGCTATAGGTGTATCCTGAAGTTCCGCCTGTCACACCTGTTACTGTAATCTCACCGTTGCTGGTGCCACAGGTAGTCGCTTTGGTTGTGGCAGTCAGGTCAGTTGGTCCGGCGATATCTTCTACTACAATCGCTTTGCTGAACGTACAGCCGTTGGCGTCTTTTACCGTGATGGTATAAGTGCCCGCCAGCACGGTTCCGAAAGAAGCTGTAGCCTGGAAGTTGGTGCCGTCTATACTATAAGTATAAGGAGCCGTGCCGCCCGCCACATTGTTCACAGAAACAGAGCCGTTCGCGCTGCCACAGGTAGAGGCTTTCGAAGCAAGCGCCAGGTCTGATGGACCGGCGATGTCGGTCACTTCCACCTCGCGGGTAGCTGTACAGCCGTTGGCATCTTTCACTGCAATCGTGTAAGTACCAGCCAACAGATTTGTAAAGCTTGTGCCACTCTGGAAAGTCGTGCCGTTGATGCTGTAGGTATAAGGGGTCGTACCGCCGTTTACCTCGCTCACACTGATGCGTCCGTTGCTGGCGCCGCAGGTAGAGGCCTGGGCTGTTGCCGTAAAGTTTGGACCGGCAATGTTACTTACTACCACATCTTTGGCAAAGGTACAGCCGCTGGCATCACGCACCGAGATGCTGTAGGTGCCTTCCGCCAGGCCAGTAAATGTAGTCGAAGTCTGGAAAGTGCCACCGTTGATGCTGTAAGCATAAGGCTCTACGCCACCGCTTACATTCGTCACCGTCAGCTGACCGTTCGGGTTACCGCAAGTCGATGAGTTGGTAGAGGCAGTCAGGTTAGATGGTCCGGCCACATCGCTCACTGTTACCTGACGCGCGATGATACAGCCTTTCGCATCCTTCACCGTGATAGTATGCGTGCCGGCTACAAAGCCTGTGAGGGTAGTGCCCGTCTGGAAGGTAGTGCCGTCCTTGCTATAAGTATAAGGAGTGAAACCGCCTGTTACCGCTCCTACTGTAATCGTACCGTTGTTGCTTCCGCAGGTAGACGATACCGAGGTAGTGGCAAATGTGGTTGGGATGTTCTTGTTGATCGTAACTGCTCTAGTCACAATACAGCCGTTAGCATCTTTCGCCGTCAAGGTATAGTTACCAGAAGCCAGGCCGGTGAAAGCCGTTTCGCTCTGGAAGATCGTACCGTTAATTGAGTAGGTATAAGGAGCCGTACCACCTGTAACTGCACCGGCCGTGATGGAACCATCGTTATTGGCGCAGCTGGCCGCAGCTGAAGTAGCAGCCACTGCTGTAGGACCGGCAACGTTGGTCAGCGTAAATGACTTAGCAAACGTACAGCCATTAGCATCTTTTACCGTAATGCTGTGGGCACCTGCTGCCAAACCTGTGAAAGTAGCCGATGTTTGGAAGTTCACACCGTCTTTGCTATAGGTATAGCTTGTGGTGTTGCCCGTCACGCCAGTCACTGTGATTTCACCGTTCGCCGCGCCGCAGGTGGTTGCTTTCAGCGTGGCCGTGAAATCCGTAGGGCCGGCAATGTTGGTAACAGCTATCTGTTTCGCAACAGTACAGCCGTTTTTGTCTTTTACGGTGATGGTGTACGTGCCTTCTGCCAAAGCTCCGAAAGTAGCAGAGGCCTGAAAGTTCACCCCGTCCTTGCTGTAGGTATAGCCGGAAGTACCACCCGTTACAGCACCTACTACGATGGAGCCATTGCTTCCACCGCAAGTAGCGGTATTCGCTGTCAGCACAAAATCTGTTGGTCCGGCTACGTCTTCTACCACCACATCTTTCGCGAAAGTACAACCCTTCGCATCCTTCACGGTGATGTTGTAAGTACCCGCTCCCAGCGACCCGAAGGTGTTTGATGTCTGGAAGACGCCGCCATTGATGCTGTAGGTATAGCCTGACGTTCCGCCCACAACAGCCGTTACCCGGATGCTGCCGTTGTTGCGGCCGCAAGAGGTAGCTGTTACCGCTGGCGTAAAGTCAGACGGGCCCGCCACATCCGATACTACCACTGCTTCTGTATAAGTACAGCCATTGGCGTCTTTCACGGTTACGTTATATGTTCTGGCAGCCAGTGCCGTGAAAGTAGCCGAAGCCTGGAAGTTAGTGCCGTCTATACTATAGGTATAACCTTCTTTTCCACCGGTTACACCTGTTACCGTCAGTGCCCCATTCGGATTGCCGCAGCTCGATGACGTTGCAGTCGCCACCAGGTCAGTAGGACCTGCTTCGTTACTAACCGCTACCTGGCGCGACACCACACAGCCTTTGTTGTCACGCACCCAAATCGTGTGGGTAGTAGAGGAGAAGCCAGTAAGAGTAGCATTATTGCTGAAGTTCTGACCGTCCTTGCTATACTGGTATGGACTAGTGCCGCCTGTTACCGTACCCACCGTGATCGTACCGTTGCTGTTGCCGCAGGTAGATGGATTAGTGGTGAAGGCAAAGTCTGTCGGCACGTCCGTACCCACCGTCACCGAGAGGGTCACGGTACAGCCATTGGCATCCTTCGCTGTTACGGTGTAAGGTCCTGCAGCAAGTCCGCTAAACACCTTACCAGCCTGGAAAGTAGTGCCGTTGATGGAGTAAGTCATGGTGCCGGTACCGCCTGTCACGGATCCTACCGTAATAGTACCGTCGTTGTTGCGGCAGCTGGCAGCCTGTGCAGTAGCCGTTACCGCCGTTGGACCGGCCACGTTGGTGAGTGTGAAGGTTCTGGAGAAACGGCAGTTGTTTTCGTCTCTAACGGTGATGGTATGGGTGCCTATAGCCAGGCCAGAGAAAACAGCTGAGTTCTGGAAGTTCACACCGTCGCGGCTGTAGGTATAGGTACCCGCTCCGCCGGTCACGCCCGTTACCGTGATCTGGCCATTTGCAGCACCGCAGGTAGTATTAGCCACAGTGGCAGCAAAGTTGCCAGGGCCTGCCACATCGCCTACTGTTACTTCTTTTGAGAACGTACAGCCGTTAGCGTCTTTTACCGTGATGCTATACTTATTAGCACGCAAACCGGAAAAGACATTTGAGTTCTGGAAGCTGCCGCCGTTGATGGCATATGTCTTGGTGCCCGTTCCACCGGTTACAGTTCCTACCGTGATGCTACCGTTTGTGCCACTGCAGGTAGAGGATGCTGCTGTGAAAGCAAAATCAGATGGACCTGGTACGTTGGTGATGGCGATTTGCTTGGAGAAAGTACAGCCACGCGCATCCTGCACCGTGATGGTATAGGTTCCCGCTGCAAAGCCAGTCAGCGTCGCATCATCCTGAAACGTAGTGCCGTTTCTGCTATACTTATAAGGTGACACACCGCCCACAATATTGCTCACCAGTACGCTACCATTCGGGTTGCCGCAAGTGCCTGCAGTCGGCGTGAGCGTGAAGTCTGTTGGCATCACCTGCTCTACTCGTACTGAAGTAGTTACAGTACAGCCATTGGTATCACGGGCCGTTAAGGTATAGTTTCCGGAAGCCAGGCCTGTAAAAGTAGTGCCTGCCTGGAACGTAGTACCGTTGATGGAGTACTCCTGCGTGCCTGTGCCGCCTGTTACAGCGCCTGCTGTAATGGTACCGTCGTTGTTGCGGCAGCTGGCGGAGGTGGAAGTAGCCGCTACCGCTGTTGGGCCAGCCACGTTCGTCACCGTCACAGACTTAGAGAAAGTACAGCCGTTGGCATCACGCACCGCTATAGTATAGGTGTTGGCGGCCAAACCAGTAAAGGTGCCAGTTGACTGATAATCGCCACCATTAATAGAGTAAGTAAAGGTTCTGTTTCCGGTAGAGACAACATTGCTCACAATAATCTGGCCATTGGCGTTGCCGCAGGTAGAGGCTGTTGGCGTTGCTGTGAAGTTCGTCGGTCCAGGTATGTTGCTTACAGTTACTGACTTGCTGAACACACAGCCTTTCGAATCTCTTACCCACACCGTGTGTGTGCCGGCGGCAAAGCCAGTAAGGACATTAGATGACTGGTAGGTTTGGCCATTCTTACTGTACTCCAATTCGCCTACACCTCCTACTACACCGGAGATCGTTACAGTACCGTTCGGATTGCCGCAGGTAGAGGAAGCTGGTGTAGCTGTAAAGTTGGTGATGGAAGCCTGCGTCACTGTTACCGAAGTGGTTACGGTACAGCCATTGGCATCCTTTGCCGTCAGGATATAGTCGCCGGAGGTGAGGCCCGTGAAGGTAGTACCTGCCTGGAAATTGGCACCGTTGATGGAGTAGGTTTTGGTTCCTGTGCCACCCGTTACTTCACCTGCTGTGATCGAGCCGTCGTTGTTGCGGCAACTGGCAGGATTTGACGTGGCCGCAACTGCAGTTGGTCCAGGGGTATTGGTCAGCGTGAAGGATTTGGCAACTGTACAGCCGTTGGCATCGCGCACCGTAATGGTGTGGTTGCCCACTGCAAGTCCTGTAAAGGTATTGCTCGTCTGGAAGTTCGTTCCGTCCTTGCTGTAGGTATAGTTGGCCGTTCCGCCTGTCACATTATTGACAATGATCTGCCCATTGGCATTACCGCAAGTAGTATTGGTTGGTGTGGCCGTAAAGTCAGACGGACCTGTCACCTGTGTAATCGTGAAGTCTTTCAGGATAGAACACCCTTTGGCATCCGTTACCGTCACTGAATAAGTGCCGGCTGCTTTGTTCGCTATGGAAGCAGTGGTTTCGCCGGAGCTCCAAACATAGTTCAGGGGACCTTGTGCGCCTGTTACGATGGCCGTGATCGTACCCAGCGTACCGTTACATATAACAGGTGTCCCTGTCAGTTCCATTTCCATCTTATAGAAGGAAATCACCACTTCGTCATATACCGGACCACAGTTCCCGTTTCCGGTCGACTCTAAGGTAAGTGTTACCGAACCTGCATTTAACTCGGCAGTTGTTGGGGAATAAGTTGCATTCAGGTTGGTTCTGCTCGAGAAGGTTCCAGCCCCGCCTACCCAGCGGCCTCCGGTAGCGGCCGTCACCGTACCTGCCAGTTGCACCGTGCTGCCCGCACATACCAGTTGGTCAGGGCCAGCGTTGGCAGTGAGATTACTTACCACATCGATGGTGGACGAGAACTCTTCGCAGTTTTGCGCGTTGTTCGGAATCACCGAAAATTTGTACGTGCCGACAGCAGTAGCCGTGTAGTTGATACCTGTTCCTACTTGTGTGCCGGCGGCATTTGTCCAGCGGTAGGTAAAACCAGCATCCTGGTTACCGCCTGTTACGTTGCCACGCAGCACCACCCCACCTCCTCCGGGACAAATAATGGCCGGTGTCGGGGCAACCGTGACGACAGGCTTAGGGTAGAAAAAGACGCGGATATCATCATAGTAAAGATTATCTGAGCACGAGCTCTGATAAGCAGTACCCCTGGCACGGTAGTCCACATAAGCTGGGGCGTTATCATCGCCTGTCACTACCGCCTCTTTTTTACCATTCGGGAAACTCAGGTATTTTAGATAGGCTCCGTTCCCTGTCAGATCTTCCCATACAATGCTTTCTTCATTAAAAGTCTCAGGCGCTCTCAGGATGTCTGAGCAACCTGAAGTGAGAGACACATCAGATTGGGGCACAAAGGCGGCAATAGACTTAATCGTATAGCTGTTCGCATTGTTACCTGGCTTACAGAAAGTGATCGTAAAGATACCTGAATTGGGAGCACAGACTTCATCACCCACCCTCACCTTGGGGCCGCAATTTATCGTATAATCCATCCCACCAGATCCACCATCAACTGTCACCACGATCTGTCCGGCCCTGGCATCCAGTATCACATTAAACTGAATACAGTTATTATCTGCACACACACTACCATTCCTGCTCGTTGGTGGTGATGTCCAATCCCCATTGGGGTTGCCGCGAAGATCCACATCAAAAGTCGGAACAGTAGAGATCACAACTGCAATAGTAGCTGTACTGGTACAGCCGTTTGTGGTAACAGTCAGGCGATAAGTGCCGGCATCTGTGGTGCGCATGTTCGCGCGGGTTGGCTCTCTCAGGCTGGAAGTAAATCCGTTAGGGCCTGTCCATGAGTAGGTGGCGCCAGGTATTTCCGTAGCAGAAAGGTAAAGCGTGCCTCCCACACTCGGGCTACTGGCCGTGAGCTCAGGCAATGCTGGCCTGGCGTTAATGATGATGTCGGTGCCGTTGTCAGCGCCCGCTCTGCGGGCGCCCACTGAGAACACGCGGATTCTGTACCTGTTACCGGCTGGCGTGTCAGCAGGTATAGTGGCTGTGATGGATCCTGTGTTGTTACTGATCGAACCGATAGCGGTAGGATTTGCGAAGCTGCCGCTGGCATCCGACAGTTCTGCTCTATACCCATTGCCCAGGGACCTGGAAGTAGCATAGCTTACGGTGATCGCTTGGCCGGGGCAGTAAGCACCAGCTGTCACGCTGGTTGTTCTCAGAAGTGGAATAAGTTGGGAAATAAACGTCTCTTCTCCTCCTTTATTCGGTATGACGATGCCACCGAAGTTGGTTGTATTGCCCTGGAAATAGCCTGTTACGTACATATTTCGGGCCGCATCGGAGGTAATGCCAAAGCCACGGTCGTCCAGAGCGCTGCCCGCACCGATGCCCCATACCGGGTTGCCATCACTGCTATACTGCGCTGCAAATATGTCGAGTGCCCCAACTGAGTTTGGAAGGGGTCCGCCAATGGAAATATTGTTTCCCGAGTAGCTGCCCGTCAGGTACAGATGTCCGTCCTTATCAACATGCAGATCGTGCAGTTCCTCTGTACCACCCCCTCCTGCTTTGGTGGCCCATAGAGCGGTGCCGCTGCTGTTGTATTTGGCCAGAAAGATGTCCTGACTTCCACTATTTGGAATGCTGATGCCTGTACCGAAAGTTGGGGCTCCATTAAAGTGACCTCCCAGGTACAGGTTGCCCGCTGCATCAATACCTAAACCATTTACACGGTCTCTGTTATTACTGCCGGCTCTTCCGGCCCATTTTGGAATACCGCCGCTGGTATAGGCTGCCAGAAAAATGTCCTGATTACCGCCGTGCGTAAGCGTTGTGATGCCAAATGTGAAGTTTCCGTTGAAGTTGCCCGCCACATACACCTCGCCGTTGGCGTCTATAGCAATGCCCCTGCCTTCGTCGGCAGCAGCACCGCCTAGCTTCTGTGCCCAAACAAAGACACCGCTTGGGTTGAGCATCGCCACAAAGCCATCAGTATTGCCAGAGCTCACAAGACTGGTAATGCCAAAATTACCAGTGCCTGAGAAGCTGCCTGTTATGTAGCTATTACCGGATGCATCTACTGTTATACCTGTGCCCTTGTCGGCACCAGCACCACCGGCTTTGGTAGCCCACTGCACTGTACCGCTTGTGTTATACTTGACAATAACAACGTCGCTGGAGCCGCTGCTTGTCAGGGAGCTACCTAAGGTAGCGGAGCCCGTAAAGGAAGTGACTACATAGCTGTTCCCGGCGGCGTCTGTTTTCAGGCTCCCCTCGTCTGTTATGTTGGTATCGGATATTTTCCGGGCCCACAAAAAGGCTCCCGTGCTGCTATACTTGGTTAAATAGGTACCAATGCTTGTCGTAGTAAGTGATGCAGAACCAAACAGGGCAGATGGCGCGGAAAAATGCCCCAGCGTATACACATTGCCGGCTCCGTCAATCTGAATAGCGCGGCCATGGTCATGGGAGGTTCCACCTACTGTTTGAACCCACTTTATATCCCGCTCTTGGGCAAATGTTGACATGCTGCCACAGATATATAGGACAGCTACTAGAATAAACTGTAGAAGTTTGTTCATATAATAATAAATGAAGTACAAATAGAATTTCTGACCAGCTTGTAAGGAAAGCTGAAGCACAAGTCTAACAGGAAGCTACAGCCTGTAGCATCTCAGTTAATTGCCAGTAAGAGAAAAAGAGGAAGTAGAGTTTATCTTCATATAGTAGTGGTTAGCGTTAACGATGGTGTTTTCATATGATGTACAGGGTTATAGTTCACTGGTTTTGGACACTTAATTTTATATTACTATTTTCCACTTGGCTAAACTTTACAAATACTGTATAAACCAGCATGAAATTAGTACAATTTTTATCAATAACTGTTAAGTAAAAACGGGCTTTTCAATTCGGATTCAGCAACTTAATAAATTGCCAGAACTTTCAACTTGTAAATAAAGCAAAAATAAATTTTTTAAAACAATACTAAATAGCAATTCCTAAATATTTAAAAGGTACAAATCATAAATTGCAATTTTCTTATTTAAATGTTAACATATTTTGCTTAAATTATAATATCGCTGCTTCGTAAAACCTACCACAAAACATTACCTTTGTACATCTCTCACTTAAGCTAGATTTGATATGAGCGCCAAGAGCTTTGAGCTATTACTCCAGACTGCCTTTGCACCAGAAACTCCCCAGGTTTTTGAGAGCCCTTCTACTGCCGTATATCAGCAGTTGGAACAGGCCCTGAGGCAGTCCCGCCTCGGTAAAGGGGATAAAATATCAGAGGAAGTGGGCTTTCGGTTTGAGCGCCTGCGGCTAGGGATTGCTATCGCACTGATTAAAGCCTATGCTCGCCTGGCCGACAATGAAGGAGCCAAGGATGTGCTTGGTTTATTGCTGGAAGCAGTCAAGGCCAAAAATACGCGTGAAATCGACAAGATCATCCAAAAGAAGATCGGGTTGTTTGACAATCTGTACCACGAAATTTTTGTCAACGAGCAGCGAGAGCACCTGCTGGCCCTGTTTGAACAGACCCTGGATGCCGCTTCAAAAGAGGAGCTGGATGACCTGATACTGGAAGGGCTGGAAGCGTTGCAGGAAATCGACTTTGATGCCCCTCAACCTGACGAGGACGAGCCGCTCGATGAGGACTTCCTGAAAAGCATTCAGTAATTTCGCGCCTCATCGGGTCAATGGAAATAACCCTTACTACCCCTGCCCTGCTGTTTCCGGCTATCTCGCTGCTGTTGCTGGCTTATACCAACCGCTTTATGGCGCTAGCCAATTTGATACGAAGCCTGAAAAACCGCTATGCCTCCACACAGAGCCGATTAGTGTACAGCCAGATGGAGAACCTGCGTATTCGCTTGGTCCTTATCCGCAACATGCAAGGCTTTGGGATTGCCAGTATGTTTGGCTGCGTTTTCTGTATGTTTATCCTCTTTGCAGGGTATAGCACAGTAGGCAAGTATACCTTCGGCCTCAGTCTCTTGCTTCTGATGATCTCGCTGGCACTGGCGCTGCGTGAGATTCAGATATCGGTAAAGGCGCTGGAACTGGAGCTGGATGATTTGGAAGAAACTTCGGTTCAGTAAGCTCTTTCCTCCAAAAACCCGCTACATCTACTCTTCCCTAAGGCCGGCCATACCACTGGATACCGATCTTGATCCAGCTCTTATACCCGCTGCACACAAACAAGGTATCTGCTCAGAACCAGCGTAATTTTTTAACGGATTGAGTACCTTTGCCCTTCATGAGTTGCGAGCATAAAATCAAGAGACTAACGTTTCGCGACCCTTAATTTCAAACTCAAAATGCATACCAACCCGAAAAATCTGGCTATCAAGGATTTTGTGTACGAGCTGCCGGATGAGCGTATTGCCAAATTTCCGCTGCCTGAGCGCGACCATTCCAAGCTGCTCTGTTACAAGCAACAACGTATTGCCGACCATACCTTTAAGGACTTGCCGGAACTGTTACCAGCGGGCAGTCTGCTGGTGTTTAACAACACCAAAGTGGTGCAGGCGAGGTTGATTTTTAGCAAACCAACCGGTGGCGCGATAGAGATTTTCTGCCTGGAGCCCGTAAAACCGCACCGCGAAGTGCAACTGGCCATGCAGCAAACCCGCAGTTGCACGTGGAAATGTTTGGTTGGCAACAATAAGCGTTGGAAGGAAGGCCCGCTGAAGCTATTTTTTGAAGGGGGCGTGGTAACAGCCGAGCGCGATGCACAGCAGGAAGGGCACTTTCTGATCCGCTTCACATGGACGCCTGCTGAACTGACCTTTGCCGAAGTGCTGGAACGCTGTGGCCGCTTGCCCCTGCCCCCTTACCTCAACCGCGGACTTACCCCTGAGGACCGTATCCGCTACCAGACCATTTATGCCCGCAACGAAGGTGCAGTGGCTGCCCCTACTGCCGGACTGCACTTTACCGGCAATGTAATGGAGCAACTGCAAGTTAAAGGGATAGAAAGCACTTACCTGACCCTGCACGTGGGCGCTGGCACATTTAAACCGGTAAAGGCCGACACCATGGAGGCCCACCAGATGCACGCCGAGCAGTTGATGGTTTCAAAGCAGGTGGTAGCGCAGTTACTCAGGCATTTAGGCAAGCCGCTGATACCTGTCGGCACGACTTCGATGCGCAGCCTGGAAAGCTTGTATTGGCTGGGCACTTTGCTATTGCAGCAGCCAGACTTAATACCCGAGGAACTGCATGTCACACAGTGGCTGCCTTACGAAACCAGCACGCCTCCTGCCGCTGTGGAAGCGCTGCAGACTTTGCTCGACTACATGGAGCGGCACCACACGGAGCATCTGCATGCCAGCACGCAGATCATCATCGCGCCAGGCTATACCTTTCAGGTATGCAACGGACTTGTCACCAACTTCCACCAGCCCGAGAGTACACTCTTGTTGCTGGTCGCTGCCCTTATCGGCGAGGACTGGAAACAGGTATACCGCCATGCGCTGGACAATGATTACCGCTTCCTAAGCTACGGCGATAGCTCGCTTTTGCTACCGTAGAAACGCTGTGAGCGCAGGTAAAAATAAAAGGCCGGTTCTACGTAGGTGTAGAACCGGCCTTTTATTTTTCTTTGATCTGACTACTTGCCCGCCTTGGCGCTGCCTCCATGGAGGCCATGCTCTGAAATCAGGTATACTAGGGCGGCCATACCTGCGGAGCCCAGCTGCATTTCGCGGCGGCTTACGGTTTCGAAGGTATCGATTTCGGTATGGTGATAGTCGAAGTAGCGTTGCGAGTCAGGGCGCAGACCGATTAGTACGACATTGTTCTGGCCTTTCAGGGGACCGATGTCGGCACCGCCGCCGCCACGGTTAAGTTCGTGTAGACCGTAGGGAGCCAGCAAATCTTTCCAGGAGAGTATTCTAGCATACTGCTCGTCGTGGGCATCAAAACCAAAACCGCGTGGTGTAAAGCCGCCTGCATCCGACTCGATGGCCGCTATGTGTTTTTCGCCTTTCGCTTTGGCTTCCTCAGCGTACTTACGACCGCCACGCAGACCGTTTTCTTCGTTCATGAACATCACGGCACGGATGGTGCGCTTGGGACGTATTCCTTGCGCTTTAAGCAGGCGTAGCACCTCGATGGACTGCACACAGCCGGTGCCGTCGTCATGGGCCCCTTCGCCTACGTCCCAGGAGTCGAGGTGACCGCCGACTACCACAATTTCTTCTGGTTTCTCAGAGCCTTTTATCTCACCGATCACATTATAAGAAAGCACATCCGGACGGGTTTCGCAGGTCATGCGCAAGTAGAATTTCAGCTCTGGATCGTTTTTCAACATGGCACTTAATTCATCTGCACCCTTAGTACTGATGGCAGCGGCTGGTATTTTCTCCACATCGTCGGCGTAGCGTGTGTTGCCGGTGTGGGCCACATCCTGGATGTCGTTGGCCATGGAGCGCACGAGCACAGCCACTGCACCGAGTTTAGCGGCTGCTACCGGACCTCCGCCACGCTGGTCTACAGCACCGCTATAGGCTGCCATGGTATGCACATGCTTATTGTCGAATGGACGGTTGAAGAACACGATCTTGCCTTTCACTTTCTTCTTGCCCAGTTTCTCGAGCTCCTCGAAGTTTTGCACCTCAATTACCTGCGCACTCAGGCCTTGCGTGCCGGTGCCCACCGAGCTGCCCAGCGCCAGAATATTCACCTCCTGGCTGCCATTACGTCCGCTCAGGATGCGGCCAATTTCTTTATCGCCACGTACCCAGTGCGGTACCATCACCTCCTGCAGGTATACACGGTCGAGGCCCATCTTCTCCATCACCTGGCGGCTCCACTCCACGGCGGCAGCGGCCTGCGGCGAACCACTCAGGCGGGCACCGATGTTTTTGGTGAGATAACGCAGGTTTTCATAGCTCTCGTAACTGGTGAGGGCCTCGTCATAAAACTTGCGGATAACAGTGGAATCGGACTTGTAGGTGTTCTGCTGCGCCATGGCAGGTATAGCGGCCAGCATAGCAGCCCCCGCCACAAAGGCGCGTAGTTTGTGTTTAAGTAACATCATCAGGTGAATAATGATTGAAAAGTTAAGAGTAGATTTGTTTGTGGCTTTAAGTTAGGAAATCATTTCGAAGTATAAACAACATTCGCTATAATTCCGGCTATACCTACTTCACCTGCAACACCTTCTGCAAATCCTGCGGGCTCAGGGTGAGCAAGCCGACTTCCGGTAAGCGTTCTGTCAGCTCTTTCCAGTTTTTATCTTTTTTGTATACCTCTCTCAGGATTTTGGTGGCCCCGCTGATGTCGCCGTTGTTGGCTAGCCCAATGGCATGCCAGTACTTCATTTCGAGGTTGTCCGGGAACATAGCTTCGGCTTTGCCATATTCCTGCATGGCTTTTTCCATCTGTCCTTTTTCCACAGCCAGGTCGCCGTTGTTCATGTGCTCGTAGGCGCGGTATACCTTGAGGAGTCGCGCCAGTTCGTCCAGTGGTTTCTCGTGGTCATCCACCCGCAAGTCGATGGTTTTATCGTCCCAGGGCTGACCAGTAGCTTTGCCACGCACCACGACCAGCGCCGCCGACTGCTTACCGCGAATATCGCCTCCCTCCCGCTCAGCTGCCTGCATGGCAAGCAATACCCGCTCGGCCAGCGGCTTTCCTGCACTCGTCTCGAAAGCCTTCGCCATGGCCGGCCATACCTTGTCGGTGAGCATCATGTTGGCCTGCACCGAGAAATTTGTGCCTGTAATGTGACCAGCATAGCGGATGCACTGCTTGCCTGTATGGGTCGCCACGCGGCCCTGCGCATCCAGTATAGATACCTGCCGCACTTCGCGGCCTTCGTCATCGGAAAGCAAAATATCCAGCGCCTCTTGCGGCAACTTCCCTTCTTTCAGCAAAGCAAGTCCACGCAAGCCAAAAGACTTATTCGTAAAAGACTGCGTTGCCACCACGCCCACGCCAGCCTCTACCCAGGGCACAGCGGTGCCCACCGAAAACCAGTGGCTTTGCACGCCAACGGCCATCTCGCCGGTCTTCGCGTCGCGGGCTACAATTGAATAGGTATGGGCCAGGGGTTCTTCACTTTTAAACACCTGCGCCTGTGCTGAAAAATGTGTCACGGTGAGAAGGAGGGTTAGAATGGAGAATAATTTATTCATGGGAAGTACATGGTTTTGAAGGATTGAGTTTTAGCTGAAGCTGTTGGTACCTCTAAATTGTCCTAAGTATATCTTCTAATGACAGATGGTTTTCTTTAAAAAGCCTGTCCTTATAGCGTACATTCAGCTTATCGAAAAGCCTTGTCATGTTAAAGCCCGTAGCATAAAAATACACTCCAGACTTTGGCGTCAGGTATAGCCATTCATCCTTCTCCAACTTATAGACTTTGAAAGAGTTGTAAGCATGATAAGCTGAGTCTGACTTTTGTAATGTAGCGTCGGGATGCTTATGAGAAAACTTTTCGTAGAGCTTCTGTTCTACATACCTTGCCGTACCCTCTAGCGTCTCGTACGTCTTTTCATACGCTGCAATAGCAAGATTGAGTTTCTGAGAAGTTTCATTTCTTCGTTTTTCTCGCTCTTCAAAGAAAGTTGCAATTAACCTTCTGGTTTCTTCTCGATCGTCAGCCTCTAAAGCTTTTAGTAACAGGTCGTTTTCTCTGTCTATACCTTGTTTGAACCAGGTATGATCGTTGTACAATTCTTTAAGTTTATGTTTCTGGAATGTAGCTATGCTATCCGCAAAATATTGGAGATAATTTTTGTGCTGGAACTGAAACCCATGAAAGTATTCATGCACTACCATCGTTACCCATACCTCTGTTGTAGCCACGTCCTTCACGACCTTCCCTGTTTCCTCCAAGCTGCTGCAATGCATAAAGGGCGCATAATTATCGTACCCGCTAGAATCGCCAAATGTAAAATTCACGGCCATATGAAAGGGAATACTATCGAGACGGGTTGCAGTTTTGTATACCTTCAAATCGCTGTTCTGGAAAACTTGTGTTGGGTTGTAAATTTTCAAGAACTTATTAGTGGGGTTGGCTATAAAGGAGGAGGAATCGGTATAGTAAATTAGCGGAACATCATACTGCTTTTCATCGAAGCTTAGCCAAATCTCTTTTGCTATGGGAGGTTTAAGGCTGTATACATACGCCATCCTGTGGAACACCAATTGATCTGGGCTACTTATTTTTTTGGTGCAAGAGAATGCGGTGGCTGTCAGCAAAAGTAGAATTAGTCTGTGCATTGGTTTCTCTCTTCTAGTATGGTAACAATTTAGGCTCTATTATAGATGAACTCAGCGTGAGTGGCATACCTCAGGCTAAACTAATCTCCCCTATCCATCCTTTCTAAATTTAAAATCCTTAAATTACATCACAATATACTCAATCTCCTCTTATATAGGGAATTCCCTACCTTCTAACAACCCATCTTCATTTCAGAAGTATAACAAAACAAATTCAGCGCGTATAGGGCAACAAAACCCGGCGCAAATCATTTTATGAGCAAACCCTTCAACGAGAAAAAACAACAGCGCATGGCCATGCTAATAGATGGCGACAACGCGCAACCGACCCTTATCGTCAAAATACTGGCCGAAGCAGGCAAATACGGACAAACTACCATCCGCCGCATTTACGGCGACTGGACCACTCCACAAATGAACGGCTGGAAAGAATGCCTGAACAACCACGCGATACAGCCCATCCAGCAGTTCCGCTATACTGTGGGCAAAAACGCTACCGACAGTGCCATGATCATCGACGCCATGGACTTGCTGCACAGTCACCTGGTGGATGGCTTCTGCATTGTGTCGTCGGACAGCGATTATACCCGACTGGCAACCCGCATCCGAGAGGCTGGGATCTTTGTGATGGGAATCGGGCAGCGCAAAACACCCAAGCCTTTTGTGAACGCCTGTAATATCTTTATCTACACAGAAAACCTGACCGACGACATCGACGATAAACAGATAGCTGCGGCAGACAAAACCGCACCTAACGGACAGGAGAGCGCCCGTCCAAACCCCGTTCCGATGCTGAAAGAGGCTTTTACAATGGCTGTAGGCGAAGACGGTTGGGCACATTTGGGAGGTATAGGCACAAGCCTGCGCACCCTGGACCCGGCCTTTGACCCGCGCACTTTCGGGTATAGCCAGTTGATTCAACTCATCAAAGCGCACAAAGACTTGTTTACGATCCGCAAAGAAGATGACAAAGGTTCGTCGGCGGTATATGTGAAGCGCCGAAGCCCGGAGAAAAGGCGCAAACCCGCCAAAGTAAAAGAGGCCGCACCGGTTAGAGAAGAACGCAGCGAACGTAACTAAGCAATCGGCTATACCTAAAAACCCAAAAGCCTGAAAGAGACAGTAGCAGCTCCTTCAGGCTTTTGAGTTTTTAGGGAATCTTGTACGTAAGCTTCTAGATACTAAAGCCCACGGTTAGCGAGAAATTTCTGAACTTACCATCGGAACCGCTATCATTGAACACAGTAGTGAGTCCGTGATTATACATCAGGTCCAGCTCGACGAAGCGAAGAAATGTGATCCCCACACCACCGTGCAGCGCAAACTGGGCATTGCGTACATCACGGCGTCGCACGTCCAGGTTATTGTCGCTCACCCCGATGTTGTAGGCAAAAGAAGGGCCCACCATCACCCGGAACGGGGTAGAGCCGCCTCTCCGGTTCTTATAGTCACTTTCCCAACCCAACAGCACCGGCGCCCGGAAATAGCGGAAACGCACATCATCACTTTCGCCAGCGCGTGGCTGCACTTTGCGCTGCATATTTACTTTATTATTCACAAAGTCGACACCAGGCTGCACATAAAAGCGATTCCCGATACGGGCGAAGACCCCAAACTCCGTTCCCAGTTCAGATGATTCCTCCAGCAAACTAGGATCGCTGCTGATGTTGGAAACATTAAACCCTATCCTTGCACCCAGATCAATATTAGTCTCTTGTGCTGAGGCTGTAAAAGTGATGCCTAAAAAAAGCAGAAACAGTAGCGTATTTTTCATAATCTTGTCTACAATATATGCGTTCATAATAGAGCGACAGTGCCCAGCATAAGCTATTTAACTGATATATTGGAACTTATGTTTAGAATTTCTCTTTTTGAATTTTTGCAGTACTAACCCGCCATACCATGAGATCTGCCCCAGCAACACACCCCCTGATCGTAGCCTCAGGTATAAGCCTGTACGAAGCCCAGGTGAGCGATGCCCCGGCCCTCTACCAACTGATTGATAAGGGCCGGCTATACCTGCGGGAGTGGCTGCCGTTTATTGACAATAGTTTCTCTGCAAGCGACACCACCCTTTTCCTGCGAAGCGTCACTGCTCCCGGCAACTTCCAGGATCAGGTATACATCATCCGGTTTCAGGACGAAGTGGCCGGCATCATTGGGTACAAAACCATTGACCGGGTGAACTGTAAGCTGGAGATCGGTTATTGGCTGGGCGAGGAATTCCAAAAGAAGGGCATCATGATCCGGAGTTGCAGCGCCTTAATAGCACAGGCTTTTGAGCAAATGGGCATGAACCGCATCCAGATAAAAGTGGGCGTGGGAAACAGCAAAAGCAGCCACATTCCGCAGCGGCTGGGCTTCAAACTGGAAGGTATAGAACGCGCCGGCGAATGGCTGCAAGGCCGTTTTATCGACCTGGAGGTATACAGTTTACTGAAACGGGAGTGGCTGGAGAAAGAAACTAATCCTGACCGCGGCGAAAACGACCGATCTTAATTTTTGGTTTCGGTTCGGGCGTGGCAGGCGCTATACCTGTCCCCAGCAGCAGCGACACCGGCCGCAGCTCCTCGTGCTTGTCGGCGATAAGTTTGAGAATGGCGACGAAGGGAACAAACAGAATCATGCCGGATGCTCCCCACAGAATGCCTCCCGCCACAATGGCCAGCAAGGTAAAGAGCATGTTCACCTGCAACCGGAAGCTCACGGCCAGTGGAAAAATCAGGTTCGCCTCCAGGTACTGCACCACAGTAAATACTATAATCACCCCAATCGGGTACCACACCGAATCGTAAGTGATCCAGGCCACGGCCATGGGTAAAATTGCGCCAATGGAGATGCCCACATAAGGTATAAATGTGAGGATAGAGGCCACAATACCAAAGAAAACAGCATGCGGTATACCTAGCAGCAGCAGCCCGACACTGTTCAGCAGGCCCACCACTGCATACACAATGATCATCCCTTTGATAAAATTGTAATAGGTCGTGATGGTTTCGTGCAGAATGCTCCGGATCTTGCCGTGCTCTGCCTGCGGAAACATCGAGAAAAGCGCTGCCGCCAACTGTTCGCGGTTATACAAAATAAGCGCCGCATAGAGAGGGATCAGCAGGAAAAGTACGACCGTGGTCACAGAAGCATACAGCACGCCCCGCACCACATTCAGCACAGTGGAGGTCGCATCTTTTACAAGCCCTTCCATCCAGTTGCTGCGCTGCACATCGTTTACACCAAACTGGTGCTCCAGGTATAGCTCAAACTGCTGCCAGGCCTGTAGCAGTTTTTCCTGCAACATAGGCCACTCCTGCCCGAAACTGATCATTTGCCGGACCAGCAGCCAGCTCAATGCGCCCATTACCAACAGCATCGTCAGGAGACACAGTAATATTGCGCTCCAGCGGCTCCAGCTACGGTCTTCCAGCCACTTCACCACAGGATATAGAATAAAGCTGATGAGGAGCGAAAAGCTTAGCGGAACAAAGAGTGTGCGTCCGAAATAGAGCAAAGCCGACACCAACAACATGTATTGTAGTAACTTTAGCCAGTTTACTTTGGAGCTCTTTTCCATATTTCGCTATATTGGGTTGCTGTTTGCGTCGATGCGCGGCGTAGCAGCAATTATCCTGACAATATTTCCAAAAAAACATCAAAATCCTAATCGTATACATCGCTATACCTATGACACGCCAAAAGCTATTTGCTACTGCCTTCTCTCTCTTGCTCGGTGCTTCGCTCTCGGCGCAGGATCTCTCTGTCATCAACCAACAAGAGGCTACGCGCATGCTGCAGACCCTCAGCCACGACGACATGCAGGGCCGCGCCGTCTTCTCGACAGGTATAGAAAAAGCCGCTGATTTTATTGAGTCCGAATTCCACACAGCCGGGCTTGTGCCACTCAATGGCAATAGTTCCAGTCAGTCGCCTTCCTACCGGCAAACTTTTTATATGCACCGCCTCACGCCCAACCAGACAGAAGTAACATTGGGTAAAAAGAAAATTGCACCGGAGCACCTGTTTGTCAACACGGCGCAGGAAGCCTTTAACTGGAAACATAAAAACAAGGTCAACATCATCACCATTCCGGAAGGTGAGAATTTCAGAGCTGCTTTCGGAAAAGCAAATGCAGAAGAGCAGGACGCGATCGTGCTTGTTCACCCTAGTCATGCCGAAGCTTTTGCCAACTACCAAGGTTATTTTGCGAGAGGCGGGGTGAAGAAAGAGATAGGTACCGGCGCCAGCAAGGTATACGTGCTCACCGATCAGGCAGTCCCCAAGAAGTACGAAGTGAAGTTTGCCAACAAAGTCGAAAAACTGTCGCTCTCTAATGTAGTGGGTATGATCGAGGGCAAGCGCAAAAACGAATTTGTGGTTTTTTCCGGTCACTACGACCATATCGGCTTTCATAAGACCATTGACGGCGACAGCATTGCCAACGGCGCCGACGATGATGCATCCGGTACCACAGCCATGATGATGCTGGCCCGCTACTACAAAGAGCAGCCACAACCCGAGCGCACCCTGATCTTCGCCGCTTTCACTGCCGAAGAGATCGGCGGACATGGTTCCCGCTACTTTTCCGAGCAACTCAACCCTGACCAGATTGTGGCCATGTTCAATATCGAAATGGTAGGCAAACCGTCTAAATTCGGCCCGAACAGTGCTTACCTGACTGGTTACGAAAAATCTGATTTAGGCAAAATGATGCAGAAGCGCCTCGAAGGCACCACTTACAGCATCCACCCCGACCCATACCCGGAGCAAAATCTGTTCTACCGTTCCGACAATGCCACCCTGGCCCGCCTAGGTGTGCCGGCGCATACCATTTCATCGGTGCAAATCGATCAGGACAAGACTTACCACACTGTGAAGGATGAGTTCGAACTGTTGGATATGCCCCATTTCACCAGCATGATCCGCGCCATTGCGCTTGCCGCACAGGGCATCGTTTCCGGAGAGGATACGCCACTGCGAGTTGATAAGGCATTAGTGAGGTAAGGAATTTTCACCTCCCCTAGCCCCCTCCTTTTGTAGAGGTCCTCTACCCTCAAGACAGGAGGGGGAATTTCTGTAGCTACCATCTCAGAGGTATAAGCGTTTTAGTAAACTACCGTCGGCAGGTATAGCAAGAGTAACTTGCACACTAGCTACGAAGGTATAGCTCAGCCAGGTGCACCTTTTGACACTCCACTGTTGGGGGTGAAGGGGTCCCCCTGTCAAGAGCGTTCAGCGAGTGGGGGTAGGGGCCACTACTGTTCGAAACGTGTTCAGGTGACGAATTTCTCCATTTTAGCGGGGTCTCCCCCGCAGAGCAGCACGATTTGCCTCACCACCTCCACGTCCAGCTCCTGTGCAAAGCGCAGTTTGGCGCGACGGTCGCTGTCGAGCTTGTTGAGCTTGCGGTAGACGATGAGCAGCAGGGCCACGATCAGGGTCATGTAGCGCATGACCTGAATGCCGTTCTCGTTGCGGGTGACCAGGTGCTCGAGCTGCAGGTGCTGTTTTAAGAACTTGATGAGCACCTCGATCTGCCAGCGCTCCCTGTAGATAGCCGCTACCTGGTAGGCATCCAGCCAGGCGATGTTGGTGACAAACCAGATCTGCTCCCCCGATTCCAGGGTGGCCTTGACCAGGCGCAGGGGCTTTTCGAGGTAGCTTCCGGGCTTTTCCCGGAAGCTCACCCAGGCATCGCTCAGCACGGTGAGGGTCGTCCCCCCGGGCCGCTGCCCCACGGCCAGCAGCTCCTGCTCGATGCAGTGGGAGCCCACCTTGCAGCGCGTGACAAAGAGGCGGCCCCGCTCGTCGAGCTCCTTGAGGGCTTTGCGCGACTGCACGCCCCGCTCGAAGACGACGATGCCCGAGCGGGAGATCTCCTCCGAGAGGATCGTCTCAGGCAGGGCGCAGTCCTCGCTCAGGGCCTGGCGGTTGGTGAACACGCGCACCTGGCAGGGCAGGCTGCCTTTCATGGCCAGGGTGCACTTGAGCTGGCAGCTCTGCTTGCTGCCCGAGCGTGTGCGCATGCTCCAGGCCACCAGCCGGGCCGAGACGGCGATCAGGGTGGAGTCGTAGCGCACGAGCGCATGCTGCTCGCCCAGCAGGCGGTTGAAGCGCTTGAAGAGCAGCTCGAAGATGGCCCGGAAGAAGTCGGGCCGCATGGTCACGATCCGGTCCCGGATGGAGTTGTGGCGTGTGGTCTGCCCCTGCCCCACATCGGCCAGGGTCCGGAACTGCATAGAGCAGTAGAGCTCCTCCATCACCCGAAGGCTCGCCCGGCCCCCCTCCAACAGCGAGAGCAGCAGCAGTTGGAACATCACCCGCCCGCTGAGCTTCTTGACCTGGTGGTCCACCCGCGTCCGGGCCGCCAGCTGAGAAAGGTCCTGGTCAGGGATAAATGCCAGTAAATCCTTCGCCTTCATATCAGCCTCCTTTCATGTATGCCCGTTACATAATACGAACTTGACAAGGTTTCGAACAGTAGTGGGTAGGGGCCCCATCAAGAAAAAAAGTAGGTGCCCGCCGCACAGGCGAAGCTACAAAGCAACACAGGTCGCTATACCTGCAACAGCAGGCACTACAAAGTAAAACAGGTCCCGCCTATACCTAGACGGGACCTGTTCTGTTTTTATAAGCTATACCTTTAATTCCTCACAGCAATCATCAACCCAAGCTCCTTATACCGCATCCCAAACTTCTTAGCGATCTGCGAATTTGTCAAACTACCTTTGTAGATATACACACCGCTGCGGTAGTGCTCATTCATAAACAGCACCTCGTTGATGCCTCCGAACTTAGAGATTTCGGTAAAGATTGGTGTGAAGATATTACTCAACGCCGTAGAGGCGGTGCGTGGTACACGTGAGGCGATGTTCGGTACGCAATAATGGATGATGTCGTATTTGCGGAAGATCGGGCGGCTATGTGAGGTCAGTTCAGAAGTTTCGAAGCAGCCTCCCTGGTCGATGCAAACGTCGATGATGATAGAACCCGGATTCATCTGAGCCACTACCTCCTCCTCGACCATACATGCCATACGTCCCTCTTCCGCCACCAGCGCGCCAATCACGACATCCGCGTTTTTAAGCTCGTGGTGCAGGATAGTCTTGTCCAGCGTAGAGGTAAAAATTGGTTGACTGATGTTATGCTTCAGACGGCGCAGCTTGTAGATGTGGTTATCAAACACCTTCACTTCGGCACCCAGGCCCAGGGCGGCGCGGGCTGCATATTCGGCCACAGTACCAGCGCCCATAATCACTACTTTGGATGGAGCCACACCAGTTATACCTCCCAGAATAACACCTTTCCCGTCGTTGCTGCTACTCAAATATTCTGCCGCGATCAGCATGGACGAACTGCCAGCAATCTCACTCATAGCGCGCACTACCGGCTTCGACTCCGACTTGTCGCGGATCAGCTCAAAGGAAATGGCGTTTATTTTCTTGCGGAGAAGGGCATTGATGTAGTCAGAAGTCAGGTTGCCAAAATGCAGGGCGGAAATCAGTGTTTGCCCCGGACGCAGGTACTCGATTTCGTCGTAAGTGGGCGGTGCTATCTTCAGGATGATGCCGGCTTCGTATATCTCTTTACACGAGTAAACAATGCGGGCGCCTGCTTCGGAATAGTCGTTGTCGGAGTACTTGGACGGACCGCCGGCTCCGGTTTCTACCCAGATTTCGTGTCCCTGGTCGGTTAACTGTTTTACGGCGTCCGGAGTAAGGCCAATGCGGTTTTCCTGAAACGATGATTCCTTCGGCAGCCCGATAAACAGGCTTTTGTATCGTTCCTCCACAGCCAGCATCGACTCCTTTGGGTAAAGGGCCTGACTGGCCGCCAGTTTTCCTAATTCAACGGCGAATCTCTCCGTCATGCTCATACGCGGTTTATGGTCATCGTGCGCTCCTCGCCTTCAGCGGCGGGCTGCAGCTTTACCAACAGGTAATGCTCGGGCAACAGGTTGGGGATCATGGATGGCCACTCGATCAGGCAGGTATGGCCGGAGTTGAAATACTCCAGTGCACCGATGCCAAGTGCCTCACGCTCCTCATTAATTCTATAAAAGTCAAAATGATAGATTAGGTTCCCTTTAGCCGTTTCGTACTCGTTCACCAGGGCAAAGGTTGGGCTACTAACGTTCTCCTGCACACCCATCTGGCGGCAGAGCTCTTTTATAAGCGTTGTTTTGCCGGCTCCCATCGGGCCTTCAAACAAAATAATTGGCTCCTCACTAGCCTCCTCCAAAAGCACAGAAGCCGCCGCCGGCAGGTCAGCCAACGACGACATCTTGATGCTTCTCTTCTCAACTCCTGTGTTATGCATTCTTAGGCGTCAGCGTAATAAAAGGTATAATGCACTCTTCCAGCGACACACCTCCGTGCTGGAAGGTATCTTTGTAGTAGTTCACGTAGTAGTTATAGTTATTTGGGTATGCGAAGAAGTAATCCTCTATCGCAAATACAAACGTAGTGGAAACGTTGGCCTTTGGCAAGAAAAATCGCTCCGGCTTGCGCACCGTGAACACATCTTTGTCGGTATAGCCGAGGTTTTTACCGTGCTTATACCTGAGGTTGGTGTTCGTCTGACGGTCGCCGATGATCTTGAACGGACGCTTCACCCGGATCGTGCCGTGGTCTGTTGTGATGATCATGCGGGCTTTGCGGTCAGCAATCATTTTCAGCATCTCGAACAACGGCGAGTGGATGAACCATGAGCGCGTGATAGAGCGGTACGCCGACTCATCCGGTGCCAGTTCGCGCACCATGTTGCTATCCGTGCGGGCATGCGAGAGCATATCCACGAAGTTATACACGATCACGTTCAGCTTGTTGTTATCGAGGTTGTTGAACTTGCTGTTCAAGTCCTTGCCGGCAGCCGGGTTAGTAATTTTATGGTAGCTGTGCTTCTCGTTTATGCGGTTTTGCTGCAACTGTATCTCCAGAAAATCAGGCTCGTTCAGGTTTTTACCCTCTTCCTCATCATCGCTCACCCACAGATTCGGGTACTTTTTCATGATCTCCGTCGGCATCATACCTGAGAAGATCGCGTTACGGGCATAGGCAGTGGTAGTTGGCAGAATGGAATAAAACATCTCTTCTGTGTCCACTGTGAAGTATTCGGAAATAAGCGGCTCGAGCACTTTCCACTGGTCGTAACGCAGGTTGTCAATCAGGACGAAATAGACCGGCTTGTCCGATTCCTTCATCATTGGGAATACCCGCTCCCGGAACAGCTGGTGCGACATCAGCGGCGCATCGTCCGACTCCTTGTTGATCCAGTCCTCATAATTGTCCATGATGAACTTGGCGAAGTTGGAGTTGGCCTCGTCCTTCTGCATGTTGATCACGTCGGCCATACTTTTATTCTCGGTTTCGTCGATCTCCAGCTCCCAGTATACCAGTTTTTTGTAGATATCAGCCCACTCGCCCGGACTCAGGCGCTCGCCAAAGGCCATACCCAACTGACGGAAGTCGCGCTGGTAGCTCATGTTGGTTTTCTCTGACACCAAACGCTTGTTTTCCAGCGTCTTTTTCACGGAAAGTAAAATCTGGTTCGGGTTGAGCGGTTTGATCAGGTAATCGGAGATTTTGGAACCGATCGCCTCCTCCATAATGTGCTCCTCCTCGCTCTTTGTGATCATGATCACAGGCATGGCCGGGCGGATGGTCTTGATCTCGTTAAGCGTCTCTAAACCGCTTATGCCGGGCATGTTTTCGTCGAGGAATACTACGTCGTAGGCTTGCTCCTGCACTTTCTCAATGGCGTCGGTCCCGCTGTTGACGGGCGTAATGTCGTAACCCCTGTCTTCCAGGAAAAGAATGTGTGGCTTGAGTAGGTCGATTTCGTCATCGGCCCATAAAATCGTATATCTTTGCATAGTTTTATTTGTTGCGCGCTATTTATAAATGGCTTGGTTTTAATCGGTTACAAAGCAGTAAGACCAAAACAGGTATAATTTGTTTACTATACCTGATCCTGAAAGTTACCGATCACCTGAACGTAAACATAAGTGTACAGATGGTGGTTCATGCATAGGGTTAGTCTGTCTCCAGTTCGAGCAACCGATTAACGATTAGCAATTTAACAATTAAAAACCTCGGTTTTTGTGAATAAGAAAAAAATATTAAACGACCCTGTATACGGTTTCATCACGGTGCCGTCTGAATTACTGTTCGACATCATCGACCATCCTTACTTCCAGCGGCTGCGCCGGATCAAGCAACTGGGACTGACTGAGATGGTATACCCGGGCGCTCTGCATACCCGTTTTCACCACGCTTTGGGGGCCATGCACCTCATGAACCTGGCCCTGAACACGCTGCGTGGCAAGAACAACGAAATATCCGACGCCGAGTTTGAGGCTTCGCTGATCGCCATTCTCCTGCACGACGTGGGCCACGGTCCTTTTTCGCATGCGCTGGAGACGGCCATTTTCCAGGAAGTGCACCACGAGCACCTCTCGCTACACATCATGCATTTGCTTAACGAAGAGTTTGGCGGCAGATTGAGCCTCGCTATCAAAATTTTCACAGATACCTACGAGCGTCGCTTCTTTCATCAGCTGGTTTCGAGTCAGCTCGACGTGGACCGTCTCGACTACCTGAACCGCGACAGCTTCTATACTGGTGTATACGAGGGAAAGATAGGTGCCGACCGATTGATCAAAATGCTGGACGTGGCTAATGACAAGCTGGTTCTGGAAGAAAAGGCGATTTATAGCATTGAGAACTTCCTGGTGAGCCGCCGCCTAATGTACTGGCAGGTATACCTGCACAAAACCGTGATCAGCGCCGAGCACATGGTGTTGCGCACCGTGCAGCGTGCCCGCGAGCTCCTGCAGCAAGGTATAGACGTACCGGCCAGTCCCTGCCTCAAGTTCTTTCTGTCCTCCAACCTCACCCTCGAAGACTTCCAAAGGGACGGCAGCATCCTGGAGCGCTTTGTTTCGCTGGACGACCACGACGTGTGGAGCGGCATAAAAGAATGGGCTGCACACCCAGACCCTGTTATCTCCTATCTATCCAAAAGCATTTTGAACCGCAAACTGTTCAAGGTATACATCTCGAGCAAACCGATTGATGAGGACATGATGCTAGGTATAAGCGAACTTGTAACGGACCGTTTTCAGGTGCACCCGGACGACGTGAAGTACCTGATGATCTCGGGCCGCATCAGCAACAGTGCTTACATGTCCGAGGGACAGTCGATTGACGTGCTCACCAAAACCGGCTATGTGGTGAACGTGGCAGATGCCTCGGACCTGCCAAACATACAGGCGCTGAGCAACAAAGTGGAGAAATACTTTGTTTGCTACCCGAAAGAAGTGGCCGCTTTATAGAAACTGATTATAGGATTTGCACGGGATTTGCTTGTGCTCTCCTTAATCTGCAGCAGAATATGGCGGCACAGCGTAAACTTTTTGTTAAGTTTGCGCCCCCAATGGGTAGCACATTTTATTTTTTGCTCTAATTTTACAAGATGGAATTCACTATTCAACAGATTGCGGACCTTTTGAAGGGAGAAGTTGAAGGAGACAGTACAGTAAAGGTCAGCACATTAGCCAAAATTGAAGAGGCCCAAACCGGGGCACTCGCATTTTTGTCTAATCTAAAATATGAACCATTTCTTTATACAACCGGAGCAAGTGCGGTGATCGTGTCGGATAAACTGGAGCTGAAAAAGCCTGTATCCGCCTCTCTAATTCGCGTTTCTGACCCTTATTCCAGTTTCTCAACTTTGCTGGCCTATTACCAACAGGCCGTGCTAGCCGCTAAGGTTGGTGTGGAGGAGCCTTGTTTTATAGGTGCTGGCAGCGAAATAGGCGAAGGCCATTACCGCGGTGCCTTCTCTTACATCGGCAACAACTGCAAAATTGGTGTTAATGTGCGCATCTACCCACAGGTATACATCGGAGACAATGTGACCATCGGCGATAACACTACCATTTTCGCGGGCGTGAAGCTATACGCTAATACCGTCGTGGGCGCTAACTGTACCCTGCATGCCGGCGTGGTGCTGGGCAGCGATGGCTTTGGCTTTGCTCCACAGCCTGACGGCACTTACAAAAACGTACCGCAGATTGGCAATGTAGTGCTGGAAGATGACGTGAACATCGGTGCCAATACTACCATCGACTGTGCTACCATGGGTTCTACCATCATCCGCAAAGGCACCAAGATCGATAACCTCGTGCAGGTAGCCCATAATGTAGAAGTGGGTCAGCACACTGTTATCGCTTCACAAACAGGTATATCCGGCTCAACCAAGATAGGCAACAACTGTGTGATCGCAGGGCAGGTAGGTATAGTAGGCCATATCAGTATTGCCGACAAAACTACTATCGGTGCGCAATCCGGTGTTTCCAAATCCGTGAAAGAGTCGGGCACCGTCATACAGGGCTCCCCCGCCTTCGACTACAAGCAAAACCTCAAAGCCATTACCGTTTTCCGCAAACTGCCGGAATTACAGCGTGTTTTAGACGATCTAAGAGAGAAGAATTAAGATTTCAGGTCTCTGCCATACCGTGCCATCAATTAAAATTGGCAGGCAGTGTATAAAATCTTAAGTTTGCACTCGCAATACTCCATCCGCTGTAACTCCGCTCATACTCTGTGCGCTACAGCCGCGAAAGTATCGCTATAAGTTAACAACGAAACATTAAATGAATTATAAACAGCACACTATCAAGGGTTCGGTTACCGTATCGGGCATTGGATTGCATACGGGCGTTGTATCAAACATGACCTTTAAGCCGGCCGCTGCAAACCATGGCTACAAGTTTCAGCGCATCGACCTGGAGGGCCAGCCGATCGTGAATGTGGACGTGGACAATGTAGTGGACCTTTCGCGTGGCACGACCATCGAACAGAATGGCGCGCGCGTGAATACGGTGGAGCATACGCTGGCCGCGTTAGTAGGCCTGCAGGTCGATAATGTGCTGATTGAACTTGACGGTCCGGAACCTCCGATCATGGACGGCTCTTCTATCGAGTTTATAAAAGCGCTCCTTTCAGTAGGACTGCAGGAGCAAAATGCGCTGCGCAACTACTTTGAAATAACCGAAGGTATAAGTTACAAAGATGACAGCCGTGGTGTAGAGATCGCCGCCCTGCCACTTGACGACTACCGCCTGACGGTGATGGTGGACTATAATTCGCCTGTACTTGGCAGCCAGCATGCCTCCATTACAGACATGAACCAGTTTGAAGAAGAGATCGCGCCTTGCCGCACGTTCTGTTTTCTGCACGAACTGGAAGCACTCTACAAGCAAAACCTGATTAAAGGTGGCGACCTCGACAATGCAATCGTGATCGTGGACCGTGTAGTAGAAGAAGGAGAGCTGGAATACCTGGCTGACCTGCTGGGCAAGAAGAAAGTAAAAGTTGAGGAAGAGGGTATACTGAACAACACGGCACTCCGCTTCAGAAACGAGATGGCCCGCCACAAACTATTGGACCTGATGGGTGACCTCGCCCTGATCGGCCGTCCGATAAAAGGGCAGATATTGGCCGCAAGACCAGGGCACGCGGCCAACATCGCTTTTGCGCGCCGTGTTAAAAAACTGATACAGGAAGCTTCTATCAAGACTGTACCAACCTACGACCCGAAGAAGCCACCGGTAATGGACATCAACCAGATCGCGGCTACTTTGCCACACCGCTACCCTTTTCTGCTGATAGATAAGATCATCCACTTAGACGAAACCACGGTGACGGGCGTTAAGAACGTGACCATGAACGAGCCATTCTTCCAAGGGCACTTCCCTGGCAACCCGGTGCTGCCAGGCGTGATCCAGATCGAGGCGATGGCCCAGACGGGTGGTATACTGGTGCTCAACACAGTGGAGAATCCGGAAGACTACTGGACTTATTTCCTAGGTATAGACCGTTGCCGCTTTAAGCGCAAAGTGATACCGGGCGATACCATAATATTTAAATGTGAATTGCTTGCCCCTGTGAAACGGGGTATTGCCAAAATGTCTGGTCAGGCCTTTGTAGGCGGCCAACTGGTAATGGAGGCAGAGATGTCGGCAAGTATAGTAAAGAAAGACGCATGAATCAGCCGTTAGCATATATTCATCCAGAGGCTAGAATTGCCCAAAACGTGGTTGTAGAGCCCTTTTCGACTATCTATAAAAATGTAGAGATCGGAGAAGGCACCTGGATCGGTCCCAACGTGACCATCATGGAAGGCGCCCGCATTGGCAAAAACTGCAAGATATACCCGGGTGCCGTTATCTCCTCTGTACCACAGGACCTGAAGTTTGCCGGCGAAGAGACAACTGCCATCATCGGTGACAATACCGTCATCAGAGAGTGCGTGACCATCAGCCGCGGTACCATCGACAAGATGAAAACGGTGGTGGGCAGCAACTGCCTGATCATGTCCTACGCCCACATTGCACACGACTGCATTGTAGGCAATAACTGTATTGTGGTGAACGCCGTGCAGATGGCTGGCCACGTAGAGATGGGCGACTATGCCATCATCGGAGGTTCGAGTGCTGTACACCAATTCGTGAAAATCGGTGCGCATGCCATGATTTCGGGTGGGTCGCTGGTGCGCAAAGATGTGCCTCCTTTTGTAAAGGCAGCACGTGAGCCGCTAACTTATGCAGGCATCAACTCCATTGGTCTGCGCCGCAGAGGCTTCAACAGCGAACAAATCAACGAGGTGCAGCAGATCTACCGCATCCTGTTTATGAGTGGCAACAACACCACCGAAGCACTGGATAAGATTGAACTGGACATGGCCCCCAGCCGTGAGCGTGACGAAATCATCAATTTTGTGCGTAACTCCGGTCGCGGGATCATAAAGAGCTATTTCTCTAAAGATGCAAATTAACCTAAGCAACTTAGGTAAACGCTACAATTACGAGTGGATTTTCCGGAACCTGACCTATACCTTAGAGTCAGGCACCTCTTACGCTATTTTGGGGCATAACGGGTCCGGTAAATCCACTCTTCTTACTGTTATAGCCGGCCACAACCTGCACTCGGAGGGAGAAATCACTTACCTGATCGATGGCAAGGCAGTCGCGCCGGACAGAGCTTATCGTGAGCTATCACTTACAGCGCCGTATCTGGAGCTGGTGGAGGAGTTCACGCTCTTGGAAATGATTAATTTCCATACCCGTTTCAAGCCATTACGCCACAACCTTTCGCACGATGAGCTAGTAGAGCGCATGGGTCTGCAGAAGTCGCGCAACAAGTATGTGAAGGATTTCTCGTCAGGTATGAAGCAGCGCCTGAAGCTAGGCCTGGCTATCTACTCCGATACGAAACTGTTGGTGCTCGACGAGCCTACCACTAACCTGGATCAGGAAGGTGTGAGCTGGTACCAGGAGCACGTAGCGGCCAATAAGGAGGGCAGGCTGATTATTGTGGGGTCCAACATTGCGCATGAATACAGTTTCTGCGACCAACACCTCTACATCACCGACTACCACGCGCAGACCAAACAGCCAAAAGCAGCAAGGCAGTAATCGTTCGTTAACCATTGTTCCTTGTTCGGCTAAGTTTGCCACAAATTATCAGGTATACCTACCCGAGTAAGTGTGAGCCTATCTGAAAGCATTCCGGTACCTCTATCCCGAAAACCTAAATGCAATATACGAGCGACAATTAACGAATAACGATTAACGAAAATATTACCAAATTACAGTTAAGCTGCCTAAATTTGTAGGACATAATACTTAACCAGATACCATGGGAAGAGCATTTGAATTTAGAAAAGCCCGTAAGTTTAAGCGTTGGGACAAGATGTCGAAGGCCTTTACGCGCCTCGGCAAAGAGATTGTGATGGCAGTGAAGGAAGCTGGTCCTAACCCGGAAACCAACTCCCGACTACGTACGGCTATCAATAACGCCAAAGGTGTGAACATGCCGAAAGACCGTGTAGAAGCGGCCATCAAGCGTGCCTCATCCAAGGAAGAAAAAGACTACGAAGAAGTAGTATATGAGGGCTACGGTCCGCACGGCATCGCCATCCTTGTAGAGACCGCTACAGACAACCTCAACCGTACCATTGCCAACATGCGTGTATACTTCTCGCGTGCAGGCGGCGCTGTAGGCAAAACCGGCTCTCTGGACTTTATCTTCACCCGCAAAGGCATTTTCAAAATAGCCGCTGAGGGTCTCGACATTGAGGAACTGGAACTGGAACTGATCGACGCCGGTGCAGAAGACATCTACGAACACGAAGGAGAGATCATCGTGGAAACAGCTTTTACCGACTTTGGTGCGATGCAAAAAGCCCTGGAAGAGAAAGAACTAAACGTGATCAGTGCAGAGCTGCAGCGCGTGCCGAACACGCGTACGGAACTGACAGACGAGCAGGCTGAGGAGATAGAAACTCTGGTAGAGAAGATTGAAGAAGATGACGACGTGCAGGCGGTTTACCACAACATGGCATAACCCCTCGCTTCGCTTTAAAGTATAGTGGAAGGCTGTCTGGCGTTGTATAGACAGCCTTTCTTTTTGTGACACACCCTTACCCCCTATGCTACTATATATTCTATTCATACTTGGTTTCGTACTTTTGGTAAAAGGGGCTGACATGTTAGTCTCCGGTGCCTCTTCCATTGCCAAGCGCTTCAAAATCTCGGATATGGTGGTCGGCCTGACCATCGTTTCATTCGGCACTTCACTGCCTGAGCTGATTATCAACATCATGTCGAGTGTACAGGGGCAGTCGGAACTGGCGATAGGCAATGTATTTGGCAGCAATGTGGCTAATCTACTCCTGATCATAGGTATAGCAGCCATCATCTGCCCGCTTCCGATTAAGCGCAACACTATCCTGACCGAAATACCTTTTTCGCTGATCGCCACACTGCTCGTTGGTTTTCTGGCCAATGCGGTGCTTATTGGTGATAAAACTTCCCTCTACATCAGCCGGATCGATGGGGCTGTTCTGCTGTTCTTCTTCGTGCTGTTTATGGCTTACATCTGGAACATTGCCAAAACTAATAAAGACGAAGTGATAGAAGACGACGTGGCACCAACAATGACGATGCCGAAATCAGTGTTGTACATCGTGCTGGGAGGCACTGGCTTATTTTTGGGCGGGAAGTGGGTGGTAGACGGAGCTGTAACCATCGCGCAGTCATTTGGCTTAAGTGAGTCTTTTATTGGTCTAACAATTGTCGCTATCGGAACCTCACTGCCAGAACTGGTTACATCGGCCATGGCTGCTTACCGCAGAAACATTGACATTGCAATAGGCAACGTTGTAGGCTCTAACATCTTCAACCTCCTCTGGATATTAGGTATAAGCGCGCTCATCAATCCACTCCCCTTCAACGTGGTGAGCAACTCCGATATTGTCATGATGATTTTTGCAAGCACACTGTTGATCATCGCTATACCTATCGGAAAAAAGAACACAATTGACCGCTGGAATGGTATTCTCTTCATAGCTATCTACATCGCCTACATTGTGTTCCTAGTGCAGAGAGGGTAGATAAGTAGAGGAGTTTGGGCGTTAGATAGATCTGACTTTGAATATTAAATTTGCAGAGAAACGAGCAAGGACCGCTATGATGGCGGTCCTTGCTCGTTTCTATTGTAATATATTAGGTGCTATCTATACCTGCATGAGTAAGGTATAGCACGCTCTGACTCTAACTCCTGAACTTAATAATTCCAAGGGTATAACTCCGGCTCTCTGCCACCACGAACTTTCATGTGCAGTGGATGTACCCCCTCCGTTTCGTCGAAGTAAAGGAAGGCGTCGTAGCGCTCAGGTATAACAGTAGGCACGTAATTACCGAAGTGTTCCATTTTGGGGTCATATACCACGCCAATCGCACGGTGTGGGATGGGTTTCTGAAGCTCAGGTATAGCTTTTAAGTCAGAGGAAAGAATAATTTTGTCTTCGGTGCTCATTTCGTGCAACATGTGCTCCCAACTCCCCTCGCGGGCAGGTGGCACGTCCATTTTCTGCATCGGTGCCCCCCAGGAGCGGCTGGCAATTACATTGCCCTGGTAAGTGCCAAAGCCAACCAGCTTCACCTGTTCACGCCCGTAGGCTTGGCGCGCCAGCTGCCCGATGTTAAACATGCCATCATCGGCCATATCGGTATACCTGGCGTCGCCTATGTGGGTGTTGTGCTCCCATACAATCGCCTTGGCATTCGGGCCGTGGAGATCGAGTAATCGGTCCAGTGTTTCCATCATGTGCGTGTCGCGCACGTTCCAGGAGCCCGCCCCTCCCCTGATCATGGCGCGGTAATATTTTTCGGCGTTCACCGCCACCAGCGCATTTTGGGTTGTGCTGAATTCGTGTTCCGGGTCGTCGGGGTATACGGGGCGGCGCGAAACCTGCTCGAGCATCTGTACCACTTCATCCTGACAATCGGTGGGCACAAAGGCAGTAGCTTGCGCGTAGGTTTGCGGGTCTCGGTGGAAGGGCTCGAAGCAGCGTACGGCGGCACGGGCAGCTTCGGCAGCTTTACCGTCGCGCTGCTCCATGTATTTGAGTACCTGCTCCAGTGACTCCCACAGACTGTACACATCCAAACCGTAGAAGCCTATCTTTGCCTGTACCTGCCGCAGGTGGTTGAAGTCCCGAATCCACTCTACCAGCGCAGCTACCTCCCAATTGGCCCACATCCAGGTAGGCCAGCGGCGGTATACCTCCAGCACCTCGGCAATTTTGCGGCCCGAGTTCTGGTAGCCTTTCACGAAGCGGTTTACTGCGTAGCACTCCGGCCAGTCGCCCTCCACGGCTATAAAACAAAAGCCTTTGTCTTCGATCAACCGCTTCGAGATAGCGGTGCGCCAGGTATAGTACTCCGATGTACCATGCGATGCCTCTCCCAGCATCACGACCCGGGCGTCTCCGATCTCCTCTATCAGCACATCCAGGTCTTTTTCTTTCGTAATCGGACTGTATTTGAAGCGTTTGTTTTCCATAGGTGACAGGGGGCGTAATAAGCGTATCTAACTCACTCTTAAAATTTTGTGTATTGTACTTTCAATCCGGTTTTAATGTTTTGCAAAAAAGAAAGCCCGCTGTACCAATCGATACAGCGGGCTTTTTAAAGTGGTATACCAGGTATAGCCTATGACTGATTTTCTTTCGAAAACACTCTGCGCAACAACTCTGTGGTGCGTGCAATCGGGTTCTCGCGTATGTTTGCCTCTTCCTGGGCAACCAGCTGGAACAAGCCGTCCATCGCCTTTTGCGTGGCGTACTCATCCAGGTTCGGGTTCACTTTCTGCACCAACGGAATCTGGTTATACCTGGTCACGAGGTCGGTGTAGTAGCGGGTAGCATTCGTTTTCTCCAACGACTGACGGATAACAGGCATAAAAGCTGCCTGCAGTTGCGAAGAAGTGGTGCGCTTGAGGTATTGTGTAGCGGCATCTTTATCGCCTTTCAGGATGCTCCAGGCATCTTGTATGGTCATTTGCTTGATGGCACTCACGAAAATAGGTACAGCACTCTTAGCAGCGTCTTCGGCCCCACGGTTGAGCGTCATCACAAAGCGGTCGACCTCTTTGCCCAAGCCAACCTGACGCAGCGTATTCTCCACTTTCTGCACATCCGGTGGGAACGGGATGCGTATCAGCGAATTTCCATAAAATCCGTCTGTCTGGGCTGCCTGGTTGGAGCCTTTGGTAATGCCTACTTCCAGTGCTTGTTTAAGGCCAGAAGCTACTTCATCGCGGGTAACAGCAGCGCCACCAGTTCCGGCCATCACGCCATCAACAGTCCGCTGAATGTCGGCCACCGTACAGGCAGAAGCACCTAAGGTAAGGGCGAGAAGTGAGGTGTAGAGTAATTTTTTCATGGGTTGTTTCTTTTGTTTGTCAGGCTATACCTGCACGAGGGGCTTAAATTACAGAAAATAATGCGTGTCGTACTTCAAATTGCCCGAACATCTTTAACTTGAATGAGTTTTCCTTTGCAACACACAAATCAGACCAAAAAATTTAACATGAAAGTGGTACACGCAGAAATCATAACGATAGGCGACGAAATACTTTACGGGCAGATCGTGGACACCAACTCTGCCTGGATGGGGACGGAACTTGCCAGGATAGGTATACGGGTGAAACAAATCACGTCGGTGTCGGATGAGGTAAGCCACATTGTGGAGGCGCTCGACAATGCCAAAACCCGCGCCGACATCATCCTGATGACCGGTGGCCTTGGCCCTACCAAAGACGATATGACCAAAAATGTGCTGGCCGACTACTTCCATACCGAGCTTAAACTTGATGAGCAATCGCTGGCCGATGTGACGGAGCTGTTCAAAAGCCGTGGCTACGAACTGACAGAACTGAACCGGCAGCAGGCTTTTCTGCCGGCTTCGTGCAAACCTGTGCGCAATGTGCTGGGTACTGCCCCGGGTATGTGGTTTGAGGAGGCGGGCAAGGTATACGTATCGATGCCGGGGGTGCCGTTTGAGATGAAGCGCATGATGACCGATATTGTGCTGCCGCAGCTCAAAGCCTTTTTCAAAACCCCGCATATCATTCACAAAGTTATCCAGACGGTAGGTATAGCAGAGTCGATGCTAGCCGAAAAACTGGACGATTGGGAAACGAGCTTGCCCCCGCATATCCGGCTGGCCTACCTGCCCCACCTGGGCGGCGTGCGCCTGCGCCTGACAGGTATAGCCGAACATGCCGAACAGCTGGAGAAAGAACTGGAAGCGGAAGTAGCCAAACTGAACGCGCTTATACCTAAATACATTTTTGCGCACGGCGAAGTGCCGCTGGAAGAAGCCTTGGGAAAAGTGTTGAAAGAACGCGGCCTAACTATTTCCACTGCCGAAAGCTGCACAGGTGGCTATCTGGCACACCGCCTGACGAGTGTACCGGGCAGTTCCGCTTACTTTATGGGCAGCGTGGTGGCTTACGACAACAGTGCGAAAACGAATGTGCTGGGCGTAAAACCCGAAACCCTGCAAGAGCATGGCGCGGTGAGTGAAGCCACGGTACTGGAAATGGCCCAAAACGTACGCCGGAAGCTGAAGACAGACATCGGCGTAGCCACCAGCGGCATCGCCGGACCCGACGGTGGCACTCCCGAAAAGCCGGTCGGCACCATCTGGATTGCCTATGCCGACCAGCAAGGTGCTAAGGCAAAACTTTTGCAGTATAACAAAAACCGACAGCTCAATATTGAGTATACTGCCTTGGCTGTGCTCAACCTCGTACGCCAAAGTTTGAATATAGCGGTTGAGGAATAGGCTAAAATCCTTAACTTTGTTTGCAAATTCGGGTCGACAGGTATAGCAGGGCTTTGCTTTTCTATGTCTTGCGCCTCCAAATACTGTCCCTTAAAAGAACAACGAATAAATAAAATATGGCACTTGTAGAAATGGTTATGCCCAAAATGGGCGAGAGTATCATGGAAGGTACCGTTCTGAAATGGCTTAAAAGCGTGGGTGACACGATTGAGCAGGACGAATCGGTGCTGGAAGTAGCTACAGACAAAGTGGACACGGAAGTACCTGCCATTCAGGGTGGTGTACTGAAGGAGATACTGGTACAGGAAGGTGACGTGGTAGCCGTAGGCGCCCCGATCGCGATTATCTCTACCAACGGCGAAGACACCGCCGCTCCTGCTGCTCCGGCCGCTACAGAAGCTCCTGCCGCCACACCTGCACCTCAGGCAGCCGCTCAACCTGCAGCCGCTTCTGGTGGCACCGTAGCCAAACTCGACCAACCGGCTTCAGGCCGCTTCTACTCGCCGCTCGTGCTCAACATTGCCCGCGAAGAAGGTATCTCAATGCAGGAACTGGAGTATGTACCAGGCACCGGCAAAGAAGGTCGCGTGTCGAAAAAAGACATCCTGACTTACGTAGAGAGCCGCAAAAACGCACCGCAGCAAGCTGCTGCTCCACAGGCTCAGCCACAAGCTCCTGTCGCTGCACCACAACCACAGGCCGCTCCGGCACCTGCTGCTCAGCCACAGCCTCAGACTGCTCCTGCCGCCTCTAAGCCAGCCGCTTCTTACAGCGGAAACGTCGAGATCATCGAAATGGACCGCATGCGCAAAATGATTGCCGACCGCATGGTGGACAGCAAGCGCATTTCTCCGCACGTAACTTCTTTCGTGGAGGCCGATGTGACCAACATTGTGAATTGGCGCAACAAGTGGAAAAACGATTATAAGAGACGCGAAGGTGAGAACCTGACGTTCACGCCAATTTTCATCGATGCAATTGCCAAAGCCATCAAAGACTTCCCGATGATCAACGTGTCCGTGGACGGTGGCAACATCATCCGTCACAAAGATATCAACATAGGTATGGCTGTGGCCCTGCCAAGCGGTAACCTGATCGTGCCAAACATTAAGAACGCCGACCAGCTGAACCTGAACGGTCTGACCAAAAAGGTGAATGACCTGGCTAACCGTGGCCGCATCAACAAACTGACACCAGACGACCTGTCGGCCGGTACTTATACCGTGTCGAACGTGGGTTCATTTGGCAACGTGATGGGCACACCCATCATCATGCAGCCGCAAGTAGCTATTATGGCCGTGGGTGCTATCAAGAAGAAACCTGCGGTAATTGAAACGCCGGAGGGCGATCTGATTGGTGTCCGTCACTTCATGTTCCTGTCGCACTCTTACGACCACCGTGTAGTGGATGGCTCGCTGGGTGGCATGTTCGTGCGCCGAGTGGCTGATTACCTCGAGAACTTCGATGTGAACCAGTCAATTTAATTTTTGACAAAAGACTTCAGGTATAAACAGAAAGCCTGCCTTAGAAAATGGGCAGGCTTTTTTGTAGGTCTAGCTTTATGTATACCTTTTTGCTAATATTGATACATCCGTTTTAATCCGCTTCCGTTTATGTGGAAGTATAACCGATCATCGAAATTATGAGAGTTGCCATTGCCTGGATTCTGGCTGCCATATTCCTGTTTGCAGCTGTATATTTCTACTGGAAGAAAAATGACGCCGAAAGCCGCCTGCGTATAGCCGACAACAAACTGGCTGAAACAGGCCAGCAACTGGAGCAGGAGGCAGCTGAAACCGATTCGCTCGAAGAGATGGTACTACCGCCTGATACCATGTCAGTCGCACCTCCTAGCGGTGTGGAGTTTGTGGATAAAATGGGCAGCCTGAGCGAAAGCGATATCCAGAAGCTTCGTAAAAAAGGCCTGCGCAACCCCGAGGTGGACCTGATGAATGACCTGAGCCGTAAGCAAGGACAGCTTATACCTAGAGAGGGCGTAGCGGGCGGTACCATGGCCATACGCGACAGCCGCATCCTGAACGACCGCTATGCGATGGCCTATTATGAAGATGGGCACATCGGAGGCTACATGATTCTGAAATACGAAGTGAACAATGGTAATATCACCTGGCGCGTAGTGGATAGTTCCGCTTTGTAGCTTTCTGCACGGTATTTGAGTATAGGAAAACAGGTATAAACCACAACAATATGACACCATTATCGCTTCTGTTTCCTATACTTGTTTCGTTTATTTTCAGCCAGGACAGTAATCTCCAGCTGAGTCAGGATCTAAACAAAGACGCAAAAATATTAGCAAATACCTCCGTCTTTATCAGCGATAATGCTACGTTAAGCCCCTCCATGCGGACTGTAGAGAGCGATCTGGAGCTGTTTTATGTGATGTCCAGCATCAACATTTCACAAAGTAAGTACAGCGCCGGACAGCAAGGCAAACACCATGTACAGACCTGGCGTTTCGATGAAGGCAACATCAAAGCCATTCACCAGATCGAGACGACTATAGCACTAGATACAGTTGTGACTCAGCGCTACCTTGAGAACCGGGCTCCCACACAACAGCGCATCCAGAACAACTTCAAGTTTCGTACTTACACTGTTTCCACTACAGATGCACTGATCAAACTCTACTACCTCACCGAAGATGAGCAAGGATTACTCGAGTATAAGATCGACGACCGCCACGTAGAACTTGTATACCCGAAAAAGAAGCAGGGCCTGAGCGATCTGATGCCGAAAGTGAAGGATGAATTGGACAGGTTAGTAGTAGAGTTGAGTAAGAATCACGATTAGGAAAGGTATACACGATTGTACAGATGCTGCGGCAGACTGCTCCTGCTTGTCCAGGAAAGACAATCTCAGTGCATGATTTACCCCCCTATCCCCTTCGAAGGAGGAGTTTCTGCTACTGCCAGTTTCTAGGTATAGCTCCATAGTAAACACCACTGGCAGGTATAGCAAGAGTACCTTGCCCTTTCGGCAGGTATAACAAGACTAACTTGCACGTCCACTACGAAGGTATAGCTTAGCCAGGTGCGCCTTTACGACGCTCCACTGTTGGGGGTGAAGGGGTCCCCCTGTCAAGAGCGTTCAGCGAGTGGGGGTAGGGGCCCTCGATTTGGGGAGTCTTGACTTTTTTACCTACTGGGGGTAGGGGCCCTCGATTTTTGTGTCAAGACAAAAAGTAGGTACCCGCCGCACAGGCGAAGCTATGAAAAAACACAGCTCGCTAACCTACGACCACCGCTACACTAGTAAAAACAATAGCGGCCGTTCCCTCACGAGAACGGCCGCTGCCACTTTTCATAAAAAAACTTTACAAGGAAGCCAGGCTCTGCTCTATCGCGTGAATCTTCGCTTCGGCATCGGCTTGTTTCTTGCGCTCGTTGGCAATTACCGTTTCTGGTGCACCGCTTACAAAACGTTCGTTGCTAAGCTTCTTCACCACGGAGTTCAGGAAGCCTCTGGTGTATTCCAGTTCCTTCTGCAAACGCTCGCGCTCCGCTTCCACATCAATATTGCCTTCCATCGGTATGAAGAACTCGTCGCCAGCCTCTACAAAGCTGATAGCGCCCTCCACATTCTCCTGCACCAGCGTCACTTCGTTGATGTTTGCCAACTTACGGATGATGCTAATGAAGTTCTCATACCCATCCTGGTTCATCACTTTTATTGAAAGGTCAAGGGACTTGTTTGGCGATATATTTTTCGAGTTGCGGATGTTGCGGATGGCGGCCACAATCTTGAGCACGCTTTCCATTTTCTCCGTCAGCTGCTTGTCAAACTTGTCCTGCTTTGGCCATGGAGCCACAATCAGAAACTCTTTGTCCTTGCGCTCTTTCAGGTCCTGCCAGATTTCCTCGGTGATAAACGGCATGAACGGATGCAGCACTTTCAGCACCTTTTCCAAGAAGTCTACCGTGGCGTCCAGCGTTTGCTTGTCGATTGGCTGCTGGTAGGCTGGCTTGATCATTTCGAGATAGCTCGAGCAAAAGTCGTCCCATACCAGTTTGTATACCGCTAGCAAGGCATCTGAAATACGGAACTTGCTGAAGTGATCTTCGATCTGGACGAAGGCCTCGTTGAAGCGAGAGTCGAACCAAGCCATCGCTGTTTCATTCGGGCAAGGCAGGTTTTCGTCCACTTCCCAGCCTTTGATCAGACGGTAAGCATTCCAGATTTTGTTACTGAAGTTACGCCCCTGCTCCACCAGTTTCTCGTCGAACAGCAAGTCGTTACCGGCCGGTGAACTGAAAAGCATACCTGCCCGTACGCCATCGGCGCCGTACTGGTCGATCAGGTCGAGCGGATCTGGAGAGTTGCCCAACTGTTTCGACATTTTGCGGCCCTGTGTATCACGCACAATACCGGTTAGGTATACGTTGCGGAACGGCGGCTCATTGCGGAATTCGAACCCAGCCATGATCATACGCGCTACCCAGAAGAACAAAATCTCCGGAGCCGTTACCAAGTCATTGGTTGGGTAGTAGTAGAGGATGTCTTTATTGTCCGGGTCTTTGAAACCGTCGAAAACCGAGATCGGCCATAACCAGGAAGAGAACCAGGTATCCAGCACGTCTTCATCCTGGCGCAGGTCTTCAGCTTGCAGGTTATCGTTGCCGCTTTGCTTACGGGCCAGTTCCAGCGCTTCTTCAGCTGAAGTTGACACTACAAACGAGCCATCCGGCAGGTAATAAGCAGGTATCTGCTGTCCCCACCACAGCTGACGCGAAATACACCAGTCGTGCACGTTCTCCATCCAGGAGCGGTACATGTTCTTAAACTTTGGCGGGTGCAAACGGATCTCGTCATTCATCACAGCGTCCAGTGCTGGCTTGGCCATTTTATCCATCTTGCACCACCACTGCATCGACAAGCGTGGCTCAATTACGGCACCTGTACGCTCGGAAGTCTGTAGTACGCTGGCATATTCTTCAATCTTCACCAGCAGACCAGCTGCTTCTAGATCTTTCACAATATTGCGACGGGCAGCAAAACGATCCTGACCAACATATAGCTGTGCCTTTTCATTCAGCGTGCCGTCATCGTTCAGGATGTCGATGGTTGGTAGTTTATGCTTTTGGCCCAGTTCGTAGTCGTTCAGGTCATGTGCAGGCGTCACTTTCAAGGCACCTGTACCAAAATCAATCGACACATACTCATCCAGGATCACCGGAATCTCTTTGCCCAGCAAAGGTATATGCACCGATTTGCCATGCAAATGGGTATAGCGCTCGTCGTTCGGATTCACCGCTACGGCTACGTCCGCCATGATGGTCTCAGGGCGTGAAGTCGCTACAGTGATATAAGTCGGCTCTGCAGCACCTACAACTTTATAGTTCAGGTGGTACATTTTCGCCATCGTATCTTTTGGTACTACCTCTTCATCAGAAAGGGCTGTTTTGCCTTGCGGGTCCCAGTTTACCATGCGCACACCGCGGTAGATCTGACCTTTGCGGTACAGGTCCACAAACACCTCGATCACAGCCGCGCTCATGTCATCTTCCATCGTGAAACGGGTACGGTCCCAGTCGCAGGAAGCGCCAAGTTTCTTGAGCTGCTCCAGAATGATGCCGCCGTACTTCTCTTTCCACTCCCAGGCATACTCCAGGAACTCTTCACGCGTCAGGTCTGCTTTGTTGATGCCTTTTTCCTTCAGCATGGCCACTACTTTTGCCTCAGTGGCGATAGAAGCGTGGTCGGTGCCCGGCACCCAGCAAGCCTCCTTGCCCTTCATGCGCGCACGACGAATCAGCACATCCTGAATCGTGTTGTTGAGCATGTGGCCCATGTGCAGCACGCCCGTCACGTTTGGCGGCGGAATCACGATGGTGTAAGGTTCCTTTTTGGGGTTAGGTGTAGAACGGAAGAAGCCGCGCTGCATCCAGCTGCTGTACCACTTCTCTTCTACTTCTCTGGGGTTATATTTTGTTGAAATCGACATCGTAAACTAGTTTTTCTGCTTTTTGCGCCAAAAGGCAAAATTAAGGATTTTGTGGTAATTGTTGATTGCAGTTTGCGGATTGTTCAACCTACAGGTATAATAAATATCAAGCAAGTATGTATAGCCACAAAGGGCGTCAGGTATAAGGTATAGCTATACCTGTCACACGACCCGGATGTCATACCTGTTCAGCAAACCTGCCAGCCCGTTCTCCGAGAACTTCGCTTTTTTGATGTTGTTGAGTTCCGGATCTATTATAAAGTTGTAGGCTGTGCTCAAATCGGCTTCACTGAGGTTGGTTCGCTCAAAAACTGCTCCAGCCAGGTCTGTGTTTTCGAACCTGGCCTTTGTTAGCGTGGTGAACTCAAATACAGCATTTTTTAACGAACAATCGATGAAAAGCGCCTTCGGCATTTTACGTTTCAGGAATGATGTATAATCCATCAGGCAACTCTCGAAACCCA
Source organism: Pontibacter sp. HSC-14F20 (assembly GCF_019599265.1). Taxonomy (GTDB): domain Bacteria; phylum Bacteroidota; class Bacteroidia; order Cytophagales; family Hymenobacteraceae; genus Pontibacter. The sequence goes on along the minus strand of NZ_JAHZTC010000006.1, from coordinate 118,962 downwards.
CTGTAAACAAGAACTCCTCGCACTCGCTGAAATTTATACCTGTAAGTTTGCACTCCTTGAACGTAACGCCATTTAGGGTCGAGTTGCTGAGGCGCAGCAAAGCCAGGTTGCAGCCAATAAATTCGCAATCGGTGAAGCGGTTGTTGGAGAAATCGGCGCTGGAGAAATCGCAGTTTTTGAACACGCAGTCCTCAAACTCCCTGCCCCTGACGGCTTTGTTTGGGTAAGTGATTTTCTCGAACGTTTTGTCCTGATGCAGTTGCTCTTCCATGGGTATAATTGGCGTGAAGTGAGTAAAAATAAAAAAACCTGCCGTAAGAGACAGGTTTTTTATGCTTTTGGTGCAGGCTATACCTTAGCTGGCCTGGTGCAGCCAGTCTTTCTTTGCTAATAGCTCTTCTTCTGTCTCACGGTAGTCTGGGTCGTCGACGCAGCAGTCAACCGGGCAGACAGCAGCGCACTGTGGCTCCTCGTGGAAGCCCATGCACTCAGTACATTTGTCTGATACGATGTAATAGAACTCGTCCGAAATAGGAGGCTGCGCAGCATCACCAGGTATGATTTCGCCGCCGTCAATCTCAACTTCCTTCAGAGCCGTGCCACCTCCCCAGGTCCATTCCGCACCGCCTTCGTAAATAGCAGTGTTCGGACACTCTGGTTCGCAAGCGCCACAGTTTATACACTCATCAGTTATCATTATTGCCATAATCGTATCTCCTGTATATTTTTAGTACTTTTGTATCGCTTTCTTACTTGTGGAACAAAATTAGGAACATTAACTATCCGTATCAAATAAATTTTAACGCAGCGGCCAGCCATGACATTAGAAAACAGAATCGAAGCTTTCGTTAAATTGGGAAAGCAACTGCAGGATTTGACGCCGGAAGAGCGCCAGGCGCTGTCATTAATTGCACAGGCCAAAAACCCATGGTTCGACGAGGCTAATGTTTCCGCTGCCCTGCAGGGCGTTACGACGCTGCTCGACGAACAGTATCTCCGTGAATGGCTTTACCCCTACCATCTCAAACAGGTTACACCCAAAAAGGTTGGCGTAGTGATGGCAGGCAACATTCCGTTGGTCGGTTTCCACGATTTTATGTCGGTTTTGCTTAGCGGTCACTTCCTGTTGGCCAAGCTGAGTTCGGATGATGATGTGCTGATGCGCCGCCTTGCCAGCATGCTGGTAGGTATAGAGCCAGCCTTTGCCAACCAGTTTGAGTTCGTGGACATGCTTAAGGAAGCGGACGCCATCATCGCGACCGGCTCCGACAACACGGCCCGCTATTTCGAGTATTATTTTGCTAAACGCCCGCACATCATCCGGAAGAACCGCACCAGCATCGGTATACTGACAGGCCACGAAGAAGCCGATGACCTGCGTGCCCTGGGCAACGATATTTTCCAGTACTACGGGCTGGGCTGCCGCAACGTCTCCAAGGTATACGTACCCGAGGGCTATACCTTCGATAAACTGTACGAAGCCAACGAAGACTACAAAACGATTCTCAACCACCACAAGTACCAGAACAACTACGACTACAACAAGTCCATCCTGCTCGTAAACCGCGTTCCGCACTTCGACAATGGCTTCCTGCTGGTGCAGGAAAGTGAGCAACTTGTCTCTCCTATCTCGGTTTTATTTTACGAAACCTTCACTTCTCTGCCCGACCTGCGCCATAAACTGGCTGCCGTCAAAGAAAAGACGCAATGTGTCGTATCCGCGCACGGCTGGCTCGAGGGTTCTATACCTTTCGGAGACGCTCAGTGCCCTATGCCGTGGGATTATGCTGATGGTGTGGATACTATGGCGTTTTTGCAGAAGCTGTAGGTATAGCGCGACTCTAAAGTAAGCCCCTTCATAGAACTAAAATATTAGTGTGGCATGTTTTGTGGTTATATACCTGCCAATACTAAAAATTTACGACTATGAATAGAACCGAGCGGAATCCTAACCTGATTGAAAAAGAGCACATCCCGATGCTTCGCTTTAGCACCGAAGATGTACTGAAAGACCCTGTAGCCCGCAGTGTACGCAATTACGAAGCCAACCGCGCCACTATTTTGGGTAACGCCTACCGCAACAAAGCCATCATCACGTTCTGCACCGCTGACGGCGATGTAAAAAGAGTAGAGACTACAGTTTGGTGCTATGACGATAAGTTTGTGCTGCTGAAGTCAGGTACGTTTCTCCCTCTCAATTCTATTCTAAAAATAGAGAACAGCTAATGGTACAACAACTGACCTGCCGCTATACCTGCCGAAAAAACAGATTGAAAACATAACAGCCCGCATACGAAGGTTAAACTCCGCTGCGGGCTGCTTATTTTATATGCTTCTGTCAGTTGGAAGGTAAGCTTCTGACATCATTAATCCTGAAAATTCATTTTAATTCTCAGAATCCTGATTCAGTCAGATAATGCCTGTGCACGATTCGGACAGATCGCGACCTGTCCCTACAAGTTCCACTCAATCAGTCTCAAACTAACTAAATTCTATCCAGCACCTTCACAATCAGGCTATCAATCACTTCCTCAGCATTTGTCGCGAACTCCTGCGAAATACGATTAGCCACGATGGCATTGAGCGACAGCATTTCGTGGCCCAACAGGCGCCCCATCGCGTAATAGCCGGCTGTCTCCATTTCGAAGTTGGTCAGTCGGAAATCACATACCTTAAAATCCTGGTATACCTTCAGCAGATCGGGGTTGCGCAGGCCACCGCGCAGTACACGGCCTTGCGGTGCGTAAAAGCCGGGGCAGGTAAGCGTATTCCCCGGAATCATGTCAAATGCAATCTTGTCGATCAGACTTTTAGAGCCATTCACTACATAAGGCCGGAAACCTACGCCCAGCTGCTCCTGCAGGGCTTTGCTGATGCTTTGCTCGTTTTCGTTCTGCTCCAGCGGATAAAACTCCATTAGCGAATCCAACCCTACACCAAAATGCGAGGCCAGGTGACTGCCCAGCGGAATATCAGACTGCAGCGAACCCGAGGTACCGATCCGCACAATTTTCAGGGCTATTTTCTCTTCATTGGGTTCACGGGACTCAAAATCGATGTTTACCAGCGCGTCCAGCTCGTTCATCAGAATGTCGATGTTGTCGGTGCCCATACCTGTCGAGATGACCGTGATACGTTTGCCTTTGTAGTAGCCGGTGTGCGTCACAAATTCGCGCTTGGTAATCTGTACCTCGATCTCGTCGAAATACTTGCTCACCATGGGCACGCGGTCAGGATCGCCAACGGTGATGATAGTATCTGAAATGTGTTCCGGCTGCAGGTTGAGATGGTAAATGGTGCCGTTCTTATTGATGATTAGTTCTGATGCTGGAATTGCCATAGGATTGGTTGTGTTAAAAACAAAGAAAAGCGTGGCTGGTGAGCACACGCTTTTCTTAGCTTTAGAGAATACTTACTTAGATACGATAGAAGTCTTGCGACGGTTGAATCCTTTTAATGGATTGTAGCCATTCAGGTTCTTTTGGTAATAGCCGGTGCCGTCGTAAGCACGTTTTTCCGGGTGCTCTTTACATTCGGTAGAGCAGGCTCCTTCCAGTTCCCAGCCGCATTTCTCGCAGATAGGCACGTGCAGGTTGCATACCGGGTTGGCGCAGTTCACCATGCGGTCTTCCACAGTGCCGCATACGTGGCACTTTGAAATCACTTTTGGATTTACGGAGTTCACCTCTACAGCCACACGGTTATCGAACACGTAGCACTTGCCCTCGAAATCTTCACCGCCGGCTTCTTTGCCATACTTGATGATGCCGCCATGCAGTTGGTATACGTCCTCAAAACCCTGCTCCAGCAAGAAAGCACTGGCTTTTTCGCACTTTATACCACCTGTGCAGTAGGTCAGGATCTTCTTGCCTTTCAGTTCTTCTTTCAGCGCATCGATCTTCTCCGGAAACTCGCGAAAGTTCTCGATGTCCAGGGTTACGGCGCCTTTGAAGCGACCCACGCTGTACTCATAATCTGAGCGCATGTCCATTACCACCACATCGTCGCGGTCTTTCATTTCCTTGAATTCCTTCGGCTCCAGGTGTATACCTGTGCGAACGTTCGGGTCGATGTGCAGCAGGCCGGAGTGTACGATTTCCGCTTTGGTACGTACATGCAACTTGGCAAAAGCATGTTTGTCTGACTCGTCTACCTTGAAGTCGACTTTAGCAAAACGTGGATCGGCTTTTACGATTTCCATATACTTGTCGCAGTCTTCTTTCAGACCGGAAACTGTGCCGTTGAGGCCCTCTTTGGAGATGATGATGCGGCCGAGCAGATTCAGCTCCAGGCAAAGTAAATGGTGCTCCTCCCGGAACGCCTCAGGGTCTGCTATCGGTGTGTAGCAGTAGTACAGTAATATGCTGTATGGCTTGTTCATAACTGCTTAGTTTCAGCTAAGTGTTAAAATAGATTGTTGATTATTCAATTGTTGAATATTGAATAGTTGGGTGCACGATTCGTACAGGTAGCGACCTGACCCTACGAACGGGCTTGCTTTTATACTTGCCCTGCACGACGTTACGGTGTAATGTCGCTGCATTTTAACTTTTCAACCTTCTGCAAATTTCCTGCTTTTCTTTTTAACCAAAAATGACTTTGGTCAGTTCGGTTTTGGAAAACAGGACAGGTATAAAATTACTTAATCGGAGCTGCCGGGTTGCCGAACACAGTGGCTTTGGCAGGCACGTTGGCTACCACCACAGAGCCGGCACCTATGCGGGCATTTTTACCCACTTTCACACCTGACACGATCACAGCACCTGTACCAATAAAGACACCGTCTTCTACCACCACTTCGGAGTTGATAATGGCACCTGCACCAATCTGCACATTATCCCCGATTTCGGCTTTGGTATCAACCAGCGCACGGGATTCGATGACGTTGTTGTTGCCGATTTTGGCGTTGTTGTTCACGATCGCACCTGCGCCAATCATGTTGCCGTGGCCTAACCAGGCAAATTCTGATACGGCGCTGAATTTATGAATCGCATTGACAGGTACCACTTTGTACTCGTCTTTGAGCATCTTGACAAGTCCTTTGCGTGCGGCTGAGTCCTCTACGGCCACAAACACATCGCATTTTTTGCCAATCAGTTTCAGGAATTCGCCGTCTTCAGTGCCGCTCATCACCGACACATTGTTCAGTTCCTGCTGCTGCAGATCTTTGCTGTCGTCGAGAAAGCAGTACACCACCACGTTGTTGCTGTTGAAAATATCGAGAGCTGCCGTACCCAGTTTCTGGGCACCAAGTATAATTACCGGATTTTGCATAGCCTATGTCAAATAAGGTGCAAAGGTACGAAGATTAGCGCTAATCTGCAGCGATTTGTGCGGGTTCGTCTTCCTCAGGTTGATGCTGACGAACGAGAAACAAGTAGCTGAGCAGGTCGCTGTTGGTTTTGCAGAGCAGCAGCAGGTATACCACAAAAGGCACCACCACCACTCTATACCTGCTCAGCGTACCCAGGTTAGGCATGCTGTAAGCCAGCAGAACGCCCATCGCAAACAGGTATACCAGCACCGCTAACAGCAGGTAACCATAGCGCCACTTTATACGGCCCGCCTCAAAGAGATCGCGTAATAAACCAAAGGCCAGTACCAGCAGCAAGGTATTCTCAAACGCTGCTGCAAAGGTGCGAATGTTGTATGCCTCCCAAATAAAGGGCCGGAACAGCATACCGATGAAAGCCAGTTGCGAGTGTAGTGCAAAGCTCAGGTAGGTGGGTTCCAGAAACGGAAAATCGATGCGTGGCTTGCCCTGCGATGCGATTAAGCTCACCTGATAGTTTTGATAAACCACATCGGGCAGGGCTTCCAGGTGCAGGTTGGGGTTGAGTTGTGTGCCGAGCCAGGCTATACCTGAAAACAAGAACAGAAGCGCCATTCCCTTTAATAACCAATGGATGTGCGCTAGTTTCGCGCTGTAAAAAATCACCCGCACTAACAGGGCCAGGGCTACCAGTAGCACCAGTGCCACCGCCACAAAGTACTTCACGAGCCAGATCAGGTATAGCCCCACTACAGCCAGCAGCAGGTATAGCAACGGTTTGGATTTCCCAAACAGCAGGTATAGACTACTCCCCAGCAGCAGCCCCATCCCGCCCAGCACTACACTTTCTTTAAGCACCCCCGATGACCAGAATACGACCGACGGAAAAAGCAGAAAAGCCACTACGGCAGGTATAGCGGTGTTGGCAAAATAGCGGGCAATCGCATTCACAAAAAAACAAAGCCCCGCAAAACTGAACAGCGACAGGTATAGCGAACTGATATAATAGTTACCGTTGGTGAGCAGCATGGGCACACTCAGCAAACGCGGCATGTTCCAGGCACTTTCATAAAAAGGCTTTTGCAGCGCTTGCAGCGGTGTGCCCGTTGGATCATTAAAAAAAAGATAATGCAGATAGGTGCCTATACCTTGGTCGCGTGCCAGGTCAGTTATCAGGAGGGCGCGTTGGTAGTAGAGTTGCGTATCGCCCTTGTCATACACATAAAAGCTGAGCACCCCGATTAGCAGTCCGCAGGCGAGCTTAAAGAGCAGGGTTGGGAAGAAGAACGGACGTAGTTTTTCATTCCAGTTCTGCTTCCAAAGCCACCACACCAGCCCGACCAACACCAGCAGGTTCAGGCCGTAAATTAGTATACTCACGAAGTTGGTATATTTTGCTACATAATCTTGTTGCCGATGGCGCAGCGCAGGCGGTTTACCAGCTGGCAATAGCGTTTGTAGAGTCCGAGGGCAGCCTGATTGTCGGCGGCCGAGTCGGCTTTCCAGCCCAGCTCCTCGTACTGCCGCGTGATGCGGTTGCTGGCTTCTTTCACCTTTTCGAGCAGGTCTACCGCTTTATCCAGATGCTCCAGTTGACCGGTATGCACAGCATAAGCTGCTAACAAGGGTGCTGCCACATTGTTGGTCAGGTTCTGCGCACTGGACTTGCCTAGTTGCACCTGCACCGCCTTCGACTCTGCCCCAAAGGTATAATGTTTTTGCCAATAAGCCGATACCGGCGTCTGCCACAGCGCATCGTACTGTCTGGCTCCCTCGGTCTGGATGATGGAGGCAAACAGGCTTTTGTGCTTGTGCAGCAGCAGAGCCAGTTGAGCCAGCGGCACGGTCGGGAAATTGGCTGGCCGCATGCGCAGAAAATTCCAGTGATGGCGCTGCATGGCCAAATCCTGCAGGCTGTATTTGCGACTCAGATAAGTATACTCTTTAGCCAATGTGGTACTATAATCGTCTGCAGGTTCAGCCAGAAAGCCAGCCTGTCCAAACAGCAAAGCCTCTAACTGAAACAAGTTGCGCTGATGTTTCCGCACCACCTGCACAGGCAGTGCTCTGGCCAGCCGCTCAAAAGGCTCCTGATTGATCTTGAAGCCAAAGCCTTTGCACAACACATGAAAAGTGGCGGCCTCCCAGTCGTTGCCGAGCTGGCGACATACCTGTAACACTTCTTCTCCTTTCAGTTCGAGCCGTTCGGTCAGGGTTCGACCCAGCATCATGGTTTTGGTGATATCGGGGACGTGTGGCCAGAAGCTGGCGCAAGGTATAGCAAAAGGTGCCCGTCGCAATTGTTCATAGGTATAGAGCAGAGCCGTGTTTACGCGGTTTTTTAACTCGATTGTAGGTATAGCCGTGCCATCAGTCTGCTTCACAGGTTCATCGGCTTCCCAAACCACATGCAGCACCACCTGGTTATACTTAAAGTCGAGCTGATGCTGGTGCCGCCGCCAGTCCGAGCCGCGCAGGTGTATCTCCACACTACCCGACCAATCCACCTCACCTACCCTAATGATGGCCTCTTTAAAGTCTGGTCCGGCATCGGTGTTGTACATACCTACCCGCAGTACCTGCGCCAGCTCCCCCTCTACTGTATACAAATCCGATTTGTCGAAATACTGATGCTGCCAGATGTAGTGCAGGAACTCTTCTTTCATGCGCCTTAGTTGTGGTTGGGAAAGTTTACGAATGCAGAATTGGAGAGTTAAACTTTTGTATCTTTGCCCCCTTAAAATTAAACGATTATGATTTCAGTTGACGCGGTGAGCGTGGAGTTCAATGGTGCGGCCCTTTTCAGCAATGTTTCTTTCAACATCAACGAAAATGACCGCATTGCCCTCATGGGGAAAAATGGAGCAGGTAAGTCTACGCTGCTCAAAATTATAGCGGGTGCCAGCAAACCGACCCGTGGCAAGGTATCGGCACCGAAAGAAGCCGTGATTGCCTACCTGCCGCAGCACCTACTCACCGAAGACAACTGCACCGTGTTCGAGGAAGCTTCCAAAGCTTTTGCCAAAGTGCTCGACATGAAAAAGCAGATGGATGCCCTCAATGCCGAACTGGAAACCCGCACAGACTACGACTCTGACGACTACTACAAGATCATTGAGCAGGTATCGGAGCTGGGCGAAAAATACTATTCCATCGAAGAGATCAATTTTGACGCTGAGGTAGAGGTTACGCTCAAAGGACTTGGCTTTAGCCGTGAAGATTTCACGCGGTCTACCAGCGAGTTTAGCGGTGGTTGGCGCATGCGCATCGAACTGGCCAAAATTCTGCTTCAAAAGCCGGATCTCATCCTACTCGACGAACCGACCAACCACCTTGACATTGAGTCCATCCAATGGCTGGAAGATTTCCTGGTGAACAATGCCAAAGCTGTCATCGTGATCTCGCACGATAAGACTTTTGTGGATAACATCACCAACCGCACCATTGAGGTGACGATGGGTCGTATTTACGATTACAAGGTTACTTACAGCCAATACCTGCAGTTGCGCAAAGAGCGTCGCGAGCAGCAACAGAAGCAGTTCGAGGACCAGCAGAAAGAGATCGCTGATATCCAGACCTTCATTGATCGCTTCAAGGGTACTTACTCGAAAACATTACAGGTACAGTCGCGGGTAAAGATGCTGGAGAAGATGGAGATCGTGGAAGTGGACGAAGTGGATACCTCTGCGCTAAACATCAAATTCCCACCTGCTCCGCGTTCAGGCAATTACCCGGTTATAGTAGATGGCCTCACCAAAAAGTACGGTGATTACACTGTGTTCAAAGACGCTTCCATGACCATCAACCGGGGCGAAAAAGTAGCATTTGTGGGCAAAAACGGCGAAGGTAAGTCCACCATGATCAAGGCCATTATGGGCGAGATCGATTTTGAGGGCAAGCTGCAATTGGGCCACAACTGCATGATCGGTTACTTTGCCCAGAACCAGGCCTCCCTGCTCGATGAAAGCCTGACTGTTTTCCAGACCATCGACGAGATTGCCGTAGGCGATGCCCGTACACGCGTAAAGGACTTGCTGGGTGCCTTCATGTTCAGCGGCGACACCATCGAGAAGAAGGTAAAAGTGCTCTCAGGAGGCGAGAAGACCCGATTGGCCATGATCAAGCTGTTGCTACAGCCCGTGAACTTGCTCATCCTCGACGAACCTACCAACCACCTCGATATCAAAACCAAGGACATCCTGAAAGATGCGCTCAAGGCTTTCGATGGCACCATCATCCTCGTATCGCACGACCGCGACTTCCTCGACGGACTAGCTGATAAGGTGTTTGAGTTTGGAAACAAGCGCGTACGCGAGCACTTCGAGGACATCAACGGCTTCCTCAAAAACAAGAAAATGGAGAACCTGCGGGAGATTGAAAGGTCTGCAGCAAAGTAACAACAGACTATATTGCTAAGTACGAAGAGGGCTACACCTGCAGGTATAGCCCTCTTTATTTTACAGAAAGATAAATAGGCTGATCTTAATACAAAAGCTACTTCTTATTGACTTAGGTTTCACCTATTCGTGTATTCGGTAATAGCCTGATTCTTCCCCCTCGTCTACCGTGCTTACCTGTACTTTGGTAAGTTCGTCGAAGGCTTTCTGTTTCGCCTGTGCGTTAATACCGGGAATAACTAAGGCTGATACCGGGAATTTGAGCTTGTCCATGTGCAGGAGATTATACTCTTGCAGGTGGTATAGTAAAATCCTTGCATCCTCACCCGGGGTTTTATCTTCTTCGATATACCAAATAAAGTCTTGCCGCTCATCGGGGTTCGTGGGGTCATATACAACTGTACCAGCAATGCAGGCCTCATCCTGAAAAATCCATAGAATCTCATATGCACCCAAAGCGCTAAAGAAAGCCTCTAAAAAGATTTGCCTGTTATTAGTCTTTGATTTTTTCAAATTATTGGGGTTTATGCTAATGGCCTCGTGTAAGCGGTGGCAAAGTCTGCGTTTACTCAATATGAGAAACCAGCATTTTTATTCTTCTTGCTTTCTGCAGGTTATCAGCCAGAATTTTTGTGAGCGTCTGTTTCCCATATTCTTGGCAGGTTCAGCTATCTCCTTTGATTCGATTATTCCATACTTGCCAAATTCATTTTCTACAGCATCAGAATCATAGAAGAATAGCTTCACACCGTGCTTCGTTTCAAATCTATCCTTGCTTACTTCTTTTCCATCCCCATACATAGCATCATTTTTTGAAATGGCCACAAAAACCATATACCCATTAGGCTTCAGTTGCGTGTAACAATCACTGGTCAGTTTAATCCGCTCTTTTTCATTTAACAAGTGGATTAAAGCGTAACAAAAAATCCCATCGTATAATTCGTAGTCAAACGGCATCGCACTAACAGAACCGTGATGTACTTTTACATCATCTCCATAGTGCTTATGAGCAAGTTCAATGGCAGTTTCTGAAATCTCTATTCCTGTTACCTTGAAGCCGGCATCGGTAAAGATCTTTGCATTTCGGCCGTAACCAAACCCAGGTATTAAGATTTTATGAAGCCTGTTTACTCTAAATAAGTTTAGAGTTGCAATGGCAGAGTCTGCAGGTTCAAACCCCCACATCGTTTGTTTATCTCTAAAACTTGATTCCCAGAATTCTGCCATACTATTTTCTATAAATTCAAAATGAGAAGATATTTCTCTTTGCGTGCACTTAACGTGCTGGGCTCGTATGTTAGCGGCTGTTTCTTAATTTAGGTATAGGTAAAAGATAGATAAATTATTGATAACTATAAAACCAGGTAGAAGGGATAAAGTGTGCTGGGCCAGACACACATTGATGATGTCGTAGCATAGAATTACTACCCTTTTGCCGACTTTCTTAGAGCTTGAACAGTACCTGGATCCATTTGACGAGATCGAATCAAAAGCGAGCAAAGGCGAAAAGTAAGTCAGGTTTAAAAAAGCATGCCTATGGAACTACAAGTACTAAAGCAGGCGCTGGGAATAGACGTGGCCAAAGACACCCTTTCTCTCTGCCTGGGAACCCTAAATCTAGATCTGGAAAAAGAGTTTACCGCCAGTGCCGATGTAACTAACGATGCAAAGGGTTACCAGAAAATAGAGAAATGGCTCAACAAGCTCAAGGTCCAAAAAGAGAAACTGGTGGTGGTGATGGAGGCGACTGGGGTGTACTACGAAGCCCTGGCCCTCTACCTGCACCAGAGAGGTTACACCATCAGCGTGATGCAGTCAGGCAGAGTGAAGCGCTACGCCCAAAGCCTGAGCCAGCGATCCAAGACGGACGCGCTGGACAGTCGGATGCTGGCCATGCTGGGCTGTGAGCGGAAGCTGCCCCTCTGGTCTCCTCCGGATAAGACCCTGCGGCACTTGAAGGCCCTGAGCAGAGAACGCTCTTTTTTGCTAAAGGAAAAGAACGTAGAGAAGAACCGGCTACACGCCTTCTAGGCCTCGGCCTACAGTAACCCAAGAGAAATAAAGCGCCAGGCAAAGCGGCTTAAACTTCTGGAGTTACAGCTGCTCGAGATTGAACAGGAAATGAAGGAACTGGTCGAGGGAAATCAGCACCTGGCCCAAAAGATACACTACCTGGAGAGCATCCCAGGAGTGTCATTCATCTCGGCGGCAACGGTGGTTGGGGAGACCTGCGGCTTTAATGAGATCAGCAGTGCAAAGCAGCTGGCCAGCTATGCAGGCTATGACGTAGTACTAAAGGAGTCAGGCACCTATAGGGGCAGCACCAAGATAAGCAAGAAAGGCAACAGCCATATCCGAAGCATGCTGCACATGCCTTCCATGACCGCTGTGCGGGTGAATCCGACATTGAAGCTGTTCTATAACCGACTTAAACCAAACAAAGCAAAGCCTATCGTGGCTTTGGTAGCCGTGCAGCGGAAGTTACTGCTGCTCATGTACAGCTTATACAAGAAGAATGAATATTACGACCCAAGGTTTGAAATAAAAAAGCAGCAAGAACCGAAGCCCTTGCTGCACAGAATAGAGGCAATCTGAAGACTAACCTCTTCCTAAATTTCTTAAAATAAACTTGACTTTTGACACAGTACCTATGGTGCGTTTATGCACTATAGGTTTTGTTGTGTGCTTGGTGATTTATGGCTTAATTCCAACTATACCTATATACTTTGCCTTTCCAACAAACTCACTGCATACCTTCTCATTTCCAGTTCCGCACAAGGTGTTGCCACTACAGTCAGTAGGATTTATTGCCACGTCAGCACAATGATTTCCTAACACATAGAGGCTGTTTTAATTTCCTTTATTTAGTTTGTTAAGCATGATGTGAATCATGGCCACTTTTATCATCGTCTCAGACGATTTGGTGGAGTACTCATAGTCCTTGGACAGCCTGCGGTAAAGGTTGAGCCAGCCGAAGGTCCGTTCCACTATCCATCGCTTAGGTAAAGCTTCAAAGGCTTTCTTGTGGATCTTCTTCACAATCTCCAGCCTCCAGTTCAGGTGGCGGAACGTGTTTTTCACCCACTCCCACATGGCAAGCCCGCCGTAGCCCTGGTCAGCGAAGAACAGCCTCAGACGGCCGAAATCCGCCATCTTAGCTGCCGCCCTGCGCAGCAGCCACTGGGCTCCCTGCCGCTCGGCAACGTCTGCCCGGTGGACGATGAGCACGATCAACAGGCCCAGCGTGTCAACCATCAGATGCCGCTTGCGCCCCTTCACCCGCTTGGCCGCGTCATAGCCCCGCTCCCCGCCCTGCTGCACGGTCTTCACGCTCTGCGAGTCGAGGATGCCCACGCTCGGGGAGGCCGCCTTGCCATGGCGGCCCCTGACCTGCTTTGAGAGACAATCGTGGAGCATTTCCCAGCAACCATCCCGCCGCCATTTACGGTAATAGTAGTAGGCCGTCTGCCAGCAGGGCAGGTCTAGCGGCATCATGCGCCACTGAACGCCCCCCTTGACCACGTAGAATATGCCGTCCAGAATGCTGCGAAGCGGCCACTGGCGCTTGCGCTGCAGCATCTGCTCCTCGAATATCTCCGCTATTAAAAGCCATTGGGTGTCGGTTAAACTACTTGGGTAAGTCATAAGTCTGCTAACTTTTCTTACTCAAACAACCGGCACCTGCTTTTTTATTCATTCAAATCAAAACAGCCTCATAGTACTGCTTATTTTGGTACTCATACAGACTCACAAAGTACTTACAGCCTACTTCTTCACCTTTATAGCTGACCATTTCATTTTTTTTCAAGTATGACTCCATACAATCATCAATACATGTCACTTCATCTTTTTTATCGCACCCGAAGCATATGAAGAAAAGGATGGTCACAATGGAGGGAAAGCTAGTTCTGGTTTTCATAAGCGGTTCAAAGTATAGTTCTAATTGATTTCATTACATACAACTAGCAGATAAGCGTAATCACCTGCGTTTATCCGCCTCATGTATGAAGGTTTAGTTTTGGCAAATTCAGTTCTAATCGCTTAATAAAGTTTTAGCATATTATCTGTCTCAAGATAACCTACAAAATCTATCATTACAATTTAATGATTTATCTGCAAATGCAGTATAGTTAACAGGTATAAGCAGGTATACTCAGTGGCGAAGATAAATATGAAACCGCCATACCTCAGCTGCATTGCTGAGGTATGGCGGTTTAAATCGTAAGCAGTCCCTACCTGCTGAACTATATTACAAATGCGTTACATATTGTTCCAGGTATTGTTCCATTTCTTTCTGTACTTCTAAAGCTGCCTCGCGAGCTCTATCGGCGAAGTCGCGGCCAGAGGAGGCGTAGATGATGGCGCGGGAAGAATTGACGAGAAGGCCACACTGCTGGTTCATACCTAAGCGTGAAATCTCTTCGAGACTGCCGCCTTGGGCACCTACACCCGGCACCAGCAGGAAGTGGTTGGGCACAATGGCCCGCACCCGCTCGATGTACTCGCCTTGCGTAGCGCCAACCACATACATCATCTGTCCTACGCTGGCCCAGTTGGCACTCTCGCGCAGCACTTGCTCAAACAGGTACTCTTCGTTGCCGTCTGATAGCTTCAGCATCTGAAAGTCCTTGCTGCCAGGGTTGGAGGTTAGCGCCAGCAAGATCACCCAACGGCCGGGCTGCACCAGGAACGGCTTCACCGAATCAGCACCCATATAAGGCGCTACTGTAATGGAGTCAAAATTCATGGTTTCGAAAAAGGCGCGGGCGTACAGTTCCGAGGTGTTGCCTATGTCGCCGCGCTTGGCGTCCGCTATTGTGAAAATTTCATCCGGTATAACTTCCAGCGTCTTTTCCAGACTCACCCAACCCTTCGGCCCCTGTGCTTCATAAAAAGCAATATTTGGCTTGTAGGCTACACACAAGTCGGCAGTCGCTTCTACGATCTGGCGGTTAAACTCAAACACCGGGTCTTCGTGGTCGAGCAGGTGCTCGGGAAGGCGTTTGGGGTCGGTGTCGAGGCCAATGCACAGGTATGATTTTTTCTGGAGTATCTGCTCAAACAGCTTTTCTCTGGTCATGATAGGTATAGGAGCTAAAGTTCAGGTATAGCAAAGCTAGTTTATTTAGAGGCAGCTACAAATTTTTTATACCTGCTCCAACCACTAATTGAATCGCATTGCTCGATCTACCATGCCTTGCAACCATTTTACCATTAAACGGCTCTACAGAATAGACCTATAGCATAATGAAATGATACGACTCCTGTGCATCTCCGCTTTAATTCTCTTGTTTGCTACCGGCTGCTCTAAGGAGGATGCTGAACCTGCGGTACAGGAGCGACCTGCTCCTATTGTGCGCGTAGAAGCTCCTGCAACAGCACAGGTAGGTGAAAATGTAACTGTTGATGTTTACTTTCAGGTTAACGGTGGTTGTGGTCAGTTCGGCTCTTTTGATGTAAGTTCTTCCAGCAAGGAAACAGTCATACGGGTTGTGGCAAAGTATAAAGGAAACGTCTGCACCGATGATCTGCCTATCCGCAAAGCTACCTATAGCTTTCACCCGACCGAGGCAGGAACTTATACCTTAAGATTCCGCTCCACCCCGCAGGTGGGGTTCATTGTCGCAACCATAGAAGTCAAAGCCTCTTGAGTATCTTTGTAAACCAGCAACAAAAAAAGAGCTGCCCTAACAGAGCAGCTCTTTCCTTTTATCATAAATTGGTTGGGTTATCGTAAGTCTACCACCTGCACGCCTTTGTACTTGGCTTTGTTGAAGCTGAAGGCATCAGAGGCCAGTTCTGGATTGGCCTGGAAGTTATTGATGGTATAGGTATAGCGACTGCCGTTATTACGGAACATCTGCCAGCTCTTAAGCGATTTATCTTTCTGGTTGATGTAGAGGCGTACCTTAAAAATCGGGTTACTGCGGTCTTCCGGAGCCAGCTCGATCACATCAAATGTATCAGCGCCTTGCTTCTCAGTGCCAGCATAAGCGTACTTGTAGCCTTTCTTATACATGTCGAAGATCTTGCTCGGTGCCATGGCCTCAGCTTCCGCGTCGGTTTCTGTGATGGTCACTTCGTTCACCTCTTTCAAATAGGTCCACATTAATTTGCCATCGCTGATGATCTCCTGACCGCTCACAGCCAATCTATATTTCGGGCCGCTAACCAGGATATTGCCCTGCATGGTCTCTTTCATTTTGGAAGAAGGATTCTCCAGTGTCTGTGCAAAAGTCGCTTTAAAAGCTTTCATACTTCTGTACTTCTGGCTCATCTGGTCCAGTATTTTGCCTGCTTTAGGGTCCTGTTGCGCGTGCGCCAGGTTAGCAAACAACATTACGACCAGCAAAAGGGATAATACTCGTTTCATGTCAGTAGTTAAGTGTCTTGGTTTTCTTTCCTAGAGCGTATTCAATAACTGTTCCAAACTGTACTCGTCCGGAATTAAAACTTCGCGGGCCTTGCTTCCCTCAAATGGCCCCACTATACCTGCGGACTCCAATTGGTCGATCAGGCGACCAGCTCGGTTGTAGCCCAGCTTGAGGCGACGCTGCAAGAGCGAGGTACTGCCCTGCTGGTGCTGCACGATAATGCGTGCTGCTTCCTCGAACATCGGGTCTTTGGAGCTGGAGTCGAAATCAGCTTTTTCGTTACCACTCTCGTCACCCACAAACTCCGGCAACAGGTATGCATCGCTATACCCCTGTTGCTCGCCAATAAAGTCGCAAATGCGGTCTACTTCCGGCGTGTCCACAAAGGCGCACTGGATACGGATCATGTCTGAACCAATCGAGAAAAGCATATCGCCCTGACCAATCAGTTGGTCGGCGCCACCAGCATCCAGAATAGTGCGGGAGTCGATTTTCGATGTTACTTTAAAAGAAATACGCGCCGGGAAGTTCGCTTTGATGATACCTGTAATCACGTTCACTGACGGACGCTGCGTGGCGACTACCAGGTGTATACCAATGGCACGGGCCAGTTGCGCCAGACGGGCAATCGGCGTTTCCACCTCTTTACCGGCCGTCATCATTAAGTCAGCCAACTCGTCTATCACCAACACGATGTAGGGCATAAACTTGTGTCCCTTTTTCGGGTTCAGCTTACGCTCCACAAATTTGCGGTTATACTCTTTCAGGTTGCGGCAGCCAGCATCCTTGAGCAAGTCGTAGCGCATGTCCATCTCCATACAGAGCGAGTTGAGCGTATTCACCACCTTTTTGGTATCGGTGATGATCGCCTCATCGGTATCGGGCAGCTTGGCCAGGAAGTGACGTTCAATCTTGTTGAACAGAGACAATTCCACCTTTTTCGGGTCCACGAGTACGAACTTAAGCTGCGAAGGGTGGCGCTTGTAGAGCAGTGAAGTCAGGATGGCGTTGAGGCCAACGGACTTACCCTGACCTGTGGCACCCGCCATAAGTAAGTGCGGCATTTTGGCCAGGTCGGTAATGAATACTTCATTGGTGATGGTTTTACCAAAAGCGATAGGCAGGTCCATTTCGCTCTTCATGAACTTCTCCGTCGAAAGGATCGACTTGATCGACACCATTTCCTTTTTAGTGTTCGGCACTTCTATACCTATCGTGCCCTTGCCAGGTATAGGCGCGATGATACGTATACCCAGGGCAGCTAAGCTCAGAGCGATATCATCTTCCAGGTTCTTGATCTTGGAGATACGCACCCCGGCATCCGGCACAATTTCGTACAGCGTCACAGTCGGGCCGATGGTCGCTTTGATGCTCGCTATACCTATGTTGTAATGGCCGAGTGTGGCCACAATTTTGTCTTTGTTGGCTTCGAGTTCCTCTTTTGTCACCGACACTTTGGTGGCGCCGTAGTCATTGAGCAGGTCGATGGTTGGGTATTGGTAACGAGCCAGGTCCAGGGTCGGGTCATAGTTTTCGGTGGCCAGCACGTCAGCGGCTTCTTCTTCCGGCGTCTTTTCAATCTGCAGGTCCAGCTCTTCTTCTCCCTCGGCGGTGTCAAACTCAGCTTCGGCCAGTTCTTCTTCCAGTTCGGTCTCAATATCGAGCTCCAGCGTTGGCGCTAGTGCCGGTGTAGCAGGTTTTGGCGGCTCTGGCTTAAGCGAACTCAGTTCCATCTCCAGCGCACGGTTAATGGCTTCTTCCTCTTCTTCGGCCAGGTATAGATCCTCCTCTTCCTCAGCATCGAGCGAAGCGGTCGGGTCGGCATTGTGGTTGATGTTGCGGGCCGAGCCGTGCACCACATCGCGCAGCGAAGAAGCGCTTCCACGTTCAATTTCTACATCACCGTCTCCCTCAGCAGCTGGTTTGCTCCAGTTGAAGCTCGTAATGTTAAAGAAGAATACCAGAAAAATAAGTAACAGGAAGCCCAGCAGCAGACCGCTGCCCCAGCCGATCAGGCTACTCAGCCAGGTAGCGGTTTCTATACCTATACCTCCGCCCAAAAAGCCTAGCTTACCTATTGTATTCGTAGTCAGCACGATGTACCCCAGCGTCAAACTCAGCCACAGCATCGAGAAAGTGGAGAGGCCCAGCACGTACGACATAGAGATAGTCTTCCAGCGGAACACAATGCGGCTGCCGGCAAAGAATGCGATCGGGATCAGGAAGAAAGCTCCTATACCTAAAAGGTCATAGATGAAATAATGGGAAACCCAGGCGCCGAACAGTCCCAGCCAGTTCTCCGCCTCCTGCCCCGACTCCTTCAGGCCCGTGCCTTGCACCGACTCCACTACACTTTGGTCGGCCTGCCCAGTGAAGAGGTAGGACACGAATGCAATGGTCATGAAGAAGGCGATCAGCAGAAAAGAAAATCCGATGAACAGCTTAAAGCGCCGATCGGTCAGGAAAGCGGGCGCCTTGAGGTTGAACCGGAAAGACGGCAGCTTAAAAAAAGGCTTCTTTGTTTTTTTCTGTTTGGTTTTTTCAGTGGCAGCAGCAGTACCGCGTGGTTCATTACGGCCACGCACTTCATTCCTCGCCCTTCCCGTGCTCACCGCATCGTTTCTGTAAGTGTTCTTTGCCATACCCTTCAACTAATTAAGATTCCAAATTTACATTATTTCGGCACACGCCGCTCAGCAAATCCGAAGGCTTTTGGAGAAATGTGCTAAAAATTAAGAATAGGAAGTAAGAAGCCGGAAAGTTTGGAAAATATGGAGGTTTTGAAGATAAGGTTGAGGAGAGGAGGAGTTGTGACTGCTTAGATTATTGTCTGAATCACAATTATAGGATTGACAGGATGCTCGTGCACGATTAACATCCCCATGTCCCCTTCAAATGGGGACTTCTACTACTGCCAGTTTCTAGGTATAGCTCCATAGTAAACACCACTGGCAGGTATGGCAAGAGTAACTTGCCCTTTAGGCTATGAAATAAATCACTGAGCCAGGTGCACCTAAATGACTACTCAGTGTTTGAGCGTTCAACGAGTGAGGGTAGGGGCCCTCGATTTGGGAAGTCTTGATTTTTTTGCTAACTTTTTGTGTCAAGATAAAAAGTGAGTGCCCGCCGCACAGGCGAAGCTATAAAACATTACAACCCGCTATATCTGCAAATAGCAGTAGCTATACCTACCAACCATCCCGCTGCAAAGCGAAGAACCACTTATCCCTGCTTCAGCAACTTCTTATTTATACTTGCAACCAGCGTCGGACCTTCATAAATAAAACCAGTATACAGCTGCACCAGATCGGCACCAGCCTCTAACTTTTCAACAGCATCTTCGGCCGTCATAATACCACCCACACCAATAATTTTAATCTGCTGCGGCAGGTGCTGACGCAGGTAGCGGATAATTTCGGTGGCGTGTTTAGTGAGGGGCTTACCGCTCAGGCCGCCAGTTCCTATTTCGGAAACACGACTTCCTGAGGTATGCAGTCCTTCGCGGCTGATGGTGGTGTTGGTGGCAATAATACCACTTAGCTTGGCAGCTATGGCAATCTCGATAATATCATTTAATTGAGCTTTGTTCAGATCCGGAGCGATTTTCAAAAGCAGTGGTTTAGCCTTTGGCATCGAACTGTTCAGCTCCTGCAAGGCCATGAGTAATTGCTGCAACGGCTCTTTTTCCTGCAAGGCGCGCAAGTCGGGGGTGTTGGGCGAGCTCACGTTCACCACAAAATAATCCACCACATCGTACAGCGCTTTGAAGCAGTAGAGGTAGTCGTTGAGCGCCTCTTCATTTGGCGTTACTTTGTTCTTACCGATGTTGCCGCCTACCAGAATGTTGCTTTTTCGCTCCCGCAGACGCTTCACGGCTGCCTCCACGCCTTCGTTGTTAAAGCCCATGCGGTTAATGATGGCCTGGTCTTCCGGCAAACGGAAAAGACGCGGTTTGGGATTGCCTTCCTGTGCTTTTGGGGTGAGCGTACCGATCTCGATAAAGCCAAAACCCAACTCAGCCAGCTCATCAACCAACTTTGCATCTTTATCAAAGCCGGCGGCCAGACCTACCGGATTAGGGAATTTCAAACCAAACAGCTCCCGTTCCAGCCGCTTATCTTCGACCCGGAACATACCACGGCTGACACTCTTCGCAAAAGGCAGACTAAAAGCCGTGCGCAGGGCGTCGGTGGTAAGGTAATGTACTTTCTCAGGGTCTAATTTGAAAAGCAGCGGACGAAGGAGGCTCTTATACACGGCAGCGATTTTGGTTAAGGTTAGCTGCCTGCAAAGATAGAAAGTGAAACCATACAACGCTTAAGAATTCTGAAGCGGGTTCAGATCGACCTCGCGGTGACTTCAGAGCCGCCAGTATAGAGTAGAGACATAGCTGTACCTCTCTTCCGCTGTTATTCCGCATTTGTTCAGACACTCGCGTGAGTCGCGCACATCGCTAGGTCTTTGTGGTATACCTGGCTTAGTGCCTCAACTTTTCCCAGTGCCACTCCAGTTCCGGATTCTTTTTATAAGGTTGCTCTCCCTCTCCTATCATTTCATTCAACACCTTCATACGCTCTCCTGTGTTAGGATGCGTACTTATAAAATCGAGCATCTCTGATTCACTGCCCCTCTGCAGTCGCTCCATGAGCAGGATGACACCTTGCGGGTTTAGCTCATTCCGGTGCAGCAGCTCCAGTCCTTCCCGGTCGGCTTCCAGTTCCAGACTGCGGCTATACTCTAAGTTGCGCAAGGCTGAGGCGTTGTCAACCAGTACGGCGGCTACCCCGCTCACATCACCAAACAGCACCGATGCCAGCATATAGTACGAAAGGCTTCGCGTCAAGGCACGTAGCGAATGACGCTTCTGGACGTGCGCCAGCTCGTGCCCCATCAAAGCGGCTAGCTCTTCATGATGCTCCATTTTGTTGAGTATACCTTCATACACTACCACATAGCCGCCAGGTATAGCAAAGGCATTGACCTCGTCGCTGGTCACGACGGCAGCAGTGATCGGGTAATCCAGATCGGTCTCCAGTTCACTCAGGTACTCATTTAATGCTGCCGTTTTTTCTTCGTTCACCTGGTAGCCCTGCAGCATTTTGGCATAGAGTTGCTCACCTAGCTGGCGTTCGTAGCTTTGAGGGAAATGCATGGCCACCCGATCAGCGAGGGCTGGCACACCCCAGATGACAAAGGCTACCAGCAAGCCCAGCAGACTCAGGGCCATGATGGCTATACCTGAGAAGCCCCAATTTAATACACTGTTGTAGCCGGATTTAAGGAAGGCTGCCCCCTGGTAGTGTTGCTGCAGCGCTTCCTTAAATCCTTTGTCTACAACTGAAATACTTTGTTGCGGGAATTTTCCATAACGCAGCAGCGTGGTCACATCATTGAACTCCGACTGGTGAATACCTGCCAATTCCCAATGCACAGAGCCACATACCTCGTCAGCGCAGTAGTCAATGCGCAGCCCGTCTGCCAGCAAAGCGATCTGAGCCGGCATGCCTTTGGAGCTTTGCCCATTATAGTATTTCCCTTCAAATATCATGTTAGATCACACCAATATCCATCATATCCGTCATGCTCTCGTACGTAGCCGAATCGTAGGCTTCTTCGGTCTGTACCAAGGCGTCAGCATCAAAATGCCCGCTCATCACGGTGTTGTTCATAATGAGCGACATCGTGCGGGTAGTGGTCAGCGGTATACCTAGCCCCAGCGTGAAAATAACGATCAGGAGATTGCCAACCGTCAGCTTCAACACTTCCCAACCCGAAACATGGCACTGCAGGCGGCTGTAAGTACCGTCTTCCTGCAACACCACAATGTTGTTCACATAAAAGTAAAGTAAGTTTTTTGTGTACCAGAAAAAGTAAATGCCCAATGTAAAGATGGAAAAGAAAAATCCTTTCAGATGAATCAGGAATAGGTCGGCACCATCGCCTACGTAGCGCAGCTTTACATTGCCGAAACGCACGTTGTCGATCATCTGCTTGCGTAGCTTCACTACAAACCACGAGCCGTAGATGCCCAATGTGAGGATGGTGAGGAAGAAGCCAACCAGGTATGTTGCATACATGTCGGAGAGTTCGCCCCGGTAGCCCAGGTGGATGCCGCGCCAGCTCGAGCGGGATGTGCGGTAGCGCATCATACCGTGCAGTGCCAAAGGCATCAGCATCAGTAAACCCAGCATAAATATACCATACGTGATCAGAAAGGTACCAGGATCTTCTGAAAAGACACCATACATCAGAATGCCGTAAAGCACTACAAAAATCCCTAATCCTTTGATAAAGCCGATAAACATTTCTTTGCCGGTGCCGTGGAAAACGAAGGGCGTACCGGCCAACTCAGTTTTACGGTACAGATACTGCAGGGACTTGGCCTTTGCCCAGGGGTAATAAAGCCCTAGCGTAAAAACTGTGAGCAGGAGATTTACAATTTCGATGGCAAAGTACTCTGTACCCTTGCCGGTAAAAGAGAAATGGGTAATCTGTTTTTCTTTTTCGAGTAAAGTTGTTGTCATAAATGCTTGGAAATAGGTTGAAAATAATTGTAAAAAATAACACAGGCCATGCATGAGACACAGCCTGTGTTATTACAGCTTTTAAATATAGTAAATTTCAGTAACTGCCTATAACTAACCTGCTTTTTTGACCACAAATATTAGGATTCTATTTCTGCTTCATCGTCCACTTCTCAAAGTGAGGGAAATATTCTGCTCCCCAGAAGGTATAGCGTGGGATAATGCTGGTTTTCAGTCTTCGCTTGAAATCCGTAAAGTCCTTTTTCTCACGCGGCGACCATAGCACCTCGCTCAGGGCGGTCATACGCGGAAAGATCATGTACTCCACTTTGGCGGTGCTGCCGATATACTCGGTCCACAAATTCCCCTGTGCCCCGATAATGTAGTGGTCCAGTTTCTTTTCGCGGAGGGCGGCTGGTACCGGTTCAAAATTGTAAACCGCATCCAACGGATTGTAACCGTGTATGGCCAGGCTGTCGTTCGGGTCTTTGGACTGGTAGTGGTCGAAGTAAAGCGGATGGCCCGGCGACATGATTACCTGATGGCCGCGGGTAGCCGCCGCTATACCTTCCTTTTCTCCGCCCCAGTTCATAATCAGGGTAGAGGTGCTCAGGTCGCCTTCCAGAATCTCATGCCAGCCGATCACTTTCTTGCCCTCTGCGGCCAGGTATTTTGCTACCTGCTCCACGAAATAGGTCTGCAGGCCTTTCTCATCTTTCAGGTTGTGCTCTTTGATGAAAGCCTGCGACACGGGATCTTCTTTCCACCACTTCTTGCTGGTTTCGTCGCCGCCCAGGTGGAAGTACTCATACGGAAACAGGTCGGCTACTTCCTGAAACACAGTCTCCAGAAACTGGAAGGTTGCCGGATTAGGTTGCAGCACGTTGTTCTGGCGGTTGTACATTCCCCAGGTTGTCGCTACGTTCCAGGTGGTGTCGGGACGGGTGCTGAGTTCCGGGTAAGCAGCAATGGCCGCACGACTGTGGCCGGGAATATCGATCTCAGGTATAATGTTAATCCCCCGCACAGAAGCGTAATTGATCACCTCCAGGACTTCATCTTTAGTATAGAAACCGCCGTAACGGGTGCCGTCATACCTGATCGGTTGGTCTTTGAAGTGCCCGATCAGCGTTTCTTTGCGCCACGAGCTGATGGTGTTCAGTTTCGGGTAAGACTCCATTTCGATGCGCCAGCCCTGGTCGTCAGTAAGGTGCCAGTGAAAGGTGTTAAACTTATGAAAGGCAAGGTAGTCGATGTACTTTTTGATGAACTCCAGCGGAAATATGTGCCGCACCACATCCAGGTGCATACCCCGGTAAGCAAATCGCGGATAGTCCTTGATCTGCACATCCGGGATCTTCACTTCCTTTACCTGCTTGAGCGGGAACAACTGCAGCAAAGTCTGGATGCCGTATACCATGCCACCTGTGTCTTTGGCCCGTATCGTCACGTCTTTTCCGGAAACAACTAAGGTATACATTTCCGCTTTGTCGATGGTCTTGTTGTCGGAGACTAGTTGGATGTGGTGACTGGTTTTTGGCTTAGTTTCTGTGTTCGGGTATACGGGCAGATTCAGGCCCGTTTGTGTGGCCAGCATTTCTTTCAGAAAATCAGCCTGCGCTCCAAACTGCTTGTCGAAGACGATCTGGGTTTTCCCGTCAATACTCACATGCCCTCTCGCCTCTTTGATCACCTCAACAGGTATAGGCGTTATGTCATCAACGGATTGAGCAGCGCCCAGAAAAGGTATGGATAAGAAAAGTAGTGCAGCTGTGAGTGTTCGAAAAAGGGTAGTTCGCATGTGGGTTTTTGAAACGGTGTTGTCTATTAACTTATGGCGTAACGCTTGGTTTAATGTGCAGGGGAACGATTCGGACAGGTCGCGATCTGTCTCTACAGGCGGCCATAATTTATGACGGCCCACAATATTGGAAACGACGTCGCGATGTAACGTCGCTACAACCCCCTAGCTCCTCGGGTGGTAATCCTTAATCACCTGTTTCAGGTAATCGCGGTCGAGGTGGGTATAGATTTCGGTGGTGGTGATGGACTCGTGGCCCAGCATTTCCTGCACAGCACGCAGGTCGGCGCCGCCTTCGATCAGGTGTGTAGCGAAAGAGTGGCGAAAGGTATGCGGGCTCACCGTTTTCTGTATACCTGCTTTAGCCGTCAGGTCTTTGATGATCGTGAACACCATAACGCGTGTGAGTTTGGCACCACGGCGGTTGAGGAACACAAAATCTTCGTGTCCTTTTTTGATGGTGAGGTGACAGCGCACGCGATCGCGGTAAAGTTGTATATGTTTCAGCGCATCACGCCCGATCGGCACCAGTCGCTCTTTGTCGCCTTTACCGGCCACTTTCAGAAAGCCCATGTCTTCGTAGAGGTTGCTCAGTTTCAGGTCCAGCAGTTCTGACACACGCAAGCCGGAACTATAGAGCGTCTCCAACATGGCACGGTTACGCGTGCCCTCCGGTGTAGATAAGTCGATGGCAGCCAGCAATTGCTCAATCTCATGGAAGTGCAGCGTGTCGGGCAGTTTGCGGCTCAGTTTTGGAGCTTCAATCGTCTCGGTCGGGTCGGCGGTGATCAGATCCTCCATGATGAGAAATTTATAGAAGGCCCGTATACCTGATAATGTACGTGCCTGCGAGTGTGGCGTCATACCCAGGCCAGCCACCCATTCCAGAAACTCCCGAAGAATAGGCGGTGTCATCTGCTCGGGTTGTACCCTTATACCTTTGATCTCCATAAAATCGGTCAGTTTGCGGATGTCACGCAGGTAAGCCTCCACGGAGTTACCGGAAAGCGACTTTTCGAGGCGCAGGTACTGTTCGAACTGGGTAATGCAAATGGACCACTTCATAAGTTAAGATTTGGGCAAAAGAGGCGCTGACAAAACTTTCTTTTGTCAAAAAAACAAAGCAAAGATAGTTAATCCTTAAATTGCAAACGCTTAATTGAGCTGAAATCACTACGATACCCCAGAACTATGAAAATCCTGATCCTGAACGGCCCAAACCTGAACCTGCTGGGTATTCGCGAGAAATCCGTCTATGGCTCCGAGTCATTCGAATCTTACTTTGAAGATCTCAAGGAGGCATTCCCGGCCATGGAGTTATCCTATTTCCAGTCCAACACGGAAGGTGTGCTCATCGACAAGCTGCACGAAGTAGGTTTCAGCTACAAGGGCATCGTATTCAATGGCGGCGCCTATACCCATACCTCAGTGGCCCTTTCCGATGCCATCAAAGCGATTGAGACACCGGTGATTGAAGTACACATTTCCAATGTATACGCCCGCGACGCCTTCCGCCACAAAAGTATGTTGGCCCCTTTCTGCAAGGGCGTGATCACGGGCTTTGGTTTGGAGAGTTATAGAATGGCCCTGCAGTATTTTGAGCGCATGAAACCAAAGCAAATCGGTTTTGGCTCCAAAAAATAGCGTGATAACAGTAAAGTTCGTTCACTAAATAATTGCACTCGTATATAGTAGGCATACTATACTTTCGTTATATTAACCTCCATGTTGAATTTCTTTCCAGGACCGTCTAAGATTTACCCGGAAGTGCGTAGCTACCTTGTGGATGCGTACGATGAAGGTATATTGGGTGCTCCGCATCGCGGAGAACAATTTGTACAGTTATCGCGCACGGTGGTGGGCTCGCTCAAGCGTCGTCTCAACATTCCGCAGGACTATTCTATTTTCTTTACCTCCTCGGCAACTGAATGCTGGGAAATCTTGATCCAAAGCCTCACCAAGAAGAAGAGCTTCCATATTTACAATGGCTCTTTTGGGGAGAAATGGTACGAGTATGCCAAAAAAATGCGCCCGGAGGCAGCAGGTATCCGTTTCGACATCAACGAAGCCATGCCGGTGGAGGCACTCGATATCAGTAGCGATACCGAACTGATCTGCATTACCCAGAACGAGACTTCCAATGGTACGCAGGTATCGGCTGCGTCCATCCTCAATTTGCACAACCGCTTCCGCGACACGCTCACCGCTGTGGATGCCACCTCTTCCATGGCTGGCCTTAACCTGAAATATATCAAAGCCGATATCTGGTTTGCTTCTGTGCAGAAGTGCTTTGGTCTGCCGCCGGGACTGGGTATACTCATTTGTTCCCCACGTGCCATATTCCGGGCCAAGCAAATGAACGAGCGCAACCATTACAACAGTCTGGTATCGCTCTACGAAAAGATGCTGAATTATCAGACCGTGCACACGCCAAACACACTCAACATATACCTGCTCAAGCGTATGCTCGAGGACAGGCCTTTTATCAAGCAAACCGACATTGACCTGATTGACCGGGCTCACGAGTTGTACGAGTTCTTCGGGCAGTTTACTGATTTTAAGTTGCTGATCGAGAACGAGGAAGTACGTTCTAAAACGGTGCTGGTGCTGGAGGCGAACGAGCGACTGGTGGAGGACATCAAGAAACGGGCTTTGCACCACAACATCCGGCTGGGCAATGGCTACGGGCCGTGGCAGCGCAATACTTTCCGGGTAGCCAATTTCCCGGCCATCGACAACGAAGAATACGAAGAGCTAAAGCGATTTTTCCTGCATTATTACGCCTAAGAACATTACCTTTGCGGTTTGTTAAATGTTTGCACAATGCAATCTGCTGTATACCTGTATCTTACAGTTTGCTGAAAGAACAATTTAACAGTTAACCATCAACAATCTAAAGCATGTTCAGTTTCAAGGAAATCGCGTCAGTTACGCTTATCCTGTTCGCGGTAATCGACATCCTCGGCTCTATCCCCATTATCATCGACCTCCGCAAACGCGAGGGTAAAATAGAGTCTGAGAAAGCAACGATCATTTCGGGTGTCCTGATGATCGTGTTTCTGTTTGTAGGCGATGGCATCCTGAAACTGTTCGGCATCGACTTTGAGTCCTTCGCGATGGCTGGTGCCATCATCATTTTCCTGATCGGTCTGGAGATGATCCTTGGCAAAGACCTTTTCCACTCCGACCCGGAAGTAAAAAGCGGTTCGATCGTGCCACTGGCTTTCCCGCTGATTGTAGGAGCCGGCACCATGACCACACTGCTTTCGTTGCGGGCTGCCTACTCGCTGCCTAATGTTCTGGTAGGTATAGTTCTGAACCTCCTGTTCGTCTACATCGTGCTCAAAGCTTCGGCATGGCTGGAGCGCAAACTCGGCAAAGCAGGCGCCAACGTGCTCCGCAAAGTATTTGGTGTTATCCTGCTGGCCATCGCCATCAAACTATTCAAAACGAACCTACCAATTTAATTAAAGAGTGAATGAGAGATTGCGTGAATAATTTTGAATTTCGAATGGCCTTACAATAAGGTAGAAGTTTTAAAAATCACTCCTTTACTCAATCAATGGCACATCATTTTTATACTTACTCATTCACTCCACCACTCATTCAAAAATAAAATATGATCGAGCTTTTTACAGACGGGGCTTCACGTGGAAATCCGGGTCCGGGTGGGTATGGCACCATCCTGCGCTGGAAAAACCACGAAAAAGAACTGACTGCCGGTTTCCGTAAAACCACCAACAACCGCATGGAACTGCTCGCCGTGATCGTGGGGCTCGAGGCGATTACTAAACCGGGTATACCTGTCACAGTCTACTCTGACTCCAAATATGTAGTGGATGCGGTGGAGAAGCGCTGGGTTTTTGGCTGGCAGAAGAAGGGCTTCGCTGGAAAAGCAAACGGCGACCTGTGGGCTCGTTTCCTGCGGGTATATGCCAAGCATAATGTGCGCTTCGTCTGGATCAGAGGACACGCCGGCCACCCCGAAAACGAGCGCTGCGATGAATTAGCTGTTGCCAGTGCGTTATCGCCGAACTTGTTGATTGACGAGGGGTTTGAGTCAGGGCAGTTTAACTCGAAGTGATTAATAGCAGTTTAACTCGAAGTGATTAAAATTGGTTAGTGGATAAAGATGATTAGCCAAAGAATATGATTGCTTTAGATGGATTAGTCGCGGCAGTATATGTGGCAATTATATTGTTAATAATTGCTCTTTTCATTTACATCATTGTTGGAGTGTTTGTCCTATTGAAGAGACAAACACTAATAAGCACGATCTATTTTTGCAGTACGCCACTGCTATTTCTTATAGGATATGGCTTAACTCATACCTTCAAGAATCCCGACTGTATTTTTATTTCTGCGAGCGCCATTATTCTCTTTAACAGCTCCTTCCTCTTATTCACAAAGCGATTCCAGAAGAGAGCTTAAGAATTATTCATTATTACCCACTACTCATTCCGACCAGTGTCCAATACCTACTTCCAATTCAAGCAGTTCCGTATTAACCAAGATCAGTGTGCGATGAAGGTTTGCACGGACTCCTGTGTGTTTGGGGCTTATGTGGAGGTGCGGCAGACGAAGCGGATACTGGACATCGGCACAGGAACAGGTTTGCTGGCACTGATGGTGTCGCAGCGGTCGGAGGCGCTAGTTGAAGCCGTGGAAATAAACCCGGAGGCGCAGGTACAGGCGGTGCAGAATTTTGCTGTGAGTCCGTGGGCGGATCGGCTGAACCTATACCCAGTGCCCCTGCAGGAGTTTGCCAAAACCTGCACGCAGCAGTACGATGTTATCTTGTCGAACCCGCCCTTTTTTCTGGCTTCGCTCAAATCTGGTAATGCTGCTAAAAACGCAGCCAAACATACCGGCAATTTGCTTTTTGAAGATATCCTGACTTTTGCACAGAAGCACCTGACACAAGACGGCAAGCTATACCTGCTTTTGCCGCCAGCGGAGGCCAGTCACTTTGCTGAACTCGCCAAGGCGCACGCACTATACCTGGCCGAAACGCTGGAGGTCTATACCCGCACGGGGGGCAAGTGCATTCGCCATGTGCAGACCTATAGCTTTGAGCCTACAGAACAGATAACTTACAAAAAGCTGGATATTCGGGAAGAAGATGGTACAACTTATACTGCTGACTTTACAGCACTACTGCGGGATTACTACCTCATTTTCTGAAACTGCCAGCGGCTATACCTGCTAATGCGCCGCTTCTACTTTTCTACCTCCACAAAATCAACGCCATACCCTTTCAGCTCTTCCAACACGGGTTCGTATAGATCCGGGTGAATAGGTATAACTACGCCGCGTCTTTCAATCTTGCCTTGCAGGAGGAGCTTCGCCAGTATACCTACCGGCAAGCCTACGGTTTTGGCCATAGCGGTCTGTACTTCATCGTCGCCGAGCACCACCAAAGAGGAAGTGAGTTCGTGTTGCTCGCCATTCAGTTCGTACTCAAACAGGTGCTGCATTACGATCATATCTTTATCGCCGGGCTCCAGCTTCCATTTGCCAACCAGTATTTTTTCGAGCACCTGCGCCGGTGTGGCGGCCTGCATCTCCAAGGGCGTTTCTTCAAACAAGCCGAGCCATTCCAGTTTTTCCATGATCCCACCTTCAGGCGCTATACCTAAGTAGCGGCACAAGCGCTGTTGCGGCGTTTCATCGGCAGAAGCAGCAGGCGGAAGAAATGCTTCCAGGTAGCTTCGGTACGTCATACCGGCCACACCTTCCAGGTCATAGCTATCGTCAGTGAAACCCAGTTGCACAAACACGTGCCAGGCATCGCAATAACCAACACGGCGCAACGTACCACGCAGCATGGTCGGGATATCCTGTAGGCCATAATGCTCCCGGTAGCTCAGCGAGTCGCGGTTAGCATAACCGTCGAAATGGCCATAGCCCTCCACATACAGCTCATCAGTTCGCTTAAAAAGCTGGTGGTAAGGTATGTACTTATACTCGCCATTCTTGATGTACTTGGCCGTTCCCTGCCCTGCCAGCACCACGTTGCGCGGGTTCCAACTGAACTTGTAGTTCCAGGGGTTGTTATCCGACTCCGGCGCTACCAGTCCGCCCGTATAGGATTTGAAAGACGTGATCTTGCCGCCCATACCTTGCACCCGCTGTATCACGGACATTGCCGACATGTGGTCTATACCTGGGTCAAGGCCGGACTCCATCATAATGGTCAGATTTTTACGCTTCGCTTCTTCGTGCAGCTCCCTGAACTCCGGTGAAACGTAGGACGCCGTGATCAGATGTTTCTCCTGTTTCATACACTCACGGGCTACTTCTATGTGAAAGATTGCCGGCAAAAGCGAAATCACCAGGTCGGCTTTGCTTACCTCTGCTTCGCGTTGCGCATCGTCGTGCACGTTAAAAACAATGGCATCAGCGAAATCCAGTTGCGCGAGTTTATCCCGGAGATGATCCACGTTAATATCGCCGATGGTGATGTGCCAGTTCTCAGTGGGAGCGTGTTGTAACAGGTATGAGATAAGCGAAGAGGCGGAGCGACCGGCCCCGAGTAAAAGTATTTTCTTCATAGTATTCGTATCGTTGCGTTTGAATTTAGCAATTACCCCCTGCAAGGCCAATCTTTTGCATTGTTTTATCAGAATATTCCGTTAAATTTATAGCCCTTTTCTAATTTTTATACCTACAAGGTCTTAAATGGCAAGTGAGCTGAATATACATATCTGCATCGACGTACTCTCGGCAGACGAACTTACCCAACAGGAGCGCGAGGCGATGTCGCTAGCTCAACAAGCGGCAAACGATGCATATGCCCCCTATTCCAACTTTCTGGTAGGCGCTGCCCTCGTGCTTGAAGACAACTCTATGTTCAAAGGAAACAACCAGGAGAATGCGGCTTACCCTTCCGGCCTTTGTGCCGAGCGTACCGCTCTGTTCGCCCTGAGCGCCAACCACCCGAACAAAAAGATAAAGCTGATCGCCGTAACGGCCCGCCGTAGAAGTGAACAGCACTTTCTACCGGCCATGCCTTGCGGCGCCTGTCGCCAGGTGATGGCTGAGTACGAGTACAAACAAGGTGAACCTATACTTGTGCTCTTACAGGGCCCGGAAGACAAGTTCTACCGCCTACGCAGCGTAGCCGACCTCCTGCCCTTCCAGTTCACAAAAGAACACCTTTAATAAATTGAGTGAATGAGTGAGTTAGTGATGGAGTGATTTTTTCTCCATGAACATTATACAATTCACTCATTCATTAACTCACTCACGCAATACCACCATGGAGCATAAGCTGACAGTGCCACGTACGGCACGCTACTATACCTTGGGAACGCCCTCAAAACATACCCGTGATGTTTGGGTAGTTTGCCATGGCTATGGGCAGCTGGCCCGCTACTTCCTCCGCCATTTTGCCGTGCTGGATGATGGCGCAACTTTAGTGGTGGCACCAGAAGGACTTTCCCGCTTTTACCTGGATGGTTTTTCAGGACGGGTAGGTGCTACCTGGATGACGAAGGAAGACCGGCTTTCAGAAATAGAAGACCAGTCGGCTTATCTGAATTTGCTTCTGCAGGAAATCTTGCTGCAAGTCCCAACCGATGTGCGGGTGCATGTCCTGGGTTTTTCGCAGGGAGGCGCTACGGTTTGCCGCTGGCTGGCAACCAGGCAGGTGCCTTACCACCACCTTGTGCTTTGGGCCGCTTCTTTCCCCGAAGATATCTCTTTTGAGTCAGGCAAAAAGGGGTTTGCAGGTATACCGGTGGATGTGGTGTACGGAACGCAGGACGAGTTTATCACGCCGGAAAAGTTGGAGCACCAACATCAGGTCATGAACCGACTCGGCATTTCGCCACAAGTTTATACCTTCGACGGAGGCCATACTATCTCACCTGAGCTGCTGCTAAAGCTAAAATAAACCTAAAATACGTACTTTTCAATGCAGAAATACGTCTCCAGAGGCTTATTTTTCTCCTTCTCATAACACCTGCTACACGTTTATTTATAGCAATTAAAGAGTACCCACTTTTAGGTATTTTCATTGATACACAAATCCTTATATATAAATTTAAATAATTTTAATTAAATTTGCAGTGATAAAACTGCAACCAACCTTTTTTATAATTACTCACTTTACTTATTTCTTATGAGGAGAATTTTCTACTTATCCTTCATTTATTGCCTTCTGGCGTTTTCTTCTTTTGCACAAAGCAAAATTAACATCGCCGCTAACTTCCCCGATGCTAAATTCTTTTTGCTGAACGATGCGGACAATACCCCTGTAACTGAGCTTGGCGTCGGCGGTATCGAGTTGAAGCTGAACAAAGACTCCCGTAACCGCATTGCTGTTGTAAAAGAGGGCTATGAGCCCGTGATCCGTGAGTTCCCCCGCACGATGAAGTGGGATAAAGAGCAAAAAATTGAGCTGGCTAACCGCCTGATCGACATTAGTGTAGAACCTTACGATGCAGAGATTTACATTGACGGTCGCCTGGCTGGTACAAAGCGTATCAACCTGGTTGTGGAGAAAGACAAGTTCCTGAATGTGGAGGTTAAAAAGCCCGGTTTTGCGCCACAAACGAAGGTATACTACAACCAGAAAGATCGTGAAGCACCTCCTGTAAAAGACTTTTTTGAACTGAAAGACCGCCAGGTGCGCCTGGAAGTGATTCCGGCTGATGCCTCTGTAGCGCTGAACGGTGTGGTAAGCGGCCGTGGCAACACAGACGTGAGCGTACCTTTCGGTACTTGCGTAACAGTGACCGTAACAAAGGATGGATTTGCAGAAGTGGTGCAGGTATACTGCAACAAACCAGCCACTGACCCGCTACCTCCGCTTCGTAGCCGCGCCCTGCTCGAGGATCGTCTGGTGAAAATCACGTCCTCTCCGGCTGATGCCAACATCGAGGTAGCCGGCAAAGTAGTAGGTGTGGGCAAATACGACCTGAAAGTGCCTAAGAACGGCTGCGTAGAAGTGCGCGTGACCAAAGACGGTTTCATACGTTATATCAAAAACTATTGCAACCAGGAAAACATGCAGGCTCCGGAGCCAACAGAATTTGTAGAACTTGCCGTAGACGAGGCCTATACCTCTTCTATTTCTTCGGATATGGCCAATGTGCGCATCACTATCCCTATAAACAAAACTGTTGACCCGGCTGATGCCTGGAGAATCCTGAGCTCGATCATTACCAAGCGTTTTGATGTGCTGGAGACGGTAGACTACAACACAGGTTACCTGACCAGTGCCTGGCAGGTGCAGAACTTTAACGGCGCGAACATGATCCGCACCCGTGTGATTGTGAGCAGCGGCGGTAACTCCAACGACCTAACCTATGTGGTGAAGATCGTGAGCCAGCGCCACGAGCGTGAGAACAACACGGCGCGCAACATTAGTGTGAAAGACGATGAAGACTTCAAAGACTGGGGTCGTCTGCTGAAGCGCTACGACGGTCTAATCGAAGAGATTCAGGCACGACTGCAATAAGCATTCCCCGCTTTTGAGATACGACAAAGCCCTGGCCAATACGCCGGGGCTTTGTTTTTACAGGCTATACCTGGGCGTGGTGCATCAGTCTTTCTCCCACATCCCTTCCATTACAACTTCCAGCAAGTGCTGGTCCGGGTCGCGGAAGTAGAACGACAGGAAACCTCGTCCCCAATCATATTCCTGTTCTATAGGTATAGCTGCCTTCTCTATTTTACTTTTCCAGTCACCGTAATTATTCCGGCTAACCTCGAAAGCCAGGTGCAGCTGTCCCGAGCCAAAATGCGGAGGCAGCGTTCCCCCTTTCCTGGAAGCCTCCGGCAGGAAGCAGAGCAGCACCGACTCACCAGCCCTGAAAAAAATATGGCGTTCTTTCACCTCTCCGATCACAGGCAATCCCAATATTCCATGATAAAACTGACGGCTACGTTCCAGATCGTCTATGTAAAGGCAGGTTTCTTTTATCTTCTTTATCTCCATCACCACGGTTTAAAACAGTTTTCCGGTAAAAAAACGGGTATTTACAGGTTGTACGCAACCACAGGGCTTTTGCTTTCCGTTATACCTTAACGTGCCTTTGTTTAAAAGAACCTTATGAAGCTCATGCTGAAAATACTAGCCTTTTTTTTACCTGTGATGGTGGCCCTCTTTTACTTCTTGGGGCGGCCTACCGACAACGTCACCAATCCCGAAGCGGCTACTGGCAAACTGGTCCGGATGGGAACACTACGTTCTCCGATAGGTGAAAGCTCCGGGGTTGAGTTTATACCTGAGCGGGACGCCTACATCACGCACAACGATGCAGGTAACAAACCGCACCTCTACCTGATAGATCGTAAAGGAAAACTAATAGAGACCATTAAACTGAATCTGCCCAATGTGGACTGGGAAGACCTGGCGCTTGACAGCAAAGGGAACATCTACATAGCCGATACGGGCAATAACAACAACAAGCGCAAGGAGCTGGCCATCTACAAACTCCAACTCGACAAGCCAGAGCAGATTGAGGCAATCCGGTATACCTACGAAGACCAGAAAGCATTTCCGCCTTCCAAAAAGGATATGAACTACGATGTGGAGGCCATTTTCTGGCAGGGTGGCAAGCTATACCTGGTGTCGAAGGACAGGGGTAGAAAGGAGACAGCTAAGGTATACGAGTTGCCCGACAGCGGCGGTCAGTACAAGGCCAAATTGCTGGGCAGTCATAAACTGGGTGTACCTGTAACTGGCGCAGCCAGCAACGCTGATGGCAGTAGGGTGGCGCTCGTGAGTGAAGGTGGCTTGCACATTTTCCAAAATGTGGGTGAACCAGCTGCCTTCTACAAAGGCGATTATCAGAAGGTGAATATCAAGGAAGCCGGGCAAACCGAGGCAGTGGCATTCGAAAATGAAAATACCCTCGTGATCACAAGCGAAGACGGCGGCCTGTTCAGGTATAGCCTAGACTAAACCGGATCTTCATAAAAGCAAAACGGCCAGCATACTTGCTGGCCGTTTCTGTTTCTAAACTGAAGTCTACTTTCGGGCTACTTCCCGGGCAGGTTTCCCGCCAGGCAAAGCCGGTTTCGGATTGCGCCATACCCTGAGGAGGATGATCAAACCAATTATGATAAGCGGAATGCTCAGCTGCTGGCCGATGTTCAGTGCCATTGTCGTCTCTTTTTCTACCTGCACCTCTTTCAGGAACTCAACCAGGAAACGGAACGTGAACAGAGCTGTTACGAAAATGCCAAACAGCAAACCTTTTGGCAGGGCTTCTTTGTATTTTTTCCAGAGCCAGTAAAGCAGCACAAACAGCAGGAATACACTGAATGATTCGTACAACTGCGTTGGATGGCGCGGCACGTGCGAGTATTCGCTTTGACGCACAAAGATAAAGCCCCACGGCAGGTCCGTCGGACGACCAAAAATTTCAGAATTCATCAGGTTCCCCAGTCGGATGAGCGCACCGCCCAATGCTACCACAATCACGATCCGGTCCAGCACCCAC
Organism: Pontibacter sp. HSC-14F20; assembly: GCF_019599265.1. Taxonomy (GTDB): domain Bacteria; phylum Bacteroidota; class Bacteroidia; order Cytophagales; family Hymenobacteraceae; genus Pontibacter. Next base: position 83,138 of record NZ_JAHZTC010000006.1, on the reverse strand, counting down.
ATATAATCAAAATGATGTTTGCGGCTAAACAGCCACAAAGCCAGCAAGATACCAATAGTAGCACCATGGCTGGCCAGTCCGCCTTCCCAGATTTTAAGAATCTCAATCGGGTTACTCAGGTAATACTCAGGTTGGTAAAACAAGGTATGGCCTAAACGCGCGCCGACAACTGTGCCGATGATCATGTACAGGGTGATCACATCCACATCACCTTCTGTGCGGCCCTCAGCCACATAGATTTTGGTCAGGATGCGTTGTCCGAACACAAAAGCCAGTGCGAACAGGAGGCCGTACCAGCGCACCTCAAAGGAGCCGATAGAAAAGATGGAAGGACTTACATCCCAGGTTATATAGTTCAGAATGCTCATATACAATGGTATGGTTCTGCCAAAGTTACAATATTTAGCAAAGCTAAAAAATCAGCGCCAGACAGGTATAAGTATATTTATCCACAGGTATTGCTGCAAAAGAGAAAGGCACCCTCCTGCCCTGCTCTCACAGGTATAGGATAGTGCCTTTTACAGGTATAAGTTTATGCTCCTATTTCAGCTTGCTGAGTTCCTCCCGAAACCCGCCGCTCAGGATCGGATAACGCAGCCAGCTTCTCGGGTCCAGATTATAGTCATCGAGGTGGAAGCCCGGGGCATAGCGTTCACGTTTCCACTGATTGCGCGACCACAAGGTATAGAACCTATGTACATAGCCCTTCAGTGATTCAATCGGTGCTACGTTCTCTCCTTCGAGTTTATCTACTACCTGCTGCGGTGAGAGTCGGTCGTACCAGGCCAGCCGCTCGATCATGTTCAGGATTTCGTAAGGCATCAGGTCCTTTTCATCCGTCTGGTTTTCAGAAGAAGGGCGCAACTCGGCTGTAGGTTGCAGGTTATTCACATAGTCCAGCCCCAGGTAGCCTAATTCCTCCTGCATCCAGATCAAAAACTGGCGAATGAAGGCTTTGTCTATGCCTGCTATCGGGGAAATACTGCCGGCTGTGTCGCCATCCATGGTAGCATAGCCCACGGCCGCCTCGCTTCGGTTAGAGGTTGCCAGCAACAAGGCATTCTTGATATTGGCCAGCATCCAGATGGCAGGAGCACGTACACGGGCCTGAATGTTCTGCAAAGTCACGTCGTCCTGCTCCCAGGTTAAATCACGCTCCAGCGCACCCTCTATTTTTGAGGTATAGCCCTTCACTTCCTCATCGATGGTCCAGTCGTGGAACACAGCTCCGAGGGACTCAGCCAGCTCTTTGGCTGAGGTATAAGTGGCTTCAGAAGAATTGACAGTGCCCTGGTAAGCACAGGTGAGTATACGACCTACCAACTGCCTTACCACCTGGTCCTGCGGTAATCCCTCAAAATACTCGGCATCTTTAAGCGAAAACATGCGGGCTTTGGTCACAAAACCTGTCACACCCAGGCTGTCGACGCCACGGCGCACCATTTCGGCCACAGCCACAGCGCAGCACGACGAGTCGGCACCACCGCTCAGCGAAAGCACAAAACCACGGCTGCGGCTCTTACGCATGTAGTCGAACAATGCCAGGCTCAGGGCAGCAATCAGTTCGGCATTCTCATCAATGGGCGGCAGGTACTCAATTGTTTCGGCTATTACCGGGCTAGGGCCAAAGCTAACTTCAGCGCACTCCAGGTCTACGTCCTTAAAGCACAGCAGCTCATTACGGCGAATCAACTTTCCGTTTTGGGCAATCAGTACTTCGCCATCAAAGATCACACGACCCGACTCGTTTCCAAGCAGGTTAGCATATAGGTAAGCGCACTGATATTTCTTGGAGGCTTCCACTACGAGGCGATGGCGCAGGTCCGTCTTGCTCAGAGCAAAGTGGCTGGCACTCGGGTTCAGGATCAGTTGCACGCCCTTCTGCATGTGGCGCTCGGCCGGGCGGTTGGCTCGCCAGGCATCCTCGCATATTTCAAAGGCATATTTTACACCATTCTCTTCATATACAATATCGCCGATCGGGTAACGCTTGCCCTTCATCTCAAACTCCTCTACTACATTGGCTGGCCACGGCGTGAACCAGCGGGGCTCGTAGTGTATTCCATCACGGGCAAGAAACTGCTTAGCCGTAAAGCCTATAATCTCTTTGTTTTTGATAACGCAAGCCGTATTAAAAACATCCTGCCCGATGATCACGTGCACACCCAGGCACACCGTCATGTTATCGCACCACTCTTTTACCTGGAGCAGCTTGTCGAATGTCTCATCTGCAAACCAGGGGTGCAGAAACATGTCTTCGCAGCCGTAGCCTGTAATGCAAAGCTCAGGCAGCAACAGGATGTCCACATTGCGGGTGCTGGCTTCAATGATAGCAGATCGGATATTGAGCAGGTTGGCTTCCCAGTCAAGTGGGGTCTGATTCAGGGCAGCCCCCGCCAGTATCAGTTTAGTTTCTTCCATAGTGTGTTTTCTAACGCAACAATACGGAAGCAAGTTAAGCTTTGGCGGCCAAATAAAGAACCATTATACCCTGAACAGGTATAGCCTGACACCTACAGGGGCAATTCAGGTATAAGAAAGCAGAAATGGTTGTGTTAGATGGATGTGGGAACTATGTCCAATAATAGAAATGCAGCCTTAACTGATATTGAGTACTTCCAGCGCCTTTTCAGCAGCAGCCTGATCGGCTTTTTTCTTGGAGAGGCCCACGCCTACGGCAACCGGCTTATCGTTTAGGTAGATCTCGCAGGTAAATTCTGTTGTGTTGCCTTGGTTCTTGCGATTTACAATCTCGAACCGGATTTCGGCATTCTGGCTTTGCGCCCACTCGATGAGTTTACTCTTGAAGTTTGATGTAGTGTTGACCAGTTTGTGCAGGTCTACGTGCGGCTTGATCAACTTGCCTAATATGAACTGTCGGGTTGTTGTATACCCTTTGTCCAGGTATATGGCGCCAACAAGGGCCTCCAGAGCATTGCCATGTACAGATTTATGACGGGCACTCTGCCCACCCGAGGTATCGACCTTTACCAGCAGGTTCAGGCCAATTTTCATGGCGATATGATTGAGTGACTCCCGGTTTACGATCCGTGAGCGCATCTCTGTCATAAAGCCCTCGTCTTCGTAAGGGAATTTTTTGAAAAGCAGTTCAGCCACTACCGTTCCGAGTACCGCATCGCCTAAGAACTCCAGACGCTCATTGGTATCGTGCTTGCTGGCCAGGTTCTGGCGCGCAAAGGACGTGTGTGTGAGCGCCAGTTTGTACAGGCGTATGTTATCGGGCGTGCTGCCAATAATTCCGGAAATGGCGCGCACTATCTCTCTATCCTTGGTAAATAGGCTGTGATAGAAACGCCGTACCGGTTTTATGGGACCAAACACCTAGTCGATAAATTGACGGAATAAAACGGAAGTATTGTGTCCACCGAAGCCGAACGTGTTGCTCAACGCTACTTTCACTTCGCGCTCCTGCGCTTTGTTGAAGGTGAAGTTAAGACCGGAGTCAAAATTTTCATCATCTGTGAAGTGATTGATGGTTGGCGGCACCAGGCTGTTCTTCATCGACATGATAGCTGCAATGGCCTCAATAGCACCAGCCGCGCCCAACAGGTGACCTGTCATAGACTTGGTGGAACTGATATTGAGGTTGTAGGCATGGTCTCCAAACACCGTCTGGATCGCTTTCACCTCGCTGATGTCTCCGAGTGGCGTAGATGTGCCGTGCACGTTGATGTAATCTACCTCCTCCGGCTTGATGTTGGCATCGCGCAGTACGTTCTTCATTACGTTGAGTGCGCCCATACCTTCCGGATGCGGGGCTGTAATGTGATACGCGTCTGCAGACATACCGCCACCGATCACTTCGGCATAGATCTTAGCGCCACGGGCTTTAGCGTGTTCATACTCTTCCAGTATCAATGCGCCTGCACCTTCACCCAACACAAAACCATCGCGGTCTTTGTCGAATGGACGGGAGGCAGTCTCCGGAGAGTCGTTGCGCTCTGAAAGGGCTTTCAGGGCGTTGAAGCCTCCTATACCTGCTTCGGTTACAGCAGCCTCTGAACCACCGGTTACCACCACATCGGCCATACCCAATCGGATATAGTTGAAAGAGTCAATGATAGCGTTGGTAGCAGATGCACAGGCAGAAACCGTTACGAAGTTAGGTCCGCGGAAGCCGTACTTAATGGAAATATGACCGGCACTGATGTCTGCGATCATCTTCGGGATGAAGAATGGGTTGAATCGCGGGGTACCGTCACCGTTGGCAAAGTTCACGCACTCTTCCTGAAAAGTACGCAGGCCGCCAATACCAGATCCCCAGATCACACCTACGCGGTCTGGGTCAAAGTTTCCTTCCACCAGGTTTGCGTCCTGAACCGCCTCGTCAGCCACCACCATGGCGAACTGAGAGAACAGGTCCATCTTACGCGCTTCCTTACGGTCGAAGTATTTTTCAGGATCATATCCCTTTACTTCACAGGCAAACTGGGTCTTAAACTTACTCGCATCAAAGCGTGTAATAGGCGCAGCTCCACTCACACCATTGGCCAGCCCGTTCCAGTACTCTGCAACGTTGTTTCCAAGTGGGGTGAGTGCGCCAAGCCCTGTAACTACAACTCTCTTAAGCTCCATAAGCTGTTAGTAGAGGATAGATAGTAAAAATTACTGAATACAATAAGGTAATCGGGGTTATATTACTTTGCGTGCTCTTCCAGGTAGCTGATCGCCTGACCTACAGTGGCAATGTTTTCAGCCTGGTCATCTGGAATAGAAACATTGAATTCTTTCTCGAATTCCATGATAAGCTCTACTGTATCCAGTGAATCAGCGCCAAGGTCGTTTGTGAAGCTAGCCTCTGGAGTAACTTCTGACTCTTCAACACCAAGCTTATCGATGATGATAGCCTTTACTTTTTCTGCGATTTCTGACATTTTTTCTTATAGTTTATTAAAACACTGTGCAAAGAAATGTAATTAGGCAGACAATGTCAAAAAAAATTGCTGTATTCGGTAAGTGGGAAAAGTTTTTGCCTTAAAGGTCGTTTTCCGTTGCCATGTTTATAAATTTGCAATTACGCTGTTTGTTAGCCCATGAAAACACTGTACCTGGATATCGAGTATGATTTCAGCTTCGCCCTTTTCGGTGTGGTTGCCTCATGCCGTGATTACAAGATGGCCTGGTCGATTAACCGTGTTTTGGGACTCAATCTCACCCGTCAGCAGGACATTTGTTACGAACTCGAAGACCGGCAGAAGATGTACATTTCTCATTTTGAGCACAATGACACACACAGTACGGTACGGCTGTTCCGAAACAAGGCCCTGGGCACCCTTGCTGTTAAAAGGCCTTATATGTTGCCCGACGTAAAAGAGTATGACTACATACTGCAGCTATCAGGGGCACTGCAGCAATATCTTAACCCGCAGGAGCTGTTCAGGAAATTTCAGAGCCTGCCCATGATTCAATACGCAAAACAATTTGATCCACTTACCCTCAAGAACAAAGAACACTTATTATTCTGACATATGAAGATAGTCTTCAATAAGACCAAAGTACTGGCCACTGTTGGCCCTGCCAGCAATACCTTTGAACGTCTGCTAGCACTTGTGCAGGAGGGCGTTGATGCATTCCGACTAAACTTTTCGCACGGGGAGCACGAAGAACATTTGCAAGTAATTGAGCATATCCGCGAATTAAACCGCCGCTTCAACACCAACATCTGTATCGTGCAGGATTTGCAGGGTCCTAAGATCCGCATCGGTGAGGTTGAAAACGGAGGTGTAGAAATAAAAGAAGGACAGCGCGTTTTGCTGCGCTGCGACGGATCGATCAGCAACCACGAGCACCTCGGCACAAGCTATACCGCCCTGGCAAAGGACGTAAACCCAGGCGACACCATTCTGCTCGACGACGGCAAACTGGAACTGAAAGTGGTCACCACAGACAATAACTGCCTGGTGGAAGCGGACGTAAAATACGGCGGTGTAGTAAAACCACGCAAAGGCATCAACCTGCCTGACTCTTCGGTGTCCGCTCCTTCCATGACCGAAAAAGACATCCGCGACCTGCACTTTGGCCTGGATCACAACGTGGAGTGGGTAGCCCTCTCGTTTGTGCGCAAGGTAGAGGACGTGCTGGAGATCAAGCGCATCATCAAAGAGCGTGGCAAGGATACCCGCGTTATTGCCAAAATTGAGAAGCCTGAAGCCATCCGCAACATTGATGAGATTATTGCAGCGTCTGACGCCCTGATGGTTGCCCGCGGCGACTTAGGTGTGGAAACAGGTATGGAGCGCGTGCCAATGCTTCAGAAAATGATCGTGGAGAAGTGTAACAAGGCTGCCAAGCCGGTGATTATCGCCACCCAGATGATGGAAAGCATGATCGTAAACCCAAAGCCCACCCGTGCCGAAACCAACGACGTAGCCAATGCCGTGATTGACGGTGCCGATACCCTCATGCTGAGTGCTGAGACTGCAGTTGGCGCGTACCCGGTAGAGACGATCCGTTCGATGAACTTAACGATCAGCGAGGTGGAGCGCCAGGCCGATATCTTTAACAAGACCTACATCCTGAATCCGCACTCCCAAACTTTTTATAACGACAGCCTGGTAGCCAACGCCTGCAACCTGGCCCGCGACACCAATGCTCGTGCCGTTATAGGGATGACCAAGTCAGGTTACACAGCTTTCCAACTGGCGAAGTACCGCACCAGAGCCGACATTTTTATCTTCACAGAAAATGAGCGTCTACTTACTACCCTTAACCTGGTATGGGGAGTCCGTGGTTTCTACTACGACAAGTTCGAGTCTACTGACGCTACTATTGAAGACATCAAGCAGATGCTCCTCAAAGCCGGCTACCTAAACAAGGGTGACGTGTTCATCAACACAGCGAGTATGCCGATTTATGAGCAGAAGCGTACAAATATGATCAAGCTGAGTATTGCTTAAAATAAGGAATGTTCCATTTAGAGAATCCTGGGGTTGCTGCAACGACCTCAGGATTTTTTGTTTTAATGGAGATCTTTAGTTGAGGTTTTAGCCGCTAGCTACGGGTATAGCGAAGATTGATTTTGTATGGTCAGATTTCGGATGTCAGGGCTTATTACCATGGTGCGAGCGTCCTCACTCGTGTCTGGTATAGTGAGGCACTGGCCTAGGTATAGCATTGTAGCTTTTGCCTTTTGCAGGTATAGCAAAGCGTATTGTTTTATAGATTCGCCTGTGCGGCGGGCACTCACTTTTTTCCTTGATGGGGGTAGGGAGATGTTAATCGTGCACACGCAACTACAATGCCTATACCTGAAGGATTGGCAGTAGCAGAAAATTCCTCTCCTGTTTGGAGATAGGGGCCTCTACAAAAGGAGGGGTTTGGGGAGGTAATTCCTTTCTGAGAGAAGGTATATTCATCTTACTCTTGAAACCGCAGCGACCATGTTTATACCTGTAATGCATCAGGCCCCGAAGTCCCCTTGGAGTAGGAACTTTCAAAATAGTAATGTTAGTGTACCCTCCTCTCCAGCAGAGCATAGTCAAAACTACTGCCTTTCACTTCTTCCAGATAAAACCATCAAGGGTGACAGATGAAAAACCAGTCATTCCCACACATTCAGACATGAAATACCTTAACAAAAGAAGTTGCTATACCTGAGACTTATTCATTGCCTCTGTTTGCAGCAGATTAAAGCATATTCAAAAAAAATACTATCTAGAGGCAAGAACTGCCCTTCAGACAGCGTTTTTTTGAAAACACAAAAAGCCTTACACGAGTGTGTAAGGCTTCAGAATGGTATTCCAGTAAAAACCTAGGCTACAGCCAGACCGTTAACGAACTTAGCCAGTTTTGACTTGTTGTTAGCAGCTTTGTTTTTGTGGATGATGTTTTTCTTTGCCAGACGGTCAAGCATAGAAGAAACTGTTTTGTACAGTTCTTGCGCCTCGGCCTGGTCAGTAGTGCCTTTCAGCTTTTTAATGAAAGTACGAGTAGTTTTCGCCTGATATCTGTTACGAAGACGTTTCGCGTCGTTAGATCTGATTCTCTTTAATGCCGACTTGTGATTAGCCATGTTATTTTATACTAATTAAAATTTCGTTGCGTATCCTAAATGAGTTTGCAAAGATATATTCTTTGAAATTAAATTCCAAAACCTCCCTGTTATAAAAAAGCCTGATCAGGTATTTATTGCAGTTCTGAGATTATTTCGGCACAAATACTTAACTTATGCTGATCCAAAATTACACTTATTTAGCCTGAAAACCATGGCACCCTTGCGTTTCTTTCTATTGGCGGCTCTTCTACCTCTCTTTTTGGCCTGCTCCAGTGATAAAGACGATGGCCAGACCACACCAGCGCCTGAAAAACCGAAGCCTTACGAACTGGCTATACCTGCTACCCTGCCCAGGAATTTTATCATTCCTGCTGATAATCCGATGACGGTAGAAGGCGTGGAAGTTGGGCGCAATCTTTTTTATGAAACAAAGTTGTCGCGCAACAACACGATCTCCTGCGGCAGCTGTCACCAGCAGCAACTGGCCTTTACAGATGGCAAAGCATTCAGTGCCGGAGTGAACGGGGCGGAGGCCAAACGTAGCTCTATGTCGCTGGCCAATATGCTCTGGTTTAGCCAATTCAACTGGGACGGCAGCGCCACGACATTGGAACAGCAAGCTGTAAAACCACTCGAAGACCCGCTAGAGATGCACCAGCCCCTGCCGGAAGCGGTTGCCAAGTTGCAGCAAACTGAGCGCTACCCTCCCCTCTTCGAGAAAGCTTTCGGCTCCCCTACCATCACAAAGGAAAACATTCTCAATGCCCTGGCGCAATTCCAACGTACGCTTATATCAGGCAATTCCCGCTACGACCGCTACCTGCAGAACCAGGAGGTTTTTACACCCGACGAAGTAGAAGGTATGGTGCTGTTCATGACGCATCCTGACCCCAGCACTCACACACGGGGTGGTAACTGCGGGGACTGTCATGGCGGCGTATTGCTCACAACCCGAACTTTCCACAACAACGGGCTGGATGCAGAGCCACAGGATATTGGCCTGGGCGATATCACGGGCAGGGCGAGTGATAAAGGCAGGTTCAAATCGCCTTCGCTGCGCAACATCACGCTTACAGCGCCTTACATGCACGATGGCCGCTTCAAAACGCTGGAAGAAGTTCTGGACCACTACAATGAGCACATCCGCTTCGATACGCCAAACCTCGATCCGTTGATCATGGAGGCGTCTAACATGCCCAACGGAACCAGTCTGGGCCTCACAGCTGAAGAAAAACGCAAGATTATCCTCTTTCTCCATACCTTGACCGACACCACCTTTATCAACGACAAACGATTCTCGAACCCATTTAATTAAGTGCCATGCTCATCCGCTTTCGATCTGCTTTCCTACTTCTTATAGTTCTTTCGCTCCCGTTTGCCTTCAGCGCCTGTTCCGACGACAAGGAAAAAGAACCTGCTACTGCCACCGTTCAAGTTAATGTGCAGTCCTTAGTAGATGGTCAAAACCTACAGCGCGATTACCCTTACCAAAGCCCCGCAGGCGATACCTATACTGTGCAAAAGTTCAGGTTCTACCTGAGTAATGTGAAGCTGATCAGTGAAGATGGGCATACGGTATACACGGAGCCTGACAGTTACCACCTGATTACAATGGATGGCAAATCAGGTTTTAAACTTGAGAATGTACCTGCTGCCAGGTATAATAAAATGGAGTTCGCTATTGGGGTAGATGAGGCCCGCAACCACACCATCGACCAGTTCGGCGACCTCGACCCGAGCAACGATATGGTGTGGGACTGGAATACAGGGTATAAATTTCTGCTGCTGGAAGGTCTTTTTACAGGCGACACCAAAGTGGGCGGTTTAGTCTTTCATGTTGGTGAAGACAGTAACTTCATGCTATTCAACATGGATCTACCGCAGGCCCTGGATCTGCGACAGAAACCTGATGGAAATATCGTGTTGCAGACAGAACTAAGCGATCTGTTCCGCACCCCTCACCTGATAGATTTTGATGAACTTAACACAGCTATGGGTGGCGAGAATGCCCGCAAAATTGTGGAGAACTACGAAAACGGGTTTATAAAAGTGGCTTCCGGCAACTGATGAAAAAGTATGGACGACTCCTATCGGTTTTCTTGATCACAGCACTCGCATTGGTGGGCTGCGACCTTCGGGATGTTGAAGAGGCTGAACCCGACTCTCGTATACCTGAGGTACCCCCCAATCTGGCTGAAGCTATACCTGTACCCAACCACAATCCGCTCACGCCGGAAGGTATAGCACTGGGACGTATGCTGTTTTATGACCCCGGTTTGTCAGCAAACGGCCAGGTATCGTGCGCTAGCTGCCACCAGCAGGACAAAGCTTTTTCAGACGGTCAGGCATTATCGAAGGCTGGTGTATCGGGGAAGCCACTGCTGCGCCATGCGCCAACACTGGTCAACTTGGCTTGGATGGATGGGATGTTCTGGGACGGGGGAGCTAAAAACCTGGAAGCAGTTAGTATGGGGCCGCTTACGCATGCCGATGAGATGGGCCAGAACCTGAATTCCCTTCTGCTCTACCTGCGCCAGCACAGGCATTATCCGGCTCAATTCGAGAAAGCTTTTGACACCGATTCCATCACCAGTCCGCTGGTGTTACGGGCGCTGGCGCAGTTTCAGCGCACCCTTATTTCAGCCAACTCCCGCTACGACAGGTATGTGCGCAAGGAGCCCGGGGGCAAGCTCAGTTCGCTGGAACTACAAGGTATGGCCTTGTTCCGGAGACACTGTGACAGCTGCCATGCCACCGACTTCTTTACCGATAACCGCTACCACAACAACGGACTTGATAGTGATTTTCCGGAAGACCATGAGCAACTGGCTTATGGCAGAGGGCGCATTACAGGTATAGCACAGGATATAGGCAGGTATAAAACCCCTTCGCTGCGCAACATTGCTCTCACGGCACCTTACATGCACGACGGGCGCTTTGGCACACTGCAGGAGGTGTTACAGCACTACAGTTCAGGTATAAAGTCATACGCTACGCTGGCGCCTCAACTGCAGCAAAACGGCTCGACAGGTATAGCACTTAGCCTCCAGGAACAGCAGCAGCTCATTGCCTTCCTACACACCCTTACCGACTCTACTTTCATCAGCAACAATGCCTACGGCAACCCCTGGGAACTACAGTAAATGAAAAAGCCTGAGTCCACAGCAATTGCTGCAGCCCCAGGCTTGATCTTCAACTAAGTAAGATTAGTTGTTATTTCGGTCTACATCCACATCAACATCTATATCGCCGATACGCTTCTGTACTTTGTCTTCAGTACGTTTCCAGCTGTCTTTTACTTCCTGCCACTCACGCTTGGCTTCATCGTCCCAGGTGTCGCTTTTGGCGTCAAGTTCAGCTTCGCGTCTATTGTATTCTGTTTTCATCTCACGCCACTCTTCTTCTGTAGCTGATTCAGCGCGAGAAGACTGATCATTCACCCATACCGCGAATTCATCATATTCACGCTCGGCTTCTACACCGGTTTCGTTTACTTCTACTTGTGCTTCATCAATTTCACTGTTCGTCTCTGTGCGGGTTTCAGAGTTACAGGCAAAGGTAAATGCGCTCACTGTCAACGCTATACCTAGTGATTTAAGATTTGATTTTATATTCATCTTATTATTATCATTGTTTATACTGCTTTATACGTGTTGATAATCCCCACGGAATAGTAATATTCAAAGTAAAGCATATAAATGTATAGCGTTTTTATATATAGCACTGAACAAAAGTTTGTTATTCTCTGTTTTCCGGCCCTGTGTCGAATTCAGGTTCTGCTTCAGATGCCCTGAAGCGTGTTCCAGCCCGGCCAACCGTTTCTTGCCACTGCACCTGTGCCTTTTCCCATTCTGCTTTGGTCTGGTCGTCCCAGTCGGCGCTGCGCTTCTCTATTTCGGTGGCTTTGCGGTTGTACGCTGCCTCCATCTCATTCCATTCTTCTTCAGTAGCCGTTTCGGCACGTTTGCTGTTCTCCTCTATCCAGGTCGAAAACTCCTCTACCTCACGATTGGCACTATGCCGTGTTTCGGAAGTACAGGCCACTACTAAGCCTGCCAGCAGGCAGACCATTATCCATGTTTTTATATGGTTCATAAACTTCATTGTCTTAGGTTCTGTTAATGTTATATAAACGAGTACGTCAAAAGCGGGCCACTGATGTGGCACCAAATATAGAAAGGGCGTAATTTTGAATTTTCCGTATTAATTTACAAAACACCCTTATACCTGATGCCGATCTTATCCTCACAGCATAAACCACCCTTTTACCTCTTCAACGGGCATATCCAGACGATTGTGCCAAGTTTGTTCCGGCAGGTAGCAGGCGTTAACTACCAGCGGGAGCGGCTTATCACCCCCGACGACGATTTTATTGATGCGGACTGGTCGCGCGTTAAATCCCGCTCGCTGGCTATCCTGTCGCATGGACTAGAAGGTGACTCGCACCGGCCCTATATCATGGGTATGGTGAAGGCGCTGAACGAGCATGGCGTAGATGCGCTGGCCTGGAACTACCGCAGCTGCAGCGGTGAGCCCAATAAACTCCTCCGCTCATACCACCTGGGCGCCTCCGATGACCTCGACTTTGTGGTGCGCCATGCTTTAGACAGCGGAAACTACGAAAACGTATACCTGGTCGGGTTTAGTGCTGGCGGCAACATCAGCTTAAAATATTTGGGCGAAGACCCGGAACAAGTGCCCGGCGAAGTAAAACGGGCCTCCGTCTTCTCAGTGCCCATCGACTTGAAAAGTTCTGCCAAACGCATTTCCAAAATCTATACCCAGCGCTTTTTAAAAACCTTAGGCCATAAACTAGAGCAAAAGAAGGAAATGTACCCGGATGCCCTGGATCTCAGCAACTACAGTCTGTTCTGGTCTTTCCCGGAGTTCGATGACAAGTATACGGCACCACTGCACGGCTTTGAAAGTGCAGATGACTACTACAAACGATCCAGCAGCAAGCAATTCCTGAAGCGCATACAGGTACCGACCCTCTTGGTAAATGCGCAAAACGATCCGTTCCTGACAAATTCCTGCTTCCCTTTTGAAGAGGCGGACGAAAACCCATACCTATACCTGGAGACACCTGAAGGAGGCGGCCACGTTGGCTTTGCAGAAGATTTCCGAAATAACATTTACTACTCCGAAGCGAGAGCTGTGCAGTTCTTGTTGGAGGGGGAGTAGCAGCTACGGCATCGGCACTACGACTACTTTCTTCGTCTCGAAGAACTCTTCGGTGAAGTAATCTTTCAGATCGTTTACCTTCGTGATCAGGCCTGATTCGGCTATTTCTTCTTCGAGGTCGCCGCCTTTGAGATAATAGATGCCTTTATCAGGTATAGCCTCTCTCTTAAAGCTGTTCATTACCCAAGGGTAAAAGTTAGCCAGTCGGGTAACAGCACGACTCACCACAAAATCAAACTTTTCGCGCACCTGCTCAGCGCGCATATGAGAGGCGGTTACGTTGTGCAAGTGGAGTTCGCGAGCGATCTCCTGCACTACATGTATCTTTTTGCCAATCGAGTCGACCAGGTGAAACTTGACATCCGGAAACATCACTGCCAGCGGTAGCCCGGGCAACCCTCCACCTGTACCTACATCCAGCACATGGGCCTGCGCCGGGAACTGAATCACCTTGGCTATACCTAGTGAGTGCAGGATGTGGTGTTCGCCAATATGCTCCGTGTCTTTGCGCGAGATCACGTTTATCTTCTCATTCCACTCGCGGTACAGTTCGGCCATGCGCTCATATTTATCGAGCTGGTCCTCGGTGAGCTCCGGAAAATAACCTGACAGAAGTATGCGGATGGAAATGGACATGGTTGAATTTAAGAGTTTAGGAATTTGAGCGTTTAAGAGTTTGAAAGTTGAGAATTAATCACACATCTCGTTCTCTTTCTAACTTGTCATAAGGTATAGCATACCTGCCACAACGGCTACCACTACCACTACGGCCAGGGCCATAAAGAGGTCGAACAAGAGCACCAGGCCGGCGTTGCGGTACTGGCCCTCGTACCTACGATGCAGCTCTTGCTCACCTCTTCCCTTGTATCGCAGGTATAGATGGAGCTTGCCCATTCGTACCAGGATGGCTTCGCTCAGGTTTCGCATGGTCTGTGTTTGCAAGGTATAGCTCTACTACTTATAGCGCCCTGCTGTAGCGACGGGCATCACAAAAATATGAAATAAGTCCGGAAATCAGCCCAAAAATAGAGCCCCTGCCGCACAAAGCAACAGGGGCTCTAAAAACGTAATCAATGTTTTATGAATGGTTAAATAGTTGCATTGTTAAATTGTTAGTCCAAAGAACGATTCCTCATTTCTGAATAACAATTTAATTATCAACAATTTAATAATTAAATCAAGTGCTTCTTATTCTTCACCATGTCATAGAGCAACTCGCGGGCGCGGTGAAGTTGGGCTTTTACTGTACCGAGTGGAGCGTTTAGTTCGGTAGCGATCTCTTCGTACGACAGTTCGTTGAAGTAGCGCAGTGTTACAAGGCGCTGGTACTTTTCTGGCAGCTTAGCTACCACGTACTGCATGATCTCGATTTTCTGGTTTTTGATCGCCTCTTCCTGCGGATTCAGGTTCTTGTCCTTAAAGTCGATCGTGATCTCGTCGCCGTTGTCGATCTTAATGGCCGAGTCGATGCTCATCGTCTTGATGCGGTTCTTGCGGATAAAGTCGATGCAGTTATTGGTGGCGATGCGGAACAACCAGGTACTGAAGGCATATTCTGGGTTGAATTTATGCAGGTTGCGAAAAGCCTTGGCAAAAGCCTCTATGGTCAGGTCTTCAGCGTCGTCGGCGTTGCGCACCATTTTGAGCACCACGTGGTAAACCGGCTTCTTGTATATGCTCATCAACTCAGCATAAGCTTTCTCGTCGTTTTCCTCAACAGCCGCCTGTATCAGCTTGAAATCGTGCTTCGCTTTTGCGGAGAATTGTTTGTTTACTTCCATCTGATTCGTTTGTTCAATACTACGGATACCCCAAGGAGCAGGTAACTAAAAAAATAGGCAATATCGAGCAGTGGCAACAATGGCAAAGAAACGCCTTCGTCTAATCTGCGCGCCACACTTACATAGACCGGAAACACCACCAGGTAGCGGATTCCGACAAGAGCGGCCAATATAGTCAAATGGCTATTTAGAACAAGAAGAATAATTACTAGCGCGTAAAAAAGAATATTGGATGAAATAAATGTCCCTATCCTCCCTCTGTCTGCCGCATTGTACTGCCTGCCGGCGGCCATGTGCCTTCTCTTTTGTATCAGCCATTCCCGAAACGTCTTTTTGGGTATGCTGATTGTTTGCCCTTCCTTGCTGATAACAATGCTTGTCTTACTATTGTTGACGGCATCTCTGACAAATAGGTCATCGTCGCCGCCGGTAGTCTTGATATGAGATGCAAACCCCTTATTTCTAAAGAAACATGTCTTAGTATACGATAAGTTTCGGCCGACGCCCATGTAAGCGTGTCCTTTGTTTGCATGAGACAGATACTGAATTGCGGTCAGTAAGGTTTCATACCTGATCAGATGATTGAGAAATCCTCCTAGTTTTTTATAGGGCGAATAACCGATAACCAGGTCAGCACCAGTAGCATAGCCACTCTGCATTTTTTCAATCCAGTGTTCGCTGCAAGGGCGGCAATCAGCGTCCGTGAACAGCATGTGTTCGTAACGGGCAGCGCGTATACCCAGGGCCAGTGCATATTTTTTCGAGTTCAGGTACTCGGGTGTTTTTTTGATCGTTACTACCCTGAAATTCGGGAACTGGCGCTCCAGCTCATACACGTAGAATTCGGTGTCATCGTCAGAGCGGTCGTTCACCAGGATGATCTCAAATTCGGGGTACTGCTGGTCGAGCAGCGCGGGCAATAGCTCAAACAGATTGTCCTGCTCATTATGAGCCGCCACAATCACCGATACAGGCCGCAGGGTGTCCGGTTCTGGGTCATAATACCTGCTCAACGGCAGAAAGTAGAGTAAAGTATAGTATAGCTGCACCAGCACGCAAAAAGCCAGCACCGCCAGGAGTATAAGTGGAATCAAGTTTATTTACTTGTTGATGGTTGGATTGTTAAACTGCCGCCAGCACGATTTTTCAAAACCAAACGAAGCCAGACCGCCTTTAACAACCAAAAATAGGTATAATTAAGCCATTTAGGAACATCTGCGCGATTTAATAATTATTTATGTTCGTGGCCCTGCGCTTTGTATCTTTGCGGATTATTTTGATAACCATTTAGCAAAAAACAGTAGCCCACAGGCTGCTGAAACAGCTGGCTTGCTTCTTGTAGCATAGCACGCTGACAATCATAGACCATGCAGTTTTCATTAGTAGCAAAAGATATACAGTCGAAAGCCCGCGCCGGGGTGGTGCAGACGGCGCACGGCGCCATCGAAACCCCGATCTTCATGCCCGTAGGTACGGCAGGCACCGTGAAAGCGGTTCACCAGCGCGAACTCAAAGAGGACATCAAGGCCGAGATCATCCTGGGCAACACTTATCACCTATACCTGCGCCCGGGCCTGAATATACTTGAGCAGGCTGGTGGCTTGCATAAATTCAATGGTTGGGACCGTCCGATCCTCACCGACAGCGGCGGCTATCAGGTGTTTTCCCTGGCTGGTACGCGCAAGATCAAAGAAGAAGGTGTGAAATTTAAATCGCACATCGACGGCTCTGCCCTAGATTTCACACCGGAGAACGTGATGGACACGCAGCGCACCATCGGCGCTGATATCATCATGGCATTCGACGAGTGCACGCCCTACCCTTGCGACTATACCTATGCCAAAAACTCGATGGAGCGCACCCATCGCTGGTTGCAACGCTGCGTCGACCGCTTTGACTCTACGGAACCGAAGTATGGTTATGACCAGACACTTTTCCCGATCGTACAGGGCAGTACTTACAAAGACCTGCGCGTGCAGTCAGCCGAAACCATCGCCAGCTTTGGCCGCGAAGGAAACGCCATCGGTGGCCTGTCAGTAGGTGAGCCTGCCGAGATGATGTACGAGATGACCGAAGTGGTTTGCGACATCCTGCCGGCCGACAAGCCGCGCTACCTGATGGGAGTGGGTACGCCAGCTAATATACTGGAGAATATTGCGCTGGGTGTGGATATGTTTGACTGCGTGTTGCCGACCCGCAACGCCCGCAACGGTATGCTGTTTACCACACAGGGCATCGTCAATATACGTAACCTGAAGTGGGCCACTGACCACAGCCCGATCGATGCGGAACTAGGCGGCTATGTAAGCACGTTCTACAGCAAGGCTTATCTTCGCCACCTGGTACACAGTGGCGAATACCTGGCCGGGCAGATCGCCAGCGTACATAACCTGACGTTCTACCTCTGGCTTGTCAAGCAAGCCCGACAGCACATCATCGCCGGCACTTTCCGTGACTGGAAAGACGTGATGGTGAAGAAACTAATGACAAGATTGTAGTTTTAGAGTTGATGAGTTTAGGAGTTAAATATTTCACGCTGAATAAAACTCAATTATCTTTCTCACTTCTAAACTCTCAAACTCCTAAATTCCTAAACTAGACAACGTCTTGAAGCTAATCGACAAATACATCCTGAAGAAGTTCCTGACCACCTATGTGTTCACGGTGCTGATCATGGTCTCCGTGATTCTGGTGATTGATTTCACGGAGAAAAACGACGACTTTATCCAGCACAGCGTACCCATTTCAGAGATCATCTTCGACTATTACATCCACCTGATCCCGTTCTACGCGAACATGCTGAGCCCGATTACGGTGTTCATCGCAACGGTATTTGTGACCTCCAAGATGGCATCGCATACCGAGATCGTGGCCATTTTGAGTGGTGGTGTGAGCTTCAAGCGCTTCCTGGTGCCATACCTGATCGGGGCTACCATAATCGGTGCTTTAATTTTCGGGCTGATCGGCTGGGTAATTCCAAACTCGAACAAGGAGAGTGTGGCCTTTCAGGTGAAGTATGTGAAAAGTCCGTTTACCTACGACAGCCGCAATATCCACCTCAAAATTGCCCCTGACACCTACGTGTACATGGAAAGTTACAACAACACGGCACACGTGGGGTATAACTTTGCCATTGAGGAAATAAAAGGCACCAACCTGAGCAAAAAGCTGACCGCCAGTAGCGTGCAATGGAACCCGGAGAGGCAAAAATGGAGTGTGGAACGCTATACCCTGCGCACCTTCGACGGCGAAAATGAGAGCATCTATTACGGCGGGGCACTGGACACGACGCTCAACATGCTGCCCAAAGACTTTGAGAGTACTTACAAGCTGGAGCAGACCATGACACTGCCGGAGCTCAACCGCTTTATTCAGGAAAAAGTGGACCGGGGTGCTGACGATATTGAGACTTACCTGATCGAGAAATACGAGCGCTACAGTTATCCTTTTGCCATCATCATCCTCACTGTGATCGGGGTGATCGTGAGTGCCCGCAAGGCGCGGGGTGGCGTAGGTATGCAGATCGCGCTGGGATTCTTCCTGGCCTTTGTCTTCATTATTTTTGTGATCACGAGTCGTAGTCTGGCGCAGGTCGGCGACCTTGACCCGATGTATGCGGCCTGGGTGCCAAGTATTATTTTTACAGGTATTGGCTTTCTTCTTTACCGCTATATTCCACGCTAATGCCGCGTCTCAAGGACTTTATCGAGCTCCATTTCATTGTGTTGTTATGGGGCTTCACGGCCATACTGGGCAAACTGATCACGATTCCGGCAGTGGAACTGGTATTCCTCCGCACACTTATTGCAGCACTGGCATTGGGCGCCATCATTTACCGGCGCAAGACCAAGTTCTGGCTCGGGCGCAATAATCTGTTCATTATCATGGGTGTCGGGTTGATGATCTCGGCGCACTGGATCCTGTTTTTTGCCTCGGCCCGCATCTCGTCGGTTTCTCTCTGTCTGGTAGGTATGGCCACTTGTAGTTTGTGGACAGCCCTGCTGGAACCAGCCTTTACAAGCAAAAAGTTAAAATTCCACGAGATCCTGCTGGGGCTTCTTATTTTGTTGGGCCTCTACATTATTTTCCAGGCCGAGACGGAATTTGACAACATGCTGGGGATAGGCATGGCCGTTGCCTCTGCGCTGCTGGGTGCGATCTTTACGATCATCAATGCCCGTCTGGCCAAGAAGCATCCTTCTACGACCATCACGGCTTACGAAATGGCAGGCGCCTGCATTGGCACCGCGCTGTTCTTCCCTTTCTATGCTGAGCTGTTTACAGAGACGGGTACGCTTAGCTTTGCCATGACCGGCATGGATTGGGTATACCTGTTACTGCTGGCAGTGGTATGTACGGTGTACGCCTATACTGCGTCGGTAAGGCTGATGCAGAAAATATCGGCCTATACTGTGAATCTGACCGTGAACATGGAGCCGATCTATGGCATCCTCCTGGCCTGGCTGATCTTCAATGAGAATGAACAGATGACTTCCAACTTTTACATTGGAGCGGCCATCATTCTGGTCAGTGTTTTCATCCACCCGGTGCTGGACACATATAGCGAGCGCCGCAAGAAACTAAAGCAGGCCTTTCCAGAGAAGGTAGTGGCCGGGAAAGACTAGGTTATCAGGCTCGCTCCTGAAAAGGCCGTAAATCGCCGATCCAGAGCCGGTCATGGACGCATAGTCGGCACCTGCGCCGTAGAGCTGCTCTTTTATGCCTGCCAGTTCGGGGTAGCGCGGGAAAAGTGCTTCTTCAAAATCATTTTTGAGTACCTCTTTCCATACCTGCACATCCTGCTTCAGGTACATCTCTATGCCGCAACTCGGCTTTTTTGGGGTAATGTTACCATACGCTTCGGCTGTGGTAATATGAATGCCCGGGTATACGATCACACAGGTATAGCCACTCAGATCCAGCTCCACCGGTTTGAACACGTCTCCCTTTTCAGCTGCTATCACCGGCTTGTTCCGGATAAAAAAAGCGCAATCGCTGCCAAGCTGCCGGGCATAATCTTCGAGCTTTTCTTCGCTTAGGTTGAGCTCGAACAGACTGTTGAGTTGCTTCAGAGCAAAGGCTGCATCGGCAGAGCCACCTCCGAGCCCCGCTCCCATCGGGATGACCTTGTGCAGGTGCATGTGCACAGCCGGCAGCTTAAAGTCCCGCTGCAATAGTTTGTAAGCCTTAAGGCACAGGTTGGTATCCGGATTACCGGGCACAGGCAGGCCACTCATCGTAAAAACCTCTGCCTCAGCTGGTACAATCTCCAGGGCATCGTACCAGCGCACCGGGTAAAAGCACGACTCCAGGTTATGAAATCCGTCCGGGCGCTTCTCCCTCACCAGCAGTCCCAGGTTTATTTTAGCATTCGGAAAATCCAGCATAGGTTCGTTATTTATCTGCCTTGGAGAACTCCTATTGGAAGTTCTTTTGACAAGGGACTTTTAGACAAAGGACGGAAGTCTTGATCATATCATCATACGGCTTCAGAAAACGAATATCCTTACTGACGCAGGTATAGCCCTATCCTTTTCTAATTCCTCAATCACTCATTCACTAAATCACTCACTAAACTTTATCAAGCGCCTGTGCCAGATCTGCTAGCAGTTCTACGGTTTCCTCTATACCTACCGACAGGCGAATAACACCCAGCGTGATGCCCAGCTTCTGTTGCTGATCCGGGCTCAGGCTGCGGTGCGAGGTGCGGAGCGGGTGCGAAATCGAGCTGCTGACACCTGCCAGCGATGGGGCGAACGGAATGTGTTTCAGCGACCGCATAAAAGTATTGACCGTCTCCAGTTCATCTTCAAGACGGAAAGAGAGCATGCCCCCAAACATACCGGAGCCCTGCCCTTTGGCCAGCTTATGCTGCGGATGTTGTGCCAGACCGGGGTACCATACCTGCTTCACTTTCGGATGGCGGGACAAAAATTCGGCTACAGCCATCGCATTAAAGCAGTGTTGCTTCATCCGAACATTCAGCGTCTTCAGGCCACGGGCCGCCAGCCAGCTCTCGAATGGGCTCAAGTTAAGGCCGTATACCCGCATAATCTGTTTGCTGCGCTCCATATCTTCTGCTTTGGCTGCCACCACAGCACCCGCCGTTACGTCGCTATGCCCGGAAAGGTACTTGGTTACACTATGGATCACCATGTCAACCCCAAGGTGGAGCGGTTTGGTTATGGCTGGCGTGGCAAAAGTATTATCAACGAGCAGCTTTATACCTGTGCGTTTGGTTTCGGCAGAGAGTCGCTGGAGATCTGCCACCTGTAGCAGCGGATTGCTCATCGTCTCTGCCAGCAACAGCTTCGTGTTCTCCCGCACATGCCCGTCTAAGGTATAGAGCTCGTCACCCGGCACATAGGTTACGGTTACTCCCATGCGGGTCAGCTCATGCGAGAGCAAAGCAGCCGATCCACCGTAAATTTCCTCAGCACACAAAAGGTGGTCGCCTGACTGGCAATAGGTGAGCACTGCCGTCAGGATGGCTGACATCCCCGACGAAGTGGCCACAGCGCCGGCGCCGCCTTCCAGATTGTTCACCTCATCGGCCAGCTCATCGGAGTTGGGGTTGCCGTAGCGGGTGTACATATACTTCTGCTCCGGTTGGTCAAAGTATAGCTCCAGGTCGTTCAGGTCTTCAAAGGTGAAGACTGAGGTCTGGTAAATAGGCGTGGTTTTCGGGTGGATCTGTGCCATGGTCAGGTATAGCGTATTTCTTCGTTAAAGATAGGCAGTATTTGGAAATAGACCGGTAAACATGCTTATTTTTGAGAAAGGCATCGCCTATACTTTCAACCAGGGCTATTTGCGCGTATAGCCACCAAGTTTCATAGATAACAATGACACACCCTATACCTGACAACAACAGATATTACCGCAACCTGATCATCCGCTACATACAGGAGGAAATACCCGGCGTGAAGACTTTTGCGTTGGAGCCTGAAGATGGTCAGCCCCTTCCGTATAAAGCCGGCCAGTACTTGACTTTGGTGCACCACAGCACGCAGGGCGAGGTCCGCCGCTCTTACTCCATCACCTCCTCGCCCGCCCTGCAGGAGCCGCTTACGATTGGCGTAAAGCGCATTGAAAACGGCCTCTTTTCCCGCATGCTCATCGATAACGCCCGTGTTGGCGACAAACTCATCACCACCGGGGCGGCAGGCTTGTTTACCTTACCGGAGGCAGGCACAGAATATAAGCAGATTTTCTTTCTGGCAGCGGGCGGTGGCATCACGCCCATCTACTCGTTGCTCAAAACGCTGCTGCACGCCCGCCCAGAACTATCTGCTGTACTGCTCTACAGCAACAGTTTACCTGAGAAAGCTATGTTTTTGAAGCCCCTGCAGCAGTTGGCTACTGACTTTCCTGACAGGTTTCATACAGAATTTCTGTTTAGTAACTCGCCCGACTTAAGCCGGGCGCGCCTGTACAAGGACCTGCTCCAGCATTTTATTAGCTCGCTTTCCAGGGCACCACATGATGAATTGCTTTTCTACATTTGTGGCCCCGACAACTACATGCGCCTGATGTCTTTTGCGTTGCGGCAGTTTGGTATACCTGAGAGCAACATCCGCAAGGAAATTTTCAACACCGATATCCGCAAACCGGCCAAAGTAATGCCTCCTGATACCTCAGCGCACCAGGTAACCCTACATATCGGTGGTAGTACGCACCAGATCGTTTCGCGCTATCCCAACAACATCTTACAGAGTGCCCGCCAAGCTGGCATCGCCATACCCTACAGCTGTGAAACCGGCAAATGCGGCAGTTGCCTGGCCAGGGTGCTAAAGGGTAAGGTATGGATGTCTTATAACGAGGTGCTCACGGAACGGGACATGGAGAAGGGTATGACACTCACTTGTGTTGGCTTTCCGGTAGGCGGAGATGTGGAGCTGGAAATTCTATAGCACAACTTTACCAAGTCCTACAATATCTTCTAAAAAGTGCAGTTTGTTTTCTAAATCAAATCAGGATTTAGCTATATTTAGACTGACTTAGCCTGTAAGTCTTATACTTGCTCTGATTCCAGGCTTGAGGCATTTTCAGGTATAGCACCTTTGTAAAACAACATCACGCAACTGCACAAAAGATGAAAACAATCTCCGCTATGATCGGATTGGTACTCCTATCCGTATCAGCACAGGCACAGGATTTCGACCGTCTGAAGCCGCTCAACAACAAACTGGAGCTAAAGCTAAATTATCTTGGTAAAGATTCTTCCACGAGCAAGCTTAGTCTTATTGAAAAGCCAGACAGCAGGTATAGCCTGCTTCTAAAGTTATCTACCAAGAGCAATGAAACAGCAAAAGGCCATGAGACAAGGTATACCATGCATGTGCTGGTTCCTGACTCTACCATTCAGTTTCACATACTGGCCCTAAAACCCGATTCCATGATAGCTTTCCCAAAACCTGTCAAATAACTTTAGCCTATACCTGATGATCATGATAAAATCTACTCCGTTTTTATTTTTAGTTGCGCTTCTTTGGCTGAGTTCTGTTCTCCCGCTTCGTGCGCAGTCCATCTCATCGCAGGAAATTGACAAGCTCGTGGAACGAGCCATGACCAGCTTTCAGGTGCCAGGTATAGCCGTGGCGGTAGTGAAGGATGGCAAAGTGATGCACATGAAGGGTTACGGCGTCAATTCGATCAGTACCGGCGAGAAAACAAATGAACATACCTTATTCGGTGTAGCATCCAACACCAAAGCATTCACGGCGGCGTCGCTGGGTTTGCTGGTTGAGGAAGGAAAGATCAAGTGGGA
Source organism: Pontibacter sp. HSC-14F20 (assembly GCF_019599265.1). Classification (GTDB taxonomy): domain Bacteria; phylum Bacteroidota; class Bacteroidia; order Cytophagales; family Hymenobacteraceae; genus Pontibacter. The sequence continues at coordinate 59,389 of NZ_JAHZTC010000006.1, read as the reverse complement.
TGATAAAGTGGTGAAATATATACCTGAGTTCCGACTTTACAACGACTACGTTACAGAGGAGTTTACAATCCGCGACCTCCTCACCCACCGCAGCGGACTGGGCCTGGGTGCCGGCGACCTGATGCTGTTCCCCGACGGTAATAATTTTACAGCGGACGACCTGATCCGCAACATGCAGTACCTGAAGTCAGTTTCTGCTTTCCGATCAAAATTTGACTACGACAACCTGCTTTACATCATTGCTGGCGAGGTAGTAGCCCGTGTGACAGGCACCAGCTGGTCAGATTTCACTGAAACACGCATTTTGCAGCCACTCGGTATGGCTCGCAGCGTTACCAGCTACGACCGACTTCAGGACCTCTCTAATTCCATTGATGCTCATGCTATGGTAGAGGGCAAGCTGAAAATAATTGACCGCTACAACTTACCTTTCGGGGCCGCTGCCGGGGGTATGTACACCAGCGTGCACGACCTGAGCAAGTGGCTGATCATGCTGATGCATGGCGGCAGGTATGGTGATGATCTGAAGCAGCGTCTGCTCACGCAAAAAGTCATTCGGGAGCAGTGGACGCCGCAAACCGTTATACCTTATAATGGTAAAAGTCCTTTCAACACACACTTTCAATCTTATGGCCTGGGCTGGTTCCTGAGCGACGTAAAAGGGCACAAAGAAGTAAGCCACACAGGCGGTCTGCCAGGTATGGTGAGCCAGGTAACCATGTTGCCGGAGCTCAACCTGGGCATCATCGTACTTACCAACCAACAAAACGGCCAGGCTTTCCGCTCCATCACCAACACCATCAAGCAGGCCTACTTAGGTATGGAAGCGCACGACTGGGTAACGGAGCTGAAACAGGAAGAAGATAAGTACATGGCAGAAGCCACTGCTTATACCGACAAGATCTGGGACGATGTGAACAAAGTGTTGAAAGAGAAGAAATCGAAAGTAGCATTTGATAACTACGTGGGCACCTTCGAAGACAAGTGGTTTGGCCACATTGAGATCTTTAAGCAGAAAAATAAACTATACTTTAAATCATTCCGCTCACCAAGACTGCAGGGCGAAATGCTCTACTACAAAGACAACACTTTTGTGGTGAAATGGACAGACCGCAGCTTTGAAGCTGATGCCTTCGTGGTGTTTGTGCCGGATCAGGAGGGCAAGCTCTCAGGTATCAACATGAAGGCCGTCTCTCCGCTCACCGACTTCAGCTATGATTTTCATGACCTGGATTTCACCAAAGTGCAGGTTGTGCCGCACAGCTCGGTAGCACCAGTCAGGAAGTAGACTCCGCTATACCTTAACCTTGCGCTCTTTATGACCCGGAAAAGCATTTACCTTATTCTCGTAGCTGCTTTTTTGCTTTGCTCCCATACCTATGCACAGGAAATGGCTCCTGCAGAAGGTAACCAGGGTTATAGGAAGAATGCTATTCTTGCCACAGCCGGCACGGTGGGACTAATGGGTGCTTACAGCCTGAGCTATGAGCGCATGCTACTGGCAAGCAAGGAAGGGTCGATGCAGGGTTTATGGGCTAAGGTCAGCGTTGGCGGCTGGGGCGTCTGGTCATCCGGTGGACCCTATCAGTCGGTGATGCTTGGCACAATGACAGGCAGGAAAAATAACCACTTAGAACTCAATTTCGGACTTGCCCGCACGGTCGACAACAGTGCTTACGACCACGTGAAAAAGTTGAGCGAGCACTTCTCCGAACCACAGCCTCTCAAATCAGATTACATCAATCTCCGGCCTGCCGGCTCTATTGGGTATCGCTACCAAAAACCTGCCAGCCGTTTATTTTTCCGGGCTGGCGCCGGCTACCCCGAAATCTTATACCTAGGTATAGGGGCTGCTTTTTAGGACGATTCTTTTCATACGACCCTCAAAAACAAAAATCCCCTTCCGCTTTTATCAAGCAGAAGGGGATTTTTTTATGCTTTAGCTAATGCTGTACTACACCGTAACGGACTCAGCCAGTACGATGATTTTGTTGTTCAGCACTTCTACCACACCACCATCCACGGTAAAGAACTCCTGTCCTTGCTTGGTAGTGATACGGATTCTGCCACTTTCCATGGTGCTGATAAGGGGAGCGTGCATGTTCAAGACTTCAAACGAACCGTTTGAACCCGGAAACTGAGCTGACTCTACCTCACCGGCAAAAACCTTCTTATCAGGTGTGATTATCTCTAAATACATCCTTTATTTAGTTCTGAGTTCTGAGTTCTGAGTTCTGAGTCAGGTTGAAAGCAACTCGTGACTCAAAACTCGAGACTCAGGACTAATGAAACTTATTTTGCTTCGGCCATCATTTTCTCACCTTTCACTACGGCGTCTTCAATGGTACCAACCAGGTTGAAGGCTGCCTCAGGCAGGTGATCGTATTTACCGTCCATGATCTCGTTAAAGCCACGGATAGTATCTTTGATGTCTACAAGAACACCGGCAAGGCCAGTGAACTGCTCTGCTACGTGGAAAGGCTGAGACAGGAAACGCTGCACACGGCGCGCTCTGTGTACTACCTGCTTATCTTCTTCAGAAAGTTCGTCCATACCAAGGATGGCGATGATGTCCTGAAGTTCTTTGTAGCGCTGCAGAATTTCTTTCACACGCTGTGCTGTACCGTAGTGATCATCACCCAGTACGTCAGCAGAAAGGATGCGCGAAGTAGAGTCAAGTGGATCCACCGCAGGGTAGATACCAAGCTCGGCAATCTTACGGGAAAGTACTGTCGTAGCATCCAAGTGAGCGAACGTTGTCGCTGGAGCCGGGTCAGTCAAGTCATCCGCAGGTACGTAAACGGCCTGTACAGATGTAATGGAACCACGTTTAGTAGACGTGATACGCTCTTGCATGGCACCCATCTCTGTTGCCAGCGTTGGCTGGTAACCTACCGCTGATGGCATACGACCAAGAAGGGCCGATACCTCAGAACCCGCCTGTGTGAAGCGGAAGATATTGTCGATAAAGAACAGGATATCACGACCAGCACCGGTACCGTCACCATCACGGAAGTTTTCAGCGATTGTAAGACCAGACAGGGCCACACGTGCACGCGCCCCAGGAGGCTCGTTCATCTGACCGAACACAAGCGTTGCCTGCGATTTCTCCAGCTCAGCCATGTCCACTTTTGTCAGGTCCCATCCGCCAGCTTCCATAGAGTGCTTAAACTCTTCACCGTAACGGATAATGTCAGATTCTAAGAATTCACGAAGCAAGTCATTTCCTTCGCGGGTACGCTCACCTACACCGGCAAACACAGACAGACCAGAATAGGCCTTGGCAATGTTGTTTACCAGCTCCATGATCAATACCGTTTTACCTACACCGGCACCACCGAAAAGACCAATCTTACCACCTTTTACATAAGGGGCCAGCAGGTCAATTACTTTGATACCAGTATAAAGGATTTCAGAAGAAGTAGCCAGGTCTTCAAAACGTGGCGCTGCACGGTGAATTGGCAGACGCGTAGTCGCAACAGGCTGTGGAATACCATCAATCGCTTCGCCAATTACGTTGAAGAGACGACCGTTGATAGAATTGCCAGTAGGCATCGTGATTGGGCCGCCCAGGTCGTTTACCTGTGCACCACGGGTAAGGCCTTCGCTGGAGTCCATCGCAATGGTACGTACACGATCTTCGCCGAGGTGCTGCTGCACTTCCAGCACGATACGCTGGCCATTTTCTTTAATTACCTCAAGCGCATCGAGGATGTTTGGTAATTTTGCGTTTTCACCCGCAAAGCTAACGTCCACAACCGGACCGATAACCTGGGTAATTCTGCCAATATTCGCCATTTGACTTTTTATATTGATTAACTGTATAACGGAGTTATTTCAAGGCGCAAAACTAAGGTATATTGAGGACAATTCCACGCAACACTCTAAAAAGTTTTAACTTACTCAAAATCAAACCTTAGCCTCCTCTTCCTGAGACTCCTTTTTAGTAAGGCCGCTGTTACACACAAAAAATGCACAGCACTGCGCTAAACACTAAACTGAGCCCTCAACTGGTCGCTCTCCAGAAAGTTACTCGCACCAGCTGGTCTGTAATCGGGACTGACTTAATTGCGCTCTAACACCAGCCGTACTTCCTTGGTTTTGCTGGTTTTGTCCTTATGGCTTGGCAGTGGGGTCACGTCCAGCAGTCTTATTTTATAAGGTATAGCGCCTACCATTACCTGCGCTACATCATCAGATTGGCTGCCGCCGGCGCAACCGCCCAGGCATATCGTAGTGGTATCTCCTATACCTTCTCCTGTTTCCAGCCTGAGCGTCACCTCTACCCTGCCATAGGCAACGCACACCACATCGCTCGGGCACCTGCTGTCTCTCACATCCTCTATCTTCAACCTGACAAGGCGCACGGCGTCAGATTCGCTATTATTATACAAAGCCGCTTGCCTTTTTTAAGCTTTATTTCCTGCCCCAGGTATGCATTAACTGGATCGAGGTCAGCTTTTGAGCAGGAAAGGAGAAGGCAGCAGAATGCAGCGACAAACAGAATGTTCTTCATGGAATAGCGCTATTTTTATTATTTGACCCTAAATTGCGGCAAAGTGTTGCATACGCGATACTTTGTGCTCCTTTACCAGCCTGCTTACTCTCCTGATATTGTATGCTGAAAATAGCTATATTTTATAATTACACTATTTAAACTTTTCAGTTTTTTGTCAGTCTATACCTACCGAGCGGCTTATACCTGTTCACCTGATCTATTCAACCAAACTAACCTTTTCATGAAGAAAATTTACCTTCTCGCTATGCTGCTGATAGCGGGCATCAGTGTACAGGCGCAGCCGTCTGGCACGCCGACTAAGGGGAATTACCAGCTGGCTTCCCGCTTCTCACCTAAAAAGCTGGAGAAACTTATTTTTACCACTAACCTCGATCCGCACTGGCTTAAAAACTCCGACCGCTTCTGGTACGAGTACGAAACCAGTAATGGCAAGAACTGGTACATCGTGGACCCGGCTACCAAATCCAAAAAGCAGATCTTTGACAATGCCAAGGTAGCCTCTGCCGTGACCATGATTGTGCAGGATCCTTTTGATGCGCAAAACCTGCCTATCCAGAATCTGAAATTCACTGAAGACGAAAAGAGCGTACAGTTCGAGATCAAGAGCTCGATCGACCAGGTGAAGAAAGACCGCCTGGACAAAAAAGCCGCTGACTCACTTGAAAAAAAGACATTCTTCTTCCGCTACAACCTCTCTACGGGTCAGGTAGTGGAGCTGAAAGATTTCGAAAAGCCGAAGTCTAAGCCGCGCTGGGCCTCAATTTCCCCGGATCAGCAGGTGGTGATATTTGCCAAAGAGCATAACCTCTACTGGATGGACAAGGCCAATTACGAGAAGGCTTTGAAGAATGAGAAAGACTCAACCATTGTAGAGCACCAGCTCACCAAAGACGGTGTGGAATACTATACCTACGGCGACTCGCGCGGCGAAACTAATGTGGAGCGTGCGAAGAACAAGAAAAACCGCAAGCCTGCTTTTGTCCTTTGGTCACCGGACTCCAAGCAGTTTGCCATGGTTCGCACCGACGAGCGCAAAGTGAAAGACCTGTGGGTACTGCACCATACGGCCAATGGTCGTCCTGCACTGGAAACCTACAAATACCAGATGCCAGGCGAGAAAGAAGCGCCAAAAAGAGAGTTGATGATCTTCGACTTTGCCAACAAGACACACCGCAGAATCAACACAGCTGCTTTCAAAGATCAGGAATTGTCACTTTGGTCTGCGCCAGCCCTGCAAACGCAACGCGACGATGAGCACCGCCCTAACCTGTGGCATGGCACCAAAGACAAGCTATACTTTACCCGCACGAGCCGCGACCTGAAAAAGATCGATGTATGCGAACTGGACATCGCTTCGGGCAAGGTAACTCCTGTTATCGAAGAGCGCTTCAACACCTACATCGATATCAACCGTATTGGTCTGGTGAAAGGTGGCAACGAAATTATCCACTGGTCTGAGCGCGATGGCTGGGGCCACTTCTACCTGTACGACGGCAAAGGCAACCTGAAAAACCGCATCACTAGCGGCTCTTTCCATGCCGAAGACCTGGTAGGTATAGACGAGAAAAACCGTGTGCTTTACTTCACAGCCAATGGCCGCGAAAATGGCGAGGACCCATACCTGATGCACCTCTACCGCGTAAACTTTGATGGTAGCGGCCTGGCCCTGCTGAACAAAGGCAACTTCGACCACCGCGTGAGCCTGAACGACAACAATACGTACTTCGTGAACACGGCATCGCGCGTAAACACTGTACCGGTATCGGCGCTCTACGACGTGAAAGGTCGCAAAGTGATGGACTTGGAAAAAGCTGACCTGGACCGTTTGATGACGACCGGCTATAAATTCCCGGAGCCGTTTACAGTAAAAGCAGACGATGGCATCACCGATCTCTATGGCGTGATGTACAAACCATTCGACTTTGACTCTACCAAGACCTACCCGATCATTGCTTATGTATACCCAGGTCCGCAGACCGAGGCAGTTAACAAGTCTTTCGGCCGCAGCATGGACCGTATCGACCGTCTGGCGCAGCTGGGCTTTGTGGTAGTAACGGTTGGTAACCGCGGTGGCCACCCTGCCCGCTCCAAATGGTACCATACCTACGGCTACGGCAACCTGCGCGATTATGGCCTGGCTGACAAGAAAGCTGCCATTGAGCAACTGGCCGACCGTCACCGCTTCATCGATGCCGACCGTGTAGGTATAACCGGTCACTCCGGAGGTGGCTTTATGTCTACGGCTGCCATGCTCGTATACCCTGACTTCTTTAAAGTAGCCGTGTCAGGTGCAGGCAACCACGAAAACAACATTTACAACCGCTGGTGGAGCGAGAAACACCACGGTGTGAAAGAAGTGGTAACGCCTAAAGGAGACACTACTTTTGTGTATGCCATTGAGAAAAATCCGGATCTGGCGCGTAACCTGAAAGGCCACCTGATGTTGGCAACCGGTGACGTGGACAACAACGTGCACCCTGCCGGCACCATCCGCATGGCCAATGCACTGATCAAAGCCAACAAGCGTTTCGATTTTGTGATGCTGCCTGGCCAGCGCCACGCCTTCGGCGACATGACAGAGTATTTCTTCTGGATGATGGGCGACTATTTTGTGAAACACCTGCTCGGTGACTTCTCGCAGCCAGTTGACATCAAGGAGATAAACCGCGAAATAGAAAACGTGGGCAGCAAACGACGGTCTGGCATTATAGCTGCTCCGGATGAGGAATAAGGTATAAAACCAGCAATTTTAAAATGCAGAACAGCCGCAGCAAGAGTAATCTTGCTGCGGCTGTTCTGCATTTAGGGCTATACCTGTTGGGTGCTATACCTGCATAAAGCATAAAGCTATACTTGGCTAAAGATCAACCTTAAGCACCAGCGCCCTTTCCTTTATATTAAAGCTTATTCCACAATCAACAATGGCTGTCACTTAAAAAAACAATCTCTGCCATGCACAGCTCATTTAAAAACAGTGCATGGCAGAGATTGCCTGTTATTTTAGAAGTGGTTCTTAAAATTAAAGTATCTGAGCCCAGATGGCCCGGAATAAGCGGAAGGCTAAAAATTTAAACATAATTGTAAGCGTAATCTTATTAAAAATGTGCGTGCAGGAAACCCCGTATTCGAGAGTTGTGCTATAAATGTTTCAGCATTTCGATCTGCTCGTCGTTCAGCAGGATGTAGCGGTTGTTAAAAGGGTTGGCAAAGAACTTCTCAGCTATCACATACTCGCCGGTATCCATTTTGTGGATGTTATAACTAAAGAGGCTGTTGGAGCGCTCAATAATCAGTTCCGTGCGACTCAGGTCGAGCTCACGACCGCAAGTAGTCGTAATGATGTCAGTGTTGACCGTCATGTTAGATACATACATAATTGGAAGATTTAGCATGGTTCTTTACGCAGACCCTGCCAGTTGGTGACATGTAATGACCATAAAATCAGTTAAACTTATCCACATCACCTCCGAGAGCCTTTGGTTTATACCTTATACCTCAGCACAAAAGTCGATTTGGTCGCGATCAACCAGGAAAAGTGCACACTAAATGAACAAGCTGCTTTACCAGATTTGCGGGGGGCCGACGCACCAATCCTCGTTGTTTCCTCTACCCTTTCCGAAAAAAAACGAAGTCAGGCACATTTTTTTATATACAATGCCAAGGCTTTCTTGTGGTTTCTACTGAACCGGGAAAGGAGCCGGATTTTGAAAAATAACAACAGAATAAGGTCATGAATTTCACTTAATTAGGCATAGCAAAGGGCCCTTATACTCATCATCAGAGATAGGTTTTGGAGTGGGTTCCTACCACAAAAAAGCACGAGGACACGGCGCTAAAGCAGATTTTGGACTACTATTTTCAAAAAAATTTTGAAACAAATGTTTGCAGTTTAAAATAGCCTGCCTATCTTTGCATCACTGAACGACGAAGGGGCTTCCACCCTGAAATCTAGTAGGTAGCTTGTCCGATGGTGTAACTGGCAACACGTCTGATTTTGGTTCAGAAGAGTCCAGGTTCGAAACCTGGTCGGACAACTTAAAAAGGCAACCCACAGCAATGCGGGTTGCCTTTTTTGCTATTCACCCTCCCTCCTAACTAATTAAAAATCAGAAATATCAGGTAGCATATTTGTGGAATTTCGTAGCTTTGCAGGCATAATAAACTAAACCAAACCCTACTAACATTTAGCATTATTATGCCACAGGTAAAAATTTTCGCTGGCTCCGCCTCCAAGTACTTAGCCGAAAAAATTGCTACTGCATACGGTACGCAACTCGGTGACCTTGAGCTTTTACGTTTTAGCGACGGGGAGATGGCACCACACTTCAACGAATCTGTTCGCGGTGCAGAGGTATTTCTGGTGCAGTCCACGTTTCCGCCAGCCGACAACCTGATGGAGCTGATGCTGATGGTAGACGCCGCCAAGCGCGCCTCAGCCCACAAAGTAATTGTGGTTATGCCCTACTACGGCTACGCCCGCCAGGACCGCAAAGACAAGCCACGTGTTTCCATCGGCTCTAAAGTGGTGGCCAACGCCATCCAGTCAGTAGGCGCTGACCGCCTCATGACCTGCGACCTGCACGCTGGCCAGATCCAGGGCTTCTTTGACATTCCGGTAGATCACCTGGATGGTTCGGCCATTTTCGTACCATACCTGCGCAGCCTCAACCTGGGCAACGACCTGATCTTCGCTTCTCCTGACGTAGGGGGTGTGGTAAGAACAAGAGCCTTCGCCAAAAACTTCGGTGCTGAAATGGTTGTCTGCGACAAACATCGCAAACGGGCTAACGAGATTGCCTCGATGCAGGTGATCGGTGACGTGGAAGGTATGGACGTGGTGCTCGTGGATGACATGGTAGATACGGCTGGAACGATTACGCAGGCCGCTAAGCTTTTGAAAGACAAAGGTGCCAAAACCGTTCGCGCCATTGCAACGCACCCAGTGCTGTCTGGTCCGGCTTATGAGCGCATCGAAAATTCCGTGCTGGAAGAGCTGGTGGTTTCTGACACCATTCCGTTGCGCCAGGACTGCTCCAAGATCAAGGTGCTTTCGTTCTCTGAGCTTTTCGCCCGTGCCATCAACAACGTAGTGACACACGAGTCTATCAGCTCGCTGTTTATATAAAGTAAATTGTTAAATGGCTGAATGGTTAAACTGTTGATTCTCTTGAAGAAATAAATCTCAACAATTAAGCAATTTAGCCTTCAACAATTAAAATAAAAGGCATACCTTTGCTGCCTGAAAATTTTAACAAAATTCATTTTATGAAAACTTTAGAGATTATAGGGTTTAAAAGAGCAAATCTCGGTAAAGCACAGACGAAAGAGCTGCGCAATGAGTCTTTTGTACCAGGTGTATTGTATGGCGGTGCTGAGCAGATTCACTTCTACGCCCCAGCTATCCTGTTCAGAGACTTGGTTTATTCTCCAGAAGTATACGAAGTTGATCTGAATATCGAAGGCACGCACCACAGAGCAATCCTTCAGGACGTACAGTTCCACCCAGTAAACGAAATGCTGTTGCACGTTGACTTCCTGCAGCTAGACGAAAGCAAAGAAGTGAAGATCGACGTTCCGGTTAAGTTTGTTGGCAACTCTCCAGGCGTAATGGCTGGTGGTAAACTGGTGACTAAACTGCGTAAGCTGAAAATCAAAGCGCTTCCTGCTAACCTGCCAGACTACATCGAGGTGAACATCTCTGATCTGGAACTTGGTAAGTCTATCAAAGTAAGCAAAATTGTGAAAGGAAACTACGATATCCTGACCAACCCGCTTGCTCCTGTAGCAACCGTTACAATTCCACGTGCTCTTAAGAGTGCACAGACAGAAGAAGCTCGCGGCAAGAAATAATTTTTGCTGCTTCAATAGCAACAAGATCCTGTCCTGCTCCGAGCAGGACAGGATTTTTTGTTTCTTCTAAATAGCCGAATTGCTAAATTGTTGATTGGCAGATCAGGTAGACCGCCAGCATTCCGCATGCTATACCTTATGCCATAAATCAAAGTATGTTTTTCAACAATTTCACCTTAAGTCATTTAACCATTTAGCTTTGAGCGATTCGACCTTTAATAAAATAAAACACTGGCTGGGTCTTACGCAAAAGACGGAAGCCCCAACTGAAGACACAAGTATGAAATACCTGATCGTGGGCCTAGGCAATATTGGCCCGGAATACGCGGAGACGCGCCACAACATCGGTTTTATGGTGCTCGACTACCTGGCAAATAAGTTTGATGCGAAGTTCGACACAGGCCGTCACTCCTTCGTGACCGAGATCAAAAGCAAGGGCCGTACCTATGTGCTCGTGAAACCCACTACTTACATGAACCTGAGCGGTAAAGCTGTGAGCCACTGGTTGAGCAGCTTGAAGCTGACGCCCGACCAGATGTTGGTGATTACCGATGACATTGCCTTGCCTTTCGGTAAAATCCGGATTCGTGCCAAAGGAAGTGCCGGCGGACACAACGGCCTGAAGCACATCGAGCAGACGCTGGGCCATAACAACTACCCGCGCCTGCGCTTCGGAGTTGGCGATACCTTCCATAAAGGCAAGCAGGTAGATTACGTGCTCAGCAATTTCAGCGACGACGAAAAGATCGATCTGCAGGGCATCATCGAAAAAGCAGCGGAGTCCGTTATTGCTTTTGGCAGCATCGGGCTGGAGCGCACCATGAACCAGTTCAACACCAAGTAAGTAGCTGCTATGGTCAACTTCCTGCTCAGCCGCAAGACAGACTTCTTCTTCTGGACAGGTATAGCTTTGGGTATAGCTACAACGGCAAATTTCGGAGCTGCCTATACAGAGGTCGACTACATGCAAGGCCTCTTCCCATTGGTGTCTGTTCTCCTGTTCTTGCTTTCCGGCATGTTGGCAACCTTCTTTTTTGGAGCCAAAACAGAGTCGCTGGCAAGCTGGAGAGCGGCTGCTTTGGAGGTATAGCTACTATAATTGTGCTGTTCAACTTCAGTTATAATCTGTTTTTAGTGATTGCTGCGCTGTAGCGTTGTACTGTAAATCAATTCATACTATCAGGGGCAAATAATGAAACGCCTGTTCCTCTTATACCGCAATGCCTTTGGCGGACTTTCCCGTCCTGCCTGGATGCTTTCACTGGTTATGTTCATTAACCGAAGCGGCGCGATGGTGATCCCTTTCCTGGGCGTATACCTGACCGAGTCGCTTGGGTTTACTATGAGGGAGGCAGGCATCATCCTGAGCATTTACGGGCTTGGAGCGGTGTGTGGCGGCTTTCTGGGTGGATGGCTTACCGATAAGATCGGGCATTTTAAAGTGCAGTCCTTCAGCCTTACGGTTGGTGGCAGCCTCTACTTTATGTTTCTGTTCCTAGAGAAGTTCGAGCATATTGCGGCGGGTGTGTTTATCCTGAGTCTGGTAAACGACATGCTGCGGCCTGCCAACTCAGCTTCCATTGCGCATTATGCCAAACCCGAGAACGTTACCAGAGCCTTTTCGCTGAACCGAATGGCCCTGAACCTGGGCTTCTCTATCGGACCTGCCCTGGGCGGTATGGTGGCGGCTATCTCTTACAAATTCCTTTTCATTGGCGATGCACTGGGTTGCATGATGGCTGGGGTGTTCTTTTACATTTACTTCCGGAAAAGGCAGGGGCACAGAACTCAACCAAAAGCTAAAACAGAGACAATCGCGCAGGAAGCAAATTCCGGCAGCACTGAAAAAGTCCGCTCTCCTTATAAGGATAAGTTATACCTGGCTTTCGTTGTGCTGAATTCAGGCTTTGCGATACTGTTCTTTCAGCTGCTTTCTACCCTGCCGCTCTATTACCGCCAGGTATACGCACTGCCGGAGCAGGGCATCGGCGGGCTGCTTGCCCTGAACGGTTTTATCGTATTTATGCTGGAGATGATTTTTGTATACCTGATCGGAGATAAAATAAAAAAATCGTGGCTGATAACGGTGGGCGTTCTGGTCTTGGGCCTTTCTTTTGTGACCCTGAACCTGGGCCAGCATCTTTTTCTGCTCTATATTGCCATGACGCTGCTTAGCTTTTCTGAGATTCTGGTGATGCCTTTTATGGCGACCATTTCGGTAGAGCGTTCCAATAACAGCAACCGCGGCTCCTACATGGGCCTGTATACCATATCATATGCTGCAGCACACGTAGTGGCCCCTTATATGGGCACCACCATAGCTGCACGCTACGGTTTTGACACCCTATGGTGGGGACTCGGCGCTTTTGCCATTGTGGTAAGCGTGGGGCTGTACTTTGTGGTCAGAAAAATAGACACGGCCTTGCCGAAAGCAGCAATAGCAGCTGGAGAGGCAGAGGGAATTGCTGCGGCATAAGTCCAAAACCGCTCTAAAGACCCATGCGGCCTGTAAGGTTGGTGGGATATCTGCCTTAAAACATAAAGCCCCGCCTGCCAGACGACAGACGGGGCTTTGCTATACCTGTCGGTACAAGCTTAGCTTACAGTACCCCCATTTCTAACAGCCTTGCTCGGCTGCACAAAAGCAAGTGAACCGTCCGCATTTTCGGCCATCAGGATCATACCTTGGCTGGTAATACCTTTGATCTCACGCGGCGCCAGGTTCACCAAAATGCTTACCTGCTGACCTACGATCTCCTCCGGATTGAAAAACTCAGCTATACCGCTCACCACCGTGCGCTGGTCTATACCTGTGTCGACCTTCAACTTCAGCAGTTTTTTGGTTTTAGCCACTTTCTCGGCTTCTATGATCGTACCGATCCGGATGTCCATCTTCGAGAAATCCTCAAACGAGATGTTTTCCTTGGCTGGCTCTACGACGGCATTGGCCGCTTCATTAGCTTTTTTGGTATCGAGTAGTTTCTGTACCTGCGCTTCTACGGCAGCATCTTCAATCTTTTCGAACATCAGCTCCGGGGTACCGATCACATGGCCAGTAGCCAGTAAATCTGCTGAACCGGCAGCCTTCCAATTGCCAAGCGGCTGGTTGAGCATGTTGCCTAGCTTTTGTGCTGATGTTGGCAGGAACGGTTCCATCAGGATGCTCAGGCTGGCAGAGATCTGCAACGCAATATTCATGATGGTTTTCACGCGCTCCTCGTCTGTCTTGATCAGCTTCCAGGGCTCAGTGTCAGCCAGGTATTTGTTACCCAGACGGGCCAGGTTCATCAGTTCGCTCAGGGCATCGCGGAAGCGGTAGCGCTCGATGTAGGTGGCAATCACCATCGGCATACCTTCCAGCACACCCAGCACTTCTTTATCATAGTCCTGCAGCTCACCGCGGGCCGGTACTTCGCCGTTGTAGTACTTTTGAGTAAGCACTACGGCGCGGTTGATAAAGTTGCCCAGAATGGCTAATAACTCGTTGTTGTTGCGCGCCTGGTAATCCTTCCACGTGAAATCGTTGTCTTTGCTCTCCGGTGCGTTGGCGCACAAGGTATAGCGCAGCACATCGCCTTTGCCCGGGAACTCCTCCAGGTACTCGTGCAGCCACACTGCCCAGTTGCGGGACGTGGATATTTTGTCGCCTTCCAGGTTGAGGAACTCATTGGCCGGCACGTTGTCGGGAAGCACGTAGTCACCGTGGGCCTTGAGCATGCTCGGGAAAATAATGCAGTGGAACACGATATTATCTTTCCCAATAAAGTGCACCAGTTTCGACTCCGGATCTTTCCAGTAAGTTTCCCAATCCGGGGTGAGGTCTTTGGTAGCTGAAATGTAGCCGATCGGCGCATCAAACCACACGTAGAGCACCTTGCCCTCTGCTCCAGCTACCGGTACAGGCACACCCCAGTCGAGGTCGCGGGTAACGGCGCGCGGCTGCAGTCCCTGGTCGATCCAGCTTTTGCACTGACCATACACGTTCGGTTTCCAGTCGCCTTTGTGGCCCTCCACGATCCACTCGCGCAGCCATGGCTCGTACTCGTTCAGCGGCAGGTACCAGTGTTTGGTCTCACGCATTACAGGCACAGCGCCGCTCAGCGTGCTTTTCGGGTTGATCAGGTCGGTGGCATTCAAGGAAGTTCCGCAGCTCTCACACTGGTCACCATAAGCGTTTTCATTACCACACTTCGGGCAGGTACCCACGATGTAGCGGTCAGCCAGGAATTGCTGCGCCTTCTCGTCAAAATACTGCTGCGTAGTCTGTTCAATGAACTTACCGTCGTCGTAGAGCTTCAGGAAAAAATCAGAAGCTGTTTCGTGGTGCGTCTGGGAAGAGGTGCGGGAGTAGATGTCAAAGGACACCTTGAAGTCCTCAAACGACTTTTTAATCAGTTCGTGGTACTTGTCCACGGCCTGCTGCGGTGTGATGCCTTCTTTCTTGGCCCGGATCGTGATTGGTACGCCATGCTCATCGGAGCCGCAGATGAACTTCACATCCCTGCCCTGCGAGCGCAGGTAGCGCACATAAATGTCGGCAGGCAGGTATACGCCCGCTAGGTGACCAATGTGCACCGGACCGTTAGCGTAAGGCAGGGCCGCCGTTACTGTATATCGTTTATAGTTTTCAGCCATAGTTCTCGTAAAAACGCAAATATACAAATACCGGTCGGATTGAATGGCTACACACGCCCCATTCAGAAAAAATGGCAGGTATAAACTGACCAGTGCGCCACTTTTCCGTAAATGGTAAACCAAACGATCAGGAACCCCATCATCCAAAGTATATGAAGAACCAAGATAATTTTCACGAGAAGAAGCGTGACAGCGGCCACCTGGGAAAAGAAAGCGACAAGAAGAAAATCAGCGACAAACCTGCTCCCAAAAGTGCCGACCGCGAGTCAGAAACCACCTCACCCGACAACGAAGTATACGTAAATCTGGAACCGGATGAGCTGCACATCGGCGACGAAGAGATTGACATTGAGGACGTAAGTGACCTAAGTGACAAAGACGAAAGAAAAAATAAGAAGAAAAAATAAACAAGAAGCGCTGCCCGGTGAGGCAGCGCTTCTTGTTTATACCTTAGTTGTTTCCAACTGGCGGTTTGGTGGGGAGTATGCGCAGGATGTGGTGTCGTGTAGAGTCTACAGGGGCATTGGGCAATTGCTGAGGTCGTATTTCGGGCGGCAGATTAACCGGCGCATTGCGATCGTATACTTCCATACTGCGCTTGCGGTTAATGTCGCTTGCCTGCTCATACATTTGTTTACGCACCGGATCTCCCTCGCTATACCTGACACGCTGTGAGTGGTTCGGATCAGGAGGCAATGTACCTCCGCCTCCTTCCGAGAGCGAAGTGCAGCCCATGGCCCCCACCAGCATAATCCCTCCTATCCAGCTTCTATACCTTTTCATCTCGTTTCAACTTAAAATAGTAAAATAAGGACACCGATTAAAATGCCCTATACTAGGTATACGGATGAAAAAGTATAAAAGAACGTGATCTTAGTTAGTATCCTTCAGGTTTTCCTGCCCCACTTGTGTGAGCATCAGTCCTTCAGGTGCCGGTGTTACCCAGGCTAGCTTAGCTAGGTGGTGCTCAGCTTCCTTCTGCACATCTTTATACTTCGGGTAGCGCTCCTGCAGGTATGGGTATAGCTCCTGGTAAGACAACACGCTGCCCGCTTCTATACTATGCTCTCTGAAGGCACCCATGATGCACTGTGCCACATTTTCTATATTATCCGCTTCGGAGTGTAGTTCATTCATCTCTATTTTCTCGTTAGTGTTGGATAGAAAATACGGGGTATGGGAGTTTAGAGTTGAAATTAGAGTAATTGTTGAATTGCTAAATGGTTAAATTGTTGAAAAGGGTTTTGTAGGGACAGGTCGCGCTCTGTCCGAATCGTTCAACAATTAAGCAATTTAATTCCCTTTCTTAAACCCAAGCGCAGCTGAGTTCAGGCAGTAACGCAGACCGGTTGGCTTCGGGCCGTCGTCGAATACGTGCCCCAGGTGCCCGCCGCATTTGCCGCACACGACTTCGGTTCGCACCATACCCATGCTGCGGTCAGTGATCTCTTTCACATTGTTGCCGGAGATCGGTTTAAAGTAGCTGGGCCAGCCGGTGCCGGAGTCAAATTTGGTGTCGGAACTAAAAACCTCGTTGCCACAGGCGGCACAGGTATAGACACCCTTTTCGTGGTGATCATTAAACTTGCCGCTGAAGGCAGGCTCGGTTCCTTTCTGGCGGAGTACAAAATACTGTTCCGGCGTGAGCTGCTTTTTCCACTCGGCATCCGTTTTATTGATCTCGAAAGTCTGCTTAGATTTTTTGGAGCTGCCGTTTTGTGTGGCTTCTGCCTCAGCTGAGGCGACGAGAACAGCTTCAGAATCGGTAATGGGTTGGTCCTGTTGGCCGCAAGCAGGTAGGCTTAGCAGCAACAGTAAGGTATAGACATAAAACGTTTTCATACAGTTGTTTACGAAATTCCAGAGCAAAAAGCAGGCCCCTTTTGATTATTTTATACCTCATTGAACAAAGGAAGCCTGCATAATGTTTGCTCCTTAATAATAGCCATCGTGCTGAAAGAGAAGATTTAATAATTACCTAACCTGTTTATTTCGAGCGGACTACTAAAAATACGAAGGCTTTTACATACCTTTGCACCTCGAAAAATCTATTCAATGCAAAATATTCGAAATATCGCGATTATCGCACACGTAGACCACGGCAAGACGACGCTCGTGGACAAAATCATCCACGCTTCAAAGCTATTCGCTGATCACCAGCACTTTGACGACCTCATTCTGGACAACAATGACCTGGAGCGCGAGCGCGGTATCACGATCGTTTCCAAGAACGTATCGGTTCGTTACAAAGGCGTTAAAATTAACGTTATCGACACGCCTGGTCACGCTGACTTCGGTGGTGAGGTAGAACGTGTACTTAAAATGGCTGACGGTGTACTCCTTCTGGTAGATGCCTTTGAAGGTGCCATGCCACAGACACGTTTCGTGTTGGGCAAAGCCATTCAGCTGGGCTTGAAGCCGATTGTAGTTGTAAACAAAGTAGACAAAGAAAACTGCCGTCCTGATGAAGTGCACGAGCAGGTGTTCGACCTGATGTTCAACCTTGAGGCAACTGAAGACCAACTGGACTTCACGACGCTGTACGGCTCTTCTAAGCAGGGTTGGATGAGCACTGACTGGACACAGCCAACAACTGACATCACACCTCTACTGGATGCCATCATTGATGTGATCCCTGCAGCGCCTTATCGTGAAGGTACGCCGCAAATGCAGATCACCTCACTTGACTACTCTTCATTCGTAGGTCGTATCGCTATTGGTCGTGTACATCGTGGTACCCTGAAAGAAGGTATGCCAATCAATTTGATGAAAGCAGACGGCTCTATCAAGAAAGGTCGTATCAAAGAACTGCAGGTATTTGAAGGCTTGGGTAGAAAATCAGTGGAGGAAGTATCTGCCGGCGAAATCTGCGCTGTGACAGGTATAGAAGGCTTCGACATTGGCGATACCATTGCTGATGCAGAGAATCCGGAGGCACTTCCACGTATCTCGATTGACGAGCCAACCATGAACATGCTTTTCACAATCAACAACTCTCCTTTCTTCGGTAAAGAGGGCAAGTTTGTGACATCACGCCACCTGCGTGACCGCCTGTTCAAAGAAACAGAAAAAAACTTGGCCCTGCGCGTACAGGAAACCGACCGTGAGGATTCCTTCCTGGTATTTGGTCGCGGTATCCTTCACTTGTCAGTACTGATCGAGACGATGCGTCGTGAAGGTTACGAACTGCAGGTAGGTCAGCCACAGGTAATCTATAAAGAAGTTGACGGCCAGCGCCACGAGCCAATCGAGCAACTGGTAGTAGATGTTCCGGAAGAGACAGCTGGTAAGGTAATTGAGTTGGTATCGATGCGTAAAGGTGAGCTGAACATCATGGAGCCCAAAGGCGACCTGCAGCACCTGGAGTTTACGATTCCTTCGCGTGGTCTGATTGGTCTGCGTAACAACGTGCTGACAGCCACTGCAGGTGAGGCTATCATGAACCACCGCTTCCTGGCTTACGAGCCTTACAAAGGCACTATACCTGGCCGTAACAACGGTTCTATCATTTCGATGGAAACAGGCCCGGGCACAGCTTACTCAATTGATAAGCTGCAGGACAGAGGTACTTTCTTCGTTGATCCGGGTGTAGACGTATACATGGGTCAGGTAATTGGCGAGCACAACCGCCAGAACGATATCACAGTGAACATCCAAAAGGGCAAGAAGCTGACCAACATGCGTGCTTCAGGTTCTGATGACAACGCCAAGATCGCTCCGGCCAAGAACTTCTCGCTGGAAGAAGCCATGGAATACATCCAGAAGGATGAGTACCTGGAAGTAACGCCAAAGAGCCTGCGCATGCGCAAAATTTACCTCGACGAGAACGAGCGTAACCGCATGAGCAAGAAAGAAGAAGTAGCGTAGGTATAGCCTGCTCTCAATAACAAAGCCCCGGCTGGTGAAAACTGGCCGGGGCTTTTTGTTTGTGTTTAACCTTGATCCGTTATTTTTAGCTTGTTATTTGACTAATAATTTCAGTTTTATAAGTATTATCTCATCCCGTTATTGTTTATCAATAAATAACATATATTTGTTATCGATAAACAATAACGGGATGAATAAACACTTCTACCTAGCAAAGGGGCTGTATGGATTTTTTCAGTTGCATTCTGGCTCATGATCATCTTTAGTATATTTCAAATAGCCGTTGAAGTTTTCACTAAAGATGGTAAGTTATGGAAAACAACGAGTACCCATCATTCAAGCGGATTTCTTGTTCCAGTCACAGTGCAGGTAAATATTCCTGACTCCGTAGTTACACTTACAGGTAACAACTTTTCACAAGCTGCCCATTATTCAAAATCTTATAAAATCAATGAATCAACTCAACGTAAAATTGATAGCCTGGCGAATCTACCTCATATAAATAAGGAGGTCGTAAAAGGCCGTATAGAGGTTATTCCGGCTTCCACTGGCACAAGTTCAGAGAGTTTACTGCAGGCTAACACATCTATTATAGCTTCAGATGGCTTTGTTAAAGTTAAATCTTCTGATACCTTTTTGATTATTCTGCATTATATAAAATCCTATATAAGCGTGATGGTGAGTATTTTGGCTTTTTATCTCCTCAAAAGTATATTCTTCCAACTTAGCAAAAGCCACTCGTTTAGCCATAACATTGCACAAAAAGTAAAATGGATTGGCCTTATTGTAATTATAGCAGAGTTAATTACAGTGGTCATCAATTTTATATATTCCCAATATTTTGGTATTATGATTATCACAGCATTAAAAAATGGTGCAAGAGAGACATTACAAGTAACGATGAATCCGCGGTTGGATTTAAACTTTACATTATTACTTGTTGGACTTTCTCTAGTCGTGCTAAGTTCTCTCCTTAAGTTAGGAAACACACTTGAAAAGGAGCATCAACTGACTGTTTAGGAAATGCCTATCCTTATTAACCTTGATAGAATGCTAGCAAAAAAAGGGATGAAAAGCACAGAGTTGGCTGATGCTATAGGTATAACTACTGCAAATCTTTCTATTCTGAAAACAGGCAAAGCAAAAGCTATCAGGTTCTCCACTCTGGAAGCCATTTGCCAAGCGTTAGAGTGCCAGCCTGGTGATATTTTAGAATATGAACCATAGCAAAAGATCGCTACAAAACGCTGTCCAAAGGTATCTTTTAGTCTGATTGAACCTACACCCAATTATTCTAAATTGCACCAAATACAGAAGCAAACCTAACTCCTGAAGATTTTAAAACCAGTAAAAACACGTTGCTTCAAGACGCAATCGATAGCGCAGAAAAGAAAATAAAAGCCATTACTGGCTTTAACTGACTGATATTCACCCTTACTCACAGCACATCTACTCCTGAGACGAATACATTTACTAATAATATAACTATACACATTTAAATTATAATTATATACCATACCTTTCTCATAGTACTATACCTGTTGTATTATGAAAACACATGCTTTTTTCACCGGACTTCTTGCACTGGTTTTTCTTTGTTTTACACCAGCTGCAGCCCAACTGAACGTGGGCAAAAACCTCAAAAATAAAATCAACAACAAAATCAATCAGAAAGTAGACCAACAGATTGATAAGTCAATAGATGAAACGCTGGAAGGCAAAAAAGAAGCTCCGGCTGAGAAAAGCGACTCCAAGCGCAGTGCCGCCAAAGCGGGCGAGACTGGGTCAGAGGAAGTGAAGATGAAAGCCTGGAGCAAGTATGATTTCGTGTCGGGCGATAAAGTGCTGTTTTCGGACAACCTCGCAGGCGAGGAAAATGGGGAGTTCCCCTCACGCTGGGACTTGAACAAGGGCAATGCCGAAGTAGCCGATTTTGGAGGCGAACCGGTCATCAACCTGGTTGCTACAGGAACAAGTATCAAACCGCTCATGAAACGTGAAAACTGGCTCCCCGAAACATTTACGATCGAGATGGACCTCTACTTTGACAGCGACAACCCCAACGTAGCCTATGATATATTTCTGGTAGATGACCTGGAAAATTATAAAGAACCAATAAACGGGCACTTCTGGGACCCGATCGATGTGCGGGCAAACAGCGTCAGGTTTAAATCTTATGGTTCTGAGTCAGAGGAGTTAAAAGAAAAAGGCGTGAATAATCAGTGGCGACACCTGTCCATCGCTTTTAACAAGCGCAGCATGAAGGTATACCTGGACGAAGAGCGCCTGATCAACATCCCGAATGTAACAGGTACACCAACCGGCCTGCGCATAGAAATAGACAAGCGCATTGATGCGAACACGATGGTTAAAAACGTACTGATTGCTGAAGGCGGCAAGAAACTATACGACCAGATGGCTGCAGATGGCAAAATAGTCACCTATGGCATTAAGTTCGATGTGAACAAGGCAGATATTCGTCCGGAGTCGGCAGGTACGCTCCACAGCATCGCCAAACTTATGGAAGAACAGCCCAACCTAAAGTTCAGCGTAGAAGGCCATACGGACAGCGACGGTGACGACAATGCGAACATGAAACTCAGCCAGCAGCGGGCAGAGTCTGTCAGAACATACCTGATCGGGCAGGGCATTACATCCGAACGGTTAGAGGCCAAAGGCTGGGGCGAATCTAAACCAATTGACAAGAATGCGACAGCCGAAGCGAAATCAAACAACAGGCGGGTGGAGTTTGTAAAAAAGTAGAATACCGGCTATACCTGCCATACACAAAGAGGTTGTCTGAACAAGGCAGCCTCTTTGTGGTTTTAAAGCAGGTGTAGTTTCACTTTAAACCCGCCCTCTCTATACTTTAAATTGTCGCTTTGTCAGCAGCATTAAGTGCCCTGTAACGAAAAAAAATCCTATACAACGGCTCGTCTGTAAACATTAGCGCTGATTTACGTTAGATAGGCAGATAAAATGAATAACCTACTTTGCATGAAAAGCTACCACCTGCACGTTCTCTCACTCGCGTGCATTCTCCTTTTTTCCTCAGGCTGTGCCCGCAGGAATTTCTTCGCTAAAACACCTGTCATTGACCAGGCTCATTATCAACAACTTAAAACCGCTTCTCCAGCGGATGTAGACAGTGTCACCGTAATGGCTGGCCAGCATTATAAACGCACGGGGTTCCATAATTTCTTTTGGGGCAAGCATTACCGAGAGGTATGGACCACGCCTGTGACAGTCAGTGTTTTCGACATGAAAACGGCCAAGGGCGGCTTGTCCATAGAGAAGCTCGGAGGCGGTATGCAGACCACCAGCCTTACCCTGATCGATGACAGCGGCTTCACCTATGCACTCCGCTCACTGGACAAAGACCCGGCCGGCATCCTGCCCAAGTTTTGGCGCAACACCTTTGTAGCGGATGTGCTCCGCGATCAGACCTCGGCCATCAATCCGTATGCAGCCTTTGTACTACCCACCATGGCAGAAGCAGCTGGTATACCGCACTCAAAACCGGAACTGGTCTACGTACTTCCTTCCGATACCACTTTTGGAGAGTATAGCGACAGGTTTCAGGACCGTGTGTTCATGATCGAGGAAAAATACAACGACGAACGCACCCTTACCCCCATGCTCGGTAACGCCGTGGATATTGCCAGTTCTAAAAAGATGCTCAAGAAGCGTTTCGGCGATGATGACCACTTTATAGATCAGCGTGAATTTGCCCGTGCCCGCCTCTTCGATCTGTTCATCAACGACTGGGATCGGCATGAAGGCCAGTGGGAATGGGCGGTATACGACGATGGCAATAACAAGCACTACCGCGCTATACCTAAAGACCGCGACAATACCTTTTTTAAGTTTGATGATGGGGTCATTACCTGGCTTTTCAGCCGCAAGTGGGCTATCCGGAAGTTTGAGACCTTCGGTCCTGAGTACAGAGATGTGTATGCCCTGATGATGAACGCCAGCTTTATTGACCAGCGCGCCCTGACCGAACTGACCGCCGAAGACTACCAGCAGATCGCCACTGAACTGCAGACTTCCCTGACAGATGAGGTCATTGAACGGGCCATCCGGCAGTTTCCGCCCAAGGTATACGAGCACTTAGGTGAGGAAACAATAAGCATACTGAAAAGCCGCCGTGATTTGCTGCCTCAGGCTGCACATGCGTTTTACCTGCACCTGGCTGAGAATCCTTTGGTAATCGGGACTGATACGGAAGAACGGTTTGAAGTTGAGCGCTTGAACGACGAAGAGACTGCCGTCAAGGTAATTCGATTATCGGACGACCAGCAGGTATACCACCGGGTTTTCAAACGCAGCGAAACCAAGCAGATTACTCTGCACGGCCTGGCCGAGGACGATGAATTTGAAGTAAGCGGTGATGTAAACAAAGGAATACGCGTCGTGATAGTGGGCGGACGCGGTGAAGACGAAATCAAAGACAAGTCAAGCGTAAAAGGCTGGCGTCGTAAGACCATTGTGTATGACACGAAGCGGGGCAACGAAATCGAATTCGGACCCGAAACCGTCGACAAAACCACCAGTAACGTAAAAGTACACGCTTTTGACAGGGAGGGCCACTGAGTAACCCTCAACCATAGAATCGGACACCAATACCAAACGGTTTGATACGGAGAGTTAATGCTACGTTACTACCTGGATTAGAAAACCAATAACACAAAAAGAGAGCCGACTGCTAAGCCGGCTCTCTTTTCTTATACTACAAGTTAATCTTGTTTTCCTGTTTCATTTTGGGCTCCTTGTCCGCCACCGCTGCTGTTTCGGCTGCCAGTACGGTTGTCTTTGTCTTTGACTGCCCAGGCTCCCTGTCCCTGCTGTTGGCTGGCCGTAGCTTTTGTACCTTCCGTTCCGAGATCTGTTGCGCCTTTGTGGTTCGCTTCATTGGAATACTTATCCGGCATTGGCTGCGAATTTGCGTTGCTCTCTGGTTTCTGTCTGTTCTGGTTATCTTTATTATTAGCCATATCTTTTCTGTTTTTCTTCAACTTGGGTCCGCAACTCTTACGGACTTTCTCCCTGTAGGTACGATCGCCCGCTAGGGTGGGTTGTTGAAGAAAAAGGTTACAGCTGTTTGTTCACCACAGTGGAGGATGCCTGCGCAGCTGGCAAAATCATCACCTCCGCAATGTTCACGTGGGCCGGGCGCGTCACCATAAAGGTAATCAGATCAGCTATATCTTCTGCACGCAGCGGCTCATAACCCTGGTATACACTGGCAGCACGTTCCTTGTCACCTTTAAAGCGCACCTCCGAAAATTCTGTCTCCACCAGGCCAGGGTTCACCTCCGATACCTTTATACCTTCCTGCACGAGGTCGATACGCATACCTTTGGAAATGGCGTCTACTGCAAACTTGGAGGCACAATACACATTACCATTGGCGTATACCTCTTTGCCGGCAATGGAACCGATGTTGATAATGTGGCCTTTCTTGCGGTTGAGCATGAGGGGAAGCACAGCATGGGTCACATAAAGCAGCCCCTTTACATTGATGTCGAGCATCGCGTCCCAATCGTTCAGGTTGCCGCTCTGCACCGGCGCCAGGCCATGGGCATTGCCGGCATTGTTCACCAGCACATCTACACCTTTCCAATCGTCAGGCAAGTTGCTGATGGCCTCCTGCACAGCCTCTCGGTCACGCACATCAAAAGTCAGCGTGTGCACCGGCACCTCCGTGATCTGCTGCTGCAGCTCCTCCAAGCGCTCTGCTCTGCGACCTGTTGCGATGATATGAAAGCCCGCTTTGGCCAAAGCAAATGCCGTGGCGCGGCCTATACCTGATGTAGCTCCTGTTACAAGTGCAATGCGTGCCATACTATTCGAAGTGAAAGATTAGTGATACGTTTCGGGTAGTCATTTTGTCGATCAACGGACTATACTCCCCACCGGCATTACTTTTCTGATTCATGAGTCCGTGGGAGAAGCGCAGCTCGGGTGCAAACTTAAAGTATGGGTAGAAAATATCCAGACCTACACCATATTCTATCGACAGGTCATTGCGATTTATACGGAGCAGGTCGCGGTTCTGTGTATGCGTGGTATTGCCCAACACACGGCTCGCCTTCACACCGCCCACCATGTACATCCTGAAGTTGCCGCGACGCTTTGCTCTATACTTGAGTAGCACCGGCAATTCGATCACCGGGGAGGCAAAGGTTGTGTTATCAAAGTTACCGCCTTCTTCGCCTTCAACACTGCCTCTTTCAAAATCGATGCTGCGGCCATAGAAGCCTACACCAGGTACAAAGCGGGCATCCAGGTATTCGAGCAGACGCACGTTCAACACCAGGCCAGGATAAAAACCCAGGCTGTTCATGGTATTCACTTGCGTACCTGTGGCTACTTGATCTGCATAAGCCTGAGAGTGCTCAATGTAGTACTTCGAATACGACATCCCCAGGTAGAAACCATAGTGAATGCGTTTTTCGTCGTAGCCTGGTTTATTTTCGCCTTTTACTTTCTGGTTCTGGGCCTGTACCTGCGTAGCACCTGCCAGGAAAACGAAGAAAAATACCGCAAAGCTTATTTTTTGCCGGTGTAGATGGAGCTGATGCCAAATGTGAGTGAATGCCATTTTGTTTGTTTAAAGCCAACTTCTTCAAAGATGTTCAGGAAGCCCTTGCCATCCGGGAATGCCTGCACCGATTCGGGCAGGTAGGTATAGGCGGCACGGTCCTTAGAAACGAATTTACCTACCATCGGTAGTATATTCTTAAAATAAAATTGATACAGCTGCTTCATCGGGAAGCTTTGCGGCTTGGAGAACTCCAGCACCACAGCTGTGCCGCCCGGCTTGAGCACGCGGCGCATCTCCGACAGGCCCTGCTTCAGGTTTTCAAAGTTACGCACTCCAAAAGCGACTGTAATCGCATCGAAGCTATTGTCTTCAAACGGCAGGTTCTCGGAGTCACCATACTTCAGTTCGATCTTATTCGTCAGTCCTTTGCGCTTCAGTTTTTCACGTCCCACAGCCAGCATACCTTCCGAAATATCAACGCCTGTGATTTTATCTGGATTGAGCGCCAGCGCTTCGATTGCAAAGTCGGCTGTGCCAGTGGCAATGTCCAGCATTTGCTTCGGTTTTTCGGTTTTAAGCAGGCTCACCGCCTTCTTGCGCCAAATGATATCGATGCCAGCACTCAGGAAATGATTCAGAAAGTCGTATTTGCCTGCAATGTTGTCGAACATCTGCGCAACTTGCGATTTCTTGTCGTTATTCTGGTCTTTGTAGGGTACTACCGCCATGGGTTATGCTTCTTGTAATAAAAGAACAAAAATACTCTACCTGTAACTATTATGCACAGTATATATTCCATTATTATAAAAAAAACAGGCTGAGCGAATGCCCAGCCTGTTTTTTATTTATACAATGTAATCAGGCAACTTAGTTAACAGGCACTTCCTGCTGCGTATCCTGACGCTGAATGATCTTGAACTCAGTTCTTCTGTTCAACTGCATGTTTGAAGAAGAGTTGTTAGTAGCAACCGGACGACGCTCACCGTAGCTTACTGTCACGAGTCTGCGTGCAGAGATCCCCTGCTGTACCAGATAATCGAAGGCAGCATTCGCACGGTTCTCACCAAGTGTCATGTTATACTGCTCGCTTGCGCGTGAGTCAGTGTGACCTTCGATGCTCACGTTCACGTTAGGGTTAGCTTTCATGAAAGCGGCAACTGCATCCAGCTCACGAATAGACTCGGCACGAAGGTCGTACTTGTCAGTGTCGTAGTAGATGTTTTTGAACTCCATGGTCGCAATGGCATCCTTACCGGCCAACGTAGGAGCACCTGGGCCTACACGAGTAGAATCATCACCGAAGTCGATGTAGAAGTTCTGCTCAATGGCAGTCGTGTCGTTAAGTACCATTGGCATTTCAAAAGACTCAGTTGTCAATACTTCACCGTCTTTTGTGATCTCAACCTGGTAAGTACGGCCAGAAAGGATTTTCAGGTCATACAGACCGTCTTCCTGCTTTGTCACGTCTCGATAAGAGATCGGGCGCTTGTCAGCCTGCTGTCCGTTAAATACCAGCTCCAGACCAGGTATAGCCAGGCTGTCGTTGGTGGCATACACACGGCCAGTTACGCGGGCAGCACGGATGTAGTTGATGGTATAGATATCTTTTTCGCCGTAACCGCCAATGCGGTAAGAAGACAGGTAAGCATAGCTTCCGTCCGGGCTCAGGCGGTAGTAAGTATCATCGTCTGGTGTGTTTACCGGGTAACCCAGGTTCTCAGGACGGGCAAATCGCTTGGCTACAGAGTCGTACCTGGCTACGAAGATGTCATAACCACCCATGGTATTATGACCACGTGAAGCGAAGTATAAAGAACCGTCAGTTGCCATGTACGGGCTATCGTCATCAAACTTTGTGTTGATGGCAGCACCTACACTGCGCGGCTTGCCCCACTCACCGTTGCGCTGACGCTGCGATACGTAAATATCCAGGTCGCCGTCTTCAGAGTAGTGGCTGGTAGAGAAGTATAGACGCTGGTTGTCCGGCGTAATAAAGGCATCAGACTCAAAGTCAGCTGTGTTGATGTTAGAACCAATGCTTTTGGCATCGCCCCACGATCCGTCCGCCTGACGCTCTGCGTACATGATGTCGCCGTTGTTTACAGAACGGTACAGCAGCATTTTGGTATCGTTGTCGAACAGCTGGATAGAAGCGTCGTGGCCTGAGCTCTTCAGGTTACCGGCGATAGAGCGTGGCTGCTCCCACTCGTCACCCTGAATACGGCGTGTTTCGTAGATGTCTTCGAAGTACTCACCGTCAGCAGCTTTAGAACCACTCTGGTTGTTACCCGCACTACGCGAGGTGAACAGCAGGTAGTTGTCGTCAGAAGAGATAACTGGGCTGTGCTCAGAGTACTCAGAGTTTACCACACCACCTAAGTTCTTCACGAAGATATCTTTCGGGTTAGCTACTTCCTTCTGCGCGTTGCGGCTCTGCTGGATCAGCATGGCCACCTCTTCACGGCGCCAGTCATCACGCTTACGCACATTCGGAATATAAGCCTGGTAGTGCTTAATGGCATCGTCAAAACGATAGTTGATGTGATTGATACGGCCCAGCCAGTACTCAATATCACGATCTACATTAGGCTTAACAGACTGTGCTTTGTTGATATACTCTGCCGCTTTCTCCTTATCGAAAGTCATGTAGCTGATACCTGCAAAATACAGGGCTTCAGCGTTATTTGGGTCATTGGCCAGCACTTGCTCATAATAAGGCAAGGCAGCGCGGTAGTTTTCACGGTCAAAAAATTTGTTTCCAGTCCGTACCAGCTTTCTGTTGCTCTGTGCATCTACCGTGTAGGCACTCACACAGGTAACCGCAAGCGCTAATGAAAGCCGTGAAAATAATTTGGCTAAATTATTCATGCTGTAAAGGGTTTGTTATACTTATTGTTTGTATGGAAATTTATATAATTTTTCTCTTGAAGAATGCTTCAGAGGCCTGCCCCCTTAGCTGATCACCTTACCAACGGCTCCACTCCTGCATTCTTATTGTATTTTTTCACTTCTTCCCCACACCCAACAACATCCCCCTTACGCTACTAAAGGTATAATAGATACACTAATATCTATTTTTATATACTAACGCAGTAACCCAATTCCAGATCAGAGAGCAAATATATTAAAATATAAATATAAACTATATAGGTTTCTGGATTATTTAGTAAAACGAATTTTGATTTTAACTTTACTTACTCCCACTATACCTGACTCACCCGTTCTGCTGCTTAACCGAGACATGTTTGCCAAAATAATAGTAATTTTGACAAATCCGTGCTATACCTGTCATCTAAGGCACAGCGCGGACCATAAATTATAAATGCCACATCAGCAAGCCAGCTACCGGCTTGGCTGCTTAAGCAAGCAATAGCATGGTTATCAAAGAAGCTAAATTCTTAATAAGTAATACACGGGTTGACCAATGCCCGGAACCCAACAAACCGGAGTATGCCTTTATTGGCCGCTCCAATGTAGGCAAGTCCTCGCTCATTAACATGATCACGGAGCAAAAAGGGTTAGCAAAAACTTCCCAGTCTCCGGGTAAAACACAGCTCATCAACCATTTCGTGATCAACGATAAGTGGTACTTGGTCGATTTGCCGGGCTATGGCTATGCCAAAGTGAGTAGGGAGTCCCGGGAGCAGTGGCGCAAGATGATCAACTACTACCTGCAGAAGCGCGAAAACCTGACCTGTGTGTTTGTCCTCATCGATTCCCGTCACGAGCCGATGAAGGTCGACCTTGACTTTATACACTATCTGGGCAACCTTGGCGTTCCTTTTGTGATCGTATTTACCAAAACCGACAAGCAGTCTGCCACCAAGACCGACTCAACCATAGCCGCCTACGCCCGTAAGATGCAGGAAACATGGGATGAACTTCCCCGCATGTTCAAAACCTCAGCTGTTGACAGAGCCGGGCGCGACGAGATCCTCAATTTTATAGATGAGGTGAACGCACAGGTGCAGTACTGACAGGTATGGGGTATGCGCTAACTTAAATTGTTTACCCTTATGAAAAGTAAAATCTCAATTTTGTTTCTTTTATTTGCCTTTATGACCTTTGCCGCTGCTGCTCAGTCAGCCGATACAGCTAAAGAGAAAGAGGTATGGATACCATCGAAGTCTATCGTTGTGACGGAGTACTACAAAGGTGGCCAGGAGGCAATGTACCAGTTCATCGACAAGCAGATAAAGTACCCGGCTATGGCACGTAAAAACCGCGTGCAGGGCGAGTGTATCATCAGCTTTACGCTGAACGAGGACGGCTCCACGTCGGGATTTAAAGTCCTGAAAAATGCGGGCGCAGGCACTGGCGAGGAGGCCTTGCGTATCGCCAAATTACTGAAATTCAAGGCACCCGGCCCCGGCTTTGGCATGGTGGCCAGTGTGCCCATAATGTTCAAACTATAACCAACAGTTTTTATACCTGATTATGCCTATTGATTTAAGACAAGTTTCAGCCATTGCCGGCATGAGCGGACTTTACCGCATTGTAAAGCCTACACGCAATGGCGTGATTGTGGAGAGCCTTTCTGACAAGCCAACCCGTATGGTAGCCCAGGCACGTCACCGCATGTCGCTGCTGGACGAGATCTCGATCTACACCAACGACGAAGAAGCAACTGTGCCGCTGGCCGATGTGATGGACCGCATCCACCAGAAGTATAACGGTGAGCTGCCTTTCGGCGAGAAACCTTCTGACGAGGAACTGAAAAGCTTTATGTCGGACGTGCTGCCAGACTATGACGAAGACCGTGTGTATATATCTGATATGCGGAAACTGGCCACCTGGTATGGCATCGTAAACAAGCACGTTGGCTTTAGTGCAGACGAAGCGCCTGCCTCAGATGAGAAAGCAGAAGAAGGCAAAGAAGAAAAGGCCGAATCGAAGGCAAAGAAGGCCAAGAAATAAGAACCTGCCCCACAAAAAAGCCCTCCGGACAGGAGGGCTTTTTTTATCGCTATACCTTACGCTTACAGTCATGACCTACTCTCCTGCTCTCATTGCCAGCGCCGCTCGTCAGCTCCAGCGGGTTTTCGAATCGGAGCACCAACTGCCTTCCCAGGAAAGCGAGCTGGTACAGGAAGTAGCCCGCCTGGTTCTATACCTGCTGCGCCATAACCTGAACCAGTTGCTCAACATACTGTACCGCATTGATGTGGAAGAGCGCAACGTCAAACGGGCTATGCTCGCGGCCTCCGAAGAAGAAGTAGCCGAAAACATAGCCCGTTTAATTGTGGAGCGAGAGCTGCTCAAGGCGCAGATCCGCTTCCGGTATAGCCAGAATTAGTTTGCTGTAACTACCTCTTTTTTTTCAACTTCAGCTCTCAAAAATTCTTCTACTTTGTCCACCATCTCGGAAGATCCGATGATCAGGGGCGAGCGCTGGTGCAATTCGGTTGGCTCTACTTCCATAATGCGGCATTTGCCGTTAGAAGCCTTTCCACCTGCCTGCTCTACAATAAAGGCCAGTGCGTTGCACTCGTACAACAGGCGCAGTTTGCCATTCGGCGCTTTCGCAGTAGACGGATAAATGTATACCCCACCCTTGATTAGGTTGCGGTGGAAATCAGACACCAGCGAGCCAATGTAACGACCCGAGTAACCGTTCTCTTTGCAATAGCTCAGGTAATTTTTGATGCCTTCCGGGAAGCTGTTATAGCCGCCTTCGTTGCAAGAATAAATCGTACCTGTCTCTGGCGTGCGCATGTTAGGGTGAGAAAGGAAAAACTCGCCCAGCGATGGCTCATAGGTAAAGCCGTTCACGCTATGACCAGTGGTGTACACCAGCATGGTTGACGAGCCATAAACCACATAGCCGGCCGCAATCTGGTTGACACCTTTCTGTATACAGTCTTCCATCGTACCTTCATTGCCTGCTTCTGATACACGACGATAAATAGAGAAGATGGTACCGATCGAAACGTTCACATCGATGTTGGAAGAGCCATCCAGCGGGTCGATGGCCACAATGTACTTTCCTTTGAGGTTGCCTGTCTGAATGATTTCGTCTTCCTCCTCTGAAATGATGGCACACACCTCGCCGCCATTACGAAGGGCGCGTATGAAGCGAATGTTGGCGATCACGTCGAGTTTCTGTTGTTCTTCTCCCTGCACGTTCTGCTGGCCGTAGGCTCCGGTCACGTCTATCAGTCCGGCACGGTTAATTTCGCGGTTCACGATCTTGGCTGCCAGGGCAATGTCGCGCAGCAGCTGCGATAGTTCTCCGGTTGCAAAAGGGAAGTCCTCCTGCTTTCTCATGATAAACCTGTCAAGCGTGGTGCCGACAGGAAGCGCTAGTTTGTCATTCATTATGGTGAATTTTAAATATATAGCTACAAAAATATGACATTTTGAAACATAACCGAAGGATACTTACATTTACGCAGTAATAGTCTCAATTGATGAAAGTATTTAAGTTTGGCGGCGCCTCCGTAAAAGACGCCCGCGCATTGCAAAATCTGGCCCAGATCGTATCCGCACAGGGTGGCAAAGAAGAATTGCTCCTGGTGGTGTCAGCTATGGGCAAAACGACCAATGCCTTGGAGCAGGTATACGACCTGACCACCGCCGGGAAAGATTTCGGTGACGCGCTCGATCAGAGCCGTCAGTATCATTTAGCTATTGTTAATGAGCTTTTCCCGAACAGGGAACACCCTGTATACGGACGCCTCGAACATCTGTTCGCTCAATTGCAGCAAGTACTACAAGCCTCTAAAGGACAATCAGTTACTAATCACGACAAAGGCTATGACCAGGTCGTGAGTTTTGGTGAGCTACTGTCTTCTGTTATCGTGCACTATTTTATGCAGGATCAAGGTATAGCCAATGCCTGGGTGGACAGCCGAAAATACATTCAGACGGATAGTAGCTGGCGCGAAGCCCGTGTAGACTGGGCCTGGACCGAACGAGTGATCAAACGAGATCTGCCTGCTATACTTTCACAGCAGCTTATCGTGACGCAGGGCTTTTTGGGCGGCACCAACAACGGCCTCACCACCACACTTGGCCGTGAGGGCTCTGACTTCAGCGCCGCCATTTTTGCTTACTGCCTCGATGCCGAAGGCCTTTATATCTGGAAGGACGTAGCTGGCCTGCTCAACGCCGACCCAAAACGCTTTGCCCACACCGTGCGCTACCGCGAGCTTGACTACCAGGAAACAGTGGAAATGGCTTATTATGGCGCCTCGGTCATTCACCCCAAAACGATCAAGCCACTGGCTAACAAGTCGATTCCGCTGTATGTAAAATCCTTTTTGGACCCAACGGCTGAAGGTACCAAAATCTGCGATTGTCGCTTTGAAAAGCTGGCTCCGGCGTATATAGTGAAGGATAACCAGTGTCTGGTGTCGTTCAGCGCCAAGGATTTTACTTTTATCAGCGAGAAGAATCTCGGTACCATTTTCAATGCTTTGTCAGAATTGCGGCTTAAGATCAACCTGATGCAGAACTCTGCGATCTCTTTTTCGATCTGTACTGATTATAATGAAGAACGCCTCCACAAGTTACTTGATACCTTAACGGACCAGTTCACGATTCACTACAACACCAGGCTGCAGCTTTTTACAATCAAAAACTACGACAACGAAAGTATACAGGAGATCACGAAAGGCAAGGAAATACTGATGGAACAGCGAACCAGAACGACGTTTCAGGTGGTGTGCCGATAAATTACTACCTGCAGGAAATTACCCTCACTCGCAAAAACTGCGATAATCTCCTGTTGTCTGTGTTCGAAGCGCTGTTTTCAGCAACCGTAAGCTCAAAAATTCAACTGACGCAATTATCCTGATTCATGATAGGTATAACTAGGTATAAAGTTGAGTCTGTTGCGCAACAGGTTTGCAATGCCCGACTTTGGCGCTATACCTATACCTATACCTATACCTGTCAGGTGCTCTGCGCCTGAATAGTCGTATACCTAACGCTATACCTTAGCACAAAATTAATTCCTGTCCCGGTTTTGACTGGCTGCACCATATATCATAGAGTCGCCTTTCCCCTATCCTCTAAAAGCCGTAACTTAGTCCGAACAAAAAAGAACTTAGTCCGAACAAAAAAGACTAAACTATGGAATTTATACTTGTCACCCCACAGGCCCGTCCGCATGTGGCCCTGATCCAACTCAACCGTCCGAAAGAACTTAACGCCCTGAACCTGCAGCTGATGGGCGAAATGCGCGATGCTCTGAAGGAACTTGACGAGAACGACGAGGTGCGCGCCATCATCATCACAGGCAACGAACGCGCTTTTGCTGCCGGTGCCGACATCAAGCAAATGGCTGGCAAAACGGCCATTGACATGCTCAACATCGACCAGTTCTCCACTTGGGATCAGATCCGCAAAACCAAAAAACCGATCATCGCGGCCGTATCAGGTTTTGCGCTGGGAGGTGGTTGCGAACTGGCCATGACCTGCGATATGATTGTGGCTTCGGAAACAGCACAGTTTGGTCAGCCGGAAATAAAAATAGGGGTAATGCCAGGTGCGGGCGGTACACAGCGCCTGACTAAAGCTATTGGCAAAGCCAAAGCTATGGAAATGGTGCTGACCGGTAAATTTATCAGCGCCGACGAAGCCGAGAAACACGGTCTGATCAACCGCGTGGTGCCGGTGGAGCTATACCTGGAAGAGGCCTTTAAATTGGCAGGAGAAGTTGCCCAGATGTCGCCGGTAGCGGCCAAACTTGCCAAGGAATCCGTAAACCGCTCTTTCGAAGCCAACCTCGACGAAGGCCTGCACTTTGAGCGCAAAAACTTCTACCTCTGCTTTGCTTCCGAAGACCAGACTGAAGGCATGAACGCCTTTGTGGAAAAACGTAAGCCGGAGTTTAAGGGAAGGTAATTTGAGTTAGAAAGCAAAGGTGTAAGAACATCTTCTTTACTGTCATTTCGAACGGAGTGAGGAATCTGATTGGTGATCAAAACCCAGCTTTCTCCTTGCGGTCGAAATGACAGGTATGATTGAGTTCTTAACTCAAAACTTTTACCCTTGAAGTTCCCCCATCTACGAACAACTTTTAACGCTTCACTTTTAACTTTTAATAATAAGGCCTACCTTTACGGAACTATTCCTAGTTAAGAATCATTCTTATCTCAGTATGCAACACCTGACCCGAGACGAAATACGACAAAGCCTGACTGAATGTGGCCTGAAGGCTACACAGCAGCGCATTGTGGTGCTCGAAGCGGTAACAGAACTGCATGGGTCGCACCCAACCGCAGAGGATGTTTTCCAGCGACTACGGCCTGCAAACCCGACGATTTCGCTCGGTACAGTCTACAAAACGCTGGATACTTTTACTGAGACAGGTATGCTGCGGCGGGTAGTTTCAGAAGGTGGCAGCAAGCGTTACGATTCGAATACGATGACGCACAGCCACATCTACTGCAGCAAGACCAAGGAAATTGTTGATTTTGAGGACAAAGAACTGGAGCAGCTGCTGATCAGATTTTTCAGTGAACGCCAGGTGGAGAACTTCGAAATTAAGGGCTTTTCTATTCAGCTGACAGGCTGTAAGGTAGAGCCCGACAAAAAGATAAGCATTACAAAAGTTTCTAAATAGATTATTTCAAAACCCAATAAAAACAAAACAAAATGGCAGTATTAGTAGGTAAAAAAGCACCTTCTTTCAAGGCAACAGCAGTAGTAAACGGCGAGTTCGTAGAAGACTTCTCTCTTGACCAGTACATCGGCAAGAAGCACGTGGTATTCTATTTTTACCCAATGGACTTCACTTTCGTTTGCCCGACTGAGATCATCGCGTTCCAGGACAGAATGGAAGAGTTCGATCGCAAGAATGTTGCCGTAGTTGGTTGCTCTACCGACACGCATTTTTCTCACTTCGCATGGTTGAACACTCCACGTAACCAAGGTGGTATCGAAGGTGTTGAGTATCCACTTGTTGCTGATGCAGCTAAGACGATCGCTCAGAACTTCGACGTGCTGGCTGGTCATTACGACTACAACGAAGAAGGCGAAGCGATCTTTGTAGGTGAGCCGGTTGCTTACCGCGGTCTGTTCCTGATCGACAAAGAAGGTGTTGTTCGTCACCAGGTTGTGAACGACCTTCCGCTTGGCCGCTCTATCGACGAGGCCCTGCGTATGGTAGACGCCCTGCAGTATTTCGAGCAGAAAGGCGAAGTTTGCCCAGCCAACTGGTCTGAAGGCAAAGAAGCCATGAGCGCTACAAAAGAAGGCGTATCTAACTACCTTGCAAAGCACTAAGCTTCACAAAGTTTGAATAAACAAAAAGCCCCGGCAATCGCCGGGGTTTTTTGTTTATAACTAGGAACCTGTTTAGGGTT
Source organism: Pontibacter sp. HSC-14F20 (assembly GCF_019599265.1). Lineage (GTDB taxonomy): Bacteria > Bacteroidota > Bacteroidia > Cytophagales > Hymenobacteraceae > Pontibacter. Next base: position 23,655 of record NZ_JAHZTC010000006.1, on the reverse strand, counting down.
TTTCTAATTTCTTTATTTTTCTGATAAACAGCACTGTAAAAGCCAGAAAATGGAGCGCCATCCAGTTGCTGGCTTTTGTTTCAAAGCGCACCAGCAGGGCTTTGAAGCTGTCGAGCCAGGCACAGGCCTGCTCCACAGTGTTTCTTCTTTTGTAGAGCTCTGGGTCAAAGTACACATAGTCTTCTGAAGCCGCCCCATTTCTGGGGTTGAACGCGATATTGGCCTCTATTTTAAGTGAGGAGCAGCGCCTTCTGAACTCATCTGAATCAAAGCCTGCGTCGGCATTCAAAAACAAGCCGTTTATTTCCAGGCCAGCTTCCGAGAGCAATTCGGTCAGCTGGCCGAATACCCTCTCAATCTCAAACAGGTCGTGATGGTTTCCTGCCGTTGGCCCCGAGCAGGCCAATAGCAGGCCCGTGTCATCGGAGAGAAACAGGCTGTTGCAAGTCCTGGCCGCCTTGCGGGCCTGAAAGCCCACCCACTCGCCGCCCCTTTTGCAAATCGTCTGGCTGCCGTCCGCTGCCCAGCGTTGAAAATGGTAAAACACTGCCTGCCAGCCCAGGCTCCCTTCGCCAAGCAGCTCTTTTACAGGGAGCAGGCGCCACTGGCACCCTGTTTTAAGCTTGTAGAGTATGGCGCCTACTATTTTACTGGCTGCCACATGGAGCCTGGGACCGCGTTTGCCAACACTTAGTTGTGGCACGATCCATTTATTTATGCTATCTTCACTTAAGGCTTCCATTGGATTAGGACTTGGTGAGCAAATGTTTTCGCAAACACTTTTACCAACCTAATTCTTTGGAGGTTCTTAAAACCCTAAACAGCTTCTAGGTATAAGCTTAAAATTCACTCCACAGTGCACCGTTCTTAGAAGCATACTTTCCGACCTTACCCTCTTCGTTTAGCTTCTGCAGATGGTCTTCCGCCTCGCTGGTTTTCATACCTGAGAGTACGGCAAATTCTTTTGTAGTAAGTGTGCTATACCTGGCAAAAAGTGAGGTATAGGCTGTGTCATACGCCTGCTTAGTAGCCTCTGGGTAAAGTTGCAGCAGCGCCTGCTCGTATTGCGCGTAAGGGCGGGAACCGTATACCAGGATGCGGTTATCGTTTTTATCTGTCACGAAAATGGTTGGAAAGCCCCGCACGCCTAGTTGGCGCGCCAGTGCCAGGTCCTGCTGAAACAACCCTACTGCTTTGCCTTCGAAATCAGTCTTCAACTGTGCCACATCCAAACCCGTTTGCTCGGCGGCCAACGCCAGGTTTTCCCAGCGTGCTATGTTCTTCTTCTCCAGGAAAATCATTTCCTTTATCCTTCTCAAAAACTTCACTGCTTTGTCTTCGCCCTGCAGTTGTGCCGCCTTAAAGGCAATGGAAGGCGGATAAGAGGATGGCAGCGGATCTTCGAGCCACAGGTTGCCGTCTATCGGCATCTCGTAATGAGCTCCGGCCTCTTCCCAGTGCTGGGCCACGCTGGTGGGTCCGTTTACATCACGGCCACCGTAGGATTCCCAACTCTGCAGCAGGCCACCCATGCGGTATTCTACTTCAAAGTATGGCCCGTACTCAAACGCCAGTTTCTTCAGTTGTGGATCGATTCCCCAGCACGAGGAGCAGATTGGGTCGGTAAAGTACAGCAGCTTGATCGGTTTCTGAGCTGCGGCAATGTTGGTTTCTTCTGTATTTATCTGTGTTGCCGGAATCTCGCAGATGCCCGTCTCTATATCGCAATGCAACGTTGGTTTTGTCTCCATGTTCTGTTATCTTGTTTAAACTTAATCTGAATCAGCGGGATAGTCAGTTATTAAATGGCCACGCTGAGCTACTGTTACAAAGGTCGGGCTAAACCTTTGGAGAGTCAATTAGTCAAAAAAACATGACCACCAACAATTTACCACAAGAGGACGCGAGTTGCCCTGCCGAGGGTATTCTGAAACAGTTATCCGGCAAATGGAAGCCACAGATTTTCAGGCTTGCCCTGGAGGGCCCGGTGCGTTTTAACAGTTTACTGCGACAATTACCAGGCTCCAACAAGCAGTCGGTGTCGACGGCGCTCAAAGAAATGGAGGAAGCGGAAATCCTAGTGAAAACTGTGGTGCAGGAGAAACCGCTGCACATAGAGTATACCTTGTCGGAGAAAGGAATGGCGATGATCTCAATATTCAGAAGTATGGAAGGATTCCTGCGCTGAGGCCTAGGCCAGTTTTACCAGCCACATCCCGGCAAAAGTTGCCAGCAAGCCCAGCAGTACGCTGGCCAAAATATAAAGTATAGCCTGCCCGTACTGCTCTGTCTGCAGCATGTAAACTGACTCCAGGGAGAAGGCTGAGAAGGTAGTAAAACCTCCCAGTATACCTGTTGCCAGAAACAGGCGCCACTCCTCGGACAGATTGCCTTTGGCAGCAAAGCCGAATACCAGTCCAATCAGGAAACAGCCAACTATGTTTACGACCAGCGTACCTACCGGAAATTGGGTCAGGTTTTTTGTTTGTATAAACTGCGACAGCAGGTAACGCCCGACGCCTCCTATAAAACTGCCTGCCCCAATTGCCAATAGTATTTTCATCTTAAACTGTGGTTCTGCTTAGTGCTTTTGCTCGTAATGGTAGTTTACCATCCACTGGATACCGAATTTGTCAGTGAACATGCCGTACAGCGCGCCCCAGAAAGTTTTGTTAAGTGCCATCGTTACCTTGCCTCCTTCTGATAAACCATCGAAGAGACGCTTTGCTTCGTCTTCGTTCTCCGCGTTGATGGAAATAGAGAAGTTGTTGCCCATTACGGTCGCCTGGCCGAATGCTTCTGAAGAATCACAGCCCATCAAAGTAGTTTCCTTGCTGATCGGCAGAGAGATGTGCATGATCTTGTTTCCTTCGGCTTCCGGGAGCGGGTTTTCGTAAGGCATTTCCTTAAATCGACCTACGTATGGGAAATCGCCGCCGAATACGGATTTGTAAAAGCTAAATGCTTCTTCGCAGTTACCCGCAAAGGTGAGGTAAGGGTTGATGGCTGCCATTTTTCTGTTTTTTGATTTATACAAGGCAATTTACCCTTAATATACCATAATCAGCATATAATTCATTAGAGGCCCGCAAATTTTAAGATCGGTTGCAGCCAGGTATGGCAAACTCATTTTTCATAGTTGACCAGCCTCCCGCTGTCCTTCACCAGCCACGCCTTTTCAGCGTGATCCAGTATGTCTTCTTTGGCATCCGAAAAAGCTTCTACGATCTGGTAAGGTTTGCCTTTAAAATGCGTGTCGAGACGCTTTATCTTTTCTTCGTCTTTGCAGGCCTTTCCTTCCACGATGTAAGTTTCGCCGTTATACCTGGTTTTTGTTCCAAAGAACGCATCGATCGGGTATAGCTCAAATAGCGGCTTCACGTATACCTCCAGTGCACCTGTGGCGCAGATCACCTGCACACCTTCCTGCCTATACCTGTCCAGCTTGGCTTTTATTTCTTTGTTAAACTCACCAGAGAACTCCTTTTTCCAGAACTCACGTGCATATTTTTCTACCTGCTCAGGCGGGATGTTGTCGAGGTAGTTGAAGAAATTCTCTTTGAACTCGGTCATCCGGATCTGGTTCATTTTAAGGAGCGCCTTGTAGTACACCATCTGGAAATAATAGGCCAGTTTGTGTGGTTTCTTCTTGCTGATAAACTTGAAAAACTCCTCCTTGGAGCTCTTGTTATAGAAAGTGCCGTTCAGGTCGAACACCACGACTTTAATGTTGTCTTGTTTATTTTCCGTCATGCGAAGGTGCGTTTATACCTGCCGGGGCAGGTATGCGGTTTACGGAAAACAGGTGGATGGGGGTAATTAAGTCGAATAGGCAATTAGGGAACGCACAGCCCTTTGGTTCCTTGAGCGCGCTTTTCTGGCCCATTACAGTACATAATTCGAGGCTTTCGTGTTGCTTGGAAAAGATAGGATAGTAAGGCTATACCTTCTGCAAGAGTAAGGTCAGGATACGGGGTATACCTGTTTTTTCGTGGTCATCAAAATACTCATTCAGGTCGACCAGTTTCAAGCCGTGGGATTTAGCCGCCAGCACAAACTCGGATATGTGGTGGGTATAGCACTCGACTTCCCGACGCCCCTCTTCCGTATCGAAGCGGGCTCTGATGCCGCTGAATTGCTTAAAAGGATGCAGTTCACCGATGTATACATACCCTCCGGTTTTCAGTACTGCTGCTGTCTGCTCAAAAATAAAATGCAGGTTTTGGATGTGCTCCAGCACCAGGCTGAAGGTAACAAGGTCGTATACCTGCTGTGTGGAAAAGTACCAGGGTTGTGTAATATCGGCCTGCAAAAAACTCACTTTATTGGAACTCACTTTCTTCTGAGCCCGCTTCAGCATCTCAGCAGACAAATCCACTGCTGTAACGTGCAGCGCCTTGCGCACCAGCCACTCCGTATTTTTGCCGGTGCCGCAACCTATCTCCAGACAGGTCTCGAAAGGTATAGCTGCCAGTGTCGTGCGTAAGGCCACAGCTTCCAGGTCGCGAGTGCGGTTTTTGTTGGTGTCGTACTGCGCGGCCCAATCATTATAAGCGTCTTCTACGGTCATAGTTCTTTCAGCATCCAGATATTGCAGGAAAAGTGGCCCGAGTTTCCCAACGCATGCGGCAATGGCCTGAAACCTGCTTTCTCATACATAGATACGGCTTTGGCCAGTTCGGGGAACGACTCCAGGTATAGTTGTTTGTACCCAAGCACACGGGCGGTTGCTATACTTTGCTGCATCAGTTTATTGCCAATTCCTTTGCCTCTGGCTTCGGCGGCCAGGTAGAATTTTACCAATTCCGCACAGCCAGCGGGCAGGCCTTCGGTAGGGTATACGCCGCAGCCACCCAGGATGGTACCGTTTTCTTCGGCCACAATGTAGGCGCTGCCGGATTGTTGGAAGAGTTCGTACAAGGCGTCAGTGGTCGGGTCCGTATACACTGTTCCTGGCTTGTCTATCTTAAACTCGCGGAAAACCTTTCGAATTAAAGTGGCCAATGGCTCGTTATCGGAGGGTTGAATGGGGCGGATAGTGAGGGGCATGTTAGCGGTGTTTTTTAGTTTCGTCAATCTCCTCTCTTATTCTTTTGTTGATGTCTACTTTAGCTCCTATAAAAGTAAAAATGGCAGTCCGGTATTCCCTTGCAAATGGATTTGTGATGGAGTCTGACACGAAAGAAGTTTGAAAATACGGACTGGTTTCCTCTAACTCACTGTCCTTACCCGTATAGGTTTTAACCCTGATCAGGTGGTCGTATTGTTGGTCCAGGTTAAACCAATTAATGTAGTCTGCATTGAAAGAGACAGCTTTGATTTTGTTATTCGTGTAGTAGTTTATCGCTCCGGCCTGGCCATAATTATCGCAGAGCACCAGTGTTTTATCTGATTCAGGAAGCTTCGAATATACGGTATCCACTTTGTAGGCCAGTTCTTTCCACCCAAGCATATCGGCATAATCCTGAGGCAAAGCATGGTCTTTCCCGTCTTCCCACCGAAGCATTCCCAGCTCCTTGTACCGCTTTTCATGTTTCACAATGTATTCGGGACTCTTGTTGGGAAAAGCAAAATTGTACATCGGAATGAAAAACAAAACCGGAATGGCAATGGCAACAGGTTGCAAATACCTTTTCCAACCGTTCTTCAACAGGTTTGCAAGGAAAGCAGAACCAAAAGCAATGTAAATGGGATACAGCCCAATGGCGTAATAGTCCTTGGCCTTGAAATAAACAAAAACAGCAAGCGTAAAAATGATCGCCCAGAAAAAGGCTTTGTACTCACTGAAGGGTTTGTGAAACAATAAAGCATACAGGGCTGCCATGATGACGAACAAAGAGCCCACATAAAACAACAGTTGTGACTTCAAAAACCCCCACGTGTCCACATTTACCAGTTGGGTCTCAGCCAGTTCATTCAGATGATGTATAACCGGGAATCCGTTCAGGTATTGCCATAGAAGGTTTGGCAGGATAAGCAGCAGCCCCAGTAGCATGGCCCGGTATAGCTGTTTCTTTGCCAGTACTTCACGTTGATTGGTCATTAAGATTGCCGGAAATAAGCCTATCAGCAGGAAGACGATGTTGTACTTATTCAAAAAGCCGATGACAAATACAATTGCCCCGACATACAGCCACTTTGGTTTTTGAGTATTTATGTATTTAATAACAACAAAGTAAAGCGTCGTCCAGCAGAGAACGTCTAATGAGTTAGGTTGGTAGAGTGTATTGAGTCTTAACAGAGCGGAAAACAGAACCCCGGTAGCCCCTAAAATCAAGGCAAATAAGTTGTCGTTCAGTTCTTCAATCGCTTTCCAAACTACAACAATGGTCAGGGCACCAAAAAGGGCAGGAAAAAACTTAACCCAAAACACGCCATTGCCCAAAAGCTTGATGAGGTAGGATATCCAGGCAGTCATGGGTGGAATGGATATATAACCCCACGCCAAATGGTTTGCCTGGTCAAGATGGAGGTATTCATCACGTTGCAAATCGTACTCCGGACTGATCAGGATGTACTGCAACAGGAATTTTAAAATGATAAAGCCTGCTAAGATTATCCCTTTTCTTGCCATTCGGTGCTGTATCTTTTAAAACTGCTAGTAGTTTAGTATGCGGCGTCGGTCGAGGTGGCATCTACGCTTTGTTAGTAAATGCTTTTCCTTTAAAAAGTTTGAATGTCAATGTAAAAGCTAAAACAGTTACAACAACTCCAATTTGAGCTACAAAATACCCGAAGTCGGTGTGGTTGAAACTAAATAGGATCAATAGGAATATCATTAGGATAGCTTTTTCAATTTTATTTAAGTCTTTCCAATTGATTATTCCACAAACAATCGCTGCAATCCAAAAACCCCAGGAAATCAATCCTGCAGAGGCAATCGGCCGATTTAATTCGTCATTATGATTGATTAAAGTAAACAATAAACCACCCAGTAAAGCTGAAATTGAAATTATAGAAACAAGGTTTTTCTTATGCGTTCTTTTCTCAATAATATATCCTGCTGGTAAGATTATTAATGCAATTCTTATCCAGCCAAATAAACCTACACTTTCGAACGGATAAGTCAAAAATCTATACCATTGTAAAGGTTGAGATAAATTTCCCGGATAAAGAATTAGGTATTCGCTGATTTCCTGTTCAAATAGCACTCCTATTGTTCTGATTAAGATTGTACTAATCAGAAGCATCATCAAAAATTTTATAGTGAAAATTGGTTTTTCGCTTCTCAAAATTATTTTTGGTTTTGGTTAACTCCCAGAGCTCACGTTCATATCTGCACTTTTCCAACCAAATATAGTAGATAATAGCAACTATCAAAGTAATTATACTTTCACACCTACAAACTATACTTCCCTTACAAACTATCCCTTTGCAACCTACTATATTTGCAGTATAACTATACTTCACAGTGTTGGAGCATGTCACCTATGACAGACCTGTGGATATATGAATAAGTACGAATTTGAAACTACTCTACGACATCGGACTGAAAGCTTACCAGACGGCTATTGCCTTGGCGGCACCTTTTCACCAGAAGGCGAAGATGATGCAAGAAGGACGTGCGGGGCAGTTTGAGCGGATGCAGCAACAGCTGCAGGGCAACACAGCGCCTGTGGTATGGTTTCATTGTGCTTCGCTGGGGGAGTTTGAGCAGGGCCGACCTGTGATCGAGGCGTTTCGGGAGGAGTTTCCAGGGTATAAGGTGGTGCTGACGTTCTTCTCACCTTCGGGCTACGAGGTGCGCAAAAACTACGCGGCTGCCAATTACATCTTTTACTTGCCACTCGACAGCCACAGCAATGCCAAGCGTTTTCTGGACATTGTAAAGCCGAAGCTGGCGGTATTTGTGAAGTATGAATTCTGGCACTACTACCTGCAGGCTATGCAAGAACGAGCTATACCTGTGCTGTCCATTTCGGCAATTTTCCGCTCCGACCAAGTGTTCTTCAAACCTTATGGCGGCTTCAACCGCAGCATGCTGCAGCGCTTCACGCATATCTATACCCAAAACGAGGCTTCGCTGAAGCTGCTCCAAGGTATAGGTATAGCCAAAGCCAGCATTGCTGGTGACACCCGTTTTGACCGCGTGCTGCAAACAGCTGCCAGCGTGAAAGCTATACCTGTGGTGAAGGCTTTTGCGCAGGGCAAGGAAGTGTTTATGGTAGGAAGTAGCTGGCCTGCTGATATCGAGGTGTTATTGCCGCTGATTCAAAAGCACCGACACGATATACAGTTCATCATCGCGCCGCACGAGATTCATGAAAGCGGTATCAGTCAGCTCATGCAACAGCTCGGCGAGGGTGCTGTGCACTTTTCGCAGGCCACGGAGGCGGGCGCGGGCAGGTATAACGTGCTGGTGATTGACAACATCGGCATGCTCTCATCGCTTTACAGCTACGGCACTTACGCCTACATCGGCGGAGCTTTCGGCAAAGGGCTGCACAATACACTGGAAGCAGCCGTATTTGGGTTGCCACTGTTCTTCGGGCCGAGGTTCGACAAGTTTCAGGAGGCGAAAGATTTGGTGGCCTTGGGCTGCGCCTTCCCGATAAATAGTGCAGAGGAGTTGTTGCAGGCTTTTGAGCGGGTACACACAACATCGGGGATGCGCCAGGGTATAACCGACAAAGAAAAAACTTACGTACACGAACAGTCAGGTGCCACAGCCAAAATCATGGCTGATGTGCGCCAGCTGCTGAAATAATCTGAATGAAAGGAGTTGTAGTAAAATCGACGGGATCGTGGTATCTGGTACGTGATGCGGAGGGTAAGCTGCACCGGGCGCGTCTCCGCGGCAAGTTCAAGCTCAAAGCCATGAAGGTGAGCAATCCCCTAGCAGTTGGCGACCGCGTGGAGTTCGACGTGGAAACAACCGGCGAAGACACCGCCGTGATTCATAAAATCGAAGACCGCGAGAACTACATCATCCGAAGATCCACACACAAAGCCGAGCATGCCCACATCATTGCAGCCAACCTCGATCAGGCCTTGCTCATTGCCACGCTAGTGTCGCCACGTACCTCCTTCGGCTTCATCGACCGCTTTCTGGTGACAGCCGAGGCCTACAGTATACCTACCGTGATCGTCTACAACAAAACAGACCTCTACGACGAGGATATGCAGGAGTACCAGCGGCAGATCGCATACTTGTATGAGCGCATCGGCTACAAAGTTATGGGCGTTTCTGCCCATGCTGACCAAGGTATAGACGAGCTCAAGGAGTTACTACACGGCAAAACCACCCTTTTCTCCGGACACTCCGGCGTAGGCAAGTCCACGCTCATCAACCTCATTGTTCCCGACCTCGACCTGAAAACCTCCGAAATCTCCGACTTCTCCGATAAAGGCGTGCACACCACTACCTTCGCCGAGATGTTCGAAATCGACCCGGAGACTTTCATCATCGATACACCGGGCATCAAAGAGCTCGGCATCGTCGACATCCCCAAACAGGAACTCGGCCACTTCTTCCCCGAAATGCGCGAGCGCCTCAACCAGTGTCGTTTCAACAACTGCACCCACTTCAACGAACCCGGCTGCGCCATAGTAGAAGCAGTCCGCCACAACGAAATCGCCCTGACCAGATATGAGAGCTACCTGAGCATGATGCACGGTGAAGATAATCGAAAGTAATTTGAGTTTAAGAGTTTGAGCGTTGAGGAGTTTGAGAGGTAAACTTATAGGGACAGGTCGCAACCTGTCCGAATCGTGCATAATTTATTTCGTCTGAATCAGGATTTACAGGATTGAGCTACCTCTTCCCATCATGGCGTAAAACACTGGAAGGAACCGTGCACGATTAACATCCCCCTACCCCCTTCGGAGGTATCCCAGCTACTGCCTGTTCTAAGGTATAAACCTCGTTGATGTTAAACACCCCTTGCAGGTATAGTAAGAGTAACTTGCCCCTTAAGCTATAAAACAGATTGCTTTGCCAAGTGCATCAACTGACTACCCACTGTTTGAGCGTTCAGCGAGTGGGGGTAGGGGCCCTCGATTTGGGGAGTCTTGACTTTTTTGCCTACTGGGGGTAGGGCCCTCTATTTTTTTGTCAAGAAAAAAAGTAGGGGCCCGCCGCACAGGCGAAGCTACAAAGCAACACAGGTCGCTATACCTGCAAAAGGCAAAAGCTACAAAGCTATACCCGGGCCAGAGACCCCACTATAGCAGACACAAGCTAGGTCGCTCACGCCATCCACCAGCCCCGCCGGCCAGGCGAAAAGCCCCCTGCAGCCTCAACTACAACCTCCCCTCTCACGTTACAAAACACAAACTACTAACAACTATGAAAATCGAAAACGCAAACATCCTGATCACAGGTGGCACCCTCGGCATTGGCTACGCTACGGCTAGACTACTCATTGAGCATGGAGCTAACGTTGCCATAACTGGTCGTGACGAGAAACGAACCCACAAGGCGGCACGGGAACTTGGGGCAATGCCCATCACAGCAGATGTGGCGAATCCGGAGGATGTGAAGCGGACCTTTAAGATGTTTATGAACGAATATGGCCGGCTCGATGCGCTCATCAACAATGCAGGTATAGGCATTTCCAAAAAACTGGGAAGTGTACAATTAGAAGATTTTCAGCAGGTATACAACGTCAATGTGTTTGGTGCGGCCATGATGGGCAAGCATGCTGCAGAGATTTTCAAAAAGCAGAACTACGGCAATATCATCAATATTGGCTCTACGGCCGCGACCAAAGGCTATGAAGGCGGTTCGGTATATGTATCGTCTAAATTTGCCCTGCGCGGTATGACGCAGTGTTGGCAGGCTGAACTGCGCAGGTATAATGTGCGGATTATGTTACTCAATCCCAGCGAAGTGACCACCGCTTTTGGCCGTGAAGACAGAGAAGAACGCGATAGTCAGCCGAATAAACTACGCGGCCGTGAGATTGCGCGGGCGATTAAAGGAGCACTGGAATTAGACGACCGGGGCTTTATACCTGAGCTGGCAGTGTGGGCGACTAATCCGTTTTAGGCTTACAGGGCTGTTTCTTCCTGAGGCACCAGTACTTTGTTAATTGTGTGTAGCACACCATTGCTACTCATATCGTCAGGCTTTTCCATCTGTGCATTGTCGATCTGAACAGTGTCGTTGTGCTTTGTCACTTTAAGCTGGTGTCCGGCCACTGTTTTCAAAAGAGCACCATCCTGTAAATCACTCGTGGTCAGTTTGCCCGCAATGATATGATTATTTAGCAGTTGCTGTACCAGTTCGCGGTGCTGCGGACTTTCCAGGTTATCGCGCAGGCTGTCTGGTAGTTCCAGAAAAGCGTCTTCAGTCGGGGCAAATACTGTGTATGGGCCCGTTCCACTCAAGTTTTTAGCAACGCCTGCTTTGCGCAACAGTGAGCTGAAAGTACTCAGGTCGCTGTTGTCGGCTATATTGTCCAGGAGGTTGCGGGAAGATAGACGGGCTGCCTCCGTCTTACCGGGAATCTGGCTGGCAGTGGCAGCTTGTTGCTCAACAGGTCCGTTCGACTTCAGGGCATTAGGCGCCTCCTGCAGGGCAGATTCGTTTCCGGTTTGGGAATCTGTGGTTTGGTTGCAGGCAGTGAGCAGCAGCAGGACCAGTCCAGATAAGATGAGTATGTAAGGAATTGCTTTCATAGAAGACTCCGGTTTTAATCAAATTCAGGTGGCGTGCTATAGTACAATTACTGTTTTAGAGCGCTACAAGTTTTGGCAAATATTGGGCCAGTAGCCTATTTGGCCAAATTGCAGGTTCGGCACCTGGCTCTCCATTAATATTTTGCGTACTTTTGTACTTGTCAGTATTACATTATTTCAAACGAATAGAATTATGAAAACCGCAGAAATCCATACCGCCAAAGGCGTCATGAAAGTTGAATTTTATGAAAATGACGCTCCTAAGACGGTAGACAACTTTATAAAACTAGCCAAAGAAGGCTTTTATGATGGTCTCACTTTCCACCGTGTTATTCCGGACTTCGTGATACAGGGCGGCTGCCCGAACTCACGCGAAGGCGCCAAGGGCGTACCGGGTACAGGCGGACCGGGCTACAAGATCGATTGCGAACTGACCGGCGAAAACCAATTTCATGACCGTGGTGTGCTGAGCATGGCGCACGCCGGCCGCAACACCGGTGGCTCCCAGTTCTTCATTGTGCACAGCCGCAAAAACACCGCACACCTCGACCGTAACCATACCTGCTTTGGCAAGGTGGTAGAAGGTATAGACGTAATCGACCAGATCCGCGCCAACGACAGGATCGAAAAAATTGTGGTGAACGAGGAGTAATCCGCTAACCCCCAGTACTAAAAGGAAGGCCGCAGCATGCGGCTTTCCTCATTTATGGGCTTCTCTTTTTGCCAGATTAAATTCCCTATTTCTCCTATTGGCCCTTATTCTTAAGGAATTATTCTTAATTTTACCTGAACGGAAAGTCTGGTTCCGGGCAGATGATGCCTTTATTGATACTGTATCTGCCCTTTTCCGTAGTTTCCTGAATCTTATACCTATTCACCGGCGGGCACCTACTAATATCCTGCCATTACCCTGTATATGAAGAAACTAGCTTTACACTGGCAAATCCTCATCGGTATGGCGCTAGGGGTAGCCTGGGGTATCACAGCCAGCTCCTTAGGTCTTATTGAGTTCACTACCGACTGGATCAAGCCTTTCGGCACTATCTTTATCAACCTTCTCAAACTGATTGCTGTTCCGCTCGTGCTGGTGTCCCTGATTACGGGCGTGGCCAGCCTCAGCGACATCAGCAAGCTCTCCCGCATCGGTACCAAAACGATCGGCTTATACCTCATGACCACACTGTTCGCTGTGGTGTTGGGGCTTGTCATCGTGAACATAGCAGAACCTGGAAAAGCATTTTCTCCTGAAAAACGCGAGGAGTTTAAAGCCCAATACGCCACCACTACCATCGACAAGTCTTCAGACGCTCAGGCGGTGAGTGAGCAAGGCCCCCTGCAAGCACTCATCGACATCGTGCCCGACAACATTTTCGGTGCCATGACCAATAACACGGATATGCTGCAGGTAATCTTCTTTGCCCTGCTTTTTGGCATCGCCCTTATCCTTATACCTAAAGACAAAGCAAGTCCTGTCAATATTTTCTTCGACGGCGTTAACCTCGTCATCCTCAAGATGGTGGACATCATTATGATGGCTGCACCTTACGGTGTATTCGCCCTGCTGGCAGGTCTGGTAGTGGAGTTTGCCGGCGACGATCCTTCCGCTGCTGCTGAGTTGCTGCTGGTGCTTGGCTATTACTGTATTGTCGTAACCATTGGCCTGGCCATCATGATCTTTGTGGTATACCCACTTCTTATCAAATTTTTAGGAAAGAGCAGTTACGCAGATTTTTTCAAGGGCATTTTCCCGGCCCAGATGCTGGCATTGTCTACCTCCTCCAGCGCAGCAACGCTTCCGGTCACCATGGAGCGTTGCGAAGAAAGACTGGGCATTAACCGCGAAATCACCAGTTTTGTGCTGCCACTTGGCGCTACCATTAACATGGACGGCACAAGTCTTTACCAATCAGTGGCGGCCGTATTTATCGCGCAGGCTTATGGTATGGACCTGTCGCTGGCAGCGCAGGCCGGCATTGTACTCACAGCTACACTGGCTTCAATAGGCGCAGCAGCCGTACCCGGCGCAGGCGTAGTGATGCTCGTGATCGTGCTGCAGCAGGCAGGTATACCAATCGAAGGCATCGCCCTGATTCTGGCTCCTGACCGTTTGCTCGACATGCTGCGGACTGCCGTGAACGTGACCGGCGATGCCTCCGTGGCCATGATTGTGGCGCACTCCGAAGGGCAGCTGCATCCACCTGTGCTCGAAGACGTTGGCCTTCACGACTAAGTAATTCTGACGATCTATCATTAACACAAGACTGCTCTCCTGCGGTCTTGTGTTTTTTTATGTACCTTGGTTAACTATACCTCACCTCAACGGGTATACAGAGGCACACAACTTAGCCCAGGTATGAAGCAAAAAGACATGCAGCTATTCCGGCTATACCCGCTTGGCGACAGCGCCATCACGGTACAGTTCGGCGATAACATCGACAAAGCGACCCATACCAGAGTACGCGCTTTCAGCTCCTATCTGGAGCGTCACCCCTTTATTGGCTTTGTAGAACAGGTACCTGCCTATACTACCGTTACGGTATACTACAATCCCTGGGAAGCGAGCGAACAAGGATTCCACAACCCTTATACCCGCGTAACCGAGCAACTGCAGCATATCCTCAAAGTGGCCCGTGAAAACGACAAAGCTGCAGCGCCCCGTGTAGTGGAAATTCCGGTGTGCTACAATGGCTCCTTCGGACCTGACCTGGAGTATGTGGCACGCCATACCAGACTTACCCCGCAGGAAGTAATAGCCAGCCACCTACGCTGCAAGTACCGGGTATACATGATCGGCTTTGCACCCGGCTTCCCTTACCTGGGCGGCATGGCCAAAAAGCTAACCACACCCCGCAAGCAAAACCCCAAACCACATATCCCTGCCGGATCGGTGGGTATAGCAGGCGGCCAGACGGGCATCTACCCCATTGAAACGCCGGGAGGCTGGCAATTGATCGGCCGGACACCGCTCCTGCTTTTTGATCCAAACCGGGAGCAGCCCAGTCTGCTGCAGGCCGGTGACGAGGTAAAGTTTGTAGCAATTTCTGAAGACGAGTTCTGGCAGCGAAAGGAGCGGGCACATGGGTCTTGAGATCTTAAAACCAGGTATGCTCACCACCCTACAGGATAAAGGCAGGTATGGGTATCAGAAAGAGGGCATCATTACAAGTGGCGCCATGGATACGTTTGCCTGCAGAGTAGCCAACATGCTGGCCGGCAATGCGGAGGACGAAGCAGTGTTGGAGATCACCCTCATCGGACCCACCATCCGCTTCACTGAAGACCAGCTAATCGCTTTGACTGGGGCTGACCTCTCTCCTGAACTCAATGGGGAACAAGTAGCAATGTGGCGGCCACTTTTGGTGAAGAAGGGTAGTGTTTTATCTTTTGGAGCGCCTGTATCCGGCTGCAGAGCATACCTGGCCGTGTCGGGTGGCTTTACTATACCTAAACTGATGGGCAGCTACGCGACCTACCTGCAGGCAGGTATAGGTGGCTACCAGGGGCGGGCACTGCAAGCCGGAGACCTTATAGCTTGCCACAGTCCAACTCCGGCAGGTATAGCCCTATTCCCTCAGGCAACAGACGCCACCGACGTGCCCGATTATATAGCAGCCAGCTGGACACCTGACCCGCAGTTCTACCCTGACTATACCCCAAACCCAACGCTCCGCGTCATCAAAGGTCCCGAGTATGAGCTCTTTTCTGGAAACAGCCAAGAGCAGATCTGGTCGGAGCGCTTCCAGGTTTCGGCACAGTCAGACCGGATGGGCTACCGGTTGCAGGGCGCTTCGCTATACCTGTGCGAGGAAGCGGAGCTTATCTCTACTGCCGTTACATTTGGCACAGTGCAGGTGCCACCCCATGGCAATCCGATCGTGCTGATGGCCGACCACCAGACCACAGGCGGTTACCCGCGTATCCTGCAGGTTGTTCGCGTCGATTTACCTATATTAGCACAGGTCGCGCCGGGCCAGACCATTGAATTTGAGGAAGTATCTTTGGAAGAGGCCCAGCAACTTTATATCCGACGGGAGCAAAACCTGACCCAACTGGCACGCGCCATCCAACTAAAGCACAACTTATGAACAAACCCCTCACCGTTGACCTGAACTGCGACCTGGGCGAGAGTTTTGGCGCCTACCGTATCGGCAGCGACGAACTGATTCTACCCTTCGTCACTTCGGCTAACATTGCCTGTGGTTTCCATGCCGGCGACCCGGGTGTGATGCGCAAAACCGTACAGCTATGTCTGCAGCATAACGTCGCCATCGGTGCTCACCCCGGCCTGCCCGACCTGGTAGGTTTTGGCCGACGCAACATGGCCGTATCAGCGGAGGAGGTATATGACATGGTGGTCTATCAGATGGGAGCGTTGCAGGCTTTTATTCAGGCTGAGGGCGGAACGCTGCACCATGTCAAACCGCATGGTGCCCTCTACAACATGGCCGCTACCGACACCAAACTGGCCGAAGCCATTGCCGAAGCTGTGTACAAGGTGAACCCCGAAGCGTTACTGTATGGCCTGGCCGGAAGTGAACTGATAAACGCAGGTATGAGGCTGAGTTTGCAAATTGCCAACGAAGTATTTGCCGACCGCACCTATCAACAGGATGGCACACTCACCTCCCGTCGTCAGCACGATGCCCTGATCACTGACCGAGACAAAGCTACCCGTCAGGTGCTACGCATGGTGCAGGAAGGCAAGGTGCAGTCTCAGCAGGGAGTGGATGCAGGTATACAGGCCGATACGGTTTGCATACACGGCGATGGCACGCATGCACTGGAGTTCGCACGCCATATTCATGAAACATTGCAGCGCGAAGGTATAGCGCTTGCCAGTCCAACCGTGCAGCGCCCATGAAGCAGAAACGCAACTGGAGCGTCCTGCTCGGTGCCGCTTTCCTGATGGCTACTTCTGCCGTAGGACCTGGTTTCCTCACGCAAACCACCGTTTTTACACAATCGCTTGCTGCCAGCTTCGGCTTTGTCATTCTGGTCTCTATCATACTCGATATCGGTGTTCAGCTCAATATATGGCGGGTGATTGCCGTGTCAGAGAAACGGGCGCAAGACATTGCTAACATGCTTTTGCCGGGCCTTGGCTTGTTTGTGGCAGTGCTGATTGTGCTCGGTGGCTTTGCCTTTAATATTGGCAACGTGGGTGGTGCCGGGCTGGGCTTTAACGTGCTCTTCGGGATTTCTCCAGAATTGGGAGCCATCATTGCCGCAGGTATAGCCATTGGCATTTTCCTGGTGCGCGAAGCTAAAAAAGTGATGGACCGATTTGCTCAGGTCATGGGCCTGCTGATGATCCTGCTGATCGTGTATGTGGCCATCACCTCCTCTCCTCCCCTTGCCGAGGCTGCTGTTAAGACTTTCGTACCTGACCAGATCGACTTTATTGCTATCATCACATTGGTGGGCGGCACGGTGGGCGGCTATATCACTTTTGCTGGCGGTCACCGTCTGCTCGATGCCGGTGTGAAGGGTGAAGCGGCTTTGCCTGAGGTGAACACCAGCGCTGTGTCAGGTATAACGGTCGCTTCCATCATCCGCATTTTTCTTTTCCTGGCGGCGTTGGGAGTCGTAAGCAAAGGATTAATACTGGACAAGAGCAATCCACCGGCATCCGTGTTTCAGTTGGCGGCTGGCAATGTAGGGTATAAGCTTTTCGGCATCGTCATGGTCTCGGCAGCTATTACTTCAGTGATCGGATCGGCCTATACCTCAGTTTCTTTTATCAAGTCTTTCCATAGGAGCATCGAGCACTACGAAAACTGGTTCATCATTGGTTTCATTGTGGTTTCCACTGCTATTTTCTTCACCATCGGCCGTCCGGTGCATTTGCTCATTCTGGCGGGTGCTTTAAACGGGCTTATCTTACCTATTACACTCGGCACTATTCTCATCGCTGCTCACAAGACCGAGGTCATCGGCAGGTATAAGCACCCGCTATGGTTGACGGTTTTCGGGATTTTGGTGGTGTTGGTGATGGCCTGGATGGGCGGCTATACCTTAGTGAAGCAGCTGCCGACTTTGTTTGGGTAACATCATCATTTGCAACAGGCTTTTAACTCGCATATTAACTACTTTCAAAATATGAAAATATTACTAGTTCTCCTTCTAACCCTTTCTACAGCATTTTCTTACTCTCAAACCACAGGCAATTACCAGATAGAAATCACATCTACTGCATCAGCCAGCCATTCAGAGTTTAAGATTCATCTCTTAAAAAATGGAGACAAAACGAAAGTTATTTATCTTAAAAGAAAGCAGGAGGATTTAAAACCCACGAAGCAAGACAGTTTAGAAATACAGGAATTATTAAAAACCTTTGAGAACGATTTGGAGGCGCGAAAGCGGCTCACCCAAATACTTAAGAAGTATAAGCGCTATGAGAAAGATAGTTTAATAATTTCATCAAATCACCCTTTGCTTCGCATCAGCGATTCATTATTGCAAGAAAGAACTCTTAAAGTAGATGAAAGTGACAGAAGAATAATCTTAGATGGCACACGAGCAACCATAAAAGTACGTCATGAAAATGGGTCCGCCTATGAACTGTATGCGTCCTCACCTCGAAATGATACGCATCCCTTACTCTACCAATTTATGACAAGCGCCCTGGATCTTTACAGAAGTAAGGTAGAAAAGCCAATCCTAAATAAGAGCGATACACAGGGATATTAAACTATAACAGTTATTCACCTGTGCTTCAGCTATACAAATCCGGCACTGATTAGTAAACACTCGACATACAAACTTCTTAAAACTGACATCTCAAACATGAAACACTTTTTACTCACCCTCCTTATCCTGGTATCTGTTAAAACTATAAGTTTCGGGCAGGAGCTCGCTATTATTCAGGATACTGTAAAAAATTACCAGATTGGAGTTCCTGTTGGCTGGAAGTATGGAGTTCCTGCTGACAAATCATTAGACCTTATCGCATTCAGACAGAAACAGAGTGAGGAAGATGTGCCTAGAGAGAATTTTAATATTAACATTCTGCATCGTGACGAAACAAGCCTGGATGCAACTTACAGTGAATTCTTAAAGAGCATTGGAACGGTCGAAGGGTTTACAATTATTGAACAGGGTGACACCGTGATCAATGATAGAAAGTATAAATACCTGATTGAATCGCATAAAAACAAATACAGTAAAGAGGACATGCACAACTATGTTCTGTTTACAAATAAGGACGGAGCCATACTCATCTTAACTATAGTGACGACATCTCCTAATTTTGAAACTTACAGAACACTTTTCGACAAAATTGCAGGGAGCCTACACTTCTAAAGCTGATACGTCTCTATGTAATAAACTTTTCCTATGAACCTGTCCACCTTCAAAGCCAGCCTTACCGCTCCCACGCCTCCCCCAGAGGCGTCGGTATACCTGCAGGCGCTGTGGTATGACGCGAAAGGTGACTGGGACAAAGCACATGTTCTGATTCAAGACCTACCCGACAAAACCGCTGCCTGGATTCACGCTTACCTGCACCGCAAAGAGGGCGACACCTGGAACGCAGATTATTGGTATAGCCGGGGAGGCCGCAAAAGACCAGCAACCACGCTTGTGGAAGAATGGGAAAGCATCGCTACCGCCTTGCTTCAGGTATAGGTATTTTTCTCTGGAAGTCTGAATAAGACAACTCAATATCAGCACCAAAAAAGCCAGAAGCAGTACCTGTACCGCTTCTGGCTTTCACGCTTAGATTCCTAAACTTCTAAAAATCGTCCTCGTCTTCTTCTTCACCAAAGCTTGGCATAGTGAACATACCGCTGAGCAGGTCCTTGAACTGCAGACCGGTACTGAGTCGGTTTTTGCTGAGTTGACTGTGTTCTGCTAAGCCGTGCAGGGCAAATTCCATCATGAAAAGCTTCTCGTCACCCTTCGCATCTGATCGATATTTCTCTACCAGTTCGCTCAGGCCAGGTATAGCTTGCAGGGATTTCTTATATTCCGAGGCAGTCGCATCATTCAAAATATCCACTGTATTGCCGTCGCCAAACCAATCGGTTATTTTCTTGTACGGATTTCCTTCCTTAGACTTCTTGGCTTTATCCGGGTCAGGGAAGTAATTGAGAAATTGCGTGCGGATAGCCTTGCCCATGAGCACCTGCGCCACATGCCCCGCACCTTCCTGCTCGCCTTCGTATACGAGTTCTACTTTTCCAGTCACGGCAGGTATGGTATTCAGAAAATCCGACAAACGCACATAAGTTTTGCTTTCGCCATTGAGCAAAGCACGGCGCTCAGCTGCGCTCAGCAAACTCTCAAAAGCCGAAATAGTCAGACGGGCCGACACACCACTTTTGGCATCAACATATTCACTCTCACGGGCCTCAAACGCCACCTGCTCTATCAGATCACTGATGATGTCGTTGGTAGTGACCAGTTGCTCCTGTTCTTTTTTTATATGGGCCTCCTGTTGCGTGATTTTTTTGCCAATCTCGATGGATTTTGGATAGTGCGTAATGATCTGCGAGTCGATGCGGTCTTTGAGTGGAGTCACGATGGAGCCACGGTTAGTATAGTCTTCGGGGTTTGCCGTGAATACAAATTGAATGTCGAGTGGCAGGCGCACCTTGAAACCTCGAATCTGGATATCGCCTTCCTGCAGGATATTGAACAGTGATACCTGAATACGAGCCTGCAAATCAGGCAACTCATTGATCACGAAAATACCACGATGCGAACGCGGAATCAGGCCGAAATGGATCACCCGCTCATCAGAGTAAGGTAGCTTGAGCGTGGCTGCTTTAATCGGGTCGGCATCACCGATCAGGTCAGCCACCGATACGTCGGGCGTAGCGAGCTTCTCAGTATATCGGTCAGAGCGGTGCATCCAGCCGATGGGCGTATCGTCGCCGTGCTCGTGCACCTGGTCTTTGGCAAAACGCGAAAGTGGCTGCAGCGGGTCGTCATTTAGCTCAGAGCCCTGCACAACCGGTATGTACTCGTCGAGCAGGTCCACCATCAGGCGGGCGATGCGCGTCTTGGCCTGTCCGCGCAGACCGAGCAGGTTGATATGGTGCATGGAAAGGATAGCCCGCTGCAGGTCCGGCACCACGGTTTCTTCGTACCCCCAAATGCCCGGGAACACTTCTTCTTTGCGCTGCAGCTTGCTGATTAAGTTACGACGCAGCTCCTGTTTTACGGTTTGCGGCTCATACCCGGTGGCACGCAGCTGGCCAAGGGTTTTTATCTTCAGTAAATTCTCTGCTTTTATGTCTTTGTATTGCATGTAGCTTTATCAGTTTTAAAACATTTATCAGATTCCACTTCACAGAATAAAGTGTATCTTCATTACATGAAAAGAATTCCGCGTTATAAAATTTTGGAGATGATTGGCTTATTGATCTTTGTCATCGCTTTCGTCTCAAGAATCTATTTTCATATGAACAGCCTTGTTTACTATGGTATACTCGGTGCACTGATCCTACTTTTTCTATATGCAAACCAGCTCAAGAAAAAGCATTCTTAACAGTTTGATTTCTTAAGTGCACGACTTGGACAGTTTACGACCTGACCCTACGGATTAACCTCTCAAAATCTAAAAGCTCTTCTTCCGGTTACGCCCGTAATCGCGGAACACCAGGTGCCCTAAACCTTTCAATGAGCTATAATATGCCTGCCCGTTGTTCACTTTGGTAAACTCGTCTACGAATTGCTGCAGGTATGGGTCCGATGCAATCATAAAGGTGGTGATTGGAATCTTGATGCGGCGGCACTGGGCTGCCAGGTTCAGGGTCTTGTTCACAACTTTGCGATCGAGGCCAAAGCTGTTTTTGTAATAGTGTAGCCCTTCTTTCAGACAGGTTGGTTTGCCATCCGTGATCATGAAGATCTGCTTATTTGGTGTTTTACGCTTCCGCAGAATATCCATCGCCAGCTCGAGTCCGGCTACGGTGTTGGTATGGTATGGCCCCACTTCCAGGTATGGCAGGTCTTTGATTTCGATCTGCCAGGCGTCGTTGCCAAACACGATCACATCCAAGGTATCTTTCGGGTACTTCTGCTTCACCAGTTCGGCCAGTGCCATCGCCACTTTTTTGGCCGGCGTGATCCGGTCTTCCCCGTACAGAATCATGGAGTGTGAAATATCGATCATCAGCACGGTAGACGATTGCGTTTTGTGCTCTGTCTCCATGATCTCGAGATCCTGCTCGGTCAGCCGGAAGTCGGACAGGCCGTGGTTGATCTGGGCATTCCGGATGGAGTCGGTCATGGAAATCTGCTCAATCGCATCTCCGAAGCGGTACTCACGACGGTCGGTGCTGGCCTCGTCTCCTATACCTGTCTGGGGTGTGGCATGGCTCCCTTTGCCGCCTTTCTTCAGCTTACCAAAAATCTCCTCGAGCGCACTCTTCCGGATGTTCTGCTCACTTTTGGCAGTCAGTTTCAGTACGCCTTCTTCCTGCGGATTTTCGTCGATATAGCCATTCTTTTTGAGATCTTCAATAAAGTCGCCTATGCCATAATCATCACTGGTCAGGCCGTACTGTTTGTCCAGCGAACTAAGCCACGACAGCGCTTCGGCCACATCGCCGGAAGTGATCATGACCAGCTGCAGAAAGATCTTCAGCAGCGACTCGAAGCCCTGCTTATCGTCCTGCGGTGGTATATACTCTCCAAATCTATACCCTATGCTCATATATTCTCTCCTGATTTATACTCTAACAACGCTACACAGCCGAATGTTCGTGCGCACCGGTCCTTATACGTAAAATCCCCTGTTTAGCCCCAACTGCTTTGCCTGCTTGTGTAGGCAATAGTTTTAGAAAAGGAGTTAATGTAGTTATACCTTTTGTCAGAATCAGGATTTTGGGCATTAAAAAGGATTAACAGGATTCACATGCACAATTAACATCTACCTGCCCCCTTCAAAGGGCAGGGCCGTTAGGTTCTAAAATTCGTAAGCTATTGTATTTAGCATTATGATTTAGGGCGATGGAAGTAGCGAGATTTGATTAGTTTTCTGCGGGAGGTGGCCGATCCGCGGCGGCAGGCGGGGCTGCGTCACGCGCTGGCCGAGACCCTGTGCATGGTGGTGATGGGCATGATGAGCGGCTGCTGCGCCTACCGCGAGCTGGGGCGCTTTGTGCACCACAACCGCCAGGAGCTGGTGGCCTTCCTGGGCCTGGCCAAGGCGCGGGTGCCCAGCTACGTGCCCCTGCGCGACATCCTGCAGCGGCTGGACTTTGAGGCCCTGAGCCGCGCCTTCTCCCGGTGGAGCGGGCAGTACGTGGACTGGTCGGGCCGGTGGCTGAGCGTGGAGGGCAAGAGCCTGCGCTCGACGGTGAGCAGTCCAGCTACTACATCAGCATCCAGTGACCCGGCTGCACTGGCAGAAGGACGTCACGTTCGGGGAGGACAAGTGCCGCATCCGTAAGGGGCCGAGAACCGCTCCCTGCTGCTCAACGTGGCTATCAACCTGATGCGCAGCTGCGGCTTTGGGTCCTTGAAGGAGGCAACCATTGCCCTGGCTAATAAAATTGGCAAAATGAACCAGATAACTAGAACGTAACAGCCCTGCCTTCAAAGGGGAGTTTTAGCCGCTACCAGTTGTTAGGTATAGCTTCGTAGTAAACTACCCCTGAAAGGTTTAGAAAGACTAACTTTCGCCGAAACTACGAAGCTATAGCAATAGCCCGGTGCAACATTACGACAATCCACTGTTTGAGCGGCCAGCGAGTGGGGGTAGGGGCCCTCGATTTGGAGGGTCTTGACCTTTTTGCTAACTTTTTGTGTCAAGACAAAAAGTGAGTGCCCGCCGCACAGGCGAAGCTATAAAATAATACGCTTTGCTCTACCTGCAAAAGGTAAAAGCTAAAAAGCAAAGTTTCTATACCTGGGCCAGAGCCCCCACGATAGTAGTCACGAGCGTCCTTGCCTTTTCATGTCCCCTAAGTTTTCTGTAACGCGAGTTGATAGCCCCGGCACCTGCTCGAGCAGATATTCCATCCTCTCCCAATGATTTTCTCTCCTGGCAACGGCTGCTTTTTGGAAGGCGTAAAGCCAGCC
>NZ_JAHZTC010000069.1 GCF_019599265.1 Pontibacter sp. HSC-14F20 | reverse complement strand
GACGTCGTCATCTTCTCCAAGTACGGCGGCACCGAGGTCAAGTACGACGGTCAGGAGTACTTGCTCCTCAACGCCCGTGACATCCTCGCCGTCGTCGAGAAGTGAGGCGCTGATACATGGCAGCTAAGCAACTTCAGTTTGACGAGGAGGCCCGTCGCACCCTCGAGCGCGGTGTCGACACTCTCGCCGACACCGTAAAGGTGACCCTCGGTCCTATGGGCCGTTATGTTGTCCTCGACAAAAAGTGGGGAGCCCCGACCATCACCAACGACGGTGTGACCGTCGCCAAGGAGGTCGACCTCACTGATCCGTATGAGAATCTTGGCGCCCAGCTCGCCAAGGAGGTCGCCACTAAGACCAACGACGTGGCCGGTGATGGAACCACCACCGCT
>NZ_JAHZTC010000068.1 GCF_019599265.1 Pontibacter sp. HSC-14F20 | reverse complement strand
CAAGCCTTCCCTTTAAACCACTATAAACCACTTTAAACCACTATAAACCATAAAGTATGATGATGCAGATTGAATCACAACTCACCCGCCTGCGCCTGCATGGCATGAGCCGCAGCTGGCAGGCCCTACTGGAAACACGAAAGAGCCACGAGCTGAGCTTGAGCGAGGGGCTGGCACTATTATTACAGGCCGAGGAAGAAGACCGATCCGACCGGCGTTTTGAGCAGCTAAAGCGGAATGCCCGCTTCCGCTATCAGGCCTCTGTGGAGGAGTTGCGGCTGGAGGCTGCGCGGGGGCTGGACAAGGGGCTGATCCTGGGCCTGGCCACCGGGGAGTACCTGGCCAAGGCAGAGTCCGTGCTCATTAGCGGGGCCACTGGCTGCGGCAAGAGCTTCCTGGC
>NZ_JAHZTC010000067.1 GCF_019599265.1 Pontibacter sp. HSC-14F20 | reverse complement strand
AAACGACACCCCACACGGGTTGGAAAGCACATCATGAACCGCTCCACTCCCCGGTTGGAGATTTTCGCCGACCGTATCCGCGACAACGCGCGAGCAATCGTCACTCAATGCGCCAAACACGGCGTTCAGGTCGCAGCAGTCACCAAGGTGTTACATGCCCACCCAGTGCTCCTCCAGGCTCTGGAGGACACCGGCGTCACGATGCTAGCTGATTCTCGACTTCAAAACCTGCGTCAGATCGCCGAATGTGGCACCTCGCTGCCAACCATGCTGTTGCGAGCCCCCGGGCGTCACGACATTGACGACACTGTTCAGCTCGCCGACATTTCTCTCAACTCCTCCCTCACGACGATGACCGCCTTATCGGAGGCTGCTGTCCGGGCCGGAACCCACCACGGAGTCATCGTCATGGTCGATG
>NZ_JAHZTC010000066.1 GCF_019599265.1 Pontibacter sp. HSC-14F20 | reverse complement strand
ATCGAGGCACGTCCTGAGGGCGGGACCCTGGTCAGCCGGGCAGCCGACTCGTTCGCAGCGTTCCAGCGCGGCGACCGAGCTGCCTTCGACGAGCTGGTCTCCGTGGTGACGCCGCTGATGTGGCACACCGTGCGTGGCCAGGGCGTCGACGCGACCGCCGCGGAGGACGTCGTACAGACGGTCTGGATGAGTCTGCTGCACAGCACCGAGGGCATCCGAGACCCGCAGACCGTCGTCAAGTGGCTGCTCACCTCGGCCCGCCGTGAGTCTTGGCGCATCACCAAGCGCACCCGTGCTGACCTCAGCCGCACGGCCGCGATCTTCGGGGTGGACGGGGAAGAGGTCCGCTCGATCCCGGTGCAGCGCGATGAGCTTCCCGACCAGGTTGTTCTCCAGGAGAGCAGCGACCAACTGCTCTGGAAC
>NZ_JAHZTC010000065.1 GCF_019599265.1 Pontibacter sp. HSC-14F20 | reverse complement strand
CGGAAGATGAAGTCACCGCCCTGCTCATGCTCGACTATGACCGCAGGCGCTGAGTCAATTACCGCAGGCGCTGGGTCATGGAGCGGTGGCACCTGGTGCTCAAGGGCGGCGTGAAAGTGGAGCGGCTGCAGGTTGACAGTTTCCGGCGCCTTTCCAATGCCATTGCCCTGCTCTCCCTTGTGGCCTGGCAGCTGCTTTGGCTCAAGAAACTGGCAGCGCAGGCCCCGGAACTGGCAGCGCAGGCCCCGGAACTGGCAGAGCAGCGCATGTTTTTGAGCCGCTTCAGCTGCAAGTACTTGAGCAGCAGACAGGCAAGAAGACGCTGACAGTAAAAGGAGCCTTAGGCGCCATAGCTGCACGGGCTGGCTTTACGCCTTCCAAAAAGCAGCCGTTGCCAGGAGAGAAAATCATTGGGAGAGGATGGA
>NZ_JAHZTC010000064.1 GCF_019599265.1 Pontibacter sp. HSC-14F20 | reverse complement strand
CGCGGTCCCAGGCTCCATGTGGCAGCCAGTAAAATAGTAGGCGCCATACTCTACAAGCTTAAAACAGGGTGCCAGTGGCGCCTGCTCCCTGTAAAAGAGCTGCTTGGCGAAGGGAGCCTGGGCTGGCGGCAGTGTTTTACCATTTTCAACGCTGGGCAGCGGACGGCAGCCTCAGGCGGGTATGGGTAGAGCTGCTGCGCTGCAAGCGCAGGCTACTTAGTTTATGTTCGCTGTTTATGCTCGCTGCAGCTGGACGGCAGCCAGACGATTTGCAAAAGGGGCGGCGAGTGGGTGGGCTTCCAGGCCCGCAAGGCGGCCAGGACTTGCAACAGCCTGTTTCTCTCCGATGACACGGGCCTGCTATTGGCCTGCTCGGGGCCAACGGCAGGAAACCATCACGACCTGTTTGAGATTGAGAGGGTATTCG
>NZ_JAHZTC010000063.1 GCF_019599265.1 Pontibacter sp. HSC-14F20 | reverse complement strand
CGGTGATTCCCAGGACATAACAGACCGCCGAAGCCGCCGCCGATCCACGTCCCTGACATAAAATCCCCTGCGACTGCGCAAACTCCGCAATGTCGGAGACGATGAGGAAGTATCCTGCGAAACCCCGATCCTCAATGAGGTAAAGCTGGTAGCTAGGCGGTCCTTGGCTACCGGATCATCCCCGTAGCACGCCCGACGTCCTTCCTCTACCAAGTGACGCAGCCAGCTGATGGGAGTATGGCCGTCGGGCACTTTCTGGTCGGGCAGACGGGGACGCACCGACTTCAAGTGGAAAGCCGTCCTCTCAGCCACTGCCACCGTGTTATCCACCGCATCTCGATGACGACTGAAAAGATCTGCCATCTCAGCACCACTACGCAGCCGTGCCACCGGGCCGGGAGGCAACCACCCGTCCATCTCGTCAAGAC
>NZ_JAHZTC010000062.1 GCF_019599265.1 Pontibacter sp. HSC-14F20 | reverse complement strand
CGGGAATGCCGAGCCTGGCGATCTCGGCGGAATCGCGAAAACCGCCGTCGGTGACGACGCCGGCAACGCCGCGCTTCATCAACCGCGTCACCAGGATCGCGCCGGCCGAAGCCGCGCGCGCGTCCTTGCGGCTGTCCATCACCAGCACCGAACCGGGCGGGCAATCCTCGATCGCCTTGCGCTGCGGGTGCGAGCGGTCCTTGAAGACATCGATCGTGTTGAGATCCTCCCGCGCCGGCATGTAGCGCAGGGTGAAAGCCTCCCCGACCATGGTCGGCTGGTCCGCGCCCAGGGGATGCACATCCTGGATCATCTGGATGCGCAGGCCGCGCTTGAACAGCGCGGTGGCGACGGTGGCGGTGGAGACGGATTTGAGCTTGGTGCGGGTGGCTTCGGACAGTTTGGTCATGGTGTGCTCTCTCTTTCGTC
>NZ_JAHZTC010000061.1 GCF_019599265.1 Pontibacter sp. HSC-14F20 | reverse complement strand
GATCCAGCGCAACATCCTGGAAAATCCGGCCTGGTACACGGCCTACACGCCCTACCAGCCCGAGATCAGCCAGGGCCGGCTGGAAGCGCTGCTCAACTTCCAGACCATGATCTGCGACCTCACCGGGCTCGACATCGCCAACGCCTCGCTGCTGGACGAAGCCACCGCCGCCGCCGAAGCGATGGCGCTCGCCGAGCGGCACTCGCAGGTGAAAGCAAAAGCCTTCTTCGTCGACAAGGACGTGCATCCGCAGACGCTGGCCGTGATGCGCACCCGCGCCGAGCCGCTGGGCTGGACCTTGGTCGTCGGCGATCCCCTCGCCGATCTCGACAAGGCCGACGTGCTCGGTGCGCTGCTGCAATATCCGGGAACCTCCGGCGCCGTGCGCGACCTCCGGCCCGCCATCGCGGCGCTGAAGGCCAAGGGCGCACT
>NZ_JAHZTC010000060.1 GCF_019599265.1 Pontibacter sp. HSC-14F20 | reverse complement strand
AATAGTGGCTCTCGGGCTGAAAAAAGCCGTCAGCTGATCCAGCAGGCCGGCATGAGCCACAGTCGGCTGTTTTAGTGGCTGTAAAAGGCCGGCGGCGGTCCTTTCCAGGGCCTGCTGGAAGGCTTTTCCCCCCTTGCCAGCTATTTTGCGCAGGTTATGGGCCAGGGCGGCCAGCCCGAAGTCCACTTCGGCTTTGGCCAGTGTTCGCAACCTAAAGCGGGTGAAGCGGTTGTTACTCTTCACCTGGCCGAAGACGGCCTCGGGCTCGATGGCCCTGCGCCTGCGGTGGCGCACCCCTTCCTCACTCAAGAGCCGCTCCCGGGCCCGGGCCTTCAGGCGCTGGAGCCGGTGGTTGACCTCGATCATTCGGTTGCCCTGGCCCTTAAAACACTGCCCCCGCAGCGGGCAGCCCTGGCACCGGCGGGCCTGATAACGGGAGAGGGTGGAAAT
>NZ_JAHZTC010000005.1 GCF_019599265.1 Pontibacter sp. HSC-14F20 | reverse complement strand
ATAGTGGAGCGGACCTTCGGCTGGCTCAACCTTTACCGCAGGCTGTCCAAGGACTATGAGTACTCCACCAAATCGTCTGAGACGATGATAAAAGTGGCCATGATTCACATCATGCTTAACAAACTAAATAAATAAAATCAAAACAGCCTCTAAGAGTTGGGGAATTGTTTAATTGTTAGCTGGTTGAATTGGTAAATTGTTGGGTGCACGATTAACTCGCCCCTGCTCCTCAGAGGGGAATTCACTGCACGATTCGGGAAGTATTGCCAGTACATGATTCGGGCAGGTCACGACCTGTCCTTACAGACGATGACGCCTTTTTAAATACTTTTTGGGATTTCCTACCTCGTGTGTAGGTTTTGCAGGTATACGGGAGCAAGGATGTTCCCTACATAAATGCTTCCGGACGTGGAAGTCCGATAGAGCATGAAGAGCGTTTAGATCAATTTATGCAAGTACGACTTTACGGTGCAACATCGCTACATTATTACTCCTAAACTCTTAAACTCCCCAAATCCCAAACTTCTACAGCTTTCTCTCGGGGTTGTCGGTCAGGAAGGCTTTCCAGGAGTTGGCGCCTTTTTTGGCGTTATTGCCTTTTTGGTAGTGGTGGCACAGGGCCACGGACAGAGCATCGGTGGCGTCAAACATTTTCGGATCTGGCTGTATTTTGAGGATCTGCACCAGCATGGCCGCCACCTGCTCTTTGGAGGCATTGCCGTTTCCGGTTACCGATTGCTTTACTTTTTTTGGGGCGTACTCTACGTAAGGAATGTCGCGGGAAAGGGCGGCAGCAATCGCAACTCCCTGTGCTCGACCAAGTTTAAGCATACTCTGCACGTTCACCCCAAAGAAGGGCGACTCGATGGCCAGCTCGTCGGGCAGGTATTCGTCGATGAGCTGTATCATGCGGTCAAAAATTTTCTTTAACTTGATGGCGTGGTTGCTGTAGCTTTTGAGGTGAATCACGCCATACTGCACTACCTTTACTTTCGATCCTGTTACTTCAATCAGGCCATAACCCATCACTTGCGTGCCGGGGTCGATGCCAAGAATTAATTTGTTGGGTGGGAGCGCAGGAGAGTAAACCATAAGAGCCGCAATTTAAGACAATATCTTGAACATTACCCGCAACAGAAGGTTCCTTTTGGTCATCGGCAAAATTGTCGTGGTACTGCTCACCCTTTACTTCCTGTACCTGGCCATCTTTACGGCACCTGACACCCTGCTTTCGTGGCAAGGTATACTGCAGGCCGCCCGCCAGAGTAATTATACTTTTCTACTTATCTTAAGTGCACTGCTTATACCTGTTAACTGGGGACTGGAAGCCTGGAAGTGGCAGATCCTGGGGCAGAAGCTGGAGCGCATCTCATACGTGAGGGCCTTCCGTGCGGTTATGGTCGGGCTCACGCTCGGCTTTATCACCCCCAACCGCCTCGGCGACTATGCAGGCCGCGTGCTGGAGCTCAAAAGCAAAGAACGGCTGGAAGGAATAGGAGCTGTCTTCATCGGCAGGTTTTGTCAGCTGGTGGCCACTGTGCTGGTAGGTTCTTTGGGTTTGCTGTATTTTGCGCTACTCCTTTATTGGCATGATTATCCTGCCATTTGCCTGAGCGTGATCTTCCTGCTGTTAGTATTGAATGCGGCCATGCTGCTGCTAATCTTCAATGCACGCGCCATGGTGGCCCTGGTGGCGGCTGTCGGTCCGTTGCGGAAACTCACAAAATACCTGGCCATTATGGGACGCTATACCTTCGGGGAGATGAACCGGGTGTTGGTGCTTTCGCTTGTGCGTTACTTTGTTTTTCTGCTGCAGTTTGTGCTGCTGCTCGTTTTGTTTGAAGTACGGCTGAGTCCGGTGGAATACATTAGTGGCGTATCGACTGCCTTTTTTCTGAAGTCGGTGGTGCCTTCGGTGTCGCTGCTGTCTGACCTGGGGGTGCGAGAGCTGTCGGCCATGTACGTATTCGGATTGCTGGGGCAGGAACGCCTGCAGGTGCTGAGTGCCAGCCTGAGCCTGTGGCTCCTCAACATTGTGGTGCCAAGTGCTGTCGGGTTGTTTTTTGTGCTGCGCCTGAAACTGGGCAGGAGAGGAGGGACCACCTGATGTTTATGCTGTTGCTGCTACTTTCGCTGCTGGCCTACGGCTGGATCATCCTGCGCTGTTTGTTCTTCTGGAATCGCCTCCCTATACCTGCTGTACCTGCCTGTTTTATACCTGCCACCAGACTCACCGTGATCATACCTGTCCGGAACGAGGCAGCGCACATAAGTGCTTTGCTGCAGGATCTGGAAAAGCAAAGCTACCCGGCTGAACTCTTTGAAGTGCTGGTTGTAGACGATCATTCCGATGACGGGACCGAACAGCTAGTACAGGATTTTATACCTGATACACATCTCCGACTGCGGCTTATCCGGCTGGCTGATCATACAACTTCAACCGGAAAGAAAGCCGCTATCAAACAAGGTATAGCAGAGGCCGGTGGCGAGCTGCTGGTCTTTACCGACGGTGACTGCCGCGTGCAGCCTAATTGGCTCATTCACTTCGCCTATACCTACGAAACGCAGCGGCCAGTTTTCATTTCAGGACCTGTCAGTTTTCACCAGACCCATACCTTGCTGGAGCGCATGCAGCTGGTCGAGTTTGCTTCGCTGATCGGGGTGGGAGGGGCCTCCATTGGCTTGCGGCAACCGAACATGTGCAATGGCGCGAACCTGGCCTATACCCGTGCTGTATTTGAGGAGGTGGGCGGCTTTGCCGGAAACGAAGGTATAGCCAGTGGCGACGATGAATTCCTGCTGCACAAAGCCAGCCAGCAATACCCGGAGCGCATCGCTTTTCTGAAACACCCGGGAGCTATTGTGTATACCGAGGCACGCAAGACACTGCGTAGTTTTATAGCCCAGCGGGTGCGCTGGGCCAGCAAGTGGCGAAGCTACCAAAGTCTGTCAGTGAAACTGGTGGCCCTTAGTGTGTTTGCTGTCAACCTGCTGCTCTTTCTCGCTATACCTGCCGTGCTGCTGGGTCGGCTATCTTTTTGGACTTTGCTGGCGGCATATGCGGCCAAGTTTCTGATCGATTTTCTGTTCTTAAAACGTGTGCTTACATTTATGCGACAGCAGAATTATCTGATTTTTATGCTTCCGCTGCAGCTAGTTTACATTCCTTACGTACTATATACCGCTATAAGTGGCCTCTCGGGTCGCTATACCTGGAAAGGCCGAACCATCCGTAATCATGACTGAGAATGAATTTGCCATCATGGACGAACTCTATTTTGTGACGTCCTACACCGACCTGAAAAGCACCAGCGCCCTGATGGACGAGGAACTCTGCGCCGCCCTGCGCGACCTGATCTCCAAAGGATACGTCCGGATACTATACCCCGACCCGGACACGGAGCACGACTACGACGAAGCTACCTTTGGGACGCATTGCCAGCACTACTTTTTCCTGGCCACCAAAGCCGGACTGGTGGTGCATAATTCTGTCTGATAGGGTGTTTCCGGTACATGCCCGCATAAATACACGCACTACGTAGTAGCATTTGTGCGTCTGAGACGAATACGTATAATTTCAAAGGATTTGGAGGGTTTGGTAAAGAATGCAGTTGAATTTTTGTAAATTTACGAGGTCTATACCTGCGTGCCAGGTATAACTGGCACGAGAGTCCCCGCGTGCGGATTTTCCGCCAACCTAAACTATGAATCCGAATGCCTGAAATAGTCGCTCCGAACATACAGCAAGAGTTAAACCTCAAAAAGCTGGAATTATCGGCCTTGTTGGAAATCACCCAGGCGATTAACGACAACCTGCCCGAAGAGGCGCTCTACAAAATATACCGCTTTACGCTGCTTGCCCAGTTGCAGATTAACCGGCTGGCGCTGTTTGTGCACGACGAGAAGTGGGATTGCAAAGTAAGCTTTGGCACCGACCTGGAGCCCGCCAAACAACACCTCCCCGAAGCTATTCTCGAACTCAAGGAGATCACCCGCATGTCCAAGCTGAGCGTAGACAAAAAGTGGCGCAATTTCGAGATCGTGATCCCGATTCTGCACAATGGCAAAGTGCTCGCTTTTGTGATGATCGGAAAGATTCAGCCTTATTATACGAATATTGAGGCACTGAATTTTGTGCAGACGGTGAGTAATATCATGCTGGTGGCTATTGAAAACCACCGCATGGCACGGCAACGTCTGGCGCAGGAATCTATCCGCAAAGAGATCGAAATTGCCCGCGAGGTGCAGTCCATGCTTTTTCCGAAGAAGCTGCCCAACGACAAGGACGTGGCCATCCATGCCAGCTACATTCCGCACTCCTCCATCGGCGGCGACTACTACGATTTTATTGAAATAGACAAGGACCAGTTTCTGTTTTGCGTCGCCGACGTGTCTGGTAAAGGTGTCCCGGCTTCGCTCTTGATGTCGAACTTTCAGGCGGGATTACGCACCATTTTGCGCCAGACAGCCGACTTAAATACGGTAGTGTCGGAGCTTAATCACCTGATCTACCGCAATGCGATTGCCGAAAAGTTTATCACGACCTTCGTTGCGATTTTCAACCGCAGTACACGCGAATTGAGTTATGTGAACGCCGGCCACAATGCACCGATTCTGCTCTACGAAAACAACACACACGACCTGCTCAACGACGGTTGCACCATGCTGGGCGTGTTCGATGTGCTGCCTTTCATGAATGTGGGCAAGATCCATGTGCCCCACGATGCCGTGCTACTTTGCTATACCGACGGCCTGACGGAGGTATTTGACGAAGATGAGTCGGAGTTCGGCATAGAAGGCACGATTGAGTTTTTGCAGAAGAACCGTTTCCTGAGCTCCAAAATGCTGCACATGCAATTACTCAATGCCATCAATCTTTTCAACGAAGAGTCTACTTTCAGTGATGACATTACACTGCTCTCATGCAGGTTTAAGTAGGGTGAATTGTTAAATTGCTATGTTGTTAAATTGTTTTTAAATAGAATAGAGTCAATTTCAGCGTAAGATATAGAATGCCTCCAGCGTATCAAAAGACTTAGGATGATTGTTTTCTTAAAATGCCGGTTAACGATTAGCAATTCAACCATCTAACAATTCAACAATTTAACCACCAACATTTCAATTGCTCCGCCTCTACAAAACACCTGCTTTGCTTCGAAAGATTTTGCCTGGCTATACATGGCTACGAGAGGAGCAGGGCAAGGTGCTATACCTGACCTTTGATGACGGACCTATACCTAAGGTAACGCCCTGGGTGCTGGAGCAACTGGTGCAGTACAAGGCCAAAGCGACTTTTTTTGCGGTGGGTGATAACCTGGTGAAGCACCAAGGTATAGCAAAGCAGATTTTGGAACAGGGCCATCGGTTGGCAAACCATACGCACAACCATTTGCGTGGCTGGGAAACATCGCTGGAGCGCTACCTCGATAATGTGCAGCAGTGTCAGCAGGAACTTGAGCAGCTCGACCCAAGTGCAGCGCAGCTCAAGTTATTCCGGCCTCCCTACGGGCGCATCACCCTAAAACAGGCAGCGGCCTTGCGGCCTGATTATGAACTGGTAATGTGGGATGTGCTCACCAACGACTACGACCGCTCGCTCAGCCCCGAAAAATGCCTGCGAGAAGCCATCCGTTGTACCCAAAGCGGCAGCATCATCGTATTCCACGACAGCCTGAAGGCCCAGCGAAACATGCAATACGCCCTGCCCCGATATCTGGAACATTTTACCGCACAGGGCTATACCTTCCGATCCCTATGATGGTATCTGTCGCCTATTTTATACTTTATTTTTTTGTGTTCGGAGTGCTCCTCCTGTTGCTGCTCTTCAACCGCAGGCGTCATACCTCAAAAGTTACCGACTTTCCGCGCGTCAACATCCTGATCGCTGCCCGTAACGAAGAGCATAATATCCTAGCTTGTCTGCAGGCCATCGCCTCGCTCGATTACCCCTCCGAAAAGTTAGAAGTGCTGATCGGCGACGATGCCTCCACAGACCAGACCCGTGCCCTGGTTGAAGCCTTCATCAAAGACAGGCCCGGCTATACCTGTATACCCATTTCGCACACCATGGGGCAGGCGAGGGGCAAAGCCAATGTGCTGGCCCACCTGGCAAGAGAAGCCACTACTGATATTTTCCTCTTCACTGATGCCGATATTAAAGTACCACCCACCTGGGTAAAGGCTATGCTGTCGGGTTTGGATAAAAAGGTGGGCGTTGTGACAGGACTTACCACCGTAACCGGCAATAGGCTGTTCGACAAAATGCAGCGTATGGACTGGCTGTTTTCGATCGGGCTGATGCAGGTGTTCAGCGACCTGAATATGCCGGTCACCACCATGGGCAACAACATGCTCCTGACCCGAGAGGCATATGAATCGGTGGGCGGTTTTGAGAATATTCCATTTTCGATCACAGAAGACATTGCTATTTTCAACCAGATTCTGAAACGGGGCTACGGTTTCCGGAACCTGTATGACAGCAAGGTACTTGCTTGGTCAGCGCCTGCTCCTGACTACGGCTCGTTGCTGGAACAACGCAAGCGCTGGATGCGTGGCTCGGTGTTCATGCCCAAGTATATGTTCGCACTTTTTGTGCTACACTCTGCCTATTATCCTGTCCTAATCCCTTTCTTTTTCAAGGCCTCTGTAGGTATAGCGCTTAGCATCGCGGTGGTCAAACTGCTGCTTCAGAGCCTATTCATGCATATTTGCCTGAAACGACTCAACCGCAGCGCCTCCTGGTGGCAGTACATCCTCTTCGAGCTATACCTGCTGGTCACAACGTTCATACTGATCCTCTACTTCTTTCTGCCAACAAAAGTGAAGTGGAAGGGTAGGAAATATTAGGGTTTAAGTGAACTGCTATAGCGAGGTTACACCGTATGTTGCAGTAACGTGAGAAGCTACAGATTCATTATAGGTACAGAGCGCGACCTGTCCAAATCGTGCACATGTATTTCTGCCTCCATCAGTCTATATTTATATTAGGCATCATTGCTATCAGGGAGATGCTATATAAAAAGGGCCTTGCAGCCTTAACCATTAGTTCGGACCTTTGAGTCGAGATAATTTGATCCAAAACGACACAGATGACTTTAGTTGATTCGCACGCACATATCTATTCAGAGCAGTTTAAGCAGGACCGGGAGGAGGCACTGGCACAGGCGCTCGAAGCAGGCGTAGAGAAAATCTACATGCCCAACATCGACCATACCTCCATTGATGTGATGCTGGAGACAGAGGAAAAGCATCCCGAGCAGTGCATCGCCATGATGGGCCTGCACCCGACTTCGGTAAACAAGGATTTTGAGCAGGAGCTATACCTGGTGGAGGAGTGGCTGGGCAAGCGAAAGTTTGCGGCTGTGGGTGAATGTGGTATCGATCTGTACTGGGACAAGACGTTTCTGCCACAGCAGCAGGAAGCCCTGAAAGTACAGGTAGCGCTGGCCAAAAAGCACCGGCTTCCGATCGTGTTGCATACCCGCGATTCTTTCGGTGAAACTTACGAGATCATAGCCGCAGCGCAGGATGGTAGTCTGAAAGGTATATTCCACTGCTTTTCGGGTACGGTGGAGCAGGCGACCAAAGTAAAAGAGCTTGGCTTTCTGATGGGTATAGGAGGCGTGGCTACCTTCAAGAACGGTGGTCTGGACAAGGTGTTGCCCCATGTAAGTCTGGATGACGTGGTGCTGGAGACGGACTGCCCTTACCTGGCGCCCGTGCCTCATCGTGGCAAGCGCAACGAGCCCGTATACCTGCCACTGGTGGCCCGTCGTGTAGCTGAACTTATGCAGAAACCATTAGAAGAAGTAGCACAAACTACTACCCAGAATGCCCTTAACCTTTTCACGCTCTAAGTTATGGCTGTCGTAAAAATAAGCATCGATACTGCCGCGCCTGCACATCCGGAGGCGTCCATTCTCATTATTTATACAGGTGGTACAGTAGGCATGGTGTATGACGAAAAACATCATCTGATACCTTTCAATTTCAGCCAGATACTGGAGAAAGTGCCCGAGTTGAGCAATTTCAAGTATATGCTGACGGTGCTGAGCATAGAGCCGGCCATCGATTCGTCTAATGTAGCACCCACTGACTGGCTGATGTTGGCCAACCTGATCCGTGACAACTATGCTGATTACGACGGTTTCGTTGTGCTGCATGGCACTGATACCATGGCCTATAGTGCCTCTGCCATCAGTTACCTGCTCGAGAACCTGGAGAAACCCGTCATCTTTACCGGGGCGCAGGTGCCCATCGGTCGTACCCGCACCGATGCCCGTGCTAACCTGATTACGGCCCTGCAGATAGCGGCAACCAAAGTCAATGGCAAGAGTATTGTGCCGGAGGTTTGCATCTATTTCCATAATCTGCTGATCAGGGGTAACCGGGCTAAAAAGGTAGAGAGCCGTCATTTCAATGCCTTTAAATCGGAGAATTATCCGCTGCTGGCCAAAGCAGGCATCAGCATCGATTTTTATGAAAGTGCGATTCTGCCACATCCGGAAAAAACACTTCATGTGCACCAGCAATTGGATGATAATGTAGCAATACTGAAGCTTTTTCCAGGTATAACGCCGCAGGTCATACGCAGTGTGCTGGAAACGCCGGAGCTGCGCGGGGTAGTGCTCGAAACATTTGGCGCAGGCAATGCCCCTACATCGGGCTGGTTACTCGAGATGCTGGAAGAAGCCATTTCTAAAGGGATTTTTATACTGAATGTGTCTCAGTGCGATGAAGGCAGGGTAGACCAGGGCCGCTACGAAACAAGTAAGTTCCTGCTCAACATGGGCGTGATTGGGGGCGATGACATTACGACGGAGGCGGCTATTACGAAACTAATGTTTGTGTTGGGACTCGATCTGCCGGCGACGCAAACCCGTGAGCTGCTTGCCAGTAACCTGCGCGGAGAGATCTCCATCTAGCCCCGACAATATATTTATAAGGTATAGGAAGGCAAAAATTTGCGATAGTGTAAGTTATTGGCGTATATTTGCACCATAATAGAGAGCTGTCCGAGTGGTCGAAGGAGCACGCCTGGAAAGTGTGTATACCTCAAAAGGGTATCAAGGGTTCGAATCCCTTGCTCTCTGCGGAGTAACTTATCAGTTAGCATAAAAAGCCCTTAAATCAGCGATTTAAGGGCTTTTTTGTTTCTAGCCCCACCTGAATTTTTCGATTTCTCTCCTTTCTGAGGCAGCAAATTCGGGTACCCGAAGCCGATCCGTTTCCGGGTACCCGAATTTATGTGTAACTAACTGGATGTAAGGAAGATGTACAATATTTTTACATCTTGTGCAGCCTTCGTTTGAATGTTAATTTTAAGCATAAAAGGAGGAGTTGTATGGACACCAAGATCAGTATCCTGTTCTACGGCAGGAAAGCCAAGACCACCAAGGACAACCTTGTGCCGATCTACCTGCGCGTCACGCTGCAGGGCAGGCGGCTGGAGCTGAGCACTCACCGCTACGTCTCGCCAGAGCGCTGGTCGGTGGAGGCGGGCAAAATGAAGGGCAGCTCGGCCGAGGCCCGGAGCGTGAATGCTTACTTAGACACCCTGCGGACTAAGGCATACGCCCATCACCGGGAGTTACTCGAGGAGGGCAGGCCCGTCACACTGGAGAGCTTCCGGGAGAAGTGGATGGGAGTGGAGGAGAAGCCGGTGCTGCTGCTGGAGGTGTTTCAGATGCACAACGGGCAGATGGCCCAGCTGGTGGGCAAGGACTACGCCCCGGGCACCATGGAGCGCTACGCCACCTCCCTGCAGCACACCCGGGACTTCATCCGGTGGAAGTACGGTGTGGAGGACATGGACGTGAAGAAGCTCTCCTACGGCTTTATCACTGACTACGAGTTCTGGTTCAAGACCGAGCGAAGCTGTGCCCACAACACCACCATGAAGTACCTGGCCAACTTCAAGAAGGTCATTCACCTGTGCCTGAAGAATGGCTGGCTGGAGCGCGACCCCTTCCTGGGCTACAAGATGAGCAAGCGGGAGGTGGTGCGCGAGTGCCTCACCGAGGCAGAGCTGCAGCAGATGGCGGAAAAGGAGTTCGCCACCGAGCGGCTTGCTCAGGTGCGGGACGTGTTCCTCTTCAGCTGCTACACCGGCCTTGCCTACGTGGACGTGCAGCAGCTTAAACGATCCGAGATCGGGAAGGGGATGGACGGGCAAAGGTGGGTCTTCACCCGGCGGCAAAAGACCGAGACGCCCTCCCGGATCCCGCTCCTGCCGGTGGCCCTGGAGATTGTGGAGCGCTACCAGGACCATCCCCAGTGCCTTTATCAGGACAAAGTACTGCCGGTGCTGAGCAACCAGAAGATGAACGCCTACCTCAAGGAGATCGCCGACGTGTGCGGTATCCGCAAGACGCTCACCTTCCACATCGCCCGCCACACCTTCGCCACCACCGTCACGCTAAGCAACGGGGTACCGATTGAGACGGTGAGCCGGATGCTAGGGCACACCAACATCAGGACCACCCAGCACTACGCAAAGATCCTGGACCGGAAGGTGAGTGAGGACATGCAGCAGCTGCGGGAGAAGCTGAAGCTATAGCGGAGGGTAGGCATCTACCGTTTTAGCAACCAGCCTGACTAAAAATTCCTGTCTTACAGTATTAACTATTAATTTGTAATTCGCGAATCGAAAATTAATAGTTATGAAAAAACACGGAGGCATGCGTCCGCGGGACATCGCCATTCTACTTGCCATCATGATGAAAAGTGATGCGCCCTGGATGATGAAGGATTTAGCCCATGAGTTGGGCATCAGCACTTCAGAAGTGTCAGAATCCCTCCACAAGTCCTACGTGGCAGGGCTGATTAACAAGCCGAAGCGGAAAGTGATGCTCCATGAACTGCTCGAGTTCATTGTCTATGGGGTGTGCTACGTATTTCCGCAAGAACCCGGTGCCATGGTAAGGGGAGTGCCTACCGCAATCAGCGCACCTCCCTTGAATAAGCTCATCATGGGCAGTGAAAAGCTGGTCTGGCCATATGCCAAGGGCACAGAAAGGGGACAGGCGATAGAGCCGCTCTATCCTTCGGTGGTAGAGGCCTGCATTGACAATCCCGAGCTGCAGGAGCTTTTGGCGCTGGTGGATGCGCTTCGCGTAGGGAGGGTCCGCGAGCGGGAGCTGGCAAAGGTTGAGCTCAGAAAGCGAATTTTAGATGGACGGTAAAGCAATAAACACAGAGATCTTCAGGAAGGTAGCCTTTGGGCTGAAGGAGCTTCGGCAGAGAATGGTGTTTGTAGGAGAGGCCACCCTTAGCTTGTATGCCGATGATCCTGCCGCCGATGCCGTGCGGCTGACAAGCGACATAGATCTAAGCATACCATTGGCAGAACAGGTAAGGTATGGGTAAAAGTAAAAGAGACTAAATCGGTATGTTAGAAGATAGTGAATTCGATAAAAAATCGCTGCGGTTGGTACATGGTAGTACTGCAGATTGGGCTGAGCTGGCGAAGGATTGTGTTTGTTTTGCCAATGCCAAAGGTGGGACGATATACATAGGAGTTGAAGATGATACCGATATGCCGCCTGCTGATCAAAGGATCAATAAATCTATTGTAGAGAAAATTAATCAAGTAGTTCCTCAGCGAACCATAAATGTGGGTATTAGTGCTACCATACAGAGGGCACCCAATGGTGGGGAATTTATTGAAGTTAAAATATACAGAAACACTCAAACTATTGCCTCCACGTCCGATGGGAAGTACTATATGCGTGTAGCCGATGAATGCAAACCTTTGATGCCTGATGAGATGACTCGTGTGGCTGCTGAAAAGCAGGCGTTTGTATGGGAAGAAAAGGTGGCAAGAAAAGTACACTTAAGTCAAGCTGATGGTGCTAAGTTAGATAAGTTTCTAAGTGATGTGCAGAAGTCTGAGCGAGTAAGTGGCTTCGTTAAAGAAATGTCTCAAGACGAGATATTAGAGTTCTACTTTTTTACTAGTGGTGAATACCTGACAAACTTAGGTACACTTTGGATAGGCCAGCGAAAAGACAGAGCTTTGATGCACTATGCACCTGCTGTGCAGTTCATTAAATATGATGAGAACGGTGTTAAAGTAAAAAAGCGTATTTGGGACGATTACACACTTAATCCGAAGGAACTACTTAACGAAATAATTACAGGTATACCTGATTGGGGAGAATCAATAGAGATTGCCGATGGAATATTCCGTAAGACTATTCCCAATTATAATCAGGTAGTAATCAGAGAGCTGGTAGCAAATGCTTTAGTGCACCGGGTTTATACTATGCGAGGTGATATTTTCATTAATCTTTACCACGACCGCCTCGAAATTCACTCACCAGGGCTGCTTCCTTTAGGTGTTACTCCCTCCAACATCATTAGCAAATCTGTACACCGCAATACTCACCTGGCCAAAGTGTTCTATGACTTGATGCTAATGGAGAAGGAGGGAAGCGGTTATGACAAGGTGTATGAAGTGTTACTACTCAATGGTAAACCAGAGCCAATAGTAGAGGAATGGGAAGATCGAGTAGTAGTAACAGTTAAGAAGAATATCATCAGTACTGAGGTGGCTAAGTTGATGTCGCGGGCCAATGATGACTATGGCATTAATCAAAAGGAAATTATTACGCTAGGTCTGATTGCACAACATGGTACTATGACAGCTATAGAGCTCAGCAAGAAGCTCAATGTGAGAAACAGTGATGGATTAGCTTATTGGTTAGGTAAACTCTTAAAGCACGAAATAATCCTTAGTAAGGGCAAAACAAAAGGAACTGAATATCATGTTAACTCTGAGTTACTCAGGCAAATAGATTTCAAAGGTAAAACAGACCTTAAAAAAATTGAGCCTCACAGGCTTCAGGAACTTATTATGATGGATTTGGAGACATATCCTGGAAGCTCCGTTGGAGATATAAATGAACGTATAGGGCCAGAGATCAACAGAAATAAAGTAAAAAGGAAGTTGGCTGAACTTGTTGATTCCAAAATTCTATACACAGAAGGTGTCTTGAAAGGTACTAAATACTTTATAGATCATAATCAAGGAAATAAAGAAGAAATGATCCATAAATGATCCATAAATGATCCATAAATGATCTTGAATAAAATACTGTTTACCCTCAAAGATAAGGTATGCGCCTGAATACCTGCACTTTGAGTCTGTGTTACCTGAGATTGCCTATTAATCCCTTAAACAAATTGGTCTGGACCAATCTAGAAGGATCTAAGGGGCACCCGCAGTGCCTGAACCAAGACCGGGTGATGCCGGTACTGAGCAACCAGAAGATGAACGCCTTCCTCAAGGAGATCGCCGACCTGTGCGGCATCGACTTAAAACCAAAACATCTCTGTCTGATTTAAACTGTTCCGTACTTAGGGATACTTACGTTGTGAAAGCAGGTGCTCTTTGTAAGAGATGCTTGCGGAACCGACTCATTTGATTTATTACTTCTCCTTCCTTGGACAGAACAACATCCAGTTCAAGGAAGGAGGCAGAGGGGGATTGTTTTCATACGTCAGTATTAAATATGGTTTTTTATATACCTTGAAATCTATAACTTGAATCCTTATTTAGATATACCCCATCATCTCCATTTATACTGAATCAATAGAACATATGAAAACATACAACAGAACCACCGTGAAGGTGATAGGAGTGGGCGGCTCGGGCTGCAATACATTAAATTACATTGGCCAGCAGCAATTACGTCAGGTCCACCTCGTTGCCTGTGATTTTCACAAGCCAGACCTGGAGAACTCTACGATGGAAGACCGTTTCTACTTAGAGCGAAGTGAAGTGGGGGTATCCCATGGAACAGGTGATCCTGAAATTGGTCGCAAAGCTGCCTTGAAAAGAGCAGATGCTATCAACACCATGCTGTTAGAAGGAAGCCCTGAGATCGTGTTTATCGTCGCCGGCATGGGCGGAGGCGCCGGGACAGGCGCTGCCCCTGAGATTGCCCGACTTGCGAAAGAACTGGGCATACTGACCATAGGCGTCGTTACGGCACCTGGCCATAGTGAAGGCGATCGCAAAGCAGCAGTGGCAGAAGCCGGTATAGCTGCCATGAGGCAACATACCGACACCACCGTCGTGCTTGCGAACGATAAGGTGCGCCAGCTGTATGGTGAGCTTCCTAGGGCGGATGTTTTTGTTAAACTGGATGAATATGTTGCGCATGCCGTGCGGGCCATTGCCGAAATTGTAGCGGTAACAGCAGAACTAAATGTGGATGTGGACGACGTGCGTACGGTAATGGCAGGAGCGAGAAGAGCTACTGTAGGAAGCGGAACGGGCGCCGGCCAGGGCCGTGCCATGCTGGCAGCTCAGCAAGCTGTCGCGACTGCCCTGCTTGGAAGCGAGCTTCAAGGCTCCGATCGGGTACTACTCTCTATTATTTCTGGTCCTGAAACCGAACTGGAAATGGACGAGCTGACAGAGATAACCGAGTTTATACAAAACAGCACCAGTGAACAGGTGGAAGTAATATTTGGTCACGCGATCGATGATGACCTTGGAGACCAGTTGCGTGTGACCTTTATCGCGTCCAGCTTTTCTGAGAACTAATTACAAGCTTGTAAAGTAGCATAGGAAGGGGATAGTGTACGGTATATTTGTGCTGTACTAATTCTCCTGCCTATGCTTGAACCCCTTCCCTTTGCCCCTTACCCATACATTACGCTCCCAGACGAAAGTCTGAGCTACGAACCACTTCTTTTTGTGGCACCTGACAAATTAATCTGTACAGGTAATGTCACGTTTAAGACCAAGCATTTCCCGCTTGCCAGAGTGCTTTCCGAGAAGTTTCGGGAGCAGTGGTCGCCGGAAATGGTCGATGAAATGGCCCGACGAGTGATAAAGGAAGCTAAAGCCAACCTG
Source organism: Pontibacter sp. HSC-14F20 (assembly GCF_019599265.1). Classification (GTDB taxonomy): domain Bacteria; phylum Bacteroidota; class Bacteroidia; order Cytophagales; family Hymenobacteraceae; genus Pontibacter. Next base: position 231,198 of record NZ_JAHZTC010000005.1, on the reverse strand, counting down.
TTTGGCCGCGACCTTTTTGTTAGTGCTTATTCCCTTCCCACTTTTGCCTTCCCAGCCATGGAGCAAGTTTACTGTGGCAAATTCCCTTTAAGCGGACGCGATGTAACGTATGGCTGGCCCTCCGGTAAGCTCACCCGCATCAAGCAAATATTGTATGGCTATACAGTAGACTTTGAGAGTTGTGTATTGCACGTGCGTCATGAAGAAGCAGCTATGCCGGGTAAAGTACACCATGACTTGATTTTCCCATCCCTTTAATTTCACATCATAATAACATGCCCATGCGCTCCAAACAGATAGCCACTTTTTACATGCCCGAGCAGGTAGACGCCCGCAACGGGGAGGGCCTGTACACCCGCAGCCCCAACAAACCTGCGCTTTTGATGCAAAAGCTGCAGGCGGAGGGCTTAACCCCATACTTTGATGTGAAAGCATTTACGCCTTTTCAGCAAGAGGACTTTTATCTGGCGCATGCGCAAGTCTATGTTGATGCTTTTTTTGCTGGAGAGAAACCACTGGCTACCACCAACGGTCTTACCTGGAGTGAGAATCTGGTAAATTCGGTATGCTATACCAATGCCAGCCTGTATCATGCCATACGTTATGCCGTGCAGCACCCCGAAGTGCTCACCTTCAGTCCGACCAGTGGCTTTCATCATGCCAAACCAGAGCGAGGTGCCGGATTCTGTACGTTCAGCGGTCAGGTAATTGCTTCTGTAAAACTTTACCGTGAATTGGGAATATCCGGGGCCTATCTGGACCTGGACCACCATTTCGGAAATTCTATAGAGGACAGCCGCAGCTTTGTACCAGGCTTGGATAAAGCCATACCTACCTATGCTAACGTGAACCTAAGCGGTACCAACGACAGCTACCTGGTTGACTTATACAGACACTTGGCTACATTAAAAAAGAAAATACTCGCCAAAGAGATTCACTATATCGTCTGGTGCCATGGGGCAGACTCCCATGTGTATGACGACTTGGGAGGCAGCGTGAATACCGAATACTGGTTGTTAGCCGCTGAGTTGTTTTATAAGTGGGTGCTGGAAGTAGAGCAGGAGTTAGGCTATCACCTGCCAGTTGCCATGTCGCTCTTCGGGGGCTATCGAACCAATTCCTACAACTCGGTACTGTCGTTGCACACTGCCGACTTGGTTATGGCTGCCAACACCTTGATGGAGCACTCTATTGCTTACGAGCCAGTGGTAGAGGTTAATCCTTATATTAAGAAGGAGCCGTTTCGGATGGCGATTGCCGCTGGTGAAACAATTATAGATTATTTTGAATAAATAGACCTAGTAATTAGGATTTGTAAATATGTTATTTTGATTATATAGATTTTTTACTTACTTTTGCAGTACAATTCCCCTTTTATTTATTGGTTTAAAGAGTGAAAGTGCCAAAAAGGGCGCTTTGCATTTGCTCGTGCCCTTTTTGGGGTGCGATGTGTTCCTGTGTATCTGTCATTCAACCATATAAACCCTGCTCGTATGAAAAAGAAGCTTTTTAGATGCCGTCCTTTAAAGAATGTTATTAAGGTTTATAATGCGCCGATGGTGCTTAATGAATCTAATAAGGATTTAAGTGGGGTAGATTTGTCCGGTTTCAATCTGGCAGGCTCTCGCTTTGAGCGTGTGAACTTAAGTGGAGCAAATCTAAGCGGTGCCAACCTGACTGGGGCTACATTTTTATGTGTAGACTTAACGGGTGCCAACCTGGAAAGCGCATGCTTGGTTGGGGCTGCCATCGTTGAGTCAGAGGCTGTGAAAGCTAGTTTTAAGCATGTTGAGCTCCGAAAAGCCAACCTTTATGGCACGACGTTTTCTTTTTCAGATCTGACTGGTGCAGACCTGGCTGGCAGCTATCTCGCTGATGCAGATTTTTCCCATGCTTCCATGGATGATGCAAACTTGTTAGGTGTAGACCTGGGTGTTGCAGACTCCTTTGCTTTTGCCTCCTTGTATGGTGCTCATTTCGATGCACCGTATGCAGGGGAATATCTTCACGAGAAGGAAGCTGAGTTTTAACCAACCCATGCAGGTTGGCTTACGGATGCTAGGTGAGTCAACCTGTTTATAACACGGGATAAACGAAATAATGTAGGCTTAAAACTGAACATATGATAGAAGTAGTTGCTGGGGTTGTCCAGCGCAGTGGTCTATACCTGATTGCTAAGAGAGCGCCAGGCAAAAGTCTTGCGGGTTATTGGGAATTCCCAGGCGGAAAGTTAGAAGCAGGTGAGACCCATGAGGCTTGTCTGGCCCGTGAACTGAAAGAGGAGCTGGATCTGGATGTAACCGTTGGGGCATACATTTGCGAATCTGTTTTAGGTGAGAGCGATAACCAGTTTCGCTTAGTAGCCTATGCTACCCGAACGGAGCAGGAGCACATTACTTCCACTGATCATGATGAGGTGAAATGGGTTGGTATTGATGAGTTTGGAAATTATGAATTTGCTCCAGCTGATATGCCTATTGTGAAAGCGCTGTTGGAGAATAGGATAAATTTGCTTGCCACATTGGTTAAGGAAATCGAAATGTATAAGCTTATTTATAACGATAATACTCTCAAGACATGAGCAAATCAATGAATAGTAACGGCAAGGGCTACATAAAAGAGAAGCTATGATTTCGCTTGTTGGCAGTGCATTACCTGCTAACATTCTGGAAGTTTTTCAGGACTATAACAAACGTGTAGAAGACGATGGCAGAAGAAATGTAGGGCTAACTGCCAGAAAGATACTGGAGCGCTTAAACAGGCATGGAAAATTAGCAGACCTGATGCATAATTTGACGTCAACTAGTTACAGTAAGGAGGTGCTAAAGCTAAAACGTGCGTCTTTTATAGATGAAGCTGGTGCTACGGGGCTTGTTAGAAAAGGTGATAGACCAACTGCAAGGTATTATAAGAAACCTATTGTGGTTGATTCCAAAGCCTATTTTCTAACGAACGATTGGTATTCCTCCACTCAAAAGTCTCCTAAACAAGCCAACAATCTTCAAGGATTGTATGAATTAGCAAATGGAGTTTTCAAGTAAGCAGCACAGTATTTTTAAAATCATCTAAAGACAGATTTCATGGAGACAAGTACTACGCACGGTGAGTCAATTATTCACACGGCAAGATGCACTTTGCAAGGCATAGAGGCTAATGTGGATGTAAAGGACAAGCTTGAGGACTTAACACGCAAAACGGCAACACTTTATAAATTAATTCGCAACTATGAAAACATCCATCATGAGGGCATTTCTTCTGATTGTGAAATATTGAACTGGACACTCCCAGTTGTTGAAGATGAGTTGAACGCCGCAGTTTGGAATTTGACTAGTGGATTTTACAAGACCGCTGCCACTTGCCTTAGAGGAGCCTTAGAGATGGGGCTTGCTGCTCTATATTTTCAGATACTTGAAAACGGAAACTTTAATGACGGTGAGTACAACCAGACTTTTGCTGATTGGAATCGTGGTGTAACTGCTACGCCGAGTTGGCAAGAAATGGAGCCTGTGTTAAAACAACATGCAAATGCGAAAGATTTTAGCGTAGGTTTAGGTTATTGCCCTATCAACGAAGTAGGTCAGTACCTTGAGTTGTTGAACCAATTTGCTCATAACTGTTCGTTCTCATCGACGAATGGTGAGGGAGCCAACATTTTGAACATGAAAAGTGGTGCTAGTGGTCACTTTTCGCAAGAAATGTTTGACAGAATGTACGGAGCTGTTAATACAACTATCTCTATTATCGCATCTACCTGGCTTACCATTTATCCGCAAATAATACCTGAATTAGATGGCGAGCTTGCTGAGGCAGTTAAAAGCTTATTTGTTCTGAAGCCTGCTCAGGATGCGTTTGAGTTTGCGAACCAAGCAAGTCAAAATATGTAATCTAGACTGTATTAGAAAATCAATTTATATGTCAAAAAGAACAAACCCAGGTGATGTTGCTAATCTATTTATACGTTGCCTCTTATCTGATGCAGGTGCACAATTAGGAAGTTTTAACAAAAAAGACTGGGAGAACACCTTAAAATTCTTCGATTATAAATGTGCCTATACAGGAGAACCTTTAACAGATAGCTCTGCTGTAAAGGACCATTTAGTATCACATAACAAAACTAGTGTAGGGCTCAACCTCTATGGGAATATCATTCCTTGTACTGCCAGAGCAAATGCTGCAAAAAGAAACTTAACCCTTGAAGACTTTTTCAACTCTAATCATGAAGTATTGAGCCATTTATCAGAGGATGAAAAAGCTTTAAAAATGGAGACAATCAAAAGCTTTGTTAGAGAGAGTAAATACGAAGAAAAAGTTAGTCGTCTTAAAGATTTAACAACTTATTGTCACGCTCAATATGAGATGATAAAAAAGCTGTGCGAGATTAATAGAGAGTATATCGCAAACTCAATTGGAGAGCCAGTAATGGAGGATGACGATCAATTTGATTTGGTAGAAGAAATAAACCTTGAATCTTTTTCAGTTGGAAGTACAGTAGCTCTTTCTCCACCAAATGAAGTTTTCGGTAAGGTCATTGAAGATACTAAAATACAGGATATTGCTAAAGAAGCATTTTTCTTTTTGATAGAGAAAGCGAATTATTCAGATTATCATCAGGACCTTTTACTGAAAGTTCAGAATTTAGAATATTGTAGAGAAAATCTCTTATTAGATTATCCAGCAATAAAAAAGGTTTCTAATCCGAATAAGGCTATGGAGGAGAGAATTGAAAAGAATTATGCCAGATATTATGCCACACTTTATGAGAATCAGTATCTTCTAACTAGTCAATGGTTTAATCCTGAAACTGTAAATCCTACTAAGAAGAAGCAAAAAGATAAGCTTATTCATTGGGTAAAAAACACCTTGCTAGTTGAGGCAACATTTTTTAATTAGGATATAAGGTGGCACACAATCAGAAAAATGACAAGTGTGTCACTTTAAAACTTTATACCCCAAAACCTCACCACCTGATCCTCAAAAACCACGTCAGGTATACGGTGCCCCAAACCGTCAACCTTTACGACCCGAAGATTAGCTAATCCCAATTCCCTAGACACGTACGCTAGGTTATCTCTATACATAATTACGTTATCCAATTTGCCCAGCACAATACTGGTATGGCTGGTTTTAGAGTTAGGTATGGCTATACCACCCAAATCAGGTGCAGGCGATTTGGTAACAAAAGCCGGATTAAACAGCAGCGTAGGTTTATCATAGAGCAAGGAAAGCAAATACGCCGTATGGCCGCCAAAGCTTGAACCAATGATGACATCGGCGGTACGGGCAAGGTCAGTTAATTTCTTAAAGTAATCTGGTTTGTCATAGGCTATGGCGGGAGCCGCCACGTTGCCGTAGCGCTCCAGTATAGCTTGCTTGGCTGGCGAGAGTGAGCCATTGTAGCCGTGCAGGTATAAGATGCTCTTCATACAGTTAGCTTAAGGTTGTATCTCAACAGGCTGAACAGGTATTTCAGTATCCTCCGCCAGCTTATACAGCTCCCTATAATCGTTGCGGTGCAAGTGGTACAGGTATACGGACTGTGGATAGGGGAATCTGTCTTGGTGGGCTTGCAGGTAGTTCAAGAAACGGGTATAGTTGCCTCCCAACCAAGGCGTGAGGCCCAGCTTTTCGATTCGGTGCAGATTGCAATAATGGAGCATTGCCTCAAAACTGGCGTCCTGCTCTTCGCTGCGATAGTAGCGCGGGCGATAAAGCGGCTGCGCTTTGGGTGCCATCAGCTGTAGCTGTCTTTCTTCGGTTGGGGAACAACGTACCATCAACATATCCAGCATGTCGTAGTCGTCCCAAATGTTTTTGTGCTGCAGCGTCAGGGTTCTATTGCCTACGTTAAAGGACACCGCTTTGCCAGGTTGCTTGGTTACACTCCAAACACAGGCGGCATCTCCATAGCGACTGTAATCCGAAAATACACTCGGGTTGATGTACTCAGGGTGCGTCGCGTCGAGCAAATCGGCTTGCTGCGGCAAGTTAAAGAGCTTTTCGCGCCAGCGGGTGCGGCCATAGTAAGTGGGGCAGGCAATGTGCAGGTAGGTGTCTTTGAGGATAGGCAGAATCGTGCCCATGCTCCAGTTGCCGTTAATAGCATAATAACCGCCGCCCTCGTTCAAGCCCTCATTAATACACACAAAGGCGTCGAACTTCAAGCCAGCCTCCTTAAAAGCTGCCGTAGCCTGGAGCGCCGTCATACCGATAATGATGACTTTGCCGCGCACAGCAAAGGTTGAGCGGAAGTTGTAGTCCACCAGCACAATGTGGTCGTAGGGGAGGACATAGTATTCTTTGCGAACTCTGCGACCAGAGGCAAAGTATACCAGGCTTTTGCCAGTTTTGAGGCGCTCGCGTAGCATGGCTGCCAGCGACTTCTCGTCTAATTTGGATTTTGCATAAGGGGCTCTGGGCATATATAGAAATGAAGTGAAAGACGAACCAGCGTTTCTGGCTCTGCAATGCAAAATTGCTTATAAACAGCCGCCTAATTTGAAGTTTGCAAGCTTGTAATTAGAGTTGGCTGTGATTTTTTTGATGTGTTATATCCAGATAAAAGTGAAGATTCTCTGAGGCTACCTATTTCAATATCCCTAAAATTGAATATATTGTGTATGTATTTGAAGACAAACTTATGAACGTACACGTAATCAGAGACAGCGGCTTCTCAGTGGAGAAGTATGAGCAAGTGATGCAGATACTGCAGGCAACTACTGGGCTTATTTCTTTTATCAGAACCAAGGATAGTCTTGACTGTGGAGCCTTAACTGCTAGCGCTGGAGGACCTCTAGGCGAAAGTATGTCTGTGAATAAAAAAGGAAAACTGACAACTAGGAGAGAGCGTTTTCTGGGGCATTCCTTTGGGTATTTCTATAACCAATGCGAAGCCTATCGGGAACGCTGGGCTATACCATCAAAAGATTTTGTGATATTGCTTACACCTGAAAGCAATAGTTTACAACATTTGGCAGCCTTTCAGGACGACGCCCTAAATGTGTTTATTAAAACCAGCGAGTGGGGCGAGTACCTGGATTGCAGCGCTGTATACCCAATCACATTTACTGTGATGACGCAGGTGTTGCATAAGCTTTACTGCAAAACCATGCACATAAGGCGCAAGTTGCATGACAAAGCCGAAGGCTGTATTGGTGACTATTGCACAAATAAGGAAGAGGTTATTTTCAAGTTTCGCACAGCCGACATCTGCATGAAATGCATAAAAGGAATGATAGCGGCTGGCGTTAGTCAGGAGTACTTGCTGCAGGCGTTCCCACTGTTTGAGCAAATGCGCTACGAAATGCTCTTCAAACAAAAGCATCAGTTTGTTTTGGGGCATCGCAGAATCCATATTTCAAGAAGTTTAGGGCGCTCACAGGGTATTACAGTAAGTTTCCCAGATATAAACAAACACGTCAAACTCAACCCAAAACGCGCGACGCTATACCTGTTCTTCCTGATCCATCCTAAGGGTGTGGTTTTGTCAGATTTATATAAATTTGACTATCCTGAAAAATTAACATACCTGTACTCAAATTTGTACAGCCGTACAGCCAAAAAGAAACAGGCGTACGCAGGCGACGAGGAAATTGATAATGCCTTTGAAAACAAACGGATGCTTAATGTTTCCAATGTAATAAACTCTTTCATATTCAAAGACGAGAAGAAGAAAGGACCATTTACCGAACTGACCAATATCCGAAAGGAATTTAAAAAGCAGTTGGTTAACACCGAAGCCATCGAATACTATATAGAAACATTGCCTAACGCCAAGAGAAGTGCGAAAGGTATAAGAGTAGACCGTGATCTGGTAACGTATGATGATGAAGTGAAAGATTACATACTAGGAAAATATTTCCCAAAGGGGAAATCGAGCACCTAAACCTACACTATAATTACAAGCTTGCAAACAGCAAAAACAGCTTGCGCTATATCCTAATTTTGCAGGTATAAAAACTGCAAAGATCCGTGTCGCAACAAGAGTTGTTTGATAAACTGAGTACGCTACTGGCGCCTGCTGGCTATTACATGAAGCTGGTGGGAAACTGGTGTGATGGGAGTGTGCTGTTTAATGTGCGCAACGCTGATATTTTCGCTCACGCTTTTACCTATGAGAATTTGGTGGAATCTGTGGCGGAGAATCTTGCCTACCTGCAGGAAAGAATAGAAGATGGTGATGAAGAGTTAGAAGAAAGCGACTTCTCTTTTCAGTATACCTTGCAGGCTGCCCTTGAAACGTTCTCGGAAGAGGAGCGAACCACCGTGATCAGCTATATCTTTAACCAGCACCTGTTTGATTTCCTGAAAGAAAAACTGGCGGCCGACAACATCGACGTAACTTTGGAGCCTAGGGCAGATGACGAACGCTACAGCTGTGTGCTGTTTGATGTGAAGCTGCCGCACCTGCAGTTTCGGGTGTTCCCTATTTATGGGCGCTGTTTCGACCCCGAGGGTGTGGAAAGGGAAGTGCATTGGATGGCGCAGGACCGCGAGTACGTGCGGCACGGCAATACGCCTGAGTACGTCAAGGCCCTACAGGCTATTGATAGAGGGCTGCAGGAATATTGTGAGAACATACTGATTGATAAAGCAAAAGAGTTGATAGGTAATACTCTTTAATGCTAATCTTTTACGAAACCCTAACCTATGAAAAAACTCCTGCTCCTGTTCATCATTTTTGTTGGTGCCTACTATGGCTACCTTGTACTATCAGAACGGTCTTTGCCCGAGGGCACCAAGATTGACCGCCTGGTGGTGCATAAGTCGGAGCGAAGGCTAGAGGCGTATAGCAGAGGTGAGTTGGTTAAAAGCTATACCATCTCCTTGGGCAAAACACCTGTTGGAGATAAACAGCACGAGGGCGACAACAAAACACCCGAGGGCCGCTATACCATCAACGGCAAGAACCCCCACAGCGCCTATTACAAAAACCTGGGTGTGTCGTACCCCAACGCTGCCGATAGGAGAGAAGCCAAACGACTGGGCAAACCCGTGGGCGGCGATATCAAAATTCATGGCTTACCGAACAAAATGCCCTTTATCGGCAAATGGCACCGGCTCATGGATTGGACTGCGGGCTGCATGGCAGTGACCAACGACGAAATGGAAGAACTTTACCAGACCGTTCCGGTAGGTACACCTATCGATATAAAGCCCTAAATGTAAGTTTATACTGATTCCGAGGCAATCTCATTTTAAACTGATCACAACTAAGATTAAATAGTTTATATGTAACTATTTGCTTAATATATATAAATTTATTATATTTGCATCATGATTCAATACCATCTGTTTAACGAAGCAGTTATCATCTCATAAAAAGCATTCAGAGTGCCCTTAGGCACGGCAACCGGGTTTTAGCTCCATCGGTGCCCCAGACAATGCGCGGCTTCTGCCGAAAAAAAGCTGAAAGCGTTTATCGCCCGTAGCTTTTCTTTTTTACTTTTTGCCTGCATGTGACCGATTGCGTCTTGTGCTGCAGGCTCAGGTTTTATGTTTCATTTTTTAACTGAACAGCTATGAGCGCCTTAAGCACTTTAGTAAACAACTATGACCTTATTCTTGAGAATAAGCTGGAGATTATGGGGCACGCTCCCTACCGGTTTAGCCGGGTGACTTTCCCTAAGATGAGCGATGGGAGAAGGTACAGGACAGGTAGTAACTCTACCAGCATATACGATGGTCACTTGGGTAGCTACCTGATGATATGGCAAAACTTTCAGAAACATTGGCCGGATAGCGACATCATTTTGCTGCGTGCCGCCGGGAGCCCGCTCAGCGGGGCCGTTTTTAACTTTGCCGGGTACGCACGCACTAAAAAGCGATTGGTGCGCGAAAAGCCTGATGGACTCCGCACTGGTCACATGTTGCACTTCCTAGGCCGCTTTCAGCAAATGTTTCCAAAAACTACGCTGGCTGTACCTATCGAGCAGGTAGTGGAAGAGTTGAAAACGAAAGGGCCTTTTAATCATCGGCCAAGTTACCGTTTGCTTACCCTGCGCGAAGATTTTTACTACTTGCTGGCAACAGTTTCCGGTATACATACGGGGGTGCACAGTCATATCACATACAACCTGCTGCAGGATAGTTTGTACCGCCCTGTGGTGCGTGTAGGAGCTGCGCTGCAAATAGAACTTACCCACGACGAGCGCCGCCGTTCCGCACTAAGTGGCTCCGCTGTTTATGTGGCTGACTTGGTGAAAGAGGGAGTGGCCAAACTTAAGCAGCTGGCATACGATTATGGGTTTGAGGCCTACATGCGTCCACAGATAAGCAACAGTGTCGCTGAGATGGAGTTTGACTTGAAGCTGGCTGATTTCGACAAGGCGCTCGAGATGGAGACGATTCAACTCATTACAGAGTTTATGCACGATGTAGACCGACTCTGTAGACGCTTCTACTAAGCTCAGGAACTCCTAATTACAAGCTTGTAGAAACACCAAATCCTGTTTACGTTGCTGTATCTTTGTATTATCAAATTTAGAAAGCATCGGGGATGTGCCTCGCCTTGCCCGCTGCCTGATTTACCTAATTTTTCCCTGTTACACTGCGCTAAGCTATACCTTAGCGAACGGGCATTTGCTTGCCTCTGTGTAACGCATTTATAATTTCTTTGGGTCTTCTGAATATGTTTCACTGCTCTTCCGGAGCAGTACAGGACCCGCTCTGCCTTGTAAATTTTTGTTCAACCATAATCCCATGCACTGCCTATGCGCGAAAACTGTACGTTTGACTTTAAAAACACATTCCTGAACCTGACACAGTACACGGTGCCCCACGGCTATGAAAGCCGGTTGGAGCCCTATCTGCCTGCAGGTGTGCAAAAAGATGCGTTCGGCAACTACTTCCTGCGAGTAGGCACATCCGAAACGCTGTTCGCTTCCCACTTGGACACGGCCTCGTATACCCGCGAGAAAGTAACCCATGAGATAGCTCATAACATCATACGTACGGACGGCAGCACCATACTGGGCGGCGATAACAAGGCGGGTGTCACGATCCTGCTATACCTGATTAGTCAAGGGGTGCCGGGTACTTATTACTTCTTTGCAGGAGAGGAGCGTGGCTGCCTGGGCAGTCGTTGGGCCCTAGAGCAAGACCCTGAGTTTTTCAGACAATTCAAACGTGCCGTGGCTTTCGACCGCAGAGAGACGGGCTCTATTATAACGCACCAGCGCTGTGGGCGCACCGCCAGCGATTCCTTTGCCGATGCGCTGTCCATTCAGTTTGCTCAAAAAGGTATGACTTACCAGGCCGACCCATACGGGGTGTTTACCGACACGGCCATTTACGAGGATGTTATACCCGAGTGTACCAACCTCTCGGCAGGAGTGTGGCATGAGCACTCCAGAAGAGAGTATGTCGATATTGTTCTGGTGGAGCAGATTGCCAAAGCGGCGGCAGGTATAGACTGGGAAAGTCTGCCTGCTGCCCGTCCTATCATGCCAAATCACAGCTGGGTGGCATAAGCCCATCATTTCTTTATGTTTCATTTAAAACACAAACAAAACGGTATGGAAAACCTTATTTTAAGCGTAACTGCGAAGCAGTCAGAGTTGGTGCAGGAGCTTCTGGAGAAAATTCTGGGAGAGCAGGAATTGGTAGCTAGCAGCGCCACCAGTGCCGAAAGAGACTTGAAAAAAGCGCAGTTTACCAGCGAGTGCATAAAGCTGTTGCTCGGAGCACTGCAACAGGGCAAAACAACTGTAGAAGCGCCTGGCCTGATTATGAAGCCTATTTTAAGTCAGCTCAAAACCAAGCTCGAAAGCCAGATGGCGATTATGATGGACCTGATGCAGGACCAAAGTCTGGTAAGCGAAAACCAACTACAGGTATTCACGCGGGGCATAGAACTGCTGCACATCATGCATGCCATGACGCATGAGGCGCTACAGGTGAAGAGAGAGGCAGTTTAAGCTATTCTACCACGCACTGAGCAGACTTGAGCATTCTGCAGCATAACTGGCTATACCCGTTTGTATATTTTTTATCATTATAGCAACACGCAAAAAACTTATATGCAACCATCTCTTTTTATAGCGCAAGCCCTGCTGGTGTACGCCTTGCTGCTTGCTATACCTTTAAGTAGGACTGTTCCGGTACAAAGCCCTGCCACGGAGGTAGATAAAGCACTTGTGCTACAACTGGTGAACAAGCACCGCGGTGCCGGGCAGCAGTGTGGTGCCGAGTACCTGCCACCAACCGAGCCGCTGGCCTGGAGCGCCAAACTGGAGCGGGCTGCCCAGTTGCATGCCTTGGATATGTATCGCCAAAATTACTTTAGCCACAATTCTAAAGACGGCACTCCTTTTCATGTGCGCATCAGGCGCCAGGCATATAACTATTTCACCTGCGCCGAGAACATTGGTTTGGGCCATCACACCGAGTCCGACGTGATAAGAGGGTGGGTGAACAGCCCGGGGCACTGCGCCAACCTGATGAACGACTGGTATACAGAGGTAGCCGTGGCAAGAGCCGGCAACTACTGGGTCATGTTACTGGCTGCACCAAATTAAAATAAGGTATGCTACTACTATTAGAACGAGAGGTACTACAAGCTGATGAAAATAGCATGTACTGCAAAACCTATGATACTGTGCGCGATCTTTACGGTATACACAGCTTTACCCGTGGCACTTTTCTGGAACCAGAATTCCTTCATATTTTCCCCTATAAGGACGGCCTCTTTGTAGTGGTAGATCAGCTGGAACAATACTACGGCATCGATTTAGAGAGGCACCGATTTGAGCTGAGCCCAAAGGAAGCACAGCACTGGAAGTCCATCATCATCAAAAGTTCGACCTGCAGCTGTGTGCAGAGCCGCAGCACGGCTTCGTGCACCTATTGCAGCGGCGACGGCACCATTACCAATACCTTTGGCATGAAGCTGCTGGATTCATTTTTTAAATCATAATTTCAACGCATAACTAAAGTATACCTTGCTTCAAATCATAGCGAACGGATTTTATTTCGGGTTAGTGCAGGATGGCATGGAGATGCTGCCCTGCCAGTACCACCGCCTGTGGCGCATCACCCACGACCTGATAGGCTTCCGGCAGGGAGAGGTGTTTGGCGTGTATTCTATCAGTCAGTTACAGGTGGTGCATGCCCCTGTGCTGCCGGCGGCTATACCTTATTTTAAACAGGCCGATTTTAGCGGCAAAGGCAAAACTACCCGTCCGCGCATGGTGTCGGATTACGGCACCTTCGAAAAGCATAGCATGTACCTGGAGCGCTGCGACTACCTGCTCTGGCGCAACGACAAGCTATACTTGAAAGCTCCCGAGGGAGTGGTGGTGATTGACCGCCAAAAAGGGCTGCGGGCTATACCTGTGAAAAACCCGAACATCTGCGATAACTTGGTAGGGCAGCGCTGCCTGTACGAAGGAGAATATGGCGACCCCACCCTTGCCAAACGGCATCAGTTCAGGTATAAGTCGGCCTATGACCAGCGTATTGACGAGGCTGAGTTTCTGGAGGCATTTGCGAAAGGAGGCGACACAGATTTTAGCTTATTTACAGGTTCGGCAGATTTTGAGGATTTGGATGAGGAAGACGAGGAACCCGATGAAGTTCCGGTCTACAAGACCTACGACTACGACGCCATACCTGCAGCGATTAAGGCTAAATTGCACCAGCATCTGGACCAACTGACAAACAACAAAACCTACGATTGGCTGGCTAGGGTGCTGATTTATATGGCTTGGTGCCATGCCAATGACTATGTAACCTATACCCGGCTGGGCGAGATGGTGCTGGACCCTGAGTATGCCTTGCCGCCGGAGGATGCCGAGCATATCTTTGATGCCGCGATGCTTTACGAAGCCCATCACATGGACCAGTTGCAGCACTTGCTATACCTGTCGCCTATTACAAACACCTATTACGAAGTGCTGGCCAACGAAAACTAAACCCAAATGAAACTATTCAAACGCACCGTACTGGTCCTTGGACTAATCTTATTGCTGACCGCGCTTTTCGGAGAGCACATTGGCAAAGGTTTAAGCGGGCATGTGGCAGGTATAAACCAGCGCCTGCAAAGCAGGCAACTCACCACCTTCGATAAGCTTCAGTGTTATACCTTGTACCACGCCATCATAGTGGCCGGCATGCTCCCCTACCCGGAAGCGGCGGACATCCTGCAGCACTACGTGTACGGCAAAGGCGAGAACCTGTACCTAGAGCCTGACTACCTGAAAACATCACCTGTGATTGCAAAGCACCTGCGGCAGATGCGGGTAGGGGAGGCGCGCACTGTTGGCCTGAAGCAGCAGGAAGACTGGCGCCTGTCCTATGCCCTAAACGGTTTCACGCTAAAAAAGACACAAGGTAAAGCGGAGTTGTCGCAGTACATCGTTTTCTCTCGCAACCCCCGCATTTACACCGACCTGAATCTGTACCTGTTTACCGTCCGCATACCCGATGGGTTGATCCATGCCCTGGAGCCCACGCCGTTTATTGTGTATGCGGAGTGGGAGCTGTAGCCAAGACCTCATAGCATCCCCGAAAGCGTTCGGGTCAGGCTTCTAAGCCTACGAGCATCTATGCGCCACCCGTCAGTTTCTGATAGGCAATACCTATGCCTGACACACGATACAGTGAGTGAATGCTTTCTTGAGACGCTGAAGCACAGTTTAATATTGGCACAACACTTGAAAATGCAGCTCCTCAGGTAAAACAAATCACATCATTTTGTGCTTCAATGTTTTGCCTATGAAGTCAAAATAAAAGAAAATAACAGCAGGTGTACCTAAAACGATTTCTGTATATTTAGCAAAAGAAATATGCTTGAGCTAATAAGGCAATGCATATGAAAACAAACTAACAACAACTACATCATCAGCCACTATGACTCAGATTACAGGTATAGGATTTTCTAACTTTCGCGTTTTCAGCCAACCTACATTCTTTGACTTAGCACCTATTACGATCTTTACCGGGACGAATAGCTCGGGGAAGAGTAGTGTGTTTAAGGCTATTAAGTTATTAAACAATAATTCTGTTGATCCTGGATATTTGAGATTCACAGGTGAGGGGCACAAGCTTGGGACATTCAACTTAGCCAAATCAAGGAATTCTGATTCAGACACTATCAGATTCTTACTTAAGTTTGGAGATGATTTTTTGATTATAACTGATTATAAGGCTACAATATCAGACTTTGGAGAGAATTCACATTGCCATCGATTTATGATTTCAATGGATACTAAATTGAAAGACAATTATGATCAGGCAATGCTATTAATTGATCTTATACCCTCTTTTGATGAATCTGGCTATAGAGTCTTTTCTAATCTAAAATATCTCAAAAAAAGGTTCTGTGCAGAAAGTTGTCTTATTGACCCTATTAAGCTAATTACATTAATACCAACATTAAAACAACAAGAAGCTTTAGAGATAAGCTTGCAGATTGAGGGTATATTACTGTCGAGATATGCTTATCAAATTGTTGAAGATGTAAATACCATAAATATTACAAGCGAGCCAATTAGGAAAACTCTTTATGAATTATTAGAGGAACTGAAAATAACAGATGATTATTTTGCTGGGAACCCTGTCAACCTATTTGATAATTCGGAACTAGATTATAGTTTGTTACCATATTTGAAGCAGGTAGATATTAGCTCACTTATAAATGACTCTACTTTCAGAAAATTCAAATCAGGGGCAAATAAATTAATTGATAGAATAAGTCGCTCTATTTATGGAACTACTCGTAATGTCCATTACTTGGAGTCAATCAGAGCAAACTCTCAACGTTTATATACTAACCAGTCACAGGGTACTGCATTTAATGAGCTTCTTTTAAACCTAGATAAAATATGGAGTAAAGAAGAGAATCGAAATTTATATGGTAACCTTGAATTTGCTGATAAATGGTTACGAAAGTTTGGTATAGGAGATAAAGTTATCATTAACCGTGTAAAAGGTATAGCCACTGAAGTTGTAATAGAAAAAGACGGACATAAGGTAGATTTGATAGATTTGGGCTACGGTGTTACCCAGTTTTTACCTATCCTGTTATTTATAAGCTCTGGTTTAGAATTAAAAGAAGAGCATGTATTTATTGGTGCAAGTTCGCTTTTTGATGATATGAGTGATGAAGATAAGGATACCATACCTAAGAGTATAGACCTGCCACGGCTAGGAGGCCCCCTTCTACTAATTGAAGAACCTGAATCAAACCTGCATCCAAAACTTCAATCCCTCCTAGCAGACTTCTTCATCGACGTGGCCCAAACGTTTGAGGTAACTCTCCTTATCGAAACACACAGCGAATACCTGATCCGCAGGCTGCAGGTGCTTACTGCATCTGGGGAAGTAAAACCAGAGCACTCAGTTATTTACTACCTTGACGGCAACATGCCGAGCGACTCCGACAAATTTGTTCGCAAAATCAATATCAATGCTGATGGCAGCTTAACTAATGATTTTGGACCGGGCTTTATTGACGAGGCGACCAATTGGAAGCTTGAGTTGATGAGGTTAAGGAATGCACATCTCTATAATGTAAATTAAGGACATCTATGGAGATTGTAATCGACAAAGGTTTTTTGGATGGGTTCTTCAGGTATAATTTTACCGAGGAAAAGAAGGCGGTATATGACAGCTTTATCCATTTCATCAAGAACATTAAGCGAGGCGTAAAAGTAATCTGCGACTTTGATGATTATGATGAGTTGGAAACTTATGTGACTGCCAATCCGCTGCTGCATGCCATTGAAGAAAGAGAGCCGCATTATGAGTTGAAGTCAGACCTTTCACAGCTTGTGAAGCAGGCTGGTTTTTATAATCATGGCAATGCCTTTAAAATGTTCTTCTTAAAAACGCCTTGTGAAGAATGTAATGTGTTGGAGGGTCAGGTAGGGTACAGCTTTATGAATGCAGAGGACTTAAACCAAAAGTGGAAAAGGTTTCTAACAGCCAAGGAGCTCACCAGATATCATATATCAACAAATCCTGAAATTGACCCAAACGAACGCTTTGATGCTTGGGGCAAAATACAGGACTATCCCCATCCAGTAAATTCCATTGTGATAGCAGATAAGTATGTTTTGTGTGATAAGTCTGGGCAGAGAATTGAACATAATCTAAAGCCGCTTTTGTTGGAGTTGATCCCAAATAGGAAAATGCTGGTGCCAGTTGATGTTACAATTATCGCTTCTCAAAAAGAAAGTAATCGTGAGTTCAGCCAGATTAAGTCTGAATTGGATAGTTTTTTTAAAATGAAGTTGCCGCTGGTTCAAGTAAACTTGACTATCATTGATTTTGATGATAAGGTAAAGGCGCATGTTGAAAGTGAGGTCGACTCTGATTTCCACGACCGACGCATCGTAACTAATTACTACTGGTATGAAGTGGGTAAAGGTTTTAATCTTTTTAAGCGTGCCAATCAACTCCGACCATCTAATTCAAAGTTATATATGGGATTTAACTTGTATGGCTCTAACCAAGTAGATGTGAAGCTCTTATTAGAAGAGTATAGTGCCTGCGCAGCTGTGGCAGAAAATGTGCATGGCGAAAATAAAAACAGATTATTAAATTTAAACTAATCGACATGTCAGATATTCTTCAATACATTGCTAGTGCAGATTCTCAGGCACTACTCGAAATGAATAAAGCAGTTACGAATCATCTGCTGTTTAATCATCAATTAATAGCGGGTTTCAAGGTTCGAAATAAGATTGGCGGTCCAATTATGCTTGTTCATGGCTTCATACATAATCACACAAATCTTGACCATAGAATAGATAGTAGAGTGGCTGTTGGGAGTTATGCTAAAATGCAATTAAATAAAGATGGCTTAACTTATAAACAAATTTATAATCGCACTAATACAAGCGACGACGTTCCTCCTTTTATTTTTTATAAAGACCTATTTTCAACAGAACCAGATAGTGCAGGAAGTAACCTACTAATAGTATGTAAATATTGGTCTGACAAAGAAAATGACTTTGTGTTGATTGTTGAAAAGTTGCACGAATTAAAAATTGTAAAAGAGTAGCTTTTTCGCATACATTTTTTACCCCACCCCATGATCACAGGAGAATTAAAAAATAGAGTAGACCGCATCTGGGAGGCCTTCTGGACGGGCGGTATTTCCAACCCGCTTACCGTGATTGAGCAAATTACCTACCTGCTCTTTATCCGCAGGCTCGACGAGTTGCACACGGCTAAAGAGAAAAAGGCCAGTTTGCTCAAGCAGCCTCTAAAAGACCCGATTTTTAGCGAAGAGCAGCAGCACTTGCGCTGGACCCGCTTCAAAGACATGGACGCCGAGGAGATGCACCGCATCATGAGCATGGAGGTGTTTCCGTTCATCAAAAGCTTCGGGGCCAACGACAGCGTGTTTACGCAGCAGATGAAGGACGCCACCTACATGATACCGACGGCTAACCTGCTGGAGCGGGTGGTGAGCATGCTCTCGGCCATCGACATGAGCGACCGCGACACCAAAGGCGACCTGTACGAGTACCTGCTCTCGAAAGTGGCCACGGCGGGCACCAACGGACAGTTTCGGACGCCACGCCACATCATCGGCATGATGGTGGAGATGATGGCGCCCTCCCCACACGATACCATCTGCGACCCATCGGCGGGAAGCTGCGGCTTTCTGGTGGGGGCGGGGGAGTACCTGCGCCAAAAATACCCAAACATACTGACCACCCCTGACTTGTGGCAGCACTTCCAGCACAGTATGTTCAACGGACTGGAGTTTGACGCGACCATGGTGCGCATCGGGGCCATGAACCTGATGCTGCATGGCATCGAGAACCCGCAGCTGCACTACCGCGATGCGCTCTCCGAGGCCAATACCATCAGCGAGGCCTATACCCTGATTCTGGCCAATCCGCCGTTTAAGGGCTCGCTCGACCACGATTCTGTGGAGAAAAGCCTGCTCAAAACAGTGAGCACCAAAAAGACAGAGCTGCTCTTCCTGGCGCTGATGCTTCGCATGCTAAAAGCGGGCGGTCGTGCGGCTGTGATTGTGCCCGATGGCGTGCTGTTCGGCTCGAGCAAGGCGCACCAGGCCCTGCGCAAAGAGATTATTGAGCAGCAGAAGCTGGAGGCGGTTATCTCGATGCCGTCAGGGGTGTTTAAACCTTATGCGGGGGTGAGCACGGCGGTGCTGGTGTTTACCAAAACCAACTCGGGCGGTACCGACCAGGTATGGTTTTACGACATGCAGGCCGATGGCTACTCGCTCGACGATAAGCGCACGCCGCTCGATGCCAGCAAGCACGAAAACAACAACATACCCGACCTGTTGGCCCGCTGGCAGCAGCGCGACCAAGAGCGCAACCGCGCCCGCACCGAGCAGAGCTTTATGGTGCCGCTCGCCGACATACAAGCCAACGCCTACGACCTGAGCATTAACCGCTACAAAGAGGCCGTGTACGCAGAGGTTAGGTATGATTCTCCGAGAACCATTCTGGCCGCTATCCGCCAACTGGACGAAGAAAGACAACGTGAACTGAAAGAGCTGGAGGAGTTATTAGGATGAGGTGGGAAGTATTAGAACTTGGTAAACTCGCTGATACAAGTAGTGGAGGGACTCCGTCTAGGAGTAATAATAAATTTTGGTGTGGAAACATACCATGGGTAAAGTCAGGACAACTACAAGATTGCTACATAAATGACTGTGAGGAATATATAACCGAGTTGGGCTTGGCGAACTCTAGTGCTAAGACCTTTCCTGCAGGAACGTTGCTATTAGCACTATATGGTGCAACTGCAGGAAAATTAGGAATATTAAATTTTCCTGCCACAACTAATCAGGCAATCTGCGGAATTTTTCCTAAGAATGGAGTTCTTCATACTAAATACCTTTACTACTTCTTATTATCAACGCGTAACCAAATAATTAAAGATAGTATAGGCGGTGCTCAACCTAATATCAGCCAAGCCTATGTTCGTAATATAAAAATACCACTTCCTCCGCTGGAAGAACAGAAGCGAATTGCCCAAGTGCTAGATAAAGCCGACCGCCTGCGCCAGAAAGACCGCCAGCTACTCGCCCACTATGACCATCTTCTGCAGTCCGTTTTTCTAGATATGTTCGGCGACCCAGTGAGAAATGAGAAGGGGTGGGAGAGAGGAACAATTAGGGAAATCATTACTGAAGCGAAGTATGGCACGAGTAAGCCAGCCGAACTCGAAGGAGAGTACCCATACCTAAGGATGAATAACCTGACCTATTCTGGATCAATGGATTTTACTAATTTAAAGTACATTAATCTTGAAGCCCAAGAGCGGGATAAGTATTTGGTAAAAAAAGGCGACCTACTTTTTAACAGAACAAATAGTAAAGAGCTAGTTGGCAAAACTGCTGTTTACCGTTCAGATACTGAAATGGCCATAGCTGGTTATCTTATTCGGGTACGTACCAACAATAGAGCAAATACAGATTATATTTCTGGTTACCTAAACTCTATTCACGGAAAAGATACTTTAAAAGGCATGTGCAAGAGTATCGTGGGGATGGCCAACATAAATGCACAGGAACTTCAGGATATCAAAATCCTAATACCACCCAAAGCGCTTCAGGATAAGTACGCAGGTATAGTTGAGAAGGTGGAGGAGATGAAACTTACAGTTACTAGAAGTATAGATAAATCCGAAACCCTCTTCCAATCCCTACTTCAAAAAGCTTTCAAAGGCGAGTTGGCGTTGCAGGAGGTAGAGGCCGTGGAGGAGCAGGTGAGTGCAAAGCCGAAGTTTGTTATATCATCTATATTATAAGCCCATATGACTCCGTCTGTTCCTGATAAATGGTATTCCCTTAACCAATTAGGCAAGGTATTAAAAGCTGGTGACACAAAGGAATCAGTCATTTCTGATGAAGCATTTTACTATATACTTCAGAGGTATAGCTATAGTAATGAAACCCGTATTTACCTTAGATATATAGTACATAATACTGTATTTGAACCTGCCAGTTTGAAGTACAATGGAATAGCTACAGAAACCTCTTTAGCATCTGAAACAGGTGATAAGCGTTTCCCTAATTCCAGGAGGATTGATTTTAAGCTAATTGATAAAAGTGGACACACGGTCAGAAAATCGTTTACAGCTGGGATTGAAGCTTTCTGCGAATGTATAACATACATGAACACATTAGGCAACTATGGATCTGGCGAAGCGATGGAGCTCGCTCAGAAACTAAATCACTCTCAAGAGGAAGCTGAGCGTGCTGCAAAAATCATTTCTGAACTTGAAGCAAAGAACAGAGAATTACAATCAAAACTTGACTGCATTTACGAAAGCAAAAATGATTTAAGGAAGTTAACGGAGCTTTTGTTTAATAACAGTTTATCATAATTTATATCTATGCCTACTAAAGAAGATAAACCTTACCCAGACACATGGCATGTAATCACTTATGATAATGAACATAGGTCAGGCAAATCGAAACGTATGTTAAAGGACAGTAATGCTAAATACTATATTCGTGAAAGCTACTCCTATCATAACATCTCGGCAAGTGCTGGCAATAGGTATGATTTTAATGAATTTAAAGTCTATGATGAGAGTTTAAAGCCTGTGAAAATCGAAGAAGGTGGGGTGATTTTAATAGACTTCACTACTGAATTTTGGGATAGAAGTGGGTTTGGAACAAAGCAGGTAGGCTTCACAATACAGGATAAGGTTGGAGTACAAAAAAAAGAGTGGGTTAAACTTAGTGGTATTTATAGCTTTAAACACTGCATAGAAGTGATGCAGCATCTTAGTAATTATTACTCTTGGGATGAATATGACTTAGCTCAGAAAGTAGAGAAACAGAGCAGTGAGATTTTAAATCTTAAAATTGAGAACAGGAGGTTAAAAAGATATAAGGAACAAGTAGAAGAGGTAAAAGATAACATTAAGAAACTGCACCGAGTATTATTTGCCTTAGATATTGAAGCAGGTATAAAGCACCTTTTAGATGCAGAAATTATCACTGACAAAGATATAGCAATCGCTTTTAACACTACCCAAAAGAGAATTCGTGAAATCAGGAAATCCTTAAATAGCTAAGATTTCATAGCCATAAAATCACATAACTGACATGATAGAAATATTACTTGGAGACACCTATTACAACCAGAACTTCTTCAATGTAAGCATTGAGTTTACAGATCTTTTCGCAGGTCATAGAGATCCAATAACAATACAGCTTGGAGATAATCCAAATGATACAATTCAAGGGCATATAAACAGAACAGCTAACCAAAATGGTGCTCCCAGAATTATGGGAGGTGTCCAAATGAATGATTGGATTCAGGCAAATTTCAATCAATCTGAAATTATGACCGTTCAAGTGCTGAATCCACAAAGCATCGTGCTGATGCCGAATTAATACATGGACTCCAAACTGACCTACGAAACCGAGAAAGCCATCATGAACTGCGCGACCCGCTTCGATGGCTACGCTTATTACGAAACCATCAAAAAGTCAGGTATAGAAGCACCCGCATACCTTGATGAGGCCCAGAAATATTTCTTCAGCAGCGGCAAGCTCTTTGGCAGCCCTGTCAAAAATATGCTGGTTAATTTCTTCCTGCACCGTCAGTTTCACCACTGGGGATGGTTGCCAAGTGCCTATTCCGAGCACTGGTATTACATGGTATACCTATACCTGCATACCTACCGTCTGCCCACCCCCGATAAGTACCGCCACAGCAGTATGACCAAAGACTGGGAGCAGCGCCCCAAAGGCTCCGCCGAAGCCGCCGCTGCCGAGGTTCGGAAGATGCTGATGCGACGGCTTTAACTAGGTTCGTGCTATACTTGTGGTAAAGCAGAATTTTATGGTAGAGGTATAAAAATATTGTGCTATTTTTATACCTGTCACTCCACAGCCTATGAAGTCGAACTTTACTTTTTTGGAGGCCAACTGGCCCGACCTGTACCAAGTTGCCGCCGAAGCCGAAAGTCACATTCACAGTGCCCCGCGCTACGCTGCCCTTGGCTGTCGCATCGCGCTGGAGAACGCCGTGCGCTGGCTCTTCGACAACGACAGCTCGCTGCGCCTGCCGTATCAGGACAACCTGAGCTCGCTGCTGCACGAGCCCACCTTTAAGCAACAGCTGCCCTATACCTTGTTCGGCGGCATCAAGCTGGTCTGGAAGCTGGGCAACGCCGCTGCACACCAGAAACGGGCCATCACCCCTGGCGAGGCATTCGATTCGCTGCGCAACCTCTACGGCTTTCTGGTATACCTGGCCACGGCGTATAGCGCCGAGCGTCCCGCTATACCTGCTTTCGACGAAACGCTGCTG
Source organism: Pontibacter sp. HSC-14F20 (assembly GCF_019599265.1). Classification (GTDB taxonomy): domain Bacteria; phylum Bacteroidota; class Bacteroidia; order Cytophagales; family Hymenobacteraceae; genus Pontibacter. The sequence goes on along the minus strand of NZ_JAHZTC010000005.1, from coordinate 207,934 downwards.
CAGCGCACCCACGCCAAACCCGACGCTACGCTGGCCGAAGCCAAAAAGCTGGAAGCGCAGTACTTGGCCCAGCAAGCCGAACTACAGCGCAAAGACCAGGAGTTGCAGCAAAACCAGCAGCTGGTCGCCGAGCTGAAAGAGCGTCTACGCCAGACCGAGGAGATTAAACAACATAACCTCCAGCAGCCCATTGAGGTGAAGCTGCCGATAACCGAAGCCGAAACCCGCCGCCGCTACATCGACCTGCTGCTGCGCGAAGCTGGCTGGAACACCACCGCCGCCAATGTATGCGAGTATGAGGTAACAGGCATGCCCCTCAGCACCAACGCCAGCGGCAAAGGCAAAGCCGACTACGTGCTCTGGGGCGACAACGGCAAACCCCTGGCCGTTGTAGAAGCCAAAAAAGCGCTGGCCAGTGTAGCGAATGGCCGTCGGCAGGCCGAGCTGTACGCCAACTGCTTGGAGCAAATGACAGGCCAGCGCCCGGTTATCTTTTATAGCAACGGGTTCGAGACTTATCTCTGGGACGATGTGCCCACGCCCGGTTATACCCCACGGCAGGTGCAGGGATTTTATACCAAAGACGAACTGCAGCGCCTCGTCAACCGCCGAGGCATGCGTCAGCCGCTACAGGAAGCCGAGATAAACAAGGATATTGCAGGCCGCTATTATCAAGAGGCCGCTATCCGGCGGGTAGGGGAGCAGCTTACCAAAAAAGAGCGAGGTGCCCTGTTGGTAATGGCCACCGGCTCCGGCAAAACACGAACGGCCGCAGCTCTCGTGGAAGTGCTCAGCAAAGCCAACTGGGTTACGCGCGCCCTCTTCCTTGCCGACCGCAACGCGCTGGTGCGTCAGGCCAAAAACGCTTTCGGGGAGCATGTGCCCTACCTGTCTTCGGTTAACCTTACCAAAGAAAAGGAGAAGGACGCAAGCCGTATGGTGTTTTCCACCTACCCCACCATGATGAACCTGATCGACGGTGCCCGCACCAAAGAAGAGCGCTTCTATAGCCCGGGCCATTTCGATCTAATCATTGTAGACGAAGCACACCGCTCCGTTTACCAGAAGTACCAAGCCATTTTCGAGTATTTTGATGCTATGGTTGTTGGCCTGACCGCCACACCACTGGCCGAGATAGACCGCAACACCTACGAACTGTTTGGCTTGGAGAGTCATCAGCCGACCTACGCCTACGAGCTGCAGGATGCTGTGAAGGATAAATACCTCGTGCCGCCTAAGGCAATGTCTGTGGAGCTTAAGTTTCCTCGGCAGGGCGTGAAGTACAGCGAACTGAGCGAGGCAGAAAAAGAAGAATACGAACTTACCTTCCGAGACGAGGAAACCGGCAATCTGCCCGACGAGATAGAAGCGCAGGCCCTGAACAAATGGCTCTTTAACCAAGACACAGTAGACAAGGTGCTGCTATACCTGATGGAGAACGGCCTGAAAGTGCAGGGCGGCGACAGGCTGGGCAAGAGCATCATCTTCGCCCGAAGTCACGAGCACGCTCTGTTCATTGAGAAGCGCTTCCACAAGCTGTTCCCGCAGCTGGGCGGCGGCTTCCTCCGCATCATCGACAACTACGACCCTAAGGCCCAGAGCCTGATAGACGACTTCTCTGAAACAAACAAGGAGCCACAGCTGGCCGTGTCCGTAGACATGCTTGACACAGGTATAGACGTGCCTGATATTGTGAATCTGGTTTTCTTCAAGCCCGTTCGCTCCAGCGCTAAGTTCTGGCAAATGGTGGGTCGTGGCACCCGTCTGCGCCCCGATCTGTTTGGTCCGGGGCAGGACAAGGAGTTTTTCTACATCTTTGATTTTTGCGAGAACTTCGAGTTTTTCGAGGCCTTTCCGGAGGGTATAAAGCCCACAGTGCAACGCAGCCTGAGCGAACAGATTTTTGCAGCACGTCTGCAACTGGCCGAGCAACTGCGCCACGAAAGCCACCAAAACGAGCCGGAGCAGCAGCTGCGCCACTCCCTGCTCGATACCCTACACCATACCGTGGGCACCCTCGACCGCGACAGCTTTATGGTGAAGCGCCACCTCCGCTATGTGGAGTACTTCAGCCAGCGCAGCCTGTGGGACAGCCTCAGCAAAGCCGACCGGCAGGACATTGCCCGTTACCTCGCCCCACTGGTTCCTGTAGAAGGCAATGACGAATTGGCGCGCCGCTTCGACCTATTGCTGCTCAACCTGATGTTGGCGGTGCTGGAGAAAGATACTCGCTTGCCCGGTTACATCAACCGCGTTCGCGAAACAGCAGGCCTGCTGCTCCGCAAAGAGGCTATACCTGCCGTCAAAGCGCAGATGAATTTTATCAGAGCGGTGCAGTCAGGCGAGCTCTGGCAAGGTGTAGACCTGCCTGCGCTAGAGCAAGTGCGCCAAAATCTCCGCGATCTGGTAAAGTTCATTGACCGTGACAAGCAGGCCATTGCTTATACCAATTTTGAAGACGACTTTAGCGGCGATGTGGCCGAACGCGATATTCTGGAAATTGGCGGGAGCAAACTCGACTCGTACCGCGAGCGGGTAGCACGCTACATCCGCGACAATGCCCACCATGTGACCATCAGCAGGCTGCGCACCAACCAGCCCATAACACAGGAAGAACTTAACGAACTGGAGCGCCTCGTGTTCGACGGGCAGGAGCGCGGCACTAAAGAAGACCTGCTACAGGAACTGGCCCAGCGTAACGAAGAACCCAAACCACTTGGAGCCTTTATCCGCAGTATCTTAGGTCTGGAAGTAAATGCCGCCAAAGAAGCCTTCGCCGAGTTCCTGAACGGCCGTCACCTCAACCCCGACCAGATCGAGTTCATTAACCGCCTGATCGGCTATCTCACCGTCAACGGCACCATCGACAAAGGCAAGCTCTTCGACAGCCCGTTTACCGAAATTAATGCCAACGGTATAGACGGGGTGTTTAGGGAGGAAACTCAGGTAGTGCAGCTGTTTGGGATTATTGATGAGATTAATGGGAATGCGGGAGTGGCGTAGGGGATACAAGTTACAACTATAGAGTATTAATGGTTGGCAAAACCAATCAACAGGATTAATATTAATTAAACTTTACTAATTGAATCTATATGGCACTTGAGATTAGGCATAACAGGGCCGATCATACGCATGAAAATGAACAATTTAGAAGAATTGCTATATCACTAAAGCTATTATTTAAGCAAAGAAACTGGAGCGGTTTATTGATTGGAAATCCATTTAATGAGAATTATAGTCGTTTCAGAGCTGATGCTATATTACTTTATGATCATGGTCTAGTTATCATTGATTTAAAGGATTATAAAGGAACTATTAAACTCCCACCTAATGAGCAGGAGTTTAAGATTGCGAAGTGGTACTCTGAGAGTGACGTAGACAAGCAGCGTATAGAAATTAAAGCTGGGGCAAGATTTATAAATCCATTCAGACAGTTGAGTTCTTACAGAGATTCTATGTTTGAAATCATTAAGAATAGCATCGTTCTTAATAGTAATATTAAGGCTAACCGTGTGTGTGCTCTTAATATTTTTACAGGACCAATAACTCTATTATATCAAGTACCACGAAATATTCCATACTACAAATTAGTTCAGGAAAAAGACTTAAGCACATTTTTGTATGATTTTTCAAGTGAGAATACATATGATGCTGACTCAGCTGATGCTTTAAAATCAATTTTTGATGCTAGTCTCTGGGATGAGAAAATAGAAGTTCCACTACATTTCGTTCAGAAGCAACCTGTAATTGAAATAGATAGCGATGTTGAATCTGAGATCACTAATTTTCTGCAGGAGAAAACTAGTGGTATCCTTGTCTTAGAATCCATGCATGCCCAGGATCGTGATAATTGGATGAGATATGTTTTGTCTGAGGCTGTAGAATATGCAGTTCCACAAACAGAAGTATGGACTCATTCTTTAAGAGTCAGTAAAAAACTTACTGATAGAACAGGTGTTTCTGTGAATGGTCTTTTTGGAAGAATTTACGGAGGAACAGATACACTTGTCTCTAATAATGAGAATGAAGAAAATAGTAGTGATCTCCAAGAGATAGTAAACATCAGACCTGATAATCTTATAGATGAATCTGCTGTAATAATCTTACATGAAGCTCATTTAATTAGCCGCAGTCTTTACCAATCAGAGTTATTAAAATTTGGATCGGGAAGACTGTTAGAAGACTTAATGAAATTCTTATCTCTTGACAATACTAAAAGAAAATTAATATGTATTGGCGATCCTTATTCTCTTTCATATGGGAAGCCCGAAGAAAGTGCCGTAAACATGGAAACTTTAGGAAGTTTATTTAATGGTAAAATTAGACATCATAAACAGCAACTCAAAATTATAGGAAATGGTGGTAAGTTCAATTTAAGAACTAATTTGGCTCGTAATATTGAACGAAATATTTTTAATACCTTAGATTATAATTGGATTGAGGAGGACATGATTCATGTCAATAAAGATAAAGCTACCGATCTTTTATACAATTGGTTTAAAGAGCCTTTATTTAGTGAACCTAGAAACTGCTGTTTAGTTTACACAAATAAAGATGCAAAAAAGATTAATCTTTGGGTAAAGAATAAGTGCCTAAATAACGGCTCAAGCTTAGCTCCCAATGATTTACTTATGGTTCATAATACAGTACACATTCCTGATCATACTGGCTTCGGCCAACCTACAAATTTGACCAATGGGATGTACTTATTAGTAAAGGCTAAGCATGAGACAAAAGATGAGCCGGTTATTATTAGACAAAGCAAAACTCCTATTAATTTAAGTTTCACAAGGTTAACAGTATCGTGCTTAAGCGTTACAAATAAGCCTGAGACTGATCTATGGATCTTAAATAATTATTTCTTAAATGAAGATCAACTCTCTAAGAATGAGGAAATAGCTTTACAAGTTTTCATTAGTAAGATGATTGATGAAAACATTAGAAAGCATCCTTTTATTAATTCAGAAGAACATATAAAGCTATTGCAATCCCCTGCCTACCTAGCACTCAGTAAAGAGGAACAGTTAGCGATTGAATATCTTGTCAATGAAAAGGGAGCCACGACAACAGCAGCAGCTAGATCATTACTCAGCAAATATAGAAAGCTCTACAGAAGTACAGTTTTACAAATGGTTGCACAACAAAACCCATTTGTGAATGCTGTGAAGGTGAGTTATGCTTGGGCCATCACCGTGAATAAAGCACTAGGAGCTACCTTTAGTAATGTTTTAATAAATGCGTATCAGGGAGAGAATAGAGGCATTAGTAATTCATCTTACAATAGGTGGCTATATTCTGCCTTAACTACTTCACGTCAAATAGCATTCATTGCTAACCCACAAACAGTTCACCCTTTAATAGATTGTGATTTTGAAGAAACTTCCAACACTGAAGAAATTAGCAGGAGAGAAGCTTTACTGTTTCCTGGTTATGAAGTTGTTGAAAAATATAATGACTTGATTAGTGATACATTGAACGAACATGTTAGAGGTGCTATTAGTGAGTTCTCATTATTCATGGAGTCTAAGGGTGCTTTCTTGAGATCAGTTCGACCTAGTGGGGCATACATGACTAAGGCGGAATACTCTTTAACTGGTAAGCCAGAATCCCTTATTATGATTTTTAGTAATAATGGTACTGGATCCGTCACATCAATAAGGGTCGAAAGATCAGGAGGATTGTCAGAAAACACCATAAACGAGTCTATTGAGACCTTATTTTCAACTGCAGGAAGAGCAAGTAAATCAACAGTCTTGGAGTTACCAATGGATTTTAGACAAGAAGTATATCAAAATTGGGCTTTAACTCTTAAGCAAAAGGGGTTTGATATGCAGCTTAAAGGAAGCCATAAATATCACGACATAATCGAAGCTTCAAATGGAGATCAAAATTTTAAATTCCGAGTTTACTACAACGATCGAGGTTTCTTTACTAAGATTACAATTTTAGAAAAGTCTACTATTGATCTAAGTCAATCTGTAAAAGGATGGCTTTTAAATCTGAATTAAAACAGCTTAAATAATAAATTTTAGTATATAATGGCTTCACTATTCGATTTCAGTAGTGCGATTTCCAAACATATAAGGGCAAAAGAGTATGGCGCGGCATTAACTCATTTTAGAGAAAATAAAGCTCACTTTAGGCCGGAACAGATAGCAGGTAATGAATATCTTATTTCCGATATGCTTTCTTGTTTGCGTCATACCAAAAATTTTGATGCTGCTTTTAAATTCTTAAACATCTATAATGTTCAGATAAACGGATCAACAAAAGAAAGAGTTCTTTCAGCCTACGGGTGGCTTCTCTATATTAAGTTCAAAGCTGATAATTCCGATAATGGGATTGCAAGTTTTAATGAACATGAACAAGATTTATTTGATGAGGAAGAAGTAGACTCTATGCCTGTTACTAATCTTAATAAATCAGACCTGCTTAAAAGAATTGAAACGTTGATTCCTTTATTAAGAAATTCAAAATCAGATTTCACTTATAGTGTTATTTCACAACTCTTTACCATAGTAGTAAAGACAGAAAAGAAAAAGCCAGCGCCTAATTGGAGGGTTGTAAATGAGTTTTGTGATCTATTTGATCCTAACGAACTAAGTACTAATTGCAGAACAATTGAGGTCGAGAGAAAAGGCAAAGTGCAGGAAATGGAACTCGCTTCTGACAAAGAAAATTGGTTTGCATATAAATCTAAGGCTTTAATGAAGCTAGGTAGGTATGAGGAATGTTTCGAAATATCAAAACAGGGTCTTGAGTTATTTGATAAATTACATTATTCTAATGATGCTTGGTTTTCAAGAAGAGTAGCTCTATCTAAAAAGAACCTTGGTAATACTGAAGATACAATTAACGAATTAAGAATTATACTAAGGAAAAAGAAGGAATGGTTTATTCAGAAGGAATTAGCAGAATTGCTTTTAGAAGCTGGTAAAACAAAAGAGGCTTTCGATTACTCCATTCAAGCAATTAATAATTTTGGAGATTTGGAGTTCAAAGTTGACCTGCTTTACTTATTAGGTAAAATCTTGCTTGAAATGGAAGAGGAAGAAAAAGCCTTCAAACACTTTACTTTATCAAAGTTGATACGTCTGAGCCTTGAATGGAAAATACCTCAAAAGCTACATGATGAACTTCGCCGTTTTAAACAAACTGAAGTTCCACTAGATAAACTGAAGAATCTTAAAGCTGAGCTTAAAAATTACTGGAATTCATTTAAGCAAAATAATCCGGAAGCAAAGAGTAGGCAGGGGGAGTTATTAATAGGTAAAATTAAGAATATCCTTAATGATAATGAAAGAGGTAAGAATGGCTTTATTGAATTAAAGGGTATCAGTTATTATTTTTCCATAAATCCAGATTCAAGGTTATTACCTGACATTGTTGTTGGAAAAGAGGTGAAGTTTCAAGTCATGCCTGCTAGAGAGGGTAAAAAGGAGTTGGCAAAAATTATCAAGATTAGTGGGTAAGGGCGATAATTCATCTAGAGTTATAAAACATGATTGTAACTTAATCCATTTGGTAATATCAGCTTCATCATAATCCTACATTATAGACTTAATTAATAAAATAAGACCCAGCTTAAAATTGTGAATAAGCTGGGTCTTAACTTTCAAGGTTAATCTACTTCTTCACCATATTTATTTTTAAATTTAAATGGTGTAAACAGCAGCTGACCTTTCTCAGCAAGCTGTGGTAATATGTCATCTTTCTCGATTTCTTCATTGCCAAACATCCTGTAAGGTTGGTTAAGGTCGTATGTTAAACAGCCTCCATCATCATAGACATGAAAGCCAATAGCCGCATGACCGATCGAGCTGCTAATATCGCTCCATTCTTCTGTTGTGCTTCCTTCAGGCGCAAAATCACAGTATTCCATTGCTTCATAGAGACCAACATCCAAATCAGGAAATTCCTGCAGCAGAAAATCCTTGTCTGTTAACTCTAGCATTATACCTGATGGTACTTCTTTTATTATGAACATACAGTTTCTGATTTAAATTTTAAAAAATAGAGTTAGTACAAATCCCAGACACTATTCGGTCCCCTCTGGCTTATCATCAAAATAATCACGCTGCACATCCTCATTGCGGCTCAGCTTATCCAGATAGGATTTCCGGGCTGAACGCTCCCGCTCCCACATTTTGGCAGAGCCTTGCAGCGTGGACTCAAAAACCATGTAGTTGTTGATGGAGATAGATGTCGCCACCTGCGCTACATCGTGGTTGGCACCGATGTAGGTGAAGGTCCAGCCTTTAGCTTGCAACTTGTCAATCAGCTGTTTGATCTGCGACGCTGTGTATTCCTTAGAAGCATTTTCGAGTCCGTCAGTTAGGATAGTAACCAGCACATGCGTATCTGTTTCTTCCGACAGGTCATACTGCAGCCGGGTTGCGCTCATGCCTATGGCATCGAACAGCGGTGTCATGGCATTGGGCTGGTAGATTTTACCGTTGATCTCCTCCAGTTCCGAAACCGGCACATTGTAAAGCTTCGTTTTAATGCCATCGCTGTTGAAGGTTACCAAAGAGATAAAGTGCTCCTGCTCCGGATGGTTTTCCTTAGCACCTTTTATGGTTTGCACAACTTCGTTGAAGCCAGAAATAGTAGGCTTCTTGATGGACTCCATCGAGCCGCTTTCATCCAGAATAACCAGGTTGTAGATTTTCTTTTTATTCATGATTTGGGATTTTAGATAAGACAAATGAGGGAAGAGGGGCAGCACCTGACACGGTGCTGCCGACTGCATACTAGTTCAGCTGTGGCTGTGTGATAGGAGGGAGCGCCTGCTGGTCCGGGGAGTCGAGCAGGTTAACATCCTGTAGCGAGCTCCCCGCTATACCTTTCACGGAGCCATAGATGCCGACGATATTGAGCAGAGACTTCTCGAGCTGCTTTTCGCGCTCTTTCCAGAGCTTCTCCATCTGGGCACGCTCCCGGGTAGTGCCGCTCTTCAAGCTGGCTATACCTTCGGCAACGGCCGTGAACTGATGGCTGAACTCTGTGCTGGTCAGGTAGTCATAGAGCATCTGCATTTTGGTGCCCTTGTTCTCCTGACTTGCCGTGGCAGCCGACACTTTAAGCAGGCAGTCGCGCAGAACCGTCACCATAGGGGTCAGCTCTTGGTAGGTACATACCCATACGCCTTCGTACAGACCAAAGTGTTGCATGCCCTTCGGCAGTGCCTCTGTTACGAGCACCATCATATCAGCTTTGCTGGCCCGGGCATCAGTCTTCAGCTTTTCGATCCAGTCGTTGCCAAAAGCCTTGGTGCGCTTGCTTTCGTACATAATCGTGCCACAGTCCTCACCCATGGTGCTGCGAACCGTCTGGATGGCATCTGCGCCTTTCACTCCCTTGCCCACTTCTGCTATCAGATCGAATGGGAAAGTCTGTTGCAGCTTCTCCTCTAAGGCCAGCTCTTGTACCTCGCCCTGCAGCTGCATGGAGCCCTGCTCGCTCTTGCGTTTCATTTCCTCCACTAAGCGCTTCATATCATCAATCTGCTTGTCCTTTTCCTTCAGCTTCAGCTCGGTCTGCTCGCTTTCTGACTGACGGATCTTCTGCTCCAACTCCGTTCGAATGCTCATAATACGCCGCTCTGTTTCCAATTCCAGTTCACGCTCCTTGTTCTCCAGTTCACGTTGGCGACGAAGCAGCTGCAGTTCTCTGTCCTGCTTTTCCTTCAGCTTTTGCTCCATCGAGGCTTTTTCTTCTTTTAGCATGGCCAAGTCGTTGCCCATGCTTTGGCTAAGCTCAGCCTTTAGCTTATTTTCGAGTACGCTACGCTCACGTGCTACCTGCTCCTGCACCAGTTTATCTTGCTGCTGGCGCATTTCCTCCAGTTGCTGTTTTTCCTTTTCCATTTCAAGGCGACGGGCCTCGTGTTGCTTGTGGAGCTGATTGGCTTGTTCAGCAAACTTGGATTTCAATTCCTGCTCTATGCGCGATGCAATGGCAGCTTTGGGGTTGAACTCGTGTGAGCACTGTGGGCAGGAAATAGCAGTAGCGTTATTCATATTCTATATAGCATTTTGGTGATGCATACCAATTGGCAAAGCCTATGCCAACGCCAAAAACCGCTCTAACCTCTGTTCTGTGTGCATGCTTGGTGTCAAAAATTTATTTTGCCTATCGATAATAGATGCGTGTTCAGGTGGCGATTATGAGAATCATGAATACAGTACAGAGTACCAATAGATAATAGTCAGGAAGGCACTTATACAGATAACTTATAAAACGCCAAAACCCGCTTACTTGGTTGGCACGCGGGTTTTAGTATGTATAGAGTAAAAAATACCCCCTCAAATGCTTCAGGTATAGCTGAGCACAGGTATGGGGCATGTTTTTTAGTTAAAGGCTAATTCGTCCAACACTAGTTTTAAAAATATTTGTGAGTCTGTTACATCATGGGTAATTACACCATAGTTAGTGTGCCTGCGATTTGCTTCCCATTCTGCTAGCACAGCTTTGGGTTCATCATCCGAAATAGTGCTCTCCAGCGTGAAATAGCGGTAAGGTGCTCCTGCCTGGCGAATCGCAATAGCTTGCCAGGCATCGGTCATGCCGACTGGTTTAGGGAATGTGAACTGAATGATTTCATAGCCTTGCTGGTTGATGCGGCGCAAGGTATAGCCTGTGTTGGCAGGGTAGTCTTCGAGCTCAGTATGGAACCAGGCTTCGCGCCAGGTGTCCGCCAGAAAAGCTTCATCGGGGTTGTCAGGCGTTTGCCCCAAGGTATGGAACTCCAATATCGATTCAAGATCAGAAATTAGGTCGTTCACTTGCCCGTCTGACAAATCTTCATCATCTTTTTCAGTTTCTAAAAAGTCTTCATCCGCGGCATCAAAGTCATTATAAGCGGAGTCTGTGTTATAGTCATTGTCTTCACCAAAAAAGTCATCGGCTACTTCGTCGTCCAGCGGATATCCCTCAGCATTGGCTGGGTCAATGTTTTTTCCGAAAGGAGGGAGGACGTCTTCGAAGTCGTACAAGCCCATTTTCAGGCGCTTTTCTTCTTGTTCGGCAATGTGTTGTTGTAGCTCGTCATCGATGCTTGCCTGTGCAATAGCATGTGCTGTCTCCGGGTCGTCTTGCTGTGCTGTGTCAGGTATAGCGGCCGTGCCAGCTTCACTGAGTAATCCTTCCCCTGCCGGATTAGGCTTTAGGTGCTCGTCTACGTTCTCAGATAAGATAATTTCGGGCAGCACTTGATGCGCTAAGGTATAGTATAGGCGGTGCAGGGCTTCAAGACGCTGTGCATCGTTAGCGTTTTGTTTCATGGTAGGGTTGAAGGTATCTATTGTTGTTAAAAAAACGGCAGGTTCTTATACCTGCCGTAGTTAGATTTATTAAGCGTGTGCTGGACTATTGAGTGACAGCGAACCAAAGAAATTGCGGTTTTGCAGTTCCCAAAAACAACGGGCCATAGCGCTTACGTCGGCGTATCCGTCGTGGGCTTCTGCGAACTCCTGCCCGAATACTTTGCGGTGCAGCTCCGAAAGTGTAGGCCACTTATATCCATAGTTGCCCGGTAAAGCGCAGTAGTTGGTAGTGCGCTCCATGGTGCAGATGTGCTGCCGCTCAAAAAGCTTGTGGCGTATTCCTGCCCGGATAAACTCAGCGCCTACTATGTTTTTATCGAAATTGATATTGTGCGCTACCACATGCGAGCAAGCCGCCAAGTCGTTAGCAAAGCGCAATAAGGCATCAGCTAGTGCCACCCCTTCAGCAAGCGCCCTTTCCGTCGTGATACGATGGATGCGGCTTGCTTCGGCAGGTATAGTAAAGCCATCAGGACGAATAATGTAATTGCCAGTGGACAATAATTGACCCTGCGATGTATATACCTGCCAGGCCAGCTGCACCATACGTGGCCAGTTGTTTATATCCGTATGCGGGGCTTTCCAGTTGCGGGGGAGGCCAGCGGTTTCTGTGTCAAAGAAGAGGAGCATGGGGTGGAGTTAAATGAGTTCTACGTCAATATTAAAGCCATTAAATATTTTAATCCAGTAGGCTTCCATTTTAGCTTTCCCTTCTTTTGCTGATGGAAAATAAAGCCTAACCTTAATGTTTTCAGCAAGTTTTATAGTATTGAATGAATATAATTGTTTGATCGTATTTATATCTTCATCTGCTAACCTATTAGCATCATCAATGGTATTGATTTTATTTTTATGAAAATCTCTTCTTCCAGCAGTATTCATACTTTCTTCCATATCGCTGAAAATTAATACCTCCATTCTATCACCAGTATTCAGCTTGTCCGCATCTAATTTTATTTTATTTAAAATACCCCAAGCATCTGTCTGGTTAATATGTATTGAGTTGCCTTCTTCTTCAAAATGTTGAAGAAGATTAGTTTTTACCTCTTTTTTCAGGACAAATAAGTTACGGTTATACTCTTTTTGGGCATTTTGCTGATCTAGATATCCGGCGTTTGAATCAAGCGTTAGATCAAAGTCTAACTCTGCATCTGGTACTCTATTACTAGCGCTCTCAGTTATAGCATCAATGTAGTAGGCCTTAACCTTGTCGCCTTTTACTTTTAGATTGTCTGAAGCTTCCATAATAACATTTCTATGACTTTCAATCTCAGTAGTGCCATATGTTGCTGTATTACTAAGTGTTTTGTCGAAGAATAATAAAGTATAAGTGTTTGGAGAAGCCACTGGATCTGTATTAGGGATGTACTTATACGCCACGAAAGCAACAATTATTATCCCAAAAAGAATTAAAGCTTTATTTTTAAGAGACATGTCTATCAGTTATTAGTTAAGTTTTCTTTCTTGTATTAGCTTTCTTAGCTTTTGGTGAGCATATGTAGGTTTAGCATCCTCATTTGATGAGGCTTGCGAATTTCCTAACAACTTAGTAAACCACTTAGAATTATTAGATTGAATTACAGGTTGCTCGGAATTCAATAGGCTAGGTTTGTTATCCTTCTCTATACTATTTAAACCATCTACTTCTTTCCAATAGATCGTTGGTCTGCCTTCAACATCATAGGAGATAGCTTCTGCATATGCGTCTCTATAAGTATCAGTTAGAGCCAAGGCTTTTATTTGATGGTATTTAAGTACATTCTCAGAAATATTAACTTGTAGTTCCTGAATCTTGCTAACTAAGGTTTCTGGGGCGGCCAACTCTTTCAATATGACTTCAGACTTAGATACAGTAGCTTTGTTGTCAGCTATATGCTGCTTTGTGATCTTCTGCTCATCTTCTAGAGATTTTAACTGTTTAAGTAACTTCTTTGAATGGTTTGTTAAATTGTCTTTTCTAAAGTGCTGTTCTAATGAAGGAAACGCTATACTTAAACAGACAGCACCCGCTAGAGCAAACATTACTGCCAATGCAATGAATGACCATCGTTTGGCTGGGTTTTCTAATAATTTAGCATTTAGATCGGAAAGCTCGCCTCGAATCTTCGTTAGTTCAGTTTCTTCAATCTCAGTAAGAGAAGTCTTGCTCATTAAAACTTCTTCTCTATGTTCCTTAGATTTAATTTGAGACATTAACCCTTCAGCATCGGATCGGAAAAAACCTAACAAGGAGAGTGAGAATAGTACTAACAGTGCTACTATGCCAATAAACCAATGATTACGTTTTTTAGCAGCTATACTTCCATCTTTATAACTCTTCTCGAAAATCCTATCAACGGCTGGTTTAACTGCAAAAGCCATCATGGCCATAGCTGTTGCGAAAAGTGTAGCTTCTGTTCCACCCAAGTTCATGCCTTTTGCGACTATTTCCATTGAAACAACATAGTCGGCAGCTAATAAAGCTGCACCAGCTATCAGAAATAGTATAGCAGGTACCCAATCATAAGCAGGATTTATACCTTCAATTTTCTCCAAGAATGACTGCTGCTCTTGTTTAATCTCATCAACTTTTTCTATGTTTTGCTCTAAGAATTGCTCTTGGAGCGTGATATTTTCTGTAGACCCTGCGATCTCTACTCGTAATCTTTCACCTTCCGTTTCTGCACGGTTAAGTTGATTTGTTAAACGTGCAAGTTCACCTCGCTGTACACCAAGGTTATGCTTTACGACTTCAAGCTCTTCGCTATGCGTAATCCAAGATTCAAAAGGTGATTTATCAATTTCAAGCACACCGTCCTTAAAACCTTCTTTTCTAACATCAACCAAGGTTACATTTTGCTGTGAATTAGAAACAGGTTGATCAGCAGTTGATTGTGGTACTAAGTCACTTTTTGGCGTTATAGGCCTTACCCTGCCAAAACGGTCTGTAAAAAACTTAACTATAGACATGAGAATGTAGCTTATCTTTTATTATATAGTTTCTTTAGTTAAAACACCATCTGCGGTAATGCTGCTGATTTGATGATGGGTTAAGGTTTTGAGGGCTTTTTTAGCTAGCTCATATTCACCTTTGAATAAACTGATGAGCGCACTACTCTTAGCTTCTAGTTGGTGACGTTCTTCCGCTGTATCATATAGCTGAGTTTGTAATTCTTCTAATTTCTGCGAGGCTGTCTTTTGTTGTTCTTTTTGCTCCGTCAGCTTCTGTTGCTGTTGCTTGATTTCAAGCTTTCGTTGTCTATTCAGCTTTCGGTTTGTACCTAGGGTAGCAAACTCATCACGTAGTTTTGTGATTGTGCTTAGTAAACTTTTGCCTGCAATCAGGAAAATAACGAATGTTGCTACTACAAACAGAATGCTCATAAATATAGGGCGATCATTCCATCCAAAGCTTACTACAAGTACTGAAACTACAAGCGGAACTGAAAGCTCCTCAAATAGCACTTTCCATACTTCAGGTCCACCTTTTTTCTCACTATCCTCCTTAATGGCAGAGTTTGATTTGAATAGTATAGAGCGTGAACTAAAGAGGGCAAAAAATCCAAGAGCAGTTATTCCTACAGCCATTGGTATGGGAAATTCAAAGTAGGACTTTATCATTTCGTAAATGAAATAACCATAGCCTACACACATAGCAATATATAGCACTAAGCCAAAAAAGTGGCGCACTATTGCCTGTAGTGCGCTAGGAGGGAGGACAGATAGTGCCAGTAATTTTTGCTCTATTTGGTGACAGAGTTGAGCTAATTCGGATTCCTCCTGTTTTGCTTCTTCACATCTTATTTTAAGACTTTCTAGCCTTTCTTTAACTACTGCTACTTTGCCTGAAAAGTAAGCTTCAATGGTACTAATCTTGTGTACTGGATCACTATCAGCCGCTGCAGCTAATACTGCTTCGTCCTTTAGCAGATTTTCATCTTCAATCCATGTCATAGCAAGCTGGGTAGAGTTTGCAGTATGCTTGGTAGGTGCTTCTGCACTAGAAGTCTTACGCCCAAACAGGCGGCTCCAAAAAGATTGCTTCATGGTGAGTGTATAAGGGTGTTTTGTTCTTCTTGTCAAAATTTCATGCCGGATTGGCAAATTGCACCTATAGGCTGCAAACGCACTATTTCATCTTAACCAAATAAGGGTAAGGTGTCTGATTTTGTACAGGCAAATCAATAACTGATAGGCTTGTGGGGTTGGAAAGACTGAGAATGTAACATGCGGTGGCGCTGTAACACAAGGTGTGCGGCCTTAAGTCAAAGCAAAATTAAAAGCTTTATCTGATAATCATAATATTCTAATATAAAATTTTAGCCATATAATATATTTACTAAATTTAGACCATCGGTTAAACATTGGTCTTCCATTATGAGCAAGCTCTTAGTATCTTGGATTGCGCGAGCGCATGATTTTAAACGTAATGAGACTGGCGGATTCGATGGGGTGGCAGCTAATGGGCCACACTGCCAGTTCTATGAGCACTTTTACAATACACGTGGCTATGATGGCCATGTGCTCTTGTATTCATCAGCTGATCAGGAACTATGGGCAGAACACTTAAAGAGTGCACTCAAGCAGGTTAATCCCAATGCCGACATAGACCTGAGGCTGCTGGAGCTCCGAAATGTGATTAGCTTGGAAGAGATCAAGCCTAAAATTGAAGCGCTTTTGCTGGGCTTGGGTGAGCATGAGATCGACATTTTCTTCTCACCGGGCACATCCATCATGCAGCTCAGCTGGTTTATGTGCCACCAGTCATTAGGGCTTAACACCCACTTAATCCAGACGAGCGAAGGCCGGTTTCATCCCGATAAAAAGCCACGTTTGGAAGAGCTGCTTCTGGAGCCTAGTCGTACCCCGTTTGCCGCTACTATCAAGCAGGTGCAGTCCGATCAGGCGAAAACTGAGAGCAATTTTAAGTTGACCCCAAGTATAGAGCCGGTATACGACCGGGCCAAACGGGTGGCCCACACCGATCGGGTAACCGTGCTTATACGCGGTGAAAGTGGTACAGGCAAGGAGCACTTGGCCAGGCATGTGCACCTGGAGTCTTCTCGTCGGGATGCTTCGTTTATGGCTATAAACTGCGCCGCCTTTGCTGACACCTTGCTGGAATCGCGACTGTTTGGCCATAAGAAAGGAGCCTTTACCGGAGCCGATGCTGATGCCAAAGGTGTATTCGAAGAAGCGAACGGCGGCACTGTTTTCCTGGATGAGATTGGCCATATCAGTCCGCAGATGCAGCAAACCTTGCTGCGTGTGCTGCAGGAAAAGGAGATACAACCGATCGGGGAGAAGCCACGCCAAGTAAATGTGCGCGTGATCGCTGCAACTAACGCCCCTCTTGAGGAAATGTGCAAGGCCGGGACTTTCCGTTGGGACCTCTATTATCGACTGGCTGTGGCTGAATTGGAATTGCCTTCGCTATGCGATAGGGGATCAGCTGATTTTAAAGAGTTGCTGCAACACTTTGTTGAGATCAAACAAAAGGAGTTTAAAAAACCTCAGAAGCTTCATTTTTCCACTGATGCCATGTCCGCTATACTGGCCTATACCTTTCCGGGCAATATAAGGGAGCTCGAGAATATGGTGGACACACTTTATGTGTTTTGTGACGATGAAGTGGGCTATGAAGACCTGCCCAAGCGCCTACGGGAGTCGGGTGCAGAAAGCTCCTTGCTGCTCGATGATGTGGAGCAGGCCCATATCAGGCGGGTATACAATCTAAAGAACGAGAACCTGACGCATACCACGCAGGCCCTTGGCATTGCTAAGAATACGCTCAAAACCAAGTTGCGCAGGTATGGCCTGCTAAAAGATGAAAAGGAGGAACTGCAGGAAGCATAAGCCTGTCAGTTTCTGACAAGCAAATGTGCTGTTTTAACAGGTTTTGTACTAAAATCTGGTTGATATTTGGCCATTTGGCATTGGCAGCAGGTTTGTAACAGGTATGGCATACCAAGCTATACCTGTATGATCGAAAAAGAGAACCTGCTTTCCCAGATCCGACTGCTACTGCACCATGCCGGCACACCACTTTCAGCTTACGATATCGCCTATCGACTGCTCAGCCAGCGTCTGCAGCAGGCTGATTCTGTCGAGCAGTTGCGGCAACGCGTCTTATCCGTGGTCATCTATTCTCCTTTAGAACTTTTGTTCCACCAAGGCAAGGTAAAGTTAGCCATATGGACAAATGCTCAGAAACCTACGGTGCAGGCCCTGCACAGGGTATTTTGTCAGCTCCTGTCTTCTGATTTACCCGGTCTTTCCGATTGGCACCAACCAGCTATGCTTAGCCTGTTGCTCTACCGGTTTACCTCAGAGCATTATCCGGAGATCCTGGATGGTCAGCTGAAATACAGCTTCATAATACAGCATTTCACGCCGCCAGCATGGCCAGAACAATTGGGAGAAGTAATGCGGACCATGAGTTTGCCGGATTCCAGGATGCAGCGAATGTCTGCGTTCGGAGCTCAATTTCTGCCCCAGGTCAATCCGACTACACTATACCAGATGGTGCAGCAGGTAAGTGCTGCTGATATGTCAGGTATAGAGCCGCTGGCATTTCCCTCTGTGTTCCGGAAACTCTTTACGTAGCAGCTTCGCGTGGCTAAAAATCTGCTATACCAAGCGGGTGCTGGATCATGGCAGGAGCCAGACGCCTAAATAATTTTCCTTAGCAATCAGCTACTTGTACAAAATCATACAGGCTGTGTTAAGGAGCTTGTTGATTTCATGGATTTAAATATATACATTGTAATATAGTAATATTAAATGTGTAACATCGACTGAGTTTATAAAATTTATCGAAAACGAATGAGCATCCTATCTCCCGATTCCGCCAATTACTATTATGAGCAGATCTTGTCCATCGACGCTGCTGAAGGACCTAAGAAAACAGACAAGTTCAAAGACCTTCGCTCGGTGCTGGACTCGCTTTTTAAAGAGCTGACCAGCCAGGAGAAGCAGTACTTCCAGAATACGTTCAGCCGCTCTAATTTCATTTTCGATAAGTATGATGTAGCTCCGGATCTGCGCGATGAAGTGCACGGACTGCGTGTGCGGGCGAACTATGTGGTGCACAATGTAGGAACCGATGTGTCTGACGATGACCTGCTGACAGGTATGCGCGCACTGGCGCTGGCTGTTAGCCATTTTGGGAACACGCCGGAGCCGCCTCAGTTGAGTGCCAGGTACAGCAACCGGCCGGAGCTGACCTTCAGACAAAAAAGGAGAAAGAACCATACGCATATCAGCGAACTGCAACTGACGGTAGTGGAAGTGAAGCACGAAGACGCAACTTCTTCCCGAACAACACTGCGTGGTGATGCCGGGGATCTGGGAGAGGTGGTGATCAACCTGTTCAATCCTAAGGAACAGAAAGACTTCTGGCGCAGCTGCTTTGCCGAAGTTGGCAAACGCCTGAGCAAGTATACGCATGTGGCTTTCTACAACATCCAGTTAAATGAAGGCACCGAAAACATATACAGCACCACGCCACATACCCTGATGGTGGTGGAGCCGGACTACCTAGTGGAGGCGTCGAAGCTGGCAGAGTGCTTTGACAAAAGTGGTCTTAACCCGAACATCTATCTGCTGGGCAAATTTAAGCAGTCGGAGACCAATTACAAGATGATGCTCGGTAATGTAGCCAACAACATCCTAGACAGGCTGGCACTAAGTCCGGGTACGACCCAAGCCGATGTGCGTACGCAACCGATGGGGGAACAGGCTTTCGGGCTTTTGTGCGTATCGCAGCAAGGCGGGCGCTTTAACCCGGCCATGCTCGACAACATGCAGCAGGATGCGGCACCACACACAGGTGTCATTGCCGGGGTGCTGGGAAACTACAGTAACCATAAACTGCTCATAGAGCCTACCTATTTCTCTACCCGTTTCGGATTGCATGGTCGTCTGGACATGCTGGCCCAGGACCCTGCTGAAGAGAACCGCAAGAACATCGTCGAATTGAAAAGCGGCAGTGCACCCGGGATCAACTACAACGGAGGGCTCTGGCATAACAACAAGGCACAGGTACAGTGCTATAACATGTTGCTCGAGTCTACTTTCCCGGGCCGCTCCGGCGACAGTGCCATTCTATATTCAGATGCTGGCCGAAACGAAGGTCGTCCATTGCGCAACCATTCCGAGTCGGTGCAGCTGCGGCAGGAGCTCATGACCCTGCGCAACTTCATTGTGCTCAACGACTTCCTGATGGCGGAGAAGCCTGAAAAGGTACTGGGGCGTTTTAATCCGGAAAACTTCGGCGCCCGGGCACAGTTTGATGAAGAAGCACTGCAGGGTATATGGGCGGGCATGAAGAACGCAGCGCCATATGAGCTAAAGTACTTCCGTGACTACGTTGGTTTTGTTGCACGAGAGCAGCGTACGGCGAAGATCGGCAGTGACGAGGTGGAAGGTACGCTCGGCTTTGCCGCCCTTTGGCGCTCTGCCCGCGCCGACAAACGCAATACTTTCTCTATACTCGACTACCTGGAGTTCGATAAGCTGACAGCAAGCAGTGAAGTATACCTGAAGCGGGGACTGCTTTCAGACAAGATGAGCAACCTGCGCGAAGGGGATATCACTATTCTGTACCCTTTTGTAGAAGGAGACGAACAGGCAGCCATTAAAAACCAGATCCTTAAGTGCAACATCAAGCGCATTACCGATCGGGAAGTGGTGGTGTCGCTGCGCTCCAAGACCATGGATGCCGATTACTTCAAAAAGCATCCTTTTTGGGCGCTGGAACGCGACCTCATGGAAAAGGGCTTCGATGATATGTACAAGTCACTGGCCTGTTTCCTGCAGGCGCCGAAACCTAAGCGGGATCTGCTGTTTGGACTGTGTGAGCCGGCCTTTGGCGAATTGCCTTATAAAGTAACCGGCAACCTTTCGGATGAGCAGCGTGAACTGATGGAACGTGCGCTGAGTGCCAAAGACTATTTCCTGTTGCAGGGACCTCCGGGTACCGGCAAAACATCTTATATGCTGCGCAACATGGTGCAGAGCCTGCACGACAGCACTGAGGAGAACATCATGGTGATGGCCTTTACCAACAGTGCTGTAGAAGAGATCTGCCGCCACTTGGATAAGGCAGGGCTGGCACATCTGCGCCTTTCCCGAAGCGGCTCGGCAGCCAACTGCTTCAATAAACTGGCAGAGCAGAAAACTGTGAGTGAGCTTAACGACTTGGTTGTGAGCACCCGCATTTTTGTGTGCACGCAGGCGTCGTTTGGTAACTTCAGCCAACTGGCTAAGCAGAAGAAGTTTAACACCGTGATCGTAGATGAGGCTTCTCAGCTGCTGGAGCCACACCTGGTAGGTATACTGCCACTATTCGAGCGCTTCATTCTGATCGGTGACGAAAAACAGTTGCCAGCCGTCGTGACACAGGCTGATAAGTATACCCAGGTAGAAGATCCCGCGCTCACAGCCATCCACCTGAAATCGCTGAAGAACTCACTCTTCTCTCGTTTGCTGGCCACCTGCCAAGCCAATGGCTGGGATAAGGCCTATGGCATGCTGACCAGGCAGGGGCGTATGCACCAAGATATTTGCACCTATGTAAGCCAGGAGTATTATGAGAACAAGCTGCAGCCCTTTGCAGGTGAGCAATTTGCAGAGCAGACCACCTTCCAAGCTGACGCAACGAACAAGTATGAGCGGGCTTTGGCAAAGTCACGGCTCATTTTTGTGCCGGCCCCGCGCGAGCCGAAAGCGAAGGTAAGTGAGGCAGAAGCCATGATCGTGGCGGGTTTCATAAAAGCTGTTCACAAGGCATATGGCGACAATTTCTGCAAGGACAGTGTAGGTGTTGTAACGCCTTACCGCTCCCAGATCGCCACCATCAAGCGTAACGGCAGCGTGGAGGCTGCTGTCATGCAGCTTGTTGACGTCGACACGGTGGAGCGTTTCCAAGGCAGTGAGCGTGATGTGATCATTATTTCGCTGGCAGTGAACCACCACAAGCAGATGCAGTTCTTGGAGTCACTCACTGACGATGGTAAAGTAGACCGCAAGCTGAACGTGGCCCTGACACGAGCAAAAAAACATGTGGTGGTGGTAGGCTGCGAAAGCGTTCTCCGCTCAAGCAGTAGCTATCGTACGCTGCTAGAGTACATTGTTGCAAACGGTGGCTACGCGGATTTGAAAGAGATTTAATAGGTTATGCTCTGAAAAGTCTCTTGCCTGTCAATAGTTGATAGGCAGGAAGTTGTTTTGATCCTTTTATGCCTGCCAGTTCTCTCAAAAAGCCATAAAATGTCCTGGCATGATCTTCCCCTTAAGCTATCCTTATTTGATTCCTTACTCTTATATAATTTATTACCATGGCCTTCTTCTTTCGAAAATCATTTAACATCGGTCCTATCCGCATCAACCTTTCCAAGAGTGGGGTAGGCTTTAGCATCGGCGTTCCCGGTGCCCGAATAGGTAAGACCGCTTCTGGCAAAACGTATGTGAGTAGCGGAGCTCCGGGCACAGGTATTGGGTATAGAAAGTATCTAGGCACTAAAAAATCAAGTAAATAATGAAGTCCACAACACAGGATAGAGGCAGAGGTGCCCTGTTAGGTTTAGCCATTGGTGATGCCTTGGGTACCACCCTGGAATTTACGCAGCCCGGCAGTTTTGAGCCGATAAATGATATAGTAGGAGGTGGCCCCTTCGACCTAGAGCCGGGGCAATGGACGGACGACACGTCCATGGCGCTATGCCTAGCCGATAGTCTGTTGCACTGCAAGGGTTTTGACCCGAAAGACCAAATGGAAAGGTATGTGCGCTGGTACCGCGACGGGTATAGAAGCTCCACCGGCCACTGCTTCGATATTGGCAACGCGACACGCACAGCCCTGTACCAGTTTGAGCAGACCAACAATCCTTACAGCGGCTCAACGAATCCGCAGACCGCAGGAAATGGCTCTATTATGCGACTGGCACCGGTGCCACTTTTTTACCACCAGCAGCCTGAGCTGGCATTGCAATATGCAGCAGAAAGTTCGCGCACCACGCACGGTGCCACCACCACGATAGATGCCTGTGTGTATATGGCAGGGATCATCGTAGGTGCCTTGGAGGGTAGGACAAAAGAAGAGTTACTGCAGCCGCTGTTCACGCCGGTCGAAAATTACTGGGAAAACTATGTCCTTTCTCCAGAAATTGAAGTTGTTGCCAACGGTTCTTTCAAAGAAAACAATCCACCCTTCATAAAGGGAAGCGGCTATGTGGTCAAATCATTGGAGGCAGCGCTTTGGGCTTTTTACATCAGCAGCTCCTTCGAGGAGGGTGCCCTGCTGGCTGTGAACCTGGGTAACGATGCTGACACGACGGGTGCGGTGTATGGACAGATTGCCGGCGCTTATTATGGGGAACAGGGAATTCCGGAACGTTGGAGGGATATGGTGTATGATAAAGAAGGGATACGTGCTGTGGCTGTAGGTTTGATAGATCAAGCTAAGACTGGATAATTGACAGATGAATAAGCGGATTAGGCTGCAATCTAAAAATAAAGTGAAACAGATTTTAAACCTTAACTATTAAGCACAATGGATCTACTGTCAATTTTTCTGGGATTTCTATTCGGGTCAATCCTATCCTTTATCATTGCCAATTTGCTGACGAAAACAAAGCATGTTTCCAAGGCAGACTATGATGCTTTACATGCTAACTTCAATGAAGTTAACACAAAGCTTAAAGTTGCAGAAGACAGAGCTTCGGGACAACAGCAGGAATTGACTAAGCTAAATTTGAAATTAGAATCAAAGGAGTCTGAGTTTAATGAACTTCAATCTACAGCAGCTTCACTAAAAACAGTTGTTACGAATAATGAGCAAAAAATCTCTGAATTGGCTACTTCACTAACCGAGCAGACAAACTTAGTTTCAAAACAGCAGCAGGAGATCAATGTATTGAATCAACGTTGCGCACAGGAGAGTGCTAGTAACAGGTCTTTGGTAGAAAATATTGAACAGCAGAAGATTTTGCTTAAAGGCAAAGATGAACATATAGCCGAAATTACTGAACGTAATAATCAGCTTATTGCTGCAAACAGTACTTTAACAGCTAATAACAGCTCCCTGAATGAAAAAATAACTACCCAAAAAGATGAAATAACAAAGATCCAAGAAACTGCGCTTCTGCAGTTCGAAAAAATTGCCAATCAGATACTGGAGGAGAAGTCAGGTAAATTCACAGATGTGAATAAGGCAAATATTGAGGCGCTACTAAAACCACTTGGCGACAATATCGACACTTTTAAAAAGAAGGTTGAAGAAACTTACGATAAGGAGTCAAAAGAGAGGTTCTCTCTTGAAGCTAAAGTGAAAGAATTAGTGGAGCAAACAAATAAAGTTAGTACCGAGGCGAATAACCTTGCCACAGCGCTTAAGGGGCAATCTAAAAAGCAGGGCGATTGGGGTGAAATGATCCTGGAGAGTATTTTGCAGCAATCCGGATTGGAGAAAGAGAGGGAGTATTTCCTGCAGCAGACGATAAAGGATGAAGAAGGAAATAGCTTAAGGCCAGATGTTTTGGTGAAACTGCCAGATGAGCGTGTCATCATCATCGATTCTAAAGTTTCACTTGTTTCTTACGATAGATACTTTTCCGCAGAGACGGCTGAAGCTCAGGAAATGCACTTACACGAACATCTAAAAAGTATTCGGAAGCACATAGACGACTTGCAGGGTAAAAAATACGACAACCTGGAGTCTTCTCTTGATTTTACTATGATGTTTGTGCCAATAGAACCCGCCTATATGATCGCTATTCAGAACGATAGGGAGTTGTGGTCCTATGCTTACTCAAAGAGAATACTACTGATCAGCCCAACCAATTTAATTGCTTGCTTAAAGCTAATGGCTGACCTATGGAAGCGGGAAATGCAGAGTAAAAATGCCATGGAGATCGTGAATAGGGGAGAAAAACTTTATGAGAAGTTTGTAGGCTTTGTTTCAAAACTGGAAGATGTTGGAAAGCATTTAGAGAAGTCAAGAGATGCATATGACCATGCTATAGGACAACTCAAGACGGGTAGTGGAAACCTGATTGGGCAGGCTATCAAATTAAAAGATCTCGGACTAAAATCCAGCAAAACTATTTCTGCAGCAATGCTCCCAACAGAAGACGAGCCAGAGCAAGTCATCATTGATCCTATATTGCTCAATGATGGGAACGATGTAGAGCCTTTGATGGCCAATTAAAACACATCTACTGTTCTGATTAAGACACCCGGCATGGACTAATTTGCTGGGTGTTCTTATTTTATACCTGATTGGGTACAGAAAGATCTAATATAGCCTTCTGTACCCAATCAGGTATAAGTTTATCTGACACACGGGAGCCTATACCTTGGTCTACGGGGAAGGACCGTTACCAGCCCGTTCCAAGTATAGGTAGACGCTACGCCGTCACTATAACGGATGCGCTGCTCCATGGGCTCTTGGCGCACTAAGCGAATGGCTTCGCGTGGGATGTCGTCTAACGTGAAGATGTGCCTGTTGCCTTTGAACAAGCCAGGGTCTCGACGCCATGTGGTGTTAACAATACGTGTATCAATTTCCCAGATGTCGTAGATGCGTTCAAGGGCATTTGGATCATCTTGTTCCCACATCTCTTCGATGAACGGCCACCAAAAGAAACTGTTGAATACATCGAGGTTGTTGGCGAATACAGCATCAGGATAGCCGAATTTAGGCCCGAAGCGGATATCGTTGCGGGAGAGGATGCCGAGGCGATCGATAGAGTCGCGGTTGACGGCAGGGGAGATGTGGTAAACGTAGCGTTTCGCTTTAATAAGCGGCTGGTTGAGGTACTTTTCTCTGCACATAACAAAAATGTTAAGATTTTGAACATGCCACTCCTGTTATAGCAGTTTAGGCTGCCTTTCAGGTAATGGATAAATAGTTTAAAATCTGGTGTGCAGAGCAGCAGTAGCTGCTAACTTATAGAGTTATGTCAATTGCTACGGTTTAGTAACTGGTTTTATAGTCTTGATCTAATTTATTAACCTTCGTGAAGCACCTAATTATAGTAAGTGCTTCACGAAGTTTGTTTCTTTTATTTTAGAAGATAGGCTTCTCTATAATCTTCTAGAGCACCTTCCAGGTTATTTAACCTTGCCTTCAGTTCCGCCCGAAGAGCATAGGACTCAGGTTTATTGTAGATTTCAATAGCCTCATTCAAGTCTGCCATTTCTCCAGCGTCATCTAGTATAAAGCTTCTTTTTGTTGAAAGCCAAGTGTAATAATCATGAGTTGTGTCAGCTTTCATGTAGGCTTGCTTTAAAATACGTTCAGCTTCATTATCCATACCCATACCTGCATAGCAGAATCCTTTTAAAACAAGATAGTCTGGTTGCTCAGGATTCATTGCCAGAGCCTGCTCACAATCGTAAAGAGCACTAGACCAGGTATCTTCTAAAGCATTTACCTGAGCTCTTCTTAAGTAAAGCTCCTCTAACACTTTAAGAGGTATTTCTTCGTCTGGAGCAAATAGTTTGATAGCTGCGGTTAGATCAGCGATAGCAGCTATATGCGCAGCATTTTTAATAAACTGTTCTGCACGTAGTGCAAAGTACTCGTAAGCCTCATCATTTAACTCGATAGCTTTGTTAAGGTCATTAAGTGCACTGATTTCCTTACCAAGATCAAGCTTTAGAGTAGCTCTTCTGTAATAGGCGTAATCATCAGTAGGGCGTAATTTTAGCACCTGATCATAGTCATTCTTTGCATGACTAAGTTCATTTGCCATAATAAGGGATTCAGCTCTTTCTATGTAGTATGCTACATTATCAGGCTGTAAACCAATAGCTTTAGTATAGCAGAAAATTGCCTGAAGCCAATTCTGTTTGGCATCGTAGGCATTACCCTTTTCAAAGTAAAAGTTAGCTGAGTTAGATGAAGTAGCGATAAGATTTTTTTCTGGCTTGCACATAATTAAAAAAGTTTAATATTTTGAACATACCAATCCCGTTGACCTCTTTGAGCAACTTATTAGGAATTGGAAATATTTAAACTCTTGTGTGCAAATACACTTTAATTATCGGCTACATCATATTAGATAGGTCTTCTAAGTTTAGAATTTCAGGAGCAAATATATTTATTTTTAATATATATCAAAAATAAATTTTAAAAAATATAAGATTATATAAAAAGTATTTTCAATCTCTATAGCTGATAGTAGGTTTTAGAGGGATATAGTATGTATTGTTGTGCTTATCATTTTAGGAATTGAAACTGGCTTTTATAGCTATTATAGAAATCAAGTACCCGCTGTAAACAAAATAAACATACTTCCAGATCTTTGGCACTCATATTTTCAGGGTTTCTTTTTGCAGCTGTGGCACTATGAGCTTCTGCATTACCGAACTCACGTAGCACATGCATGTAACTCTGCACCCACTTGGCTATACCCACATTGTCTAATAATCGGATATTATGAAGCAAACTATAGCCGTGGCTATATTCAGGTGAGATGTCAGATAATATAAACTCTACCATTTTTCGGGAGTTTACGCCTAAGTCAAAAGACCTGCACTCGCCTGATATGATGCGTTTTAACTCTTTAACAAGATGATTTGCCACTCCCAAAGCTTCTATCTTATCCAGCTCTCGAAGTATCTCTGACTTTAGACCATCTATCATTGGGCCATGTGGCACGCGTACATTGCTACGGCCTAAAACCATATCCATTACTTCGTTCAGTTCTTCTGCCTGCTCCTCGTCCCGCACCACAAAAATAACTTTCTTCAGGTAGCGGGCGTGCATCAGAAAGTCCAATGCCTGGTTAACCAGTATCGGCACAATTTCTTTGGGGTTGATGCGCTGGCTACCGGTGCCTAGCATGGGCAAAGCAATGGTTTTGTTACGGTAACCTTTTATTTCCAGCACGGACAGAACAGAGAACAAATTACGGATGGCTTCTTCAAAGGTAAATCCCGTACCCCGTATCTCAAGACAGATCAGGTTCTTGATATTCTGAACTTCTAAAGGCTGTGAAACCCAGGTGCCGAAGCTATCGCGCAGGTCCAGCAAAGGTTTTTCTGCCAACGCTTCCACATCTATACCTTGCTCATAAAACGACCTGATTACTGAACCCGGCGTTGGTACATAGCTGCCTTTATATGCCGAAAAAGCCACTAGGTCTACTTCAAAGCCCAGGTTAGTAATATCTCCCGTATGTAGTTCAAACTCGCTGTAACCTGACTTGGTTTTAATCTCTATGAAGTTGATAAGGGGCATGGGGGATATTTAAGGGTTATTATACTTAAATTTTGATAATTGAAATTTTGCCTATAAGATTTATGCAATTAAGTCCTTCAACAAAATAATATGATTGTACAAGCTGATAAGTTTGAAAACAAAAACTTTCTGAATTAATGATTTACTATAGGTCAGTTTCAATATAAGGTCTAGGTTCAAAGATGAAATGTTCGTTATTCAGAACAAAATCTACATGTTCCTCTAACTGCTCTCCGCTACTAAATTCTCTATAAATAAAACATTCAGACTCCTCATCGTAACTTATTACATCAAAAGTAGGGGCAATTTTAAGGGCTCCATCTCCATCTACTACAGCATAGTAATAATGGTACTTATATAGCTCATAATAACTTCTGAAATCTTTGTGCATATAAGCTGCATCAAATCGGACAATAAAAAGATCATGTTTATCAACTACCTCTATAATACAAGCTATATCCCTATATACTATATTGCCCTTGATGTCAATAATTGATTCAAGTAGATGCCCGTTCCAGTATTTGTAAGAAAGACGTATAAACCTTTCAGTATTGCCAATAAAATTGGCTTCGCAAATATCTCCATCGACCAATTGATTTAAATTGAGCCATTTGTACCCTCTTTTTAAAAAAAAGTAAGGCTCAGGCTTACTAAATTCATTTTCTACTACAATCCTATGAATTAATCCATAATCTGAAGATTGAAAGTCTTTTACAAAGTTTGATTGGCATGAATTGAATTTAACGCTTCCATTTTCTAAATCATTGATAACATAATCAATAGATTCTAAATCTTTATGTATTATGTTACCATTTATGTCAATAACCGCATCAACTTCACACCCATCACAATTCTTATAAGATAAGTGGATGTATTTTTCTTTTTTGTCAATGAAAACAGAATCATAGACATCTCCATCTATTAATTGATCTAGATCAAGCCAAAGGGAATCTCTCTTATAAAATGTGTAATATTTAGCTATGCTATTTTCATTTTCTAAAATGTACCTATGAATTATCTGATGTCGCATAGTTAACAAATTTAGGGTGGTGAACATTCCTGCCTTATAACAGGTATTAAATATACTGTATATTTATGAAGTAAAATAAAGGTTTTAGAGCACTTGCTTATAGCTATCATAATCAATTTTCAAGCATTCTCAGATGAAAACAGCCTACCTCCAAAGCATCCAAACAAGCTTTACACCCGATTACATCCTGAAGAAATTTGAAGCTAAGATGCCAGCAAGGGATGAGCATGACGGAACTCATTTAAGACCATCTATTACCCTGTATTACCCTAAAGAAATTGATGGCTATTCCTATGCCGATTATCTAAAAGATGTAGAGCAATTCTATTTGAGTGCCAGCCATGAGTATAGCGAACAGTTGGCGCAGGTGTATACTTTCTTTTTTCTGAGCATTTATAACGCAACCAAAAGCGCGCGCACAGCTACAGACAAACTTGCCAAGAGTTTTACAAAGGCAAATTTGCAGATGGTGTTTCCAATGAAGCTGCACTATGCTGAAGAAGAGTATTTGAAGCTGGAGCGCTTTCTGTTCGGTAAGTTTAAGGCGCAGGATGTTAAAAATATTATTAAACGTAACATACCTACTACCGATTATTGGGAGCGATACATAAAGTATAATAAGCTAAATGAGCTGGTGGTAGAAGATTTCCTAGCCATACACCGTGATAGGCAGGAAATAAAGGTGTTTAACCTTTTAGAGCTGTACAAATATCTTCCTGACGGGTACCGTGACTTTGTGTATGATGTATACTTCGAAGCGTTAAGTGAACTGAAGTGGCAGCAATTTTGGAGCGAGTTTAGCCAAGATCTGGCAGATGCTGTGGCATTCGGTATGGCCTTCTATGATAAGCGGATTTTCTATGAAATGGGCTTAGGCGATGGCACACAGTTTACCATGTTTACGCATATAACTGGCAAACCGGACCAAGGCTGGATGATTCCAATCCAAACATGTAATCATCAGATACAGTATGGTTGGCGTCATAGTATAGAGCACGTAAACCAGGCTGTTGAAGCCTATCAGGAAATGAAGCAAAGGGGCGAGAGTGAGTTCTTGCACCTGCACGATGTACTGAAATCTTTTGCTACTACGGCCGCTATACACTTGCAGGACGACCGATCAGCAGATGCTTTCATTAACCTAACGGCTGGCCTAGATGCGGTGCTTAACTCCGATACGGAAGAAGCCAGATCTAACACGCTGAAGAACCGCATGGCTATACTTACTTTTAAACGGTTAAGAGTGGAGTTTAAGCCACACTACTATGCCATGTCAGAAATGTATAAGCTGCGGAGCGAATTTGTGCATGCTGGTAAGCCTATAGAGCGGGAGAAGGTAAATGAACTGTTTAAAGTGGTTGACCAAGTAATGTTGGCATTACAGCAAATGCACCAGCTGCACCACAACTATGAAGACTTTATCAAAGCCAACTGGTACCAAGATATGGACAGCCTAATAAATGACGCACATAATAGAGTACCATTGGATACTGAACTATTGGAAAATATTGGAGCCTTAGCTCTTAAGTAAACAGAAAAGGTGCCTATAAATTAAGAATAGGCACCTTTTCTATATTATTGAACTTCCTCTTGCTGTTCTATAGCAAGACTAGCTTGCAACAGGCTAGATATATAAGTTTCGCTTTGTTCTTCCTGAAAGAAAATATGATTTGAATTGAAGTCCTCAATATCTTCCTGATCTTTCCAATAGCTTAGTTGGCCGTACGGGGTATTAGAGATAATAAAAGAATTTAAAATAATATCCGGGTCGTTCAGTCTTGGTTGTATAGTCTCCCTTATAGTTTTATGTAACTTAACTTTAGGATCTTCGAAGCCCTGTATCTGGCGTAAACCTTTGGGATCTATAAAAGAAATATACTGTCTCCCATTTGCGACTAACCAAAGTATAAAATCCGGGAAAAAATTATTAGCCTCAAAAAAGCCAATGCCTCTCTTGCTCATATTCCGCAGAAGGTATAGCTGCTTATTAGCATAGAAGTCATTTTCTGCTTCAAAATGAGCTTTTAAATCCTCCACAAACTGTTTTTCTCCTTTGTTCAGAGCTACAGGCTTTATTTTAACAACTTCAGAATAGCTACCATTTGTAACAGAAATTAATGGCTGGTAAAGATGCAGGTTAGAATAGAGCGCATCAAAATCCGCAGCAATATTGAAATTTTCACTAAACTCGTTCCTTTGTACAATATTTCTTAATGCTTTGATTCTATCGATCAGAGTAGTTTCTGATCTCTTTACTAAAAGCTTATAATCTTGCTCAAAATTAGGATGAGAATTGTCCAGAGTTGCGACTTCTATTCTTTCGCTGTAGAAGGCGCTCTTTTTATAGTTATAAAGCCTTTCGATATATGCCTTAAGTAGTACAGTTGAAAGTTCTTGCCAGATCCTTACTTT
This sequence comes from Pontibacter sp. HSC-14F20, assembly GCF_019599265.1. GTDB lineage: Bacteria > Bacteroidota > Bacteroidia > Cytophagales > Hymenobacteraceae > Pontibacter. Next base: position 176,937 of record NZ_JAHZTC010000005.1, on the reverse strand, counting down.
TCTGTAGTCGTTTAGCTCTAATTCCGCAGAAGGAATTAAGAGCGTATACCAGTTTTGCTGCTCTAGAATACTCTTAAGCTCATCGATAGATAAGTTAAGGTTGTACCAGCTACGTTCGTTCTTAAACTTTTGTATCTCAAAGTAAATCTGGGTCCAGTTTAAAAAGGCCAGGTGCGTACCCTCTAGTTTGCCTTCCTCTATAGCTACTACTTCCGTAATGTTTGTGGTTCTGGCGCTTTTCAGAACTTGTACCTTCGGGTACCAGTTTAACACTATAGGAGGCACACCTTCTGCTAGAGTGGCATCCACATGCGCTTCTTTCTTGAAGTTTGATCCATCTTGTACTTTTATGTATTTTAGGTTCTTTTCAGAAAGATTAGTGATGGTTGGAAGTACATCAAATGAAATCTTCTCATAGTCTGACTCTGCCGGTAAACCTTCTTCCTCCAGGTAATCTTTAAACTGCTGCATGTAGTCTGCACGAAGGCCGAATATATTGAGTGTTTCAAGAATAGGGAGAACAGCAGGTATACTTTCTGGGCGCATGCTGTGATCTAAGGCAGTACTTCTTTTAAGAGAAAATTTATAGCCTTTCAGGCGCACGCCTCGGCCAAACAGCTGAATAATTTCAGAACCTTCGCCACGTCCAATGTTAAGCAATCCCATGGTACTCACACGCCAGCTGCTCCAGCCCTCTGAGAACTTCTTAGAGCCTATCAGGATGTTAACCTTACTCTGTTTATCGTTGATGGCGTGAAAGAGAGATGATGAAAAAGCTTTCTCTGACACAGAAAGTTTCTTCTCCTCACATATTTTTAGCAGGCCTTTATCGTCACCGACGTTTATCACACCGAAATAATCAGCATTGCCGATGCGTAAGCCGATTTCACCATCCTGCCCTTTTAGGTTATCCAGGTGAAGGTAAGCGCCTGCCACGTCAGAGTTAAATATTTCTTTTAATACGTCCTTGTACACAGCGCCAGCTGGCTTACGACTTTCTCTAATTACATGGAAAGCATTACGGAAGATAGATTGCCCATGCTCGTTGTTCAGGCCTGTTGTGTCATCTAAGATGCGCTGAATATAATCTATTGATTGAGTTTCGTTTTTTACAAATACCTCGAAGAACCTTAAGACCTCAACTATATCAGATGCTGTAGTTGCGTTAATACTTTTGGTAACCTTACCACCAACAAAAATGGCCAATGGTTTATCGATCAGGTAAGGAGCTATTTCCTGATTGTTGTCGCGATAAACTAAAAGCTGCTCATAGAAGGAGAGAAGGGAAGCCGTTAAGTATAACCGCACGTAACCCTTCTCTTCCCATTCCTCATCTAGGTTTAATATCTGGTAATCCTTGCCGTACCCATCCTTGTAAAAATAGCGATAGGAGTAATCGAATAAGGTAGCTTTACCATACTCGCTTAGTAGAGCCTTTTGCTTGGCTCCAGTTAATGCATGTACAGCTTGTCCAAAAGTAGCTGAGTACTCGAAAGAAAAGCCTGATTCACACAGCCTGTTTCGCTTGTCTTTCCAGCTGTCGCCACTCGCTCCTCTGTGGCCTTCATCTACTAGTACCAGATTATTACCCTCAAAAGACTCTACTGCAACTGTTTTGTCGCCAGACGTTTCTTCCAGTTTATGAATATCTATAATCTCTATTTTCTGACCTATAAATAATGCTCCGCCGCTTTTGTCAAATAGCTCGGCCTCCATACCTGACTGAGCAAACTCTTTCAGGTGCTGTTTGGACAGGCCTTCGTTAGGAGTGAGAACAATAATACGGTTAAGGTTTCTGGCTTTATTATGCTTCTTCAGATAGTGCTGGTATTGCAAAATATTAATGTGCATTAATAAGGTTTTGCCAGAGCCTGTTGCATTCCAGTAGGCGAGCTTGTTCAGGTCGTTTTGATCCTGTAAAAGCTCATAGTCTGGGATAGCTGCAAAATCGTTTCCATTGCTGCTATTTTTCTCTTCTTTAAACTTATTAAGCTCTTTCCTAAGCGCTTCGCTATCGGTAAAGTACTTGTCCAGGTAGATTTCTGTAAATAGTAAGGCCAAGTACTGGAAGTACTTCCATTTTATAGGTTCTTCCCGCTTCTGACTTATTGCTTGTGTATGCGAATAGATGTTTTGGTCGTATTGCAGTAATAACTCTTTAGGCAGGTTTTCGTTACCGAAAAGGTGTACCACCAATGCATGATGAAAACGGGAGATATTGTTTTCATCGTAGCCTTCAAGTGCGGAGTCTTTTAAATGCTGGGATAATGCCTCTAAATCTGTTGACCCAAAAAGGCTTAGTATATACTTGTTTAAGACAAGGGAATCTGATAATCTCGGCATAGCAGTAGTTTAGGCGTTCTCAAACATTCTTTTCTTAAACTCTTCCTCTATCAACACTACTTTCCAACGCTCGTCGCCTGCTTTCAGATTTTCAACATTATTGTCACCGTTCACATAAATGCGATCAAACTCACTATCAAGCGGATTGTAATGGCTTTTTTTGAGGAAATCATTTAGCGCCTTGTTATCATGTTTGGTGCAATCGCGCCACACTACTAATATTTTCTCGCCAGTTAAGCTTTTGCCTGTTATCACTACATAACCATCTTTAGGCGCAGCATAGCTTTCTACTATGAGACCTATTAGATAGTTAAATGTCTCAACTAAATCAACTTTAGTAGGCCTTTTTCCATTATTGCGAGTTACATCTAGTTTGCAGTCAAATGGATTCTCAAACCACTTTAAATTTAATAAGCTATCTTGAGTTTCTACATCCAGCATATAGTTAAGTGTATAGCCTTCTTTAAAAGATGGGTTAATTTCTAAAGCTTGCTGCTGCTGGTCTGTTAGATTCAGTTGAAGATTATTAAGTGTATCTTCATAACTTTCTAAGCGGATATACTTAAAGAATCCCCCACCTTGCCATTTTGTATCGTTTGTTACACCTGACTTATCACCATAAAGAGTATTCTTCATCCTCTTCAAAGTTATTTGGTCAAAATAACTACCTTGTTCAACACCTATCCACTTTCGATTAGACTTTTGAGCTACTGCACAACTTGTAGCACTACCTGCAAAGAAATCCATTACAAGTTCCCCCCGCTTTGAACTCATTTCAACTATCCTGTGAATTAGTCTTTCTGGTTTTTTACCTTTTCTTAAACTAACACCACCTTCATTATGAAGATCATTAGGTAGCACATCATCCCAGATGTCGGATACAGGTTCTCCAGGAACTAAGCGTCCTCCAATATCGATTAATCTATCTTTATAGAAAAGAATTGCATTTCCATTCAAAATGTAGTAGTCATTCCTGTCTTCTCGTTCTAAATGATAAATTTTATCTGGATTAGATTTTGATTGATTTTTTAGTTCGATAGCATCCGAACTGATGCTGTTTTCATCAAGACTAGCTAAACGAATTACTTTAGAAGCATTTCTAATCACAAAACTTAAGAGTTCGGTATCATAATCTTCTCCTAACTCTTTCTTTAATTTTGATTTCTTTATTTGCTTCTCTTTTGCAAATGCATCTAAAACACTTTCAAACTGCCAATTTTCAAATGGAGCTTCAATGTTTTTTATCATCGTACCATATCTTGAGTCATAACCTTTTTCTCTAAAGGCTTTTTCTGGACTCCAATATTTCTCATCGGAAGAGTATGCGATAACATATTCACTTACATTGACTACTCCAGGATTAATGACTTTAGCACCTGTAACAGAACCTCGTTTTACTGTTATTGAGCTTTTTCGATTTTCCTCACCATAAATGGTGTCTAACAATGCTATAGTTTTATCAACTTCTTTTAGGTCTATACTTATTGCTATAGTGCCTTCAGGTTTAATAAATGAAGTTGACTGAAGTAATCTATCAGACATCATACTTAACCAACTACTATGTTGGTAATCATCTTTATATATGAAATCATCTGCCCCAGTATTATATGGCGGATCAAGATATAAGCACTTTACTTTTTCTTTGAATCGATCTTTTAAAACTTCAAGTGCTTGGAAGTTCTCTGAATTTATCAGTAGACCGTCACATTGCTCATCGAACTTTTCAATGTTAGAGATAAGGTTCCACTTGAAAGTTTCGCTGAAAAATGCAGTATCTAAAACAAAGTAAGGATTCTGTTTCAGAAAATCCACACTTAACGGTATAGCAAATCCAACTCTATCTTCCGTAAATAAACTACTTGCCTTTTGCTCCTTAATTTTATCAATAGCAAACAACTTAATCCACTCCTGAATTTGCGCTTCATTTTGTGCTATTTCAGGATAAAGCTCCTCAGGCACACGATCAAGTGTAATGCAGTAGTTGGTTTCAACTACAAACTTCTTCTTCAGCCATAGCTTCTTCTGGAAGTTCTCGAGCTGCGCTAAAAAGGCAATGATTTTCTCACCAATCTTTTTGATAGCTTTTATCTGGCTCAGCTGCTTCAGAAACTCCTGCTCATCGCGCGTGTTTAAGTCATCAATAAACAGTACTTCATTTTTGATGTAAAAGTCCAGTTCGCGGGTCAGGAAACCGCCTAAATCTTTGTGTATAAAATAATCAAAGGTATTTCGGGCGGTATAGTCTTGTAAGTGCTTTTGCAGTAGCGTTCTTTTCTTGTCTGCTTTAGTTGGTTTAAGTGTCAGCAGTTCTGTAAAATCAGCAGGTATATGCGGTGTAAGCGTATCAAATGCCTTAGACAACAAACCATCTTGTTTTACTTTTTTATCAGCTGGCTCATAGGTAAAGTATAACTTCAGCTCATCTTCAAGCACCTCTAATGGCTTATCTTCATAAAGTTTAAAGCGCCTTATTTTATCTTTCTGTACTTTATTGTTGTTTTGCTCGGTACTGGCCTCTACAAGCTCAAAAGTTACCTTTTTTTCATCGCTTAGCTTAAAGCTATAGTTTTTAAAGTACTCACTTGTTTTAATGTAGTACTGATCAGCATTAGCCCAATGCAGCTTTACTTCCTCACCTTCGTAAGGTATGGCATACACGTCCCTCTTATAGCGCCTCATTGAGATAAAGTCGCCATTATCAAAGTAGCGCTTAAAGAAGTTAGTTAATAAAGAAAATACTTCATTCTCTAATCCTCCCAAATCAGCTGCTTCACCTAATTTCGCTCTTAGTTGCTGTACAACAGGTGATGTTTCTGGATCATGCCCTGAGACTTTAGATGCTTCAATAACATCATCTATTTTCTTTTGTATAACTTGCTTATCTACTGATAGGTTTTCTGTTAAAACTTGCTTTACCTGTGGTACCAGGTCATGCTTCAGAAATTTGGTAATATCTTCTCGCTTTTGGTTCATGATGCGGTAAATGCCAAAGTCCAATTCGGCTTTATCCAGCATAAAAATCTCCTCAAGGGTAGCGATAAGTTTGTCGTAGTTCGTCATTATGCGTTCTTAAACTAATTTCCAGTTAATGGTAAATAACTTATGTTTTGATATTTCCTGCTTCATGCGTTTCTGAATATCCTCAATCATTTGATCGCGCATGTCAGCAATTTCATCTTCTACTGTAAAAATTTCCTGTCTTTGTTTTCGCTGTTTTTTGGATAGCTCTTGTAACTGCTGCTGAATTTTAAGTTGGGCAGTAGGGTCTGTTGTATTCTGAGACTCCCTTGTTAACTCTTTTATTCTGGCCTTGGTCTCTTTTATAGCCAGTTCAGCTGCTGTTATTCTATCCTCAGCCCACTTGTTTAACTTCTCGGTTTCCAGCCTTAAGTAGGTGCTGTCTTTCTCTGCGATGCTTTTTAGTAGCGAGTCCAGGTGCAGTTTTTCAGCGCTGCTTACACCAGCAGTATCCAGTATACTACCATTAACATGAGCTTCTTTTACTGGAAGCATGAGCAGGCGCTTAGCCTGGTCCTCAGATAGCTGCATATTGTTGTTTGTAGCGCCAAAGGCTAGCAAGTAGTCAGAGGCTTCGAAAGAATCCACGCTTACGGAGATTGTGCTTAGCCAACCGGATTTCCCCTTAAGCTCTTCTAGTATGCTCACATTTCCTTCGTAGCCTGTTAAATCGAAGGTTAAGGAAGCTGATGTGAGCTGCTTCTCTTTTATGCTTTCAATAATCTTTTGCGCCAGCGGGTGACCCATGCGGTACACATGAGCTTCGGTGTACTGCTTACTTAACCTAAAAGGCTCTTTCGGGAAGTGAAACCCTTCATATGGTTGGCTCTTTAACTGAAAGCTCAGGCTGCCATCGTTAAAGTTTGCATGATGGTTAAGCTCATACTTTGTAATTGCCCAAAGCCATTGCTCATACTTATTCAGATATTCACGGCTCTCTGTTAACCTTAGCTTTAGCTTTTCAACAACTTCCTCATCAAAGTTCGCTAATAGCTTCTCCCGCGTAGAGAGCATCTTACTATTAATCTGCTCATCCAGCTCTTTCTGAAGCAGGTCAAACTGTTCTACTATTTCAGCTTCGCTTCTATACTTTCTGTAAATCTCGGCAATGCGCTTCTCAAAATCTACTCCGGATTCGATACTTCCTAAAACATCATCGCTGGCTCCAAATACCCCGCTAAACAACTTAAACTTTTCGTCCAGCAGCTGGAAAACACGCATGTCTGCTGCATTTTTAACATTCAGAAAGTTAACCACTACTACATCATACTTCTGTCCATATCTGTGGCATCTTCCTATGCGCTGCTCAATTCGCTGGGGGTTCCAGGGTAAGTCGTAGTTAATGAGCAATGAGCAGAACTGTAAGTTTATACCTTCAGAAGCAGCTTCTGTGGCAATCATAACGGTTGCCTCGTTGCGGAAATGATCTACCAAGGCAGCACGTTTGTCTGCTGTTGGGGAACCTGATACTTTATCTGTACCGCTATATTTGCTCAGCCAACTCTTGTAGATCTTGTTTGACAGCTCATCATTGTTAGAGCCGTTAAACAAAACCACCTTTCCTGGATAGTGCTGGCTAAGTAAGTTGAAGAGATAGTTCTGCGTTCTGGTAGATTCTGTAAAGATGATAGCCTTCTGATTTGCCTCTTTGTCCATTTTTGCAAATCCTTCTTTTAAGGCAGTAATCAGCTTTTCTCCTTTAGCGTTTTGCTTGATAGACTCCGCTAAATCACGGTATCTTTCCAATTCCTGAATTTCAAGCTTTATAGCTTTAATGTCCTCTTCAGTTAGTTGGCTTTCCTCTTGCTCATCATCTTCATTCCATTCTTCATCCTGCTCTTCAAAAAGCTCATAATCTTCTGTAATCTCATCGGCCATACTTAATCGCTGATGATCTACAATAGCTTGGTTAAGCTTCTTAATTAAGCCGTTTAAAGTGCCAGCAATTGCATAGGAAGAAGAGGCCAATAGCTTGCGCAGGATAAGAGTCATTAAGTGACGTTGGCTTGCTGGTAAAGCATAAATCAAGTCTCTTTGCAGATACCTGCTAACTTCTTCGTAAAGCTTATGCTCTTGTGGAGTTGGCTCAAATCTTATGGTTAACGGAATCCTACTGGTATAGCGGATATACTCCTGTACCTGCCTTCTAAGGTTTCTTATACAAACAGATTTAAGCCTATCGCGCAGGTCTTGGTAATTATCTCCATCTACAGCTCTGGCAAATTGGCTTTTAAAAATCTTTATATCGCCAAAAGTATGCTCGTCAATAATACTTACCAAGCCATAAAGCTCATTCAAAGAGTTCTGTAGGGGAGTAGCTGTAAGAAGTGCTTTTCTTGAGTGTGAGAGTGCTTCTTTTATGGCTTTCCCAATCTTATTGCTGGGTCTATATACATTTCTTAGCCGATGAGCTTCGTCGATTACGGCTAAGTCCCAGGAAACTAATTGCATTAGATCAGCCTTTGCTCTGGCAAATTGGTAAGAGCATATAACTATTTTAGCTTGCTCGAATGGGTTCTTTTTGCCAGCTTTTCTAAACTCATTAAAACTTTTTCTTTCTAGAATAGTCGATTCTAGAAAGAACTTTTCCCAAAGCTCCTGGCTCCATTGTTTTCGCAGGTTGGCAGGGCAAATGATTAATAGCTTTCTTCTTTTCTCGGCCCAAAGCTGAGATAATAGTATACCCGCCTCTATTGTTTTACCTAAACCAACCTCATCTGCCAGTATAGCACCCTTAGATAGGGGAGACTTAAAGGCAAATAAAGCAGACTCCACTTGATGGGGGTTCAAGTCAACCTGAGCATCGAGAAGGGCGGCATTAAATTTTTCAGAGCTGCCTGACGGGAAGCGTCTAGTTAGCTCATAAGCGATATACTGAGCCTGGTGTGCTGTTAAATTCATACGGTAAAGATATTTGAGCAAGAAGTTACTTTTCAAAAGAAGCTTCTTGCTCAAAAGAAATAAAACTTAGGTTAGCTTATTGGCATCTTATATCACCTGAGCTTCTTGCAAGAGGCCTCGGAAATATCTGTTTTCTCTAACTTCAGGATGCCGCTCTACATATTGAGCTATTTGCGGCAGTACTCTTTCATAAAAAGAGACAGCCGCAGGGTTTATATTACCTCGATGAATTCGTCTGCTATCTCTTCTATGCCGAAAGTACAGCGCTTTAGCTAGCATTATACAAATCTCAAAATTTGTATTATTTAATAACCAATTCGCCTCCTGCTCTAATACTTCGTAATCATTTAAGGAATGTATAGTAGGTTCTATGCTACCAAATAGTAGCTCAATTATGAGTTTAGCTTTTTCTGGTTGCTGGCTTGTTGCCTGGCGTAAGCTTCTTGTGAGACGAAGCAACAACTGTTCATCAAGAGTATTGGGGTTTATACTTTTTAGGATAAGTGCATAAGCTGGTAAATGCTCAGGGCGAGCCTGACGAGTGAACTCTCTTAGCAAACTATTAGCACCTTCGCACCCAGAATATTTTAACAGTAGTTCCAGGCTACTTTTTGTAATCTCTATTTCACTACGTCTTACAACAGCTGGACCTATTGGTAATCGGTTGTTAACATATAACCGAAAAATATTGGTGAAAAGCCTGGTGTCATTTTCATTTTCGGCTGTATTAACGCCGTTTGCCAATGTTTGTGCTAGGCTAAGGAAGTATTCTAATTTGTTCATGCAGTTTTAACAGTAGTCAAAAGTTATTCCTTAACTGATGTCGCCTTTGTATCTTTCTCAATAGTTAAATCAACGGTTTCTCCCGGAGTAACTCCGTTATCGTCTTTAGTATCTGAAGTTAAAAGGGTAACTTCAGCCTTCAACTTCTTTTTACTTTTGGTAGACTTGGCGCGAAGTTTTTTGGGTTTCTTTATATCAGGCTCGGCAATAGGCTCAATTCTTTCATTATTGCCTTCTTCCTGTATCGGATCTGTTGAGTTAGAAGGGACTGCATCATTTGTAGTTAATTCAACATTGCTTATAGATGAATTGGAAGGAGAATCTTGTTCTTTGCTGATAAAGCTAAAGCCTAACTGTGTTTCAGCATCTTTTGCACCATCAGTCTCTTTCTCTCTAATTTCAGAAATGTCTGATTTTGCTTCTTCAGATTGACTAACAATTTCAGGAGTAGCTTCATCTGTAATATTAGCTTCAAAAGTTACACGTGAATCTATTGAATCAGTAGAAGCTTCACTTTGTAATGGATCCGGTACTACATCAGAAGTAGGTTCTTCTACAGATAGAACCTCTGTAGATTCTATCTGTAGATGTTGAACATCCGGTGCTTCTGTAGCAGAGAGTTTTTCTGACGGCTCTAATTGTTCCGAAGTTTCGGTCGTCGTTTGATTCTCTGTTTCTTGCTCCGTTGCCGTTATAGCCTCAACCTGGGTTTGCTTGATGCTTTCTTTTATTACTGGTGGTAACAGTGGCTGAGCCTGATAAATGTCTAGATTAACGATATTATAGTATTCATCATAAAAAGCTTTGAACTTGAAAAAAGCTCCTAAAAGAATAATAGCTGCTTTGAATTCAGCATTGAAGTTTTCTCTTGCATGTGTGAAGAAGTTTGAATCTTTCACAGCTGAGAAGCTATCTGCATTTCTAATGTGGTCTTTTAGTAAAAGAAAAAGAGGGGTGAGTACATATTGCCTTATTCCATCTACCGTATTCATAGATTTATAAGGTGCAGCTAACGGCTCATTTTCAATTTTAGATACTACTTTATCAAAACCTGCAGTACTTCTTTCTTTATAAATTTGATTAAGCAGACTGTGTAGCTTTCCGCCCTCAAAAGGTTTGTTTATGGAGTGAGCAAAGATTTGCCCTGCATCATAAAAGTACCCGATACCTTCTTTAGGAAAATAGCCATATCGCTCGTAGGTTAATAGATAGGCTAAATAACTTTCATCTTTTAGGTCAGAAGGCTTTCTGCCCTTACTTCTCAGACTTAGCGCATTTAGTATGCAATCTAAATCCAAAAGTGTGATATACTTATCTTTTTCTGTGTCGTTTTCTAAAAAAATGCTCCAAAGGGCTTCAATACCCTTTATGGTTTCCTCTTTTTGAATTGTGTCTTCAACTTTAGCAAGGCTAGATTCAAAAAGAGGATTACCTAACGTTATACGCTGGTCAATTTTTTGTGCAATTGAAGCTTTAGCCTGCTGAGAAAGCGGATATACAGATGTAAGCTGCTGAATATCAAATTTAATATTACCACCTATAGCTTCACCTTCACTTTGAACGTGAAGTATTACATACTCTTCATCGTATTCGAAGGGCGTAACTTGTAAAAGGAATTTTAATACCTCATTTACCTGTGTTTGACCTACTACTCCATCAAAGGGGATGAGTAGAGCATTAGGAATAAAAGTGTAGCCAAACCTGTAATATAAATTAAACTGTTGCCTTAGTACAGGCGCCAAATAATGATTCATGTTCTAAAAATTAAAATACGAAGTCATCGTCATCTTCATCAATGTCCTCTCTAGGACCAAGATATTCTTCTATATTGATATAAGTGCAATCAGCAATAAAACGATCAACTAAATCATGTGTGTAGCCTTCAAAGGTAAAGTATAAATTCTTTCGGCTACGAGTCATTGCCACCATAAATAGAGTTTCCTCATTGTCTTTACTTATATAAAGGTCATCGTTGGCAAAGGGAATAAAGACATTATCAAAATCTAATCCTTTGGCACTATGATATGTCATGATAATGATGTCCTTACTAGCTTCTGCATCTTTCAAAGAACCATAGTTGCTGCCAATGTACTGTGCTTTAATTCCGTTAGCCTTAAGGTAGTTATTCATTTTGCCATAATCAGGCTTTCTCCAGTAATTGTATTCTGTTTCCCATGAGTCACAATCTTCATTTTCAAGAAGAGTATTCACAAACTTCAGAACCAACTTTGATGTTGGAAGCAGAATAGCACAGGTGTCGCCAACATTGGCACCCTTTCTGGCTTCCTGGTAAATGTACGCTACTTCTTCCTCAACAGAATTTGCCTCGCAGACTCTAATATTGACATCTATTTTAGTAAGATCTCTTTTGGCTCCCCAGATATTCATGGATGGCAATATCTTCTGAACAGCTGAGATGATAGATTGAGTTAATCTATGTATTGTATTAAGCAGGAAAGGACGGGCGTTAATGAGGTCTCCGATAATTTCAGGATCAACAGTGTCATCTCTCCATTGCGGGTCTTTATCATAAATAGATTGATTAGAATCGCCAGCAACTATCACCTTTTTGGCTCTCGCTTTCATTGCATAGAGTACACGGGCAGGTAGATCCTGTACCTCATCACAAAAAACATAGTCGTAAGTTGCTGTTCCCCTTACAAAGTCATAATAAGTCATTACTGGAGCCTTTTCATAAATACCAAGTTCCTTTAAACCGGCTCCAAACATGTCTTTTAAAGAGTGAGTGAAAACAATAATAGCCACCTTTGCATTTGGCTCTTTTATTAGAATATCCCGTAACGAATGTACAAGTAAAACAGACTTACCACTTCCAGCAAATCCTTTAATCCATATGTTACCTACTTTTTTTGACTCAGTATTTACAAAGTCCCTCTGATCGGGATCTAACTGGTCTTCTCTAATCATCCAGGCCATAATTCTGTTTTTAAGCTTTAATAAGTCCGCCTTCTATAATTGTTTGTGTAAGATTTTCTGAATTGTACAGGTTATCTCCTTCAAAGCGGGGAGTTGCTTCTCTAACTTGCTGTGCAAAGGCTCTCATACCTAATTTCTCTGCAGCTGACGATAACCAACTATGATTAGTTTTTGATAATTGATTTGATTCAAATTCTTTTTTCCAAGTTTCGAAAGCTCTCCTGATCATATCTACACCCTCAGGGTTACCTTCTTTTTTGTACCAAGAACCTAGTTCATAACAGCAATGTGGGTCTTCTGGATCTATGTTTAGGGCTTCTTGCAGTAGTTCTTTCGACTTCTGAGGATTTTTATACTTTAATTTATAAGCATAGTTAAAAGCCGCTTTAGCATTTTTAGCATTTTGATAGCCTAGCTCATAGTATTCCAGAGACTTTTCCTCATGGCCAGCCATTGAGAAAAGCACGCCAATATGATTATAGTTGTAGTTCTTAGGGTATAATTCATTTAGAAGCTCAAGTGTCTCAGCAGCCCTTAAATAACTTTCAACTTTTTCGTATGCTTTAACTAGTTCTCTTAGACCTTTTTCTGTAGGTTTACCTCCATTTTTCTCTGCTTCTAAATTGGCTTGCCTTTCCGCTTGTAGCACAATCCTTTCCTCGGCAGTGAGTTCTTTGTTAGCAAAAGGATTCATGGGTTTAACCTCACAGGTTTGTCCAGCTGCAGATGCTCTTGCTAATAAAAGTTTATCAGAATTAATCTCGAGTTCAAGCCGTACCGGTGTGTTCCTCTTGAAGCCTTCTTGGTTAGGGCTAACAATTTTAATATTGAAGAGTAACTTGTTTATATTACCAAGACATATAGGAAGCTCAATGGCCTGTTGCCCATCTGAATGGGTTACAAGATCATCTATAACTATAAGGTCGCAAGGAATTGAAGTGCCAGCTCTTAGAATAACTTTTGGAGTTTCATCCTTAGTTATAACTAGAAGAGGTTCGCTAGTGATCGGTTGAATAATGTTTTTATTCAATCCATTATAAACTAGCGAATGAATAGCGGCTCCTGCCGACACATGCGTTTGTAAGTCGCTTGGTATTAGTAAGTCAGAATCTTTGAAATACTCTTTCAAAGAAGCTTGTATGTATGGGTTTTTAGAGCTACCACCAATGAAGAGTACATAATCAACTTCTTTCTTATCTAGATTTGCTTTATTTAATGCGCTGTAGATAGGGTTATAAATACTGATAAATTCATCTTGTCCAATCCCTTTTCTTGTTGATGTCTTAGTACCTGTTTTTGTAAAAACAGCCATAACATCAGCAAACTGCTTGTAAGTTAATTTAGGTTCGGTTAATGTTAGCTTTCCTTTCCTAGAATCAATTTCAATTGTGTAACCCAATGACACTGATGTTGAGCTAACAGCCGTAGAGGGCAAGATGCGATCTTGCATTAATAGGCCTATTTTGTTGCAGATAGAAATTTTTAATTCTTCTGCTGTTTTCATCAGCTTAGGGATGAAATTTTTATTGATCTCGGGGGTTCTAAAATCCTCCTGATCAAAGCCATTTTCTTCGTATAGTTGAGGAAGCAGATACTCTAATACAATGTATCTATCAATATCATCGCCACCAAGTTTTTCAAATTTAGAAATAGATAGATTTTTAGAATAAACCCCTTTATGATCTTTGCCAACTTCTAATACAGATACATCGCAAGTCCCGGCGCCAAAATCAAATACTAAAGTGTTAAGGTTGTAGCTGTCAGGGAGCTTTAAAGCATTTCCTAACTTGGATGATTGTTGTACATAACTTAAGAAAGCAGCATTAGGCTCATCTATAAGGGCTTGTTTATTTATTGCAATACCATTCTGTTCTAGTGCCTGTACTAACTCTTTTCTTTGATTTGCTTCAAAAGAAGCTGGTATACTAACTGCAAAGTGCAAATTAGTGGGTAAGTTGTGTTTTTCTATATAATGATCGATTTGTGCTTTGATAAACTTAAAAAAGATTTTAGCTGCATCTTTAGGGGTGTAAATCGTGTATTTACTGCCTTTGTTAAGTTGGCTATTAAAGTACTTTGGTCCAATATCTTCACCTAATTCCATTTTAAAGGAATACCAAACATTAACTCCCTTTTTTAGAAGATACTTTAAATCAGCTGCACCCTGCCCAATAAGCAGCTGATTATTATACCAAGCAATAACAGTAGGTATTCTTTCTGATGAAGTTCTTCCGTCTATCAATTTTTGATTTAACCAAATTGCTTTTGTGTCGATACCAGAACCTGCATTAGTGAGAGTAGCGATAGTAACTACTGTAGTAGATGTGCCAAAGTCAATGCCTATAAATGTTTTATTCGATAGATCTGTGTTCGATTGAGCAAGCTGAGGATTTTGGAGTACAGGTACTAAGTTTTGTACCGAGATTTCAGTAGACATATTAAGTTTATAAAGCTTATTATAATGATTCTATAGTTTACCAACACAAGATAAGAATAGGCTAATCATATTCCTATATAAGGATATTTTATTTAATTATAGTTGGGTCTATATCATTTATAACCTCTATGAACGATGTTTAATAATTTATCAAAAAAAGATCCCTCGCTTTTCTTTTTACAGTAGCCAGTAAAGTCGCATTTATAAGGAAAATTACAATGGTCTCCCATTGAGGTGGCGGGCTCTAAGTTTGAGTTAAGAATAGCCTTAAATTCAACTAATTCATCTTTGATAGATTTGACTCTTTTCTCTAACGCAGCTTTAAGATCAACTACTTTATGGGTGCCGGCTTCATTGAACACTAAGTTAAAATTCTTAATCTTTTTAAGATTCTCCTTAAGCACATAGTACTGGATCGCCATATCCCAGTAATGTACTTCCTTAATTTCAGAGCTGTTCTTTATTTCATAAACAGAGTAGCTTCCGTCATCATTTCTCTGTAGAGCATCAACCAGAACCAAAACGCCTTCGAAAGTAAAACCGGCCTCAAAAACCAATTCTTTTTTCAGTTGCATAAGCTTTTTTGTAAAGTAGGGGTAATAGCTGAAAGCATGTCCTAATTTATCTTTAAGATTAACTCCTTCTCCAAGCTTGTTTCTAAATTCATCTTCAAAATGCCTTCCCTTCTTAAATAGTAATTTAGTTTCAGCACTTAATTGATCACGAACTTCCTTTCTATTTTTATTTAGAAATAGAGATTTATGGCATTGTTTCCCTCTTACATAAGTGCTTTTCGAAAGCTTGTAGTATGAATTTATAGATTCAAGCTCATCCTGAATTCCAGTATGGAAATTTATCAAAGCCATAGCATCACCATCATATTCAAAGGCTTTTGCTTTTACCTTCTTAAGGGTTTCAATGTAGCCTAGGAAATCATAAGCAGCTAACTGTTCTTCTGCCTTAGCATAGCCATCAAAATCCATATAGGCATAGTAGTCTCTCATTATCTTTTAATTAATAGTTTCTCTGTTACCGCCCACAAATCCCCGCGTACCCACAATACTCACAGCCTTTAGCATCCTCCCGCTGATCCAGCACACCATCTAAAGACAGTACTTCTTCTAATAAATTGCTGAGCTGTTGCCCCACTTCTTCAGATTGTACAGTATTTAGCGCAACTAGCTTTTCGTCACCAGCTTTTAAGATAGCATCAAAACCTTTGCTGTATAGCTCTTTGCTATTATACAGCGCAGGAACCACACTTTTACCATCAAGTGCTTCTTTGTTATGCTGGGTATAGAGCAGCGAGTAGATTAATACCTGCATGGCAGCTTTGTTTCTGTCTTTTGTTTCGCGGTCGAAAAGCTCAGGTATGGTTGTAAAGGCGCGGGTGTCTTTACCAGTCTTGTAATCCAATACTCTTATTTCTCCGTTTTTCTCGTCAATCCGGTCGACGTGGCCTTTTAGGCGCATGGTTTTGGTCCCATTGCCATAAGGAACCTGTATGGCCATATTAAACGTTTTTTCGAGCCCTACGATAGAGAAGGGAGCATAGGCTTTATCCACTTCCAAGACTTGGTTTACCATCTCAGCTACCATATGCAGGGGCATACTATTGCGGCCCAGGAAGGGTACGACACCAGACTTTTGCTGATAAGCCACTATAACCCTTTGCAGGAGTGGCAGCTCGGTGAGTTTCTGTTCTATACTCTCTTTGGTTACCTCGGCGCCTTCTCCATATTCTTCATAGAAGTTTTGAAGTACCTGGTGCATGAGCAGACCGAAGATTGAACTATCCACATCTTCCTGTACTTCATCAGGCTCTTTAATACCGACCAAGTAGCGGAAAGCGAATTGGGTACGGCAATGCAACCAAGTGTTCAGCGCACTAGGGGAGAGGGCCTTGGCAGGCTCTCCGTTATCGGTATACTTTAACAAAGCTGCTTGTAGCGTTTCTTTCTTTAAGTCAAGTGCAGCAGTTGTGCCCAGCCTGGCATTTAGGTGCTGCTGGTGCGGTTTCACATCAGGCCATAGCTCGTACAGGAGCTGCCTTACAAAGCGGCTGAGTTCGCCTTGTTTACCACCACTGCGGTAGTTACTGTAAAACAAGTGTACCTTTTTAGCACGTTGCAACAGCCTGTAAAAGTGATAGGCATAAACAGCATCATGCTCGTCGGTAGTAGGTAGCCCATATGCGCTGCGGATGAAGTATGGAATAAGGGACGGTTCATCAGAGGCAGCCGGCAATACTCCTTCGTTCAGGCTAAGGATGTACAGGTTGTCAAAATCGAGGCAGCGGGTTTCCAGCATACCCATTACCTGCAGGCCCTGCAAAGGCTCGCCTGTAAACGGAATGGTTAGCTGTTGCAGCAGGTGGCGAATCAGCTTATCCAGCAAATCGGTGCTCAGCTGAATGTCTGCCTCTTCTGCAGTTTTTAGCATATTCTCCAGTTGCGTGCGAGTACGGGAAATATACTCTTCTTCCAGCGTTTGCTGGCTTGTCTGCTGATCGCGGAGCTGCTTATTAACTAGCTCCATTACCTTCAATAAGTAGTTCCCTAAGCCTGCCCCTGAAGCGGCACACTGAAAGATGATGGCTAGGCCTTTGTCTTCCTGCAGCTCAGTTTCGCTAATGTGAATTTTACTGTGCCTCTCAATGTCCCGAAGTACTTTGTAAGTAAGTGTCGGATTGAGACCTCGTACATAAGGGTGTCGGAGCAGGCTGGTAACCGGCTTGTAATGAAACAGCATTGGGTCAGGTGTGCAGGTTTTCTGGAGCTCTAGCAAAGCATCTAATAAACTGTAAACAGGCGTTACCCGCAGGGGCACACCCATAGTTACATTTACTGTAGAATGCTCCAGTTCTGATGGTAACTGGTACAGAAAGGGGAACAACTGACTTTCATCTGGTAGTACAACCGCAGTACGCGTCAGCTCCTGATCAGTGGGCACACCATTTTCTGCTAACTGCTGCTGCAACTGTCGGCCTGCCTCGCGTGCCTGCACATGGTCCAGCGGCAGTTCTGTGAGCTGTATGGTTTCCTGTAACTTTTTAGCTAAAAGATCAGGGACTTGTGCAGGGAAAGTTGGCCCTAAGACATCGTCTTTCCGCCAGCGGCGCATGAATAGGCCTGCTTCCTGCTCTGGTTTAAGTATATGCGCATCCACATCCCAAAAAATTCGGGCAGTGCCTTTTTGTAGCAGTTGCTTGATAACAGTCTCTTCCACTTTGGTGAGATCATTAAACCCACAGAACAGAACGGTTTTACCTTCTGGTGCATCCAGGTATCGTTTTTCTTCTGCCACGCTTCTGGCAATGAGACCGCTATACCCAATGTTTTCCTGTATCAGTTTTTCTCTGAATGCTTTGTACAACTGAGGCAGAACCTCCCAGAAAGCCAGAAACCTTTCTTTATGTCCCGATAACGCTTTTTGTTCCCCGAAACTGCCGTAAAAGGCCTGAAGCGTGTCTTTTTGCTCTTCACTTAGCAGGTCATCGCTTTCCAGCGCTTTTATGTCTTTTAAGTGGTAAAACACTTTGTCAGCATCAGCGCAGGCTTGGTCTAGGTTGTTAAAATCTTTCAGGATGATTTCTGCCCAGGCATAAAACTGGTCAAAAGTCTCATCCCCTGGCATCAACTCTTTATAAATCGGGTATAGCTTAAAACAGAGCAGGAGGTTGTCAGCCCGCTTTAAATCAGAGAATTGTTCCAAGTATTCCCCCATGCTCAATACCTGCGGCGCCCAAGTTGGCGTTTGGCTCAAATCGGCCAGGTGCTTTAGTAGAAACTGACCTGCCCTGCGGTTTGGAAACACTACCTGTATTTGTTCAAAACGTCCCTGATAGTCTTTGAATAGGGTGTTGGCTATTGTTTGTAGAAAATCTATGTTCATAAGGTGAAGTCGTTAGGTGATAAAGAATGATAAAGAGAAAAAACAGGCTATGCAGGTATGGCTTCCCTTGCCACGCTTTCCACAGGATTTTCTTCTTCGATATAGAGTAGGTAGCCTTCGGTTTCACAGCCCATTTGCGCTAGCTGGCTCATGTAGCGCTTTAGCTGTGTATGGTGCGACTTGCTGCGGTTTCCAGTTTTATAGTCTATCACGATTGCTTGCTTCCCTTTCAGTAGCACCCTGTCTGGCCGGTGTATTTCGCCCTTCACTCCTAATATAGGCTGCTCGTTTAGCACCTGCCAATCAATACTAAACCAGGAAGTTACCTGAGGGTGCTGCAAGAGCGCTTCCATTTTTGCTTGCAGGATTTCCGCATCCTTTTGTGTGATCTCCGACTTCAACTGCATACTTTTCAGCACGGTCGGCAGGGAGTCCAGGTAGGTTACTTTAGCCAGTACATCATGTACCAGGGTTCCATAATCTATACTTTGCGCAATGTGCTCGTTCGCTTCAATGTAAACAGGCTTTGCGTGGCGGCGCAGACGCAGAATATGGTCCCAATGCTCTAGTGGCGTATGGTAAGGGGTTTCTGCCTGGGTGCCAGTTGTTGACTGTTTTGTGTGCTGCATAAGTTTGCCAAACACAGCCTGTGTATAGGGAAACTCCTTTTCTCCGATAGAGCAGCTCTTTTCTTCTACTGGTGCATGCATGGCAGCAAGGCACTCTTTCATCACCCAACCCACATGGCGACTTTCACTGTTGTCCTTGAGGTCCTGAGCGGTAATGAGTAAGACATCTTCTGCACGGGTTAGCGCTACATACAACAGGTTCAGGTTGTCAAGATAGGCTTGTAGCTTTTCCTGCAGATGCTCAAAACTAAAGTATGTGGAAGC
The DNA here is from genome assembly GCF_019599265.1 of Pontibacter sp. HSC-14F20. Taxonomy (GTDB): domain Bacteria; phylum Bacteroidota; class Bacteroidia; order Cytophagales; family Hymenobacteraceae; genus Pontibacter. Next base: position 157,731 of record NZ_JAHZTC010000005.1, on the reverse strand, counting down.
CAGTTCGCTCTTATAAGTAATGGGTACCCCAGCGAGAGGCAAACCATTAAAAAGCTGGCTATGTATGGATGGAACGCCTTCAGGCTTACAGTCTGCCCAGATGATATTCGTCTTTCCCTGTGTATCAACATCAAGCTTCCAGTTACAATAAGGTATCATGACAACCGGGTATTGCAGCCCCTTGCTTTTGTGGACGGTTAAGATACGAATAGCGTTCGGTGCCTGATCCCGTTTCAAGCTTTGTCTGGCACCTTCGTCTTGCCACCAGTTCAGGAAGCCGCCAAGGTCACCATTTTCTTCATGGCTATACCGGTGCACTTCGTTCATAAAGGCCTCCAAATAATGCTCTTCGTCCCGCAGCCTGTCGAGCCCGAACAGGCGTGTCAGGCGGCTACACAGGTCATAAAGCGCCATACGGCTCAGGCTGATATGATTTTTTGTAAATTCACCGGGCAAGAGGTCTTCCAGCTCTTTGATATCTGCAGTAGCTACTCTTTGCAGTGTGGCAGTATCAGGGCCTGCCGTCTTTCTAATAGCGGCATATAGCTTTACTGAGGCTACAATGGCTGGTTTGTTTTTGATATTGTGCAGCAAATGCAGCAGGTTTACCAGCAGCTGTACCGATTGCGCTGCATTCAGTCGGAGTGCTTCCTCGCTCAAAACATCCAGCCCGTGTACTGATAGGTAAGCCGCTAATTCTCTTGCTTCACCGTTACTACGCACAAGGAGCGCTATATCTTGCAGGGTATATCCTGCGTTACAGGTTTTCTGAATGTTTTTCAGCAGTAATGCTTTCGCCTGATCTTTAAAGGAAAGTTCAAGGGAATCTCTGCCTCTGCTCTGGTCCAGCACCATTTGTACCTGCACAAAACCGCTCTTACAGTCAGGCGAAATTTTATCAGCTGGGAAAAGTTGCGCACTCTCTTCATAAACAGCTTCTATGTTATTCAGCAGGTCCTGAATAATGACTGACCGCTTCTCAGGAAACTGCTTGCCTCTTGCGGCTTCTTCAGCTTGTTCGGCCACTACTTCTGCAGCATGCTTAAACAGACAGTTGTTAAAGTTAATGACTTCTTCGCAGCTGCGCCAGTTATGCTGAAGTTGCTCCTGAAATGCACCTGGTAACTGTTTGCTAACATCCTGCAGCATGAGGCGCAGGTCGCCACCACGCCAGCGGTAAATGCTTTGTTTGGGGTCGCCAACTATCAGGTTCTTGTTGCCGGAAGCGATGCTGTTATCCAGCAAAGGGAGAAAGTTGTTCCAGTGCATGCGGCTTGTGTCCTGGAACTCATCAATCAAGAAGTGATTATACCGACTGCCTGTTTTTTCATACACAAAGGGCGCGTCATCTTCGCCAATAATCTTATTGAGCAGTTCGGCTACGTCTGAAATGAGCAATACATTGTTATCGGTCCGGTAATCTTTAAGCAATTTCAAGTACTCACCCAGCAGGGCACAGGTCGTGAAATGCTCGAGTACGGTACAGGCTGAGCTGTATTCTTCATTAGCGGTAGTAAACAGCATTACAGCTTGTTCCAAACATTCGTCCAGGCATTGTGCTGCCAGTCCATCGATTAGCGCTTTAATCGCTTTATCCTGTTTGTTAGAATACCAGTTCTGTTCTTTGGCTAACACATCCAATACCCGTTTACCGGGTGCATAATCATTTCCCGCAATTATCTTATTAAAGTAATTTGCTACACCAGCCTTGCCATAGCTAAAGTCAGTTATGGAAAGCCCGGCATTTTCAATCGCCTCCAGCGCATCTTCACCAATTCTTCTCATCTCACCCTCAAAATCCCACCTGATTTTGCAAAGGTTGTTTAAGAATGCCTGGGCAACTGTTGGGTCTTGATTGAGTGCCTTTAATCCCTCGCTCTGCTCTGTAAAACCTTCTTTGACAACTTCTCCTATCAGTTTGTGCAGGTTTTTACGGATATCCCAAGACTTACCCTGATTAAGTTGTTCACTGGAGAACCTGATGAGCCAGTCCTTCAGAAAGGTATCAGTAGCCGCCTTGTCCATAAGTTGATCAGTTAAATCCTCTAGGACCTTGGCTGTATTGAGCTCTATCTTATAACCAGCCGGCAACTCTGCTTCGCGTGCAAAAGAGCGAACCACTTTTTGAAAGAAGCTGTCGATGGTGCTCACACTGAAGTGGCTATAATTATGCAGTATGCTAACCAAGGCATTATCTGCTCTCTTTTGCAATTCCTCAGCTTCAATACCAATGGCTTCTAGTAGCGCCTTACCCATTCCCTTATCTGTTTCTCCGGAGGCAATTTTTTCCAGCTCCTTCAAAATACGGGCTTTCATTTCCTGAGTGGCCTTGTTTGTAAAGGTCACGGCCAGTATGCTCCGGAAATAAGCAGGATTATCCTGGCTCAGAAGCAGGTGAAGGTAATTCATGGTCAGGGCGTATGTTTTGCCACTGCCAGCCGAGGCACGGAGTATGGTTAAGCTCATGTAGAATATTTAAGAAATGGTTGAACAAGTATAAGCGCAGTAGCTTGTGCACCTAGCACACTATTTTCTATTTTATCGGACTAAGGTATGAAGTAGCTAGTAGTGTATTCGTTGTTTACAAGCTTGTAATTATCCATTGTCGAGAACTGTGCCTATTCATGGTGAGTACTTAAAAGGTGCTCTTAGTAGTAGATCAAATGTTTAAAAGGAACTGTTTTAAGGCTAATTGTTTATTTTTTATCAAAACTGTACCTGTCCGCTTATAAGGTGATGGAGTGTCAACTACTGAATAATGCTATCCAGTTTTGACAGGCAAGGGCGAAATGATACTCCAATGTTTTAGTAGCGTTCATGCAGGGCGCTATGGTCTTCAGGAAGTGGTATTACTTCATTATAAGCAGCCAAAGCCTCCTCAAACTCCTCCCGCATACTCTCCCTCAAGTGCCCAGGCTCCAGCACCTCCAACTCTGCCCCAAAGCTGAGTAGCTTCGCTTTCAACTCCACATTCACACCTACTTGTAGCGAAAAGGTATGGCTGGCGTCGTCGAGCAGTTGCTGCGATCTGTGCAGGGGTTTGGTTTCGATGTACTTGCGGCGGAAAGGGGAGATGCGGAAAACCACCTGCTCTATACCTGTCGCGGGCATGCTCACGCCAATGAGGTGCTTGAGCTGGTGCAGCAGCTCGTCTGAATCCACAGGTATAGGCAGTGTATTGTTAATTTGGACATCGTGCAGTCGGTCCAGAGCGAAGTTTTGCAGGTTGCTATACTTGTGGTTGTAGCCCACCAGAAACCAGCGTCCGTTAAATTCCTTTAGCAGCAGGGCAGTGGTTTCGTAGGTATTGGGCGCTTCGTGGCTGAAGGGCTGGTAGATAAGGGTCAGGCCCTGGCGCGATTTCACGTAGGGCAGCAGACGGCCCAGCCATTTCTCAGCAGCTGGGTACTCGGTTTTCTCAAACTCGATATAGGTATGCTGGGCATCCGGAGTGCCTACCGACAAACTCTGCTGCAGCTTGGCTTCAACCTGGCGCAAGGCTTCTAACTGCCCCAGTTCGCTGAATTGTTCCAGCACAGCTAGGGCGTTCTGTATGGCTTTGTAATCGTCGTCGGTCAGCGGACTGTTGCTAATCGTGAAGCTGGGGTCGCTATAATAATATATACCGTCTTCGCACACGATAGGCGCTATGTAGCCAAACTTGCCGCTGCGCATGTCTTTTATATCCTCTTGCACGCTGCGCTTGCTAATGCCTTTCTGCACCCCCTCGTACTCGTACAGCGCTTTAGAGCAAGCCTCAACTAGATCATCCAGGGTATAACGGCGGTATTTATTGCGCAGGCAGGCATCTAAGGCCTGCAGGCGAACCAGTTTGTTTTTGTTGGCCATAGCGTTCCGAATATATAGAGAAATTGCTATTGATACAACCTGTGTTAAAAATATGTTTGTTAGAACTTTATTCTTGCCAGTTATAAGCCCCGAGGCTTTATTTTGGGAGATTTTTAGGAGTGCAGAAAGGCTGCACTTTCGGTGAGTATGTTTGCTCCATATAAGTTAATTAAGGTCCTGTAAGAGAAGAACTATGCGATTTGAAGTAGACAAGTATGAGCCTCAAAGCCCCTATTATGTGGAGGTAGAAGACAGTACACCATTCCCTTACCCTTTTATGCAAGCTGCATACTCAGAGGGCTACATCGAAAGTGTCACGTACAAAACCACCATCTATAGAAGCGGCAAGCGAAAAGTAGTGCAGCACCATGAGCCACGCACTATACTTGGTAGTAGGTTGCAGAAAGACAATGAATGGATAGACAAACGCAGGCACTCTAACTATTCTGCTCAATACAAATTCAAGATATATGATGCCGATGTGAACATAATTGCTGAGTTATACCTAGATGAGTTGCAGCATAGTGGTGTCTATGATCTGGTACTAAAAGGGGGGAAGTGGCACATGGAGGGTGAGGGTACGTACGAGAAAAGCACATATGCAGGCTTTCTGATGCAAGAGGTTTCTGTGGAGGAAATAAAGCGGTTGAAGCAAGAATTAAAGACCCCCAAATAAAATATTTTCACAATTTTCTGTGGATGCAGAAAGACTGCACTGCCTATCCGTTCCTTTGTAACATCAATTCACCACACACCCAAGGAACATGGAAAAGCAGACAACTTACATCCCCACCGCGGCCGACTTTATGGACATGTGGCGCCACCTTAACTACTTGGCACATATGCATGGCATTGTGCAGAGTGCCCTGAGCCACCACGGCAACAAGGGCTCCGACTGGATGCACTACTATCTTTTCCGGAACAATTACGAAACCGTAGGGCAGTCGCTGCTGGAGTACTGCCTGCTTCAAATGCTCGATGTAGCAGCCACTGACCAGTTCTCCGACTTCGACCTGACCGGCTATGCCCTGGAGCCCTCCACCGACGAGCCCGAGGAAGACGGTACTGTGGTGCGGCAAGCGCTGATGGAGGAGGATATCTTCCACTTACAGAGTTTCTACAGCCTGCAAGAGGTTAAGACAAAACTGCCGCGCCTGATAAAAGCGCAGGGGAAGCTCAAGGTGCTTGTGCTGCCTGCCTACGACCTCGATAAAATGAGCAAATGCCTGCGCTACATCGAAGAAACCCTGTTTGCCCAAGAGGAGCTGCAAGGCGAGTACATCGTACTGCTCGGGCGCCTCACGCCGCACAACGAGGTGAGCTGGGGCTATCGCCTGTACGATAAGGAGGGGGCCTCGGACTTACTGATGATGCAAGAACTGGTGGAGGAAAACGACTAAACGCAAAACATGAACAACGATACAACGAAGATACCCCTGACTGAACTCGTACTGCTGCCAGCGGGCGGTAGAGCCGCGCTATACCGTGTGCAAGGCGATAACCTGACCTGGCTGGAAACACTGCCCATTGATTTCAAGCACCGCCATGCCCTAGGTGGCAACCGCTGGATTGTGGCGATTGTGAAGGATTCCCTAAAGTATGACACCCACTTGCTTGAGGAGAAAGAGGAGCACGCTCCCTACCTGTTTCGTGCCTTTGTGGAGCACGATGGTACCGTAAATGTTTTCCCAGACGTTCCGCTGCCCCAACTGGCGCTTAACCAGACCCTGGCACTGAAAGGTGAGGTGGTATATCTGGGCGGGCATAAGCGCAGCGCCAAAAAGGACAACCGCGTGATGGGCGAAATGGCTGGGTTCATGGATCTGCGCCTGGAGAACCCCACCTGGAATCCGCTCCCCCTGCCCGTGGAAATGCAGGTGGGCAAAAGCATAGACGATGTGCTGGTGTATAACGACAAGCTGGTGCTGGTGGATAACATCATGTACCCAAAGTACCTGTTCGAGTACGATGTGAGCAATCCGCTGAAGCCTGTGTCCACCAAGACGATCGAGCTGCCCAATAATGGCACCTACGAGCATATTCATCGTGGCAGCATCAACGGCAATTGGCTGGCGCTGCTGTCAAGTAGCGTGGGCCGAGGAGGGAGCCAAGCCTATGTGTCGGTGTTTAATTTGCCTACGTATGAGGTATGCCTGACGGCCAGCTTACAAACATTCCGTAGCCCTGAGCTTGGTAATTCTGAAGCATTTACAACTCTTAAAGAGGAATTAGAGAAGGCTCGTAGGCATGTTGAAATTCATGACTTTGCCGTGGCAGATAATTACCTGCTTGTCGCGCTGGGGCACCGTGGGCTGGCTGTGTTTTACTTGCCTGATTTTCTTGCACAGTACAGAGCTAGTTCCAGCAACCTAGAAGACCCGGATGACTTCTTCCGCCACTTCCGGACAGGCATCAGGTATAGACTCAGCCAAATAACCAAAGATCCTACGTGCCTGCGCACCGTGCCAGGTCTGTACAAAGTACATAAGCTGTTCCAGCTGCCTGACGGACGTGTGGTAGTAGACGGTGAGGGAGAGATCGGCTTTGAGCATACCCGCCGCATTATTGACGTAACAAAAAACGACCTGCATGCATAATCTAGCATTACTGAAGAATAACTTGGACTTACTGCTAGCTCATACCGATGCGGTGCTGGCGCATTCACCTTATTACCACAGTCGCATTTTCTGTTTTCGGCAAGAAGGCAGCGCAGACTTTGTGCCGTCATTTCCGCTCGGTCCATACCTGGAGTTTTGGCGCGAAGTACCCCTGAACAACGCCGCCAAGCTATACCTAACTTACGAGCTGCTGCGCTTCATCCGCATGCAGGATCTTGGCATACGGGATTTATTTGAGGAAGCGCCGAAAACGTGGTTGGAGGAGTTGCTGGAAGAAACGGGCTTTATGGACCGCGACCCGATGCCAGGCATCAGCCGTAGCCAGCTGGCTGATATTCTGCGCCGCTACATGCGGCAGTTTAAAGATGTGGAGCAACTGCCTGTCGGGGCTCCGCTATGGCTGGTGGTGCAGGAGCTCCAGCAGAGCCAAGTCCCGGGCACTCGCAAAAGCAACTACTACGGCATGCTGCGCTCGGAGCTGCGCGACGCCACGCAGGACCTGACAGGTATACCTGCCCTGTACTGTGTGCCTGAGCCAAGTGCAGGTATAGGGCATGCGGCGTATGAGTCAGGGGAGGAGCCACAGCAGGCACCTGTTACGTTTAGGGTGGAGCCGCAGCACAATGGCACCATACAATTGGTGGTGGAGCTGGCCGTGTCGGTAAAGCACCTGTATTATCCGCCCCGGTCGAAATACAAAGGCGCGGCCGCCGCACTGAACGATAAGCTGATCGGCTGTCTGAAAGCCATGGAGCCTCTGCTGGAGAAAGCGGGTTTTACGAAGCTCAAAAGCTATACCTCGGTGAGCGGAAAGGGGCTGGAGGGATTGTTTACCCACGAAATTACTGACCCCGAAGCCCAGCTGGGGCCATCTGGCTTGGCTGATTTTGCCCTGTTGCTGCGCCAGCTCTATGAGATTATAGCGGCTAACGAGCTTTCGGGGAGAGGAAAATAAAAACTAAGCTAAAACCAATATGAAAATCAGAATTAAGATAACGAAGCCAAAGCGCTAGGGTATAGCGCAAGAAGTATTATCAGTTCAACTCAAAAGGATAAAATTATGTGGATTGCATCAAAGTACGGTTTCTTCTCTATTGTAAAAAAAGAAGACGGCCACCATGTGCGGGCGCGTGTAAAGCGCGACCTGGAAACACTAATTGCGGAGACAGGAATAGAAGAGCCGCTGCAGCAATGGCCCGCAGCCGACTACAGGTATAGGGTAGTGGTAAGCGCGCAGGCTATACCCGCTTTATTTGAAAAACTAGGCGAGTCTATCGATTACAGCAATTTTAAAAGCAAGATTGCAGCTACGCCCACGCAGCGTGACAAGGAGCACGCCTATTATGAAATATGGCGTGTAATGTACGGGTTGCAGGAAGATGACGAGGCGTATAGCTAAACTTAGGAGTTATACCTACTGTATAATCCACATGAGGGTGCGCTTTCCTGCCTGTTGCAGCTTCTGGTCTACAATACGCATGGTAGCATTCGACACGACGGGGCAGCCCCAGCCTTCAGGTGTGCCGTTGGGATGTACTTCTTCATCGCTCACCCGCTCCCACGAATGAAAAATGATATCGCGCTTTGTAAAGTTGTTGTTGGTCTGGTCTTGTCCATGCATGAGATATTTTACCTTAATGCCCCACTGGCTGGGGCCGTGCTCGCCTAAGATGTACTTACCAACCGACGAGCAATGGCTGTTGTTCACGTTGCTAAACATGGCCTGCTCTTTTGAGTAGTCGCCGGACCAGGGGTTGTCGCAAGAACCGTGGCTTACCAAAAAACTATCGGTGATGCCGCCCTGGTTGAAGTCCCAGATAAAAAAGCGCTTCAGCCCGGAGTGCATGCTCAGGTCAATAATGATACAGAAATCGGTATTGAGATTGCGGGAGGCTCAGAAGGTAATGGCCGCCTGCGCCGTTCTCGCGATTTTGATATAGTCCAATTGAGGTGTTACATCTTCTGCTTCTTCTTCAGTTGATAATCTGCCGCAGCTGATAATAAATGCTATAAGCAATAATGCTTAGTGATGGAAGGGGGAGATATAAGGTAAAAATGTAGGATTCATATACGATGCAGATTTTATCAACTTCATCGATTCTGTTACGCTCACGAACTACATTACATAGAAGTCTCATCACAAAAAGGGAATTGCATGTGTACCTAAAAATACATAAACAATCCTTTACTTAAATATAACTACAAGTCCCGCTTGGTAATCTTTTACAATTACCTATATTAGCTAAAGAATATATTCTGGAGGTTATAACACAAAGCGTGAAGGTTGATAGTCACCTTTAAGATTAAATTTGTAACGCTTTACTTGCCAATGAGATATTCATGCTCAAGTTGAAGGAAGTTCTTCAAAATGAATCCATCTTGTGAAAAGTGGCTAGATACTCTAATTGAATTCTATCCCGATCCAACTATTAATTAATTTGTAAAACCTTTGGATATAAATACAATATCTCGTCACAATTACTTAATAAGTAAAAACAAGTTTTCCAAAAGTTGTTCAAAGAGCTGCATCTGTTTAAGGTGACAGGAACTGAAAGAGATCTTATGTACTAGATTTACCGAAGACAAGAAAATATATTCAAAGTGATATTTAATTGGGCAATGGGTAGATAGTCAGTTTTAATAATTACTTAGATTAAAATAAATACAATGTTAGATAAAAGCGAAGAGCAATATATTGTTAATTACAAAAGATTCAAGAAACTATTGGAATATTTTGTTGCGCATTTAGAGTGGGTACATAGTGAAGATGTTAATAATAAGAGGGTAGAGGAGTATATAAAACCTTTATTAGATGAAAATATTTTCAAAAGTACGGGCCAAGGATACAAGGGTGCAAATATCCAAAATCAAATAAAGGATTGGGATACATACCCGAATGGTAAAATATATATAAATATACAGCCGAATTTTGGCAGTTATGTTTCTACAAAATGTTACTTAAACTGGGAAGGAACCGGGATAAATGTAATTGCTAAATGGAATAGTAGCAAGACAAGTATTGAAAGTCTTTCACAAGAAGAATATCAATATTGGTTAGACGATCCCCAAAGGAAGGATTTAGATGCTGAAAGAAGCATAGATTCACTTGGCCTATTTGATAGTAAAGAAAATGTTACGGAAGCTCTTAAAGGCTTCTTTGACAACTTCAATAAAAGGATGACTAATTACATCAATAGACAAAAGAAAAATATGGATAAGAAAAGAATAGAATCATATATCTCTCTTCTACAAAAGAACAAAAACCTAATTTTAACAGGGGCACCTGGAACAGGGAAAACATTTTTAGCAAAGGAAATTGCAAAAGCAATGGATGCTGAAATCGAATTTGTTCAATTCCATCCCTCATATGATTATACAGATTTTGTTGAAGGGCTTCGGCCTTTTAAAAGAGATGGATCTGATCTGGGTTTTGAATTAAAAGATGGAGTGTTTAAAAGCTTTTGTAAAAAAGCAGCAAAGAATCTTGAAGACAGTAATAAACCACTAGAAGAACTTCAAAAGCAAAAATCGTTATCTGATAATTTAGCTCTTTTTATTGAAAATCTTGAAAATGAAATAGCTATAAATGGGCATTTTAAATTATATGGAATCGGAGGTAAAGAATGTGCCCAAATGATAGAAATTAGTGCTAATAGTTTTACTACAAGATCTGTTAGTGGTAATAACTTAGTGACCCCATTAAGTAATATATTGTTGAAATATGAGAGATACATGCAACATAATGATATAATTTGGACCTACAAAGAAGTTTCTGAGAAGCTATTGGTGTCATATCATCACACCTACTTTTTTGCTTTTCTTAAAGCATTTGATAGCTTCCTTAAAGAAAATCATACTGTTGCATCAGATGTAGAAATGGTAGAAAGAAAGAACTATGTTATAATCATTGATGAAATTAATCGTGCTGAAATTTCTAAGGTATTTGGCGAATTGTTTTTCTCTTTAGACCCGGGTTATCGAGGCATCAAGGGAAGAGTTAAAACTCAATATTCAAACCTTCAAGATGATGGAGATATTTTCAAAGATGGATTCTATATACCTGAAAATGTTTACGTCATAGGTACAATGAATGACATAGACCGCAGCGTTGAGTCTTTTGATTTTGCTATGCGTAGACGTTTTGCGTGGAAAGAAATAAAAGCAACAGATAGAATCTCAATGTGGAATGATAGAATTGGTGATTGGAAAGATGAATCATTGAAAAGAATGTCATCAATAAACTCTAAAATAGAATCGATTCAAGGTTTAGGTTCCGCATTTCATATAGGTCCAGCCTACTTTCTACACCTTAGTAATTACCAAGGGGACTTTGGGCAGCTTTGGGAAAATCACTTAGAAGGAATCTTGTTCGAGTATTTAAGAGGGTTACCTGATAATGAAATACGGCTGAAAGAATTAAAGTCTGCCTACAATACTACAGTTGAGCCCGTTGAGTATGTTGAGAACGACTGATAACAACTGCGGAATTGAAGTTGGAACAAATTTACTACCCGATCTTAAACTAATTGCAAATAAAAAAATTAGCAGTTTGATTTCGGATGATAATCCTAACCTACTTGTTTTCCCAAATGATTTAAGCCAATACGGTGATAAAATTGGTAAAGAGTTAATTTTTTCACTACATGAGACTACATTAACCACAGGTAATATAATGGGGTTTGTCGGAGTCAATAGTAGTGAAATTACAATACACTCAAGATTTGCAAAAAAAGATAACGACTACTTTTTGCACTACATGCTTCAAAAGGTTTTTTCTATAAATCTTTTTGACTTGAAACATGGAATGAACCAAGAGTCAGTATTTGATTTTTTAATATACCTTTTTCCATTTTATTTGAAGAAAGCCTTAAGACAAGGCTTATACAAAGAGTATCATAAGCAGAATTATAATGACTCAAATGTTCGAGGCACAGTAGATATAAATAGACATCTCAGAAAAAATATTCCCTTTTCAGGGAAAGTAGCTTATCGTGTAAGAGAACATAGCTATGATAATAAGATTACTCAATTGATAAGGCATACAGTTGAGTTTATAAAGCAACATAAATACGCACAAGGCATATTAAATCTTGATTCTAAAACACAAAGTTGTGTGAATCAGATTTTACAAAACACGCCTAATTATGAATACAAGCAAAGAGTAGCTATAATTAACAAGAACCTGAGGCCTTATTCTCATCCGTACTTTTTTGAATATAAAGCATTGATTAAGATTTGCATGCAGATCTTGAGATATGAAGGATTAAAGTATGGAAAAGAAAAGGATAAAGTATATGGGTTATTGTTTGATGGAGCTTGGTTATGGGAGGAGTACCTCAATACTTTCTTAAAAAGTTGTGGATTTGAACATCCTCAAAATAAAAACTCAAAAGGAGCAATCTATCTTTTTAAAAGTTCATTAGGACCACGTTATCCTGACTTTTGGAAAGAAAACTTTATTCTTGATGCAAAATATAAAAGATTGGCAGGTAAAAATGCTGATAGTATTGACAGAGATGATATGAATCAAATAATTTCATATATGTATGTCAAAAAAGCTCAAATTGGTGGGTTTATTTGTCCTTCAGATAATGATGAGCCTAAAGCAGAAATTACTAAAATCGGTCAACTAAATGGATTTGAAGGCGAAGTGAATATTTGTACTCTTTCTATTCCCCAGCAAACAGATGATTTTATTGATTTTTGTTTTAAAATGAAAGAAAATGAAGAGTTTATGACAAGTCTTATTAAATCATGTCAAAAAGAAAGACTTGCGATAGTAGACGGTATTTGTCTGAATTAAATATAGACAGTTTGATTTTTAAACTGTCTCGATTTTAGGGGCACTTACACAGTAATTATACTGTTTGTTAATTTATTGAAAGGAGTATTTCGATGGTGCTGTCTTACACGATTAAAAGTAGTCCCCACCATCCTAACCGAATCTGAAGTGAGTCTGCATCGGTTCTGAAACCTAGCAGTATAGGAGAGGTTGATCTTAGTCTATGTACTGCAAAGCAGTATCTATAACAACCTGCTGCGGAATCCTCTCTTGTTCCAATCTCAAGTTCTCAGCTGACAGTAACTCCAAAACATCCCTTTCCTCTGCCGTCAAGTGAGGCAAGCTTAGACAGTTAGAGGCAGTGCCTTTTACTATATATTCTTTATAATCCTGTAAGACTTTACTATCCATTAGCATGGACTTGGTTTGCGGAAAACAGGAGCGGAGCTGCGAGAGCATCTGGAATCCCTGCACATCCAGGTCACTCCAATAGCAGATGTTTTTGGAAGATAGCCACGCTGCCTCTTTTAAGCTCTCCACGGCAAACCCCTTCCCCCAGATCACGATAGAGGCTAGGACTTGGGGAAAGGTCAGAAAGTTCATCAGGTTCTCAACCACAAAGACATACTCACACGGAAGGGCGAGTGCGGCAAAGGTGTCTCTGGGAAGCGAGACATCATCCAACTGACCGGCCAGGAACAGCTGTTCATCCAGGATGCGAAACCGGATGCAGGGCTGCTCGAACTTAAGCCTGAACCGTTTCTCAAATTCTGTCGCTGCGGGATCTACGATATGGGGGACAAGCTCGTCCAACAGCTTGCGCAGTAACCCTTTATGCTCTTCAATGAACTTGGTGTGAACCGGAATCGGAAGCTCCCGGATGTAATAGCGATCCGGTGCATGCCCCTGCAAAAACCAGTCGCATACAGCAAGCAGGTCATGCCATTTACCATGATGATCCAGCACATGTTGCACATGCTGCACGACCCACGCCTTTAGGGATGGAATCCTGTGAAGGATAAGGCTTACATCCTCCAGGAAAGCGAGGTATTGTCGTTGTTTTCCTGTGAGCCGGAGATAGTCTTCGAGCGTATCAAAGACAATGGAGGCTGGTCTGTCCTGTACCCCATGCAGGCGGGTTTTGACTTGTTCGTAACAGATGGAATAGCCATATCCCTTTCTGTCTTTCGATTCAGCGATCAAGGGTGCCAGCTGGCGGGACATGGCGCTAAAATCACTCGACAACTTTTTATTTGCCCGGATCTCTTTCGGAAAAAGAGGGGCTCCCAATACAGCACACCGGAGAACCTCCGGGTACAGCTTGTCTGCTTTGCGTTTGATTTCTTCTACCGTTATCATATGGCTAGTTCAGCGATTCAAAATAAACCTGCCGGTGCTCCTGCAGTTGCTTGATAGGCATATCATAAACAACAGAATTCCGGTTATTTTTGCGCTGCACAAAGTGCACCCGGGCGATATAGGGCTCCACGATGGCCACTTCCTCTGCTTTGGCCGGCGAGACGACGATCAGCTGAAGATGCAGCTGCTTGCATAGCTCCATTAAGAATCGGGCTTTTTCATCGTCCTGCTTGCTGAAGGCCTCATCCACACAGATAAAGCGGAAGGAGTTTGGGTTCAGGCCATCGCTGTGAATCCCGAATTGATAGGCGATGGCAGAGCTCAGAATGGTATAGGTGAGCTGAGAGCCTTCCCCTCCCGAAAGTTTGGCCGTGCCCGTGTAGCTGCGGAAGGGCACCGTGGGATTTTCGCGGTAGTACTCCACGGCTTTAAACTTAAACCAGTTGCGCACATCCATCACCTCTTTTCTGATACTCTCGCTCGCTGTCAAATCATCCAGCAGGGATTTGATCTTGTTAAAGCTTTCTTCTAAGATGGTATCATCCTGCGTACGCTGGTATTCTGCCATGTTCGGCTGCCAAGTCTTTAAGCGCAGCTTGAAATCCCTGACATGCGGCGAGTAGTCTTCCTCAGCCTGTAATTTGATGAAGGTAGGGGGATTGTTTTTAAAGTTGATCTGGTGCAGGGAACCGTTCAGCACATCTATTTTCTCCTTGATTTCATCTTCCTGTTTGTAGAGCCAAACTTGAAGGTCACTCATCATGGTGATCATTTCCTCGTCTAGGTATTTCTTGAACTGCTGCTTGTACTTCACCAGTTCCTGTGATTCGATACGCGTTAGCAGGGCAATGTAGTCCTCTATAAACTCCACGCTTTCCGATAACCGGTGCGTGTCCACATGCCAATCAGGAAACATTGTTGCGATGGCCGTATCCGGTGTTTTAAACTTTCGCATCAGCCCTTCTGCTGCACTTTCCTCTTTGCGGATGGCGTTTTTCAAGTTATCCAACTGCTTTTGTATCGTCCCCCTTACTTCATATTGAAGAGATGCCAGGGTAGCCAGGTCAACTATTGTATCTTTTACAAAAGCCTGCTCGAAGCGGGACAGGTTCTCCGCATTGGCCGTACCAGGATAATGAGAAATGGTGTTTTCGGCCTCGTGCAGCTTCCGCTGCTTCTCCTCCAGGTCCAAGGATAGGGTGTGAAGCCTGTTATTTAAAACTTTCAAGTGTTGTTTTACCGCCTGCAGCTGACCAAGCACGACCTGCTGCTGTTCTTTCAGCGCCTTTACTTTGTCGTTCGCCTGCTTTAGTTCGGCGATGGATGCTGCATTGGCCTGTATTTTTTCAGCTATATCCCACCAGTTAATTTTTTCAAATGCTTGTATGTCAATGAGACGGTTCAGATCGGCCACATGGTTTGTCGCTTTCTGTTGCCGCTTTTCAAAATGAGTGATCTGCTGCTGTACTTCTGTGAGCTGCGTATGGAGCAATTCGGCCTGGCTTTGCAGGAGGGCAATCTTTTCCTTATTATCCCAGCCGAGCACATAATGCTCGCGGCTCAGCCTTTCTGGGCGATCATCTTTTTCATGGCGATTACCCTGTTTGATCAGGCCTGTTTTGGTCACTGCTTTCTCACAAAGGCTCCATTCCCTCATGTTCTCGGTGCAGATAAACCCAAAGTTGGTTTGGATTTCGTTTGTAAGCCAATCCCTATAGCTCCCTTCTTTAAACGCAAGTTTGTGGATGAGTTCTTTTTCCCCCGCTTGCTGAAAGAGGGGAGGGGCGGATTGTTTGCTATTTATTTTTTGGTAAGTGATGCGCCCTTGGAGGTTATGTTGCTGGACATAAGCATTTACCTGCTCGTAATAAGGCTCCGGTACGCCAATCTGTAAAGCGAAATCACGTAAAAGCCGCTCAATAGCGGGTTCCCAGGATTTTGCTTCTTCCTTTACTTTGATAAGTTCCCCGAAAAAAGGCATTTCATGCACTGTCAGCTCAAGCTGTTGGAGAAGTTCATTCCGGATTGCCGCCGTGCGTCCTGTGATGTTGTTTTTCTGTGATCGCAGCTGCTCTAGCTCATCGGTAACACCCTTGAATTGCAACTGGAGGCTATTGCTACGCGTTTGGGCTTCAAATTCCTGGTGTTTGCAGTGTTGAAGGAATTCGTTGAGCTTCTCCCTTTTCTCCACCGCTTCCTGACGCTGGTCCTCAAACAGTGCCACCGTGTCCGGGTTTTGCTGTAAGTCGAGCGCTTCCGCTAAGGCGTTATAGCGCTGCAGTTCGTGCTCGCGGTTTCTCTTTTCTGCTGTGAGGTTTCTGTTTTGGTTTTCCAGATCGGCGATTCGTTTTCCCACTTCATCGTTGCGGATTTGGATATCCAGCTCCCTTTCTATATTGGATAGTGCTGCCTCGGCCTCTTCTTGCTGCTGGATGGCAGCCTCCGTGACAGCACGTTCCTGCTGCTTTTGCTTGATGAAATCCCCCACCAGTTGCTTTTGTTTCAGGGCAAACCAGAGGGGGAGCGCGGACTGATACGTTTCTTGCTGCAGTTGATCTGCCTTTAAGGAGGACAGTAACACATGCTTAGCACGAATAGGCGCCAATAGCTCGATTTGCCGGTGGGCCTTCACGATGGCCAGGTGCGCGTCGTTGAGCGTCTTAAAGTAGTCTTTGATTTTCTGGAATTCCCCCTCCGCATCCTTTTCCTCCAGCATCTGCATCCGCACAAATTCATCCAGGTTGCCGAGCACCTTGAGCCCTATGGTCTGACTGAAGAGCGTGTGGGCCTTTTCTGACAACATCCCAAATGTTTTGCGCATGAGACGCCCGTACTCTCCCGGGCTGTCTGTCAAATGAATATGCGCTTTGGCGCTCTGCTTGGCATAGGCCTGCTTCAGTCTCTTTTTCCACTCTCCATTGCTGTCCAGGCTAGAGAAGTCGTCCACGATGGAGAGGTCCTTATGTGCCAGGATAAAAGTTCTTTTGAGCTCACCACCGGCGAACCACCGCACCTGCGCGAGCGTGACAAAGCTGGCTTCATTTTGAAACACGGCCAAAAGCACGGACTGGGCCTGTTGTTTGTCGCTTCGCAGCCGTTTAATCTCCCTTGCTTTGGTTTCTGCATTCTCCGCTTCCCCGTACTCCCCCAGCACATAACTTTCTTCTGAGCGCTCTCCCTTCGCGCCAGCCGTCTGATTGTAGAAGCGCATTCGGCGTTCAGGGACCAAGAGCGTCAGCAAACCATCTACCAAGGTGGTTTTGCCAGAAGCGTTGGGACCAATCAGCAAGGAGCTCTCTCCGCCTGGCTCCAGGGTGTAGACTTCACGGTCAAAGGTTCCCCAATTCCAAATCTCATATCTATGAAGTCTGTAACCGGATTCGCTGGGCTTATTGCTAAAGAGACTGTACATCTTCCTCTAATTGTGTTTTAAAATGTGCCAATTCATCGTTGGTGATGCGGGCTTTTAGGATGCGCCGTACTTCGTAACGGTAGTCATCCTTGTCTAGGGACTCTTTGAAAACGAGCTTCAGAAAGCCCATTTTCTCACAGGCCTCTAGGTGGCTGTTCAGCTCTTTGATGAACTTGAGCTCGTTGGTTCTCTCCTGAAAGAACATGTCCATTCTGTCCCGAAACTGCTTGGGGGTGATGTACAGGCGCGCAGCATCCAAGTCGTCTAACTCAAACTCCTCGATCCACTCGCGCAGGAGGACGCAGACGAGGCTCAGCTCATAGCTCAGGGGCATGCGTCTGACCAAGCCAATGGTGCTGCCGTTATCATCCAGCTCCATTTGTTTTAAGTAACTGTAGCCATCGCGGGTATCGATGATGAGCTCTAGTGCGATTTGCTCGAAATATCGTGTGAGCTCTACTTGGTAGCGGATCAGGTCCTCCCACAGATCCGCTTGATCTTCGAATACGGGGCCTTGTAGCAGCTTGGCGGCTACTTTGGCGTAGGGCGCCACGGCGGGGTTGGTGTGTTGCATAGGTTAGGCGGTAAATAGGACTTGTGGCACTTCTAGGTACTTTCCTGCTAATGGGTCAAAAAGAATGATCTCCCGGGTGTGGTTATTGATGAAAAACTTTTCAGAGCTATTCACAAGTGTGAGATACGCTAGCAGCTCGGCAAGGCCTTTGGTGATACCGGCGTGCTCCACTACTTCTTTCAAGGATACCTGGGAGCGTTCTTGCAGCAGCTGGTATATATTACGCAGTAGTTTGGCTTTGTCGATCAGGTCTGCTTGGTAAAGCTTGGCAAAGTCCTCGATGTCCTCTAATTGGAGTGCTGCCTCTGTCGGCGAGGCAACGTGTGTGTTGGTGACAGGCTTGTCACTTAGCTTACGCTCCAGTGGAAGGTATACCTTCGGGTTTTCCGCTAAGGCGAGGTAGGTGTCTCGCTCTTGGGTGGAGGAAAGCCGTTGGAGGGCAAGCTGGCGAATGGCTGCCATCAGCTCACGGAATTTGCGCGTCTCCAACTGATTCTTGGCCATGATCTCACGCGACAGCTTATCAGCCAGCAGTTTGTTTTTATCCAGCACTTTGCGGGCAGCCGTGTGGAGGAAGGGTTTTAACTTTTTAAGAAACCTGGAAGAGATTTCGATCTCTCGTTCTTCCAGTATATGATAGACTTCCTTTGTCAGCTGTTGAAGTTCCTGCTGACTCTCCTCATCCAGCATAAAGTGCCAGAAGGCGTAGAAACTTTTCCCTTGGTCTGTGTTCTTTAAGGCATAGAGCGCATCAAAGGTATCCGCTAGCAGCTGGCCCTTGCTCAAGCCATGTTGCTGCTGTTTCTCGTATATTTTTTGCGTGATTTCCTTGAAGTTATCCTCCACTTCTTTGAAATCACCCATCAAGTCATTGGCAAGACGATTGACCTCCTCGAACCGGGACTTGATTTGATAGTCCTCATAGGTGCTGACATAGCCATCTACCTTGATTTTTCTGATCTCTTCCTCAATGGCCAGTTTCTTTTTCTCCAGTTCGGCAAGGCGCTTTTCCTGATCGGGGTTCGCATGCTCGACTAGATCGCGTAGCTTATGGAAGATGTCCTTGAACTTGGACTCGGTACCGACGAATTCCTTTTCCTTGAGAAGCTCCAATACCTGAAAAACCTTCTCTGTATGCTTTGTCAAGAGCACATAGGGCTCTTTGGTGGACTCATCGACCACGTTGCGGAGGTAATGGGCATCAATCCATCGGTCGAGGTACAGTTTGGCCCGATCTGCATAATCCGAAAAGAAGCGTTCAGGATGTGTTTCCTCGTCCTCTTCGCTGTAATTGTGCTCTTCTAGATAATCCCCAAGCTGTTGCAGCAAATGCTGATAAGGAACCGTGACCTCCTGCGTTTGCTTGAAGGCTTTAAACAGGAAAGCGACAATCAAGGGAAGTTGCCTGGCCCTGAGCAGCTTTAAGCTGACAGAGGTATCCGTCAGCGATTTTGATTTAAGTAATGTTTCCATTTAAGTGATGGAGTTGGGCGTTGATCTTCTGGGCACCTGATGCAACTGAGTCATAGTAACGGCTACAAAATTCTATTCCTCATAGAGTGAGCAGCCCCGAGAACTCAATCTATAATTGCAATCTCCTAGCGCTTATGAAATAGCGTTAGGAAATATGTAGTGAATGACTAAAGTATATCCTGTTTTAACAAATATATAAGAATATATATAATTTTGAGTTTAAAATGCCGGTTTATGTAATGCGCTGGGGAGAAAAGAGCTATACCATATGAAGTTCTGTGTTCGATAGTCAAGCTCAGAATTCTTGGCGAAACCGCTACACTTAAGCAGGGACAGTACTTGCATGATGGGCTACTATCTCCGATTCACATGCTTTTAGATACGCTTTAATCTCATCCCATAAGGCCTCTACGTAGTTTTGTCTAAAATCCGGCTGGATCAGACGCAGCGTTGTTTCATTCCGGAACAGGGTAAAGTTAATCGGGTTGGAAAAATATTTTTTACCAATCCACCTTTGTTCCTGCTTATCATTCAAGTGCCTGATGCTGTGAGCAAGAGGCAAATACGTAGGAGTGCAGCTGATTTCCCTGTTCCCCTTTTTATCTAAGGCGGTGATGCCGTAGTACAGGTCGTTTTTCCCTCGCTGGATGTATAGACAAATCTTGTCAGGACCAGAAGTTGCCAGCTGGAGCATGATGCCATAGGAAGCGCTGCCTTTCTTTTTCCCTGTGACTTGTTTTCGCACGAGTTCATGGTTTACCTCTCTTGCAGGAAGAATAGGGTAGCGCTTTTCCTCTTTGATCAGCGCTTTCAACTCCTTCCAAAAGTTCCATTCTGACTTCTTCCCATGCCTCTACTATCTTGGCTGCCTTTAAAATGTTATCGTCTGTTCTTAGGAGCTCTATGACCTCCGCTCTTTCGCTATCACGCATCGTGTTGCCGGTTAATTGTCTGATGATATCTTCGTATTGTTGTAGGGTTTGGTGGAGGATAGGCAGTTCCGTTGTTTGCCGCTGGCATGCCTCCAGCCATTGTAGGGTATTACTTTTATAGGAGATAAGCTGGATTGAGTCCTTATCTAAATTCCCTCTGTTGTAGGTTGTGGAGCCACGGCCGCTTAAGGTTAAATAGATGACTTTTATGTCCTCATCCCTATAACCTTCCTCCCGCATGACCTCATAATAAGTTTGAAGCTGGTGCTTCCGATCGGAGGCCCAGATCTTATTTTCTATGATGAGGGCTTTGTTGTCCAGCCGGATGAGAATGTCTATATTTTTGTGCTCCTTATGGACTTAAGCTTTTGTATAACTTGAGTGGGGAAATTCTAACTCGTTGAGAAATAGGTTCAAGAATAACGTGCCCTGCCCATGCGATCCCTTCGGGTTCAATAGTTCAGCGATGAACCTAGAGTGCACACGTACTTCATCTGAGTGGCTTCTCAGGACGGAGAAAATATTAAAGCCTTCCTGCTTCTCTAGTTTTTGGTACTTATGGTGAATGGCACCGACATTATCTAATAAATTTTGCATAGACTAGTTCAATAGGCAGATCATGGGTGAGCAATGTGTAAAGTGGCATGCAAGCTGCTTTGTTCGTTTCATGCTTTTATGAAGGTAGCGTAGGATGCGTAGGGAGGTTTGCTGCCGGTTCCATTTCTGCCTTTAGTTGCTTTATCCCTTCTGCCCAGGCAGCTAGATAAACTTCGACCTGCTCCACAAATTCCTGCACGATTTCATCCATTCGGGTGGCAAGGTCATAGTTCAGGCTAGGAGAGTAGAAGCTGTTTCCTTTATCCAAGGCAATATACTCTTTGAGCGCTAGCCAATATTCCGAGTAGGTCAAACCGGGAATGCTAGCTGAGAGTTTGCTCATAACTTTGCTCGCTGCGAGCTTTTCGCCATACAGGAATGTATTTCTCTGACCCTCTTCTGTTATTTTAATTCCGAAGAGGCCGAACGACAACGCCTTCTTGTTGTGTTCTATGTTGAAATATAGTTGATGCACTTGGTCTATATCCAGGACATAGTCAGGATCAGTAAAGATGAAACCACTGCAGCCTGTCTTAACCACTTCACTGGCAGGAATTAGATTGACAATGCCTTTGACAGTCTGTGTTTGATACTGTCTTTTCTGCAGTTCTTTAGCGACAGCGACAAAGAATAGGCTTCTGTAGTGCTCCGTAATGGGGCTCTCTGCCGCTTTGATCTCTTCCCAGTATTTTAGGAAGAGCAGATTTTCTTCTTTTAGTAAAAAGTCTTTGATATCCATGAGAGTGGTATGATGTGGAAGATGGAGGATGTTGTGTTTTAATAGATTTTGATAGTAGTGGATCCCGGCGTATACCAAGGGGTATTTCCACGTTTCTTTGATACATGTCTCCAGCCAGGTGACAATGTGTTCTCGGTATGACAGCTTGTAGTAAGGCTCATCGCCGGCTTGAAGGGAGCCTACACCTTCTAGGGTGAGGTAAAGCACCAAGTATCTTTTCCCCTGTGTTTTACAATACTGGCTGTACCTTTTGATCTGATCAGCCTGTTCTCCTGCTTTGATTTTATTTTCAATGGCAATGTTGAGGGTTGCCGATTCTAGGTAAATATCGATGAACCCGTAGATGTCACCCTGAGTGGATCTGCCGATATACTTTTCCTTATTGACTTGAAAGCTTCCTACCTCCAGCACCACATCAGCGAGCTGTTCTTCAATGCCTGGTATAATTTTGAGCGTTGCCAGAAACAGTTCTAAGAACAGGCTGCCGCAGTGGTGTAATTCCTGCGGATCCAGTAAGTAAGCGATAAAGTTTGAGTGAAGCTCCTCGAGGTGATGTGCCGTCAGGCAGCTAAGGATATTAAAGCGTTCCTTAGAAAATTGGGCGAGTGTGTTTTCCTTGATGCTGCTCTCATGGGTAAGGAGACTAAGCGTTTTGAGAATCTTATGAAGCACTACACGCTCTTTTGCTTTCTCGCCTTCTACTTGTCTCAGAGAATCCATGAAGTTTAGCCAAAAATTTTCTCGAGAAGGAGCGGCAATTTCAACCTGTGTCTCATCTCCAGGTGTTGCATGTCCCATGGGTGCTTGTTTTGGTGTTTTGTCTGGTTGTCTGTGGTTTCAATAAGGCTTTCTTTGCCCGTTATTGTTTGGCTACCTCCAAATGAAAAGAAAGCGCCCCGGTAATCGCTTCAGGCAAGGGAATACTATCGGCAAGTTCCTCGGCAGTCCGAGCGTTAATAGTAAGCTTTTCTCCCATCACGACCTTAAACCATCTCTCCCGGTCTTTCACCACCCGAAACATTTTTTCATCCTGTGTTTCAGCAATGTAGGGCAGGTACACATGGATGGATTTGCCTGTTTGTTCAACTTTTGCTCCAATACGGTCTACCCGCCCTGTTCTTTGCTCCAAGGTGCTGGGGTTCCAACAGAGGTCATGGTGAATGATGTATCGGCAGTTCAGGTGCAGGTCTACACCTTCGGCCATGACACTGGAAGCGATCAGAATGTCGGGATAAAACGGGGTGTTGAAGGTGAGCATTAGCTTCCGGCGCGTCTCCTGCTTTGTCGCACCATATACCAAGCGCACATTGGGCAGCACCACTTCTTTGTCTGTCTCATCGACTTCATCTACCTCATAGTGCTCGGCTATCTCGCGGCTGAGGATTCCCCCGGACTGTATGCTATTCAAGGTGTCAATGTATTCCTTCCTTTCTTCAGGCCCTCTATCCTCGAGAAATTTAAAAAACTGCTGTAGCATCTGGCGTAGGCTTAGCCCACTATCATCTTTGTTGGAGAAGGCGAGGCGTATTGCCTCGTCATCTCGCACGGTGTGATTCAAGGGATAGAAGCGGACAAGGAAAGACGGTGTTCTTAAGTACCTTCTAACCAGCTCCTGTAGTGGGGCAATGTACTCCTGGAGGCTAGGAAAAGGTAAAAGGAGTGCATCGATCTCTTCTGCTATGGTTTTCCGCAGCAGACTATCCTCTCGAAAGAACCTCTTGCCAATTATATCCAATTGGTCCCACACCTCCTCCGCGTCACATGTTAACTTTTCTGCTGCATGGTCCCTGATGCGTTTGCGCATTTCTTTGGAGACATGTGATCGTAAGGCCTTGGCAGTGGCGATATAGTGGCAAAAGATCAGTACTTTTTCGCCTTTTTCCCAAAGGTCCAGCGCCTTGGTGACCGTGGCCTTCATTTTCGGATGAGCGCTTCCCTCTTGTTGTTTGGTATAACCGATCGCGTTGTTGATTTGGCTTAGGTACCAGTGGTCCTTATCACTCATGGCCATTGTGCTGCCACCCTCTTCAGCATCAGCGTCCAGTACGCTTTTCAAATCCTTTTTACGGGTGTCCCGAAATGCTTCAAAGCTGGAGGAGAGGCCTTCTGCAAAGACAGGCCTTTGCTCAGGGGTACAGGCGGTGTAGCGGGCTGCCAGCAGGAAAGGGAGAAGGGCATCCGGTGTTAATTCCAAACCGCCTACGTGCTGCGAAAGGGGCATGTTTGTGGAGATAGCCTTGCCCGACACCTCCAGTCTTCTGTCCACGGTCGCATCCGCTGTATGGATTTTGCGTGACCTAATATGCCGGATCACATAGCCCCGCAGGAGCTCTTCTGCCTTGTCTTTTTTAGCTTTAGCACGGTTATAAAGCGAGAGCAGCTCATGGGTAGAGTCGGTTTTATCCTCAGCCTCACAAACCGCTGCCCACCACCTGTCTGGACAGGTATACCGCTGACCTTGAAGCTCCATATCAGAAAGCCTGAGCTTCCGCCAATGCCGCTCCAGCTGAAGAACGGCGTACTGGTTTTCATCCAGTCTACGACGAAGTGCTTCAATTTGCGTTTCATAGCGCTCTTTCCCCCCTTCAGGGGCGTCTGCAGTGTCCCAGGCTATCCCTTGAAACCTATCTAGTACATTACACAGCTCATAATGACCCAGCTGGAAGGGGGTTGCGGTCAGGAATAGCATACGCTCAAAGGTACCTGCCAGGGCGCCATCTGCACTGTAGTAGGATGCATCTTTGGCGGAATCACTGCTTTGGAATAAGGAGGCGAGCTGCGTTCTGCCGTTCTTGAGGTGATGCGCCTCATCCAGAATTAACAGGGGTAGGCGCTCATCCAGTTCAGAGAGGCACTTTTTCCAGACCTTTGCCATTTCAGCATTGAGCACCTGCCGTGCTTGGTATACCCGTTCCTCCAGTGTAGCGGAAGCCCTTCGGGGGGTGAACTCATCTAATGCATGAAACAAGTTTTGCAAGCTGGTGCGGCTAAATTCTTTCAGGACATTCGTGACCGCTTTTGGAACGGGGTCATCCGCTAAGTAGATTCCCTTTTTCTCTAGAAGACTGCGCCAGTGCTTTGTTTTGTTACTGAGAAGGATGGCGAAGAAATCTGGGCATTGTCTCTCAAAGTGCTTCCTGGAATTAAGTATTTGCCCCAGGTGTTTTGCCAGCCCCTTCTTAAGCTCCTCCGTGTGATGCTTGCCAAAGAGAGCATGCTTCACAAAAGTCACCTTGATAAAGACATCCTGCAAGCCAAGGTGCATGGCTCCCTGGTTGAGGAAAATGATTTGCTTCCGGCTATCTTCCGGATCATCTAGTAGCTTGAGGAAGGCAGCGGCATCCCTTGCCTTGGCACTCCTAAGGGGAAATTCGCCCCTGCCACGCCAGCAACTATGGGCAAACACGTTAAAGTCCCTTTCCCATTTATCCAGCAATTTAGAAGGGACCATAATAACGACAGGCCGCTTTTGCTTGTCGGCAAGCGCCACGGTGACGGCCACAGCCAGGGAGACAAAGGTTTTCCCCATGCCGACTTCATCAGCTAAGATAAGGCCGGGCTGGTGAGCGAGCCTCTCCAAAATAACCTGTGCGGTTTGTTCCTGCCTCCGTGCGTCCATTTCCTGTATCTTGTTTTCAACATACAAGTTGATTTGGGAAGATAGGGGATAAGGGGTAATCATACTTCCTCCTTTGCTTTTTGAAATGCTACTTGGGTATAGGCGGCTATGTCTGGGGAGATTTTACCTGTTGGCAACATCCCTTCTAGAACACAAACCATCGCTTTTAGCTTATCTTTTATCAACTCAGGAGGCAGGGTGCGCTCATGTCTGATGGGCTCAATACTGGAGAGCTCTAAGGCCAGCTCAGCCAGGATAAAGGCTTTTTCGTCCTCTGTCTTGCCTTCCCTGCAGATGGCTTCTGCAAGGGCCTGCACACCCACCGGCCCCTGCAGGCGCCAATGAAGTGATTCCTTGGTATAAATAGGCTTTCTTAGCCTTTCCTGTAGGGCAGTCATGCCAGCAGATACTCTCCTGGTTCGCTGCAAAAGAAAAGCGGAAGTATCTACCTGCTTGTGCGGGTCGAGCAAGATCATATCTTGAGAGGCTTGTCCACCTTCTTCCCTTTTTGATCTGAGAGAGCCCTTCAAGACTTGGTGCAGCGGTCGTGCAGCGCCTAGGACTAAGATGAGCATATCCAATGAAAGGTCCCGCAGCTCTTCGGGAGGGGGAAGCATCGCATAATCCTCTATGTTGATAGGCCACCAGGCTCTTTTTCCTGCGCCAGTCCAGTTAACAAACAAATGAGAGGGGGTAAAACTGCCTTTCCACGCTAGGGTTACCTGATGTAACTGTCCTGCCGCACGCCAGTCTGGCTCGGAGTATATAAGGTTCTCCAGTTGATCAAACAGTTGGAAGTTAGCCGGTGGGAGGGAGTTGGTAAAAGTGAGCGACAGCTGCGCTTCACCTGCTGCGCTCTGTTCCAAAGTCGCGGCACCAAAAAAGGCATCCAGGGGTGTTTCCTCAGACACTTCAACTTCCTCTTCACTGGGAAGAGGAGCCCAAATCATCTGCTTTTTAATCTTTACTTCTTCGGGCCATACGTGGGATAATTGCTTATACAGCTTTGGCTCTTTGTTCTTATTAACTACAAAGACAAGGTTCGCCTCGCGCTGCGTGCTGTTGCCGAGTCCAAGTCCTCCCGAGGTAAAGTTGCTAGATCCAATCACCGTGAGGGCCCAATCATCGTTTTCCAGCCAGATGCTCTTCATGTGCAAAGGGCGGTATACGCCATCTGTCCCTTCTTTGGTGTGCTCTGTTACCTTGTAGAAATTGACTGTAGCCCCATTTCGGTACAAGGGAGCATTCTTTTTCAAGCTCTCTGGGGCATGAACCACCACTTCATTCTGAGAGTCACTTTCTTTGCCTGTCAGCGTATAGTTCACTGTGGCGTCTCCACGGGTCGCCAAGAGGTTCCAAAGCTGGGAAGCGGGGAGGTTCTTACTCTCCGGACTGTCGAAAAAAGGGCTGACCACAAACGCCTCCCGGGCAGGGCTACCAGTATGCCTATTCCATATCTCTTTAAGCCTGAAGAGGAGGTTTCTTTTCTCTGGTGTGCCTGGGGCTAGGAGCAGCGGGTAGATAGCAACTCGCTCCTTGGCGCTGTTAACTGGCTGCGCACTTTTGTGCCAGCTATTTGTCGTTTTCGTCGTCCATTGAAGAAGCGACAATACCCGCTCCGCCGCAGCGGGGGCCATCTGTGTCTGCTCCTGCATAAGGTCTGTTAAGAAAGCAAGCACTTCTGTGAGCACTTCGCTTGGGCCTGAGGCAGACAGGCTATAATCCAGCGCTGCGAATGCCTCTTGGTTGAACCTGTAACCCTGCTCTGTCATGTTAGCCGAAGCAACCAGCAGGCGAACATGGTTTTCCCAACAAATCAGGCTGATTTTCGCATGCATGATCCCGCTGCTGCGCAAGGGCACAAGGTCCCATCGTGGGCTGTGCGCTCCCTGACACTGGCGGTAGTCTGCCAGTACGGCAGCACATTGCACACCAGCCATCTTTTCTTCTCGCTCAATGAGATACAGACTAGGCTCGGCGTCCAGGTCTGACTCCATCCTTAGGAAGCGTGCCAGGCACTCCTCTTCAAAGAAAGGCGTGCTCAGGGTGAAGGTTGTCGTGATGCAACCGATTGGGATGCCTGCACCGGGTGGGGGCGTCCAACAATCGAGCAGCTTAGGCAACTGGGCTTGGGACATGATCTAAGTCTTTTAAAAAGGAAAGAAGCGAGAATGAGCGGTAGGCATTCACGTATGCGCCGGAGAAGGAGGGGGGATCCTTTCGGGTATAGGCTGGCCTAACGGAGTAGTATCCTTTGGACCAATCTTCGATCCAGGGCCTTTTCCCGAAGGGTGGCTTTGCTTTCTGAATCACTTGGTGGTGCGCTATCAGCTTTTCGATAAGTTCTTCCCCCGATAAGGGATGGCTGAAGAAGGCAAATTGGTTCTCAAAGGCAAGGTGAAGCTTGACTGCGGCTAGTTTTTTAGTGGCGTTTACCCAAGCAGTGTGCAGGAGGGCCACCGCATCCTGGACAGCCCTGCAGGAGGTCATCTCGGTTACAGCCAGCTTCGTTTTTGTTTGGGAAAGCAGGTAAAGTACCTCCTCCCACACATTTTGGAGCAGCCTGGCAAAATGCTCATAAGCTAAAATAGCCTCCAAGTGCCCGGCTAAGGGTGTGGAAGCATAGGCCAGCAGGTGCTCGTGGAAATAGCGTTCACTGCGATGCATAGCCAGGATGGCGGCACCATCCCCGGCCATGAACTGCAGTATTTCAGAGCGGTAGCCTTTTTCATCTTGACTCAGAATTCCATACACGAACGTTGCCTCCTCTCTTCCAATTGTATTGGGGTGCAGGCATTCTGCAAGCTCCCTTAACCCTTCCCACCCCCAATTTTCAGAGGTGCCCGATTGCAGGCAGCGCCTGATGGATGTGGTATATTTTGTTCTGAACGCTGCTCCAGGCCCGCTGCTGCTGCTTAAAAAGCCCTGTAGGTTTTGTTCTTTTTCCCATACCTGTACCAGCTTGTGACCGCATTCCCCTAACTGGTGCCTGCCTAGTAGCTGGATTTCTGTGGCCAGGGTGCGGTAGACCCCGTGGAACCCGAAAGTGCCAGGGTTCTTGAGATAGGAAGTGGCAGACAGGGGCTGCTTTAGTTCCAAAGCCCTTCTAGCTTTCAAACTTCCTGGTAAGCCTACTACTTCGGCGCCTCCCTTGTTGAGCTTAGTGAGCGCCTGCACAAGGAGCCATTCATATACCATCCAGGGAGGGGACTGCCCATCTGCAGCTACTTGCTGTTCATCAAATTCCTGACAGAGCACATGTCCCACGGCCATGGCAGTGAGGAACCGTGGATGACTCATGCGCTCCCGAAGACCAGGCACCAAGGTGGTGGCTAATCTCTCGGAGATAAGATAAAGTCCTAAAGGGTCGATGGATCCTTCACTTGTTGCTACGGGATCATAACCTGACAGCTGAGGCAGAAAACTTAACGTCATAGTGCAGCGTGGCATAGGGTGGCGATAGGGATAATCAAATTCCTAGCATGTATATGAAATTTTAGCAGGCTTGTCCTTTAAGCTGATACTCCAAGTATGGAGTTTATATGTCAAAAAAGACTCTATTATCGGTTCCAAGTAACGTAAAAAAACGGATTTATCAGAATATTTTAATATTTTGATGCTCTTCTGCAGTACGATTTCAAAGCCAGGTTCGGAGCTGTTGATTTGCAGCTCGCGTTTGGAGCGGATGCACTCTGCCAGCTTGGTGGTGTCTTTGTTGTGCTGCTTCTCCGTTTCGTCTTTAGGCTGCTTAAAGGTTTAGGGTTTGAGGAACTCGTACTTTCGTTCACCTTCGCAGTAGTAGTCCAGGTAGAGGCTGTTCTTGCCGCTGACCAGCTCTTTCTTTCTTAGCGTCACGCTCATTTGTCTTTGTTACAGGGTTTGATTTTTCTTTAAGACTTCCGTTGTCTGGAAACAAGTACGAAGAAACGGGTAACATACGGGTAACAGAAAAAACACAATTAAGGCAAAGAATAGAAAGTAAAAATTTTAAAAAGGACTTAAAACAAGAAAGGAAGGGGTTTCTGCCTACCTTTGGTTTCTCTTGTTTGCGGGTTATGTAGTCCGTATGGGAATCGAATTATCGATGCCTGTACAGGTGCCAATATAGCTACCTCTCAATAAGGTTCTTTATGGTTGATTTTCTGTATCTTAAGTCTTATTTTTGAGCTGAGAAATCCTGACGGTTGAGCGAGGGTGCAAAATCGGGTACCTAAGTCTGGCTGAAGGCTTAATATGCTGATTATAAACGGCTTACGGTGAGTGCAGAAATCCCTCACTCTCTGCTGCATAACCTGAAAGCCTGTAAACGAGTAGTTTACAGGCTCTTTTGTTTCGTTAGGTATTGCTAACGTTCATCAAATTTCACTCGGCATGACAGGCAGGCAAAAAGCTGTGTTTAATCCTGGGATTGATAGATGGGCCAGAGTTCCTTCCTCCTGAGTATCTGTAATTCTTAGAATTGGGTTCCTCTACTTTCTGTTGAAAAGAGGTATATTAGTATTGCACTATGAATTAATCTAGAAAAGAAGCAGCTGTGTAATTATATACCTAGTTGCCATCTATGACACTCCACACGTAGTGCAGCTAGTGTGAGTTGGTACTCCATAGAGCAGGTAGTTAGCGTTCATAAATAATTAATGAAGACATTTATAAAACTTGGTTCTATAAGAATAGTAGTTACTACAGGTTTATGTCTGTTTTCAGGAATATTGTCAGCTATACTATTTGACAGATTCAAAGACTGTCAGTTAGCCTTATTCACTTTGCCTGGTATTTTGTTTGGGTTGGCAATAGTTGTATCAAACTTTAAGGCGTGTGGGAATAAAATAAAACAAGCGCTAACAACAATTCTTCTCTGCACAATATGCTGGATGACACTGTTGCCATTGTCTTCATTATTAATCTTATTGCCATTTCATCCCTTAGTTGGATTATCAATAGTAGGCTTTATATCCGCAATTGTTGTTCTTTTGATTTTTAGCATCTTCTTGAAGTTTTCAAACTTATTGGAAACAGCAGGTATAGTTGGAGTTGCGGGCATAACTGCATTTGTCATATTTTACTTTATTACAGACAGAAAAGCTGGGGCAGCAGAAAATTTAGAATATCTGTTTGTACTATAGAAAACCTTAGTGGGCTTTGCAATAAGTCTAGGTACTAAAAGAACTACGTCTGCTAATCAAGCACAAGAGCAAAGCTTCGGCTGATGCCTCGCTCACCTCATGTACAAGACCATTCCCCTCAATCATGATGGTACTTCTCACCCCTTAAAATGGTAAAACCACGGTATAACTGCTCTACAAAAAACAAGCGAACCATCTGGTGCGAGAATGTCATTTTGGAAAGGGAGATCTTATCATTGGCCCGCTCATAGATAGCTGGAGGAAAGCCGTAGGCGCCCCCAATAATGAAGATCAGGTTAGTGGTAACGGAGTTTAGTTTCTTTTGCAGGAAGTGGGCATATTCTATGGAGGTAAAGGTTTTTCCTTTCTCGTCGAGGAGCACCACGTGGTCACCGTCCTGTATCTTTTGAAGCAGCAGTTTGCCTTCAGCCTCTTTCAGATTGTCGGCCGTAAATTTGCCGCCCTGCTTAATGTCCGGTATGATCGTAAACTCGAAGGGATGATAATGCTTCAGCCGCTTCATATACTTTTGTATACCTTCCTCCAGAAATACCTCATCTGTTTTGCCGATCGCAATGAGCTTGATTTTCATGTAGCGCTTTTCCTG
This sequence comes from Pontibacter sp. HSC-14F20, assembly GCF_019599265.1. Lineage (GTDB taxonomy): Bacteria > Bacteroidota > Bacteroidia > Cytophagales > Hymenobacteraceae > Pontibacter. Next base: position 127,047 of record NZ_JAHZTC010000005.1, on the reverse strand, counting down.
CCAATTTCGGTCTAAATACACTGTTTTGCAAACTGGCGTGCGTTGGTTCAGGTATAGCAATGTTCTCAAATGAGTTTACTCTTGACCAAACATGTTCGCTAGCCTATGCGCATTCAAAGCTCAGACGCTCCATTTTACCCTAGGCAGTAGACAAGTGATTTCAAAAGGACGATGCTGATAAAAGCGTGAGCAATATAGTTTAGCCTGATTCTAAATTACTGAATAACAGTAGGTATACGTAACCTGCGACGGGTAAAGACAGGTAAATAAGGTATAGGAAATCGATGTAAGACTTATAATAATTCTGATATGGAAGCAACATGCAATAACTGCAATCACTGGGAGCAGGACCAGAACAAGGTTCAACTTCAAAGCAATGAATTTGGTTTGTGTGACGAGTTAACCGGCCAGCATGCCCTGGAGCCAGCTTATGTACTTCCGCTGGTACATGAAGGTCCGGAAGACAAGAAGCCCAGAAGATTTGAGATGATCACTGGCGCTCAGTTTGGCTGCAATCACTTTAGTGAGCGCAAAGGGTGGGTATAAGCCCACCGGACAAGCCTAAAAAACAAATGCCCTGCAGGTGACTGCGGGGCAAATGCTTAATTTAAACACAAACAACCAACACTAATAATATCTATTCTGTATTAAACTATTTTCTATTCTATTTCTATTCTAATCTATTTACAAGGTATAGCCGCCTTGCCGGCCAGTGTTAGTAACGTAAGTAGGGCATGTTGTTCACGCCCGAGAGCGAGTCCAGTATACCTACAAAGTAATCGCCAATAAATAGACCCGTTCCTTTCTTTACAGCGTCCGAGCCTAAAGACGAATTAATCACTTCCCCGTCAATGGTCGAATAATCCTGCGACTCATCGACATGGGAGTTCTGTTTCACTGAATTTAAGTTGTTGAGGCAGCCATTGTTCTTCTTCGGCATACCTATTGAGCTTTCATAGATGTTCATGTGACTGGTGTGGTTTGGTTTTGTATGATACAATAATACAGCACAGCCAGCTCCTAACACAGGAAAGATATTTGAAATAGGTAACATTTAATACTTTTAGTTTAAATATCAATATACCTATTTAAGAGAGGTTTTATATAGACAAATTGCAGTAATAGGTCATTTGAGAGTTGTATCCGTGGTAGAATTGGTTGAAAAGTAACGTGGGCTGATTAGTTTTTATTCTGAAGTGAGCGCAGCACATAATAGCTGACTGTTTGTAAAGCCAGTACGGTGAACGATAATACAGCCCCAGGTATAGCGACCAGCCACCAGGCGGCTGTGTTGGTACGTATACCTGCTATCATCCTTCCCCAGCTAACCAGATCCGTGCTAACCCCAATGTTCAGGAACGACAATGTAGACTCCAGCATCAGCAAGCCTGCTAACCCAAACGAAAAGGCAACCAGTACCGGCCCCAGCAAGTGTGGAAGTGCATGCCGAGCCAGGAGGCGCTTCTGTGTAAATCCCAGACTGATTGCGGCTTCAAAAAATGGAAGTTCCCGGATGCGAAGCATTTCTGCCCTGGCCAGACGGGCTGTTCCCGTCCAGAAAGTTAGCACCAACAGTACAGACAAAGCCAGCAGTGTAGGCAGCACGATAGCTGCCAATACCAATATCAACACAAGCCTTGGAATGCTGGTCTGTATTTCGATCAGTCTAAGTAAGAGCTCGTCAGCCGGAAAATGTATTTTCTTATTAAGGAAAGGAAGTTGGTTGAAAAGAAACGTTAGAACAAATACCAAGGGCAAACTAACACAGACAGCTGCTATACCAGTAAGAATGAAATCTGAATAGGCGGCGCTCTGGCTGAAGAGTAAAGCCGGAAGGTAGATGCCGTAATAAGCGAAAGGTAACAAGCCGATGAGTAAAGCCACTACAAAAGCCCGACGCAGGTGCAGCCGACGGTTGCCAAAAAGTCCCGCCATAGCACCAAGTAACAAGCCGATGAAACTGGCGATTAACATGACAGGTAAGCTGATGGCAAATGCCGTTCGGGCTCCATGTAATATGTTGGCCAATACATCGCGACCCAGACCGTCTGTTCCAAGCCAGTGGCGGGGTTTGTTTGCCTTAGTTACCCAATCAAAAGGGGCCTGATTAATTTGCTCGAGATCCAGTTCGTTTGGCCCATAGCCCAGCGGCAACCAGGGAAGAGCCAACGCGACAACAGCCAGCAACAACAGGTATAGCATAGACAGCCGGAAAGCGAGCGCCTCCTGCCATAATTCACGCGTTATATGCCAAAGGTTTTTCATGAAGCGTGCGAGCGTATACGTGGGTCAGCCAGGGCGTAAAGCAAATCAGACAGCAGGTGCGACAACAGCCTGAAAACGGCCACAATAACAACAATGCCTACAATTACCGGATAGTCACGCGCCAGCACGGCATCGATGAGCAATCGACCCACGCCAGGTATAGCAAAAATAGTTTCGATGATAACTGCGCCCGCCACTAGGGCTGGCAGAAAATCAGACAGCAAAGTGATAACAGGCAGCAGTGCGTTGCGCAGCATGTGGCGGCGAATGACAAGGTGCTCCGGGAGACCTTTTGCACGTGCTGTGCGGATATAGTCCTGACCAGCCACCGCCGCCATGGCCTGGTAAAACTGATTGGTAAGGTATGGCAGATTGGCCAGCACCAGGCAGATCAGCGGGAGCGCCATAAACTGCAGCCACTGACTGGTTTGCTGCAGCCAGCTCTGGTCGTAAGCGTTGTAATAACCCATACCGTATACTGGGAAAAGCTGCAAAAAAGCCGGATTTGCCAGCAACACCAGCAACAGCATCGCCAGCACAAAGAGCGGAACACTATCTAGCAGGAAAAGGGAAGGGAGAAGTGTGCTGCGCCAGACGCGGCCTGATCTCCGAACCATCAGGATGGCCAGTTCCATGGCCAGCAATGTTGCCAAAAGTATACTTGCCAGCAGTAGCCACCAAGTGTTCCCAATCGCATCGCCCAGCACCGTAGCCACCGGACGCCCGTCTCGCAGCGAAGTACCCAGGCTACCTTTGAGCAAACCGGCTAACCAACGGTGGTACTGGTTCTCAGATCCATGCCATTGTACTGACGGAAAAAGATAGGTATAGCCCGGAGAACTCACCACTAAGGTAGAGCCGTTCGCCAATACTTCGCTTTGATATGGACTGTTTGCGGGCAATTGCGCTGCTATACCTGCCAGCGCCTGCTGAAGTTCACCGGGCTCTTGATGGCTATACATGGTGTAGAGATTTTCCTTTACCTGCAGGCGCTCCGTTTCGGACAGGTCTGCTTCCATCTCTTTCAGACTTCTGAAAAACCGGGCGGCGGCATCCGGGTTGCCGTATTGCCAGGAAAGTTTTTTCAGGAAATCACGGTCACGCTCCGGAAAAACCCGGTGCAGGGTGTCAGGTAAGGCGGCAGATGTAACGCTAAAGTAAAATAAAGGCTGGTCCTGACCAGTGGTCTGCAGAAACTGGCGGTAGTTTCGGTCGCGCGCTGCCACATCACTCTTACTATAATAGCCTGCTTCCTGTTCTGCCAGGTATGTGCTTCCAAAAGCGCCCGGCATCAGTTTGCTTAACAGAAAGATGGCAGAAGCAATAAACCAAAGTGTAGGTATAGCCAGCAGAAGCCGCCTGAATACAAAATTGGTCATGGCACGATTAAGGCTTAAGCGTAAACGAACTCAGGTCGTAATATGGCTTCACGCCCGACACCTTTGTATTCGTAAACCTGCTGTGTATCGCAATCCGTTCTTTTCTGAAATAGAGGGGCAGAAAAGCAGCTTCTTCCTGTATGATTTCCTGTAATCTGTGCAAAAACCGGGCTTTCTCCTCTTCACTTTCGGCTTCATTGATCTGGTTCAGAATCAGATCGCTTTCTGGTGTGCCAAACCCTGTTGAGTTGAACCCGCCCGGTCCGGCAAAACTTGTATGAAATAACGGCTTGAAATTAAAGACAAAAGGGTTACCTGATATGCCCCTGAAATGCATGTCATAATCCAATTGCTCTATTTTCTGGCTGTAAACATTTCCCTCAAGCGGCAGCAAGGTAACAGGTATACCTGCTTTGGTGGCGTGCTGCTGAAAGATAAGCGCCATCTGTTCATACATCGTATTGCCGGCTCTGTACAGCAACTCAATGCGCAGGTCTTCCCGCTGGCCGTTTATGTTTCGGTACCAACCCTTTTGATCCTGTATCCAGCCCGCAGTTTTCAATAAAGTGGTTGCCTGAGCCGGATCGTAACTGCGCAACTGTAGCCTTGGGTGATAAAAGTCTTCCCGGTCAGGAGGTATAGGGCCTACTGTTGGCGTCGCGTAGGACTGTTGGCTTACCCGGATCATACCCGGTATATCCAGGAGGTGCGCAATGGCCTGCCGGGTCCGCTTGTCGCGGAACTTTGGCTTGCGCGTGTTGATGGCAGCATAGATCAGGTCATAGCCCTGTGGTGTATGCAGGTCGTAATCTTTAAGGAAGTTTTCATCTCGCCGCAGCTGCTCAAATTCATTGACAGGTATATTATCCAGTACATCAAGCTGTGCGTTCTTAATCGCCAGGAGTGCGGTGGTATTATCTGGGATGATCTGGAAATTGATCTGCTCCGGATTGGCGGTGAGGTAGCCGGCAGCACTGCCCGTGTTATTTCCCCACCAGTTTTCCTTTCGTTTCAGCACAATGTACTGACCAGTTGCCCATTCTGCTAATTGGTAGCCGGCGCTTCCCTGCAAAATGTCTTTGCTATCAGGCGCGCCCAGCGTGTTGCAGCGCGCAGCCACAGCCCTTGTACGATCTGTGTTATATTGGGTGCTGTCAGCCGTGGACCAAGCCTGCAAAGGTATAGTCGTGTATACCTGTTGAGGATCAAGAAGATAGGAGGGGAGGATAAAAAAATCGCCTGTTAGAAGTTGCATTTCAGGTGTATAGCCCAGGCATATGAACGTGAATTTTCTGGGATCAGAAGGGTGAGGTTGAACATCCTGTATGAACTCTAGTTGTGAGCGGATACTCTCATTGCGGATGAAAGGAGACTTGAGCACCTTCAGGGTGAAGGCAACATCCTGTGCAGTAACGGGACTTCCATCCGGCCATTCAGCCTCGGGGCGCAGCTGGTAATGAAAAAAAGTAAGCGAGTCCCTGCGCTCCACTTTCGGGAAAGTGGAGGCAAGGCCTGGCTTCAGTGTGTTATCATCAAGATCTACAGTCAGTAAGCTTTGGTATAGCAGATTAATTATCTGCAAAGCTTCCTGCGAGTTATAGCTTATCGGGCTAATGCTCCCAGGGTCTATAGCCAGGCGCAGACGTACTTCATCGGGCTGTCTTGCTGGCTGACCGCAAAAATTTAATAGTAATAGAAGTAAGCTTAATAGAAATGCCTGATGTTTCCGCATTATTTCTTGACTCCCTTAGCTAAACAGGGTAAAGGCAAGATAGGGAAAATACAGCAATTCCCAAGGACCGTTTGGCTTCCTATTTCTCAATAGTTGTCCAAGTACCAGATCCACCCATGGCGTTCATGACTTCACCGGGTACCTGCGTGGTAGTTGTTGTGGTAGTGCTTGTAGTAGTGGCAGTCTGGTTAGCCTGATCTTTGTTTGTTTCAGTAGGAGTGCCTAACAGAACGTTCAGAATGATTGTGATGATGATAGTTGCCATGATTTTTAGGGTTAAATCGGTTTATAGTGTAACAAAGATTCACTTAGAAGAAGTGAAAAGAAAAGAAAGTTTTTATAAAAAGGTAACTATCAATTTATTAATTTAAATTATAAATAAAGTAATATTTAATTAATAATGTGTCATATAAAGCTTAATATCTATATATTGTTATCTTATATGTTATTAATAGGTAACATATATAGTTTACTTTGGAGCCGAAAATAAGTGGAAACAGTTGTTTTTAATGCAGGCTAGACATTTGAAAGCTTTATAGAATTCTAATATATAGATTTTTAGTTGATCCTTTGCATGAAAGAAATTAAAAAGTTGATTGAGATTGTGCTTTCCTGTAGTCAGGCAGAAACTGCTTTGCTTGATGTGCCAAAGCAGAGTGTAAAGGAGAAGAAGTTTCTCCAAGGTATAGAACTTGGCCTTTATAATTCTGATGAGGAAGCGGCAAAAGATCTGTATGACACCAACCCCAATGATGTGAGGTATAAAATGCTAAAGCATCGGGTTAAAAAGAAGCTTTTTAATGAATTGAACTATGTAAATGCTGAGAAAGTAACAACAAACTACGTACGGCAAAAGGAGATTCAGTGTAACAGTCTCATCTATCAGGCAAATATTGTACGCGCACGCTATGAGTTTGATCTGGTAATAAGTTTAGCCAACAAAGCACTCGCAGTAGCTCATGAATTCGATTTTGTTGACTTAAAAGTTTCTGCGCTGGAGTTGCTTTGTCTGGGTTATTCAGACCAGGGCTTGATCAAGAAATTTACAGTAGCGCAGAATGATCTGAAAACGACGATTCAGCGCTTTGTGAAGGAGCGGGAGGCGGTTTCGATGTTTCAGTTTATTAACATGCAGCTGCGCAAATCGACAAAAACCAGAAAAGAGTTTTTGCCGCAGCTACCGCTCCTTATAAAGCAGTTGGAAGGACTATGGGAGGAATCAGGGACTTTCAGCGCTTACTATGCTTATTACAGAACCTATATCTGGTACCATGAACTGGAAGGTAACTTCAAGGATATTATTGCAATAACCGTTGATGCGCTCAGGTTGGTTGAACAAAACAAAATTAACGCGCATCGTTTCGATCTTACTTACAATAATTTCATCATGGTGTATGCTCACCTAAGAGCTAAACAGCTGAGTGATGGACTAATGTATGCACAGGAGAACCTTGAATATTATCAACCCTCTACCCGAAACTGGTTTGCTTACATGGAGAACTATTTCCTGTTAGCAGTACACGCACGCAGGTATGATCTGGCAGATATTTTACTACTGCAGGTTTTTGAAAACAGCGGTTTGCAGACGATCCCGACCATTGCCAAAGAGCGCTGGATACTGTATCGCTCTTATTTCAGGCTGGTATACCCGCAGGCAACTGTACCGGAAGGAGAGGCCAATAACCCATACCTGCTTTCTTTGCCGGAATACAGTAAAGATAAGCTGGGGTTCAATGTGGCAATCCTGACATTACAGTTCATCTACCTGCTGGAGCGAGGCGAAACTGAGGCATTGCTATACCGGATTGAGAGTATCAAGAAGTATGTTTCCACGCACTTAAAGGACGCCTTCAGTTTGCGCAGCAAACTCTTCCTGAAACTGCTGGTGCTAACCGTAACAGAAGATTATGACGCAGTGGCCTGTCGCACGAAAGGCGAATCGCTTTATAAGAAACTGCTGGATACGCCCGCTCCCGGAGACGCTTATGCTGAGATTGAGATTGTGCCTTACGAACACTTGTGGGACCTGATTCTACAGATCCTGGCAAAAGCCGAAGCGAATACCAAGGCGCGTACGCGCTAAGAAATTATTTTGCTATATTTCTGCTATGCAAAAAAACAACCCCACTATTACCAGAGCCTGGTGCGTATATGATTGGGCCAACTCGGTGTATTCGCTGGTTATCATCTCCACGATCTTTCCGATCTATTACAGTGCGGTATCCAAACACCCTGGTACGGGCTCTACCCTGGTTAACTTCTTTGGGGTAGAACTTCAAAGCTCCGTGCTGTTTTCTTATGCGGTGTCGGGTTCTTTTTTGCTGATCGTGCTCCTGAATCCCTTCCTGACCGCTATTGCAGACTACAGCGGACGCAAGAAGCTGTTCATGCAGCTGTTCTGTTATATGGGCTCCATTGCCTGTGCCAGCCTGTACTTTTTTACCAGAGAGACATTTTCGATCTCGATTATACTGTTTATGCTGGCGTCCATTGGTTTTACAGGCAGTATCGTTTTTTATAACTCATACCTACCCGAAATCGCCACCGAAGATCAGTATGACCGCCTGAGTGCCCGCGGATTTGCGATGGGGTATGTGGGCAGCGTGCTTTTGCTTCTCTTTAACCTCGCTATGATTTTGAAACCAGGCTGGTTTGGCATTGCCGCAGACAATACTAGCCTGGCTCCCCGTATCGCTTTTCTGACTACCGGTATCTGGTGGTTTGGCTTTGCGCAGTATACCTTCTATCACTTACCTGCCAATGTTTATCAGAAAAATCCGCAGGGCAGCTGGATACTGAACGGAGTGAAAGAACTCAAAAAAGTGCTGAACCAGGTAAAGGAGCTGCGCCTGCTCAAACGCTATTTGCTGGCTTATTTTTTCTTTAACATGGGGGTGCAGACCGTGATGTACGTGGCCACTATTTTCGGGATAGAGGAATTAAAGTTGCCGAGCGATAACCTGATTATCACCATCCTGATCATTCAACTGGTTGCAATTGCCGGTGCCTATGGCTTTGCGGCGCTTTCCGCCAGGTATGGCAACATCAGCGCTTTGATCATTGCCGTCATCATCTGGATTGGTATATGCATTGCCGCTTATTTCACGACTACAGCCCTTGAGTTTTATATACTGGCGGCTGTGGTAGGCTCTGTCATGGGAGGTATACAGTCACTTTCCCGCTCTACTTATTCCAAGTTGATTCCGGCCACTACTACAGACCACGCCTCTTATTTCAGTTTCTACGATATCACGGAAAAGGTTTCCATTATGCTCGGTACGCTGGCCTATGGCGTTATTGCGCAGGTAACAGGCTCTATGCGCTACAGCATACTCGCCCTGATCGTATTCTTCGCACTCGGGCTTATCTTCCTGTCGCTGATAAAAGGCAAGAAATCGCTGGAGCCACAAGCAGAAGCCGAGCCTGTTGCCGGATAGGTATAGCAGAGGTATAAAACAAAAGCGGCAGCCCGATCAGGCTGCCGCTTTTGTTTTTAAATAATCAATTTTTACTGTCAACTGATCACTGGTAACTGATTACTATTTCACATATACCTGTACGCCGTTCACGTAGGTGCGGAGTACTTGCAGGCCGCGCATCTGGTCGTTAGGGATTTTCATCAGGTCGCGGTCCACGATGATAAAGTCGGCGAACTTGCCGGGCTCGATGCTGCCTTTTTCTTTCTCTTCAAAAGCAGCTTTTGCAGCCCAGATCGTCATGCCACGCATCGCTTCTTCACGGCTCAGGGCGTTTTCCATCTGGAAGCCACCTTCCGGCCAGTTTTCCCCATCCTGACGTGCCACTGCAGCATGAAATCCGAAGATTGGGTTGATATCCTCTACCGGAAAGTCACTACCGAGCGGAATGTAACCGTTCTGGTCGAGCAGCTGCTTGAAAGGGTAGGCGTGCGCGATGCGTTCTTTGCCCAGTCGGTCACCAGCCCAATACATATCCGAAGTGGCATGTGTCGGCTGCACCGATGGCAGCACGCTATACCTGCCAAACTTGTCCATATCAGCAGGATTAATGATCTGAGAATGCTCTATACGCCAGCGCTTGTCATTCTTCTCCTTCAGCACTTCTCCGTAGATGTCGAGTAACAGACGGTTGGCCGAGTCGCCAATGGCGTGCGTGTTCATCTGGAAACCGTGCTGGTTCATCAAAGCGGCCAGATCACGGAACTCCTGTTCAGAAGCAAGCAGGAAACCATAATGCCCATGCTTATCACTATAAGGCTTGAGGAGGCTAGCACCACGGGAGCCCAGTGCACCATCAGAGTATACCTTGAAAGAGCGCACATTCAGGCGGTCGGTCTTATAAGGTCCATTCGCAAAATAGTGGTCCTGGTTCGTCTTGCCCGGGTTCATCATGGCGTACACACGCATCTGCAACTCGCCGCTTTTGTGCATCGCATCCATCAGATCGACGGTTGACTTGTCAAGACCGGCATCTGCTACGGAGGTAAGACCTACGGCAAAGCAGTTTTTCTCGGCATTGATCAGTGCCAGACGCTGTTCCTGCTCGTCGGCTTCCGGTATCTTGGAGCTCACCAGGTCAATGGCATTGTCGATCAGGATACCGGTCATTTTTCCGCCTTCTACTTCCACCAATCCACCGACCATTTTGGTCTGCGGCGTAATGCCAGCCAGGTCCAGCGCTTTTTGGTTAACCAAAGCGGCATGGCCGTCTACACGGGTAAGAATAATGGGCGTGTCCGGAAAGAGTTTGTCCAGCGTGTCTTTGGTCGGGAACTCTTTAACTGTCCAATCGTTTTGGTCCCAGCCTCGGCCCCTGATCCAGTCTGCCTCCGGGTAGGCTTTTTGCTGGTCCACTACTTTCTGCACCACTTCTTTAAATGAGCCGGTGCCATACAGATCTGCCGACTGCAGTTCAAGACCGTAGCGGTAAAAGTGAGCGTGTCCGTCATTCAGGCCGGGGTAGATGGTTTTACCTTCGGCGTCAAGTTCTTGGGTGGCACTGTACTTAGCCCGGATGTCGGCTGTTGTTCCTACGGCTACGATTTTGCCGTCCTTCACAGCAAAGGCTTCGGCCTGATCAAAATTATCATTCACTGTGTACACGTTGCCATTGTACACGATCAGGTCAACTGACTCGCCGCCGGAGTTAGTGGAGTTGCAGCTACTCAGGAGGCTGAGGCTCAATAGGGCAGTGGCTGCAAAAGAGCGTAGTGTTTTTTTCATGTATCTGCTTATTCGAAACGCATATGTTTCACTGATTCGCCCGAGTTGATCAGTTCGATCAGGGAGTCTATACCGATGCTCAGGTGTTTTTCTACATAATTGGTCGTTACCAGTTTGTCGCTTTCAGAAGTCTTTACACCTTCCGGAATCATCGGGTTGTCCGATACAAGCAGCAGGGCGCCGTGCGGAATTTCATTGATAAAGCCTACGGTAAAGATCGTAGCAGTCTCCATGTCGATGCCCATGGCGCGGATCTGGCGCAGGTATTCTTTAAAATCCTCGTCGTGCTCCCACACCCGGCGATTCGTAGTGTAAACGGTACCGGTCCAGTAGTCCATTTCGTGTTTTTTGATCATGGACGAAACGGCACGCTGCAGACGGAACGAAGGCAAAGCAGGAATTTCTGGTGGCAGGTAGTCATCAGATGTACCCTCGCCACGAATGGCCGCAATTGGTAGAATCAGGTCACCAATAGCCGTTTTTCTTTTCAAACCACCACACTTACCCAGGAAAAGGGCTGCCTTTGGTTTAATAGCCGACAGCAGGTCCATCACAGTGGCCGCCATGGCACTACCCATACCGAAGTTGATGATGGTGATGTTATTGGCCGTAGCTGTTTGCATCGGTTTGTCCAGGCCTCTTATCTCCACGCCGAACCGGTCGGCGAACATACGCACGTAGTTAATGAAGTTGGTGAGCAGGATATACTCGCCAAATTCGTTCAAAGGCACACCGGTATACCTTGGTAACCAGTCACCTACAATTTCTTCTTTGGTCTTCATGTTTTAAATATAAGTAATTAGGTATAAAAAAGCCGCCTTGGCAAAGGAGTTTGCTGGGGCGGAGGCGTTAAAATTGGTAAATTGCGGAATGGAAATGCTGAATTTACCGACGTTTGAATACAAAATTAAGCATTCTGGCGCTAATATCATGATTTTTGACGCCTTGAGGCGTAAATATGTGCTGCTGACGCCGGAAGAGTGGGTAAGACAGCACTTTGTGCATTTCCTGATCGGTACGCATCGCTACCCTAAAAGCCTTATCAGTATAGAACGGGGCACCACCTATAACAAGTTGCAGAAACGCACCGATATGTGCGTATACGATCAATCGGGCAAGCCATACCTGCTTGTGGAGTGCAAGGCCGCCCATGTGCCCATTACGCAGGAGGTAGTCAGGCAGGCGTCGGTCTACAATCAGGTATTGCAGGCCAGGTATGTGGCCATCACCAACGGTCTGGAGCACTATTGTTGGGAAGTGGATTTTGAGACGCGCCAGTATACACCCCTGCAAGGTATACCTACTTTTGAAGCACAGGTATAGCACTTGTCATTAACAAAGCGCTTAGGATTTGTTTCCCTTTATTTCTTCTCCAGCCAGAAGTACAAATCATTGGTTAGCATCTTGTTTTTGAAGTACTGCACATAGGCTTTCAACTGCTGCTCCTGCGCTGTATTTGACTGTTGGGCCGGAGCCATTTCGGGGAAGGTATGGAAGCGCAGCTCGTCGGTTGCCGTCAGTTCGGCCACGCCGCCCTGCTGCACCATGTAGTATGCAACGCCATTGTAAAGCAGCGCATGTCCGGTAGCGGAACTGTCCAGCACCGACTGGCCGAAAAGCATCAGTTTATCGGTAGGAAGTTGCAGGTAGTCTACCATGGTAGGCAGAATATCGACGTGTTGTGTTACCTTTTGCACATCAGCTTTCAGTTTTTTGGCAGGATGGAAGAGTAGAAGCGGTACCCGATGATAGCCCAGCTCGTTCTGGTACTCCGGGCGTATACTTTTCTGGGTATGATCAGCCACCAGTATAAACAAGGTGTTCTCGTACCAGGGCTGCTTGGAAGCTGTCTTAAAAAACTCCCGCAGCGCGTGGTCCGCATAACCTACCGACTCGTGTATCTCTAGTTCACCTTTCGGAAATTTGCCTTTGTACTGAGCCGGAACGGTATAAGGCTGGTGGGAGCTGAGCGTAAAAACCGTGCTGAAGAAGGGCTGCGGAAATTTACTCATCTCCTGCACCGTGTACTGCAGGTATGGCTCGTCAAAAATGCCCCAGTTGCCATCAAAATGCGCTGCCCGAAGTTCTGCAGGATATTCATCCAGACCATAATACTGCGTTATACCTGCCATTTGAGTATACTGATTAAAGCCCATCGTACCATTGGTCGCGCCATGAAAAAAGGCAGTGGTATAGCCAGCGTTTCGTAGTAGATGCCCGGCACTGTAAATGGTGTTGGACTGGTAAGGCGAGGTGATATAAGGATCGGATAGGAGCGAGGGCATACCCGACAGAATGGAAGGTAGCGCCTCAATCGACTTTCGGCCATTGGCAAAACTGTTCCGGAAAAGCAGCCCTTCACCGGCCAGCGAATCCAGAAAAGGGGTATAGCCTTCGCCGTTGTTCAGGGCTCCTATATATTCTGAAGCAAAACTTTCCAGGATGATCAGCACCACATTTTCCTGGAGCGGCGCTCCGGCAGGTATAGCATACCTGCCCGGCTTTACAGGCAGATGCGCCAGCAATTCCTCATCAGATGCAAAAAAGTGCTTTTCTTCTACAGTTGTCTTGCCGATGCTTTTGATAAAAGTAAAAGGTGTATTAAGTGACAGATGCCCCAAAGCAGCATGCTCATGCACAAATGCATGGGCCGGACGCAAGGGTTTCAGCTGAATTCCGCCCCGTATACCTAGCACGACAAAGCCGGCCACCAGCAACAGGCGCAGGTAGCGCTGCCACAGCACCGGCCCCTGCTCAGGTATAGCACCAGACCTGGGGTACAATTTAAATATTGCAAAAACCAACCCGGCAAAGACAAGGCCCATGTACCAATAGTAGCTGGCCAGCTGACCTAATTGACCCAGCACATCGCCCGTAATCGTGAATATTTCATTACCTGACCGTCGGCCGATAAACTTAAAAAACTCTACATCGACCAGTGCCAGGGCGATAAACGGGGCGTTGGTGAGCACAAACAGCCACCGGAGCGTTTGTTGGTAGGTCGGGTGCTGCAGGTTGCCATGTGGCAGCAGCGACAGCAGTATGAAAAGCGAGTTGATAATAACGAGTGCCGCCACATCGAAGCGGAGTCCGTGCACAAAAGCCAGCGCTACCTGACCGGCAGAGGCTTCAGCAAAGTAATCGAAGTTGAATAGGAAGAAAACGGCTCGCAGCAAGGTATAGAGTAGGAAAACAAGCCCTAATCGGCGCAGCAGCAGTTGAAATGAACTGTCAAACATTTTCAGGTAAGAGAATCTTAGCATATAGGCTTCCGCTGTGGTAGAAGCGGGCCGGCATTAAAACACAAAGATATCGAAATTGGTGCGCATTTGGTATGCTGTGTAAAAGAAGAGCGCCTTCCCGATCAGATCAGGAAGGCGCTCTATTATTATCAGGCTATAACTTGCTTACAGGATAGAGTCAACTTCTGTATACTCCAGGTTGAAAGCCTCGGCAACGCCTTTGTACACCACTTTGCCGTGTACCACGTTCAGACCTTTTTTCAGTTCTTCGCTGTCAGCGCAAGCTTTCTTCCAGCCTTTGTTCGCAATTTGGATCGCGTAAGGCAGAGTAGCGTTGGTAAGTGCCAGTGTTGAAGTATAAGGAACAGCACCTGGCATGTTAGCTACGCAGTAATGCACCACATCGTCGATGATGAAGGTTGGGTTTTCGTGCGTAGTTGGCTTACAGGTCTCGATGCAACCGCCTTGGTCAACGGCTACGTCTACCACTACAGTTCCTGGACGCATTTCCTTCAGCATGTCGCGTGTGATCAGACGAGGAGCCTTAGCACCCGGGATCAACACAGCACCGATGATCAGGTCGTGCGTAGGAAGCAATTCGCGGATGTTGTATTCATTTGACATGAAGGTGTTTACGTTGGCTGGCATAATATCGTCCAGGTAACGCAGACGGGCCAGGTTCGTGTCCAAGATCGTAACATCGGCTCCCAAACCTGCCGCCATTTTGGCTGCGTTTGTGCCTACGATACCACCACCCAGGATCATTACTTTAGCAGGACGCACACCCGGTACGCCACCCAGCAAAATGCCACGGCCTTTCAGGGGTTTCTCCAGATACTTGGCTCCCTGCTGAATAGACATACGGCCGGCCACCTCTGACATTGGTACCAGCAATGGAAGGCTTCTGTCAGCGCGCTCTACTGTTTCGTACGAAAGGCAAACTGCTTTGCGCTCGATCATAGCGTTGGTAAGAGGCTCATGAGAAGCAAAGTGGAAGTAAGTAAACAGCAGCTGGTCTTCTTTGATCAGGTTGTACTCTGACTCGATCGGCTCTTTCACTTTGATGATCATCTCGGCGATGCCATATACTTCTTCGATGCTTGGCAGCACGGTAGCACCAGCATTGGTATAGTCATCGTCCATGAAACCGCTGCCTTCGCCGGCGGTTGCCTGTACGTACACGGTGTGGCCATTGCGCACCAGTTCCACCACGCCGGCAGGAGTCACGCCTACGCGGTTTTCATTATTCTTGATTTCCTTTGGAACACCAATAATCATGTCTTTATTTCTTATAGTATTAGTTATTGGAAAAGCTGCGCAAATATACCATATCTATCTTGAAATAAAAGGCTAAACACAAATCCTGTTTCAACAATGTTTAAGCATCTGCATCCGGCTGATTTAAAGAGCCTTGTAAAAGCAGCAGGGGAGGAAATATATGTCTGATGAGCCAGCGTTTTAAGTTCGGCCTGCATTAAGGTACCCGTATACCTGAAAATTGCATCGTGCTACGCTGACGTGCTTTTGCGGAAAGGTACAAAATGAAAAAAGGCAGTGATAGAATCACTGCCATTAGTACAAAATAAAACTATGAAAAAAACTATCTGAAAGGTACCGGCTGACTGCCCTCCCTTAACATATTCTTTTGAGCCAGACTCTCTACTATATTCGCCTTAAGCGTGAGCTTCAGGTCTGGCATTACGATATCATTTGAAACGATGGTTACTACCTCATTTTGCTCCTTTAACATTGTAGGAATATAGGTTAGTTCCAAAGTTGCCTGCTGTCCCGGTTTTAATGCTGGTTCCGAAACTTTATACGTTACGCAGTTGCAGTTTGACTTCACGCCCTGCACTACCAGGTCCTGCCGACCTGTGTTTTTGATTGTAAACTTTGCTACCGCTTTTTGTCCTTTTTCAAGTTTTCCGAAGCTGTGTGAAGTAGTTCCAACAGCCAAACGCGGCGAGTTTGCTTTTTGTTCCGGCGTGAAACTTGTTTTTAAATCTTTTGGTCCAACCTCTCCCTTAATGAAGATAACAGCCTGTGGCGTAGCAGCATTAGAGATCACAGAAATTGACTTGTGAAACGGACCCGGACGGCCGTTGCTGTTGTACATCGCCTTGATCACTCCTGTTTTGCCCGGCATGATCGGGTCTTTGGTCCACTCCGGCGTGGTGCAACCGCAGGAAGGCTGTACCTGAGCGATAACCACAGGCTTGTCGCCTACGTTCTTCACTACAAACTCGTAAGAAGCGATTACGCCCTCGGCAAATTTGCCGAAGTCATGCGTCTCTTTCTCAAACTTGAGTTCGCCTTGCGCCTGGGCCGTAAAACCGGCCAGCAGCAGGCTAAGTACTGTGAGTAAGTAAAATTTTCTGTTCATGATGCGAATTAAACAAATTTTGCGAATGAAAAAAGAGGTTCTGCAAACAAACAAAGATATAAAATCTTTTAACAAAAAGACAAGTCTAAGTCTAGGTGTGTGACGGTCTGACCGGCGCTCCAAATTTGATTTTAGGCTAATGTTCTGTACTTTTGAAGAGAAAATCCACTATAAGCTTTTATAGACAAGACATGCAAACTGCTGAAGCATCTATAACTCAACGAATAAGCACCCAGGAAATACTCAACGACTACCGCATTGCGTGGGAGAGCCGTCATGCGAGTCTTGCCGGCCGCAAAGAGGTTTTTATGGGCAAGGCCAAGTTCGGTATTTTCGGCGACGGTAAGGAAGTAGCCCAGCTGGCCATGGCCAAGTTCTTTCAGAACGGCGATTTTCGCTCCGGCTATTACCGTGACCAGACTTTCATGTTTGCCATTGGTGAACTGACGCTCCAGCAATATTTCGCTCAATTATATGCGCATACCGATGTAGAGGCAGAGCCTTCCACAGCCGGTCGCGCCATGAACGGTCACTTCGGTACCCGCCTGCTCGACGAAGAGGGGAACTGGAAGAACTTGATGGAACAGAAAAACTCCAGTTCTGATATTTCGCCTACCGCATCGCAGATGCCCCGCCTGGTTGGTTTGGCTTATGCATCCAAATTATATCGCCAGAACCCTGATCTGCAGCACTTTCAGCAGTTTTCGGTGAACGGCAACGAGGTGGCTTTCGGTACCATTGGCAATGCTTCTACTTCGGAAGGGATGTTCTTTGAGGCTATCAATGCCGCCGGTGTGTTGCAGGTGCCGATGCTGGTTTCGGTATGGGACGATGGTTACGGTATTTCAGTGCCGGCTTCGTATCAGACTACGAAAGGCAGTATTTCAGAGATTCTGGCCGGTTTCCAGCGCAACGGCCGCGAGGAGCAGGGCTACGAGATATTCAAAGTAAAAGGCTGGGATTATGCCGCCCTCTGCGAAGCCTACGAAGCAGCCGTAAAGATATGCCGCGAAGAGCATGTGCCGGTATTGGTGCACGTAGAAGAGGTAACGCAGCCACAGGGTCACTCAACTTCCGGCTCGCATGAGCGCTACAAATCTAAAGAGCGTCTGGACTGGGAAGCAGAATATGACTGCTTGGTGAAAATGCGTGAGTGGATGCTCAGTGCAGGTGTGGCTACAGCTGATCAGCTTGACCAAATTGAGATGGAGGCCAAAGAAGCGGTGCGCCAGGCCAGAACTGCTGCCTGGGCTGCTTTTGCAGATGGCATTAAAGTTGACCACGAAGAGGCGCTGAAACTGATGGATAACCTGGCAGCTGCCAGCGACCATATCACCGAAATTGCCACCATTTCCGAGGAGCTTCGCAAAACATCGACTCCTATCCGTAGCGACGCTGTTAGGGCGGTACGCAAGGTGTTACGCTATGTGCGCGACGAAAACAACCAAGCCAAACGTGAACTGGTGGGCTGGTTGGAGCAAACCATGGGCGAGAACACCGATCGTTTCAACTCTTATTTATACAGCCAGTCGGAAGAGGCTGCTTTGCTGGTAGAAGAAATCAAGCCTGAATTTGCGGAAGATGCACCCCTGGTGGACGGCCGTGAGGTATTGCAGGCCTGCTTCGATGCGATGCTGGCCCGTGACCCGCGTGTGTTTGCTATCGGCGAAGACGTGGGCCGCATCGGGGACGTGAACCAGGCTTTTGCCGGTTTGCAGGAAAAGCATGGCGAGCTGCGCGTGACCGACACAGGTATACGCGAGTGTACTATCATCGGACAAGGTATAGGAGCTGCACTGCGCGGTCTTCGCCCGATCACCGAAATTCAGTATCTCGACTACTTATTATATGCCATTCAGATTCTGTCTGATGACGTAGCCTGCTTGCAGTACCGTACCAAAGGTGGCCAGAAGGCGCCACTGATCGTGCGTACCCGCGGTCACCGTCTGGAAGGTATATGGCACTCCGGTTCACCGATTGGTATGATTCTGCACAGCATCAGAGGTATGCATGTGCTCGTGCCACGCGATATGACGCAGGCCGCAGGTTTCTATAACACGCTGCTGAAGTCTGACGAGCCGGCGCTGGTGATCGAGTGCCTCAACGGCTACCGCCTGAAAGAGCGTATACCTGGCAATGTAGGCGAGTTTACTGTACCATTGGGCAAGCCGGAAGTGCTGAAAGAAGGCGATGATATTACCATTGTAACGTATGGCTCGATGTGCCGCATCGTGATGGAAGCTGTTCGCCAGCTGGAGGAGTTTGGTATCTCTGCTGAAGTAATCGACGTGCAGTCATTGCTGCCGTTTGACCTGGAGCACATCATCACCGATTCAATCCGCAAGACCAACCGCGTGTTGTTTGCTGATGAAGACGTGCCGGGTGGCGCTACAGCTTATATGATGCAGCAGGTAGTGGACGAACAGGGCGCCTGGCGCTACCTGGATTCCAAGCCACAATGCCTGGCAGCGCATGCGCACCGTCCGCCATACTCTTCTGACGGCGATTACTTTTCTAAGCCGAACCCGGAAGATGTATTCGATGCAGTGTACGAGATCATGCACGAGGCGGATCCAAAAGCTTATCCGGTAATTTATTAAGTAGTAAACTCTAAGACAAAAGCGTTTTAGAGAAAGGAACATAAGACGAGTTGCTATACCTGTGCTGATGCAAAACAGGTATAGCAACTCGTCGTTTTATACCTGCTTCCGTTCTTACAATTAGGTATAGAAACAGCGCTGATTCCTTTCATCCTGCACCCTATAAAAACGTCAGGCCCTGCACCAAAAGATACAGGGCCTGACGTTTTCTATACCTGCTGTTCGCTAGCCTCCTGTAGACTGGAACAAAGTTATTTCATCTGTCGTCACGACGTTACTGCGATTGGGTACGGGAGTTGTCCGGTCGTATATATAGATGTCAAATTTGATGACGGTGCCCGGTTGCAGCAAAGGAAATTCTGATGCATTGATCTCGTTGATGCTATACTTGATCTCACCTTCCAGCGGTTCGGGGCGATCATCAACAGAAAGTCGCTGGAAACGTCCGGAGAACTGAAAACCCGGTACCGGGAAAGGATAGGGTTCGAAACGGGAACTGCCCGGATTGTCTGGATCCTGTACCTTAATGTACATCACTGTATGAAAATTCTGCTCGAATTCTGAGCCTTCGTTGAAAGGGGGCAGAAAATCCTGCGAATCCTGATTGCTGGAAAGACCCAGGTTACCATCTCCGTCCTTAAAGCCGATGACCAATACAAGCGAATCGCGTAAAGAGGTGATATCCGGTCTCTGAGGAAAGGGAGTGTCCACAAAATGGTACTGCTCCACACGCCTGAATTCAATCTCAGGCACTGCATCATAGACAGGTTCTTTGCGGCAGGAGCTAAGGGTTAGCGCCAAGAAGAGGCTGGCTGCACCATACTTTAGCATGTATCTCATGTGGGATCTCAGAAAATGAAGCTAAATTTACTAAATCAAACGATGAGATACTTGAATTGTTATAAATAATTTGGATGGATTTCAAAGCCCGACATCTGCAGCTATTACTGGCTGATCAACCCTTTGATTTTGAAGAAACTGCCCTGGCATTATTCAGCTACCAGGCCGAGCATAACCGGCTATACCGTGACTATTTGCAGCACTTAGGCCGCGACCCCGGGCAGATCAGCCAACTGGAGGATATCCCTTTTCTGCCCATCGAGTTTTTTAAAACCCACGAGGTGAAGACAGGTTCGTTTGAGCCTGAGGTGAATTTTTACAGCAGCGGCACCACCCAGATGACACGCAGCCGCCACCAGGTAGCCAGTCTGGATTGGTACCTGCACACGACCCAGCGTATATTCGAATCGTTCTACGGCCCAATAACCGACTATGTGGTGCTGGCGCTGCTACCCTCATACTTGGAGCAGGGCGGCTCGTCACTGGTGGCCATGGTCGATTATTTTATGAAGCAATCCGGGCAGCAGGAGGAGGGCTTTTACCTCCGAAATCATGACCAGTTGCTGCAAACCGTAAAAGGAGCCCGGCGCAGAGGAAAAAAAGTGTTGTTGATGGGTGTTTCCTACGCCTTGCTCGACTGGGCCGACGAGCTGAAGGGGCAGGAGGATTTTATTGGCGTGACTATTATGGAAACCGGCGGTATGAAGGGGCGTCGCCGGGAGATGATCCGGGAGGAACTGCACGCCTACCTGAAGCAGGGCTTTGGGGTGGAAGCAATACACTCAGAATACGGTATGACGGAACTCCTGTCCCAGGCCTACTCGTTGGGCGACGGCCTTTTTCATCCGGGCTATACCTTGCGTGTGCTCCTGCGCGACCTCAACGATCCCTTTGATTTCCGGCCAGGTATACGCTCGGGCGGTATCAACATCATCGATCTGGCCAATGTAGACTCCTGTGCTTTTATCGAGACAAAAGACATTGGGCGTCTGAAGCCGGACGGCACATTCGAAGTACTGGGTCGATTCGATAATTCGGACATCCGGGGTTGCAATCTGCTGATCGCTTAATATCCAAAACATCAATTCACCGTTTAAGCTGCCCATGGGTTACATATTTTTTATTGCACTGGTGGCAGGTATGCTGCTGCTATTTTACAGGTGGGCTACCCGCCGAGAACGCTATCGGAAGCAAATTCTGAAAAAAGGTTTTCCGGCTGAATGGCGCAAGATCCTGCTGGACAGGGTGGGGTTTTATCATACCTTAAAGACCGATGAAGAAAAAGAGCGCTTTGAACAGAAACTCCTGCTTTTTGTATCCGAAAAGCGCATCACAGGTATAGATACCGAAGTAGACGACACGACCAAAGTGCTGGTTGGCTCGAGCGCCATCATTCCGATTTTTGGTTTTAAAGACTGGGAATACCACAACCTGGGCGAGGTGCTGGTGTTTCCGGGCAGCATTCACAGGTATAAGAAAGAAGATAATGAAGCGGTTTCGGAGGTGCTGGGGCGCGTAAATCCTTTCCAGAACGACCATTACGTCACCTTGTCCAAGCCGGCACTGGAGCAGGGATTTAACGATATGGCCGACCGTAAGAACGTAGGTATACACGAGTTTGCCCATATGCTTGACCAGGCTGATGGCGAAATAGACGGTATACCCAAAGCCTACCTGCCCGATGACCTGGTGCGCCCCTGGAAAGAACTCATGTACCGCAAGATCAGCCAGATCGAAAAAGGAAAGTCAGACATAAACGACTACGGTGCGACCAGCGAGGCGGAGTTCTTTGCGGTGGTAACGGAGTATTTTTTCGAAAAACCAGATCAACTAGCTGAGAAGCACCCGCGTTTGTACGAATTATTGACCAAGGTCTTTCAGCAGAATCTCAAGAGGAGGTTTCGCATCAACTTCCGGGAACTGCTCAACCCCTATGGCAAGCGCCTCGGTCGTAACGAGTCCTGCCCGTGCGGTAGTGGTAACAAGTATAAGCAGTGCTGCATGCTGAAGCAGGGCAAAGCAGCTGCCTAAGGTATAAAACAGGTAGATAATAAAAGCGCCCCAGTCAGCAGGCCGGGGCGCTTTTGCATTAGTGAGAACAGTAAAATAAAAGAGAACAGTATAATATCATTATGCCACAGCCGGTCGGGCATAGGCCTTGGCATCTTCGAGTGTTATTTCCTGACCGCTCATGATCACCAGTCGCTCCACCACGTTTCGCAGTTCGCGCACGTTGCCACGCCAGTCGAGTTGCTTCAAGTACTCCAGCGCATCTGCTGTGATGTTCTTGGGCTTGTTGCCGTAGTCGTTGGCGATGTCCTGCAGGAACTTCTGCACCAGGTCAGGTATATCCTCGCGGCGCTCGTTCAGCGGCGGCACATGCACCAAGATTACACCCAGGCGGTGGTAAAGGTCTTCGCGGAACGTCCTGGCTTCGATTTCTTCCAGCAGATTTTTATTCGTAGCGGCCAGCACACGCACATCTACCTGTATGTCTTTGTCGCCGCCTACGCGCGTAATTTTGTGCTCCTGCAGTGCCCGCAGCACCTTGGCCTGTGCCGACAAACTCATGTCACCTACCTCATCCAGGAAGAGGGTGCCGCCGTTGGCCTGCTCAAATTTACCGATGCGCTGCTTTACAGCCGAAGTAAATGAGCCCTTTTCGTGGCCAAACAATTCGCTCTCGATCAGTTCGCTAGGTATAGCGGCGCAGTTTACCTCAATCAATGGCCCATTGGCGCGGTTGCTGTGCTCGTGAATGGCACGTGCCACCAGTTCCTTGCCCGATCCGTTCGGACCTGTGATCAGTACACGGGCATCGGTAGGGGCTACCTTTTCGATCGCCTGCTTCACGCGGCCCAGTGCTTCTGAGGAGCCCACCATTTCGTAGGTCTTCGATATTTTCTTCTTCAGGATCTTGGTTTCGGTCATCAGGTTCGACTTGTCCAGCGCATTGCGCACCGATACGAGCAGGCGGTTCAGATCCGGTGGTTTCTGCAGAAAGTCGTAGGCGCCTTTTTTGGTGGCCTCTACGGCCGTGTCGATGGTGCCGTGTGCCGATATCATGATGAAAGGAGTGTCAGGAGCCATTTCCATGGCTTTCTCCAGCACTTCTATACCATCCATACCTGGCATTTTGATATCGCAAAGCACCACATCATACTTCGACTTGCCGATTTGCTGCAGGCCTTTCTGGCCGTCTTCAGCTTCGTCTACGGTATAGTTTTCAAATTCCAGAATTTCTTTCAGGGTGCTGCGAATGGCCCGTTCGTCATCTATGATCAGGATTTTGGGCATATATTTTTCGTTCGGTTTATGCTGTAAATGGTAAGTATAGAAAATAAACAGCCGCTAATCAAGCGGCTGCAGCATTTGTACGATAAATCCAAAAATTTAGTCTACCAGTCAGGTATAAGCGGGCCTCAGGAGTTGGTAAAATTGATTACGCTATACAGTTCCGGCTCCAGGAAAGGACCGCCCGGATAACCTGCCGTATAGTCGAAGTTGATCCAAAGCTCACCGTTGGTTTCATGGAAGTGGATCTTGCCGCCGGTTACCTCATCTGGAAACAGCGAGCGCACGGCATAACTTACCTTGTCCAGATCCTCCACAGTGCCCATTTTTACTTCGGTATACATGTGGTTGGGCGAAATCACGATGCGGGCCTCACCGCCAATGGCCATAATAGAAGAAGCCATCAGGATAGCATAATCGTCGCAGTCGCCGGCCAGCAGCTGGATGCTCTCAGTAGGTGGCGAGTAGTAGTCGAGGCCGAGCGGATCGTTTACGTAGCGCCAGCTGTTGCGCACATGCTTAAAGAGCGAAAAGTAACGCACCATTTTGCCATACTTGCGGTAGTACTCGTCATGAAAAAAGCGGGTGGAGTGCTCCACGGCAAAGGACCGCACAGCCGGATGGGTGGGCTGCATAGCACTTTTGACACGGCGCTCCTGGAAATAAGTGCCTTTTACGGGCTTGAAATAAGATACTTTGCTGGAATTGCTGGTCATGTTCACCAGCATGGCGTTATAGTCGGCGTAGAGGTTCTCTACGGTATAGTCGTCGAAGGTGCTGTTGAAGAACATGGCCCCCATAATGCCCACAAAAGCCAGCAGGATAAGTTTTTTGTTAATGCTGGTTACAATCACGGAAATAACTGCCGCCAGAATAACGCACAGTAGGAAGTTCAGCTCATAGTCGATAAAGCTGATGGGGGGTAGGTAAAAACTAATCAGGACCGCCATCGGGAACACGATGATGATCTGGATGAACCGAACTAAAAATGTAGTCAGATTAGAGAGCTTGAACAACTGCGTCATGATTCCCTGCTTTTGTGGTTTCTGGCGCCTATAGCCCTTCTGGCTTTATAAGTGCATTGGCTTGAATTATGTTATACCTGTAACGCAAAATCCGCGCCTTTTTACTCACTGCTGATCCCGAAAATTTCAGATTTCTTACCTGCGTGCCGGTATGCTGATAATTTCGGCAATATTTTCGATAATCTGAAAGCCTTTTTGGCGGGATGGCGAAATTTTTTAATCAGTATCTGGGTCATACCTGCTGCATAATCGAGACTACCGCTTTACTGAGGAGCGCATGATCCAAGGGCCCTCATTCTATTTTAATGTCAACCTGAAAGGATCTTGGCAGCGCACAGCATAGACTTGACTAAATCTTATGGAGCTGATATTTTGGGTGAAGCGCAAAATAAGAAGAGCGTAGCAGGCAGCTACGCTCTCTTTGGTTCTATTGGTACTGAATATAAAGTGGTTTCGGGTCTAGCTTGAGAATCTCCTCGGGTGTCATCAGGCGGGAGTTGTTGCGCGTGTCGTTCTTGTAAAACACTTTGAAACCCGTAAACTGCACCGGCTCTTTGGCAATAAAACGACGATACGTGTCTCTTTTAAGTGCCGGCGGTCCCCAACCATCCATGTGCATGACTACCTGTACCTCCGGTCTTAATTCAATGTCCTGGGAGTTCTGAATCATGCGCTGCGTGAAACGGTGAATGATCAGCAATTTAGGCGGCAGGTTATGCTCCTTGGCAATGTCAGCCAGCAGGCCGGTGGCGTAGTTGATGTCCTCGGCATCGAAGCTTCCTATTTTCTTGCCCGGTACTTCTCCCTCCTTCATCGCAAACTCGGCGTCTATACCCAGGTGTACGTTCGGAAGCTTCAGGAACTGTGTCAGGCGAGGAAGTTCTTCGGGCAGGGTGCTGCGGCCCACCTGCACGTCCAGGAACACAATGGCGTCGCGTTGTCTGGCCATCTCCAGCACATCCTCGATCATTTTGTCGGTCATGCGCAGGCGGTATTTGTCGCCACGGCCCGGGTGGCCTTGTGCTGTTACCACAATGGCATGCAGGGCGGGTTGCACAGGTGTCAGCGAGTCGGCTTTGGCCCAGTTGGCTACTTCCTCATCCAGACGGTTTAACATTTCCTCCACCGGATACTCGCCCAATATACCCATGCGCTTGGACAGCGGGTTGCCATAATAGGCCAGTATGCGCTTGTGAGGCAGGATGGCGCCAGGCAGCGGCTCGGGTCCAGGGTAGACGGTGCGTGCTTCAGTGGCAGGAGTTAGCGTTGGTGCAGCAGTTGGTGTCTGTGCCGCTACTGTGTCGGCAGAGGCAGTGCTGGTGCTGTCCGTTGACTGCCCTGGCAGTGCGTAGTTCTCTGTAGTGGCAGGCAGTGTAGCGGAATGCGCTTCTTTGTCCTGGGTGCAGGAAGCAGAGCCCAGCAGCAGGACAGCCGCTAGTACGGCAGTAGCGGGTTTCAGGCTTTTTTTTAGGTAGTAGGGTGGTAAGTTCTTCAGCATAAAGCGTTTGATCGCTTCATGTGTGCGGGGTAAAAAGGAATTCATGGCCAGGTATAGGTATTCGGTGTAAATAGTCTATTAAAGTATAGATATTTCGTGAGAATACAGCATCTGACTCCCTTTTTTAGTAAAAAACTTATTCGTGTGTATAGTGGCGCTTCAGCCATTGACTCAGGCCCTGCAAACCCGGAAAAAGCACCCGCTCTGTAATATTGGCCTGGTCCAGCTTGTCACGGATCTCCCACTTCAGTCCGGCCGGTATGATCACTCTAAAATACAGTTCCGGGTGCTGCTCCAGCCATTGGCTCATATTGGCCTGCGCATTCGACATAAGCGAAAAAAGGGCATACTGGTGCACAATGCGCTCATCCAGCGATGGCGGTTCCAGGAACACCACAAATTCCTCGTTCTGCAGCAAGGAAAGTTCTTTGAGGGACGAGCAGACCGGCTGCAGGATCTCGGGCGTAAATACGTTGGAGCCTTCTTCCTTGATAGCGGTCTGAAGTTTTAACGGCAGGAAGTCATTGGCTTTTACGTAATCCACGCACCAGATCGCTCCGTCTTCGTTGTAGCTGGCCAGGTTTTGAGTGGCAAAGTGCAGTGCTACATAAGGGGAGTAGGTCCAGTCCAGCAGACGGGTCGGCAGGCCATGGTGCTGCGCCACGGCCAGCCAGTTCCATACCGAGTCACCGGGCGCGGCATTGCTGTGTGCGTATTTCCGGAAGTTGCGCAGGATATGGGGCTCCAGTTCGTAATAGTGGCTTCCGAGTCGGGTTAGGCTGGTGCTCAGGTCATACTCCTTGCTCCAACTGCCGCGGTAAACGTGAGAGGAGCGAAAGCGCTTGATGTTCTCGTTCCAGCTATGGTCAAACAAAGCCGACTGTACCTCAGCCCAACTGTTTACTATAATATCGTTTTCGTGTTCCATTCAATCGTTTTGCTGTCGTGAAATAGCAGGCGGCGGGGCTGTTTCCTATACTTTATTAGCCAGCTAAATGTTGTAGTTTGTTTGTTGCCAACCTTGACAAGGTACCAATTGGATTTTACTATACCTATACCTTAATTCAACTATATTTTTGAACTTTATCACTGCGTATTTGTGCTTATTTGATAACAACCAGAGTCACATGCCGTAAGTTCTGAAATGTTTTACCTATAAGTTTTATAGTCCTATGTTTTATCATGATAACAAACTTCAGTACAGAGTAAGAGTAGAAAAGCCGAATCCCGCCTTCGCCAGAATGCTGCAACAGGCTATTGGAGGCATCGAAGGGGAGATACGCGTTTGTATGCAGTACCTGTTCCAGGGCTGGAATAGCAGGGGGCCTGCAAAGTATCGTGACATGTTGCTGGAAACCGGTACAGAGGAAATTGCGCACATTGAGATGCTGGCAACAGCCGTAGCACTTAACCTGGAAGGAGCCCCTTTGTCTTTAAAGGAAGAAATGGCCAAAGATAAAGCGATTGGGGCCGTTATGGGAGGTATGAACCCGCAACATATACTTTCGGCAGGTCTGGGAGCTATGGCTGTAGACAGTAACGGTAACCCGTTCAATGGCTCCTGGATCGTGAGCAGCGGTAACATTGCAGCTGATATGTATGCTAATGTAATGGCAGAGTCTACTGGCCGCGTGCTGGCCACCAGGCTGTGGGAGGCAACCGATGATCCGGGCATGAAGGATATGCTGTCTTTCCTGATCGCCCGCGACACCATGCACCAGAACCAGTGGCTGGCGGTGCTGGAAGAACTAGGCGGTCTGGGAGGTGTTCATCCAATTCCAAACAGCTTCCCGCAGGCTGAGGAAAACCAGCAGTTCAACTATGCTTTTGTGAGCACAGCAATTAACGGGGCGCCGCCTGCTGAGGGCAGATGGTCTCAGGGAACCTCCATGGATGGCAAAGGTGAGTTTAAGCTGGTGCCGGCAGAGCCGCAAGGTGGTGAGCCGCAACTCAGCCCACCAGATCCAAGAGGGCACGCACAAGTAGAGCAGATGGACGGAAAGGCAGGAATTATCAATAAGATAAAGGGCGCATTTTAGGTTTCTGCTGAGCAGTAGAGGAAGGAGCGGGTACAGGTTTTATACTTGTGCCCGCTTCAACTTTTAAAAGAGGTTCATCTGTATACCTGCTCTGGTACAGAAGTGCTTATTGTTGTAGGGTTTCATGCTGCGGCCTGCCATGTAGCGGTTGCGGCTCATCCGAAAAAGTTTGCTGATGGCCTCGGCAAATTTGCCTTCGCCGCGCATCCGTGTACCGAAGCGACTGTCGTTAAGTTGGCCTCCATGGCAGTCAGCAATCTGGCTCAGTACTTTGTCGGCGCGGTCGGGAAAAGCTTCTCTTATCCAGTCTTCGAAGATGGGGCCAATGCTGCCATTGAGTCGCACGATGGTATAGGCTGCACTACTGGCGCCCGCCCCGGCAGCACTTTTGATGATGGCCGGAATTTCGGAGTCGTTGAGACCAGGTATAATGGGCGCCACCATCACATTGACAGGTATACCGACCTCCGCCAGTTGCTTGACCACCTGCAGGCGTCTGGCTCCCGTGGCGGTGCGGGGTTCCAGCTTCTGGCGCAGCTTCTCATCGAGGGTCGTGATGCTGATGTTCACGTGCACCAGATCCAGTTTGCTGAGCTGCTGCAAGAGGTCGAGGTCACGCAAAATAAGGGCATTCTTGGTGATGATACTGACCGGGTGGCGGTATTCCAACAACACCTCCAGCATGCGGCGGGTGAGTTTTTTCTTTGCCTCAATGGGCTGGTAACAGTCGGTATTACCTGCCAGCATGATAGGCATCACCTGCCAGTTCTTGCTTTCCAGTTGCCGGGCCAGCACCTCCGGGGCATTCTCTTTGATGATGATCTTGCGCTCAAAATCCAGCCCGGCGCCATAGCCCCAATACTGGTGCGTGTTGCGGGCATAGCAGTACACGCAGCCGTGCTCGCAGCCCTGATACGGGTTCATGGAGTAGGATAAACCCAGGTCCGGACTATCGATCTTGTTTACAATTTTCTTAGGGTGTTCGGCAAAAAATTCGGTTTTGCTGTTAGAAAGCATCGTCTCGTCCAGCCCCTCGATGTGCTCAGCCACGTACTCCTGCTTCAGAAAGGGGTTGGCGGGGTTGTACTGTGCGCCGCGGCCTTTCAAAAATTCTTTTGCTTTCATATGTCTAAATGTTGTTTATTGAGCTTAGCCGGCGTTTGAGGCAGTCTGTCTATACCTGCCAGCTTTGCGTGTTTTACCATACCTCCAACAGTTCCTTCAACTTTGTGGTATAGCAGCGTGACTTCTTCTCGCACTTCAGTTGCCAAGGCCGGGTGGTGCCCTGGGCAGCACAGGTAACCGTGTCGCGGCCCCATACATTGTTAAGTTTGTCGAGGGTCTGCATCAGGCGCTGGTGTTTATCGCGGTCTAGGGTGTCAAGCAGGCTAGTCTGTACCTGGTTCTGTGGCCGTAGCTCCGACACAATCACACCGCTCTTCTTGTAGCGGTAGCCTTCGCGGTAGAGCGTCTGCAGCGCCAGGTTAGCGTACTGCACCAGTTCGAGTGTGCTGTCGGTGGCGGTAGGCAGGGCGATGGTTTTGCTATTGAAGTATTGCGAATCCGTTTCCCGGAAAGGATTCGTTTCCAGAAACACCGTGATGGCTCCTGCACAGCTTTTCTGGCGTCGCAGCTTGGCGGCACAGCGCGAAGCATAGTTAGCCGTAGCTTCTTTGAGTTGTGATAAGTCTGTAACAGGAGCCCCAAATGAGCGGGAAGTGCAGATGTGCTGCTTGTTGGGTGCTACCATCTCAAGATCCTGACAGGGCTCACCGCGTAACTCCTGCACGGTGCGCAGGCCCACCACGGTTAGGTGCTTTTTTGCGAAGGCATCGGAGGCGTTGCGTAGGTCCAAGGCGGTGTGTATGCCAAAGGGGGCCAGCTTATGGACGTATCGTCTTCCCACGCCCCACACGTCGCCCACTTCTGTGCGCCGCAATGCCTCCTGTATGTGCCGCTCGTCGGTCAGCACCAGCACGCCATCTGCCTTCTTCGATTTTTTAGAGAGCCGATTGGCTAGCTTGGCCAGTGTTTTGGTCGGGGCTACACCCACCGACACCGGTATACCTGTCCAGGCTTTCACGGTATAGCGTAGCTCCCCGGCATACTGGTTCAGGTCACGGCCGTAGAAGTTGCCCAGGTCGAGGAAAGCTTCGTCAATGGAGTATACCTCCAGGTTCGGCGTAAACTGCCGAAGCGTTTGCATGACACGCGCCGACATGTCGCCATACAAGGTGTAGTTACTGCTGAAAACGTGTACGTTATGCTGCTTGATTATATCCTTTGCTTTAAAGGCAGGTTCACCCATTCTGATGCCCAGCGCCTTGGCCTCGTTAGACCTGGCGATGATACAGCCGTCGTTATTGGATAGCACTACAATGGGCTGGCCTTCCAGCTTCGGGTCAAATACCCGCTCGCAGGAGGCGTAGAAGTTGTTGCAGTCTACAAGAGCGAAAAGACTAGTCATGGCTGCTGTTTACTTTATGAAGCGACCACACCACCACACCCCAGGATCTGAAGTCCATTGCTTCGGTGATTTCCATAGACGGAAACTGCTCATTGGCCGGTTGCAGGTATTTCTTCCCCCCTTTATGCAAGAGTCTCTTTACAGTGAACTCACCATCCACCACCGCAATGATAATGTGCCCATGGCCCGGTTTCAGGGAGCGGTCTACGACTATGATGTCGTCGTTGTGCAGACGAGCATCACGCATCGACTCGCCTCGCACCCGCACCAAGAATGTGGCTGTGGGGTTATGAATGAGCAATTTCTCCAGGTTGATCTTGTCTTCCAGGTAATCTTCGGCTGGAGAGGGGAATCCTGCCGCCACGTAGCTCTGGCTGAACGGAAGCTCTAACAGGTCAGGTAAGTGCAGATGCACTATTTCCAGGGTATCGGGGAGGGTGTCCAGGGTATATGCTTTTTCCATAGTGTTGTCTGTTTTGTCTCTTTTGCAACATCGCCTCAAATATAGGCTTTGCTAATATATTTGGCAATATATACTAAAAATTTTAGTTTTTAGTTTTCTGGGAAGATAAACCTTGAAGAGAAGCAAGAGTACAGATAGGTGAAAAATTAATGCAAGCGCATGGAAGCGAGCATTTTTTGCGGGATACAAGCCAGCGGGAAATCTACTTTTTATAAGAAACATTTTTTCAACACCTATGTGCGCATCAGCCTGGATTTGCTACGCAGACGCCATCGGGAGAATCTTTTTCTGAAAAGCTGTCTGAAGACCCAAATGCGCTTTGTGGTAGATAACACCAATCCCAGCGTGGAGGAGAGGGTAAAATATATTGAACTGGCCAAAGCTGCCAGGTATGAGGTAGTAGGCTATTACTTTGAAACGGAGGTGGAGCGCAACAGCCAGCGCGTTGGCCGGCATTAGATACCAGAACGGGGTCTTTAGGGCACCTACAAGTGCCTCGTGCGCCCTACATTGGACGAGGGCTTCGACAGGCTATACCTGGTGCGCCTGCAGCAGGACGGAAGCTATATTATTACACCTCTGCACGCTCCTGGTCCTGCTTAAAGAGGCGAAAAGGCCTTAGAAAGAAGAAGGAATGCATTCATTAAGAGCTTATAATACAGTTTTATAGCTATTGTTATATTATGTATTTCTACGTGCGCTTTTACGTGTTTTTTCACCGACTTAACGGCAGGAGCGCCCGTTTAAGAAACATGGCAGAAGAAGCATTACTATTCTGCTGTTTAATTATCAGTATTTTAACCTTAATAATTTGACTATGAAAAGAGCGAAGGATTTGAGATGGGGAGTATTACTGCTTTTTATGTCGCTTGCATTTTTAGCAGCCTGTGACGATGATGATGATGACAACATTGATGGACCGCGTTTGACATCGCAGGAGTTTGTGCAACGTGCTGCTGCCAGTGATATGTTTGAGATTCAGACAGGCAACATGGCACTTCAAAAATCAACGATGCAAGAAGTAAGAGATTTTGCCCAGGAGATAGTGACAGACCATACTGCTTCCAGTCAGGAACTAATGACACTGGCGCAGCAGAAGAACCTGCAGGTGCCCACTACGCTTCCGCAGGAAAAGCAGGCTATTGTAACCCGACTGGACGGTAAAACAGACACTCCGTTCGATAAGGACTTTGCCGATGTGCAGGAAGATGCGCATGAAGAAGCAGTAGAGCTATATGAACAGGCCGTTGAGGATCTGGAGGATACAGAGTTGCGAGCCTTTGCTCAAAAAATACTGCCTAAGCTGCGCATGCACCTGGAGCATGCCCGTGAGCTGGACGATATGACGGACGCTCTGTAAGGTATAATGAATCTTGCTGTAAAGCCCCCGTTTAACTGACGGGGGCTTTTTTTAAGTGATTGAAGACCAGGCTTTTTGATATAGTTGTATAAATTATTGATAGAGGTGAAGGTGCCATGTTTTCAACATCTTCAGTCTGGCGAATGCCTTATGAAACGCAAAAGAAACCGCCGCGTGCAGGCAGATTTTAATAGCGAGAAGAAGGTGCATATTTATGCTTAGTGGCGGCGCAGTATGTGGGACAAACCCTTATTTTTGGGAAAACTTATACCTGTATGATACAACGCAGCACACGACTTGATGCGGTTCATTACGAACTGTGCGGGCCCATTTACGAGAAGGCAAAAGAACTGGAGTTGGAGGGGTATCGCATCACAAAGCTGAACATCGGCAATCCGGCGCCCTTTGGCTTTGGCGCACCCGAAGCAGTCACCCGAAGCATTATGGATAACCTGCGCCATGCCCAAGGTTATGCAGACCACAAAGGTATTCTGCCTGCCCGCGAGGCGATCCGGGATTACTACACAGCAAAAGGTATAGCCGGCATTCACACCGATGATATTTCGATTGGCAACGGGGTGAGTGAGCTGATTCTGCATGCGGTGCAGGGCCTGCTTAACCATGGCGATGAGGTACTGGTTCCTTCGCCCGACTATCCGCTCTGGACGGCAGCCGTACGCTTTTCGGGCGGCAAAGCCGTGCACTACCTCTGCGACGAAGCCTCCGACTGGAATCCCGACCTGAGCGACATCAAAAGCAAGATCACGAGCCGCACCAAGGCCATTGTTATTATCAATCCCAACAATCCGACTGGCGCGGTATACGCCCCGGAACTGCTGCAGGAGCTAGTAGAGCTGGCAGCCGCACACAATCTGGTGGTATTCTCAGACGAGATATATGATAAGATTCTGTACGATGAAGTGGAGTACCGCTCTACGGCCACTTTTTCAGACGAGGTGTTAACGGTGACTTTCAGCGGACTTTCCAAAAATTACCTGGCGGCCGGTTTCCGGGCAGGCTGGATGTTGGTGAGCGGCAATAAAGCTAAAGCCAGGAGCTATAGTGATGGGCTGAACACGCTGGCCAGCCTGCGGGTGTGCAGCAATGTACCGGCGCAGTACGGCATACAGGCGGCTTTGGAGGGGTACCAGGAGATGCAGGATCTGGTATTGCCAACCGGCAGGCTACGGCAGCAGCGGGATAGCTGTTATGAAAAACTGACGGCTATACCTGGCATTACCTGCGTGAAGCCAAAAGGTGCCTTTTACCTGTTTCCGAAGATCGATGTGAAGAAGTATGCTATTGCCGACGACCAGGCTTTTGTGCTGGACTTTCTGCAGGAGCAACACGTGCTGCTGGTGCAGGGGAGCGGCTTTAACTGGCAGCAGCCGGACCACTTTCGCATTGTATACCTGCCGGAGCTACAGGAGTTAAGCCAGACCATGGACAAGCTCGCGCTGTTTCTGCAAAACTACAAGGGAACAGGTATAGCAGCTCCGTGGCAGTTAACGGAGTTGCTGTAGGTATAGCTAATTGGAATAAAGCAGAAAAGGCTCCCGCTAAAGGAGCCTTTTCTGCTTTATAGGATTAACTGTCAGGTATAGCGCTCACGCTGCAGGTATAGCAAAGTACAGCGCGAAGGTAACCATCAGGTATAGGCTTACTCTACCAGGCAGGCTTCCTGCTGATAAGCTTTCAGGTCCTCGAGTAGCGGGATCAGGCGATCGATCGTTACGTGGTCCATCACCACTACCTTGTACCAATTGGCGTCATAGTGATTGTCCGGCACAAGGCCATATTTGCTGGCAATGCCTTTGTTGAGGTGCTCGCTCCGGATCGTGATGATGTTGGAGTGCGGGTTGCGGTAATAGGTTATACCTGCCTTATCGAGTTCAGCGGCCAGCCAGGCGGCACGGTTGAGCAGGGTAGTGGTTTTCTCCTCCCAGCCGTAGCGGCCGTAAGTCATCAGGATCATCCAGACGGCAATGGCATTGGCGCCGGAGCGACTGCCAATCAGCGTAAAATCCTCTCCCTCCACGTAGCTAGCCTCCTTGGTGTTGGCGTGTTGCATAAAGCCTTTCCGGATCAGGAAGATGCCCGTGCCATAAGGTGCCTGCACCATCTTGTGCGCATCCAATGTCACAGAAGTGATGTACTTATTCTGGAAATTAAGCGCATTGCCCGGATTGGTGAAAGGATAGATGAAGCCCCCAAAAGCCGCATCCACATGGATCATGAACTGGCTCTTGCTTGCTTCAAGTGCTGCTGCATATACCTCAACGTTGTCCACTGATCCAAACATAGTTGTCATCATGTTGGCTATCACAATAAAGTGGCTTTTGCCCTTCGCTTTCTGGGCAGCGATTACCTCCTGCAAGTGGGCCTCGTCAATGGCACGTGTGTCATCGTCCACCTGCACGGTAGCGATGTCGAGGTCGAAGACGTTGGCAGCTTTGCTCATGGAGTAGTGGCTGTCGCGGGAGCACAGAATGCAGATGCTCCCGTTGCGCACGCCGTCGCGGTTGCGTAAGTAATTGCGGTAGATCCAGATGGCCTGCAGGTTGGCTTCGGTACCGCCGGCTGCCACATAGCCGTCGCAGCTGCCGGGCTCGGCTTTCAGGATCTGCTCAGCACACAGGCCGATCAGTTCGCGCTCGATCTGGTGCGTGCCCCTGAAAAAAGATTCGGAAGCGCCCAGGGTATGGCAGCCAATGTGGTTTGGGTTATGGATGAGCGCTGTCAGGAAAGGGGCGTCTTTCAGAAAAGGCGCATCCTGGTAAAATACTTTATTGTCGAGATGGGAGCCAGGTATACCCAGTATATTCTCGTCATAGAAATTTACGTTCTCTTCCAGGGCGTTGAGCACGATGGTCCGGATCGTTTCTTTATTCAATTTAGTCCACGGTTGCATACTCGTAAGCAGGTTTAATAGTAAATGACAAGGCTATGCCGGTACGGGGCTACCCTGTTGTAAAGGCAGCAAATATACGACATTCAACAGACAAACTCCTCGCGGGGTAACGCCGGTCTCTCCCTTGCCGACTGCGATTTACGAGCTTGTACAGCTGAAAACAATGACTTACATCATGGTGTTGGTAATAAAAATTACTGAAAATAAAATTGGGAATTAAAATGGGCAGTGCTTTACTTTGTGCTATTAAAGTAAAGCTATTGCATGTTGTCTCAAGCCTATACCTGTAAGAAAGGGTCTATGGCGTTCGGTATGGCTTTGTTTTCAGGTATAATGGCCGGCTTTGTAGCGGTTCACAGCCGGGCGGACCTGCTGACAGGTATATACAGGTATAGGGCGGGTATCCGCGTGTGCCTGAACGGATTGAGAACAGCATCCAGCTGAAAAACAAATGGAATTTGGACGGCGAAAACCGGAATACGAAGGGATGAAATTCTGAAAACATCCGAACTTTGAGCACAGCTTGCTTGAAGGTAATAACCCAATGATCAAAAAAGATTTAAATCCATGAGAACACAGAACAAAGAAACACAGGCAGAACTGACCCCGCAGCGTGCTAAAGAGATTCTGTTGGAAGGCAACAAGCGCTTTGTAAGCAACCTGAAAGTAAACCGCAACCTGCTGCAGCAGGTCAACGAAACGTCAGCCGACCAGTTTCCGTTTGCCATCGTATTGAGCTGCATCGACTCGCGTACATCGGCTGAGCTAATCTTCGACCAGGGGCTGGGGGACATTTTCAGCACACGCGTTGCCGGCAATATCGTAAACGAAGACATCCTGGGTAGCATGGAGTTTGCCTGCAAGGTGGCTGGTTCCAAGTTGATTGTGGTGTTGGGGCACAGCCGGTGCGGCGCTATAAAAGGAGCCTGCGACCACGTAGAAATGGGCAACCTGAGCACACTGCTGCACAAGATCGAGCCCGCTGTAAATGCTGTGGAGTATGCCGGAGAAAGAAGCTCTAAAAACAGCGAGTTTGTAGAGAGAGTGGCCGAAACCAACGTGGTGTGGGCCGTAGGAGAGATAAAGAAAAACAGCCCGATCCTTCGGGAAATGATAGAAAAGGGCGAAATTGGTATTGTAGGCGGGATGTACGACGTGGAAACCGGCGTGGTGAACTTCTACGATAACGTTGAAAACATGACTGAAGCACTTCATGAAGAACTTGCTGGCAAATATTAAGATCAAAGTAGAAGAGAAGGTATACCTCAAAGATCCGGAAGGTTCTGAGAAAGGGCGTGATATCGTCAGAAACGGTACGCTCCTGATCGATGAACTGGGACTGGAGGCCTTCACCTTTAAGAAACTGGCTGAGCGCATCAACAGTACGGAGGCAACCATATACAGGTACTTTGAAAGCAAGCACATGCTGCTCTCATACCTGATCTCCTGGTACTGGAACTGGCTCGAGTACAGGTTGGTCTTCGCCATTAACAACATCGACTCACCTGAGGAACGCCTGCGCATAGCAATTCGCATTTTGGCGGGCCAGATCGAGAACGACCTGGAGTTTGAGCACATGGACGAGGTAACCCTGCAGCGCATTGTGGTGGCTGAATCGGCCAAAGCTTACCTCACCAAGGCGGTGGACGCTAATAACAAGGAGGGTTTCTTTTTGAGCTACAAGCGCCTCTGCAAGCGCATAGCCGACATCGTGCACGAGATCAACCCGGATTATAAGTACCCGGCCACCTTGGTCTCTACCGTAGCCGAAAGTGCGCATTACCAGCATTTTTTTGCGCTTCATCTGCCCTCGCTCACTAACATAAACGAAGATGGCAACGGGCAACTGGAAGATTTCCTGACGCACCTGGTGTTCAAGGCCATCGAAAAGTAGACAGCCTCGCTATGCTGCTGAAAAGGATGATACCGGCAACTGAGTCGGTATCATCCTTTTCTGTTTAGGCGGCCTGTTGTAAATAAAACATAACCCCCCGAGCCGGTTTTGCATACACTAATAGGTATAACAAGCAGAGCCTATGAAAACCAGAAGCATTTTATTGAAAAGCCGTCCGCAGGGCATGCCCACGGAGGATAACTTTGAGTTTAAAGAAGAAGAACTTCCCGACTTGCAGCAAGATGAACTGCTGCTCAGGTCGCTCTATGTGTCAGTTGACCCCTACATGCGCGGCCGCATGAGCGATGCCAAATCCTATGTGGCGCCCTACAAGCTGAACGAGCCCATTGCAGGAGGCGTGGTGGCGGAAGTTGTGGAAAGTCGCAACGGCAGGTATAAGGCAGGTGATGTCGTGTTGGGAAATCTTCCCTGGCAGACCTACAGCATCTCCGAGGGCAAAGGCCTTAGTCCGCTGGACCCCCATCTGGCGCCGCTGAGCTACCACTTAGGTATACTGGGCATGCCGGGCATGACGGCCTATTGCGGTTTGATGTATATCGGTGAGCCAAAGGAAGGGGAGACCGTGGTGGTATCTGGCGCGGCGGGTGCGGTAGGGACCGTAGTCGGGCAGATCGCTAAACTGAAAGGCTGCCGCGTGGTAGGTATAGCCGGCTCCGACGACAAGATAGATTACCTCAAGAGCGAGCTTGGCTTTGACGAGGCCATCAACTACAAAACTACTTCCAACATGCGCGAAGCTTTGACAACTGCCTGCCCTGGTGGCGTGGACATCTACTTCGATAATGTGGGTGGGGAGATTTCAGATGCCGTGTATAGCCTGTTAAACAAATTCGCCCGCATTGCGGTTTGCGGACAGATCGCGCTTTACAATGCCACCTCACTTCCGACTGGTCCGCGTGTGGAGCCTATTCTGCTCAAAATGAGTGCTTTGATGAAGGGCTTTATTGTGAGTGACTATGCCGCACGCTTCCCGGAAGCGGCAACTGAGCTGGCAAA
The DNA here is from genome assembly GCF_019599265.1 of Pontibacter sp. HSC-14F20. Taxonomy (GTDB): domain Bacteria; phylum Bacteroidota; class Bacteroidia; order Cytophagales; family Hymenobacteraceae; genus Pontibacter. The sequence goes on along the minus strand of NZ_JAHZTC010000005.1, from coordinate 89,437 downwards.
CTGGCTAAAAGCTGGTAAATTGCAGTACGAAGAGCATATTCTGGAGGGCTTCGATCAACTGCCACAGGCCTTCTTCGGCTTGTTCAGAGGTGAGAACACGGGCAAGCTGCTTGTGAAAGTGGCAGATTATAACACCAATTAATTAGCAGATTTTAATTTATGAACAATTTCACTTTTTATAATCCCGTTAAGATCCTGTTCGGAAAGAGGCAGATTGCAGCCCTGGCCACTGAAGTGCCGGCTAATGCACGCGTGCTGATGGCTTATGGCGGCGGGAGTATTAAGAAAAACGGGGTGTACGATCAGGTGATGGAGGCCTTGAAGGGTCACAAAGTGGTGGAGTTTGGCGGCATCGAGCCCAACCCACGCTACGAAACCCTGATGCAGGCGGTAGATCTGGCAAGACGCGAGCAAGTGGATTACATATTGGCCGTGGGTGGCGGCTCTGTCATCGACGGGGTTAAATTCATCGCAGCGGCTATACCTTTCGAGGGCGGCGATCCCTGGAAAATATGTTCTGAAAAAGCGCCCGTGACCAAAGCCATCCCTTTTGGTGCCGTGCTGACCTTACCGGCCACAGGTTCTGAGATGAACTCCGGTTCTGTGATCACACGGGAAGAAACCAGGCAGAAACTCTCATTCGGCTCGCCGCTTACGTTTCCTAAGTTTTCCATCCTCGATCCGGAAACCACTTTCTCGCTGCCTTTGCGCCAGCTCAGCAATGGTGTGGTAGACGCCTTCACGCACGTGCTGGAGCAGTACCTGACCTATCCGGTCAATGCGCCGCTGCAGGACCGTCTGGCGGAATCCATTCTGATCACGCTGAAGGAGGAGGGGCCGAAAGCACTGCAAAACCCAACCGATTATGACACGGCTGCCAACATCATGTGGTGCGCGACTATGGCACTCAACGGGGTAATCCGGGTAGGCGTCCCGACCGACTGGGCCACGCACATGATCGGCCACGAACTGACTGCCCTGCATGGTATCGACCATGCACGCACCCTGGCCATTGTGTTACCGTCGCTGTTGCGCTACAAGCGCGATACGAAGAGAGAAAAGCTGCTGCAGTATGGTGAGCGGGTATGGGGCATTTGCCAGGGCAGTGAGGATGAGCGCATCGAAGCCACCGTGCAGGCCACCGTCGATTTCTTTGAATCGCTGGGTATCCGAACCAGACTCAAGGACTACGAGGTAGACAATAGCACGATCCAGCAAATTGTGAAGCGTTTTGAGGAGCGTGGTGTGAAGAATCTGGGAGAGCGAGCCGATATTCAGGTGCCGGATGTGGAGCAGATCCTCACCATGAGCCTGTAGCAGGTATAGGTATACAGTCTAAAAAGAAAGAGCGCCTTTGTTTTTGCAGAGGCGCTCTTATGGTTTTATAGCAAAGCATACAGGCTTAGGCGGCAATTTGCGGGCTTTTCTCTTGTTCTGCTTCCTCAAAAGACTTAGCCTTGGCAAAAAGCGAGTCGAGGCGGAGGAGGCGGAACATGCGCTCTGTGGTAGCATTCATATCGCAGAGTACCACCTTTACATCCTGTTTTCGGATCTTGAGCAGTTCGCTTACAAATGAACAAATGCTGCTGTTGGTCAGGTGCAACCGGTCTACGTGCGAGCAGTCAATCCAAAGTTCTTTCTTATTATCAGTTGGCGCCCCGGCAATTGCCTGCCGGATCTGATCGATTGCCTGCTGCTTTATAAGGCCCTTTACAAAAAAGATATGGCGATTCTGGTGCGAGGTGTGGTTGGTTATTTCCATGGCGACGTCCCTTAAAAAGATTTAAAAAATAAAGGAGGGTGCTTTAATAGCGGGAGAGTCCTTTATTAAATTCCATAAAATTTAAAACAAGCTACTGGGTGATTATTGTATTTTTAAAGTACGAGGTTATTGGTATATAGTTATTTTGTTTTCAATTAAATTAGCTAATCAATCAAATAGCTCTTTTTTATTGGGCTAAAGCTTACGGTTGCTTATAAAAGAATGCAGCCGTAATAGGATTCATCCTGTGCGACTTTGTTTTGGCAGATTATTGTTAAAATGAAAAAACAGTGTAGTCTTTGGATGCAGACCGCTAAGAAAGTTGCCTGACCATGCGCAGCTGTTTCTGAAGGGGCGGTTTGGTAATCAGGTATAAGAACATACTATTTTTAGTATATTGATAGGGAATTGACCCCACCCCTATGCTGAAACAACTACTGCTGCTTGCCTTTATTTTCTTGTATTCCGTGCCTGCCTTCGCGCAGGGGCGTTTGGCTAACTCTCAGCTGCGAAGCCCTTATACCTACATCTACAAAATTACCGACGAGCAGGCCCTCAGGATTTATGAAAAGGGGCCGGACGTGGTGAAAAACAGCTTCTTCCACACCGTCATCGATTCATTTGCGATCAACAAGTCCTATACCAAGCCGCTGCCTCATGGCCACTACCTCTACATGCACGCCCAAGGTCCTGACCTGGTTTACTGGCTCGAGACAAAGAGCCAACTGCAGGCGAAGCTGCTGCATCTGCAACCGGAGCTTGCCCTCTTGGTGCACGACAGTCTGGGACAACTGGTAAGGGATGCAACAATAATGGCCGGAGATAAGCGCGTGCCCTTCGATAGCAAAACAAACACTTACCGGCTGAAGAAAGGACCCAAGAAGGGTATTGTCAGCGTAAGTCACCAGGGCCATACCTTTTATGAAGAACTCGCCTCGCAGTACGAATTTTACAAACCGAAGTGGTGGCAACGACTGATCAACACCTGGCCGATGCGCTATACCTGGCAGCCCTTTCGGGATATGTACAGAACCATACAATGGGGGCAACCGGAAGGCTGGATCCACAGTGTGGCTGCTATTTTTGACGAAGACTATCGCCGCGAGAAACCTGAAAAATACAAAGGGTATCTGGTCACCAATAAACCGCTATACCAGCCCGGCGATACGGTCAGGTATAAAGCCTATGTGGTGAACAGGAATGGCAAGCCCGTGCCGTACAAGGCGCAGCTGGTGCTATATGGTTATGATAGCAAGCGTAAAAAACTGGGAGAACTCGATCCTTACCGTAAGGGTGCATACGAAGGCTGGTTTGTGTTGCACGACAGCCTGAACCTGCGGCTGGATGCCAGCTATAACTTGCTACTGGAAAGAACCAATAAGCGGGAAGATGTGCTGGTACGCCACTCGTTCACCTACGAAGACTATGAACTAAAGGAAAATAAGTATACCCTGCGACTGGCGCACGAAGAGCACCAGGCCGGTGTGGAGAACCAGGTGCATGTGCGCGGCACCGACGCCAACGGACTCAATCTGCTCGACGCCCGAGTGGAGGTTGTGGTGCTCACCCGGCAGGTGTTCGGGTCACGGGAGCAGCAGGTGTTTGTGCCGGATACGCTCTGGAAGCACAGTCAGCCACTGGAAGCTACCGGTGAAACAAGCATTTCCATACCTGCCACTTCTTTCCCGACAGCCTCCCTGCGCTATCAGGTGAGGGCTGATTTTCTGAACAGCAGCAACGAACGCAGTTTCCAGTCCTGCCAGGCCAGCTATACCTATACCCCGGGGCAGCTGAAACTCTCCCTCTCGCAGGACAGTCTGCTGGCTCAGTATCTGGAAGGCGACAAGCCTGTACCGCAAAAGGCACAGCTCATTGCCGTAGACGCAAATGGCAACAAAGTGCTGGAGCAGCAGGTGCAACTGCCTTCCCGTTTGCCTGTGAACCCTTACATGCGACGTTACATTCTGCAGACCCCGGAGCAGGAGGCATCACTTGCTCTCAATACCGAAAATGCACAACTACAGGCCTATACCGACCGCAGCAAGGACTCGCTTTACTTTGTGCTCGACAACCCGCGCAAGCTGCCTTACTGGTTCTTTGTGTACCGGGGCGATAAGCTGGTGGAGCAGGGCAAAGGGCAGGAGCGGGACTTCCGCTATACCCGGGCACTGCGCGGCGATGCTCCTTATTTTGTGACGATGCGCTACATGTGGGGCGGTGAGATCCGGTCGGATGAAAAAGTGGCTCCGCACCGCAGGTATACCCTGAACCTGGAGGTGGAAGCGCCACAGGTGGTCTACCCGGGGCAACAGAGCAACCTGACCGTGACCGTGCTTGACGCCAAAGGCAAGCCGGTACCCAACGCCGACCTCACGGCCTATGCCATCACCTCTAAGTTCACGGCACAAGGCGTGCCCACGCTGCCCTCCTGGGACAGGTATAAAGGCCGCAAGCCGTACCAGAAACTGAAGCTGAACAACGATACCAAAGCTTCCTCGCAGCTGATGGACTGGCAGGTATGGAGCCGCCGCATGGGGCTGGACAGCATGGCTTACTACAATTTCCTATACCCGAAGCAGGGCATCTTTACAGAATACAGCCTCTCCCGCGACAGCCTCACGCAATTCTCGCCTTTTGTAGTGGACTCCGGCCGGGTGGTGCCGGTGCATGTGGTATACCTGGATCGGGTGCCGGTGTATTTCTCCGGGACGGATGTGATGCCCGCCTATTCCTTTGCAGCAGACAGCGGCTATCATACCATCATGATGCGCACCACTGACAAGCTGATCAAACTGGACAGCGTATACCTGCGTCCTTATCACAAACTGGTGCTGAGTGCTGACATTACAAAGTCTGATGTACCCTATGCGGCAAAAGCTGAAAAAGAAAACGTGCTCTCAACCCGGGAGCGCAACAACCTGCACGGCTACCTGCTGCAGGTGGAGCAGAACTTCGACAGCGATCTGGCTTACCTGAAGCAGGGCCGCCGGGTGCTAGGCATTCAGGACAACCCTGCCCGGAACAACCATTATTACTCGGCTACAAAGTCTCTGCTGGCGGGGCCGTTCTCGCCGGGCTATCTGCAGTTTACAAGGTATAACCGCTTCAACACCACCTTCGATATGGAGCCGGGCTATACCTATACCTTTGAGCGGGAGCTGCTCAGAATGCGTGAGCGTCAGCTCCTGCCCGAGCATGTTCATCTTGGCAACTGGAACAAGCAGGAGCGCAATCCGGTGCCACTTTATGATAAAGCCTCAACTGAACAGCACCTGCAGCAGGAGTGGGAGGAATTGAACCGGGAATTCTGGTTACAGAAAGCCTTAGGCAATAATCCGCGCTACGACGACTACCTCCCCAAAGGCCGCGTAGGCTGGCGACTCGACAACGCCTTCACACAAAGGCCCGCCATTGCTGTGCTGCACAAGGCCGGCCAACCCGATTCTGCCCGACTCTACAGCGGCAACACACTGCTGGTGTCAGGTATACCGATTGGCAAATACCAGCTAACACTGCTGTTCCCGGACAGCAGCTACGTTACTACTGACCTGCAGGTGCAGGCAAACGGACAGGTGCAGCTATACCTGCAACCAGCCGCTCAGAAAAAGGCCGACAGCTCTAGCCAGACGCTGCAGCAGTTGATCAACAGAAGAATCAGAGAAGCTCAGCGTGGGGTGAGTATCGAGGTGCAGCAGCAGGTGATCCGGCAGATGCGCAATGACAACTATACCTCTGGTCTGAATGAATACAGCACCACCGTATCAGGCATCGTCGTGGATGCAGGGTCAGGTGAGCCGCTGCCGGGTGTGGCCGTGTTGGTGAAGGGAACACACATCGGGACGGCTACCGATGCGAACGGCTATTACCAGCTTGGTGTGCCTTCTAATGCTGTGCTGGTGTTTAGATACATCGGCTATGCCGGTACTGAACTGCCTGTTGATGGGCGACGAATCCTGGATGCCAGCCTGCAGGTGAATATACAGGAATTGCAGGAAGTAGTGGTGGTAGGCTATGGGGCGCAGGAAAAGAAAAGTATGACATACGCTGCTGCTACTGTAGTGGAGGGAAGTGCAACGGGGATACGCATCAGAGGCAATGCCTCCATCCAAAGCGCCAGTTCGCCGCTTATTATAGTGAACGGCATGCCTTACGGCGGTAAACTATCCGACCTGGATCCGGCTCTGATCGCTTCGATGACGAAGCTGGATGCTGCGGCTGGAATGGCGATTTATGGTTCCGTAGCAGCGGGTGGTGTGATCATCATCGGTGGCAAAACTGGTCCTGAGGGGCTAACCGCGGAACTGCCGGTAGATGAGGCGGGTGCCATCCGCGAGAACTTCTCGGACTTTGCCTTCTGGCAGCCACGCCTACTCACCGATCGCAAGGGCCAGGCTACCTTCCCGGTCACTTTCCCGGGCGATATCACCAGCTGGAACACCTATGTATTAGGTATGGACGGCAGGAAACGCACGGGCATCTACAGCACCAGCATCAAGTCCTTTAAGGCGATGATAGCCACGCTGGCGATGCCGCGCTTTCTGGTGGAGGGCGACAAAACGCAGGTCATCGGCAAGGCGCTCAATTACCTGCCGGACTCTTCCAACATCATCACACGCTTTGAAGTGGCAGGGAAGCAGGAACGTGAAAGCCAGATTTTGCTCAAGCGCGCCTATACCGATACCCTCACTTTTACGGCTCCGTCTGTGGCTCCTGACTCAGTGGAAGTGCTCTTTGCCCTGCGGTCAGCTGAAGGTATGGCCGATGGTGAGCGGCGTCACATCCGGGTATACCCAAAAGGCACTGAAGAAACTAGCGGCCACTTTCTGGCTTTGCACGCTGACACGACTTTGACGCTGGACTTCGACCCGGCCAAAGGCCCTGTGAAGCTGCACGCAAAAGGCAATCTGCTGGAGGTGATGCTCGAGGAAATCGACTACCTGCATAGATATGAATACTGGTGCAGCGAGCAGGCAGCCTCCAAACTCAAGGCGCTACTGCTGGAGAAACGCATACGAGAGCAGCTAGGCGAAAAATTCACACACGAACGTATGGTTCGCCGCCTGGTACGTCATCTCGAAAAGACACAGTTGCCGGAAGGTGCCTGGACCTGGTGGCAGTCCGGTCCGGCCTATACCTGGATCACAAGCCACGTGGTAGAAGCGCTGTCGCTGGCTAAAGCGGAAGGCTACGCCCCGAAATATGACGAGCAGAAACTGCACAATTTTATGGTCTACCGGCTGGAACAGGCCCGCTTCACGGACAAACTGCTGATGCTCGAAACGCTGCACAAGCTGCAAGCCAAGGTCGACTATACCCGCTACGTGCAAGAGCTTTCGAAGCGGGAGGGCTTATCTTCAGAAGAACAGCTGCGCCTCACGCGCATGCGGCAGTTGCTCAAACTGGAGGCCCCACTCGATACGTTGCAGAAATATAAGAAAGTAACCACACTCGGAGGTCTGCACTGGGGCGAGAACAGGTATAGCCTCTTCAACAACCACATTTCCAACACGCTTTTGGCCTATGACATTCTGAAAGCAGCCGGTGGTCATGAGCAGGAACTGGCCAGCATCCGTGCCTATTTATTGAGCGAGCGCCGTAGCGGTCACTGGCGCAATACTTATGAGTCGGCCCGCATACTGGAAACGCTGCTGCCTGACCTGCTCAATAAGAAAGAAAGCGATCAGCCACTCCAAAACACCCTGCAGCTGACGGGGCCTTTGCGTCTGGAAGTAAGTAAATTTCCGGTAGATACCACGTTCCTGCCGGGCCAGCCGTTGGTCATCCGCAAAACCGGTAAGTTGCCGCTATACCTGACTGCCTACCAGACCCACTGGAACGCCAGCCCGGAGCCGGTACAGAAAGACTTTGTAGTAAAAACCTCCTTTAAAGGTATAGTAAACCAAGTCGTTTTAACAGCTGGCAAGCCAATCGAACTGGTAGTGGAGGTAGAAGCCAAAGCCGATGCCGATTATGTACTGATTGAAGTGCCTATACCTGCCGGCTGCTCTTACGATGAAAAAACGGGCAGGGGATCTTACGAGGTTCACCGGGAATATTTCCGGCACAAAGTCGCCATTTTCGCTGACCGTCTGCCTAAAGGCAGGCATACCTATACCATTAAGCTATTGCCACGCTACAGCGGCGTGTACACAGTTAATCCTGCTAGGGTAGAGCTAATGTATTTTCCGGTGTTTTATGGCCGAACCGGGCTGAAGGAGGTTAGAATCAAATAAGTTAAACAAATACGCTGCAATGGCTTGTTCTTTTTCGGGATAAGGCAAGTTTTGATTAGGTCTTTTGGGAATACAAGTAGCTAGTTATGAAGATCTTATCATTTATAAATGCTTTATTCAGGCTCTGAAAAAGGCATTTTAAGGTACTATTAATATATTGTTAAATATTTTTACAACAATTATTGTGATTTAGATTTAAGTCGCCTAAATTGCACTATGCTGTTTAAGATTAAACACATAAGCAATCTATACCTGACAACAAAAACACGAAACCTGATTTGAACTAAAATGTGTACTTTTCGGCTTTATACCCTAAATGGTACACTTCCTGGGAAGAATCAGAACCAACATTTAACTTTTAGCCAATGTTAGATATCATCAATTTTATTGCGCTTGCCGGCATTTTTAACATTTGTTTTTTCTGGTACGCATCTACCAAAATGAGAACAAAGCCTGATCCGGTGAAGACGCTTGTTGTGTCTTTTGTATTCTCTATCCCACTCAGTTTTTTGTTGATCGCCGTTTATACTACCATGCTGCTTTATGCGGCTAAGATCGGCGCCAGCGAAGATGCCATGTGGGAATACATGGAGCAGGAAGAATTGCAGTAGTACTACAGGTATAGCTTCGGCTGACCTGATAGCTTAAACGCATTGCGGGCACTTGCCAAAAGCAGGTGCCCGCAATGCGTTTAAGGTTTATTGTAGCGCAAGTGCTTTACCTCCGGGAGATGGGGCTTATGCGTTCTGCTACCAGGATCCTTTCAGGATGACAAAAAAGTTAAGTGTATAGTGAAGGAGCTTGTAAAGCCTAACTCAAAATCCGTAACTCGTCGCGCTTGATGAGCGGAGAGCCTGCATAGCGGTCTTCCCGTGGTCCATTTTCCAGCTTCAGCACTCCACGCGGACAAACGTGCGCACAAATGCCGCAGCCTACACACGAAGCCCGGATGATCGGTTCGCCCTGCTGCGCATACCAACGCACATCAATGCCCATTTCGCAGTATGTAGAACAGTTGCCGCAGGAAATGCACTGTCCGCCATTAGTACTGATGCGGAAGCGGGAAAAGTGCTTTTGCAGCAGGCCCAGGTACGCTGCCATCGGGCAGCCAAAACGGCACCACACCCGGTTGCCCATCAGCGGGTAGAAGCCCACGCCAACCACACCCGAGAACATGGCCCCGATAAAAAAGCCATAGGTACTGGCAAAGCCTCCGGATAAATCACCCAGCAAACGGCCTTCACTCCACGAGTTAATCCAGAGAAAAAGCGTTGTAAGAATGACAAAACCCAGAATCGGGTAGATGATGGCCACTTCCCAGCGCCAGGCTTTGCGGCTTTTGTCGGAGAGGTGCCGGTAGGGGTCGCCGGCAGTTTCGGCCAGTCCGCCGCAGCCGCATACCCAGGAGCAGTACCAGCGCTTGCCATAAAAATAAGTGAGTACCGGCGTAGCCAGAAAAGAGAAAACCGCTCCCCAGAACACCATAAACACACCCAAAGCGGCTCCGTCGCGCACCAGATAATCCACAGTGCCCGGGAAAAGATAATCGTACTTGAGCGGCCAGAAATAACTGAAGTAGTATTCCGGTTTGTTGAGCATGAGCAGCAGGCCCGGCAGCAGAAAAGCAAAACCCAGCTGGAAAAACATCACCGAGATGGTGCGGATAATGTGGTAGCGGCTGGAGCGGTATTTGAGCAGGGCAAATACACCCATAATGAGTACAGCCAGGGTATAGAAAGTACCATACAGGAACCACTGGTCGCTGGGGCGGTTGCGCAGCCACTGGCTCAGCGGCTCCATTGCCTGAATCAAGCCTTGCAGCGTGTTCGGAAACCAGTAGAGCAGCACGTAAAAGCCGGTAAGTACAAAGCCGATGACCCAGGCTGAAGCCCCGCGGGAAGTAGCCTCTTTTTGCCAAAGTCCGTGGTTCTGCTCGGCAGGAGATTTTTGTCGGCGGCTTTGCCATATGTAGAGCAAGGCTCCTGCCGTAAACACAGCAGTACCACCCAATCCGGTGAGAACAGGGGAAATATAATCAGCACCAACGGCGGCTACCAGTATACCCAACAGGCCGATGCTGATGAGAATCAGCCCAATCATTTTCAAGGGGCTTTCGGAAGCAGGAGCAGGTATAGCGGTAGTAGGCATCGTATCGGTAATTAACAGGAAGCAGAATCAGAAAACAGACCGAAACGTTTACGCAGTTCCCACCAGTTAGTGTGTTTGACGGGTGGCTGTTGGTCCGGGAAACGGGTATAGTACTGGCGCAGGAGCGCTTCTTCGTAACGCTGGAAAAACTCCGGATCGAAGTTGACGGCCGGCAGTTCCTGCATCACCTCATGCAAGGTATAGCCTTGTCCCAGCCAGTGGTGACAAAGGTCGTGGCGGTAGCGTATACCCAGCAGATTTATACCTAAGAGCCTGGCCGTGACTTTTTCATAGAGCAGGCGGATGGCCTTGGTGGCCTCTTCGTTCTGCCAGTACAGCGACTCGTGTTGCTCCGTGAAATGTGCGGGGACAGTGCCATAAGTCTGGTATTCAATGTCGAAGAACTTGGCCGAGTTGAACCACGGGCCCCGCTGGTAAGGCTTGCGGTCGCCGAGCAGGGTAAAAGCCAGCGCCTCGGCGTGCAGCCGACCGGTATACCAGAGCTGCTCCATCGTGGGCTGACCCGGCGCAGGGTTCCGGAACTGGGCACAGTCGCTGAGGGCGTATACCTCAGGCTGGCTGGTCTCGAAAAACTCATTCACCAGAATACCCCGGTCGATGTCTATACCTGCATCTTTGAGGAATTCCACAGTCGGTTTTACGCCGGTGGTGATGCCTACAAACTGGCAGGGCAACTCCTTGCCGTTGCGTGTCCGGATGGCGCGTACCTTGCCTGAAGTATCACCCAGAATTTCCTGCAGTTCTTCCTGTAGCAACAGCTCTATGCCATGGTGTTGGATATGATCGGTCACTAGTTGAGCCTCCTGCTGGGGCAGTACATTGTGCCAGTAGAGTTTATCCCGGATCAGCATGGTGACGGCAATGCCACGGCTTCGAAGCATTTCGGCCATTTCCACGCCGATCAGTCCACCACCAACGATCACTGCCTGTGCTATACCTGCCGTGTTGGTTTCCATCAGCTCCAGATCCTGCAGCGAGACAAGGCCCTGCACGCCTTGCAGTGTCTGGCCCGGCCAATTGTAGTAGGTGGCACTGGAGCCGGTAGCCAGCACCAGTTTATCGTAGTGCAAAGGATCGCCCTGGCGCAGCATCAGTTTTTTTTGGCTGATGTCTACCCGTTCCACAAAATCGTGCACGAGCTCTATTTTCTGTTCCTGCCAGTACCAATCGGCATAAGGCACAATGTCCTGAAGGCGCATGTGGCCCATGTACACATACATCAGGGCAGTGCGGGAAAAGTGCAGCCGCGATTCCGCTGACACCATAGTGATACGACAGTCACTCCCTTGCCGCACGCGCTGCGCCAAGGTGACGCCTGCAATGCCGTTGCCGATGATGACTAAGTGCTCCTGAGAATTGATTTTCTCCATTGAAAAAACGGGCGCCTTAAAGGCTATACCTATTATACCTTGCTACGGCAGGTATAGCCAAAGATACGAAAATAGACAGGCATAAAAACAGGAAAGCCGGGTCATCCCCGGCCTTCCTGTTTACAAATCTAGTTAAATATTAGCGGCTACCGGCGCTACTGCCGACATCCTGTCCGCCATCTTCTACACTTTTTCCACCCTGACGACCGCCGCTGCGTGGCTCGTTGCCCATGGCGCGACCGGCCTGGTCATTTTCCTCTGAGCGTGCAATCTGCTCTGACGGATTTTTCTGAGCCGTCGGGTGGATGTTCGGCACTTTGTTGCCTTCGTTTACTTTGTTTTTGTTCTGATCTGTATTCTGGTCTTTATTCTTATCTGCGTTCATCTTCAATCTGTTTTAAGTTTGTTGTTTTTACTCTGTATTGATGCGAAGGTTATACCTATACCTTAGTAGCGGTCATAATCCGGGTTGGAACCAGTGTTGTCCGGTGGACCGTAGCGGCGCGGCTGGCGTTGTTGATAATTCATATCATGCTGATGCAATTCGCCGGTAAGCGGGTTATAGCGACGGTTGTAATCCGGATCTGAATTGTCGTCGCCGTCGTAGCCATAGCTTAATGAGCCGGCCATGTTGCCATAGTTCTCGCCGCGGCGATGCGGGTAGTGGTCAGGACGGTAGTCGGCATCGAAGTTGCTGGCGGTACGGTGGCTGTAATAATCACCATATTGCTGGTTGCCGCTGCGCTCATTTCTGTTAGGCTCGTTGTAGCCTGAGCGGTTGTTGCGCATACCTGCACTGCCTCCGTAGCGGCCACCGAAGTCGTTGTAATTATCCTGTCGTAAACTGCTACCTGGGTTGCTTTGCTGGTATTGGTGCTCGGTATAACCATCGTTGTCCTGCAGGTTTCGGCTGCGGCGGTATACATAATCGCCTCCCTGGTTGTCGTTGTAAGGGTCGCGACCGCTGTTTCCCATGTCTCCCTGGCGGGAGTGGTTGTAGGTGCTGTAATGTCCGTCTTCATCTAAACGGTAAGCACCTCTGTATCTCGATTCATCCAGAAGACGGCCGTCGCGTCTGCGCTCATCGTCTCTGTCCTGCCAGTTATCATATCTGTTCATCGTTTTATCTTGATTAGTGTACACTCTATTAACGCACAATCGGGTTGGGAGTTTACCCTGTTCCTTTAACCCAAAGCGGGGGCATGCCCGTAAACAGTAGCTGGATTATGTACGAAATAAAACGCAACGCTATGAGAAACAACAGAGAAGGAAACCGCGACGAACGTAACATGGAGCCACGCTGGGCGCACAGTCACCACCATGGCGAAAACTCAGACCGCGGCAACTACACCGTAGATTCACGCTTCAACAGCGGCTATGGTGCGCAGGAAGATGATTACTACGATACCAGGTCTTTCAACACCAACATTGACCAAGAGTATGGCTCCCGGCAGGGCCGATTCCAGCCGGGCGGCGCGCAGTACAGCGGTGAGAATTTTACAGGCCAGCGCCGCAGCAGAAACGACAATCCCTATGGCATGAGCTATGTGCCCAACGACGATTACAACTCAGGCCGTCACTACGATGCGCAGGCCGACTACAGCAACCGTGACTACGATGACCTGCGCCGTCCGGGCACCTCATGGACACGCTCTGGCCAGTATGATGAGTCCTTTGGGCATGATGTAGGACGCAGCAGAAGAGGTTCTGAAAGTTTTCAGGGACACGCTTCCATGGGCGACTACGAATCTTACCGCCGCTACGAGATGAACAATCCGGCTTATGATAACGACTACAGCGGGGGCTTTGCAGGACGTAACCATACCGAGGGACGTGATCATTTTGGCGAAGACAGCTACTACAGTAACCTGAACCGCTGGGGACAGGAAAACCGGCCGCAACGTCGCTCCGAAGACCGCCACAACCGACATTAATCTGTAAAACCAAACAGCCGCAGCAGAGTGCTCTGCTGCGGCTGTCATTTTAAAATATAAAGCAATGAGAGATTTCAGAGATTATTACGAAGACGACTTTAACCGGCAATACGAACAAGAGTATCCGCGCCAGCAGCACTACCAAAATGAGCGCCGCGACTGGAACAGAAGACCTGAAGACGAAGGTGCCGGCCGTCAGTATCGTGCAAGGTATAACGAGTCTGGTATGCGGGAAGGCAATTACCGTGGCAACATGGAAGATTACTACAACACCACGTATGACACCAACAACTACAGTGGCGTGCCCCGCCATGATGAGTACGGACTACCGCACGGCACCGAAAATGACTTGGGAAGGGTAAGTCGCGGCAATCCGCAGTTTTATAACCCGGACAGTTTTGAGCGGACCCGTTACCGCTACAGCACAGGGTATAACCCAAACTACGATAACCCGGAGGAGGGCGACCTGTACCGTAACTTCGATAGCCGGGGCAACCATGGTTACCGCCACGACGCCTCGTATGGCAACGCCGATGAGTTTCGTGATTTCGGAGATGACCACTATGGCTCCCGCGACCAAGGTGGCCAGCGCTACTAACATGCTACCCAGGAAATGATTACACGCCATTGTATACTTTTTGTAACTATTGCGTATAAGTGACTATACATTAGTATTGAATTTCCATCTGAGAAAGGCCACAGCGTAACAGCTGTGGTTTTTTTCATTTTTTATGAAATTTTCAAAATTGTATTAAATTTCTTTAGATTGATAAAATTTTACGTTTACAATTGACTTATATGCATGTCTTAAAGTCTTTATTGCTCGGAGCCATCACGTTGATCGTTATACTGGGCGTCATTTCCATCAGCTTGCCACGCCAGATCCATTTGCAGCGTGACATCATTATTAATGCGCCAGCTGAAGTGGCTTTTGAGCAACTAAGCGACGTACGAAACTGGCCTAAATGGCTGCCCGGATACCAGATCGATTCAGGAAAGTCGGCCAGGTTTGCCGGTACACACGTAGGAGCCCGCTATAATTGGACAAGCCAGCGGCGGGGAATCGGAGAAAGTATTGTCACGATTGTAGCTGCAGAGCCTCCAAGCCGACTCGTCACAAATCTCGAATTTGAAAAAGCAAATAAAGCGCACAGCACTTTTGTATTGGAAGAGACAGATGAAGGCACTAAACTTACCTGGCATTTTGAGCAGTACACCGGCGATAACCCCATCCGGAAGTTTTCAGGTTTGCTGATTGACAGTACCATAGGAGAGGAGTTTGAGGACGGACTAGCAAATATCAAGAAAGAAGTAGAGTCGAAATATGTACTGACCGACAATTAGCCATACATCAAATATCCAAAGTCAAGAATTTCAAGGTATAGCCTAAAGAAGCTATACCTTTTTTAATGCCTATTATTCCTCTTTTTTGGGGATGATAGTGATTTTTCCGTCTTTTTCCAGAATGGCGTATTTGATCTGGTCGAGGCGTTGTAGCCCCTGCAGCTCCCTAGCCGATTCCAGGATATCCGCTTCGTCTACCCGCACCTTCTTCAGCCGGTCGTGCAGCAACTTGCCGTCGTCGAGAATAATAACCGGTACTCCGTCCAGCACCTTCCCAAAGTGTTTGAATTTCTGTTTCAGAAGCGAAAGACTGATGTCGGCCAGCAAAAGCGTAATGATCATCACAAATCCGCTCATGATGGAGTGGTCTTCGCCAACAAGCGCCTGTTCCGCCGTTTCAGCAATAATGAGCAAGAGCACAAAGTCGAATACCGTGGCCTCGTATAAGGTTCTTTTGCCGCTAACCCTGAAAATGATCAACAGGAACACATATAAAACCAACGCTCTGATAACGGTTTCCATAGTGTAAACTTAAGGGTATATGAATTGTGTGATGGCTACCTTTTTTTTGTCTGTAGCGATGTGTAGGGGCAGAGAGCCTATACCTTTGGGGGTCAGATAGAAGGTAACTGAAAATGGCTGATTGGCAGTGGTAAAGCGGTACGTGATGCCCTGTTCGTGTGTGTATACCTCTGAAGGTTCTGGTACAATATTGTCTACTTCAATATCCTCGTAAAATTTTTTGTTGAAGTGCAGTTCTGTGAGCGAGTTGTCGGTGGAAGGGGCCAGGTTCACTTTAATTTCTGCAGGAGCGGTGCGTCTCAAAAAGCGTTCATATTCCACTTCGAGTCCTTGTGCGGCGTCACCGGCTTTTAAGTGCTGGAGTTTGGCAATGCCACCATCGCCGGTAAACCCAAGCAAAGCGGCAACGACTACAAGTGCCATGATAACCCAGGCGAACCGCTGGACTTTCCAGTTGGCGCTTTCCAGTTGAATATCCTCGTCTATCTCGAGTTCACCCCTGTGTTTTTTCACGGCTATACCTTACGTTCGTTTTCGTAGGTATATAACGCTCGGGCAAATTTATGGTTTTGCTACGCTATCGGGGCTGGCAATTTCAGGATAGGCTTCTGTTTTAAAATCGGCCACCTTCTTATAAAGTTTCCCTTTTTCGGCGAGCGATGACAGAAAAAGCGTGACCTTGGAGGCGTTGAAGTGATTGGACAAATCGGCCAGCAGATCAGGTATACCGTCGCGGTCCAGGTCACCGACCCAAAGGAGCACATAGATGGCACTCTCAAAGTTTTCGTCAGAAGCCAGTTCCTGCGAAATCCTGCGTCCGTTTTTGGTACCTGAGATAATCCACTTGTAGTTTTCCACCGCGTATGAAGCAGAATCAGCTTGCCGTATGCTGTCTCCGCTGGCCGCCAGGGTATAGGTCTTGCCTTTATACCTGAGGTCGATGGCGGTGTTGGGCAGAATCACTTGACTGGGGTAACCCACGGTATCTACTTCACTTGTTTGCAGTTTGGCTATACCTGTCACGAAAAGGAGGGTGTTCGGGTATTCACCCCGCACTTCACGGCCCGATTGTACCTGCCGGCCTTTGTCAAATACCGGATCGAAAAAAGTGGTGACCTGCAGGCGGCTGGGCTGTAACCGGAAAACGCTGTCGTGCTGCACCAGCGCCATCCAAGGCTTATTTTCAGCGCCCTGCCATACCTCGTGTTTATGGAAACGCCCTTCGATCATAACTTTGGCAGTTGTGCCGGGTTCGGGGCTGAGGTTGGTCGTGTCGGGGGTATAGTGCTGCAACTCATCATCGGCAGGCAACTTTGCTGAGTCAGGCGCCTGCACCAGACTACTGTCTGTTTCGAGCAAATGCGTATGATCCGTTTTGTTGTCCTGCGACTGATCAGGAGAATTGTTGCAGGCCGCCATGCTCAGCGCTAAAAACAGGATCGCAGGTATACGCATTGTGGTAAGGTATCAGGATAGAAGAAAACGAATATAGCGAAAATATCTTTTGGTCGGACAAAAAAAGCAGGAAGGCCGGCCAACGCCAACCTTCCTGCTCTGCTTGCTATACCTGGCCTGGCTGACTACAACTGCTTGTAAAGTCTGTCTTTGAGGCCGGCAGAAGCCTCCACCAACGGAAGACGCACCGCGCCACCGCATACGCCGAAACGCTCCAGTAAAGCCTTTACGCCCACCGGATTACTTTCTTCATACATCATCGGGTTGATGTCCACGAAATCGAAAAGCAGGTCAGATGCTTCTTTGAACTGATTAGATAAGCCCAGGCGAACCATGTTGCTGAATTTCTCAGGGAAGGCATTGGCCAGCACGGAGATCACACCCACGGCACCGAAAGCGATCATCGGCAGCGTAAGCATATCGTCTCCGCTGATCAGCAAAAAGTCGGCTGGCTTGTGCTTGGCAATGTACATGCACTGTTCCAGGTTGCCGGAAGCTTCTTTAATGCCGATGATGTTCTTATGTGCCGCTAATCGTACTGTAGTTTCAGGGGACATATTGCTACCCGTGCGGCCCGGCACATTGTACAGGATCACCGGCACAGGGCAGGTGTCGGCTATCTGGGTATAGTGCTGGATAATACCCTGCTGTGAAGGCTTGTTGTAGTAGGGACTCACTGAAAGCACGGCAGCTATACCTTCCAGATCCGTTTTCTGGATCGCATCGAGTACCTCCCGCGTGTTGTTGCCTCCCAGACCGTATACCAATGGCACCCGCCCATTGACATGCTTCTTAACGAAAGCCAGAATTGCGGTTTTTTCTTCAGTTGTGGTTGTTACCGATTCACCTGTGGTGCCGTTTACCACCAAATACTCCACACCGCCCTCTATGGTGAAATCGAGCAGCTGGCGCAGCCCATTGTAGTCCACGTCCTGGTTGCTTGCAAAAGGCGTTACCAGAGCAACACCTGTTCCTTTAAATGTATCTTGTATCATGCGCTGTTTTTCTAAAGCACGAAGTTCGAATTATGAATCGGGATCTGCAAACAGGAAAACAGGAAACAGTGAGCAGTAATCAATAAACAATTACCAGTAAACATTAAACTAGTGAGGGCAATTAGAATATATTCAAATTATGGCTCACTGTTAACTGATTACTGAATATTATTCTCCTCCACCCAATGCAGGAAGTGGTCTTTGTATACCTCGCCGATCGGGATTTCTTTGTTGCCGATGCGGATGCGGCTTTTTTCGATGCTGTCGATTTTGTGCAGGGCCACGATGAAGGAACGGTGCACACGCATGAACTTTGTCTCCGGTAGTTTTTCCATGGCTTTGTTCATGGATAGGAGCGTGATAATCTTCTGGTCTTTGGTCTGGATGATGATGTAATCCTTTAAACCTTCTATCCAAAGGATGTCGGCAAAGCTTACGCGTACGGTTTTGTAATCGGCTTTCACGAACATGAAATCCTGCTCAGGTGCCTGTGGGGCAGGGGCAGTTACCGGAGCCTCCGGTGATTTGGTGCTGCGCTGCAGACGTTCCTGCGCCTTGTTCACAGCTTTCAGGAAACGGTCAAAAGGGATGGGCTTGAGGAGGTAGTCCACGGCATCGTGGTTGAAGCCCTCGAGTGCGTAATTAGGATAGGCCGTCGTGAAAATGATCAGTGGCTGGTGCTTGAGAATATTCAGAAACTGTAGACCTGTCAGTTCGGGCATCTCGATGTCCAGAAACATCAGGTCGATCTGCTCTTGCTGCAATACCTGCATGGCCTCGGTGGCGCTGGAGCAAGTTTTCACAAGTTGAAGAAAAGGCAATTTGCTCACATAGCTCTCAATTATATCGAGGGCAAGCGGTTCGTCGTCAACGGCAAGGCAGCGGATGGTCATAGGTTTATTTTTTTGGTTGGAAATACAATTTCAGCGAGGCAAAAAATGTATCTTCTTTTTCTTCAAGGTATAGCTCGTGTCGGTGAGGGTATAGCAAGTTAAGGCGTTGCTTCAGGTTTTGCAAACCGATGCCGCCAAAGTCCTTTTTTTTGTGACTGCTGCTGTTATTCACCGTCGAAAACTGCAGCCATTCGTCCGTTACGACCAGGTTGAGCGTAATGCCGACCTCGTTGCGACTCACTAGTCCGTGTTTGAACGCATTTTCGACCAGCGTCATCAGCAGCATCGGAGCGATCTGTTTTCCGGTCAGGTCGCCTTCTGCGTTCAGCCGGATGCTGGTCTGCTCGCGCAGGCGTAATTTCTGCAGGTCGATAAAATTCTGGATGTGCTCTACTTCCTTCTCCAGACCCACCAGCGTGTCGTTACTTTCATACAGCATGTAGCGCATCAGGAGTGAGAGTTTCATGATGGCGTCCGGTGTTTCGGGTGACTGCTTGTAGGCCAGTGAATATATATTGTTGAGCGTGTTAAAAAGAAAATGCGGGTTTACCTGCGACTTCAGGAAGTTCAGTTCAGCGGCCAGTTTCTGATTTTCCAGCTCTTTGTTGCGCCGCTCGTTGCGGATATAGTTGCCGGTTACTTTCAGGGCCGAACTGATAAATACCACGATCAAACCGGCAAGCACATAGTTGAGGATGCGGTCTGATGAGTAGAGCACCGTCATGCCCGGGTTGAACTCCCGGAACACGTAAAAGTCCAGCGGGGAACGTACCAGCGCTACGACCGTGAGCGTAAGCAAAACAACGCCCAGGTAAGCAAAAATCCGGTTTTTTGCCAGAAACTTGGGGATCAGCGCATACCAGTTGAGGTAGAAGATCATCATGGCAAAACTCAGTCCTACCAGCGAGTCAACCGCCTTGTTGAAGGTAAGGCCGCGCTGAAACTGAATGTAGAAGATCCAAGCTCCAAAAAATGCCCAGGCTGCCACGTGTATGGCTAATTTATACCGCTTCTTCATGGTAAATGGTGGTAGGGCTATCAAGTTCAAGGCCGTATCAGGCATGTGTAATAAATACTTATTAAATATCAGTCTTTTGCTGAAGTTAAGCAATATTACCACGCTTCCATATAAACACGTCGCGATACTATACGGAAAGGCAAACACACCCTATCAATTCGTCTTTTTAAAAGATAAAACCTGAAAAGGGAAGAATCGGTTGTTCGTATATCCTTTTCGGCTGTTCGTCTATTTCATTTTTATTTGTCCGATTAAAAGGCTCCATTTGTAGCATAGTTTCCGGCCTTGAAGCTGTGTCGGGAAGGCGGGCCAATGGCCTGTGTCAGAATTTAATTGTTTTATTGTTTGTTTGTAAATTGATAAGCGCCAGCCTTTTGTAGACTGGCGCTTAATTTTTGCAGTATGTTCTGATCAGATACTCACCATACCTAAAAACTCGTCTTCGGAGAGAATTGTGATGCCGAGTTTGTTGGCTTTTTCGAGTTTGGAAGGCCCCATCTTATCGCCGGCTATCAAGTATGAGAGCTTGGCTGAAATAGAGCTGACCACCTTGCCGCCGTGGCTGATGATAATACGCTGTAACTCGTCGCGGCTCACGCTTTCAAACACGCCAGAAATCACGAAGGTTTTGCCCTCCAGCTTGTCACTTTCCATTTCAGGGGCGGTATTTTCACTCTTAAACTGCAGACCCGCAGCTTTCAGGCGCTCGATGAGTTCCTGGTGCTCGGCTCTGCTGAAGTATTGTATGAGTGACTGCGCAATGCGGTCACCGATCTCGTTCACGGCAATCAATTCTTCATACAGGGCACCACGCAGCGCTTCGATATCGGGGAATTGTTCAGCCAGTTTCCTGGCCACGGTACTGCCCACGTAGCGTATACCTAGCGCAAAGAGCACGCGGTCGTAAGGCGTCTGCTTCGATTTTTCCAGACTATTGAGAATGTTGTTGGCCGATTTCTCACCCATGCGCTCCAGATTTACCAGATGCTCAAATTTGAGATCATAAAGATCGGCTACATTGTGCACCAGTCCGGCTTTGTACAACTGCTCAATCGTTTTGGGGCCGAGCTCGTCGATATTCATGGCTTTGCGGGAAATGAAGTGCTCCAGCTTGGCTTGGATCTGCGGCGCACAGCCTTCCTCGTTCGGACAGTAAAAGTTCGCTTCGCCTTCGGTGCGCACCAACTCAGAGCCGCAGGCAGGGCAGTGGCTCGGGTAAATGATCGGCATGGAGTCGGCAGGACGCTGACTGACGTCCACACCCGTGATCTTAGGTATAATCTCGCCCCCTTTCTCTACATGCACAATATCACCCAGGCGCAGGTCGAGACGCTGAATCTCGTTGGCATTGTGTACGGAGGCGCGTTTCACAACGGTTCCGGCCAGCAGCACAGGCTCCATGATGGCCACAGGCGTAACGGCTCCGGTGCGGCCGATCTGGTACTGAATTTCAAGCAGGCGGCTAACAGCGCTCATGGCCGGGTACTTGTAGGCAATCGCCCAGCGCGGACTTTTAGAGGTATAGCCGAGCTCTTCCTGCAAGGTATAGCTGTTCACTTTCACTACCACGCCGTCGGTGGCGATGGGCAGTTCATGGCGTTTCTGTTCCCACTCGTTGATGTAGTCGAGCACGGTATCGATGGAGCTGCATTTACGCCAGGTGTCCGATACCTTAAAACCCCATTTCTGAATAGCCTGCAGACTTTCGGAGTGCGTGTCAAAGGGACTCGAGGAGCTCATGAAACCATAGGAAAAACAACCCAGTTTGCGGCTGGCTACAATCGCCGAGTCCTGCTGCTTGAGCGTGCCGGAGGCAGCGTTGCGCGGATTGGCCAAGAGTTGTTCGCCTGCTTCTTCGCGGTCGGCATTGAGTTGCTCAAACACCTGCAGGGGCAGAAAGACCTCACCACGTACCTCAAAACTGTCCGGGTAATCTTTGCCGTGTACCTGCAGCGGAATGTCCCGGATCGTGCGCACGTTGGCTGTAATATCGTCGCCTCGTGTACCGTCGCCACGGGTAGCGCCCTGCACAAACTCGCCGTTCTCGTAAGTCAGGCTAATGGCCACACCATCAAATTTCTGCTCGCACACGTACTCCACTTCATCGCCCACGATCTTGCGCACGCGCTTGTCAAACTCGCGCAAATCTTCCTCGGAATATGTGTTGCTCAAAGACAGCATCGGGAATTTATGGTATACCGTCTTGAAGCTTTTGGTTACGGTGCCGCCCACGCGCTGGGTAGGGGAGTTGGGCTGGCGCAGTTCCGGGTGCTGCTGCTCCAGTTGCTGCAGGCGTTCGAGCATCATATCAAACTCGTAGTCGGAGACTTCGGAAATGCTGTTCTGGTAGTATTGGTAATTGAGGTAGTTGATGCGTTGGGTGAGCTCCTGAATCTCAGTAGCCGGATCGTGTGCTAAGTCCATAGGATATTTCTGTTTGGTCTGTAAAAATAGAGAACAGGGCGCAGGCTGCCAAGTACCGCCAGCTTTAAAATCTCTTTTGGGCTGAGCGTAATTGGCCAGGTATAAGGTATACAGGATCGTATAAAAAAAGCGGCTGCTCCGGAAAGAACAGCCGCTCAGGTATAGGTATAGCGGAACCGCTTATTTCAGTTTCACGCCGTCGGCTACAAAGCGTAGTTCTTCTCTTGGTTCGGTAATGGCGGCAATCTCCTCGGCTGACTTGCCGGCATCCTCTGCAAAGTGGCGCTGGTCCTCCACCGAAATTATTTCATGCTTGGCCGTACCTGTGAACACCGCCGTTTTACCTGACAGGTCTTCTACGGGCAGGAAAAAACCGTAGTCACGGAAAGTTACTTTCATGGTGCTGCCGTCCTCCAGCTTCACATCCATCCAGCATCCTTTCGACTGACAACTTTCCACGATCTCGGCAGCAACGGTAGCCTGAATGGAATCGTTGCCGCTAACAGCTTGCTGCAATTGCCCGGCTGAAATCACGTTTTCGTCTGTGAATGACGCACCGTATGCATTCGCCTCTGTTTCGGCTACGGCTTCTGAGGCCGTTTCCTGACCTTCGGTGGAGGTGTTCTGTGAGCAGGCCTGCAGCACGGCAGCAGTCAGCAATAATGCAAATAGTTTTTTCATGGAGCTGTTGGGTGTTTTGTAATTGTCAAATATAGAGATTATTGCGTAAGTGCAAAAGCATTGCCATCCGATCCTGCCAAAAAGCAGGTATACACCGTTGAACAGTTAGCGCGCAGCTACAAATTTACTCCAGTGCCCTGTTTTGATACAGCAGAAAGCCTATGTGAAACAGCACGCCCCATTCTTTGGACTGGTCGTTGTAGTAATTCAGGCTGAGGGCGGCCGGGCCAAGTATGCCGTGGTACACTACGGCAGCCGTGGCAGCTACGCCGGTACCCGTTAGTTTCTTTCCATAATAGGCTTGCTGGTCTTCACTTTGCAGGATTGGCCGGTAGGGTTGAAACAAATAGCCTTCTGTGCGAGCCTCAAACCGGGGCGTGATCAGGTATACGTATTGCAGTCCTCCCGCCACAAATTCATGTGCCCGGAAGCGATCCAGAAAAAGGGTGCGGCTATCTGAAAGCGGATGAAAGGCCGGTGCGATGGTGAGGGTAGAGCGGTAATTGCTGAAGAATGGCTGCGTGGAGAACACGCCTTCGAGCCTGTAGCCGAACCGGTGACTGCCATTACCCAGAAAATTCTCATAAAGCAGCCTGCCATAAAACCAGCTGTGATCTGCTGAAAGCGACTGCGATTCGTTGGCTGTTGAGCCTGGGTTGTATTTCTCTGTTGCGCTCACCAAGCGACCAGTCGCCGTAAACATGCGCCCGCCAGACGGGTACTGTTTCCGGTTAAGTCCACCTCGCCTGAAGGTTGCGCTCACGGTCAGACCGCTCGTGCCTGTGCGGTCCAGCGTGTCGGAGCGTTGTATCTCGAGTCGGTTACTATACCTGTCGATATGCTGTGCATAGGCCGTGCTGAGCACCAGCCTGCCTTTGTAGGTATTGGTAAAGCCCAGGTTCAAGGCAAAATTACGGTCGGTCTGTTCTAGTAAGGGCAGATTGTTGCGCTCCAGCAGCAACCCGGTCGTGGAAAGAAAATTCCAGTGATTGTAGGTAAAGGTAGGTTCAATGTAGTAAGGCAGACTGGCTGGCACGTCGATGCGAGTGCGCAATTGGGCACCCTGGTAAAAACGACCTGTCTGAAAGCTTCCGGCAAAGGTATAGAGCTGGCGGCCGAGCACGCTGTACTCCAGCCCGGCGTATATATTATCGATGGGGCGCGAGGCGATCACACCTCCCAGGGCTATTTTTATACCGTCTTCCTTCTTCACGTTCAATAGCAAGTCATAAGCTTTCGCCCTGGCATCGTACCGCATGGAGGGGTACAGATTACGGAAGTTGTCGATGGCAGCCAGACGGAAGTAGCCCGTTTTCACGTCCTGCATGGTATAGCCGTGTTCCTGGGAGCTCCGGAAAAAACGCTCTACAAAGTCCTGCTGATTTTTTTTCAAGCCCTGTATCTCCACGCTGCGGAAGGTATGGGGCTCAAACCCGCTTCTGAAATTCTCCCGCTTTGCACCAAGGTTCTCAGGACTTACCCTGCGTTTTATTTTCTGCAGAATCTGATCCATGTTATCATTCGCCTCTTTATACCCTGCTGCGAAAAGTTCTTCTACATTTTTGAAATCAAGCGAATTGAGGCTGCCCAGGTCAGGCTGCAGGTAAATGTCCTTCTCTGTAAGAGCTGTAGAGTCTGAGTTCGACATCATGGCGTAGAGCAAGGTATAGGCCAGGTCAAAGTCGTCGTTGTCGTAAGGGTACTGGCTGTAGGTTTTAGAAGACACGTTTACCCCAATGATGATATCCGGGTTGAAGTCTTTGCGCGCCACATCCACAGGAAAATTATTGTACAAACCACCGTCAAAGAGCAGGCGCTTTTCTATCCGGATAGGCTTGTAAAAGAGCGGCACCGTAAGTGTGGCTCGCACGGCATCGGCCAACTGACCTTTTCGGAGGATAACCTGCTGCTGCGTGAAAATATCGGCGGCAACGCAGCGGTAAGGTACCATGAGCTTGTCGAAGTTGTAGCCGGCGCGCGCGGCAGGCTGGGAGAGAAGTTGTGCCAGGGCAAAGTTGAGCGAAGCATCATTTACCAGATTGGAGGTAAGCCTGGCCTGAAAAGCGGAGTCGAGTGCTACGTGCAGTTTCAGCAGGGCAGGGTTGGGGTCAGGCGAGGCAAAGTTGTAGGTATAGTTCTGTTCCGGTTTGCCCGTGGCCCATGCCTGAAATGCCTCGGTATGGATCAGGTATTCGATCTCAGCAGGCGAGTAACCGGCCGCATAAAGTGCCCCCACAATACCGCCCATGGAGGTGCCCACAATGTAATCGATCGGGATGTTATTTTCTTCCAGCGCCTTGAGTACGCCCACATGCGCTATACCTTTGGCACCGCCGCCGCTCAGCACAAGGGCCACTTTTTGGGCATAGCTAACCTGCGGACCACTTAGTAGCAGGACCAGAGACAGCAGGTATAGAAGGGTGCTTTTGTATACCTGCATCAGAGTGAACTGGCGGGCAGCCTGCAGTAGGCGCATAGCAATGTGTTTATCGGTTTCTAATGTCGGCCCAGCGCGCACTGTGTATCGTAAACAGCATGCGCCCTGTCAGCCTGGAGGTATAGCGGGCGGGTACACGCAGGCGCAAATCCTGCAACATCAGCTCAAAGCTGGTGCTGAAGGTAATCGTGTTGCGATCTGGCGTGAAGGTGACCGGGATAACCATTTCTTTGATAATGCCTTGGATGTTGATGAAAACTCTGCTGTTCAGTGTCTGCCTGTTTCGTTTACCGGCATTGAGCTGCTCGATCGGCGCTTCGACCTCAATGTACAACTCTGGATAACGAGATGCAAAAAAGATGTCCTGCACCATGGCTACCGGACTGGAATCGTTGGCTGGCAGCAGGTTTTCGATGGGGAGGAGGCACTCAATTTTGCGGGTGTTCTCGTCGTAGCGCACCAGCATTTTGGTCGACTGAAAGTCGTAAGTGCTGCGCTCTCCCTCCAGGCTGATTTGCATGGTGTTATTGGCCGTGTAAGGTATAGGCGGTTGCTGTGCCTGTGCGCCTGCAGCAATCAGTAGAAAACAAAGTACAGACAGTAGAAATTTGGTCATAACCGGGCTTATGGTAGCATGTAATTGTGCTAACGCAAAACAGCCATGAAAGGTAAAGCAGGGGCTAAGCTTTTATCCTGGTAAATTTCCCCGGAATTAGCAGTATGCTGCCCTGAGCAGGTATAACTTTGTTTGGAGAATAAATAAGACCGCTAAATCTTATTTTTTGTGAAGTATTTTCAAAACTATAACCTCCTGTAGTTGGTATATAGAATAGGATAAATTACCTGAATTTCAAATTGAACAGAGGAGGCCCGCAGCCATAAGTCGGGTATGCTCGGGGAGATGACTCGACATGAACCAGGACAGAAAGAAGAAGGTAGACGCACGCCAGGGCTCAGCATTTGGCAAAATAGAGCATCTGCACCCGATCCGGATGCTGCTATACCTGAGCATGGTAGGTATAGGCGTGCTGTTCTTTGTGCTGGTGGTGGCTTTCGTACGGACGGGCGGTTTCGGTAGCGAACAGTTCTCTCTTCCTAAGTTTTTCAGTATAAGCACGCTGATTCTGCTCTTTAGCAGCTACACGATCAGCAAGATCCCCCGCATTTACAAAAAAGACAAGCTCCGCAAAATGACCCGCTACCTGGCCTTGACATTTCTGCTGGGAGTTGCCTTTATCGGAGCCCAGATTCTGGGCTGGCGTGAACTGACCTTATCCGGTGCCTACTTTACCGGCAAAGCCTCGGGCAGTTACCTATACCTGATCACGGCACTGCACCTGCTGCACCTGTTGGGCGGTATGATCTTTCTGGCTTTCCTGCTGATCAAAACAGCGCACATGGCAGGCGATGGCGTCCGCAGCCTGATCTTTATCCGCGACCCTTACCGACGACTGCAGCTATCCATGCTCAACACGTACTGGCACTTTCTGGGAGCACTCTGGCTTTCGCTATACCTGGTCATTCTGTTTATGGCCTGATCGGGTTACCGCACCAGTGTAACAGAACCTCTGAACTTATCTGCCCCATAGTCAATCACGTAGTAATATACTCCGTCATTTACATCCTTGCCGTCCCACTTAAAGTTGTGTGCTGTGCTCGAGAAAACTTCCTTGCCCCAGCGGTTGTAAATGCTGATGTGCTGAAATGAGCTGGTGCAGGCATCAGCCGGCATACCTGGTATCTCAAAGAAATCATTCAGCCCATCAGCGTTGGGCGTGAAGATATTAGGTGGTGTAAAATCCTTATAGTCCGGTACTTTAACTTTAAACTCCATCGTGATCAGCTGCATTGGAGAAGGGGCACAGGCATCTTCCAGCAGCATAAAGTCTACCCGCAGCACACCCTGCTGAAAGGCCTCACAATTCGCTGCCCAGTTAAACTTGCCCGCCGCCGCACCCTGACCACCCGTAGCCGTAAAGCTCATGCCCATGCTGGCCAGGTCGAAATTCTGACCTCGTGCCTGCATACTTAGCAGGTGCTTGTCCAGGTCAGTACCTCTAAAATTGGCCTCGAAAGGCTCGTTCAGATCCAGTTCAAACACCAGCACCTGTTTGTCTGTTGTTAGCACCGGCACTTGATTTGGGTAATCTGTTCTTACTTCAATAACTTCTGTTCGTGTCAGTTCCTCGCCGCATACCATGGATGTGGCCGTAAATTCAATCTGATAAGAGTCCTGCCTGAGCGTTTCGCAGTCTATCTGCCAACTAAAAGGGGACTGTACCTGCCCGATGCCGGTGCTGCTCTGGAAGCTGATCGGTAAGGAGTTCATATCAAAGTTCAGTCCTCTGGCTGAAATGGTTACCTCATCATTATCGGTGTCAGAACCCAGCACGTTGAAGTCAATTACATCTCCTTCCATTACCGTAAACAGTCGGTCTGGGTCTGAGAGCTGAATAGAGGGCGGTTCGTTCGGGATGGGGTCAATGACAAAGCTTACTTGCAGCGTATCCTGCCGGGGCAGACTGCAGCCATTGTCTTTCACAATCAGGTTGAGCTTGAACACCTGCCCTTTCGTGTCGAAGCACTCATCAAAGCATACATTAGCGTTCAGGGATTTCTGTCCATTAGGTCCGTTTACTACGCCGTTTGTTGTGCCGGAGAAGGTATAGACATCACTGCTGAAATTCACGGGGCGGGCATAGAGGGTCAGTGCCGAGTTAGCGTCCGGATCAGTAAACTCCACATTCAGGCAGCGGGCGTCCGTTGGGCTGATCCGAATGATCTCACCTTGTTTGTAATTCGTGGTCTGGCCATTTACCCTTGCCTGAACAACCGGGCTGTCGTTACGTGGACAGTCTTTTACAAGCAGTTGAAAGTCGCGTCTTACTTCCCCGATTTTTACCCCGGCACGGTACTCCTGCACGCGCACTGCAAACACAAAAAGGCCTACGCGATCCGGGCGAACCGTCAGGCGACCGGTTTGCTTTCCAATAATGATGGGTGGGGAGCCTTGAATTTGGTTATCGCGGTTATACCCGGGTAACCACCTTACCTCAGGGTAAGGAGCAGGGCTCGGGATCGGTGCTGCATTGGTCGGATCGGCGGTAGCATAGCCATTGAGCGGGTTAACCATGTCATACACAAGCGAATCACCGTCGGCATCAGTACCGCTAAAATCGTAGTAAAACAGCTCGTTGGCGCAGGCATAGTCACTCAGCGGCGGAAACAGGCGCGGGGAAGAGTTGACAAATTGTGATCCGTTTCTGGTAACAGGCGGAAACTCCATGTAAAAGACCTGACCTGCTGCATCCGGCATTATAATGTTGTTGATCGTGCGGTTACGGCAGCAGCGCTCCCAGGCCATGTAGTAGCCCTGGGGACTGTTGAATGCATTAGGGGACAAGATAACATCCTGGGAGTATACAATGCGACGTGTACGAAGCTCTCCAGTTGTGCAGGCGATATCGGTGTAGTTAACAAACGTGTCGCTACGCAGTGGCAGCTGCACATCCATCATAAAGCGGTTGGTCTGCTTATCGAAAATCCGGATGTTGGCAGAAGGGTCCCGGGCGCCCGGGGTACCGTTCACATCATCAAAATACAAGTTCATGGTGATGCGGTAGGTATAGCCTGAGCGGTGCTCTATCTCCAGTTCGCCACCAACAATATGTGAGGCTGCAGCAGGCAGACAAACGAATAGAAGGCACATTAAAAGAAGTAGAGCGTGTTTCATGTAAGGCGGCGGTTTGAGATTTACTTCAAATTCTTGTGATAGGGCACTGGTACAAGGGTATAAGTTACAGGAAATCCCGAAACTTCGCTATATAGTCTAAAATATTATGCTGAATGCATCCAACATTCAGACTGGTTATTCGTTATATGGCATCTGGGAATCAGCTTGATATTGCAATATTGAGTAAAAATGTTACTTTTTATACGCAATTAAAACAATCCACGGCTATTGTAGTTTAAGCAGATACAGATTTTTTAATGCCCTTCAAAATTGATCGTTTACCGGATAATGCATAGACCATGATGACGCTAACACAAGAACTTGAATTAAAGAAAAAACTGCTGCAGGAGTCTACCAAACTACTGAACATGCAGATACAGGCAGCAAAAGAAGCTATGGACGAGGCGCAGGAAAGTGCCAACGAACACCATGGCGCCATCGAGGATAAATTTGAATCCTTCAGGGAAGCATGCCAGATACAACGGGACATGTATGCAAGGCAGCTGGACGAACTGATCACGACCATGGGGGTGCTGAAAAGAGTGAACTCAACGAAGGAGAATAAGGAAGTGTCGTTCGGGGCTGTGGTGATGACGGAGTTGCAAAACTACTTTATTGGTGTGAGCCTGGGCGAAATTAAAATCGATGGCGAGTCCTTTTATGCGATCTCCGGATTGTCGCCGCTTTACAAGGCGATGGAGGGCAAAACCAGTGGTGAAAGCTTTGTGTTTCGTGATAAAACCTATAAAGTGCTGCAGGTATTTTAATACTGACTGACAGTATAGTAAACCTTTTACAAAAAAAACAGTTTAATAAAGCAGTAAAGGGTTGAAAACAGAAAAGGTTAGCTTTAGGGCTAACCTTTTCTGTTTTACAGATTGCGTTGTATCGCTTATTCTACCCGCGTCCAGTTTTGCGTTCTGCCAATTAGGGAGATACCGATATAGCCTTTCACCTCCATCTTGTCTTTGCCCGTCATTTTCATGTAGCAGGAGTATGTTTTGCCGCTCTCCGGGTCGTAGATCGTGCCATCGTCCCACTTGTTACCACTGTCGTATTTAAAGTCTTTCATGAACACCATACCTTGTAACGGACGGTTGCGCATCTTCTTGTCAGGGTTATTCTCGTCCAATTTCGGTTTGCCGTTTCTGAGTGGTTCCTTCAATTGCACGATCTTACCATACAGTTTATCGCCTGACTGGTAAATCTCGAAACGCGCTTTGCCTTCTTCATTGGTCCATATGCCAACAGGAGAGAGTTTCTGTGCCCAGGCCACAGTAGAAAAGAGCATTAGGGCTACAAGGGTTAGCAGGTGTTTTTTCATGATTTAGTTTATGTTTGATAAGATTAGTAACGAAATATAGGAAAAATAATTCATTTTTCAACTAAGATACGCCGCTGGTCGATTTTTTGATGAACGAAGCGGTTTAGTGTATACCTAAAAATAAGAATGGCAGCATGTGTTAAGTTTTCTTATACCTGATCGTAGCCCGTAATCAGTTTGCACTCACCTTACTTTGAGCAACTTAAGATTACAGTGTGCAATATACGGGCCATTGCGTATGCTTGAAAAAGAAAAGATGATAAAATAAGTGCTAAACCTTGTGAACTTATCAGCGTTATTTTAACTTTATACAATCAGTGAAAGCGGCGAGTGCTGCAGCTTTGCGCAAGACTACTACACGTAGCGGCGCAAGGTTTATGTCGGACTAAAGAGAAAGGAGGTGCTATGTCTAATCCATCAGTCGTCTTAGTAAGCCTTGGTAATAGTGTTCACCTTAACAGTGAACTGGCTTAGTAAGCAGTGATTATCTACTGCTTACGCAGTAAATATTACCTTTGGTCTTGAGTGATGGTGCTGCTGCAAAACAGGGTGCCGCTTGTTAAGATTTGAAGGATTCTTAAAGCGCTTGGTGTAACTTGACGGGCTACATCAGGCGCTTTTTCCTTTGCCCATACCTATAACCCGGATAGTAAGCTCCTAATCCCTACAGATCCTCTTTGTAAATTGTATTATTGCGCAGCCTGCGTTCCTTCAAAAAAGAGGCTACAAAAGATAACACCGCTAAAAAGCAGCTTATACCCATCAGCAGTACAAGGATATGCTTGCCATCCCAAACAAAATTTTCCAAATCAATGCTCAGGATCAGCAGGAAGCCCGCCAACAGAGTGAGGGCCGTTACGGTGTGAAAAACAAACTGATTATGCCGTTTCAGGTGATAGGTAGTCGCTAGTAGCAATATACCAAACATAGGAGCCACTAAAGCAGGTAGTGGGCGAGAAGGAGAGAGGAAATAGACTGCCAGCCCGGCGAGAATCAACACCAGGGCGTTGATGGAATTGGCTACGTAAGGATGCACCATAATCATTTCTTTTAGCGGAAATTTGCCCGACCAGCAAATGCCAGTCGGGCTATATAGTGTGTCTTACGTAATTATCGTGGATTTTAGTTAGGCCTATACCTTAAAGTACGCGTCTCACACCCAGAAAGCGGGTGTCGTAGCCGCTACCTTCCACCTGACTGATCTTAACACCGCCGTTGGAAGAGGAGTGTACAAAACTGATGGTATCACCTGGCTCAGAAATAACGATACCGACATGACCCGGCTCACGCACCTGTGGATTTGTTCCTGTAAATATAACAAGATCTCCTGGCCGTGCCTCATCGCGGTCTACCGGTATACCATCCTCTGACTGGGTAGTGGAGGAGCGCGTTACTGGTACACCAAATTCCTGGAATACATGCGATGTGAAGCCGGAGCAGTCAAAACCACTGTTGCTTGTACCACCATACCTATAAGGTGTTCCCATCAGCGTCAGGGCATATGCAATTAATGAGTCCGTAGGAGTGGTGCCGCTGGCATTAATCCATCCCATATCAGCGTCGTTTGACCTGGAAGGTATAGCCTTCCTTATTTCAGACTCGGTTTTCAAGTTGTGCTTTTTTATAATGGCTGATTTTGGCAGGGCCTCTGATTTATCAGTTTTCAAGCTGGCAAAGTGTACTGCATTCGTTTCTCTGGAAGGAGAAGTTGTCTGATCGCTGTCTGCTGATATAATAAGCATCAGCAACACAACAGGAGCAAGCATCAAAGCAAATATCTTTTTCATAGCGTTGGGTTTAGGTTTAGTAACAATACCTATGGAAATATCGTGCCAAGATTCCCTATAGGATGTGTGCAACTGCCTAGTATGCTGGGGATAATGAGGAATCGCCTAATCAGTCGTGGCGATTTTGACAGGCATTTTGCAACCGTTTATCTGTGTTTTTGAGCTGTTCATATAAAAGACGCCCAAAATGAATTTATTATGGTATAATAATGTTAATTATTAGTATAAAATCTATATGTTTGTTACTGGGTTTAAAATGTAAAACAATGAAACTGTTTAAGTCAGATACTTGCGAAGTTGGCTATGTAGCAGATCGGTTGGAGCTGCACTTCAACCGAAACATGCAGACAGAGGATTTTAGGCAGGGCTTGCTTGCGGCACTTCGGTTTGCCCGGGAGCATCAGGTCAAGTTATGGCTGTTTGACCTTCGTAACATCGGTAGACTGAGTGAAGAAGAGGAAACCTGGTTGCAGGTACAGCTTTTCCCGCAGATCATGATGCACCTGGGTATCGGAAATCATGTTGCCCTTGTGGTGGACGAGCGCTGCTACGACGACATGGTCAAAGAATCGGGCTTGCTAGGGCTTCAAAGCTATAATTCCTTTATCATCATGAATACATTTTGCGACCTGCAGAATGCCATCCAGTGGCTCAACCACCGCCATTCGGAGTGCGCCTAAGCAGGTATACCTGCCTATATCTTACCAATGCGGATTTTGAAAAGCAGGCTTTTTATCGTAAAATGCCGGAAAGCTTTTAATCATCAACCCATTTAAACGGCATGTTTCAACCAAGGCAATCTACTCTATACTTTTTCTTATCCTGTTGTTTATTTTTCCTGACCGCTCTCTCGGCATACGCCGCTGACCTGCGCTATACCTTGTCAATGCCCGAGCCACATACCCATTATTTTGAAGTGGAGGTAGAGCTGAGTGGTGCCCGGCAGAATTACATTGACTATAAAATACCAGTATGGGCTCCGGGCTCATACCTGGTGCGCGAATTCGCCAAAAATGTGGAAGGTTTCAACGCAACCGACAAATCGGGCAAGGCGCTGCGTCACGAGAAAATCAGTAAAAACACCTGGCGTGTGTATAGCAACAAGGCTGATGCCGTGAAAGTGAGCTACAAGGTATACGCTTACGAGATGAGTGTGCGCACCAGCTTTCTGGATGCATCACATGGCTATGTAAACGGTACGAGCATGTTCATGTACCCGGAGGGCTACCAAAAGCAGCAAGGCACGCTCGTGGTGCAACCTTATGGAGACTGGAAAACAGTATCTACCGGCCTGAAAAGCACCGGAAGCTATACCTATACTTTTCCTGACTATGACGTGCTGGCCGACTCTCCGCTGGAGATTGGAAACCACGAGGTACTGCGTTTTGAGGCGGGCGGCGTACCCCACGAAGTAGCCATGTACGGCGAAGGCAACTACGAGCCTAAGCAACTGATGGCCGATATGAAAAAGGTAGTGGAGGAGTGCATCAGCCTGATGGGAAAGCTGCCGGTTGACCGCTACGTATTCATTGTACACAATCTGCACCGCGGTGGCGGCGGACTGGAACACCTGAACTCCACCACACTTCAGACGAGCCGATGGAACTACGGCACAGAGCGGGGCTATTCCGGCTTTATGGCGCTGGTAGCCCATGAGTACTTCCACCTCTGGAACGTGAAGCGTCTGCGCCCGGCACCGCTTGGTCCCTTTGATTATGATAAAGAGAACTATACCCGCCTGTTGTGGGTATCTGAAGGCATTACCAGCTATTACGACGATTTGCTAACCCAGCGGGCCGGGCTGATGAATACACAGCGCTACCTGGACGTGGTGGCGGGCAGCATCAACTCAGTAGAGAATACGCCAGGCAACCAGATACAGACAATAGCTGAGTCAAGCTTCGATGCCTGGATCAAGTACTACCGCCGCAACGAGAACTCTAACAATGCCGAGGTTTCTTATTATACCAAAGGCGGTGTATTGGGTCATCTGCTGAATATGGAAATCATGAAGAACACGAAAGGAGATAAGAGCCTGGATGATGTGATGCGCTACATGTATGACCGTTACTACACCAAGCTTAACCGTGGTTTTACGGAGCAGGAGTTCAAAGAAGCTTTGGAGCGATTCGCCGGCCGTAAACTGGATGATTTCTTCCAGAATTATGTGCACGGTACCCAAACACCAGACTACAATCGCTATTTTGAGGCTGCTGGTCTCCGCTTGATAAACCAGAATAAGGATGTGTTGAACCTAAATTGGGGTGCAGGAACAGCTGTAGAAAATGGCCGCACCATTGTCAAGAGCGTAGCTCGTGGCAGCAGCACCTGGGAGGGCGGCCTGAACGTAAACGACGAACTTATAGCGATAGACGGGTACAGGGTAGAAAGCGATATTTCCGCTTTGATCAGTGGACGTGCGATCGGGGATAATGTAACGGTAACAGTTGCGCGCGACGGTAAACTGATGGAGTTACAAATTCCGATAGTGGCCGATAAGAGTGTTCGCTATCAGTTTGAGCGGGTGGAGAAGCCAACTGCAGTACAACAGAAAATTTACAACAAGTGGCTGAAGCAGAACTAAACTGCACTCATAGTCATTGACCCAAAAGGCGACGCTTCAAAAAAGCGTCGCCTTTTTCATTAGTCTATACCTTAAGGAGGGATTATTCTGGTGTGCGTACTTTCGGGAGGTCAGAGTAGGAAGCAGGATCGTTTACTTTGTTAGAGAAGTACAAAAACTCTAAGTTGAAACAATGTATTTGAAATATAACTTTACTTACATTGCTTTAAATATTCAGAATAGCACTGAATTCGTCATGCTAAGCGAATCAGTAGTTGTACCGATTTTAGTAACATTTGTAATGCAGTATTTGCGGGAAAATAAAATTGAACTTATATTTCGAGTATAAATACCAGAAAACAAGCGGTTTGCTATATGGTGATAAGTGACTCGTCCTATGCTTTTGTTGCCTTTTTAAAGGAAGCAGGTGTGCTATGCATTAGCTGGAAATTGAAGCCAGACACCGAGCAATTCAGGAATATCTACTGGCAGGCGCTGCAATTTGTTAAGATCAATCCCAGTATCTGTTATTATAGTACTGACATTTCACGCATTGGCCCCCTTGATCCGGAGCAAGAGGCTTGGTTAAGCCGCGAGTATTACCCGCAGGTATCAGACATACTTGGCCAGGACATTTATGCAGCCGTCATTTTCTCTGAAGGGCATTTTAAAGCCTTGGTCAACAACTACATTGCGTCCCGCCTGCTTCCGGTGCATGATTTTATCCACTTCAATTATTTTACAGAAAAGGAAGAAGCGATGGATTGGCTCCTGTACATGCAAAAAGGCCGGGATTCCGCCATTTTAGCAAAATCCTGACCTCTGTTGCAATAGATTCACTTGCCGATCAAGGAAAGATACCAAGCGCCTCGTAGCTTACGCCTATCTTTTCAATAGCCGAAAGGAAAGCCGCTGTACGCATATCTTCTATATCTTTTCTGTTCATCACCCCCCTGATCTCGTGATAGGCATTAATCATGGTATCTTCTAATCCGGAACGTACCAGACTGATCTCATCCGAGCCCTGTATAAGTAAATTGCGTTCGTGCGTTGTCATGCTCTTACCGGACGCAGTTTCTATCGCGTTTACAAGCCGGCGGTGACTGGCTTCTTCTGCCCGTTTTCCCATACGCCCAAAACGCACATTAGACAGGTTTTTTAGCCACTCGAAGTAGGAAACCGTTACGCCACCAGCGTTGATGTACAGGTCAGGTATAATGATAATGCCTTTAGCCAGCAATATCTTTTCAGCATCACGGGTAACGGGACCATTGGCGCCTTCCGCCACTATTTTGGCTTTAATGCGGGCTGCATTGTCAGCATTAATCTGGTTTTCGAGCGCAGCCGGAAGCAGAACATCACATTCTTCCTCCAGCAGGTCGGCTGAGTTTTCAAAATTCTTGCACTGGCCAAAATTCAGAATAGACCCTGTTTCGCTACGATGCTTAAAGGCCTCGGCCACATCGATGCCGTTGGTATTATAAATGCCGCCTTCGCGCTCGGCTATACCTATGATAATGGCACCGTCCTGCTGGCAGAAGTGCGCGGCATTGTAGCCCACATTACCCAGACCCTGCACGATGATGCGCTTGCCCTCCATGGTATTGCCGTCTATACCTGCTTTTTTCATGAGGTCGGTGTCGCCCAAGGCTTCACGTATACCATAAAAAACACCCAAACCAGTGGCTTCCGCACGGCCTCGTATACCGCCCTGCCCGACAGGCTTACCGGTTACGCAGCCCAGCGCATTGGTTTCGCCATACTTAAGTGCCTGGTAGGTATCAGCAATCCAGGCCATTTCGCGGCTACCCGTTCCGTAGTCTGGTGCCGGCACGTCCATACCTGGCCCGATCAGGTTTTTCTTAATCAGCTCAGCTGCATATCGTCGGGTTACTTTCTCAAGCGTTTTTACAGAACTTGTACGCGGATTGATCTTTACGCCTCCCTTGGCACCTCCAAACGGAACATCCACCACAGCGCACTTAAATGTCATCAGCGTTGCAAGTGCCTTCACCTCATCCTCATCTACCTGCATGCTAAATCGTATACCTCCCTTAGATGGAAGTTTGTGATGGCTGTGCTGTACCCGAATGCCTTCGATCACTTCTACACGACCGTCAATCTCAACCGGAAACGATACTTTGTAAACACTGTTGCAGGTCTTTATCTGGGCCAGAATACCAGAGTCAAGCTTTGAATAACTGGCAGCGTGGTCGAAGAACTGGTGCACACTATCCAGAAATTTTTTGCCTTCATTTTGGGTGTTTGCCATGGGAATATTTCTTTTTTTGGTGAATGCATTAATTGAGTTTAGAACGTCACCCGGGTTAATTTGTTTAATTATCGGCTTTGGTTTCAAAAACGGGCCTGCTAAGACCGAAAATAAATCCATGCAGTAGTAACTTGTCAGTAAGCTAGTTAGAGAAACTTAATATATGATACCAATAAATTATTTAATTATTTTTTGTTTTATATATATAATTATTACATCTTTGTTTATGACATTATCATAATTGTATTGATTTTGTTTAAAAACTTCATCCATGTATTCTACTTTATGGCCTAGCGCCGCTTAATCTGCCACATACCATGTACACAGATAATTTAATGGGTGCCAATGCTTTTGGTATGCATTTTTCGGCAAAAGACCAGCACCGGAGTGTGCTCAAGGAGCAACTGATACTGAAGTATCAGCATGAAGAGGAAACACTTTTTATTAAATGGGAGGGAGAGGTAAGCTCCAGTGAGCTGCGTCAGGGGTATGCCCATATTATGAATATGGTGCTTACTTACAAACCCCAAAAGTGGGTTATGGATCTGCAAAGTAGGTTAGCGATCGAAAAAGTGGATCAGCAGTGGGTCTTTAAGTATATTTTCCCGGAAGTGCTGCGGGCTGTAAACAAAAATGTGTTTGTGGCGATCGTGGTGCCGGTATTTGCTTACAACAGCCTGGTAAATGAAATAAATGGGGATGAGCTGATGGATGGAGATAATTTTATGATCATAAATCATTTCCTATACCAGGAAGAAAGCCGTCGCTGGCTGCACGAAATGGTTGAAACCGATTTGAAGATAGCTTAGGTATAGCTCCGTCTTAAAAGAAAAGGTCCGGCTGACGTTATGATTACGTCAGCCGGACCTTTTTATATATGAGCAGGTATAGCTTAATGTACCGAGATCAGTTCTACATCAAAAATCAGAGTTGTGTTTGGTCCGATCACGTCACCGGCGCCCTGCGAGCCATAGGCCAGATCCGAAGGAATGAACAATCTCCATTTGGCACCTTCTTTCATTAACTGAAGCGCCTCTGTCCAGCCCGCAATGACACCGTTCACCGGAAAAGTTGCCGGCTGTCCGCGCTCATAGCTTGAGTCGAATACAGTACCGTCGATCAGAGTGCCGTGGTAGTGGGTTGTTACTTTATCGGAAGCAGCAGGTGATTTGCCCGTACCTTCTTCCAGTACCTGGTACTGCAGACCGCTTGGCAGTGTTTTTATACCTTCCTTGTTTTTGTTTTCAGCTAAAAAGGCTTCGCCGGCTTTCTGATTCTCACCACCTTTGGCACCTTGTTTCTCCTGCATTTCCTGCTGCAGCGCCATCATGGCCATCTGGATTTCCTGCTGGGATAAAGAGGAAGGCTCACCAGCAATGACCTCTTGCAAGCCATTCATAAAAGACGCTGCTTCGATTTCTATACCTTGTTTTTGGAGGTTGGCAGCCATGTCGCGGCCAATAATGTAGCTTATTTTTTCCTGTAGTGTCATGTATAATGATATGGATGATAGGATTGATTTTCGGGAGATAAAGGTACGGGTAATGGACCTATTAACCTAAGTGAGGCTCAATCAAGAGAAAAAAGCAGGTGCTATACCTGCTTTTTCGTATATAAACAACAGTCGCAAGTCTAGAGATACAAGTGTATATCTTCTTCGTGGAGATCCATTTGGAGTTGCTCCGGCGCT
This sequence comes from Pontibacter sp. HSC-14F20, assembly GCF_019599265.1. Lineage (GTDB taxonomy): Bacteria > Bacteroidota > Bacteroidia > Cytophagales > Hymenobacteraceae > Pontibacter. The sequence continues at coordinate 50,831 of NZ_JAHZTC010000005.1, read as the reverse complement.
ATCCAGCTCTTCATGAAGTAGCCAAATGTGGTGCCGATAAGCAGGAGAGAGGAGATTGTCGTAAAGCGCATCATGTTTTTTTGCCTGAAGAGTTAAACTTGCATTTTTTAACGCTATATAGTGGTTTAGGTTACTATCTTTATCGCTTCATTTATTGCATTTTAGTACTAAAGCGAGATAATGGAGAATTATCCTGCCTTTTGGGTCAAGATACTGCCTGCTTTATAATTATTAGTGACCAATTTTTGTGTTTTCTCCTTTTCTTTCCGCTAACTTTGCAGTATTAATCCTATAGATTATGAGGCCATCCGGCATATACTATTCTTCCTGGCTTGCTATACCTGCTTCGGGTCTGGTAGCGACATCTCACCATGTAGCCATGTGTGATGAGCTGAACGGTTATTGCCTTGACTTTTTTTCCTCTCCCAAGGCCTTTTGCAAGTAAGCCGGAGCTCTAGACTCTGGCATCCCACAAACAAGACTGGCAATTACTCAATGCTGGTTTAGCAATTTTACTTATCTAATTCATTTTCATTGGTTTTTCATCATGGCAAGTAAGGTCAGTGTGAGGCAATCCATGGGATATGCCTTCTTATCAGCTTATCTGATTACCTTGTTTTTATCGGTGTTCGAGCGGCAGTATCTGTGGCTACTTGTAGCCATTATACCGTTGCACCTGCTATACCTGGGCAACGTCCGGCAGGGCAGGCATTCGATTTTGCGCAACTACCCATTAGTAGGCTATCTGCGCTATTTCTTTGAGAGCATCCGCCCGGAATTACGGCAGTACTTTTTCGAGTCAGATCTAGATGGCAAGCCCTTTAGCCGCCGCCAGCGTTCTATTGTGTATCAACGCGCCAAAAACGTTCGCCAGACAGTTCCTTTTGGTATGCAGGCCAATAGCCAGGATCCCGGCTTTGAGTGGATTGCGCATACCATGTTCCCGGTGCATGTGCAGGCCCAGGACCTGCGCGTAACGATAGGGGGCAGCCGCTGCAGGCAACCTTATAGCGCCAGCATTTACAACATCTCGGCCATGAGCTACGGCTCATTGAGCAAAACCGCTATTACCGCACTTAGTTCTGGTGCCAAACTAGGTGGCTTTGCGCACAATACCGGCGAGGGTGGTGTGAGCCCTTTCCATATTGAGGGAGGCGGCGATCTGATCTGGCAAATTGGTACGGGCTACTTTGGCTGCCGTGACAAAGACGGCAACTTCTCCGAAAAACTGTTTCAGGAGCAGGTAAAGCACCCGAACATCAAGATGGTGGAAATTAAGTTGTCGCAGGGAGCCAAGCCAGGCCACGGCGGTATACTTCCCGCGGCTAAAAACACGCCCGAGATTGCAGCTATACGTAAGGTAGAACCTTATACCACAGTGGCTTCTCCGCCAGCGCACTCTGCTTTTAAAGACCAGTTCACTATGTTGCTGTTCATTGAGCAGCTGCGTGTATTGTCCGAGGGCAAACCTATCGGTATAAAACTTTGTATTGGCAACAAGCAGGAGTTTGAACTCCTGTGCCAGGAAATGAAGCACAACCGTCTCTATCCGGATTTTATTACAATTGATGGAGCTGAAGGAGGAACTGGTGCAGCGCCACTGGAATTTACAGATAGCTTGGGTATGCCGCTTTACGATGCGCTGGCTTACGTGCAGCACATGCTGGAGCTGTACGGACTGCGCGATCAAATCAAACTGATTGCAGCCGGTAAGATTATCACGGGAGTAGACATTATCAAAGCCATTTCGTTGGGTGCCGACAGTTGCTACAGCGCCCGCGGTATGATGTTCGCGCTGGGTTGTATTCAGGCACTGCAGTGTGACTCCGGTCGCTGCCCTGTAGGTATAGCCACACAGGATAAGAACCTGTACAAGGGGCTGGACGTAGCTGATAAACGGGTGCGTGTAGCCAACTTCCATGGCAATACCATTAAATCTACCATCGAGGTGATGGAAGCTTGTGGTTTTGCTTCGCTGGAAGGTATTACTCCGGACAAAATTTTCAGACGTGTGGAGCAGGGGCAAACGAAAAGCTTCCGGGATATTTATTTCCCAAAGAAGCCTTCATCCAGTCCTATCAGCAAAAATTACGTACTTAATTGATATGGAAAATGTGATCTATCTGACGGAGAAGGACTATAAGCGCCTGATTGACCTGGTGCAACAGCAAAGAAAAGGGCCGGGCATGCAAGCCAACATCGCCAAACTTGGGGAGGAACTGAAGCGTTCCAAACGGGTTGCTTCTGAAGAGATTCCGGCTGAGGTCGTGACCATGAACTCCAGTGTGTTGTTGCGGGACCTGAAAAGTGGCAATAAAATGGAAATTACATTGGTATACCCGAAAGATGCCGATGTAAATGCCCGCAGGATCTCGATTTTAGCACCAGTCGGCACGGCAATTATAGGCTGCAGAGAAGGAGATGAGGTGGAATGGCCTGTGCCATCCGGCACCATTAACTACAAGATAGAGAAAGTAACTTTCCAACCGGAGGCATCCGGCAATTTCGCATTATAAGGTTTAGTATATACCTGGCAAAAAGCCGGTTCGCAACCTGAAAAGGTATAGCGAACTGGCTTTTTGTTTTTGAAATCGGTGACGATCTATACCTGTTTTATCAGACATAATCGTTCACGTCTTCGTCCCATAGGTCAAAATCAATGTCATCTTCGACTATTCTCGTGCTGAGGTATACGTAAGTGGCCAGGCCTAGAAATAGGAGGGCGGAGCCAATGAGCACAAATGGAAAATCTTCTGAGTCTGTGTTTTTTGTTTTCATAAACGCGATGCTAATATCTTGCTGTATACCTTCCTAGGTTGCAATTTGTTGTCAGGCTGCTGTTTGTCAGCAGGTATAAAAAAGGCCGGACTATTGCCCGGCCTTTCTACTAACGCCAGCATCACTGGCATTATGTAAATTTAATTACATATTTCTGCGGTACTGTCCGCCTACCTCAAACAAGGCATTGGTGATCTGGCCCAGCGAGCAGAATTTCACTGTTTCCATCATCTCCTCAAAGATGTTACCGTTGTTGATGGCCACCTGCTGGATGCGCTTTAGCATTTCGGCAGATCTATCCGCATTGCGCTGTTGCAGCGATTGTAACATTGAGATCTGGTACTGCTTTTCTTCTTCGGTAGCACGGATTACTTCTGTTGGCAACACCGTAGGGGAGCCAGTTGACGAAAGGAACGTATTCACGCCGATAATCGGATATTCGCCCGTGTGCTTCAGTGTTTCGTAATACAGACTTTCCTCCTGTATCTTACCACGCTGGTACATGGTTTCCATAGCACCCAACACGCCACCACGTTCTGTGATGCGGTCAAATTCCGTTAATACAGCTTCTTCCACCAGGTCGGTCAGTTCTTCGATGATGAACGAGCCTTGCAGCGGGTTCTCATTTTTCGCTAGTCCTAACTCCCGGTTGATGATCAGCTGAATCGCCATGGCACGGCGTACAGATGCTTCGGTTGGCGTCGTGATCGCCTCATCATAAGCATTGGTATGCAGTGAGTTACAGTTGTCATAAATTGCATACAGTGCCTGCAGTGTGGTGCGGATATCGTTGAAGTCGATTTCCTGCGCGTGCAGCGAACGACCGGACGTCTGGATGTGGTACTTCAGCATCTGCGAACGGGCATCGGCGTTATACTTGTGCTTCATCGCTTTCGCCCAGATTCTACGCGCCACGCGACCAATCACCGCGTATTCCGGGTCGATACCGTTGGAGAAGAAGAAGCTCAGGTTCGGCGCAAACTTATTGATGTCCATGCCGCGGCTCACATAATACTCTACAAACGTAAAGCCGTTTGCCAGTGTGAAGGCCAACTGCGAAATAGGGTTGGCACCCGCCTCTGCAATGTGGTAGCCCGAGATGGAAACCGAGTAGAAGTTACGCACGTTCTTGTCGATGAAGTAAGCCTGCACGTCACCCATCAAACGCAGCGAGAATTCTGTGGAGAAAATACACGTATTCTGCGCCTGGTCTTCTTTCAGGATATCGGCCTGCACAGTACCGCGCACTGCTGCCAATGTACGCGTTTTGATCGGCTCGTATACCTCAGCCGGCAACACCTGGTCGCCGGTTACGCCGAGGAGCATCAGGCCTAAGCCATCGTTGCCTTTCGGCAACTCGCCCTGGTACTGCGGACGTGCTGTACCTTTCTCTTTGTAAATAGCCTCAATTTTCTGGTTGATCTCATCTTCCAGGCCGTGCTCTTTAATGTAAAGCTCACACTGCTGATCAATGGCAGCGTTCATAAAGAAGCCGGTCAGGATCGCAGCCGGACCATTGATGGTCATGGAAACCGAAGTCATCGGATCAGCCAGGTTAAAGCCGGAGTACAGCTTCTTGGCATCGTCGAGGCAGCAAATGCTCACGCCGGAGTTACCAATCTTACCATAAATATCTGGTCTGAAATCGGGGTCTTCGCCGTACAATGTTACCGAGTCAAAGGCGGTAGACAGACGCTTGGCTGGCATCCCCAAACTCACATAGTGGAAGCGACGGTTGGTACGCTCCGGTCCGCCTTCGCCGGCAAACATACGGGTCGGGTCTTCGCCTTCGCGCTTGAACGGGAACACACCCGCTGTGTATGGGAACTCGCCCGGCACATTCTCCTGCAGGTTCCACTTCAGTAAATCACCCCATGCTTCGTAGCGTGGCGTAGAAACTTTCGGAATTTTCAGGTGAGAAAGCGACTCGGTATGTGTCTTGATTTTCAGCTCTTTATCGCGCACCTTGAAGATATAGAACTCATTCTTGTAAGCCTGTACTTTCTCTTTCCAGTTCTCAAGAATTTTTTTGTTCTGCCCGTCCAGACTCAGCTCTACTTCGGCATAAGCCTGCTCGAGTTGCTTGATCAGGCGGTCTTTGTCTTCGACCTCTATACCTTGCACCGCCTCAATCGACTTCTTGATGCCGTAGAGTTTTTGAGCAATCTCGCCCTGATCCTTCGTCCACTTGTCGTAGCTGCGGATGGTTTCGGAGATTTCAGACAGGTAGCGGGTACGGGCAGGAGGGATGATGAACACCTTTTCCGACATCTCTTTGGAAGTCTGCAGGTTGGAGTTAAATTCCACGCCGGTTTTCTCGCTCAGCTTGGCCATCACGGCACGGTAGAGTTGGTTCATGCCCGGGTCGTTGAACTGCGATGCAATGGTGCCGAAAACCGGAATCTCTTCGTCGCTCACATCCCACAGCTGGTGGTTGCGTTTGTATTGTTTTTTCACGTCACGCAGGGCGTCGAGGGCACCGCGCTTGTCAAATTTGTTCAGGGCGATTACATCAGCAAAGTCGAGCATGTCGATCTTCTCGAGCTGCGTGGCGGCACCGTACTCCGGCGTCATCACATACAAACTCATGTCCGAGTGCTCAATGATTTCGGTATCTGACTGGCCTATACCGGATGTTTCGAGGATGATCATGTCAAAATCTGCGGCCTTCACGATATCCACCGCGTCCTGCACATACTTGCTCAGGGCGAGGTTGCTTTGGCGCGTGGCCAGCGAGCGCATGTATACCCGCTCGTTCGAGATCGAGTTCATGCGTATACGGTCACCAAGCAAAGCGCCACCTGTTTTACGCTTCGACGGATCTACCGAAATGATGGCGATTTTCTTTTGAGGGAAGTCTATCAGGAAGCGGCGCACCAATTCATCTACCAAAGATGATTTACCTGCACCCCCTGTACCTGTTATACCTAGCACCGGCGTTTTTACTTCTTTGGCCTGTTCTCTTACTTCATTCAGAATACTGCGGGCTTCTTCCGGGAAGTTTTCTGCTGCCGAGATCAGGCGGGCAATAGCTTTTGGATCTTTATCGCGCAGGTGACTGGCCTCGCCATTCAGGTCTTTGCCCGTCGGGAAGTCGCATTTCTCCAGCATGTCGTTGATCATACCCTGCAAGCCCATGGCGCGGCCGTCGTCAGGGGAGTAGATGCGGGCAACCCCGTATTCGTGCAGTTCCTCGATCTCAGTGGGTAGAATTACCCCGCCGCCGCCGCCGAAAATACGGATATGGCCGCAGCCGCGCTCTTTTAGCAGGTCGTACATGTATTTGAAGTACTCCAGGTGACCACCCTGGTACGAGGTAATGGCAATGGCCTGGGCATCTTCCTGCACGGCGCAGTCCACGATCTCCTGTACGGAGCGGTTGTGGCCCAGGTGAATCACCTCGGCGCCGGAGGCCTGAATGATGCGGCGCATGATGTTAATGGATGCATCATGCCCGTCGAACAGGGAGGCTGCCGTTACGATACGAATATGGTTAACGGGCTTATATGGCTCTATTTTAGTAATTTGCATAATTTACTAACAAGGATTTTTCAAATATGATGCGAATATAGTCATTTTTGCGCAGGATTGACAGCGCAGGCTATACCTTGCTTTACGTGATATACCTGCAAAAAAATAGCCCGAAGCGGTCTGGCATCAGGCTGTACTTGTACTGCAAATAAAACAATTGCCTTACCCTATACCTGCTTCTTTGCCAAGCGATACCAGGTCGGCCACGTTGTTGGTGCCCAGCTTGCGCTGAATGCTTTTGCGGTGTGTGCTTACAGTGTTGGGGCTGATGTAGAGGCGCTTGGCTATTTCCTTGGTGCTGCAGCCCTGGCAGATCAATTCCAGTATTTCAATTTCGCGTTTACGCAGACTTTTCAGAAGGAGCCTGTTCTTTTGCTTCAGATTTTCTTTGAGCGCCTGTATCAGCTGTTTCTCAGTATTCATGTGGGGACTCATGTCCACATCCACACAAATCACCTCTTTTACCTCACCCTGCTGGTTTTTACTGAATGCTTTGGCCCAGCCCAGGAACCATTTGTACTGACTTTCGTGCTTGTGTCTGGCCCGGAACAAGCCTCCGTACTCAGCCCCGTTAAATTGCTGGTAATGGTTGATGCTGTCTTCAGGTATGTGCTGGTCCTCCGGATGAACGATAGCCTGCAAATAGGCCATACCGCCCATCTCCAGAATCTCTGACAAGGTATAGCCGAGGGTTTCTTCGTTGGTTCTATTGCACCAGACCAGGCCCTGGTCAAGATTGGAGACGTAGACGTTGGCCGGCACCTCGTGGATGACTTTTTCCAGGAACTCACATTTCGCGCGCAGATTTTGGATCTCACGGTCCATGTCGGCAAACTTATCGGCATCGCAGGACGGGTCGGGCATAATGCAGGGGTTGTGCGTTTTAGCTAAATGGATTTTAAAGGTATAAGAACTACACGGGAAACTCAACAGTATGCCTGTCTAAATTAGTCGAACTGATAAGGCAAAAGGGGCAAACAAAAAATGATTTAAGCCGGAATACAGCAACAAACCCACTTTCTTCTTAACTTTGTTTTTCGTAATAACTATTTATGAAGAACATTCGCAATTTCTGCATCATCGCCCACATCGACCACGGTAAAAGCACCCTGGCCGATCGCCTGCTGGAGTTTACGTCTACAGTGGCTGAGCGTGAAATGCAAAACCAGCTGCTCGACAACATGGATCTGGAGCGTGAGCGCGGCATTACCATCAAGAGCCACGCTATCCAGATGAATTACCATTATAAAGGAGAGGATTACGTACTGAACCTGATCGATACGCCAGGCCACGTCGACTTCTCTTATGAAGTATCCCGTTCCATCGCCGCCTGCGAGGGTGCGCTGCTCATCGTTGACTCTTCGCAAGGTATAGAGGCCCAGACTATTTCGAACCTATACCTGGCTATTGGCTCTGACCTGGAGATTATCCCGGTATTGAACAAGATTGACCTGCCGCACGCCATGCCCGAAGAGGTAAGTGACCAGATCATCGATCTGATCGGCTGTGATAAAGAAGATATTATCCATGCCTCCGGAAAGTCAGGTATAGGTATAGAAGATATTCTGAGCGCCATTTGCGAGCGTATACCTGCTCCCAAAGGCGATCCTGCCGCTCCGCTACAGGCTTTGATTTTCGACTCGGTGTTTAACTCTTACAGAGGCATTGAGGTCTATTTCCGGATTTATAATGGTACACTCAGGAAAGGGGAGAAGGTAAAGTTCATCAACACCGGCAAAACCTACGAAGCAGACGAGATCGGGGTACTGAAACTGAACCAGGAACCACGCCAGGAGATGGCTGCCGGTAATGTGGGCTACCTGATTTCCGGTATAAAGAACGCCAAAGAAGTAAAAGTAGGCGATACCATTACACATGTCGACCGTCCTGCTGCAGGTATACAGGGTTTCGAAGACGTGAAGCCAATGGTATTTGCCGGTATATACCCGGTAGAAACAAGCGAGTACGAAGAGCTGCGCGCTTCCATGGAGAAGCTGCAGTTGAACGATGCCTCGCTGGTATGGGAGCCTGAAACGTCAGCAGCACTTGGCTTCGGTTTCCGTTGCGGCTTCCTGGGAATGCTGCACATGGAGATCGTGCAGGAGCGTCTGGAGCGTGAATTTGACATGACGGTGATCACAACCGTGCCGTCGGTACAGTTCCATGCCTATACTACCAAAAACGACATGGTGAAGGTAAATGCGCCTTCCGAAATGCCGGAACCCAATTACATCGACCACATCGAGGAGCCTTTTATCAAGGCGCAGATCATCTCAAAGGCAGAGTACGTGGGCCCGATCATTTCGCTTTGTATGGACAAGCGCGGTATCCTTAAAAACCAGACATACCTGACCAGCGACCGCGTGGAGCTTTCTTTTGAGATGCCGCTTGCAGAGATCGTATTCGACTTTTTTGATAAACTGAAGACCATTTCCAGAGGTTACGCCTCGCTTGACTACGAGCTGATCGGTTTCCGCCAGTCGAACATGGTGAAGCTGGACGTGATGCTGAACGGCGAGAAAGTGGATGCGCTGAGTGCTATCGTGCACCGCGACAAAGCCTACGACTGGGGCAAGCGCCTGTGCGAAAAGCTGCGTGAGCTGCTACCACGCCAGATGTTTGAGATTGCCATTCAGGCAGCAATCGGACAGAAGATCATCGCCCGCGAAACAGTGAAGGCCCTGCGCAAAAACGTATTGGCCAAGTGCTACGGCGGTGACATTTCGCGTAAACGCAAGCTCCTCGAAAAACAGAAAAAAGGTAAGAAGCGCATGCGCCAGGTAGGCAACGTGGAAATTCCGCAAGAAGCCTTCTTAGCTGTGCTTAAACTCGACTAACATTAGCAAGCCCCGACGTGCCTCCCCGCGCCGGGGCTTGTCGCTTAAAATGCTTAGTCCAAATACATATTGAAAAGAACAAAAAGACTTCATGATGACAAATTGATTTTTTGTCTTTAGTCAAATTTCCTCTCAAAAAACTCAGAACGCTTAATTCATAACTTTTAACTATAAACATGATTCTGCTCGACGGTAAAAAAACATCTGAAGCCATTCAGCAAGAGATTGCTGCTGAAGTTGCCGAAATTAAAGCCAATGGAGGCAAGGTGCCGCACCTTGCGGCGATACTGGTAGGCAATGACGGGGGTTCTGTCACGTACGTGAACAACAAAGTACTGGCCTGCGATCGTGTGGGTTTTGGCTCTACGCTGGTACGCTACGAAGACGATGTGACCGAACAAGAACTGCTCAGCAAGATACTGGAACTCAACGAGAGTGAAGAGGTGGATGGCTTTATCGTGCAGTTGCCGCTGCCCAGGCACATTAACACCCAGAAAGTGCTGGAGGCGGTAGATCCTAAGAAAGATGTGGATGGTTTCCACCCGGCGAACGTAGGTCGCATGGTAGCCGGTCTGACCTCTTTTCTGCCAGCTACTCCTTACGGAATCCTGCAGCTCATTGAGCGTTACGGCATTGAAACAAATGGCAAACACTGTGTAGTGATCGGAAGGAGCAACATTGTGGGCTCTCCTATGAGCATCCTGATGGCCAAAGCGGCATACCCGGGCAACGCTACAGTTACCCTTTGCCACCGCAACACCTTCGATCTGGGCTACCATACCCGCCAGGCCGATATCATCATTGCAGCAGTTGGTTTGCCCGGCTTGATAACTGCCGACATGGTAAAAGAAGGTGCTGTGGTAATTGACGTTGGCACAACCCGCGTACCAGACGCATCTCGCAAGTCAGGTTACAGATTGCGTGGCGACGTGGATTTTGACAACGTGGCACCTAAGTGCAGCTACATCACGCCGGTCCCAGGCGGGGTTGGTCCGCTCACTATTGCCATGTTGCTGAAAAATACACTGCGAGCCGCCAGGAAAGAGGTATACGCGTAGTCCGGAGTCAGAGCTTGAATTATTATAATGGGTAGGGAAATGCCGAGGCCTCGGCATTTCCCTACCCATTTCTGTTTTTACCCTATTTCTTGCTGCCCCTCTTTTTGATGTATACATTTCAGATCGATTGCTCTAGGTATATCCTGAGCAAGGTTTACCAATCCGCTTGATTGTGTCGTTTGCGCAATGCTGTAAATTTGCAGGAATGTACCTTGTTTTAATGCTCTAATCCCTGTTCCGGAACGGAACGCCCTGTATACCTTGTTGCTTTTTTAACTAACTTTGCAAGTTGGCTGAGATTTATACCTTGTACAGGTATAGCCGAACTATTATTTAATTAAGGTCTTTACCTGTGCTTATAGGTATAGCCGATGGAATACAGAATTGGAAACGACAAAAGCATACAAAACCGCCTCGATTCATACAGTGCCTAAAGATGGCAGCGAACTTCCGTTGATGGAGGCATTTTATACCATTCAGGGAGAGGGTGGTAACACCGGCACAGCGGCTTATTTTATCAGGCTTGGCGGCTGCGATGTGGGCTGCCACTGGTGCGACGTAAAAGAGAGTTGGGACGCTGAACAGCATCCGCTCACGCCTATATATGAAATTGTTAATACGGCCACAACCTTTCCCGGCAAAACTGTCGTAGTGACAGGTGGCGAACCTTTGCTCTACAACCTCAACCCGCTGACAGCCGGATTGCAGGAGGCAGGTATACGCACCATGATCGAAACCTCCGGGGCTTATCCTTTGAGCGGTCACTGGGATTGGGTGTGTTTGTCTCCAAAGAAGTTCAAGGCACCAGATGCTTCAGTCTATCCTTTTGCAGATGAGCTAAAAGTCATTATATTTAACAAATCGGATTTTGCGTGGGCAGAAGCGCATGCGGCAAAAGTGGGAGCTGACTGTAAGCTATACCTGCAGCCGGAGTGGAGCAAAGCCGGGCAATTGATGCCACTTATTGTCGAATACGTTAAAAACAACCCCCAATGGCGTGTGTCCTTGCAGACACACAAGTACATGGATATTCCGTAAAAGCTATGCTTAAGCCACTGCTTCTTCTGACTCTGATCACCCTAAGTATAGCGACCACTTGCCTGGCACAGGTTCGACCAGCCTCCAATTCCAGAAAAGCAGTTACACTCTACTACAAAGCTGAAGAAGCCGCACAGGCCCGCGACTTTAACAAGGCACTCACTTACCTCGACGAGGCGATAGAGCGCGATCCAAAGTATGCCGACGCCTACCTCAAAATAGCGCACCTGCACCGGGCCATGGGCAATAAACCGGAGGTATTTGAAAACCTGCAGAAAGGCTTGGCCCTCAAACCCTTTCATGCTGGTTTGATGAACAGCTACTTCGACCTGGCCGACCTGTACTTTGAGCGGGGCGATTACGAGAACGCCCGCAAAAACTTCGAGTTTTTCCTGCGTGGCAAGCCTCGAAATGGCCGCATGACAGACTTCGCCCGTCAGCAGATTCAGTCCGCTGATTTTGCTGCGGAAGCGATGAAGAAACCGGTGAGTTTTAATCCGGTCAGACTTCCCGAAAACGTCAATCGCTTCGAGCTGCAGTACTTTCCTTCCACCACTGCCGACCAGCGTCACCTAATCTTTACAGCACGTGCCGGCCATCGCCCTGACCAAGACGAGAACATATTTGTGAGTCAGTACCGCGATAACCAATGGAGCCCGCCGACTTCTATATCACCTTCCATCAACACGACCGCCAACGAAGGAGCCGCTACTATTTCCGGTGACGGCAAAACTATTGTGTTCACTTCCTGCAACCGTTCCGACAGCCAGGGCGACTGTGATCTTTACATCTCTTTCAGGAGCGGTGACGAGTGGAGCAAACCCAAGAACATGGGCACCATCGTAAACTCCAAAGCCTGGGACTCACAGCCCAGCCTGTCTGCTGACGGGCGCACCTTATACTTCACATCTACCAGGCCGGGAGGTATTGGCAAAGAAGATATTTGGGTAACACGGTTAAATGAAGACGGGTCGTGGCAAAAGCCCGAGAATATGGGCGAAACTGTGAATTCTAAAGGCCGTGACATGGCCCCTTTCATCCACGTGAGTGGGAGCACACTTTACTTTGTGAGCGACGGGCACTTAGGTATGGGTGGCCTCGACGTGTTTATGACCACGCAGGACAACAGAAGTAAGTGGAGTACGCCCGAGAACATGGGCTACCCATTGAACACACACGCCGACGAAGGTTCGCTATTCATTACTGCCGATAACAAAAAAGGCTATTACTCCCGCCAGGAAATGACCGAAGCCGGCGCCTCTACCATACAACTCTACGAACTGGACGTGCCTGAAAACTGGCGCAGCAAAGTGAAAAGCACTTACGCCCAGGGTCGCGTTTACCATGCTGATACCAAGAAGCCTATTGCTGCGGTGGTGCAGCTATACGATGTAAGCGCCGACTCGTTGGTGCAGCAGGTAAACTCCGACAAAGTATCAGGAGAGTATACCATTGTGTTATCTGAAGGGCGACAGTATGGTCTCTACGTATCAGCACCTGGTTTCCTGATGAACAGCTTGAGCTTTGACTATACCTCACACAAGTCACTAGACCCGGTAGTGCTCGACGTATACCTGAAGCCGATCAAATCCGGCGCAGCCATAGTGCTCAACAACCTGTTCTTCGACACTGGACAATACAAGCTGGAGCGTGAGTCAAAAACAGAGCTCGATAAGCTCATCACTTTCATGCAGCAAAATCCTTCTATTAAGATCGAAATATCAGGCCACACCGATGACATTGGTTCCGATGCTGATAACAAAGTACTCTCTGAGCGACGCGCCCGTTCCGTAGCCGACTACCTGCGCAGCAACAAAGTACCGAAGGAACGTATCACCTCCGTAGGTCACGGCGAGAACCGCCCGGTTAAACCAAACACTTCAGACGAAAACCGCAGTCAAAACCGCCGCATCGAAATGCGGGTGCTGTAGGAGAGGAGCTTGTATCACTACCACTGATCAGGTATAGTTTCGTAGTTTGCATATTCTTACTTCTTCAGCTAATTTAATACACCTTTATCCTATCTCAAGTGGGTTTTATATACCCCTGTCCCCTTCAAAGGGGGAGTTTTTGCTACTAACAATTCTCCAGTTACAGCATCATAGCAAATATCTCTGGGAATCATAGCAAGACTAACTTGCCCCGGAAGCGATGAAACAAAGAGCCTTAACCAGGTGCACCATTACGACACTCCACTGTTGGGGGTGAAGGGGTCCCCCTGTCAAGAGCGTTCAGCGAGTGGGGGTAGGGGCCCTCGATTTTTTTATCAAGACAAAAAGTAGGGCCCGCCGCACAGGCGAAGCTATGAAAGTAAATAAGTTAAGGTATTGATAATCAGTTACTACGCCAGTTGAAAACTTGGCCAAGGCATTACCACATTTCCGCTATACCTACAAAAGCAGTAAAACAAAACGGCCCGCTGCTCTAAAACAACGGGCCGTTCCCTTAAATAGCATTACAATATTATCTATTCTCGATATCCACATAGTTACGCTCTGTTTCACCAGTGTAGATCTGACGCGGACGGCCGATCGGCTCTTTCTGCTCGCGCATTTCTTTCCACTGTGCGATCCAGCCTGGCAGACGGCCCAGGGCGAACATTACCGTAAACATGTCGGTTGGGATACCAAGCGCACGGTAGATGATACCTGAGTAGAAGTCTACGTTAGGGTATAGCTTACGCTCTACGAAATACGGATCGTTCAGGGCAGCTTCTTCGAGTTCCATTGCAATGGTTAGGATCGGGTCGTTGATGCCAAGAGCAGTCAGTACTTCGTCAGCAGCTTTCTTGATGATGCGGGCACGTGGGTCGAAGTTCTTGTAAACACGGTGACCGAAGCCCATCAGACGGAACGGATCGTTTTTGTCTTTTGCTTTCGCAATGAATTTCTTAGAGTCGCCACCATCTGCTTTGATCTGCTCAAGCATTTCAATTACAGCCTGGTTTGCACCACCGTGCAGCGGTCCCCACAGGGCGCTAATACCGGCAGATACAGAAGAGTAGAGGCTGGCGTTAGCAGAACCTACCAGACGTACGGTAGACGTAGAGCAGTTTTGCTCGTGGTCGGCGTGCAGGATCAGCAGTTTGTTTATGGCATCTACTACTACCGGATTGATTTCGTAATCTTCCGTTGGGAAGGCGAACATCATGTGGAGGAAGTTAGAGCAGTAGTCCAGCTTGTTTTTAGGGTAGTTTACCGGATGCCCAACTGAGTTTTTGTAAGACCAGGCAGCTATGGTGGAGATCTTGGCCATCAAACGAATGATAGACAGGTCCATCTCCTCTTTTGACTGGTTTGGATTAAGCGACTCCGGATAAAAAGCAGTCAAGGAGCTGATCATGGCAGAAAGGATGCCCATCGGGTGTGCCGTTGACGGGAAGCCATCCAAAATCTTGCGCATGTCCTCATTCACAAGGGTATGCATTTTAATTTTGCCACTGAAGTCCTCTAGTTCCTGCGCAGTTGGCAGTGCACCGTAGATCAGCAGGTAGGCTACCTCAATGAAATTTGACTTTTCAGCCAGTTGCTCAATCGGATAACCTCTGTAATGTAGAATGCCTTGCTCTCCATCCAGGAAAGTGATGGCACTTTTAGTGGCACCCGTATTTTTATAACCTGAGTCCAGGGTGATGTAGCCTGACTCTGAACGCAAAGCAGCTATATCGATTGCTTTTTCATTCTCGGTACCAGTTACAACCGGGAACTTGTAGGACTTCCCCTCTAAAATTATTTCAGCGTGTTCTGACATGCCTGTATTTTTTATATGTCCGTGAATAGTCTCTTAACGAAGCGAAATTATGGAAAAATGTATTTAAAATGAAATGGAATGATGCGATATATGGTGAATTAACAATGTTTTAACCTACTTTTCTGTCCGCCATTTGTATAAACGACATTCTGTCAAAATGTTTCGGAATATTATGCAGTGTCTTGTACTTATCCGGTCCAGATTCTCACCAGGGAGAGGGACTCTCATCACTATCGGCAGAAGAGTTCCCGAAGCCATGGCGCGGGGTATAAGGTGTGCCTTTGCCTTCCAGGTGATTCTGCATATCCAGGTATAGCTTGATGCGATCCAGTTGGATGAACTCCTCCCAGCGCTCCTGATCAGTTGCCGACATCCGGCTGATCAAGTCAGTTAGCTGCAAGCCACCTTCCGATTTCTGAAGATCCTGGATGTAAGGGTCCGAGTCGATCATGCCCTGTATCTTTACTCTGAAGTAGGTATTCAGTTCCATATACCTGTCTTCATCCCAGTGTTCCATTTCTTGCATCATAATCCGCTGCATTTATCATCTATACTCATTCCCTGGCCAGAAGGCTACATTCTATTACTCTAAACCACCCAATCCCGGATTTTAGCTCCGCAATCTAAACACCGGCATGATTAAAAGACCCCGACGGTAAACAGTGTGATTCCAAACGTAACCTGTCCGCAGACTATAAACGTTACTCCTGTAGCGCCTTTCGTAAACGTTCGAGCCTCAGCACCGTCGCAATTCAGCGCATTAAAGTTCTGCAACTGAAGAGCCGGCGTTCTTCAGGTATAGGCTACGTGAACTTGATGATGATTTCGTAGATATCGAGGCCTCCTCTTAAAAGCGGTATCTGTCCTAAGTTTAGTTATTTCTTGTGCATTTTTGAAAATCATGTCAGAGATACCTTGCCTACAACAAAAGGTATAGGTATAGACAATCCTATTTAGAATACGTATAGATGTGAAGTTATAATATATTACCAATTTTGAATTTAAAATGCAGGTGCACTGTTCTGCAAATAAAGAGGGGCCGCACCCGACCATACAAAAGTTAAAATCTACGTATAGCATAACATAGGGCACAGGGGACAGCCCATTTTGTCGCCAAGCCACTCTTCCCCTGTTCCGGGCAATGGAAAGCGGCGCCCTGCTTCATGTGTACGCGTACACATTTCCTGCCCGCAAACCTGTGCATGAGCACACAGCCTCAGTACTTACCAAAGGCCTGGCCTTAGCGCAGGTTCCAGATAAACAAGCAAAGCGGCATTCCTTAAACGATAAGGCGTGCAGATCATACTATACTCAATATGATGACACATTCAACTGATAGGCAGTAAACGGGCTCTTCTTTTCGGGCTACTGTTTATTGCGCTCAGGTTCAAAATGATTCTCTAAAAATACGCCCTATGAACATTTTAGAAAAGATCAAGACCAATTACAGTGCCTCCATGAACGAGATGACAGTAGCTGCCTATCTTGAGGAGTGCCGGAAAGACCCGAAAATGTATGCCAAGCCAGCTGAGCGTATCCTCGACGCCATCGGTGAGCCGGAAATGCTCGACACGCGCCAGGATCCTAAACTTAGCCGCATCTTTTCCAACAAGAAAATAAAGATCTACCCTGCCTTCCGCGACTTTTACGGGATGGAAACGACCATTGAGCAGATCGTATCGTACTTCCGGCACTCGGCGCAGGGCCTGGAGGAAAAAAAGCAGATCCTATACCTGATGGGTCCCGTGGGAGGCGGCAAAAGCTCTCTGGCTGAAAAGCTGAAGCACCTGATGCAGCAGAACCCGATTTATGTGCTCAAAGCAGACGATCAGATCAGTCCGGTTTTTGAAAGTCCGTTGGGGCTATTTGCCGACTATGCTGAAGAACTGGAAGAGGAGTATGCTATACCTGCCCGCTACATTCCGGGTTGCATGAGTCCCTGGGCCTCCAAGCGTCTGCGAGAGTTTGACGGTGATATTAATCGCTTCCAGGTGGTGCGGCTCTTCCCGTCCATACAGGAGCAGATCGCTATTTCCAAAACTGAGCCGGGCGACGAAAATAACCAAGACATCTCAACGCTGGTAGGTAAAGTTGACATCCGCAAGTTGGCTGATTTTCAGCAAAGCGACCCGGATGCTTATTCCTATACCGGTGGGCTCTGCCTCGCTAACCAGGGTTTGCTAGAGTTTGTGGAGATGTTCAAGGCGCCGATCAAGGTGCTCAACCCATTGCTCACCGCCACCCAGGAAAAGAACTACAAAGGTACCGAGCCAATCGGCGCTATACCTTTCGACGGTATCATTCTGGCACACTCCAATGAGTCAGAATGGGCCAAATTCCTCAACGACAAAAAGAATGAAGCCTTCCTTGACCGTATCTACAAAGTTCAGGTGCCGTATTGCCTGCGTGTAAGCGAAGAGATCAAGATCTACGAAAAACTGATTCGGGAAAGCTCCCTCAAAGAAGCACCTTGCGCGCCGAAGACCATTGAGCTGCTGGCTGAGTTTTCGGTGATGTCGCGGTTGAAGGAGCCGGAGAACTCCAGCATCTATTCTAAAATGCGAGTATACAACGGCGAGACGTTGCGCGAGACAGACCCCAATGCAAAATCCATACAGGAGTACCGCGACGATGCAGGTATAAACGAGGGTATGCAAGGTATATCGACTCGCTTTGCGTTCAAGATCCTTTCCAAAGTCTTCAATTTTGACAGCGAAGAAATTGCCGCTAACCCAGTGCACCTTTTGTATGTGCTGGAGCAGGAAGTGATCAAGATGATGCTGCCGCCCGAAACAGAAACCAAGTACCTGCACCTTATCAAATCGGTGCTGGCCAGTAAGTATGCCGAGTTCATTTCAGACGAGATTCAAAAGGCTTACATTGAATCCTACAGCTCCTACGGTCAGAATATTTTCGAAAAGTATGTGGTATACGCCGACCACTGGATGCAGAACAATGATTACCGCGACCCGGACTCAGGTGAGATCTTTGACCGCAGCATTCTGAACGATGAACTGGAAAAAATTGAGAAGCCGGCAGGTATAGCCAATCCAAAAGATTTTCGCTCTGAGGTAACAAACTTCTTTTTGCGTCACAAAGCAAACCACGGCGGTAAGAGTCCGCGATGGGATTCCTATGAAAAGATCAAGAACGTGATTGAGAAGAAGATCTTCACTAACACCGAAGACTTGCTACCAGTTGTTTCCTTCAACGTGAAAACGAATGAAGAAGACGAGAAGAAGCACCGCGACTTCACCCGCCGCATGCGAGACCGCGGCTATACCGACAAGCAGATCCGCATCCTGGTCGACTGGTTCATGCGCGTACGCAAGACGATGGCTTAAACAAGTCACGAGTTCTGAGTCACGAGTTCTGAGTTGTTCTCAGTAAAAGGGACTCGAGCCTCAGAACTCGTGACTCAGAACTCAATAAAATATGTCCCACATCATCGACAGACGGAAGAACGACAAAGGGAAGTCTACTGGTAACCGGCAGAAGTTTTTGAAGCGGGTCGAGAACCAGATCAAAAAGGCTATACCTGACATCATCTCGCAGGAGAGCATCAAGGACAGCAGTACCGGTGGTAGTGTGAAGGTACCCGTGCGCGGACTTGAGGAGCCCACTTTTCACCACGATCCTAAAACTGGTAAGAAACAAACGGTGCGTCCCGGCAACGACAAGTATAGCGAAGGCGACCGCATAGCTAAACCCAAAGGGGGCGGCGGGGGCAGCGGACGGGGGAAGGGCTCCAATAGTCCGGAAGTGACCGAGGATGAGTTTACCGTGGTGCTGTCGCGGGAGGAGTTTCTGAAGTATTTTTTTGATGACCTTGCGCTGCCCAACATGGTGAAAAAACTGATGGACAGCACCGAGAATTTTGAAATGCGACGAGCCGGTTATACCCGCGACAGCGTTCCTTCGCGCCTCAACATTAAATCCAGCTACCAACAGTCGCTTGGGCGTCGACTGGCCCTAAAGGGCGTACTGGACAAGAAGTTGGTGTTGCTGGAGGAGCAGCTGTCGCTGGCGACCGACCCGCAACTGAAAATCGAACTCGCCGAAGAGGTAGAGAGAGTGCGGCGACAAGCGAACACCCTGCCTTTTTTCGAGGACATCGACTTACGCTACAACAATTTTGAACGGGTGCCTATACCTGTTACGTCGGCTGTAATTTTCTGCATCATGGACGTGTCCGCTTCGATGGGGCAGCACGAGAAAGACATTGCCAAACGCTTCTTCACGCTACTCTACATCTTCCTGACACGCCAGTACAAAAATGTGGAGCTGGTCTTTATCCGGCACCATACAGAGGCCAAAGAGGTGAGCGAAGAAGAGTTTTTTAACTCCCGTGAAAGTGGCGGCACCGTAGTAGCGCCCTCGCTCAAACTGATGGAGCAGATTAGGCGCACCCGCTACGACGATAGCTGGAATGTGTATTGCTGCCAGGCCTCTGACGGCGACGTGTGGTCGAAACAGGACGCGACCGAATGCAAGCGGATTTTGCTCGAGGATATCCTGCCCGCTATTCAGTACATGGCCTATATCGAGATCAGTAATAGTCCGCGTGAGAGTGACCTGTGGCAAGCCTACAACCGCATCAGCGACGACGACTCTTTTTCGATCCGGCAGGTATACGAACCCTACGAGATCTGGCCTGTTTTCCAAGGTTTGTTCAGGAAGAGGAGTACTGTTTAGTTAATCTTATGTTTGAACTTGTAGAGACAGGTAGCGACCTGTCCGCTCTGTAGATCTCAAAATTCTGCTCTTTCGGATTTGCAATCCGAAAGTTGGTAACCAGCGGATTTGTAATCCGCAAGGCAAAGGCGGTGGCTACCGACAAAGAGGCGAATTGCAAATCTGCATGAAAGATTGATCCGGATTACAAATCCGAAACAGCCATGAATTCAGCATATGAAATTTTTAAATTCATGGGTCTTATGAAGTCCACAAGGAGATCATCCTGAAAATCTTAAAATCTTGTAAATCCGGATTCAGACAAACATACAGCAGACCACCATGACAGACATAGAAAAATACCGGGCGATGTTTTGTGATCCGAACTGGGATTATGAAACGCTAAAGGCGGCAGATGAGGTGATCAGCCGAATCGGGCAGGAGTATCTGAAATTGAAGATCTACCCAAACCAGATCGAGGTAGTAACCTCAGAGCAGATGCTGGATGCCTATGCGCTCACGGGTTTGCCGACTTCGTATCCGCACTGGAAGTTCGGGAAGGACTTTGTGCTTAACCAGAACAATTACACCAAAGGCCGCATGGGGCTTTCGTACGAACTGGTGATCAACTCCAACCCATGCATCAGCTACAATATGGAGAACAACTCCACCTGTATGATGCTGCTCGTGATTGCCCACGCCTGCCAGGGTCACAATGCCTTTTTTGCCAACAACTACATGTTCCTCGACTGGACTTCCGCTGACTCCATTGTCGATTACATGGCTTTTGCGCGGGAATATGTGCTGCGCTGCGAAGAGGAACACGGGGAAGAAGAGGTAGAGAAGGTGCTGGATGCTGCGCATGCGCTCATGAATTACGGCGTAGATAAGTACAGAAAACCTACTAAGTTGTCGGCAGTGGAAGAGAATGAGCGTCTGAAGAAGCTTACCCTGATCCGACACGAGAACTATAACGAGCTTTGGCGCACCCTGCCGCAAAGTCCTTCCGAGTTCGAAAATGGTGCCTTAGACGAAACTCGCTTCCCGAAAGAGCCGGAAGATAACATCCTGTACTTCATCGAAAAATACGCCCCGACGATGCCAGCCTGGAAGCGTGAACTCATCCGCATTGTCCGCAAGGTGTCGCAGTACTTTTATCCGCAGGGCGCTACCAAGGTGATGAATGAGGGTTTTGCCACTTTTGTGCATTACCATATCATCAACAAGATGTTTGAGGAAGGCTACCTCAACGACGGCTTCATGCTGGAGTTTATCAAGAGCCATAGCAGCGTGCTTTTTCAGCCGGAATACAACAGCAAGTTCTACTCCGGACTCAACCCTTATACCCTGGGCTTCAATATTTTCATGGACCTCAAGCGCATTTGTCAGGAGCCGACCGAGGAGGACAAGGCCTGGTTTCCCGACCTGATCGGCAAGGACTGGCTGGAACAGGTACTTTATGTGATGGAGAATTTCCGCGACGACAGTTTTATCCTGCAGTACCTTTCCCCAAAAGTGATCCGCGACATGAAACTGTTTACGATCATAGACAACGAAGGAGAGACGGAGTTTGAAATCGGTGCCATCCACAACGAGCGGGGTTACCGCCGGGTGCGGGAGCAGTTGGCGGCGCAGTACGATCGTGCCAGTATTATCCCGAACATACAGGTTACCCGTGTAGACCGGCACCAGACCAGCAAGCTATACCTGACGCATTACATGCAGAAGGATCGCAAGCTTGAAACCAAGAGTGCCCGCCAGACAATGGCGCACCTGCGGTATTTATGGGGTTTCCCGGTGGAACTGCACTCTAAGAATAAGCTGGGGATTAATGAGAGTTCTTTTGAAATAAAGTGAGTGTGCTATGGCGTGAGTGTCCTCGCTCGTGTCTGGTAGAGTGGGGCCACTGGTCCAAGGTATAGGTAGGTATAGCTTACTATACTTTATAGCTACTGCTGTTAGCAGGTATAGCAACCTGACTTGTTTCATTGCTTCGCCTGTGCGGCGGGCCTTACTTTTTGTCTTGCCACAAAAAAATCGAGGGCCCCTACCCCCAGTAGGCAAAAAAGTCAAGACTCCCCAAATCGAGGGGCCCCCTACCCCCACTCGCTGAACGCTCAAACAGTGGGTAGTCAATTTGTGCACCTGGCACAGGTGATCCGCTTTGTAGCTAAGGTGCAAGTAAGTCTTGCTATACCTATCACTGATGTTTGCCACGGAGCTATACATAATAACTGGCAGTTACAGAGATTCCCCTCTCGGGAGGGGCAGGTTAACCGTGCACACGAAACCGCAGTTACAAAGCTATACCTAAATTCGTCGTAGTATTATGTCCACCTCCTGTTTTGGGAGATTGGGAGGAAACTCCCCCTTCGAAGGAGGCAGGGGGGATGTTAATCGTACACTGTTCCTTCCTCTATTTTGAGGAATGCTTGAAGGAGGTAACTCATTCCTGAAAAGCCTTTCTGATCCTGTAAATCTTGATTCAGACTAATACTTCCCCTTCGTCTTCATAAACTCCTTTAACCCCTGCTCAAACAGCGCTACCTCCTCCATAGTATTGTAAGGTGCAAGGCCGATGCGTACCCAGCCGCCCATGGGATTTACTCCTAACTTTTCAGCCATGGTGGAGGCGTAGAAGTGGCCGTCGGCGATACACATGTGGTAGTTTTCGGCAAACCAGCTTGTCACCTCACGGGCTTTTATACCCGGGATCGTGAAAGCGAAGGTCGGGGTTTTGTATACACTTTCTGCTGCACGGTAGAGTTTCAGGCCGGGCACTTGGCGCAGGAAACTGTCCAGGCGGGCTGTGAGTTGTTGCTCGTGTGCTTCGATGCGCTGCATACCTGAAACCAGCCGTTCTCTACGGTTTTTTCCCTCGCCCAGTTGCTCCATAAACGTGATGGCTCCAATCAAACCGGCTATGGCTTCGTGGTTCTGCGTTCCCGTTTCGAGTTTGTCAGGAATCTGCTGTGGGGCAGGTGCCAGTTTGTATACCTGCAACTTCTCGAAAAGTGAGGTCGCGATCACAGCTATACCGATGTGCGGACCAAAAAACTTGTAGGCAGAACACAGCAGTATATCGCTGCCCAGTTCCTTAAAATCGAAGGACAGGTGTGGCACCGCGTGCACAGCATCTAACACCACGATCGCGTTCACTTCCTTAGCCCGCGCAATCACCCGCCTGACATCTGTCACCGTTCCTGTCACATTCGACGACATCCCGATAGCGACCAGCCTTGTCTTTTCTGTGATTAGTTCGTCGAGCTTGTCTAGGTTCAGGGTATAGGTGTTGGGGTCCAACTCCAGAAATCTGACTTGAGCGCCTTTGTCATTGGCCAACGTCACCCAGGGATCCACGTTGGCGCGATGGTCCATTTCGGTCACTACCACTTCATCTTCAGCAGATAAAAAGCTACCCAGGCTGCGGGCAATGCTGAAAGCCAGCGTGGTCATGTTCTGCCCGAAAGCTACTTCCTCGGGAGCGCAGTGCAGCAGGTCCGCCACCGCTTTACGACCTTCGAGCAGCAGGTTGTCGGTACCCACGCTGGTCGGGAAAGCGCCGTGCAGGTTGGCCATGCCGCCTGTGATGTAAGCCAGCATACCGTCAATAGCCTGTTGCGCCATTTGGGTGCCGCCGGGTCCGTCGAAATAAATGAAGGGTTTTCTATCACCTGACTCCTGCAGGGCCGGGAAGGCCGCACGGAGGTTTGCTACTGCTAAAGAACTCATAAAATGTATTGCTGGATGGCCCGCCATAAGGCAGGTTAATCGTTAAAATGATACAGGAACGTGACCACGCCGGTATAAGCGGGTTTACGGCTGTTTTCGATTTCAAGGGTAACTTCAATCTGAGTTTTAGCGATGCCGCGCAGGTTTTTGACAGAAAGCATTTTGGCGCGCAGTCGTACCCGGCTGTTCACCGTCACGGCCTGGTTGAAGCGCAGACTTTCTATCTCGTAATTCACCTGCATCTTCACATTCCCGATCTTCACGATCTGGCCCCACAGGTATGGCAGCAGCGACACAGTAAGGTAGCCGTGTGCGATTGTTGACCGGAAAGGAGTTTCGATGGTAGCACGGTTCTCGTCCAGGTGAATCCATTGGTGATCGAGGGTGGCGTCTGCAAATTTTTTGATCTGCTCCTGCGTGATGGTGTGATACTCGGAAACACCCAGTTCTTTCCCCTGGTAAGACTCCAGTTCTTCCAGGCTATTGATGGTGATTTGGCTCATGTTAGGTTTAGTTGTTTGTGTTTGTGGTATAAACTTACGTTTTATTCTGGAAAATTAGTTGTTTCCTATGTTTAAGAATATGCTAATACTGGTGTTTTTAAGGATGTTGATGGAGGTTATGTGATAGGTTTTTGGTATATCGTAAGTTTTGGGGAGTGCAAAGGTTGTTTTGCATGAGGACGGTTTGTAACTGGTGTAGCGGCGCCTTTTGCAGGTATAGCAACTTGCATTGCTTTGTAGCATCGCCTGTGCAGCGGGCCTTACTTTTTTCCTTGATGGGGGTAGGGCCCCTAGCCCCAGTAAGCAAAAAAATCAAGACCCTCCAAATCGAGAGCCCTTACCCCCACTCGCTGAACGCTCTTGACAGGGGGACCCCTTCACCCCCAACAGTGGAGCGTCATTTAGTGCACCTGGAACCGCTATTTACTTCGTAGTAAGCGTACAAGTTAGTTTTGCTATACTTGCCAGAGCTATTTGCTATAAAGCTATACCTAACAACTGGCAGTTACAGAGATTCCCCTCTCGGGGGGCAGGGAAATGTTAATCGTGCATAGAAAATCCCGTAAATCTTTAGGGATGGAAGTCCTATAAATAGATTTAGAGAATTTCGCCGCTTTAACCCAAACCGAGCACATTTAACTTTCTCACTTCAAGTACGCTATTGTTAAAATCCACGCAAAACATCTGCCATGAATTACAAACAATTGGGAAAATCAGACCTTCTGGTAAGTGAAATCGCCTTTGGGTGTATGTCGTTGAGCGGCGACTATGCGGCCAATGCCAGGCTACTGCGCCGGGCGCTGGATCAGGGAATAAATTTCTTTGATACGGCTGATCTGTATGACAAAGGAGCGAACGAAGAAACAGTCGGGAAAGCGTTCGATGGAATGCGAGACAAAGTGATCATCTCAACCAAAGTCGGAAACCAGTGGCGGCCCGACGGTAGCGGCTGGGACTGGAACCCCACAAAAAGTTACATCCTGCAGGCTGTGGAAAATAGTCTCCGGCGACTGCAAACCGACTACATCGACTTGTACCAATTGCACGGCGGCACCATCGACGACCCGATAGATGAAACTATCGAAGCATTTGAACTGCTCAAGCAACAGGGTAAAATCCGAAATTACGGTATCTCGTCTATCCGACCCAACGTGATTCGGGAGTATGTGAAGCGCTCCAATATTGTAAGCGTGATGTTGCAGTATAGTTTGCTCGACCGCAGACCTGAGGAAGAGGTGCTGGAGTTGTTGCAGGAAAAAGGTATAGGCGTGTTGGTCCGAGGGAGTCTGGCACAGGGGCTGCTGGCCGGAAAAACTGCCAAGCCATACCTCGGCTATACCTTAGAGGAAGTGCAGAAAGCGGCGACTGCTCTACAGCATGTAGCAGGCAATGAACGCAAGTCAGTTGAGGTTACGGTGCGCTATACCTTGCACCATCCGGCGGTGACTGCGGCCGTGTTGGGTATGCGCACCGAAGAGCAATTGGAAGATGCGTTGCTGGTTTGTGAAAGCGTGCCGCTATCAGATAATGAAGTAAAGATTCTGCAGGCGCTGCTCACACCAAAGAAGTATGAGCAGCACCGCTGAAATTACTGTTTTTTATATTTGATAATAGGAACAGAGATGCTAAGGTTCAGGCGCAGGCCACTCCAACCCGGCTCCAGCTTGTCGTTTTTGCTGTTGCGGTCCAGTTTGAAATTAGGATTTCCAGATGTATGAAATGGTCCACTGGCACTGGCCATGTAGCCGGTTGTCAATTGAACAGGGATATTTCCTATACGGCATAGAAGCCCTGCATAAGGTTTGATGCCAAATCCGGTGGCGTTGTATTGCTTTTCGTTTTCATCTGTCCGTTCATATAGGCGGGTGTATTCTTCTGCATGAAGCTTGCTTAAAATCACACTTGCTTCCAAACCAGTCACAAAGCCGAAACGTGTGGCTCCTATGGGAAACTGAGAAGATACCAGTATACCCACTGATTTGTATTTCACTCTCAGGTCATGGCGTAACTCACCGGAATAATCCTCATAGTGTACGCGGCCGCCGGTTTCGCCTAATTCCCCAAAAACTCCCGTATGGATTCGCTCACTCAGGGCATAAACAACACCCAAGCCAAAATGATAGTGAGGATTAAAGGAGTTCACAGCCTGTGCATTGACATCCGACGCATAGCTAAGTGTTTGCTGATACTCTTTCATGGCTTCCATCCGGAAAGTGCCGTATCCTGCTCTCGGCTCCAGGGATAGCTTGGCCTGTGCCATGGCACTGCCAGACAACAGCAGGAAAATGCTTATAGATATTATCAATTTCATGTGTCGCATGGCTTAAAGGGGGATGTAGCTGAACTGAGAAAAAATCTTGTCTTTGTAAATAAATGCCGGACCCGCGACTCTCAGTTTGCGGATGAGCTGTCCCGTATCGAAGTTATAAATAAACAATGTACCTAAACCATTTACGCACAGGTATCCGGACGCCCCATCTATATAATAATCAACCAGTTCTTCTTCCTCTATCGTAATTGTTTTTACCCAGGCACCTGTCAAAGTGGAATAGAAAAGCAGTTGCCGGCCACTCTGCACTGAGAACAACGGCTTAGTGGGGTGATAAACGAGTTTGTTTACATCGACTGTCAGCTGCGTCTGCTGTTTCCAACTGCCGTTGCTCTGCTCAATAAACAGGCTTTCGTCCACCTTTATGGTTTTGCCGTCAGGGCTGATGGATGAAAAGTTCGGGAAGAAGCCGGCCATTCGCTTGGTTACTACCTTCTTGCGATTCATATCCACCAGGTAGACCGTGTCTCTGCCAGTAGAGTAACTGTTCGCTTCAATCAACAGCCTGTTTGTGTTGCTAACGCTTAAGCTGATGTTCTCATAATCAGAAAAAGGCAGCAGGCTACGTAAAGGGCTCATCTCCAAAGTTTGCAGCGATGTTGGGTCCAGTTTATGGATAACATCATCCAGTATTGTATACATGTGCTGCGCATTCTCAGATATCACGTTCTTCTGGAGATGCTCCTGCCAAATCTGCTGGTTATTGATGTCCCGCACCTGCTTTACCTGAAGCGTGCTGGCATCTATCACCTTGATACGGCCATCTTCGATGGTATAAAAATGGTTTATGGCCGGGCGGCGCTGAAGTCCTTCAATTGGGAATGGCCCCCATGGTGTGCCGAAAGCTGGTACGGTAAACGTGGAAGGAGAGAGGTACTGCAAATCATTGATTCCTTTCGGGTAAGTATAAAGCGAAACGGGATAACCGTTTCCTCCGAATGCTAGTTCACCATACGTGACTACCGTGTCTGCCACTTCGGTCGTTTTGTGTATGATGCTACTGAAAGAGGTTAGCGCGTACTGTCTGAAGTTCCTGTAAAATGGCGTGGAAGTATGGGTGATGGTTAGGTTATAATCCTTGTCATAGGTAGCAGAAAGAATCTTTGGCAGTGGGTAGTTGTAATCTTCTTTTAGGCCGACGGTGTGCTGACTGCTTGTTCTGGTATAGGTAATAACATGATAGAACGAATTTCCTCCTATATAAGATTGGTCCAAGAATGAAGTAAGGTTCCTGTCGCTGGACCGAGCAATAACTTCTTCGGAACTACCTATTGTTCTTATCAGCATATAGAATGCAAATCCTTTGTGGGTCGTCGGTTCCCAGGTAATGCGTAGTTGCCCATCTTCCGGTGCTATACTGACAATGCGGGCAGGACTTGGCAACGAGTTGTCGATATGTACTATCCAGGTGCGGTATACCTCCAAACCCTCGACTCCTTTTTTATCTGCCAGACTGCCAGAAGCAGAGTTAGTAATAGCAGACAGCTGCAATTTGTAATAGCCGTCTCTATAATTTTTTGTCTGCAGGAAATAATCACTGGAAATATCCCTTCCTTGTTTGACAACCGAGTTATTGAATTTGAGCTGATAGCCATACAATTCCCGGCCTGGCAGCGAAATAGTGAAATACAGTTGCTTGTCACCTTGTACATAAATCGTGTCACCTTGCTCATGCAGGTAAATTCCTCCCTCAACCGTAGTCGTAGGACTCACCTCCTCAAAATGACTACCGGATAGGTTATATTCACAGGAAAAGAGAAAGAACGGAAGCAATCCGGTCATGAGGCGTAAAAGTTGCTTCATAGGCTGGTAGGTCAATAAGTTTCAGCTAGGTATAGAAAAACGCAAATATACAGGTTGTCTGCTGTTTGCAGGTATAAATCGGGATAATTATATACCTGTTGTTATAGCAATAGAAATTACCCGCCTTAGGGCTGCCCGTCACTCAATGAAACAAAAAAGCAGCAAACGCTTCAGTCTGCTGCTTTTCAAAATGCTGTATGCTATACCTGCGCATTGAAGCAGGGCGTATACGTTAATCGTAGCTTTTCTTTTTCTTTTCGAGTTTAGCCGCCTGCTTTTCCTTTGGAGTTTTGGCTGGCTTTTTCTTTACATCCTTTTTTGCGTCTTGTGACTTTGCCATAGGTATAGATTTAAGGTATAGAATAAAGGTACGTAATTTTTCTATTCGTAATGCACCTCCAGCTCATCTTCCACCAAACCAAAGGCAATGCCACGCATCAGGATCTGGGCGTTGGGGTGGGAGGGATCCTGCAGGTCCTGCTCAATCTCCCCGATGCTCATGCCCAGCGTATCGCCTCCGAAAATGCGGATGCGCAGCGATCGTGTGTTTTCAACTTCGTCTTCGTCCTCATGTTCATCGTCGGCATCTGCCTGTAGCTGCAGCTCCATTTCCTGCAGACGCCCGATCAGGGTATCGCGGTCTATTTCCTGATCCAGGAACTGGCCGAACAACTGCCGGGCCATGGGGGAGTAATGGGGTTGATGGGGCATGGACATTTACTGTGCTGATGAAACGCAAGATAAGGGAATTGTTCATCAAATGACGTATTTATAGGCGGAAGACTGCCCGATAGCGCACCGCCTTCAGGCTAGTTCCTTCACTGCCTGCTTCAGGTTGCCCGAAATTGTGTGTAGCCATTTGAGCTGTTCAGAAATAAGGCGTGCCTCCTTCAGGTTTTTCAGAAAGTCAGGGGCGATGGGTTTGTAGGCTGCTCCTGCCAGTTCCTGGGTGCGTATAGCCACCAGCTCGTTATACCTGCCTTCCAGGTGCCCGTAAGCCGCTACCAGCTCTTCTCTCGAAACACTTACTTCCGGGGCTTCCTGTTCCAGAGTATGCAGGGCGTGCGCCAGGTTGGTGTCTATCGATTGTATGACCAGGTGAAAGTCTTCCGGTGCGGCCTCCGTCTGATTGTCGCGGATAAAGGTACCCAGCGCAGCGGCAGCAGCCAGAAAGGTATGGTTCAGGCCAACTATTTCGTAGAATTCCATCAGTTTCTGTTGCGCGGTTTTCGGCTCCTGGCTCATCCGTTGGAACGCTGCATTCAGGTTGCCCATTTGCAGAAAGGCTTCTTTCCTGGCAAGTTTGTAGGCTGTGGCATTCTGCGATTTTTGCTGATTGTATCGGTCAATTTCGGCCAGGTAGCTGCGGTTGGCGTTCAGGGTATTCACAATATTCTTTTTTATACTCGACGATTCCCACGAGGGCCACAAAAAGGAGATTGCCACGATGGAAATAACAGCACCTGTCAGGGTATCGATCACCCTGAACTGGATCGCGTCGAAGGCATCCGGGGTGATGAGGGCATAGATAAAAATGACGCCTGTGGTCACGAAAATAGAGGAGGTGCGGTAGTTGCGCTGGATAAAAGCGAAGGAAAGTATCAGCGAAACAAGCGCAAGCACGCCATACAGGTATACGTTTTGCACCAGGAGCACCACCAGGCCTGCTATAGCAGCTCCCAGTAAAGTGCCATAGAGCCTGTGTTTCGACCGCTCTTTGGTCAGGGTATAGCCGGGCCTCAGGATCACCACAATCGTGAGCAGAATCCAGTAAGCGTTCTGTATCGGGAAGATGATGCCCAGCACGTAGCCCAGCAACATTGCGATCGTCAGCCGGCCGGCATGTTTAAAGATGGGCGAATCTGCAGAGAAGTTATCCCGCAAGATCCGCACATCATAATCCTGCTGCGTGATGAACTGCCGGCTCTCTCTGCTTTGCATACCTATACTCTGCTGTTCCTCCAGGTCCAGGTATACCCGCTCGATGGAAGTTATTTTTTGCAGCAGCTTTTCTTCGTAGTCCAGCAAGTTGTGGAGCAGGAGGGCACCTTCCCGGGCCTGGGGTAATTTGAGCTCTTCCACATACTGCCGAATGCTGTCGCGGCACTTTTCCAGCAAAGGTTCTATGTCATTTTCGGACGTAAGGGCGCGCTCCTGCTGCATACTAAATGCGAGGTTTTCCAGCTTTGCAGACAGCTCAAAAACCAGTTTAATGAAGGGTAGCAATACCCTGACGGAGTTACCAAATAGTTCTCTGGCACGCTCATAGTTGGCCGGGTTGGCCAGCGATAGTTCCAGGATGTCGATCAGGTCGATAAAGATCAGGAGCTGTTTTCGGTGGTAGTTGGAAGTGCCGGAGCTTTGTCTTTCGTGCAGGAGCACCTCGCGCAGGGCTTCGTGCGTCTCGTTTAGTTTTACCTGCAGGTTGTAGAATTCTTTCTGAAGTGCATCGCGGTCCTGGCTCTCTGTGACCAGTTTGCCGCGCAACTGTATGTAGCGGGCAGTCTGACGGAGGCACTCTGTCAGTAGGTTTTCGGTCTGGCGTCTTTGCAGCAACGAATGGAAAACGAGTGAAAGCAGCAGCGCCCACAAGCCGCCAGCCCCCATCAACAGGCCATGTATAAAAATATCGGCACCTGTATGGGCGTGTACAAAGCTTAGCACCATGGCCATCAGTCCCGCAAAAGAGACCAACGAAGCCCGGAAGCCATAAACGGAGATAAAAGAAATGCAGAATACGAGCACCCCCAGTACCGGAAGCAACAGGTATAGACTCTCGGATGCCAGGTCAATGGCTATGCTGGCGAGCATGGCAATGGCAGCCGAAGCGATTATACCAACGTTTTTATGCTTTCTGCTGCCCGGCACAGCGCTACCTGAAGCCAGCACAACACCCATGGCAATGCTCAGAAAGTAGGGTACCTGCTCCAGCCATATCCCCAGCGAAACAGGCACAGCGGCACCAAACGTGATCACCAGCGCCTTTACAAAATCAGTACTTTTTAAAAAATGTTTCAGCTCCTGCAACATAACGCAAATGTACGGGAAGTGCCGGGGAGAAGCTGTGTCGGGAGGGGGAACAATTTTAATTCAGGCAGATTTTTGAGCCGGCTATACCTGGAAGTATAGCAATGGCCTGACTTCCGCGGGGAGTTACCCTAACCCGAATCCCAATCAGCAAAAAAAAAAAAAACACCTGCCGGTTTCCCGACAGGTGCTTTTTCATAAGTAAACAGCTGGCAATTATCTGTTTTTCATCAGTCGGAAAGTTTTAACCTCACCGGCAGTTACCAGGCGAACGATGTAGACGTTGTTTCGCAGGGTGCTACCGTTCAGCGTGAAGGTATAGGTTCTGTCGGCGTCGGCGCTGCCCTCAAACAGACGTGCTACGCTGTTGCCGTTCAGGTCGTATACCTCCAGCACTACATATCCTTCCTCCTGACCCAGTGTGAACTGCACCGTTGTCTCGCTCGTGAATGGGTTCGGATAAGCGTTCAGGACAGTGGCAATTCCTTTGCTGGCAACTGCAGCAGGAGCACATCTGCCTAGCGTGCCACCTTTGCTCAGGTGCACTGCTACTGCTTCTGGTGCTACACAGATGCCGTTGCTCGGATTCGTGGCGCTGCCTGTTTTGTGGCATACGAGCACCTTCTCATTGTTCTCGCCACAACGTACATCCAGCACCTCTACTGTAACCGTGGCAGTGGAAGTACAGCCGTAAGCATTGGTCGCTTCTACCATAAAGGTATACGTTCCTGCTGCCTGCGGCGCGAACTCAGTAACTGCGCCAGTGGTGGTGCTCAGGCCAGCAGCCGGTGTCCAGGTATAGGTTGTATTTGCGTTATCAGCAGTAGCATCTGCTGCCGTTAGTGTCAGCGATTGGGCACCGTAACCCAGGGTTATGGTATTATCTGGCAGACCGGTAAAGGTGTTGTCCGTTCTGCTTAGGCTGATAGCGGCCTGTGGCAGCACGCCTTCAATCGTTACCACGGCTGTAGCTGAGGCCTCATTTCCGCTCAGATCGCGGGCAGTAAAGGTTACGGTGTTCTCGCCGATGTGGCTGCAGTCGAAGCTGCTTTGGGAGATCTGAAGTGAACTTGCATCCAGACCGCAGTTATCCCAGGTGCCCAGGTCAAAGTCAGCTGCTGAGGTGTTCACGATGCCGTTGCTGAGCGAGCGTGTTATATCCTGAACCAGGATAACCGGAGCCGTAACATCTTTCTTAGTAAGGGTCATGCTACTGGAAGTAGACTTGCCGGAGGCATCCGTTGCAGTAAAGGTGATCTGCATGGTGCCTGCCCCGCTGATCTCTGTACCGGCTGCCGGTGACTGCGTGAGCATGATCTGATCCGGGAAGGAAACGTCGTCGCTCACGGTCAGCATAGCAGTGTAGTCAGGCAGGGTAACGGAGCAATTGGCGTCGTACAAGTCAATTTCCTGGTTACTCACACCGGCTATGATCGGTGCCTGGTAGTCGCTCACGTTAGAAGGTGCACTCTCGTTGTGGAAGCGGTCCAGTGCCGTCACGAAATAGTAGTAAGGCGCGTCCGAAGCCAGTGTATTGTCGGTATACCTGCCGGTTGCGGTGTTGGTGATAGCCAGTAGGTTATCGGTATTTTCCGGATTGATCATCGGGCTCAGGGAGCGGTATACGGCAAACTGCCTCACCTTATCAAACTCATTGCCGTTGTCTGTAGGCTTGGTCCAGGTAATGACCACCGAGTCGTTGCCGTGGCGTTCTGCGATCAGGTCTGCCGGGGCTGTGGGGGAGACATTGTCGCGCCAGGGCATGTTAGGTAGCAGGGCGGGCTTGCTGTAGAAGTCATAGCGCAGCGAGTCGCGGAAACCCAGTTTAGTGGCGTTGCGCATGCTGCTGGTGTTGTAAATGGCCTGGCCCTGGATGTTGCTGTGTGCTGCATCGCGGTTGAGGCGTATCTGGTCCGGAATCTGGGAAGGATTTGCCCAGTTTGCACCCTGTGCCGGATCGTTCACTTTGTAACCGGCCATACCGATGTAAATGTGGCGGCCATAGGCATTGTTGTTCCACCAGGGGATGAGTACGCCGTAATTGGCACCGGGCTGGTCGATGTACCAGTATACCTGCGGGGCCAGGTAATCGATCCAGCCTTCCTGCAGCCATTTGCGGGAATCGGCATAAAGCGATACGTAGTGCTGCAGGCCGCTGGTAGCCGAGCCAATGGCTGGGTTGGTGCTGTTGCGATAGATGCCGGAAGGTGAAATGCCGAACTTCACCCAGGGCTTAGCTGCCCTGATGGTTTCGCTTACCTGTTGCACGAGCATGTTCACGTTATCTCTTCTCCAGTCGCCACGGTCAATGAAGCCCCTTGGGTCAGCCAGGTAGCTGGCATCGTCGTTGAAAACTGCGTTCGGGTAAAAGTAGTCGTCAAAGTGAATGCCATCCACATCGTAGCGCGTCACGATGTCCTCGATCACAGAAGTTACGTAGTCGCGCACTTCCTGCAGGGCAGGGTTGAGGATACGCTGGTTACCGGCTGCCAGCAACCACTCCGGCTTGCGACGGGCCACATGGCTTGGGTCGAAAGTGTTGATATTGTTGTAGTTGGCAATGGCCCGGTAGGGGTTGATCCAGGCATGAAATTCCATGCCCCGCTTGCGGCACTCCTCAATCGCGAAAGCCATCGGGTCCCAGGGCGTGGCGGGCGCTCTTCCCTGCAGGCCCGTCAGGTCGGCCGACCAGGGCTCGAGTTGACTTGAGTAGAGGGCATCGCACTGGCTGCGCACCTGCACAAAAACGGCGTTGATGCCGGTGGCTTTGTGGTGATCCAGAATCGAGAGAAGAGCGGCTTGCTGCTGGGCCGGCGTCTGGTTTCGGTTGGGCCAATCGATGTTGGCATAAGTCGCAATCCAGGCGCCACGGAACTCCCGCTTGGGCGCACTTTGGGCCATTCCATTCAGGAACAGCGCCAGCGACAGGAACATTGAGAGTAAAGGTGTTTTCATAAGCACATTTCTTTAAGTTTTTATGCGTGAATGGTTTAAGGATAGACGAATAAACGCATTTATGTATAGAAATGTTTTAATATAATGTATTGGCTGATCCTAATGTTTTGGAAAGTCAGCTTAGAATTATGCAGGAGTAGTTTTGCAGGTATAGGAGAGGTTATTTTTGAAAGGCTCACGACTTAGAAAGCAGGCTATAGGTGGAATTGTGTGTCGTCTACTCTATACAAATTTGCATCATATTGCTATTGTGTAGGAGGTGCTGGCGCAAAGCATTCTCTGGAGAGTGGAGTTTTTGGGAGTGGTGCCGCGAATACATTAAATAATGTATTCGCGGCTTATGTACGGATGGTAAGAATAAATTCAGTTCTCTTTTGTGTTTGTTTCTCAATCATCAGTCGGATGTTAGTAATTGGGTATGGCAGAAAATGATGTAGAAGTAAAGCAGAATTTGTATGGAATTAATATTGATTATCCCATAGCCATTTTAGCGGCACCCTTCCATAAGAATGCAGGGATAGGTTCTTGTAACTCCTAATTTTTACTCTTAGCCTTTAAAAATATGTTCGCGATGCCAGGCAAGATTAGAAGCAGTTGGATAATGTTTTGCTCCAAAAGGTAGAGCTAGGCCCTTACCTTTTAAGTGTAGAAGCGCATAGGCATTCGTTAAATCTTCTGCTATCGCATCAGATACCAGAACTTTTAGCTTCTCATTAACTGATATTAAGCCACGGTCAAAGGCACGATGCAGGTTAGGGCAGAGCGCCAAACCATTGTTGATTTTGTCGTCCTTGCTCAGGCTGAAAGGAACGATATGGCAGGCATCAATCATTGAAAATCCGTGATTTGAAACCAGCCGCATACCTGAAATGCAGCAGGTATGGTTGTATACCTGAGGAACTAGTTTTTTGAACATACCGCCTCGTATAAAAGCTTCCTCTTCATCAGTTTCGTTCAACTCCAGGGTATAGCCTGCTGGACTCTCGTTGAGCAAATAGCTTTGAAGATTCTGGATATACCCACCTTGTTTAGTATTGAGATATTCGGCTTTTGTAACCGGAAAATAATGGTCAAGAATAGCAGTTTTCAGAATACTCCGAGCTTCTGTATCCAGAAGTAGGGTGTAGAGGTCTTCAGCAAAATAGCCGAAGTCTACTACTTCGCTGAGGGTATGGATGCTTTTAATGTGTACATGAAGAGTCGGGCCGAGCTTAGTTTTGACATTCCAAAAA
Source organism: Pontibacter sp. HSC-14F20 (assembly GCF_019599265.1). GTDB lineage: Bacteria > Bacteroidota > Bacteroidia > Cytophagales > Hymenobacteraceae > Pontibacter. Next base: position 15,584 of record NZ_JAHZTC010000005.1, on the reverse strand, counting down.
CCTTCAGTTGCCAGGTGATAAAAAGGCAATGAAAAATCAGAGGTATGCGCTGTTCTTACGAGTAACGCAAAGATTTCTTTAAACCTCGCTACCAGTTCTGGTGAAATGTATACCTTGTTTTCTGATAACTCAGCCTTCTCAAACAATTCAATAAAAGTAAGCAGCAGCACAGGCTTGTGTGGAGCCTTCCCATACCTGGTCACGCCCTGTCGCAACTTGCTAAACTTTTTCAGATAGTTACTGAGTGCCGTGGGAGTGGCAGCGGAGCTTGTCTGTTTCATGCTGACAATATAGCAATTTCAGGATTGCCTTATATTTTATTAAAAGCCTTAAACCAAAAGAGCCGCCTTCCATAATTGAAAGAGCGGCTCTTTTGCTTGTATGATCTCTGTTCGAAATTACTTCTGATCGCAATTGAACATCCAGTGGACGCCGAATTTGTCTTCGCAACTACCGTAGTAGTCGCCCCAAAACATATCCTGCAATTCCTGTTCTACCTTGCCGCCTTCCGAAAGCGTCTTGAACAAGCGCTGTGTTTCTTCGCGGGAGTCAGGGTGCAGGGTAATGTACACGTTATTGCCCTTTGTTAGCCGGAAACCCATCGATTCAGGCGCGTCCGTTCGCATGAGCAGGTGCCCGCCCAGTATTGGCAAACCAATGTTCATGATCAGGTTTTTGTCGGCTTCAGGTATAGGAGGCATGTCCTCGGAAGGAGGGATGTCGCCGAAGCGGGCGATGCTGCCGATGAACTCGGTTCCGAAAACAGATTTGTAGAAAAGAAAAGCTTCCTCGGTCTGGTTCGTGAAGTTGAGATAAGTGCTTACTGTTGCCATAATTTTATTTTGTAGGTAAGAAAGTTAAGATCCGGCTTCGCTCATTTCCTTTATTTTCTGCAGCGCCTTGGGCCAGGTTTCTGAAAAGTGGGCTTCATATTCCTCGTTTGTGTCCACGTCTATGGCAAGCACCGTTTCGCCCTGCGCCTCGGTAAAGGTATAGTTCTCCAGCGCACCCGCCCATTCGGTTACTTCCGGTCCGCTCGTAATTTCGGTATCGCCCTGCACCAGGCCCAGATGCTCGATGCTGATAAACTGGTTCGGTATGTTCTCTTTTATCCGGCTGACCATACCACCTGCAACGCCCTGCTCATCCAGACCAAGGAATAGTATTTTAGCGCCTTTTTCCCAGGAGCCTTTGTAATGTGAGGTCGGGTGAAACACGGCGGTCCAGGTTTTGTACTTTTCCTCGTCGAGCATGGTGCGGTATACCTTTTCGGCAGGCGCCTGTATGTTTATTTCGTAGTGCAGCGTGCGTGACTTTGCGGCGGCTTCCACATACTTTTTGAAATTATCCAGAATGGCCTGCCAGCCTGCCTGTTGCATCTCCACCGGATGACTTTGATCCGCTTCAAAAACCTCTGTCATATGGGTTTCAGTACCGTTTGGCTCAAATCTGATCTCTACTTTACGGCCGTCCTCCAAGGTGTAGGCAATGCGCGCATGCTCCTGCACATCAGTGTAAGTGCCGTTGAAGTCAAAGCCTGTGCTGCCGTCTTTAGCCTCCATTCTGGAGAGGAATGTGCCGCCCATCCGAAGGTCGTTTTCTGCCCGTGTGGTATGCCAGTCATCGGAAGCATTGTTCCACCTGGTGATGTGTTGCGGTTTGGTCCAGCATTGCCAGACCTTTGCGACCGGAGCCTGTACGTTTGCGCTGATGGTGACAGTCGCGGTTTTTGAAGTGTTTTCCATAGTAAGGTATTTAGTGAGAGATAATTATGTTTATGCTTTCACAAGTATACGCATTACCTGATTTACACAAAAATTATTTTGATCCGTCACATTCCGGCTTTCTTTTACGCACAAAAATATAGCCTGAAGGTGCTGCTATACGCTGGCAATTTTGCTTCCCATGCGCGTAACAAATTCTGCTTCTGAGCGGGTACCTGTCAGGTCAAGCGCCTTGAGCGAAAGCCGGGCGCATGCGTCGGCGTCGGAAGCGGCACGGTGATGCAGAAAATCGATGCGGTGCATGTTGCAAAGCGTTTTGAGGTCGTACTTGTGCATCCCTTTCCAGATGTTCTTCGAAAATTTGAGGCTGCAGGTATAGCGCGCTTCCGGCAGCGCAATGCCATAGGTGGTCAGTGTTTTGCGTAGTACGCTCATGTCGAAACTCGCATTGTGGGCGATCAGCAACTGGCCTTCCAGGTAAGGTTTTAACTCCGGCCAGAGCGCTTCAAAATCCGGCTGGTCCTTCACATCAGCCGGACGGATGCCATGTACAGCAATGTTAAATGAATTAAAATTGGGGTAGTACAAAGGCTTGATCAGCCAGGACCGCGTTTCAACGATCTGCCTATCGCGTACCACAGTTATACCTATCTCACAGGGGCTGTCACGTTGTGGGGTGGCCGTTTCGAAATCAAGCGCAATAAAATCCATCTGGCGGGTAAGTTTAAAAATATAAGGTATAGAAAAGCGAGGGTGCAATTTAGTCAATTTGCCAGTACTATTCTTTAAGCCCTAAGGCACTTTTGTCATCCCGACGATAGGAGAATTATGGATTATTGATATGCCTGTACGATGCTTCAGATTTCTTCGGTTGGTCGAAATGACAGAAGAATTCTATGAGTTGATGGAATGTGTCGCAACTACTCACTGCTCAAACGCACTTCGGGACATCCATGACCCGGAGAAAGCTGTTGGGGATATCCACATCCCCGTATGTGGGTTTCAGTTGCAGGTATACGGAGACAAGGATGTTCTCGGCAGAAATACCTTAGGACAGGGATGTCCGAAAGAGCGTTTATCAGTCAACTCCGGTTCGCGCGGATCTGGAGACCCGCAGCAGTTGGTGGTAGGGGGACCTCTATAGGGATTCGGATTGAGAAATACACATCAGCTATTCTAGTGAAGCAAGGGGCTATATTTAAAAATAAACTTTAACTTTAAACACGTCTTTCTAACCTGATTCCGAACCTATTGTCCATTCTATGAGAAGTATAGCCCTTTCCATTGTGCTGCTGCTACCACTCCTGGTCTTTGCACAAAAAAAGCCAGCAATCCCTGATCTGGTAAAGTACGTGAACCCCATGATCGGTACTGCCAAAATGGGCCATACCTATCCCGGTGCTACGGTTCCTTTTGGGATGGTGCAACTTAGCCCGGATACTGACACTATACCTTATGAAGTAAATGGCAAGTATAACAAGGACGTGTATAAGTACTGCGCCGGCTACCAGTACGACGATAAAACGATTGTTGGCTTCAGCCACACGCACTTCAGCGGCACCGGCCACTCCGATCTGGGCGACTTCCTGATTGCCCCAACCACCGGCAAACTGCAACTGAACCCGGGCACGGCCGACAAGCCGGAGAGTGGTTACCGCTCTGCTTTTTCGCATCAGAATGAAGTAGCCGAGCCAGCATATTACAAAGTAAAACTCGACGACCACAACATCCTGGCTGAACTCACGGCGAGCAACCGTGTAGGCATGCACCAGTATACTTTCCCGAAGTCGGATGAGGCACACATTATCCTCGATCTGATGTCGGGCATTTACAACTACGACGGCAAAACCACCTGGACCTTTGTGCGCGCGGAGAACGACACCCTGATCACGGGTTACCGCCAGACTAGCGGTTGGGCCCGTACCCGCACGGTATACTTTGCCATGTCCTTCAGCAAACCTTTCTACCAGTATGGTAACAAAGACTACTCAGAGGCACAGGTATACAAAGGCTTCTGGCGCAAGTTCGACCAGACTAAAAACTTCCCGGAATTCTCTGGCAAAAAGATTCGGGCCTTTTTCGATTTTAAGACTGAAGAAGGAGAGAAGATCAAGATAAAATTTGCGCTCTCGCCGGTGAGTACCGAAGGGGCTTTGGCCAACATGAAAGCCGAAATTCCGCACTGGGATTTTGAGCGGGTGAAGCGTGAAGGACAGGCCGCCTGGAACAAGGAGCTCAGCAAAGTGGTGGTGGATGCCGGCAAAGACGACCTCGTGAATTTCTATACCGCCATGTACCACGCCTTCCTGGGGCCGACTACTTATATGGATGTGGACGGCAAGTATAGAGGCCTCGACATGAATGTGCACCAGGCCAATGGTTTTACTAACTACACCAGCTTCTCACTTTGGGATACTTATCGGGCGCTGCACCCGCTGTTCAACATCCTGCAGCCCGCCCGCAACAACGACATGATCAAATCGATGCTGGCGCACTACGACCAGAGCGTGCATAAAATGCTGCCAGTGTGGTCGCACTACGCCAACGAAAATTGGTGTATGATCGGTTACCATTCCGTGCCGGTGATTGCTGATGCCGTGATGAAAGGGAATGGAGATTTTGATGCCAACCGTGCTCTGGATGCCTGCGTGCAGACCGCCCGCACCCGCTACTACGATGGCTTGGAATATTACATGGAAATGGGCTACGTGCCGGAGGACAAGAATGGCTCTTCCGTATCGAAGACACTGGAGTACGCCTACGATGACTGGTGTATTGCGCAAATGGCGAATAAGCTAAACCGACAGGACATTTACGAGGAATTCAGCAAGCGTGCACAGAACTACAAGAACGTGTATGACGCCAAATCCGGCTTTATGCGTCCCAAACTCAGCGACGGTACCTGGAAGAAAGAGTTCGACCCGCTGGACACACACGGACAGGGCTTCATCGAGGGCAATTCCTGGAACTACAGCCTCTACGTGCCACATGATCCGACCCAGATGATTGCCATGATGGGAGGGAAGACGCGCTTTGCCCAACATCTGGACTCGCTCTTCACGATGGAGCTGCCGGATAAATACTTTGAGAACACAGAGGACATTACCCGCGAAGGCATCATCGGCAACTACGTGCACGGCAACGAGCCCTCGCACCACGTGCCTTTCCTCTACAACTGGACCGATCAGCCCTGGAAAACCCAGCAGCGCACCCGCATGGTACTCAAAGCCATGTACAAACCCACTGTAGATGGCCTGGGTGGCAACGATGACTTCGGGCAAATGAGTGCCTGGTACATCTTCAGCGCCCTGGGCTTTTACCCGGTAGCTCCTGGCTCCGACCAGTACGCCATCACCAGTCCGGCCATCAAGTCAGCGAGCATCAACCTGGAAAACGGCAAGACCTTTACGATCGACGTGAAAAACCAGAGTGACAAGAACGTTTATGTGCAGAAAATGGAGCTGAACGGAAAGCTCGTTAACCGTACTTACCTGACGCACGATGAGATTATGAATGGTGGGAAAATTACTTTTTATATGGGAAGCAAGCCGAATAAGAAGCTTTTTTCGATGGCTCCCTGATCAGGTATAGACTTTGTAGGTGTGCTGTTGCAGGTATAGCAACTAGTATTGTTTTATAGCTTCGCCTGTGCGGCGGGCACCTATTTTTTTCTTGAGAAAAAAATCGAGGCCCCTAGCCCCAGTAGGCAAAAAAGTCAAGACCCTCCAAATCGAGGGCCCCTACCCACTACTGTTCGAAACGTGTTCAGGTGACGAATTTCTCCATTTTAGCGGGGTCTCCCCCGCAGAGCAGCACGATTTGCCTGACTATTTCCACGTCCAGCTCCTGTGCAAAGCGCAGTTTGGCGCGACGGTCGCTGTCGAGCTTGTTGAGCTTGCGGTAGACGATGAGCAGCAGGGCCACGATCAGGGTCATGTAGAGCATGACCTGAATGCCGTTCTCGTTGCGGGTGACCAGGTGCTCGAGCTGCAGGTGCTGTTTTAAGAACTTGATGAGCACCTCGATCTGCCAGCGCTCCTTGTAGAGGGCAGCCACCTGGTAGGCATCCAGCCAGGCGATGTTGGTGACAAACCAGATCGGCTCCCCCGATTCCAGGGTGGCCTTGACCAGGCGCAGGGGCTTTTCGAGGTAGCTTCCGGGCTTTTCCCGGAAGCTCACCCAGGCATCGCTCAGCACGGTGAGGGGCATCCCCTCGGGCCGCTGCCCCACGGCCAGCAGCTCCTGCTCGATGCAGTGGGAGCCCACCTTGCAGCGCGTGACAAAGAGGCGGCCCCGCTCGTCGAGCTCCTTGAGGGCTTTGCGCGACTGCACGCCCCGGTCGAAGACGACGATGCCCGAGCGGGAGATCTCCTCCGAGAGGATCGTCTCAGGCAGGGCGCAGTCCTCGCTCAGGGCCTGGCGGTTGGTGAACACGCGCACCTGGCAGGGCAGGCTGCCTTTCATGGCCAACGTGCACTTGAGCTGGCCACTGTCCTTGCTGCCCGCACGCGTGCGCATGCTCCAGGCCACCAGCCGGGCCGAGACGGCGATCAGGGTAGAGTCGTAGCGCACCAGCGCCCCCTCTTGGCCCAGCAGGCGGTTGAAGCGCTTGAAGAGCAGCTCGAAGATGGCCCGGAAGAAGTCGGGCCGCATGGTCACGATCCGGTCGCGGATGGAATTGTGGCGTGTGGTCTGCCCTTGCCCCACATCGGCCAGGGTCCGGAACTGCATAGAGCAGTAGAGCTCCTCCATCACCCGAAGGCTCGCCCGGCCTCCTTCCAGCAGCGAGAGCAGCAGCAGCTGGAACATCACCCGCCCGCTGAGCTTCTTGACCTGGTGGTCCACCCGGGTCTGGGCTGCCAGCTGCGAAAGATCCGCTTCAGGGATAAATGCCAATAAGTCCTTTGCCTTCATCTCAACCTCCTTCCCGATAAAATTCCTATCATAGAATACGTACCTTAAAAGGTTTCGAACAGTAGTGGCCCCTACCCCCACTCGCTGAACGCTCTTGACAGGGGGACCCCTTCACCCCCAACAGTGGAGTGTCAAAAGGTGCACCTGGTTGAGCTATACCTTCGTAGCTAGCGTGCAGGTTAGTCTTGTTATACCTGCCAGTGGTGTGAATTTTTACTGAAGCTACAACGCCTATACCTGATTCTGGTAATGGCGGAAAGTCCCCCTTTGAAAGGGGCAGAGGGATTTTCATCGTACACGAGAATCCTGTGTATTCTTCATAATCCTGTATCAGACAAAAAAAGACAGCAGGTTTTGATAAGGTATTTCGTCCTCATCCGGTGAGCTTTTATTCGTCACCTACACCTCCCTCACTCTATATCCTACAAACCCATAATATACAATATAAGCATAGCAAATCATCGGGATGATAAAGGAAAGCTGCAGGTTCCCAGTCAGGTCGGCGAACAGACCTTGCAGCGGCGGCACAATGGCACCACCTACAATAGCCATGACCAGCAGCGAAGAGCCCTGGCTGGTATGCCGGCCGAGCCCTTTGATGGCCAGGTCAAAAATGGTGGGGAACATGATGGAGTTGAACAGGCCGATGGCGATGATCGCCCACATAGCCAGCGAGCCTTCCGACAGCACGCCAATGAGCAGCAACCCGATCACGGCCATGGCAAATAAACCCACAGTTCGGTTAGGTATAAATCGGGCCAGTAGCAAGACGAACACATTCAGAGCGATCAGACTAAGTATGATCAGCGCCTGCTGGAGATCATACAGCAGATATACCGTCAGGAAAGTGACAAGCGCGATGAGGGCCATAACTACAAACTTTCCGCTGCGCCTCAAAGTGCTCAGCGCTACAGCCCCGAAAAAGCGACCAATCATGGCACCGCCCCAGTAGAAGGCCAGGTAATGCTTCGCCTCCGACTCTGACAAACCCGTAATCTGCGGTAGTTTAATGTAATTGATCAGCGCACTGCCAATGCTTACTTCACCACCCACATACATGAAAATACAGATGATGCCCAGCACCAGATGCGGGTGTTTCACAGCCACAGCACCGGTCTCAATCATACCGCTGCCCTCCAGCCGGGGGAGTTTCGCCAATTTAATTAACAAAGCCAACAGTAACAGCAGCGCCGCAAGTCCCAGATAGGGGAGTTTCACAGATTCGGCCGTATCTATCTGGGCAGATGCCACCTGGTCGAAAATCAGGTAACCGCCGATGATGGGCGCGATAGTGGTGCCAAAGGAGTTAAGCGCCTGCGACAGGTTCATGCGGCTGGAGGAAGTTTCAGGCGGACCGAGTATAGCCACGTAGGGGTTGGCCGTGATTTGCAGCACCGTAATGCCGGATGCCAGCACAAACAAGGCCATAAGAAAGAAGCTGTAGCTATGAAACAAAGCCGCCGGGTAAAACAGGGTGCAGCCAAGTGCCGCCACGATCAACCCAATGATGATGCCATTCTTATACCCGATTTTCTGGATGGGATCGCCTTTGGTGATGGACAACAAGAAGTAAAGAAAAGACACAATAAAGTAGGCTCCGAAAAAGGCTGTTTGGATGAGCATGGCCTGCCAGAGCTGTAACGTAAACACCTCCTGCAGCTTCGGGATCAGGATGTCGTTCATGCAGGTGATGAAGCCCCACATAAAAAACAGGAGCGTAACGACAATCAGCGGAGAGGTATAGTTTTTATAATCCAGCGCAATTTCTTTAGGCTGTGAACCAGCTTCTTCAGTCGTAACAGGCGTGATCGGTGGCATGGAGGTATAGGTTAGGCTTTAGAAGATCTATTTTAGGTGCTGTGTGGCAGTCTTGTCGTTAGAGAAAGAATAAGGCGCTGACTGCTCGTTCGTGCCCCGGCTCTTGTCAGGCACAGGCCCCATTTCGAATGTTAGTTTTCCGCCTTTCAGAATATCCTCGTGTGAGATCCAGTTCTGCGCGTGCTTTTTTCCGTTGAGGCTCACTTTCTGTACATACAGATTTTCCTTGCTGTTAGATGGGGCCTCGATCACGAACGTTTTGCCATTTTCGAGCTGGATGGTTGTTTTTTTGAATAAGGGTGCTCCCAGCACATACTGGTTCACGGCTGGCGTAACCGGATAAAAACCAAGGGCTGAGAATACATACCAGGCAGAGGTTTGTCCGTTGTCTTCGTCGCCGCAATAGCCGTCGGGAGTAGGTTGGTACATGCGGTTCATGGTTTCCCGCAACCAGTATTGTGCTTTCCAAGGTACTCCGGCGTAGTTGTAAAGGTAGATCATATGCTGAATGGGTTGGTTGCCGTGCGCGTACTGGCCCATGTTGGCAATCTGCATTTCGCGTATTTCGTGGATTACACTGCCATAGTAGCTCTCGTCGTAGAGCGGGGGCAACTTGAAAACCGAATCCAGCTTCGCCACAAAGTTTTGTCTGCCACCCATCAAGTCAATCAATCCCTGCACATCATGGAACACGGACCAGCTGTAGTGCCAACTGTTGCCCTCAGTAAAGGCATCCCCCCATTTAAACGGGTTGAAGGGTGACTGGAAGGTACCATTCTGGTTTTTGCCGCGCATCAGGCCTGTAGCAGGGTCAAACAAATTCCGGTAGTTCTGGCTGCGTCTGGCATAGAGGTTAATTTCCTCCTGCGGCCTGTTCAGCGCTTTGGCCAGCTGGTAGATGGCAAAATCGTCGTAGGCATACTCCAGCGTGCGGGCTGCATTCTCGTTTATCTTTACATCATAAGGCACATACCCGAGTTTATTATAGTAGTCTGCTCCAGCCCGACCGATAGCCGTGATCGGACCCTCGTTGTTGGCACCGTGCAGTAGCGCTTCATACAAGGTGTTGATGTCGTAGCCACGCAGGCCTTTCATGAAAGCGTCGGCTACCACCGAAGCGGAGTTGTTGCCAATCATGATGTTGGCATAGCCCGGACTGGACCACTCCGGCAGCCAGCCGCCTTCTTTGTAGTCGTTCACCAGACCAGCCTGCATTTCTGTGTTGATGCTCGGGTAAGCCAGGTTCAGAAAAGGGTATAAGGCCCGGAACGTGTCCCAGAAACCCGTGCCGGCAAAGCGGTAGCCGGGATATACCTTGCCGTCATAAGGACTGTAATGTACCGGGTTGCCGCTGGCATCGAGCTCGTACATTTTGTGCGGGAAAAACAGGGTGCGGTAAAGGCAGCTGTAAAAGGTACGCATTTGCTCGTCGGTACCACCCTCCACGGTAATGCGGCTCATGGCTTCGTTCCAAAGAGATTTGGCTTTTCGCTTCGTAGTTTCAAAATCATCGTTGGCCAGTTCACGCTTCAGGTTGAGCTCGGCCTGATCCAGACTGATAAAAGACGATGCCACGCGCAGTTTCACCTGTTCACCCTTCGCTGTTTTGAATCCCACAATGGCGCCCGCATGATTTGCGTTCATTTCCAGCTTATCCTTTACCAGCGTGGAATCGTGCCAGATATAGGCTATAGTAAAAGGCTTGTCTGCATAGATGACAAAGTGGTTTTTGAAGTCCTTGGGGTTGCTACGGGCATTTTTGGTGGTATAGCCTACAATCTTATTCTCGCCAGGTATAACTTTCACAAAAGAGCCTTTGTCAAGTGCATCAATCACGATAAACGCGCTGTCGGTAGCGGGGTAGGTGAAGCGAAACTGGGCAGCTCGTTCTGTAGGTGTGAACTCAGTAGTGACGTCGTGGTCGGCCAGGTATACGCTGTAGTAATAGGGCTTGGCTACTTCCGATTTGTGGGAGAACCAGCTGGCCCGGGCATCCTGGTCGAAGCGGAGTTTTCCCGTCACCGGCATGATTACAAACTGACCGTAGTCATTCATCCAGGGCGAAGGCTGGTGCGTCTGCTTAAAGCCTCTGATCTTGTCCGCATTATAGGTATAGGCCCAGCCATTGCCCATCTTGCCGGTTTGCGCCGTCCACAGGTTCATGCCCCAGGGCACAGCCACAGCCGGGTAGGTGTTGCCATTGGACAAACTTACTTTGGAATCAGTGCCCATCAGCGGATTGGCCAGTTCCTCCGGCTCAAAATGCACCTCATTTTTTTGTGCGAGTAAAGAGACAGGTACCAGCAGCAGGGTAGCGAGAACGATAGAGCGTAGTTGTTTATTCATGTAGATGCGATGCTTTTATAAGCTCCCGGCAACCTATTTCACTGTACCTGGCTGCTTATGAGGCGATAGTGACATCTAATATACTGAAATCCCGGAATAAAGTACTGGATGAGTAGAGAAGGGGGTAAGCCTAGAGGATTTTAGATTTGGGTAGCGGTACTTCCTGGTGGTGAGGTTAATAGAAGGTCTTCACAGCAAAAACGCCTGACTATGGAGTATAATCAGGCGTTTGCGGTTATTTTTGGTTTAAAATTTACTTTCCGATGTATAGCCTTCCGAAAGGGACGGCAGGCGGCCGTAAGCGCCACGGCCCGAAAGCTGGCCGTCATCATCTGGCATATGCTCACCTACCGCATACCCTACAACCCGCCCACTCAGTACCTGTTCCTCGATGAGAAAAGAAAGCTTAAGCTCGTGCAGCGGATTCGCAAAAACATCGCTAAATTAGACCTGAAACCTGAAGAATTAGGCTTCGCAACAGCCTGAAAAATAAACGTTAGTCAGGATTCCCGACATATTAACTATTAATTTCGGTAGCAAACGAGAGCTGATTATTTAGGTAAACCGTACTTTAAACTGATGCTCTTTGTTAAGACCGTATTTTAACTGGCGCAAGACAGCCCGCTCAGTATTCTGGTTCGGAATGCAGGCTCCTCCAAAAGAAAAGATATGATAATTTCATTGGTGGCTCATTGGAGACCCCGTTCAGGATATTTATAGCATTTGAAAGGCATTCCCTTAGAGCAGTTTATGAAGCACTTTTTTAAAATTGAGAAATCAATTACTGGTATTGCTTTGACCTCTCTGAAGGAAAATACTGTAAATTACCCTTTAGTAGGCTTTTACCAACAAAGGCGTTAGTCAGGATTAATACATTATTAGGAAATGAAGAAAGCTTTACTACTATTGTTCCTATTTCCGCTTCTATCGCATGGACAAAAGTTAAATAAGCAGGGACTTGAAGAGCACTATCTTCTAGCTAAAGGAGATAGTGTTAATTTTTATATTTATAACCCAGATAGGTTAAAAAAAACAAAGGTCTTCCTGTTCCTGCAGGGGTCTAAACCAACCCCTATGATAAGCAGTACCGACAGTGTGGAGTGCTGTTTTAACAATTTTCCAAGGTCTGTGATGAGGCGCTTCCCGAAGGATTATGCTTTTGTTTATATCCAGAAAGTTGGGGTTCCTTATTACGCCAACACAGACCACTTTACGGCTAGTGCTAAGTTCAATGAAAGGAACAATGTATTGGACAGGGCGGAAGTGGCGAGTAAGGTGCTAACTTATGTAGTTGACAAACTTTACCCTAAGGCGAATGTTGTCGCAGTCTTGGGGCACTCAGAAGGAAGCGACGTGGCTGCACGCTTGGCAGTTATTAACAAAAAAGTAACGCACCTAGGCTTTGCTTCCGGAAACGGTGCCCCGCAGATGTTTAATGACGTTCTGTTCATCAGGCGGAAGATGCACAGCGGGGAAATAGATGCAGAGGAGGCACAGGCCCAGCTCGACACTTACTTTACAGGTATGGAAAGCGTTTTTAAACGTCCTGGCTCAGTCACCGATACCTTTAGAGGCGACACCTATAAATGGCACTACGCTATCAACCAACCCCCAATAGAGAATCTTTTGAAATTGAAAATTCCCATCTTCTTGACGATAGGAAGTAATGATAATGCCGTGCCTATCGAAGCCTCAGACTACATTAAATCTGAGTTTATTCGCCTGCAAAAGGATAACCTGACTTACAAGGTATACCCCAACAGCAACCACAGCTATGTCGAAACTTTGCCTAATGGAGAAACCAGAGACCATTGGTTAGATCTATTCGACGACTTTGCCGAATTTATAAAAAATAACAGCCGCTAACAACTAAGGCTTCGTTGGGTACGGAGTGCCCACAATGAAGCCTTAGTTGCACGGAACCGGGCGACGCATTATGGGTTTTAAGTCGGAAGAGGCTTGCCGCTGAACTACTTCTTTGGGCTATCTGGTTACGTGTGATTCCAAAAGATAGCCCTTATCCGCTGCTTTTTAAAACCAGCTACCGAAGGTTTGTGTGTCACGAACAGTGTACTGGAAAGTACCCTGGTGCTGTAAGGATGATGAGGGTGGGCCCCTCGGGATCGGCGTTCAGGCGCGGGTTCCAAACCACTTTATGCTGCTTGGCTTAAAAGGCCGGGTGGTGAGCGATAAAGCAAAAGGCATCATTGAAGATGTCAGGTGTGTGCAAAGGAGACGAAGGCAAGTGAACCATCGAAGAAGCGTCGAAAGGTAGTTAAACGATGTCAAAACCAAGGCCTAAACCTTGTCTTGGGATAAGCAGAAGGGGTGCCTGATTACGGCTTCTGTGACATCCGGCGTATAGATGGTGTGACCTTAGCGCAGGCATCCTTATGGAACGTGATAACGTGTCGTCCTGATGGCAAGAGAGAAGCTCAAGTGGCAGCCCCACAAGAGCCAGAGTACCGATGCAGGGCACGCGGGCGGAACGCCTCGTAGTAGTGATGAAGTCCCTGTAATGGGGAGGGAGCGAAGGGAGCGTATTATCCAGTTTTCATCACTAGGAAAACTACCGGCTCAGGCCTGTAGGAGGTACCAACATGATTAAGACAAAACCGTTTAACATTTCCAGGGCTACTGTACAGAAAGCCTACCTGCAGGTTAAAAGGAACCGGGGCACTGCCGGGGTGGACTAGCTGAGCCTGGAGGAATTCGACAAGGACAGCAGAACTCACCTGTACCGACTATGGAACCGGATGAGCTCAGGGAGCTACATGCCTTCACCCGTACTGCTGGTGGAGATTCCCAAAAGCGGCGGGGGTACCCGTCCGCTGGGCATTCCCACTGTCACCGACCGGATCGCCCAAATGGTGGTCACCCTGACGCTGTCACCGGTGCTGGAGTCCGTGTTCCATGAGGACTCCTATGGCTACCGTCCCGGCAAAAGCGCCATAGAGGCAGTGAAAACAGCCAGGCAACGATGCTGGCGGTACGATTGGGTGCTGGATCTAGACATCAAAGACTTCTTCGACAACATGCCGCATGAGTTGCTGCTGAAGGCCGTGCGCAAGCACACAGACTGCAAATGGGTACTGCTCTACATCGAGCGGTGGCTCACAGCGCCTGTGCAGCAACGGGACGGCACGCTCATGGAAAGAGGAAAAGGAACACCTCAAGGCGCTGTTGTAAGTCCCTTGCTGGCTAATCTCTTTCTGCACTACTGTATGGATGAATGGCTTCGGATTCACTATCCGGGCTGCCCGTTCGAGCGTTACGAGGATGATAGTGTGATCCACTGCCAGACAGAAGAGCAGGCCGTGCAGTTGAGAGAGGCGCTGGGAGAGAGGCTAAAGGCATGCGGCCTGGAGCTGCATCCTGAAAAGACCAAGGTAGTCTATTGCAGGGATAGCAACAGGAAAGGCCCTTACCCTGCTCAACAATTTGACTTTCTTGGCTACACCTTCAGAGGTCGGAAATCAAAGGACAGGTATGGGCGGTACTTTACCAGTTTCTCACCAGCAATAAGTGGGAGAGCCAAAGTGTCCATTTGGGAAAAGATCCGATCATGGAAGTTGCATCGGAAGGAGGGAAGTGATCTTTTCAAAGTTGCAGCGGTAGCCAACCCGGCAGTGAGAGGATGGATCAACTACTACGGTGCCTTCTTCAGATCGGAACTTTACCGAGTGCTGGGACATCTAAATCTGATCCTGGCCAAGTGGGCAACCCGGAAATATAAAAGGCTGAGTGGTCGCAGCCAAGGCAAGGAAATGGTTAGGGGAGGTTGCAAAGTGATCACCCGAGCTGTTTGCGCATTGGGCTGTGGGAATAAAGCCAACGGTTGGATAATAACAGCCGTGTAAAGGGAGATCTTTACGCACGAATGTGTGAGAGGCTTGGACTGAATTGTCCTTGCCTACTCGACAGTGCAACCAGGCACATAAGCCTAGCTTCAGGCTGAAAGCCTCACGCACCTCATGCACCAGCCCGTCAGACTGTCTAATAACATCCTTCTTCCTGCAAATTTATCGAACAAAACGTCTAAGTGATGATAGACTTATCTGCTTAGCTATGAAATTCAATTCCGCCTGCAGCCGCACCGCCCGATGGCGGGGCTAGCCTAGAGGAGCTGATCTCCTCCGACAACGAGGTACGCCTGATCGACGCCTTTGTCAATTCGCTTCCCCCGGAGAAGCTGGGGTTCCGCACCGACCTTCCCGAGAACGGTTGCCCGGCCTACCACCCGACTGTTTTACTGAAGCTGCTCGTCTACGGCTACCTCAACCGCATCCGCTCCCCGCGCTGCCTGGAGCGAGAGTGCCCCCGCAACCTGGAGGTGAAGTGGCTGCTGAGCCAGTTGGCCCCCGACCACAATACGATCGCCAATTCCCGCAGGCACAACTCGAAGGCAATCACCCGCGTCTTCCGGGCCAGCGTGAAGATGGCTCAGCCATGACCCGCCACAGGCTGTGGCGCAAGTATTACCTGCAGCTTTTGCAAGAACTCCAGAACTCGGGCGAGGACCAGCTCTCCACCTCTGACATGGAGAGCCGGCCGCTGATCATCCGCCACAACGACTGCAGGGCCAGGGACTCGGCCGAAGGGCTGGGCGGAAGCAGCAGCCACGTGCAGAAAAAGAAAAAGCCCCCCCACAGGGCGAGGGCACTGAAAAAGTCTCCGTGAAAACTGGAGAATTACAGGAGCAGGAATTAAGTTTTCTGCTCCTTTTTTCGTATCTCCTGGTGGAATCAGAGAGCATTCAGATGGTAGCGCAACAGCAACAAA
>NZ_JAHZTC010000059.1 GCF_019599265.1 Pontibacter sp. HSC-14F20 | reverse complement strand
ATCACCGGCTGCAAGAAGCTCGCCGCCATCTCGAAGAGGGGCTCGACAAGATCGAGCAGGACCGGTTGGAGCTAGCCGAACGTAGTTCACAACTTGATGAGCGTGATGCCGAGCTTGATCGACGTCATGGTCAGATCGTTACCGAATTGGAACGGGTCGCCGGGATGTCCCTCGATGAGGCCCGCGATGAGCTCGTTGAGCATCTGGGACGGGAGGCTCGCGTCTTCGCCGAAAACAGTGCCCGTGCCATCGTCACCGAGGCGACGGCGTCGGCTGAGGCTAAGGCTCGCCATATCGTGGCGGAGGTTATCCAGCGGTGTTCCTCCGAGATGGTTGCTGACACCGTCGTCAGTGTCGTGCCGTTGCCTAGCAACGAGATGAAAGGCCGAGTCATTGGTCGAGAGGGTCGCAATATTCGCACCTTTGAGCAAGTCACTGGTGTGACCGTCATCATTGATG
>NZ_JAHZTC010000058.1 GCF_019599265.1 Pontibacter sp. HSC-14F20 | reverse complement strand
CGAATTGGCCGAGGAATCCCTTAATCTCGCGGCCCCAGGCGGACGCGTGAGTTGGTTTGCTGGTTTTCCCAAGGGATCAACGACGACCATCACCCCCAATACGGTGCATTACCAAGAGCTGACGATCTCTGGAGGATCGAATGCCAGTCGGGCAGACGTTCACCGGGCGGTCGACATGCTCGGACGGGGAAATATCGACGGGACCCCCATTGTCACTCACACTTTTGGCCTGTCCCAGTGGACCGAGGCTGTTGACGCCGTGCGCGGTCACGCCGGTGTCAAGATCGCTATCGATCCCCGCCGTTAAGTCGCACCCCGTCACGCAGCGAGTGCCGCCTCACTATCTCACCGAGAGGACCCCAGCATCCGGGTTGCCGAATCGGTGCGCTGTCGCCGAGACCGACTGCTCTCGCAGGAAGGGTAGAAGTTCAACCTGTGGGGCACTGGTGACCTCGTTGGC
>NZ_JAHZTC010000057.1 GCF_019599265.1 Pontibacter sp. HSC-14F20 | reverse complement strand
CATGAAGAACAACGAATGAGTCGGCATCGTCGCGATGCTCCCACAGATCGTCGACAATTCGGCGCCAGTCATCGGGAGTGGCGTTGGCCGAGTCAATGAGATGCTCGAAACTCTGGGTCTCAAAGGTTCCGGCGAGTTCGGTGCCAGATAGTAATTGGTTAAGCCAACCCGTCAGATCAGCACCTGGAGCTAAGCCGTTAGGAGTGGACACCATTCCTAACGTTCCGCCGGTGTAGAGAACGTGGGTTTGCATCATTCACATCCCCTCATCGCTTGGAACCACGTTGTCGAGCAGGTCGGGTTTGATGCTGTTACGGACTGCGTACCACCCGGCGACCATGGCAATTGCGACCAGGGCGAAGAGGGCTAGTGTCCAGCGCCCCGATTCCGAAGTGACGTTCGACAGTACGACGATCAGCAGGAAGGCCAATGAGATGTAGTTCGTGACCGGGGCACCAGGCATGCGGTATTC
>NZ_JAHZTC010000056.1 GCF_019599265.1 Pontibacter sp. HSC-14F20 | reverse complement strand
GGGGTCGGCTAGTTGAGGTCATTGGTCAGCGTCTCGATGAGGACGAGGTCAACGGTTTCGCTCTCCTCCTGGTGTGAAACTCAGGCCGCGGGATCGTGGTATCAGAAATGACGCTCGACGCATTGGCGGGCTAATTCCCGCAGGGCAATTCGGCCGGCATCGGTCATCTCGGCGTCGTCGAGAACTGCGATGGCGTGATCATGGCACTGCACAATTGTTGACTCGACAGCCTCCCGGGCTCCACTTGTCTCGATGATACGACGGGCGGTGGCGACGTCGTTATCGTCGAGGTCGGGGCGACCCAGCAATGACTTCAAGCGAGCAGCGTCGTGGGAGTCGGCCCGATTGAGCGCATGGGCGACGAGCACAGTCCGCTTGCCTTCTCTCAGATCGTCGCCAGCGGGCTTGCCAGTCAGCTCGGCGTCGCCGAAGACGCCAAGAAGATCGTCGCGGTATTGGAAGGCCCGTCCGATGGGGGA
>NZ_JAHZTC010000055.1 GCF_019599265.1 Pontibacter sp. HSC-14F20 | reverse complement strand
GCTGTCATCGATATCGGCTCCAACTCGGTCCGTCTCGTCGTCTACGAGGGGCTGGCGCGAAGCCTCATACCGATCTTCAACGAGAAGACGCTGTGCGGCCTCGGACGCGAGGTGCAGAGCACGGGCCTGCTCGCGCCCGATGCCGTCGACAAGGCGCTGACCTCGCTGAAGCGCTTCCGCGCGCTGTGCCGGGTGATGCAGGTCGGACGCGTGTTCGCGATTGCCACCGCGGCCTGCCGCGACGCCTCGAACGGCCCTGATTTCATCGCGAAGGCCGAGCGCATCTGCGCCGTGAAGATCGAGATTCTGTCGGGCCCGCGCGAGGCGCGGCTGTCGGCGCTCGGCGTCATCTCCGGCATCCATCATCCCGACGGCATCGTCGGCGATCTCGGCGGCGGCTCGCTCGAGCTGATCGACGTGCGCAGGAACAGCGTGCGCAGCGGCGTGACGCTGCCGCTCGGCGGCCTCGCGCTGCAGGAC
>NZ_JAHZTC010000054.1 GCF_019599265.1 Pontibacter sp. HSC-14F20 | reverse complement strand
AGGTGTCCCCATGCTACGAGAGCGGCTGGGGAGCCCACCACCAGAAGGAGGAGGGCAACCACGGCCAGGGCACCGTGTATTCGGGCACGGACAGGTGAGATCTTCATGAGTATCGCTCCCGATGGCTGTCGAGGGTGGAGTGGGCCACCGACTCGATGTGGAAGGACCCCGGCATTCCCGGGACGAGAAGGTCAGACAGTTTGATGATGCAACTTACTCGTGCTGATGTGGTGCCAGCGGACCCGACAGGAAGCGTAAGGTCAGATGAATCCACAGCAATTGCGGGGTTACTGCACCTGGTGCCAGCCAACTCAGCCAGACCAACGCGCTGCCCAACCGCAATGCTCTCGCCAACCGACGAGGCCACTGACCCAGCCCGTGCAGCGACTTGGGCAGCCGATTGAGCGTCGGCCTTTACTTCAGAAATTCGCCAGCTTCCCGTGGCCACCGCGGCAATCATGAGCAGAGCGGGCAAGATAAG
>NZ_JAHZTC010000053.1 GCF_019599265.1 Pontibacter sp. HSC-14F20 | reverse complement strand
CGGTGGCGTCGCCCGATTGGAGGAGCGCGCGCGCTTTTCCGGGAGGTCTCGGCTTATCGCAGAGAGGCGTGATGCGTGCTCATGGCGCATCCGGCAAAGATCGGGCCGGACGCGCGAAAGGCCCGATCGACCGGATCGGGCGCTTCGTCATCGGCGGGCTCGATCAGGCGAGCTGATCGATCCGCGTGCCCTGACCCGGCGGCAGCGGCGCCGGCGGCGGCGGCTTGTAGGTCGGGTCGGTATCCTTGGTCTTGGCCTGGTCGTCCTGCTGCTTGGTCGTGTCGTAGCTCGGGACCACGATCGCGATCGACGACGGCGTAACGGTAGAAACGCTCATCCACAAATCCTCACATATGGAAACAATTGATCCTGCGCCGCGAGGCGCGAAACTTCCGTCAAGCCAATCGTTAAAATGCGAGGGATCTGGTGTAGCGGGAGGGGCGGTCTTCGTCGCGGCCTCCTCTGCGCAATTTGCGTGAGA
>NZ_JAHZTC010000052.1 GCF_019599265.1 Pontibacter sp. HSC-14F20 | reverse complement strand
CCACCGGCAAGAGCGATGCCGGCCTCGGCATGGCGCTGCGCTGGCTGAAACCGCTGGAGCAGGGTTTCGACGTCAAGATCGCCGCCGGCACCCATGGCGGCTGCATGCGCGTGCTGACCCGCACCGATTCCGGCGTCGCCAAGCTCGCCGATCTCAAGGGCAAGATCGTCGCGGTCGGCGATCTCGGCGGCCCCGACAAGAACTTCTTCTCGATCCAGCTCGCCAAGCTCGGCATCGATCCGAACAAGGACGTCGACTGGCGCGCCTATCCCGGCAATTTGCTCGACGTTGCGGTCCAGAAGGGCGAGGTGCAGGCGTTCCTGGCCTCCGATCCGCTCGCCTATCTCTGGCTGAAGGACACCCAGTACAAGGAAGTCGCTTCCAATCTCGACGGCGAATATCGCGACAAGAGCTGCTGCATCGTCGGCCTGCGCGGCAGCCTCGTGCGCGAGGAGCCGCAGGTTGCCCGCGCGCTCACCCAGGCGC
>NZ_JAHZTC010000051.1 GCF_019599265.1 Pontibacter sp. HSC-14F20 | reverse complement strand
CGCCTGCGGTCATAGTCGAGCATGAGCAGGGCGGTGACTTCATCTTCCGCCTGGATGGTGGTGAGCAGACACCAGGCTACAGGCTCTTGCCCTGCTGGAGGCGCCGCCTCTATGGCCTTTACCAGCCACAGGGCCACCTGCTGGCCTCTTTTGTCTGCCGGCGGCGGGCAAACCACCCGCCCCCAGCTCACCTCCAGCAGAGCCGTCCGCTCCCTCCTGTGCTTTGCCTTGGGCAGGAAGACAGGCACCTGAACGGAATTGGTGAAATTGACCGCCCCTGGCCGCATTCGCGTGCCCCCCGAAGAAGACGTAGCGCTGGAGGTGGTGCGCCCGCAGGAGCAAATCCACGTTGGCCGGCCTGGGCTCGGACAGGGACTCGTAGAAGTCGGAGTCCCTGTCCTGGCTCACCAGCACCCCCTGGCAGTCTTGGCAGCGCTGAGCCGTCTGAGGGTAGTGCCCGCAGCTCACATCCACCTCCTCTTTGGAGAAGAGGCGCCAGGCGGCCTTACGCAACCCTTTGCCAACAGCGCTGGAAAAGGCCATCTCAGGGGGCTCCAACAGCCTGTCGGCCAG
>NZ_JAHZTC010000050.1 GCF_019599265.1 Pontibacter sp. HSC-14F20 | reverse complement strand
GATAGAAGAACGAAATGAGAAACAAGTAAAAATCCACTGGAGCTTCACAGTCAAGGAGGCCAGGGAAAAGATGGCTTCTCAGTATGCTAAAGTGATACCTAATGACTAAATTGACTGTGTACTAGTTTCATCTTCTATGTTGACTGTATTAAGGGAGTAACTCTATTCCATTAACTCACTTTAGTTTACAACCTCTTCATATCTAACCCAATTTACTACTTGAAGTAAAGTGATATTCACTGTGTAATAGTTAAAATATAATTTAATTACTATAGATTTTTTATGACTCAACTTATCTAGCCAACAAGTAGTTGTTCCACTCTTCCCTGCTTCCATTAAAGGTATTTAAATCAATCCAACCCTCTGCACCTTTTAGTTTACCTATATGGGAGTGTTGCCAGAGCGTCCATTTGACATCAATTTTTGGGGATTTGCTAAAGGAGCAAATCCAAATACTCTTAGAGGCTGTTTTGATTTGAATGAATAAAAAAGCAGGTGCCGGTTGTTTGAGTAAGAAAAGTTAGCAGACTTATGACTTACCCAAGTAGTTTAACCGACACCCAATGGCTTTTAATAGCGGAGATA